>NZ_QFFJ01000002.1:2400000-3600000 GCF_003308995.1 Chitinophaga flava | reverse complement strand
GGAAGGAGTTCTGCGGAGCCAGTGCTGGCCCCCAGCTGCGAAGGCCGGTCACACGGGCGCGGATGATATAGGCGATGTTGCCGAACGGACTATGGCTGCCAAATACCTCCCAGAACTTCATACCATGATATGCGTCATCCGGCTCACTGAACTGTTTGAACTTACCATTGCCCCAGTTATAATTACCACCGTCAACAATCACACCGCCGATACTGGTACCATGTCCGCCTATCCATTTGGTAGCCGCCTGTACTACAACGTTGGCGCCGTGGTCCAGCGGACGGCTCAGATAGCCTGCAGCCCCGAAGGTATTGTCTACAACCAGCGGCAGATCATGCTTACGGGCGATAGCACTCAGTTTTTCGAAATCAGGGATAGCGAAACCAGGGTTGCCGATGGTTTCTACATATATAGCTTTGGTATTTTCATCGATTTGTTTTTCGAAGGTTTCCAGGTTGTCGAGGTCTGCAAAACGTGCTTCCACACCGATCCTTTTAAAGCTTACCTTAAACTGGTTATAGGTACCGCCATAGAGATAAGATGACGTTACAAAGTTGTCTCCCGGCAACAGGATGTTATGAAGGGCAATAAATTGAGCCGCCTGTCCGGAAGCTACAGCCAGCGCACCTACACCGCCTTCCAGTGCAGCCACCCTCTTTTCAAACACATCAGTGGTGGGGTTCATGATGCGGGTGTAGATGTTGCCAAATTGCTTCAGCTCAAACAAATCAGCCGCATGCTCTGCATTGTCAAAAGTATAGGATGTTGTCTGGTAAATAGGTACCGCAGCCGATTTGGTGGTAGGGTCGGGGTTATATCCTGCGTGGACCTGCAATGTTTCAAAATGTAACTTCCTGGACATAAAGTGAGATTTTAAAGGGTCAATAGATTTATACAAGTCTACAAATATAGTAGACTAAATTGTATTTCCAAATTCATTAACGGCGATGGTTCATTTTTCAGCGGCATTGGGCGGGAAGAGCAGAAAATATTATCTTCGGATAATTTTATGACGTACAGATGAACCTATGTTATTAACTATTACCACTACACGTTACCCCGCCACAGACCTTGGCTATTTATTGCATAAACACCCCGCTAAGGTTCAATCGTTTCCTTTTACTGCTGGTGATGCCCATGTTTTTTACCCGGAAGCAACAGAAGAAAAGTGCACGGCCGCTTTATTACTCGACCTGGACCCGGTGAAGCTTACCCGTAAAAGCAGCCCCGGGAGTAATGATTTTGCCCTGGAGCCGTATGTGAACGACCGGCCTTATGTGGCGTCATCCTTTATGAGTGCGGCCATATCCCAGGCTTTTTCCTCCGCGATGAATGGCCGCTGTAAAGACAAGCCCGAACTGGTGGAAATAGCTTTTCCTTTTGAAGTGTCGTTATCGGTACTGCCGGTAAATGGTGGAGAGCCTTTGCTCCGTAACCTGTTTGAACCGCTGGGTTATGAAGTAAGCGTACAGTCTTTCCCGTTAGATACACAATACCCCGCCTGGGGACAGAGCCGTTACTTTCAGGTGACCCTGAGGAATACCCTGCCACTGCGCCTGCTGCTGTCACAGCTGTATGTGCTGATGCCGGTATGTGATAACGATAAACATTATTTTGTAGGAGAGCATGAAATAGAGAAGCTCATGGAGAAAGGCCGTGAGTGGCTGGAAACTCATCCGGCCAAAGAGCTGATTACCCGTCGTTACCTTAAACACCTGGGACCGCTTACCCGCCAAGCACTCAATATCATTATGAAAGATGAAGACGTGCCCGGGCCGGAAAAGCTGCCGGCTGAAAAAATCCGCCTGCACGATCTGCGGCTGCAGACCGTACGGGACCTGCTGCTGGAACATAACGTTTCTTCCGTAGCAGATATGGGATGCGGTGAAGGCAAGCTGCTGAAACTGCTGATGGAAAAGAATGCCTTTAGTCGTATTCTTGGAATGGATGTGAGTTATCATGCGCTGGAAATAGCCAGGGAGAAACTAAAACTGGACCGCCTGCCGGAATTACAAAAGAAACGGATTGGACTGATCCAGGGTTCCCTGGCATATAAAGACAAACGTTTATCAGGCTTTGAAGCGGCTACTTTGGTGGAAGTGATCGAACACCTCGATATGCCCCGGTTAGCTGTATTGGAAAAAGCAGTATTTGAATATGCGCGTCCGCAACTCGTGATTATCACGACGGTAAACGCGGAGTATAACGTTAAATATGAAGCGCTTTCCGAAGGTGCTTTCCGGCATAAAGACCACCGTTTTGAATGGACCAGGGCTGAATTTGAGTCCTGGGCAAACAAAGTGGCTACACAGTTTGGATATACCGTTGAGTTCAAACCATTGGGAGAATATGATGAAGCGGTAGGTGCGCCCAGTCAGCTGGCTTTATTTTCAATCGTAGCAGCATGATGACATTTGAGAGACTGAAAGAACAAAGGCAATACCTGTTACTGGAATGTGTGAGCGGCAGCAGAGCTTACAACCTGCATACGCCCACTTCAGATACAGACCTGAAGGGCATATTCATACTGCCTCAACAGGAGTTGTATGGTATGACCTATACAGATCAGGTGGCCAATGCTACTAACGATGAAGTTTATTTTGAGGTAAGACGTTTCCTGGAACTGTTGGAAAAGAATAATCCCAATATCCTGGAGCTGCTGAGTACTCATGCTGATAATCAGTTGTACCGTCATCCGCTGATGCAACTGGTACGGCCGGAAGATTTTTTGTCCCGCCTCTGTCTGGAGACCTTTGCTGGTTATGCTAAAACGCAGATCAAAAGAGCTAAGGGGCTCAACAAAAAAATCAATCAGTCATTCCCGGAAGTCAGAAAAGATATCCTTGAATTCTGTTATGTAGTACAGGGTAGTCATAGCGTACCGATGAAGACGTGGTTGGAACAACATCAGATACTGCAACAAGATTGTGGGCTCTCCCGAATAGACCACTTCCGGGATGCATACGCTTTGTTTTACCGGCAACAGTTTGCCGGCCCCGTATCCTTTAAAGGCATATTCTCCGGTGAGCAGGCTAATGACGTGCAGTTGAGTGCTATCCCGGCTAGCACGGAACCCGCCGCTATTATGCATTTTAACAAAGACGGATATACGGTGTATTGTAAAGAGTTTGCAGCTTACTGGGATTGGGTGGAAAACCGCAATGAAGCGCGATACCAGCACAATCAGCAGCTGGGAGCTGACTATGACAGCAAACACATGATGCATACTTTCCGGCTATTGGAAATGGCGGAAGAAATTGCACGTTATAAGGAAGTGAGGGTACACCGCCAGGATCGTGATTTCCTGTTGAGCATACGCAACGGAGCCTTTACCTACGATACGCTGTTGCAGATGGCAACAGAAAAACTGGAAAAAATACAAGCATGGTATGCAGTGGCTGATTTACCGGATCATCCTGATCCGGCGCATACAGAACAACTGCTTATTAAGATCAGAGAAGAATTTTATGGCAAGAAATAATAAACTATCCCATATTTCAATTCCGGAGCTATCATTGGTATTGCTGGTGGGGCCTTCAGGCTCCGGCAAGTCCACTTTTGCCCGGAAGCATTTTAAATCGACTGAAATTATCTCCTCGGATGTTTGCCGGGGACTGGTGAGTGATGATGAAAATAATCAGGCTGTTTCTGCAGACGCATTTGAGCTGGCCCGTTTTATGGCCGCCAAACGCCTGAAACATGGGCTGCTTACCGTTATAGACGCTACGAATGTGCAGCCGGAGAGCCGCAGGGACTGGATAAAACTGGCCAGGGAATACCATGTGTTGCCCGTGGCTATCGTCCTCAATATGCCGCATGAAGTGTGTCAGACCAGGAATGAGACACGGCCGGACCGCAACTTTGGTAAACATGTAATCCCACAGCAGATCAGCCAGCTGAAAAAAGGCTTGCGTAATCTGAGGGAAGAGGGCTTCCGCCAGGTCTATGAAATGCGCTCGGAAGAAGAAGCCGGTATACTGGAATCTATCATCCGTACTCCATTATACAACAACAAAAAAGATGAACATGGTCCTTTCGATATTATTGGTGATGTGCATGGCTGTTACGACGAGCTATACACGCTGCTGGATAAACTGGGCTATGTTATTGATAAGGAACATGCAGAACTGATCAGTGCTCCGCAGACGACTGACGCCAACGGCTATACGCGCACACGTAAACCATTATTCGTAGGTGATCTGGTAGACAGAGGGCCAGCCTCCCCGCAGGTGTTGAGGCTCGTGATGAATATGGTGAATAACGGATCTGCATTATGTGTGCCAGGCAACCACGACGCCAAACTGCTGCGCTGGCTCAACGGAAGGCAGGTACATTTGCGGCATGGACTGGAAAAGACGGTGGAACAGCTTGGGGCAGAACCGCCGGAATTCCTGGAGGCGATAAAGTCATTCATCGATGGACTGATCAGCCACTATGTGCTGGATGACGGCAAGCTGGTGGTAGCACATGCCGGGCTGAAGGAAAATATGCAAGGCCGCGGCTCTGGTGCCGTACGTGAGTTTTGTTTGTATGGTGAAACCACCGGGGAAACAGATGAATTCGGCTTGCCTGTGCGCTACAACTGGGCACTGGAATACAAAGGAAAGGCGATGGTTGTATATGGTCATACGCCTGTGCCGGAAGCCCAGTGGCTGAACCGCACCATTGATATCGATACAGGATGTGTGTTTGGAGGAAAGCTAACAGCGCTGCGTTATCCGGAAAAAGAACTGGTGTCTGTACCTGCTTTACAGCAATACGCTGTACCGGCAAGACCTATTGGCTATAATGCAGACAGCAGGCTCAGTGCTTCGCAACAATATGATGGCATGCTCGATATTACTGACTTTATTGGTAAAAGCATTGTCAGCACCCGTTACAATCATAATATCACGATACGGGAAGAGAACAGTATTGCTGCGTTGGAAGTGATGAGCCGGTTTGCCATCAATCCTAAATGGTTGATTTATCTGCCGCCCACGATGTCGCCGGTGGAAACATCCCAACTGCCTGGTTTACTGGAACATCCGGCCGGTGGATTGGAATATTTCCGCGAAGCGGGTATCGGCAAAGTGGTGTGTGAAGAAAAACATATGGGTTCCCGTGCAATTGTGGTCGTGTGCCGTAATGAAGATATCGCCCGCCGGCGTTTCGGTGTGGAAGGTGAAGGGAACGGTGTGGTGTATACCCGTACAGGCCGCAGCTTTTTCACGGACAAAGCGCTGGAACAATTGTTCATCGCCCGTATCAATGCTGCACTGGAGCAATCCGGGTTTTATGATGCTTATCAGACAGACTGGGTTTGTCTGGATTGTGAGCTGATGCCCTGGAGTGCTAAAGCTCAGGCATTGCTGCAGCACCAGTATGCGGCAGTTGGCACCGCTGCGAGTCAGGCCCTGCCGGCAGTAACGGCTGCGCTGGAACAGGCTGTCCGAAACAAAGTACCTGCAGAACTGTTATTGGAAAAGTACCGTAACCGCCATGCACAGGTAACAGACTACGTATCGGCCTATCGGCAATATTGCTGGCCGGTGGAAAAACTGGAAGACTATAAGCTTGCACCATTCCATATTCTGGCTACAGAAGGTAAGACCTATTTCGATAAAGACCATGACTGGCATATGACAGCTATCAAAAAGATCTGTGAGGCTGATCCGGCTGTACTGTTGGCCACTACTTATCATACCGTGGATATAGGGAATGCTGAAAGTGAACAGGCCGTTACTCAATGGTGGGAAAACCTTACTGCGGCCGGAGGGGAAGGGATGGTCATCAAACCATATACTTTCTTATCTTCGGACGCCAAAGGGCTCATACAGCCTGCCGTAAAAGTGAGAGGTAAAAATTATCTCCGCATCATTTACGGTCCGGAATATGATGCGCCGGAAAACCTCACACGGCTGCGTTCCAGAGGACTAGGCGCCAAACGTTCACTGGCCCTCCGTGAATTTGCATTAGGAATGGAAGGACTGGAGCGTTTTGTAGGCAAGGAGCCACTGCAAGCGGTGCATCAGTGTGTTTTTGGTATATTAGCATTGGAAAGTGAACCTGTGGACCCCCGATTGTAACCCATTCATTTGACATTAAATACTAACTATATGAAAGCCGTAGCCGTATCTGAATTTAAAGGTACCCCAACAGTAATGGATTTGCCCAGGCCGGAAATCAGGCCGGGAACTGTTATCATCAAAGTACAGGCCGCCGGAATCAATCCCTTCGATTGGAAAATGGTGGATGGTATTATGGACAATGGAAAAACGCCTCATCAGTTTCCCCTGATCATGGGAGTAGACGGCGCCGGTATTATTGACGAAGTAGGAGAAGGTGTCACCCGCTTTAAAAAGGGCGACCTGGTATACGGCCAATTCATTCATATGCCTATTGGAGAGGGATCCTACGCAGAATATGCTATCGTACCGGAGAAATCGGGTCTCACGATGGCGCCTTTGCGCATTGGTCCGGCGGAAGCCGCTGCAGTGCCCACATCCGGTATGACCGCGCTGCAACTGATAGAAAAACTGAAGTTGCAGAAAGGCGGTTCACTGCTGATCAACGGGGCTACAGGTGGTGTAGGCTCTTTTGCCACGCAGATAGCTGCCTCACTAGGCCTCAAAGTGATTGCTACCGTTGCAGATGATACGGAAGCCAAAAGAATGCATGAATTGGGTGCTGCCGTCACCATCAACTATAAAAAGGCCCCCCTGGCTGAACAGGTGAAATCAAAGTTCCCTGAGGGCATAGATGGACTGATTGACATGATCAGCGATAAAGCAGGGTTTGAGAAAAACCTTGACCTCGTAAAATCCGGTGGTGGAGCTTTTACAACAGTGTTTGTAGCTGATGATGAAGTGTTGAAAGCAAAGAACCTGCATGGAGGCAACTTCGAAACAGAAGGAAGTCCTGCCGCACTGGACAAGCTGTCCCGCCTTATCGATCAGGGGCAGATAAAGGTCCCGGTAGAAAATAAAATCAGGCTGGAAGAAGTGCCAGATGCTATTTCCGCCAGCCGGCAAGGGAAAGCAAAAGGGAAGACAGTCATTGTGATGTAGTCATTTTTATGTAGCCTATAAAAAAAGCCGCGGGAATATATCCCGCGGCTTTTTTAGTATAGTTGTTCCCGTTATAATTATTTCACGGGCACAGTAGCTTTGTATATTTCTACGTTGTCAGTGGTGGTGATTTCATAATGTTCATTGTAGGCAGCCATCACACATTGTCCTTTATGAAGCGCAAGTGTATCCGAGCCTTTAACGGTAGCAGTACCGCTTATAACGATCATGATTTCTGCGGCCTGGGCGGTATGTTGATACACCTGTCCTTTTTCCAGATTGATTTTGCTGACAACAAAATCAGGAGCTGGTGTATTATAGATTTTTTCAAGTCCGCCGGAGATGCTTTCACCCTGAAGGATATTAGGATGTACTGCTTCAAAGCGGGTGTGTTTCAGCAGTTCAGGCACATCCACATGTTTGGGAGTAAGCCCGCCGCGCAGAACGTTGTCGGAGTTGGCCATGAGCTCAACGTTCTGGCCTTCGAGGTATGCATGCGGAATACCAGCGGCCTGAAATACGGCCTGTCCGGGCTGAACATGCACGATGTTGAAGAAGTAGATAGAGAAAATACCCCTGTCCAGATTATCGGCACCTTGCGGATCATTGAGTACTGCCCGTGCAGCCCAGAAAGCAGGATCTGATTTGGAGAGTTTATCTGCCCTGTATGCTGGTATCAGACGGTCTGTCAGCGGACGCAGTATGATGTTAACCAATGCCTGTGGCATTTCCATCACGCTTTTGTACAGTCCGAAGTATCCTTCATTTTCGTATATACTTACCAGTGAGGTGAACTCTGCGGTGTCCTGTAACACCTGCAGCAGTTTCTCTTCCGGGAGAAAACCATGCAGCAGCCAGAATTCACTCAGGGCTACCATGATCTCCGGTTTATGATTATCGTCTTTGTAGTTGCGGTTAGGCGCATTCAATGGTATGCCTTCAGCATTTTCACGGGCAAATCCTTTTTCTGCCTCTTCTTTAGTGGGGTGTACCTGGATAGACAGCATGTCTTTAACGTCCAGTATTTTGAGCAGATAAGGTAACTCTTTAAACTGCTGCCAAACCTGCGGGCCTACTATCTCTGCCGGATCCTGCTGAATCAGCTGGTTCATAGGCACAGGGCCATTGGCGGTAGTAATGGTGGAAGGAGCACTGGGATGCGCGCCCATCCAGTATTCTGCACTGGGTTTTTCAGATGGGGCAATGCCAAGCAACGCAGGAATGTAAGTAGATCCTCCCCAGGCGTAATGCTGAATTTTTCCATCCAGTCTGAATAATTTCATATAAACAATTTATGGGTTTAAAGTTTGGCTGTGTTCAGACAGGCCGAACAGCGTGCATGCATAACTTTTGCAAATTACTGTCAAATTATTCAGATTTCTAAACAACAGGCTGCCAAATAGTTAAAATGCAGTTGAACGGAATTATTTATCTTCCTGTATTGTTTGTTTAAACCTTGAAATGATGAGCAGTCAGGATATTGGCCGCCAGGGTGAAAAAATAGCGCAGGACTATGTTCGCCGGTATTGTACCATTTTACATACCAACTGGAAATGCGGCAGAAAGGAAATCGATATCATCGCTACACACAACGGCACTATTTATTTTATAGAGGTAAAAACCAGAAGTACTGGCCGTTTTGGCAATCCGGAAGAAGCTGTCAACTATCAGAAACAAGCCAATATTCAATCGGTGGCAGCTGCATACCTGGAGTGTTTCGGGCTGTATCCTGACGCCGTCAGATTTGATATCATTGCGATCACTTTTAAGGAAGATGATTATGAGCTCTTACACCTACGGGACGTGTTTTAGCAGGTTTTCTCATTAACTAATACTTAACAAAATAAACGCTTATAATCTATCTTTAATAAAAGATATTTTTATATCTTTGCACTGCTTTTAAAAAGACCCCTGTGATGTATTGCAGCCCATATTAGCCGGGTATGTTACCATAATCATCTCCCTGGAAAAACTCCGTACAACGCCTTTAAGGTATTGTTCATCATAAAAGATCATTATTATGAACTTATGGAGCTTGATGTTATTTATTCAACAAACCGTGGGACCAGTAGGTATCAATAACAGGCTGCCATGTACTATAATACAACAACAGGACAACAGTAGTCATCTCTTTGTGAAGCTGGAAGGAGTGGAGGTAGGGGAGAATTTACTGCTGACAATATTTGACAATCATCACTCACCTGTGCGCATGATCCCAATTGCGCCAAACAGTATATCAGCGGGGCAACTGATATGTCTGACCGGTTTATCATCCGGGAAATATATTGCCCGTGTAACCGTGGCCGGAAGGGTCGCAGAAGAAAATATCGAAATAAGACAGTAAAGCTGTCTTACGCTTTCGAGAGTCATATTTTTCAGGGCTATTTTGATCAGCTGATGCCGTTCAAAATAGCCCTGAATATTTTTACATCGACCACAGGCCGGTATAGTTATGCGGCGTAATGGCTTTCAGTTCCTTTTTCAGTGCTGCACTGATTTTCAGTCCATCGATGAATTTATGCATGCTCTTCTGGGTGATCTGTTCACCGCCACGGGTCAGCTCTTTCAGGGCTTCATATGGCTGTGGGTAGTTTTCACGGCGTAATACGGTCTGTATAGCTTCTGCTACTACGGCCCAGTTGTTTTCCAGATCTTCCTTCAGCTTGGCTTCATTGAGGATCAGTTTTTCGAGACCTTTTTGAATAGACTTGGTGGCCAGCAGTGTATGCCCGAACGGAACACCGATGTTACGGAGTACGGTAGAATCGGTGAGGTCACGTTGTAAACGGGAAACAGGCAGTTTGGCGCTCAGGTGCTCAAACAGTGCATTGGCAAGGCCCAGGTTACCTTCGGCATTTTCGAAGTCAATCGGGTTCACCTTGTGTGGCATCGCAGAAGAACCTACTTCATTCTTTTTGATCTTCTGTTTGAAATAATCCATGGAGATGTATGTCCACACGTCGCGGCAGAAGTCCATCAGCACATTGTTGATTCTTTTGAGGGTATCAAACTGGGCAGCGATGTTATCGTAATGTTCAATCTGTGTGGTATACTTCATTCTTTGCAGCCCCAGGGTATTGTTTACAAACTTCTCCCCGAATTTTTCCCAGTTGATTTTAGGGAAAGCTACATAGTGTGCGTTGAAGTTACCGGTAGCACCACCAAACTTGGCAGCAAACGGAATATCACCCAGCAGTTTGATCTGACCTTCCAGTCTTTCTACAAATACCAGTATTTCCTTACCCAGAATGGTAGGAGAAGCAGGCTGTCCGTGCGTACGTGCCAGCATGGGGACTTTCATCCAGGATTCTCCCATCTTCTTCAGCGCGAGTGTCATATTGGCCAGTGCAGGCATATATACATGCTCCACAGCGTCTTTCCAAAGCAGGGGGGTAGCGGTATTGTTTACATCCTGGGAGGTAAGGCCAAAGTGCACCCATTCCAGTTTGTCTTCCAGGCCCAGGTTCTTCAGTTCATTTTTCAGGAAGTATTCCACAGCCTTCACGTCGTGGTTAGTGATCTTTTCGGTGTCTTTGATCAGCTGGGCATGTTCGATGGTGAACTCCTGATAGATCTTGCGCAAAGCAGGAACTTTGGCTTTAGGTAAAGTAAACAGCTTCTGTTCTGCCAGTGCAATAAAATATTCCACCTCTACCATCACACGGTAACGGATCAACGCAAATTCAGAAAAGTAATTCGCCAGCTCGTCCAGTTGCTTGCGATAGCGCCCATCCAGCGGGGAAATGGCAGTTAATGGTTGTAGTTGCATAATATATGTATTCCAGTTATTACAATTTACCAGGTTGTCGGAAAATAAGTCCTTCCTCACCACCTGCTTCCAGGGGGAATTTTGGATTTGGAACTTGTTATCCGGGATTTAGTTACTTTTGCAGCTTCAAAATTACTGAAATTGGAACGGAAAGTAAAAGTTGCGGCTGTAAGTTATTTGAATACGAAGCCTTTGTTATACGGATTCAGGAATCATCCGGTAATGGACCAGATGGAATTGTCAGTGGATTATCCTTCTAAAATAGCCCAGCAGCTGATAGATGGAGAGGTAGATGTGGCCCTGGTGCCAGTAGCTATTATCCCTAAACTGAAAGAACATTATATTATCGCAGATTATGGTATTGGTGCAGAAGGACCGGTGGCCTCTGTTTGTCTTTATAGCGAAGTACCGCTGAATGAGATAAAACGTATCTACCTCGACTACCAGAGCCGTACTTCTGTGGCTCTCCTGAAAATACTGGTCAGGGAATACTGGAAGCTCGATGTTGAACTGGTGGCCACTACCGGCGACTATCAGGATAAAATAAAAGGTACCGACGCAGGCCTCGTCATCGGCGACCGTGCTCTGGCACAAAGGAAAGTATCTCCTTTCATCTATGACCTGGCAGAGCACTGGGTGCGCTTTACCAGCCTGCCTTTCGTGTTTGCAGCATGGATCAGCAACAAACCACTGCCAGCGGAGTTTACAAAACAATTCAACGATGCTACCGGTATCGGTATCAAAAATATCCCGGCCGTAGTAGCCGAAAATCCATACGATGTATACGATCTTACTACCTACTACGTACACAACCTGAGTTATCCCATTACACCGGCCAAGCGCCAGGGTGTGCAGAAGTTCCTGGGATACCTGAGAGATTTGGGAATTTGATTATGTGATATTTCGATTATTTGATGGATGGCTGTTGCATGTTGAGGGAAAGTAGATTTTCTCTCAGCATGCAACAGCCTGTTTTCATTTGGAGGAAGGTTAAATAAACCAAATAACCCCGTCATCCAATCTTTAAATACAGTAACTTCATAGTTCACCAAATACTTCCGCGGTCATGAAAATCGGCATCCTTGGCAGTGGCCCAGTTGGACTGACACTTGGAAAAGGACTTATCCAAACAGGCCACCAGATTACTATTGGTACCCGCAATCCTTCACGGGAGGCTTTGCAGCAATGGATAAGGGAACATGGAGATCACGCCGCCGCCGGCACTTTCAGACAAGCATCGGAATTTGGAGAACTTATTATCATCTGTACCAGCTGGATCGGCACTAAAAAAGCCATCGAAGCCGCCGGTATCTGGAACTTTAAAGGAAAGACGGTGGTGGATGTTACCAACCCGGTAGATGATAAAGGCCCCGATGAAAACGGCCGGCTTAACCTGGTCATAGGACATACCAACTCAGCCGGGGAGCAAATACAAGCATGGCTCCCTCCGGATGCTAATGTAGTGAAAGCACTCAGTTGTATAGGTTACCAGCATATGCTGTCTCCCAATTTTAAAGAAGGTTCCCCCACCATGTTTATTGCCGGCAACCAGCAGGAAGCCAAACAAACCGTTATTAACCTGCTTAACGAAATCGGCTGGTACGATATCGCTGACGTAGGTAAAATCGAAATGAGTCGCAGCATAGAACCACTGGCCGTTTTATGGTCTGCATACGGCTTCCTGAATGATAGCAGCGGGCATGCATTTAAGTTGCTAAAACACTAACGGTGATGAATTCTGATAATTCTGATGTTCCTGATAGGCGAAGACTTAAGCAAAGAACCCATTGATATTACATCAATGGGTTCTTTGTTTTATTATTATCTGTAGATCTTCGCTTATCAGGAACATCAGAATTATCAGAATTCATCACCGTTATGGTTTGTTGTCTGTTGCAGCTCTCTTTCTTACATTAATATAGAAGTTCTTGTCCACTTCAAACTGATTGGGATCAGGCAGGCTGATACTGGCTGTACGCCAGCTGGTACCCGGATAGATCAGCTTATAGCCGCTTTCGTTGAGTTTAACTTTTACCGGCATATTGAAGTCTTTCACATCCGTTACCCAGCGGTATTGTACCTGCTGGCCAACGATGCGGTATTCCAGTGTAGGAATGGTGGTATCACGCAGGTATTGCTCAAACACACGTCCAAGGTCAAAGCCAACGGCATTGCTCATATATCGCTCTATTTCCTGGGTAGTTACTGTCTGGTGGTAGAAGGTTTTGTTTAATCCTCTCAGCATCTGACGGAAAGCTTCGTCATTGTTCATAATCTGCCGGATGGTATGGAGCATATTGCCTCCTTTGTAGTACATATCGCCGCTGCCTTCGGTATTAACGCCATAGGGCCCGATGATGGGAATATCATTTTTGATGTTCTTACGGGTACCTATCACATACTCATTGGCAGCTTTCAGGCCGTACTGGCATTCGGTGAACAGGCTTTCGGAGTAGTTGGTAAAAGACTCATGAATCCACATATCGGCAATGTCTTTACTGGTAATGCTATTACCAAACCATTCATGGCCGCTTTCATGTATAACGAGAAAATCCCATTTCAAGCCCCAGCCTGTGCCGGAAAGGTCACGGCCCATATAACCCATCTGGAATTTGTTGCCATATGCAACAGCACTTTGGTGTTCCATACCCAGGTAAGGTGATTCCACCAGTTTGTACGAGTCTTTATAAAAAGGGTATTTACCAAACCAGTATTCAAAACACTTCAGCATGGGTTTTACCACTGTAAAATGTTCTTTGGCTTTGTCTACGTTGTAGTCCAGCACCCAGTAGCTCAGATCCAGTTTGCCGCCTTCACCGGAATAACTATCTTTTATTTCAGTATAGTGGCCGACGTTCAGGGCTACATCGTAGTTGTTGATCGGGTTGCTGACATACCAGGTATAAGTGACGGTGCCGTCAGGGTTATCTGTTTTTTTCTTCAGTCTTCCGTTAGACACATCGGTAAGTTCAGCAGGAACGGTTACATTGATGGTCATATTATCCGGTTCATCACTCTGGTGGTCTTTGTTGGGCCACCAGACACTGGCGCCAAGTCCTTGTACGGCAGTAGCCATCCAGGGACGTCCCTGTGTATCACGGGTCCATACAACACCGCCGTCCCAGGGCGCATTTTTGGCTTTCCTCGGTTTGCCACTGTAGAATACCGTGATGTGTTTGCTCTTGTCTTTCACCTGTGGAGCCTTCATCTTTACAAACCATGCATTGCCATCACGGGTAAAGGAGAGGGATTGTTTATCCTGCAGGATACTATCGATGACCATCGGCTCCTGCAGATCTATCTGCATAGTGGAATCGGGCTTCAGGACCTTGTACGTGATAGTATTAAAACCACTGAAGGTGCTGTCATCCATGTTGACGTGTACATGCAGGTCATAAGAGGTAACATCCCACCAGGCTCTTTCGGGAGTGATGGTGCCACGAAGGGTATCCGCTTTGGTGAAGTGTTGCTGGGCGCTGACAGTGAAGCTCACCAGCAGGGCCATACAAAACATGGGAATGCGATACATAACTTGTTAATAGATTTTACGGAAAGGTATTGCAAAACATAGGTATGCAATACACAAATATTAATCGATTTTATCCGGAAAGATATTATTTTACCGCCAAATGAAAAGTTGTTATTGTCAAGTGGTTAGAACCATTATATGTCTGGGCGCGGTGAGCAGCCTGTTGCTGGGTGCCTGTGGCAATCCGGAGAATCACGATAAGCAGGTATTCCGGTACAATCAAACAGAAGGGATCAGCAGCCTCGATCCGGCCTTTGCCAAAAGTCAGGCGGTTATATGGGCGGTAAGCCAGTTGTATAATACACTGGTAGCGCCAGACACCAATCTCACTATTCAGCCTTCCCTGGCCAAACAATGGCGGGTATCTCCCGACCACCGCACCTATACCTTTGATCTGCGGACCGACGTGTTTTTTCACGACAGCGATATTTTCCCTGGAGGCAAAGGCAGGCGGATGACCGCACAGGATGTGGTATACAGTCTGAACCGCATTACTGACCCTGCCACGGCTTCGCCCGGGGCCTGGATATTTAACAGCCGCATTGCAGACGGTGGATTCCGGGCACTCAATGATTCTACTTTTGAACTTACCCTGGTAAGACCTTTTCATCCTATACTAGGCATCCTCAGTATGCAGTATTGTTCGATAGTGCCTCATGAGGCTGTTGAGAAGTATGGTAAGGACTTCCGTAATCATCCCTGTGGTACCGGCCCTTTCAGCTTTTTTTTCTGGGATGAAGGCCAGAGCCTGGTGCTGCACCGTAATCCGCATTATTTTGAGAAAGACAGCAGTGGTCACCGGTTACCCTATCTGGATGCGGTACAGATCAGCTTTCTGGACAGCAAAGCTTCCGAATTCCTGCTATTCCGCCAGGGGCAGATCGACTTCATTAATGATATTGATGCCTCCTTTAAAGATGAGGTACTGACTAAGCAGGGGCAGCTGAAGTCGGAATGGAAAGGTAAGATGGTGCTCGACAAAAAGCCATTCCTCAACGTAGAGTATCTGGGCTTCCTGGTAGATAGCTCCAATACACTGGTGAAAGGCTCACCCACCAGGCTGAAAAAGATCCGTCAGGCCATCAACTACGGTATAGACCGTACGAAAATGATCACCTACCTGCGTAATGGGAAAGGTATACCTGCTATATCCGGCTTTGTGCCGGCAGGACTGCCTTCATTTGATACCACTAAAGTAAAGGGATACACGTATAACCCGGCCATGGCCCGGCAGCTGTTACAGGAAGCCGGTTATCCCGGAGGAAAGGGATTGCCGCAGATACGCCTGATGTCTATTCCTATCTATGCAGACATGGCGGACTATGTAGCCAACCAGTTGCAGGAAATCGGTATTCGTATACAGGTAGAGGTAGTACAGAAAAGTCTGCTGCTGGAACAGACGGCCAAATCACAGGCGCTCTTTTTCAGGGGTAGCTGGATTGCCGACTATCCGGACGCAGAAAGTTACCTGGCCATGTTTTACGGCCGTAATCCTGCACCTCCCAACTACACCCGCTATGCCAATGCAGCCTTTGATAAACTATATGAACAGGCATTGGAAGAAAATAACGACAGTCTCCGGTACACCCTATACCAGGAAATGGACCGCCGGATTATAGCTGATGCGCCGGTAGTACCCCTGTTTTATGACGAGGTGGTAAGATTGGTACAGCCCGGTATAAAAGGATTTTACAATAACGGAATGAACCTGTTGGAGTTAAGATATGTCCGCAAAAAATAAAATTGGAATTTTTTTTAACATTTCATTCACTATACCGAACGGCAAAATAGTGTGAGTTACAGGGATTTAGCATATCTTTGAAAGATTATTTGTCAATTTTTAAAGCAATCTAATGACGGCGATACTGATATTCTTCTGTGTGCATTGGTTCTTTTCCTTGTTTTTCCACACATTCTATCTACATCGTTATGCATCTCACCAGATGTATACCACTAATAAATTCTGGGAGCGTTTCTTTTATTTCAGTACCTGGTTCTTCCAGGGATCTTCTTACCTGATCCCGAGAGCCTATGGCGTAATGCACCGCATGCACCATGAGTTCAGTGATACCGAGAAAGACCCGCATTCCCCGCATTTCTTTAAAGACGTGTGGACCATGATGGTACAGACCCGTAAAATATATAACGGTTTTGTGAACCGTACAAGCACTGTAGATCCGGTGTTTACACAGGAACCATTACCAGAGTGGGATGCCATGGATAAATTCGGGGACAGCAATATCACCCGTTTGGCATGGATGGCCCTCTATATTACGTTTTACGTAGTATTTGTTCCTACCGGCATGTGGTACCTGTACCTGCTGTTGCCTATCCACTTCCTGATGGGACCTGTACAAGGCGCTGTCGTTAACTGGTGCGGTCATAAATATGGCTACAGCAATTTCGATAACGGAGACCAGTCTAAAAACACTTCTCCCTGGGGTATTATCCTGATGGGTGAATTGTTTCAGAATAACCACCACAAATTCAAGGATAGTCCTAACTTCGCCAAAAAATGGTATGAGCTGGATCCTAGCTATCAGGTAATGAAGCTGCTGAATCTGGTAGGTATCATCAAACTGAAACCTGCCGTAGTAACGCAGGCACAGCTGAAATCCAAGGCTGCTTAATCAACACCGTACAATCAATCTGTTACAATAAAAAAATGTCTCACTGTCATGGTGGGACATTTTTTATTGCCCCTATATCAGAAAAATCATAAGAAATCACATACACCACAGTTCAGTTTATTGTAACTTGGCCGCGTCAACTTTTGAGTCCCCATGAAGTATATCAAATTGCTCCGCCCCAAACACTGGGCAAAAAATACTTTCCTACTAATCCCGCTGTTTTTTGCCGGAGAAATTTTTAAACCCGAAAAGCTACTTGAGTTGTTACTGGCGTTTATGGCATTCAGCATTACTGCCAGTAGTATTTACATCATCAATGATTATCAGGATATAGAAGCAGACCGCAAACACCCTGAGAAATGTAAACGTCCGCTGGCCTCAGGAGAGATTTCCAAACCAGCAGCGCTACTCCTCTTTGCGCTGTGTATACTGGCTGGCGCCGGCCTGGGATATTTGGTGGGACTTAAATTCCTTTTTGTACTGGGGATTTATTTTGTAATGAACCTGTTGTATTGTTTTGGCTTAAAACATATATCCATTCTCGATATCATTATTCTGGCGATTGGTTTTGTATTGCGCGTAAAAGCCGGCGGTATCGCCGGTAACATAGCGATGTCTGAATGGTTGATGGTGATGATTTTTCTGCTCGCCTTGTTTATGGCTATCGCCAAAAGAAGGGATGATGTACTTATCAAGATGCAATCGGGCCAGGAAATGCGCAAAGCTGCCAAAGGGTATAACCTGGACTTTCTGAATGTGATCCTGTCGCTGGTATCAGCTGTGATCATTGTATGTTATCTGATGTATACCATGGCACCGGAAACGCAGGTACGTTTTCATACCTACCGCCTTTATTACACGACGCTTTTTGTAATTGGCGGATTATTACGATATTTGCAAATAACCTACGTGGAGAACAATACTGGTTCTCCCACCAAGATCCTATATAAAGACCGTTTTATTCAATTAACCATACTCCTGTGGGTGCTGAGTTTTTATGTGCTGATTTATTGGCCCACTAATAAAGTTTTTTTTGAATAATGCAAAAGCGGTTAGCTAACTGGGGAAATTACCCCACTATTACATCTGAGGAAAATGCGTTTACGCAGGAGCAGCAACTCCGGGAATTTGTTGTGTCCAATCGTCAACTGATTGCCCGTGGAAATGGTCGTTGTTATGGAGATGCTTCCCTGGGAAAGCATAGTATATCCATGCTGAAGTACGACAAGATCCTTTCTTTTGACGAGCAAAATGGTTTCCTCGAGACACAGGCCGGTGTAACACTGGATCAGATACTGGACATTATTGTTCCCAAGGGCTGGTTCCTGCCGGTAACACCCGGGACTAAATTTATCACTGTTGGCGGAGCAGTAGCTTCCGACGTACATGGTAAAAATCACCATGTGGATGGTGCCTTCTCCGGTCACATCACAGAGATGGATGTCATCACTGGCGATGGTGAAACCGTTACCTGTTCCCAGGAGCGGCATACCGACCTGTTTTGGGCCACCTGTGGAGGCATGGGCCTCACCGGTGTGATCACCCGCGTGAAGTTTGACCTCAAAAAAATTGAGACAGCCTATATCAAACAAAAGCAACTGAAGGCCCGCAACCTGGAAGAGGTGATCCGGCTGTTTGACGAATACAAGCACTATACGTATTCCATGGCATGGATCGACTGTCTGCAGAAAGGTGACTCCTTTGGCCGCAGCATCCTGATCGTAGGAGAACATGCCACCAAAGCGGACCTTAACCCCAAACAACAGGAGGCCCCCCTGAAATTGCCGGCAAAGCCCCGACTGACAGTACCTTTTAATCTACCCTCATTCATTCTTAATACTTTCACAGTAAAAGCCTTTAACTGGCTCTACTACGGTAAGAACTTCAAAAAGGAAATCAATAATGTGGTGCCCTATGAGCCGTTCTTTTACCCGCTGGACGCTATCCTGCACTGGAACCGTGGTTATGGTAAGGCTGGTTTTGTACAATATCAGTTTGTACTGCCGCTGGAGCAAAAAGCCGGTCTGGTAGCTATTCTGCAGCGTATCAGTGAAAAGGGATGGGGCTCATTCCTGGCCGTGTTGAAAGTGTTTGGCCATCAGGATTCCCTGATTTCTTTCCCTATGGAGGGATATACCCTGGCGCTGGATTTTCCGGTGCGGAAAGGCCTTTTTGAATTCCTGGATGAACTGGATGAAATTGTATTGCAGTATGGAGGCCGTTTATATCTGTCCAAAGACGCCCGTATGAAACAGGACGTTTTCTGGAAGAGTTACCCCAACGCCAATCGTTTTGCCGATATTGTAAAGACCTACAACTCCGGTAAACGTTTTGAGTCGCTACAATCCGAAAGATTATTACTGACAAAATAATAATATCCCTTATTAACGAAACACCTCCGATGCCGACAGTACTCCTTTTAGGCGCAGGTTCCGATATGGCCGTGGCCATAGCCCGGAAGTTTGCCGCTGCCCATTACGACATACAACTGGCTGCCCGCAAGGCTGCCGCTCTGCAGCCTTTGCAGCAGGACCTGCAGGTCCGTTACGGGATCACCGCTACCATCCATGATTTTGATGCTACCAACTATAGTACGCATGCTGCTTTCTTTGCTGGTTTACCAACCCAGCCCGATATCACCGTTTGTGCCTTCGGGTACCTGGGTGATCAGGAACAAGCCCAGCGTGACTGGCAGGAAGCTGCAACTATCATACATAGTAACTATACCGGTGCCGTATCTATACTAAATGTAGTAGCGGAAAGCTACGAAGCCCGCAGAAAGGGAATGATCATTGGTATCAGTTCTGTGGCCGGAGAGCGGGGCCGTCAAAGCAACTATATATATGGTAGTGCTAAGGCTGGTTTTACTGCTTACCTGAGTGGATTGAGGAACCGGCTTTTTCGTAGTGGCGTACACGTGATGAGTGTTCAGCCGGGCTTTGTCAATACCCGGATGACCCAACATCTGACCCTGCCGCCGTTGCTGACTGCACAGCCGGAGCTGGTGGCCAATGCTGTATTTAAAGCCACACAACGCAACAAGAACGTACTGTACGTAAAATGGCCCTGGAAATATATTATGTTGATTATCAAAATGATACCAGAAGGTATTTTCAAAAAACTTAAACTGTGAGCGGCATCGCATTCTTTGATTTTGATGGGACTATCACCCGTAAGGATACCCTTTGGGAAGTGATCCGTTTTCAGAAGGGAAGTATAGCCCTTTATGGGGGAATGGTGCGACTGCTACCAGCACTGATCGGTTTTAAGCTGAAAAGGATCGCTGCGCAGGAGATGAAGGAAAGAGTATTGCGGTATTATTTCGGGAACATATCTCAACAGGAATTCGAAGAAGGTTGCAGGCGTTTTTGTACAGACAGGTTACCGTTACTGGTAAGAGATCAGGCGCTGGCAGCTATACGACAGCACCAGCAACAGGGAAACCGGGTGGTGGTGGTTTCTGCCTCTGTAGAAAATTGGGTAGCTCCCTGGTGCGAGGTGCAGGACATCGGCTGTATCGCCAGCCGGCTGGAGATAACAGACCAGCGGTTGACAGGTAACCTGCAGGGAAACAACTGCAACGGACCTGAGAAGGTGAACCGGATCAGGGAGCAGTTTAACCTCCACGACTATACGGAAATATACGCCTACGGCGACAGCGAAGGCGACAAGCCAATGCTCGCCCTGGCTCAACACCCCGAATACAAACCTTTCAGAAAATAAATGACAGCTGGCCATAACACCTATACGTCAGGGCCTGCATCATTATAACAGATCGTCTATGTCAAGTTTGTCTCCTAATGCCCGCAGGTGGGCGTTTTTAGAAATTATTATCATTGTGGCCCTGGCACTTGTGCCGTTATTTGTAACCTTCCCTTACCGTGTTAATATCTTCCTGTCATGGGAAGGTGCCTACCGGTTATCTTCCGGACAGGTACCCTATAAAGACTTCGGAACTCCTTTGGGCTATGGATTCTGGATTATACCAGCCCTGTTCTTTAAGCTGTTTGGTCCACAGATGGTGACCCTGGTGAAGGCGCAGGTATTTATCAATATCATTGCGGGGTTGTCTTTCCGTTCTATCCTCAGGAGCCTTGGGGTAACACCGGGGATACGGCTGCTCTCTGTACTGGTCTTTGTCATGTCTTATTCTTTCTTCAATTTCTGGCCCTGGTACAATCATACGGTGATTGTTTATGAGCTGGTGGGAATAAGTTTTTTGCTCCGTTCCTTCTTCTCAGAGAAACGGGTATTCCGTTATGTTTATATGGCGCTGGCCGCTCTGTTTTTATTTCTGTCGATCTTTACCAAACAGGACGGCGGTGGTATGGCACTGATGCTGTGTCTGGCGTTGCTCGTTTATAACTCGCTGGAAACCAGGCGCTGGTCGGATATAGCTGCTTTTATAGGCTTCTTTGGCCTGATCGCTGCGGTCTTTATCCTGCCACTGATGCCGGGTTTTGCGTATTGGTTTAATCACGGACAGGCACCGCACAACTCACGGTTGGCTGTAAACGATTTTACCGAAGAGATCATGGGCAATTCCAACTGGATCAAGGTGTATGTTTTGCTGGCAGTGTTTTGCCTGGCAGCCGGCGTTAAACAATGGGGTACCTGGATACACCAGCGCAGGGATGTATTGTTTGCCCTGCTCACTATTGGTATCCTTGGGGAAGCGGCTATCTTTCAGGTCACCAGCTACACGCCACCGGACAACAATATTTTCTTCCACAGTTTTGCTTTTGCTTTCATTGCCAGCTGGTTATGTCAATTGCTGTCAATACCGCTTAACACGGGCAGGTCAGTATTACTGGCTACTGCACTGGTATTGTTCTGGTGGTCCGGTACCTGGTGGAAGTATGTAGGCAGATACGCAGACCGGCTGTTTCCGGACAAAGAAGTTGTCTATGCGCCCAACGATACACATCACGAAAATGTAGTATCCCGCCGCAACTATATGATCGAAGCTGACAGTTCAGATGTGCCTGTGTCCAAATGGATATTTTCCAAACTGCCGGTGTTTCATCATATATATATGCCTCCTCAGACAGTGGAAGGTATAGATCGCGTACTGGCATTACCGGTAGTACAGCAGAAAAAGGATCACATTAAAGTGCTGAATATGACGGAGCTGACTCCACTGGCGGTGGCAATGCCGTTTAAACTCGAAACGGGCCCCGACTACCCGCTCTGGTATCATCTGGGAGTAGCCATGTTCAATCGGCAATTGGCCACGTTCACTGAAAAAGTGCAGCAACGGCACTATGATGTGGTACTTTACGAGTATGCTCCTTCTTTAAACAATTTCTTTCCGTTTGCCCTGCGTGATGAACTGAAGAAACACTATACAATGGTAGATTCATTCCTGGCGCCGCGCCGTCCTACCAATGCCATGATCGAAGTGTATGTATCGGAGGCGGCTACACGTTCATATACGGACACCTTGTTACAGAAAGCGGACACTTTGAAATAATATTTAATATTTTAGATATTGTAAAAAAGTATTTTATTATCCGGCACCATCCTGGTGCCGGTTTTTTAATTTTTGTAGCTATCCATCAACCACGTTGCCATGTTAAGAAACTACCTCCTTGTTGCCTGGCGGAACTTATTGAAACACCGTCTGTTTACCTTGCTTAATTTAATTGGTTTATCTACCGGGCTTGCCTGTACGCTATTAATCTGTCTATGGGTAAAAGACGAATGGAGCGTAGACCGCTTTCATGAAAAGAGCGACCGGTTATTTACCGTGATGGAAAATAAGCCTCACGCAAAAGGGATTATGACGAGTGCCGAGTCTCCGGCGCAGCTGGCAGACATCCTGCTACATGAAATGCCACAGGTAGAAAAGGCTGTGGTGAGTACTCCGCCGTCGTGGTTTTCAAAAGTGAATGTTTCTGCGGACGGGAAAAATCTGAAAGCGGCGGGTATGTTTGCCGGAGCGGATTATTTCAACCTGTTTTCTTATCCACTGCTGGCAGGCGATAGAAGTAAAGTGCTGGCAGACAATGGTAATGTAGTGATTTCGGAAAGCCTGGCGATGCGGTTGTTTAATACCACCCAGGATCTTATAGGGAAAACGATTACCTGGCAAATAGACCAGTTCAGAAAGCCTGCGGTGATAGCCGGGGTATATAAAGATGTGCCGGGTAACTCTTCTGTACAATTTGATTTCATGCTGCCCTTTGGTGCATTTAAAGCGCTGATGCATATAGGGGATAATCTGGAGCCGGGAGGTCCCTTTACTACCTGGCTACTGTTGAAAAAAGGAACTGATGTGGCCGGATTCAATAGTAAGTTGACCCGCTTCCTCCAGGAGCGCACAGGCAACAAGGCCCGGACATCCTTTGTTGCGCCCTACGCGGCCAACTATCTGTATGGCACCTACGAAAACGGTGTGCAGTCCGGGGGCCGTATTTCCTATGTGAAACTGTTTTCGCTCATTGCGTTGTTTATCATTTTTATTGCAGCGGTCAATTTTATGAACCTGTCTACCGCGAGGGCCAGCAACCGGATGCGGGAAGTGGGCGTGCGCAAAGCGCTGGGAGCCGGCCGGTTATCACTGGTGCTACAGTATCTTGGCGAGTCCCTATTATTGTCAGTTATATCCCTCTTGTTGGCCACCATGCTGGTATGGCTGCTGTTGGGGCCATTTAATACCATCACCGGAAAACAGCTGCGCCTGGAGTTCAGTTGGTCGATGGTTGGACTGTTTGGCGCCATTACCCTGTTCACTGGTTTGCTGGCAGGTAGTTACCCGGCCTTTTTCCTGTCAGGTTTCCGACCGGTACTGGTGCTCAAAGGAAAACTGGTGAATAGCGCCGGCGCTTTATGGGCTCGTAAAGGGTTGGTAGTCTTCCAGTTCAGCCTTTCTGTAATGTTTATTGTGGCGGTGCTTGTAGTGCACCGTCAGCTGGATTTTATCCGGCATCGTAATCTGGGATACCAGAAAGAGCATGTGGTATACTTTGAAGCGGAGGGTAAGGTGCCCCAGAATATGGATGCATTCCTGGTGGCGGTAAAAGACATCCCGGGTGTGGTAAATGCTTCCAGTATGGTAGGTAATATTTTCGGGGAGGCTTCTATTCCCATTAACTGGAAATGGCAGGGTCATGAAGAGAATATTTTGTTCCGGCCTTTTCTGATATGCCCTGGTATGCTGGAGACGCTGGGTATCACCTTAAAGGAAGGACCAGGTTTTACAGGCAACTATGCAGCCGATACTTCCCGGATTATTTTAAACGAGACAGCCGTTGCTGTGATGGGGCTGGAACACCCTGTGGGCAAGGTCATCCCTTTCGGCGGGGCAATGCGGGAAGTGGCCGGGGTAGTAAAAGACTTTAATTTCCAGTCCTTGCATAACAAGGTGCAGCCGTTGTTTTTTCAGGCAGAGCCAAGGGGTGGTACCGTGATGGTAAAAATGCAGGCCGGTATGGAACCGGCGGTGATGAAAAGACTGGAGACCTTTTACTCTTCCTTTAACCCGGGTTATGCGTTCGAATACCGTTTTCTGGAAGATGAGTATCAGTCCTTCTATATCGCGGAGAAACAGGTAAGTATGCTGTCAGGTTATTTTTCGCTGATGGCGGTACTGATTTCCTGTCTGGGATTGTTTGGGCTGGCAGCCTATACCGCGGAGAGCCGTCGGCGGGAGATTGGTATCCGTAAAGTATTGGGTGCAGGAATCGGGCAGGTAATGGTGCTGTTGTCGAAAGACCTGTTGTGGTCGGTTGCCCTGGCAATTGGGATTGGTTTACCATTGGCCTGGTGGGTTATGCATCAATGGCTCGATAACTTTGCTTACCAGATAACGATAGGTTGGGAGATTTTTTGGCTGGCCGGAATAGCCACTTTTATGGTGACAATTCTGACCGTCGGGATGCAAACGGTGAGGTCGGCGATGACCAATCCGGTGACTGCCTTAAAAGCCGAGTAGGTCCTGTTTGGGATAGAGATTATCGAATTGAAATATTTATATATTGTATAATATAAAATTTATCTTCATGCATAAATTCATTTAGAAGTTCCATTTTTTAGTGTAATATTGCCCCCGTTTCTATCGTAAAATCATGGGAGCAAAAAGAGATCAGAAAACGAAGGTCATCTTCCAAAGAATCAAATTAAAATATCATCAGTATAACATAAAAGGAGCCATAATGAATGGTTCCTTTTGTTTTTATAAAATGCTGGTTTTAAATTTAATAAATAATATTTATTGCTCTCTTTCTTTAAATAAGAAAAGAACCCTTTTTTAGTTGTATTTTGACTAACCACCAAAATTAATTTTACCGGTTAAACAGATGCCTTACATTTGTGCAGCAACCATCAAAACAAGTGTATGGCAACTGAAAAAAGCATCGCTACGTTACGTCTCGACGGCGGTATTTTCTGCCTTGATTTTGTTAACACCGTTTGCAACCGAAACAAGCCGGAACCATTTGACTATCTCTCCGGATTTAAGGAATTACTGGAGTGGTATACCCGTACCGGAGTACTCTCAACCAAGGTGATCCATACCCTCGAACGACTCGCTAAAGGATACCCTCAAAAGGCAGCAATGGTTTTTGACAAGAGTATTCAGTTACGCGAATTACTCCTGCGTCTTTTTATAGCAGCTATCCAACGGAAAGCACCTGGCTCGGCAGATGTTCAACTGTTTAATACCTATATAGCAGATGCTTACGCCAATATCGAAATAGCCTGGAAGCCATCTCTTGGTCAGGGAGAGCTGTCATTTAATGCCCCGGCTCTGGAACAGGTGAACTGGTGGCTGGTAAAATCGGCCCTGGAGCTTTATACCAGCAAAACCTTGCAGCAGGTGCGGCAATGCCCCGCCTGTGGATGGCTCTTTCTTGATAAAAGCCGCAACAGTTCCCGTAAATGGTGTAGCATGAGTACCTGCGGAGATATCCATAAAGTGCAACAATATTATCAACGTAATAAATAAGTGCAAAATGATCATCAGCGAAAAGACGCAGGGTAACAATATGTCCAAAACGTTATTGTACCTGCTGGCGGTTTATATTATTTGGGGCTCCACCTACCTGGGTATGAAAATAGCTACCAAAAACGTCCCCCCGTTTCTGTTATCCGGCCTTCGTTTTCTGTTGGCAGGTGGTATCCTGCTGGTAATTGGCTATCTGAAGGAAAGGACTATTCCATCGCGGCGGCAGTTTTTGTCAGCTGCTTTTGTAGGGGTGTTACTGATAGGCATTGGGAACACCACTGTAGCCCTGGCTGTTCATTATATGCCATCGGGGCTTGTGGCCCTGCTGGTGGCAGCCATGCCCGCCTGGTTTATGGGATTGGATTGGGCGTTCTTCAGTAAGAAACGTCCTTCTGTACTCACTTCCCTGGGTATAGTCCTGGGCTTCCTGGGATTGTTTCTCCTGTTTAATCCGTTTGCACATCATGAAGGCCGTAGTTTCCCGTTATGGCCGATTGCCGTGGTCGTATTGGGAAACATTTGCTGGGCAACCGGCTCCCTGATGGTGCCACGGTTGCAGATGCCTACGCAGATGACCAGCACCGCTATACAGATGCTTGCAGGCAGTATTTTCTCCTTCCTACTAAGTGCCTGCCTCGAAGAGGGTGCCTGGAATACCTTACCGGACATGACGCACCAAGGCTGGCTGGCTTATTTTTATCTTGTCATGATTGGCTCTCTGGTAGGATATACCTCCTATAGCTGGCTTACCAGGAATGCACCTCCGCGCCTGACCGCTACATACGCCTATGTAAATCCTATTGTGGCGATGTTCCTGGGTTGGGCAATTGGCAATGAAGTGATAGACAGTATGGTGGGCATCTCTTCCGCAATCGTTATTTCAGGTGTAGTACTCATGACTTTGAAGAAGTAATTTGTATTTTGGTTTCATAATCAATGACTATGGCAACGATCAAATGGGGTATCATCGGATGCGGCAACGTGACGGAGGTAAAAAGTGGTCCGGCTTTCAGGCTGGCGGAAGATAGTGATGTGGTGGCTGTTATGCGCAGGAATAAGGACCTGGCAAAAGACTATGCCCGGCGCCATCATGTAGCCCGTTATTATGATAACGCCTCCGATCTGCTCAGTGATGCCGATGTGAATGCTATCTATATTGCCACCCCTCCGGGTAGTCATGAAGCTTATGCACTGGCAGCCATAGAACGAGGTTTTCCTGTATACATAGAAAAACCGCTGGGACTTGATGCGCCAGCCGCCCGTCGTATAGCTGCTGCTGTTAATGCTACCGGTGTGCAGGCGAGTGTAGCGCATTACAGACGGCGTCTGCCTGCCTTTGTGTTTGTTAAACAGCTGTTGGAAGAAAACCGCATTGGACAAGTTCACAGCGCCAACCTGCGCCTCTGGAAGTCAGCCTCCAAAGAAAATGCGGGCTGGCGGCTGGACCCATCATTGTCCGGTGGTGGTTTCTTTCATGATCTGGCGCCCCACCAGCTTGACATCCTGCTATATTATTTCGGTAAACCCCTGAAAGCCCAAGGAATCAGTACCGGATCCGATCCCCGTATAGCCGATGTCGTGAGCGGGCAGCTGTTATTCCCCGGTAATCTTCTGGTTAACGCTTCCTGGAACTTCATCGTACCGCCCCATCAAAATGCTGATGAATGTATCCTCATTGGAGAGGAGGGCAGTATCCGTTTCCATTTCTTCAGTAATTTCCATCAGGTGACACTGGAAACAGCGACCGGAAAGGAAGTGTTCAATTTCGATACCCCCGCACATGTACAGCAGCCTCTAATTGCCGATGTTGTGAAGTATTTCCGTGGAGAAGCCGCCAACCCCTGCAGCGTAGAAGAGGCCGTGATAGGGATGGAACTGATGGAACAACTGACCTGTTCTTACGAAGAATAACATATCTCCATCTCCAGGTTCCCTGGTCATTCGTATAAAATATTGATTATTTATATATGTATTAATACCCCTGCGTGGTAAGGATTACGCAGGGAGGGGAGATATTTCCCTTCCCGTTACCCTTGAAAATCATTATATTGCAAAATCACCCTTTCACAGGAAAACCCATTATCCACCTCCGGATAAGCCTTGTTGATGAACCATAGCTACTTTAGCCGCATTATGTTTATTTATATATATCGGTTCCGCTCTTTTGGGTGTGCGATTTGTTTTTGTAGCGGCTCGCTTGGCAAAGTAAAATTGATAACCAGAGATATAAACAGACTATGAGAAAGACTATTATTGTTTCGAACAGGCTACCGGTTAAGATTACAGAGAAGGGTGGGGAATTTACGCTGCAACCCAGTGAAGGAGGATTGGCAACCGGTTTAGGATCTATTTATAGGGAAGGGAATAACATCTGGCTGGGATGGCCGGGGTTAGAGATCAGTGAACCCAAACAACAGGAGAAAATAACCAAACAACTACGGCAGATGAACCTGGTGCCGGTTTTTCTGACACAGGACGAAATCAATAACTATTACGAAGGTTTTTCCAACGAAACACTATGGCCTGTTTTTCATTATATGGCCGTGTATGCCCGTTATGAACAAAGCTATTGGGATGCCTATTACCAGGTCAATAAGAAGTTCCGGGATTCGGTGATGCAGGTGGTTGAGCAAGGAGATACTATCTGGATTCATGATTACCATCTGTTATTATTGCCGGGTATGCTGCGGGCAGAAATGCCGGAGATATCCATAGGGTTCTTTAACCACATTCCTTTTCCTTCCTATGAATTGTTCAGACTTATCCCCTGGAGGGCCGAGCTGATAGAAGGTATGCTGGGGGCCGATCTGTTGGGCTTTCATACATTTGATGATACCCGTCATTTCCTGAATGCTGCCAGTCGGATATTACCAGTCAATACCAGCTCCAATGTCGTTTCCTATAATGATCGTGCCGTAGTGGTAGAGACATTTCCGATGGGAATAGACTTTGATAAATATTCCAGCCTGGCTAAAGACCCGGCGGTGAAGCTTCATTTGCAGAACCTCCGGGAAAACTTTCAGCAGGAAAAGATTGTCTTGTCAATAGACCGCCTGGATTACAGTAAGGGTATCCTTCAGCGGCTGCAGGCCTTTGAGATGTTACTGCAAATGTATCCTGAATACGTGGATAAAGTTGTCTTGTATATGATTGTGGTGCCTTCCCGCGATACAGTACCGCAGTACAAAGAGCTTCGCGATGAAATAGATAAGCAGGTTGGTAATATCAATGCTCGTTTCCGCACACTCGGCTGGCACCCGGTACAGTATTTCTACCGCTCTTTCCCGGTGCAGGTGCTGTCTGCTCTTTACAATTTTGCAGATATCTGTTTGGTGACTCCCATGCGAGATGGGATGAACCTGGTCACCAAGGAGTATGTGGCCAGCCGAAACAACAACGATGGTGTACTGATTCTTAGTGAGATGGCCGGAGCTTCTAAAGAACTGAGCGATGCCATCATTGTCAATCCCAACAACATAGGCGCCATCACCCAGGCCATTGTGGATGCGCTTAATATGCCACTGCCCGAACAACAGCGCCGCATGAAACAGATGCGTCAGATAGTGTCTAAATTCAACATTCACCATTGGGTGAAGCTTTTTATGACACGGCTGCAGGAGGTGAACGGGATGCAGCAGGACATGCTGGCCCGCCGCGTAAATCAGGAGACAGCCGTGATGATCCGCCAGCAATACAGGCAGGCAAAAAAGAGAATCATCTTTCTGGACTACGACGGTACCCTTGTGGGCTTTCAGACCAATATAGACATGGCTTCCCCTGATCCGGACCTATACCAGCTGCTGAGGGAGCTGGCCTCTGTTCCAGGAAACGATATTGTCATGATCAGTGGCCGTAAACATGAAACGCTGGGAGAGTGGTTGGGCCATCTGCCACTGGACCTCATCGCTGAACACGGCGCCTGGCAGAAGACCCGGGAAGGAGAGTGGTACCAGCTTCCCGGCCTTAATGATAAATGGAAACAGGAAATAATGCCTATACTGGAACAAGCCACAGACAGAACCCCGGGTTCGTTTATCGAAGAAAAAAGCTATTCCCTGGTATGGCATTACCGAAAAGTAGAATCCGGCCTGGGCGAACAAAGAGCCAATGAACTGATGGGGACGCTGCGCTATTATACCGTTGAAAAGGGATTGCAGATATTGCCGGGAGACAAAGTCATAGAAGTGAAAAATATAGAGATCAACAAAGGTAAGGCAGCCCTCAGTTGGCTAAACCATAAAAAATATGATTTTATCATGGCTCTGGGCGACGATGTTACTGACGAGGATATTTTTAAAGTCATGCCGCCGAAAGCTATTACTATCAAAGTAGGTAGCCAGGTCTCTGCGGCCCAGTACTATCTTCGCAGTCCTCATGAAGTACGACATTTGTTGAGGACACTCAAACAACTGTGATAAATGCTGATGGGAGATGATTAATATGATAGAAAATATGGAGTATTATATAATAAATTATAATATAATAACTTCTATCATATCCATCATCTCCCATCAGCATTTATCACAGTTATGGTTATATGAAAATTGGTTTATCCAGTTTCATTGCGATGCGGTAGGCGGCATTCATAAGACCTACATGGCTATAGGCCTGTGGGAAGTTGCCCCACTGGCTGCCATTTGCAGATTCCACATCTTCACTGAAGAGGAGGAGGTGATTGGAATACTGCAGTAGTTTACTGAATTCACGTTGGGCATCATCGACCCGGCCTACACAGGCAAGGGCTTCCACATACCAAAAGGCACATACAAGGAAAGTTGTTTTAGGCAATCCGAAGTCATCAGAATGACGATAGCGATAAAACAGCCCTTCGGGTGTTTTCAGTTCCTTTTCCAGCGCAGTCAGATGGTCTCTGGCTTTTTCGGAAGCCGGGTCCAGGTAGTTCATCATGATTAGTTGAAGGGTGCTGGCATCCAGGTACTGGCTGCCGGCGGCATTGGTATATACTTTTCTGACAGGGTCGTAACAGCTTTCAATATGAGCGGCAGCACGCTCCTTCAAGGCAACGGCCCGGGAAATCAATTCTTCATTGCCGATGGTACGGGCCATTTTTTCAGCGGCATTGCAACCGGCCCATTGGAACAGATTCGTATAACAATGGACGTTAGCCATGTTTCTGAATTCCCATATACCTGCATCCTTTTCATCTATGGTGCGTTCTATCTTTTTCAGCAGCAAGTCGATCCATCGGTCCGAATCCTTTCTCTCCGAAAAAATAAAACGGTGGTCGGTATATAATGGTAACATCGAAATCAGCACCTGGCCATAGATATCATTCTGTATATGTTCATAGGCCTGATTCCCAATACGTACGGGCTTGTTGCCCATATATCCGTTGAGGTCGGGGAGGACCGTTTCTATCAGATCTCTCTTGCCGGTAATACCATATAGGGGCTGATACCGGAAGTCACCTGAAAAAGAGATGTCTGTGATATACCCGAAGTAACGCTCCATCTCTTCGAAATGGCCAATATGGTTCAGGGCGGTGATCACATAAAATGTGTCGCGCATCCAACAGAAGCGGTAGTCCCAGTTGCGGCCGCTTTCAGGAAATTCCGGAAGGCTGGTAGTGCTGGCTGCAATGATGGCGCCAGTATCTTCATACTGATGTATCTTCAGCGCGAGCGCCGAACGGATTACATAAGGCTGGAAATAATTGGCGATAGAAGAATGTTTGATCCAGGTACGCCAGTAGGCGATCGTTTCCCGGAGGAACCTTTCCGAGGTACTCGCCAGGGGAGCTTCCAGAGGATGTCCGTAAGTAAGGATCAGGTAGCGGGTATCATTCAACACAAAAAAATCTTCTTCAAAAACATAGCTGACCGGAATATTGGTGGTCAGTCTTATTTTCTCTTCGCTACCCGTAAATTCAATATGGCTGCTGCCTCGCATCGGATGCAGCTTCAGCGCACCATAATCGCAGGTGGGCGTACATTTTACCCGGATGCGGGGGGAGCCTTCCAGCGGTTCTACCTTCCGTATCAGCATCAGCGGTTTAAAAAAACGTTCGTACTGAAAAAAACGCGGCGCGAAATCGGTGATCCGATAGCTGCCTTCGTAGGTTTTTATTTCTGTACATAGAACATTCGTATTCTCCATATAATACTGATGGGAATCAAAATCCCCGGTTGGCAGGATGGAAAATTCCCCACCTTGTTTCCTGTCCAGTAATCCACCAAATATGAAGGAGCTGTCCATCCGTGGCCAGCAGAGCCAGTCAATGTTGGTGTCTTTGTTAATATGCGCCAGAAAGGCGCAATTGCCGATAAGTCCAGTCTGATAGGTATGTCTTTCCATTAGCATCAATTTATTGGGTGTTATTTTTTTTCAAAAAATCTCCGGATCATTGCCGTCAGGGAAAAGGTATCAGGGACGAGAGGACTACTATTATTATTATGGTAACATGCTCTGGTAAAATAAAGTTCAGGACCGTAGCCGAGGAAAGGCACCTGGAATATCTTGCACCATTCTTCTGTCAGATGCATAGGAATAGATAGGTGCTTTTTTCAGAAATTTCTTCAGAGGGGGGCAAATGCTGTTCCAATTTATTTACTTTTAGGAGATAAGTTAATGATGTTATGCAGACGATGAAAAAGCAACATTATTTACCCAGGTTTATTTCTCCTGCTTATCAGCCGGGAGAAGACAGTTATTTCCTGGCGGGAGATCTGGGTGGGACCAAAACTAATCTCGCTTTGTTTCGTGCGACAGAAGGCGTGCTGGACCTGGTACGGGAAGAAACCTATGCTTCGCGGAATTATGCTAGTTTTTCAGAGATCATACAGCATTTTATCACTGAAGGGACGACGCATGCCCCTCAACGTATATGCATTGGCGTAGCCGGACCGGTAGTAAAGGGAAAAGTAGAGCTGACCAATCTATCGAGGGAGCTGAGTGAAGATGAAATCCGCCAGGTAACTGGTATTCAGTCTGTAGCGCTGATCAATGATCTGGAGGCCACAGCTTATGGTTTGGCTACTTTGTCGCCCAGCCAGTTGATTACCCTGCACAGAGGGGCTACAGATAATACAGGGAATATGGCGATTATTGCGCCAGGCACCGGTTTGGGTATGGCTGGCCTGTACTGGGATGGAAAACACCATCATCCCTTTCCTACAGAAGGAGGCCATGGTGACTTTGCTCCGCGAACAGATCTGGATATTTTATTATTACGTTATCTGCAGGAGAAATATGAAGTGGCCAGCTGGGAGCGGGTGATATCAGGCCCTGGCATTGTGACCATTTATGAATTCCTTCGGGATATAAAAGGAATGGAAGTTCCCACAGTGCTGGAGGCGGCTATTAGTGCCGGTGATCCGGCAGCAGCCATCAGCAAAGCTTCCCTGGAAGGTAAAGTACCGATCTGTGTAAAAACGATGGAACTGTTTGTGCGATACCTGGCACGGGAATCCTGTAATCTGGTGCTGAAGATGAAGGCTACAGGTGGCTTGTTCCTCGGTGGTGGTATTCCTCCCAAAATTGCGCCACTCCTGGAAACAGGAGACTTCTACCATCATTATCTTCAGGGAGACCGGATGGCAGAACTGCTGGCCAGTGTTCCGATTCACATTGTGAATAATGATAAATCAGCCCTCTGGGGTGCAGCATATTATGCTGGATTATTGGAAGATTAATTATACTTTCGCAACTACAGGAAATGGTGTCTTCCTGCTCCGAACCGTTTCGTCCGAAACTGATGGCGCCTACAAATCATAACGATGGTATCAGTTATACCATTATAAATTGCTGTTTGTAGGACATGAAACAAGAAAATAAATCATTGGAACAATTGACAGTGGCTTATCAGCTGCTGAGATGGACTTTACTGGTATTGCCTGTTGCCATAATGGTGGGCAGCCTGGTTGCTTTATTTCTGTGGCTGCTCGACAAAGCCACCCATTACCGGTTTGAATATGGATGGTTATTGTACCTGTTGCCATTGGCAGGTGTATTGATCTATTGGCTTTACCGTTTGGGTGGTAAGAATGCAGAAAAAGGCAATAACCTCATTATGGATGAGATCCATCAGCCAGGTGGTGGGGTGCCCGCCCGGATGGCGCCACTGGTATTACTCACAACAGTGATCACCCATTTGTTTGGTGGTTCGGCGGGAAGGGAAGGTACGGCAGTCCAAATTGGTGGGAGCGTGGCAGGTTGGATCGGTAAGAAACTAGGGCTAACAGCCAGGGATATACGTATATTACTGATGACCGGAATCGCTGCAGGCTTTGGGGCAGTATTTGGTACACCCATCGCAGGAACGGTCTTTGCCCTGGAAGTACTTGCCATCGGCGCTATGCGATATGATGCCCTGGTGCCCTGCCTGATCGCAGCTGTGCTGGCAGATATCGTTTGTTCCTCCTGGGGAATTTCCCATACACACTATCATATATTATATACAGGAGTATCCTCGTCGTTTGTACCATTCTTAAAAACAGACTTTCTGTTGCTGGTAAAGGTGATACTGGCGGGTGTTGCTTTTGGACTCACCGGTTTCCTTTTCTCCTGGATGATTCACGCGATTAAGTATAATGCTAATGCCTATATTAAGATACCCTGGCTTATACCTGTCGTTGGCGGTGTGATGGTGATCCTGCTTTGTTATGTAGTGGGCACGCGGGACTATCTGGGTCTGGGCGTATATAGTCAATCACCGGATGGTGTCAGTATCATCAACGCCTTCAGTGGTACAAGTACGATATCCGACTGGAGCTGGCTGTGGAAGCTGATCTTCACCGCCATAACGCTGGGAATGGGATTTAAAGGAGGGGAGGTGACCCCCCTGTTTTTTATGGGCGCCACACTTGGTCATACACTGGCTCTGCTATTGGGTGCCCCTGTAGATTTATTCGCTGGACTTGGCTTTATCGCCGTCTTTGCCGGAGCAACCAATACCCCGATTGCCTGTACTCTAATGGGTGTGGAATTGTTTGGGGCCAATAACGTATTGTATTACGCCATCGCCTGTTTTACTGCTTATTATTTCAGCGGACATTCCGGAATTTACTCCTCCCAACGGCTGGTAGTAAAAAAATACAATCAGTAAACCCGCTATAGCAAAGGATTTCCGGACTAACAATTTTGTTAGTCCGGTTTTTATACCTCCAGCGCGGTGTAAGTTTGCTGAATGAAAACAACAGCCACTATTACCGGAATACATCACCTGGCACTACAAGCCAACGACTTTTCAGCTACCAGCGCCTTTTATGAGGCATTGGGCCTCGTACCATTTCATTCCTGGTCGCTGCCAGAATTTAATATTACCCATGCCGCCCTGCTCAAAATTCCAGGTACAGATTCCTATATTGAAATATTTGATAAAGACGCTCAGGTAGCAGCCCAGGGCAGACGTAGAAATACCGGAGAAACACCTGTCACCGGAGCATTATTACATCTGGCACTTACTGTAATGGATGTGGATGCAGCGTATGAGCACGCACTTTCCCTGGGTGCTACCAGCTGCATCGCGCCAAATGATTTGTCATTAGGATATCCGCCGGTCAAAGTACGTAACGCACTGGTTTACGGGCTGGATGGCGAGGTGATTGAGTTTATTACGGCGCTGGAGAGATGATAGTCTATAAAATTAAATAAGGAGATAGCAATTGGTGTCTCCTTATTTAAAATGAGAAAATCTCAGAGGGCTCAGCTATTTGCACCTGCAGCAGTTCCACGCAAACAGAATACAGATTGGTTGGGCTAGCTATAAAGATAGTATTAGGTGCTGCATATCATTGCATCAAAATAAACCAGCGGGGTGGAGCTGCAGAAAAACGTCGCCATATAGCCAAATAGGGACACAAAACTGTGCGCTGAGAATTCAATACACTGTACATACCTCTTGCCAAATTCATATAAATAACTCTCAACGGCTTCATTTTGGCAGAGTTACGCAAAAAATTTTACGCCCCAACAACCTTAGAAACAATTCGATTTGAGGGAATAAAAATGGGTTCAAATAATTCCTATAATAAACATTATGTTAAATAGAAAATGGCCATTTAAAGTGCCCCTCTGTCGTCTCTACCCTCGTGGGGCGAATTCATCATCGCGGGGGGCGCTTCCATAAAGATTTCGGGCGGCCACTATGAGGCTGTAATAGCTTTTCCGACCTTGCGCTGACATCCTGCAAAAAATCTGATGCTAATTTTTATCACCTGGCATTCCTCTCTCCTAAATGAAGCCGCTGAGAATAGCGTATACGAATTTGATCCTGTATACAACCCATATACAGCTACTACGCTCCCGCCTATACGCCAATACGATTGGCCCGCTTGACAGGTTGAGAAAAAAAACTCTATCTTAGCCCCGCTGATGGATACGAATCAAGAATGGAATATCAATGCCATATTTAAAGCCCCGGATTCTTTGGAGGCTGCCGACGTCTACAAACACTATTATAAACAGCTTTATAACTATGGCAGAAAATTAACGGATAACACTAGTCTGATCGAAGACGCCATCCATGACGTTTTCATCTCTATGTGGCAGGCCCATAGTAGAAATTCAGACCTCGACACCAACAGAAGTTATCTCTACAGCAGTTTCCGTCGTAAACTTTTCCGTTATCACCAGGAAGCCGTCAAACGTATGCAGCGCGAAGAACGCGCTATGTTCTCCAGTGTACCAGAATTTGGCGCTGACCATTTCATCATTCATAGAGAACAGGATGAACAACTGAAGGTGACCATTCTCCAGGCGCTACAGCAACTTACACCACGACAGCGCGAAGCGGTATATCTGCGTTTTTATGAGAACATGCAGTATGATGAAATTGCAGCGGTCATGGACATCTCTGTAAAAGCAACCTACAAGCTCATGGCCAGGGCACTGGATGAACTAAAACAACTCGTTAATCTTCCCTTTTATCTACTCTTACCTATGCTCCGCTTGCTGTTTATCAAACAGTGACAAAAAAATTTAAAAAAGTAGGAGTCTCATGGGGTAATATCTTCCCCAGCCGGCTTTTATATATCAGCAAACAGCAAAACAGGAATGCAACACAACGATAGACCGGATCGAAATACGTATACAGTGGCAGATCTTCTGGGAGACGCTTCCTTTCAGCAGTGGGTTTTACACCAGGAGGGCCCGTGGCAGGAATGGACTATTGCACATCCGGAGCAGGCCACTGTAGTGGAGACCGCACGTCAACTTTTGCTGCAGATACGTTTTGTAAATCATGTACCAGCAGACATAGCCGCGGAACAGTCATTAAATCGGTTCAAGGCTGCTGTGGCTAATTTGCAGGAACCCTCCCGCACCAGCAACATACGCCATTTGTTCCGATTCCGCCAGGCCGCGGTATGGACTGGGCTGATTATATGCGCAGGCGTCATCGCCAGATACACATGGTCAGGGCTGTTGGCTCCGCAACGGATACAAACCGCTTTCGGGGAAATCAAACAAGTACTCCTTCCCGACGGCTCTCAGGTAATATTGCAAGCCAATTCCGAACTGCGTTACAAACGCTCCTGGAACAAACAACAACGGGAGGTATGGTTAAAGGGAGAAGCTTATTTCCGGGTACATCCGGATAAAACTCATCCTGTAGCGGGTTTTGTTGTCCATTCCAATGATGCGGATGTTACCGTGCTGGGGACTGAATTTGATCTGAAGCAACGCCGCCATCAAACCAGCGTTTTTCTAAAATCGGGAAAAATCAGAATCGACTTCCACCAGCCCAAAGCACCCGGCATCATCCTGCAACCAGGAGACCTTGTTACATATGACGCTTTGCAGCAACAGGTGTCATCCACCCAAACCGACAGCACATACAGCAGCTGGGTGCATGGCAAACTTACGCTCAACAATGCTCCTTTGTCTGAAATCATTCAGATTCTGGAAAACAATTATGGAGAGAAAATTATAGTGAACGATAAAAAATTGCTGGAAAAAAGAATCGAGGGAATCATCTATCTGGAAAGCAAAGCTGACATCCTCTTTATTCTTTCTAATGTACTGGATATACAAATCAGCAAACAGAACGACACCATGTATTTCAGTAACCGAAAATAAAACAACGATCATCAACCATCCAGTCCGGAATACCACCACTCCTCAGACTGCATGTACAACAGTAAATAGCTAACGCTAACCAAAATCATAAAAAACCAACTACACTATGAGGAAAGAACTATTCTTCCCTTTGGGGATGGTATTGTTTTGTGCTGCCGTAACCGCTGCCCCCTGGCAGGTTTCGGCCCAGCATAATATACCTGTTACTAAAACCGTCCAGGAAAAAATAACTGTAGATGCCGCCCTTAAAAAACTGGGAAAAAAATACGGGACTACTTTTGTCTATGACAAAACCCTGCTGAGTGGATTATACACCAGCTTCAATCCGGACAATGCCAGACAGGAAAGCGTGGAAGACCAGCTCAAATCCATTCTCTATCCTAATGGACTATTATTTCTCTACATTAAAAAGGATTACTATGCCATTACTGTCAACAAAAACAGAAACAAAGATCTTTTAGGCACAGAGCAGGAGAATACAGTACCACAGGCACTTTCCTCCGTAACACTCTCCCCTGTTGATCAAACCGTCAGCGGAAAAATCACAGATGAAAAAGGATTACCCTTGGAAAGGATCAGTGTACAGCTGGCTGGTACAAACACCGGCGCTCATACTGATGAAAATGGTATGTTTACTATCCCCAGGGCTGTCAATAAAAAGCTGCTGGTATCCGGCGTTGGCTATAAGTCACAGGAAATCACAGCTACGGCCAGTACTCCCCTCCGCATCATCATGATCAGTTCTTTACAGGCACTGACCGAAGTTGTAGTGGTAGGTTATGGCCAACAGAAAAAAGCCAACCTGGTCGGTGCTGTTGGTACTATCAGCGGCAAAGAATTGACAGAAGCCCCAGTAGCACGTGTATCTGACGCCCTTGCAGGAAGAGTGCCAGGTGTATTTATTACCAAAAACGATGGTGCTCCCGGTTCAGGCTCCTCTATATATATACGTGACATCAGTACGACCAACAATTCCAGCCCATTAGTCGTAATAGATGGTATCCCCGGTCGTAACCTTGACAATATTTCCCCTGCCGATGTAGCAACTATCACCGTTTTGAAAGATGCTTCCGCTATTGCAGTATATGGTGCAAGAGCTGCCAATGGAGTACTATTGGTAACCACTAAAAATGGAAATGCCGGCAAAGCTTCCATCAGCTTTACTGGCAACGTAGCTGTGCAACAACAGACCAGGGCTCTGAAGCCACTTGGTTCTTACGAGTACGCACAGATGTATAACCAGGCACTTAAAAATGAAAACAGCTTCAACCCCGCTGCTGGAAAGGGATACGCTGATGATGTATTGGAGAAATACAGGACCGGCAGTGACCCCGACCTCTACCCTAACACCGACTGGTACCGTGAAGTCCTCGCTCCCACTTCCCTTCAGCAGCGTTACGATCTCACGGTGAGTGGTGGCAGCGATAAAACCCGTTACTTCGTTTCCGGCGGTTACAATAATGAAGGCGGTTTTTATCCAACTATCAGCTATAAACGTTACAACCTCCGCTCCAATCTTCAGTCTGAAGTGGCCAGGGGACTCACTTTCAACCTGCAGCTGGCAGGGTTTATGACTGAAAATAATGATGCAAGAGCAGGAAGCGCCACCATTATGAAAATATCCGTTTCAAGTCCCCCCTATTATGCTAACCGCTTCAGCAATGGCTTGTACAGTTTTGTTCCCGCTGCCAGAGGTAATATCTATCAGCAATCCAGAGGAGCAGACGGTTATAACAAAAGTACCGGTACTTCCTTCAATGGAAATGTTTCATTGCAATATGCACTGCCATTTATAGAAGGGTTGTCAGTAAAAGGATTATACGCCTATGACCGGTACCTCACCTATGGCAAAAACTTCTCTACACCGTATGTCCTGTATACAATGGACAACGCCGGGAATCTGAAAAAAGCCAATAACCTGCCAGCCACACCTGGCCTGATAGAAACATACCGACAGTCGTACAGTGCTACCAGCGAGCTTTCCATCAATTACGACCATACCTTCCGTCATCATCATGTAGGTGGTATGTTGTTGTACACACAAACATCAGATGCCGGCAATAACTTCAGGGCTACCGGGAACAACTTTGTTTCTCCGGCACTTGAAATACTCAATGCTGCCGACCCTACCAATGCTGGTGTAGATGGAACCGCCACCCGCCGCAACCGCCAGGGGCTTGTTGGTCGCTTCACCTACGACTATCAACAGAAATATCTGCTGGAAATGAACTTCCGGTATGATGGTTCTGATATATTTCCTCCGAATGGACGTTTCGGATTCTTTCCATCTGTGGGCGCAGGTTGGGTAGTATCCAAAGAATCGTTCTTTCCACAGACGGGGTTGGTTGATTTCCTGAAACTGCGTGGTTCATGGGGACAGCTGGGCAACGACCGTGTTGATCCTTATCAGTTCCTGTCTACCTACAATCTGGTAGGCACAGATAGATATGGTGTGAGTCATGGTTATTCCTTCGGCGGTATCAGTCCCAACTATTATCAGGGCCTGGAGTTGAATGTGTTGCCCAATCCTTACTTCACATGGGAGAAGGCCGTGATGAGCAATGCCGGCTTTGATATGCAACTGTGGGATAACCATATCAGTGTATCTGCCGATTACTTTTACAAACGCACCAAAGACATTCTGGCCCCACGTGCACAAGCCTTACCCGATGTTATCGGCGTAAATCTACCGGTAGAAAATGCTGCCATTGTAGACAACAAAGGCATAGAGATCAATGTGGGATATGAAAACAAGATTGGTGCACTCTCCTATTATGTGCGTCCTAATTTCAGTTTCGCCCGCAACAAAGTGGTGTATTATCCTGAAGCAGGCGCTATCCCTGAATGGCAGCGGCTTACAGGGAAATCCGTAGGCATAGGTACCTTCCCTAAGTTTGTATCACAGGGATTGTATCAATCACAGGATGAGGTAGAGAAAGGCCCCAAGCCGCTATACCCTACTGTTGCTGCTGGTGATATCCGTTATGCGGATATTGATGGAGATGGAAAGATCACATACAACGATAAAGTACTGACTGACAAAGGTAATTATCCTGAAATACAGTATGGTATTGCTTTAGGTGGACGTTACAAAGGATTTGAACTGAACATGTTATGGCAGGGAAGTGGGAATGTGCAGACTTATGTATATGGCCCATATGCCTTCCCTTTCAAAAACGACGGACACCCGCAAGAAATACACAAGGATTACTGGACACCTGAAAATCCAAATGCCAGCTCTCCCCGACTCTCCATTGCCTACGCCAACAACTCAGAGCATTCAGATTACTGGTTGCATAATGCCTCTTACATCCGTCTGAAAAATCTGGAGATAGCCTACAATCTTCCCGCCCAATGGCTGCGGCATGCGGGTATCAAAGGGGTAAGAATGTATCTCAGTGGTAATAACCTCCTGACCTTCAGCCATCTTAAACAGATAGATCCTGAGGCAGGCGCCAACTCTACTATCATGTACCCGATTATCCGCAGCTACAACGGCGGTATCAATATACAGCTGTAATCAACAAAAACAACAGACACCATGAAAAAATACGCATATATACTACTGCTCAGTATTTGCTTCCTGAGCGCCTGTCAGAAAGGGTTTCTGGATCAGGGGCCACTGGATAAATTCACCGATGATATGATCTGGAAAGATAGCAGCCTGGTGAATCTCTATATTGCCAATATCTATTCCGGTATTATTTCTCAATATGACCGGGCAGGTGGAGAACTGATGATGAGCATTACAGATGAAGGAGAAGCCAACCGTCCCTATCTGCAATCACAACAGGTAAACCTGGGCCAGTATAATTCCAGCACCGGCGTTTTCGCGGATGTATGGACCTCCGGCTATACCAGCATCCGGAAATGTAATCAGCTATTGGACCAACTACAGTCCGCTCCCTTCAGCGCCGCGCTGCAACAACGCATGAGAGGGGAAGCCTATTTTCTGCGTGCCTACTTTTATATGGAAATCTATGCTCACTTCGGGGCCTTTCCTATCATACAAAAGCCCTTGGGACTGACTGATGAACTGGCCATCCCCAGAGCTACGCCACAGGAATGCATTCGTTTTATAGTGCAGGACCTCGAAACAGCAGCATCGTTGTTGCCTGTAAAACATGAAGCCGCTCAAACAGGGAGGGCTACACAAGGTGCCTGCTACGCCATGAAATGCAGACTCCTGCTGAATACACTGGACTATCAAGGTGCTGCTGATGCGGCCCAAAAAGTGATAGACCTCAAACAATACCAGTTGTTCCCCGATTTTAAATCCCTCTTTCAGCCTGGCAATGATAACAATGTCGAAGTCATCTTCGATAAACAATTTGGCAGTCTGCAAAGTAAACAGAAACATTCCCTGAATGATTACGAATACCCCAGGAATTTTACCGGCTTCGCCAGTGGTATCAATGATCCTACCCAGAACATTGTAGACGCTTTTATGATGAAAGACGGTAAACCCTGGAACACTTCATCATTGTATAATCCGGAGCAACCTTATGCCAACAGGGATCCGCGCTTCTACAGCAGTGTGTTGTATGATGGTATTTTTTTCCGGGGAGAAGTGCTTGACCTCCAGAAAGGCAGCGCCGCCAATCCATCCGATAGAGGTACCCCTACCGGCTATTACCTGAAAAAGTTTCTCGACACCACCTATGACCTGAAAGGTGTGTCAGTGCCCAACTTCAACAACTGTATTATCATGAGGCTGGCAGAAATATATCTCAACTATGCTGAGTGTCAGCTGAAGCTGGGCAATACAGAAGAAGCCAGGACCTATGTCAATCTCATCAGAGTACGTGCAGGCATGCCCGTTATTCCGGCCGGAGAAATGACCTGGGATAAATATGTGGAAGAAAGGACGGTGGAACTGGCTTTTGAAGGACAGCGCTGGTTTGATATACGCCGCTGGCAGAAAGGCCCGGAGCTGATAGGGCAACCTATCTATGGAATGGTGGTAAACGTTGTCAATGGCAAACGAACCTATAGCCGCACTAAAATTGAAGACCGGGTTTTCACGGCTCCGATGATGTATCTCTTTCCTATTCCGCTGGATGTACTCAATAAATATCCCGCAGGAAAAGAACTCCGCCAGAATCCCGAATGGAAATAGTTTTTATCATTTAATTTAATATTTTGTCAGAATGAAACTCTCAACAAGCACCCGTATCATACTGCTGCTCACTGGTTTGTATACCAGCAGCTATGCACAGCAGAAAACTGTTATTATCAAAGGCACCGTCGTGGGCGATACCAAAGGGTACAACCGCATAGACATGTACTCACGGAATCCTGACAGATATGATTCTTTGTCTGTCGTAAACAAAACTTTTACGCTGGAACTACCTTTTGAAGCACCTTACCGGCAGATGTTTTCCTCTCTGCATGATTCCAAAGTACTGGGTGGTTATGCGCCACAGGGTATTCTAATAGATAAACCCGGCACATACCAGATAATTGCAAAAATAGACAGCACCGGTACTAAGTTTTCAGCTCGCAATGGTGATGCTCAGCAAGTATATGCTGCATTTTCTGCAGACATGGATAAAGCCTGGAAAACAAATGAAAAAACACTGCAGCAGAAATATGGCAAAGACATTTTAAAACAGCTGAATGGCAAGGGAGAGCCTAATGCAGCAGCAGCGGCAGATCTGGAAACATTGGAAAATGCATCCGCTAAAAAGCTGGTAACACAATATGTCAGCAAAAATCCCGGTTCTTATGCAGCAGCTGTTATCCTGCAACGCAACAGCCGCGCCTTGGATAATACAACGCTGGCGACCCTTTACCAGCGGCTTAGCCCCGCTATTAAATCACTTCGGGAAGCAGCAGCGGTGGCCACTGAAATCTCTGCCCGGAAACTCAGCGTTGATGGCGCTACACCGGCTGATTTTACATTAAAAAATGCTGCCGATCAGAGCATACGTTTGTCAGACTACAAAGGTAAATATCTGCTGATTGATTTCTGGGCCAGCTGGTGCGGCCCCTGCAGAGCGTCTTTCCCACATATGCGGGAACTGTACAACCAGTACAAAGGGAAAAATTTTGAAATACTCAGTATCTCCACTGACCGTGATAAGGCAGCCTGGCTAAAAGCGATGAAAGAAGATAACAATCCCTGGGCACAGGCACATGATCCCAAAAGTGAAGTAGCCAAAGACCTGTTTAATGTACAGGTATTACCCACACTGTATCTTATAAGTCCGGAAGGCAAAATCATCGCCCAAAAACTCGAAGGCACAGCACTGGATAAAAAACTACAGGAGCTCTTACAGTAAAATTTCAGGTAAAGGCATAAAATGGAAAAGACGCAGTTCATGCGTCTTTTCTTTTACCCCCAATAATCCACTTAAAATCAGAACATTATAAAAATCTTCTTAAAGTCATTGTTAAAACGTTGCAGCAGCCGGTTGTTTGGCTTTTACATCAATAATAATGCGGTTAATAAACGGCGCCATAATAATGAGCAACATCAATCCCAAAATCAATATCACCACCATTTCATAGTAGTCCATGGCATATTTCAGAAAAGCCTGTTTCTGTAATGCTTTGTCTAATAGGCCAGTGGCCGCTTTTGCGGCAAGATCGGGCTGCATGCCTCTCGCTGCGAGACTGGACTGATACAGGTTCAAACGCTCCTGTAATCCGTAGTCTGTACGGGAAACATGGTCGCTCAAACGCATGCCATGGATTTTGGAATAGAAAAGGGAGAAATAGTTGATCAGCGCCGTGCTTAACCCAAAGAAGGCAAAACGGATAAACACCCCTACAGCGGCGGCCGACTGACTAATACCTTCCGGCACAGAAGATATCGTAAACAACAAGATGGGTGTAAACACCATTCCGGCACCCATCCCTTGCAGTAGCAGCGGTATAATAAAAGTACGCATGTCTGCTTCCGAGGCAAAGAGGAAATACATCCCGCCGTGAAAAAGTAACAACAGAAAAAAACCGGCCAGCCAGATGAACTGCATAGGCCGTTTCTTTATTATCAGCCTTCCTGCAATAACAGCTCCGATCAATATGCCCAGTATATTATAGATCAGCAGCTCATACAGATTGATAGGGTCCATGCCCAGCACCGTTGAAAAGTAGGTAGTGGTGATACTGAATGCTCCTCTGATCAGATAAAGCATACCAACGAGAAATATACCAAACAGGAAAGCCCTCGACAAAAAAACTTCCTGATGAATAAATGGTCGTTTACGTGTAAGCTGCCGGGTTACAAAAACTGTCGCCAGGAAGATGATAGCAACAATGCTCCATACAATGGATTCGTCCTGCAGCCAATAGTATTGCTGACCGTAGGTGAACACATAAGCTAACAGAATCAGGATCGGGCTATACAGGAAAAAGCTGGCCCAGTCCAGCTGATACAGCGGCACCCTTCTCACCAGATGCACCTTGTTCATCAGCAACAGCAATAAGATGCCACCCGGTACAAAAGTGTAGATGATCATTTTATACAGTACGTTGTATTCATAATTATCTACAAGAGGCGCCGTCACCAGTGAGGTTAAGGAAGCAGAGCACAGGATCATTGTATAAAAAAGAGTGTACCCTATTTCCCGGGCATGCTCTGACTTCAATCCGCCGAAAAGCAATGTCAGACAAATACTGGTGACACCGCAGTTTACGACTCCCTGTAAAAAACGGCATACAAAGAGTACCGGTAATGTTCTGGTATGATAACAGGCATAGCTGATCAGCACCTGCAAAACCAGGCAGATGAGAAAATACTCCTTGGTGGAAACACGGCTAAAAAAACGCCGTTCCAGCGGTGTAAAACTGGCCAGTGCTGCATAATACAACAGCATGGAAAACTGGATGTCTGCCGGCTCTACGCCATAGAATCCTGTAGCCGCTCCTACATTGGCTGTAGACAGCGCAAACAGCATGACGGTAGGAAGCAATACCACGAAGATGGTGAGCCTGGTCAGCCACTCGGGCGCCCATGATCTGAAAATACGTTTCTTGCTCATGATCAGCGACGGACTTTAGACACGGATACATTCACACTCATACCGGCAGATAAGGCTCTCAGCTCTTGCGGCGTTCCGTTGAGCCGGATACGCACCGGAATACGCTGGGCTATCTTGACGAAGTTACCGGTAGCGTTGTCAGGAGGCAACAGGGAAAAACGGCTGCCGGTGGCTCCGGACAGAGATTCTATTTTACCGGTAAAAGTCCTGCCTGGATAAGCATCTACCACAATATCCGCGGTTTCACCAATGCTCATATGACGGATCTGTGTTTCCTTGAAATTCGCCACCACCCATTTACCGGCTTCCCAGTCTACGATATAGGCCAGTGTTTGTCCTGCCTGTAACAGCTGTCCGGGCTGTATGGTACGACGTCCCATTTTACCATTGTAGGGTGCTGTGATAACAGTATAGGAAACAGTGAGATTATTTTTTTCAACTACTGCCGCTCTTCTTTTGATTTCAGCCTGAAGCGCGCTCTGTTGTACACGGGCATCATTAATTTTTGCCAGGGCTGCGTTGTAAGCACCTACTGACGTGTTATAGTCTGAACGGGCCACTTCCAGTGCGGCTTCTACCTTATCCAGTTGTTGTTTGGTAGCAGACTCCACATCGTACAGTTTTTTGTAACGATCGTATTCCTGCTCCTGATTGCGCAACTTGGCTTTGGCGGCAGCAATTTGCGACTGGTATACTTTGGCCATTTCGCCGGCGGTGTTTACATTACTCTGTATCACACTTACCTGGGCTTCAGCATTCACCAGAGCTGCATCTGCTTCCTGTTGCTGCGCTGCATACTCGCTGTTGTCTATCAGCACCAGGGTATCACCTTTTTTCACTTCCTGGTTTTCCTCATAGCGGATTTCCTTTACGTACCCCGTCACCTTAGCCACCACAGGGTTAATATATTCATCAATCTGTGCGTCATTGGTTTCTTCAAATTTCCATTGATGCAACAGTGTTTTCACGCCCCATATGGCAAGGCATATCACAACAATGGAGGCAACAACTGTAGTGACCCTCGAGATAATCCTGTCTGTTTTGTTCGTTTTCGTTTTAGTGTTTGTGTTGCTCATATATTAAAGGTTGCCAGTTGCTTTCAGTAATTGATAGTATTGCAGTTGTGCGGTCACCTCTGCCGTGGTGAGGTCGAAACGGGACTGTAACAGCTGTGTTTCCGCGTCCAGCAGATCTGTGAGTAAAGACAGCTGGTTGAAGTAGGTATTATTAACGATCCGGAAATTTTCCTGTGCCTGAAGAATGTTTTCCTGTGCCACCCTTATACGTTCCAGTGCTTCCGTATAACGGAGATAAGCCGCTCTTACTTCCTGGCGCACCTGGTCCTGAGTATCGGCATGTTCTATCTCCTGGCGTTCGAGGTTGATCTTTGCGGCTTCCCTCTTATGTTTGTTCTGGTACAGCGCCGAAATAGGCATACCGGCTTTCACACCTACCTGTCCCAGGCCATACAGGCTGATAGCATAAGGGAAGAACTGGATTTGCGGGTACGTATAGGCGTATTCGGCGTACAGACCTACTTTGGGCAGTATATTGGATTTTACCTCTTTAAGTTTTAATTCGCTCAGAGCGGTTTCCTTCTCTGAAATCTTAAACGCAAAAGAATGTTCGTTAGCATCTGCCAGATATGCTTCATAACTCTTCTGCGGTATGGAGGAAAGATCCAGCGTGTCCAGTGCCAGTTTGTTGTCAATACTGTCTGACTGCCCGATCATGATATTGAGCCGCTGGTTGGCGATCTGCAGACTGTTACGTATTTCCAGCAGGGTCACTTTCTGGTTGGAGAGTTTCAGTTCTGCACGCAACACATCACTTTTCAGTACCACACCGTTCTTCATCAATTGTCGGATCTCTTCCAGTTCTTTCTCTCTTTCTTTAATATCCAGTAACAATACTTTTTCGTACATGCGAAACCGGTATATATCCAGATAATGATTGGCTGCCTTGTATCTTATCTCTGTACCGGTAAGATTGCTTTGCTCCTGGGCCAGCTCGCTTTCTGTTTGTCTGACCTGTATCTCCCGGGATGTTTTACCGCCATTGTAAAGGTTGAGATAGGCATCTGCTCCTACCTGATAGAATTGATGTACTACCGGAAACTGGGAGGGGGCATTAAACAACCCTTTCTCGTACATGGCCAGGTTAGACACTCTGGCGTAAGTACCATTTGCTTTTATTTCCGGAAGACGCTCGTCTCGAGCTGCTTTCACCTGTTGTTGGGAGCCTTGTACACGGAGATATTGCATCTGCAATTGTTTGTTGTAAACTGCGGCTTTATTCCATACATCCGTTAACGTTATGGGGCTTTGCTCAGGGTTCTGACCAATGGCTATTTTGCTGGTAAATAATGCGGTAAGCAAGATTCCGGCAAGCCACTTATTACTATTTGAAAACATATTTAATCTGATGAAGATGCAAAGTTCAATTCATCCTGGTTAAAATATTTGCTATAAATTGCCATAAAATTGCTAAATCCGGCCATATGGAAGATTTTAAACCAGAACTGATCATTGAGGAGGTGGATAGGGTCCCGGAATCCGCCTATATATGGCATTGGAAAACGGAACATCATTTCCCCTTCCATAAGCATAACAAAGGACAACTCACCTATGTTGAAGGAGGTGTTGCTTTTTTATATACACGGGATAAGACCTACTTTCTGCCAGCCCGCCACTATATGTGGGTGCCGGCAGGGGTAGAACATTATTTTGCGCATCGTTATCCCGCCAATTTTGTGCGGACTATTTACTTTTTTTTAGATGAAGATGATGAACAGGACCCGTTTTACAGGCGCACCGGCATCTATCCGGTAAACAACCTGTTGCTGGAGATGATCCTCTATACCGCCAAATGGGACAAAGATGTGCTGCCGGGCACCAAAGGCTACCGGTTTGTCAAGGCCATTAAAAACATTCTGCCGGATATCAGTACCTCACCGCTCCCCATCAATCTGCCAACCACCGAAAATTCCAGACTACAACCTGTACTCAAATACATACAGGCCAACCTGGCTGAACCACTTACGCTCGAGAGCATCAGCGCAGCTTTCAATATCAGTGAACGTACACTTACCCGGCTGTTCCGTTCCACAATGGACATCTCTTTTTTCCAGTACCTGAAGCTGGCCCGCATGATACGGGCGATGGGATATCTGCTGGAAACAGAAAAAACAATCAGTGAAATAGCCTGGGACACTGGCTACAACAGTGTGTCCGCTTTCAGCAATACTTTCTTTAAACTGGTCGGCAAACGTCCCTCGGATTTTCAGTTGCGCTGATATTACCCATAAGAAAAGGGATGGCCGGTTTGGATATACGGATATTTGGTTATAAACTAGCGCAATGGCTTACAACGCCTGCTGAACCAAATATCTAATCTAAATATGAACGCAATCAACAAAGCCATATGGCTGCCTCTGCTGGCAACCGGACTGGCAGGGCTGCAACCGGTATTAGCGCAACAACCCGCTAAACCTGCACCTAAAACAGAACTCACAGGAGCCAACCCTGGTCTTTCCCTTAATCCGGACACAGCTGTTACCAGTTTTCACGACGTCACTATCAAAGGACAAAAGGTTCCTTACAAAGCCGTTGCCGGCACCCAGCCTGTATGGGACCAGGATGGTAAAGTGATGGCCGGCCTCTTTTATACCTATTATGAAAGAACAGATGTAAAAGACCGCGCCTCCCGGCCACTGGTTATTTCTTTCAATGGCGGCCCTGGTACGCCCTCTGTCTGGATGCAGATCGCCTACACCGGGCCCCGCCTCCTGAATATCGATGATGAAGGTTATCCGGTACAACCCTATGGCATACACGAAAATCCGCAGTCTATTCTTGATATTGCAGACATCGTGTATATAGATCCCGCCAATACCGGCTTTTCAAGGATCAATAAAGATGCACCACGCGATAAATTCTTCGGTGTGAATGCCGATATAAAATATCTCGCCGAATGGATCAATACCTTTGTGTCCCGGCATAACCGCTGGGCTTCTCCTAAATACCTGATCGGCGAAAGTTATGGGACCACCCGTGTGTCTGGTCTCGCGCTGGAATTACAGAATGCGCAGTGGATGTATCTGAATGGTGTAATACTGGTATCTCCCACTGATCTGGGTATTTCCCGTAACGGCCCTGTAGATGCTGCTTTGAGCCTTCCATATTATGCAGCTACTGCCTGGTACCACAAAGCCCTGACCGCTGACCTCCAGCAAAAAGATCTGACAACCATGCTACCTGAAGTGGAGCACTTCACTATTCATGAATTGATCCCGGCCATCAGCCAGGGTGGTTTCCTGGATGAACAGAAAAGGAAAGAGATAGCCAGCCGTATGGCCCGTTACTCCGGCCTTTCCGAGAAAGTGATCCTCCAACACAACCTGAACATACCGCCCGACTTTTTCTGGAAAGAACTACTGAGAGACAGGGGGTATACCGTAGGCCGCCTGGATTCCCGCTATCTGGGACAGGACAAGGAAGATGCCGGCAATAATCCCGACTACAACGCCGAGCTGACTTCCTGGCTCCATGCCTTTACGCCGGCTATCAACATCTACCTGCGTGAAGAGCTGAAATTTCCTACTGACCTGAAATATATGATGTTCGGCCCGGTACATCCCTGGGACCGCAATGGAGATAGAACAGGTGAAAACCTGCGCCAGGCGATGGCTGCCAATCCTTACTTAAACGTGATGATACAGTCCGGTTATTACGATGGTGCCTGTGATTACTTCAATGCCAAATACAGCATGTGGCAACTGGACCCTGGTAGAAAGCTTAAAAACCGGCTGTCCTGGAAAGGCTACCGCAGTGGTCATATGATGTACCTCCGCAAAGATGATCTGACCACCGGCAATGATGATATCCGTGATTTCATTAAGAAATCCCTGCCTAAAGCCGGCCAGCCAGCCAAATACTAATCCTCATCAAAAAATCATAAAAGCATCCAAACATAATAACATCAAAAACAAAAAACAGAAAGCGCGCAAGAACTTAACTTGCGCGCTTTCTATTTTCAATACCCCGTACTCACATTCCACAAACATAGCCCAGGACTTCAGTCCTGGGATCAGATTTTATAAGCCACTCCCAGTGTCAGATAGATATTATACAATGGGAAATCCAGTCCTTTAAAGTCATCCGGGAAAATGGGTTTTAATCCCCAGGAGAGGTTACCCATTACTTCCAGCTTACGGCCTACTTTTCTCATAGCGCCGCCTTGCAAACCAATATCGAATTTCCGTACATCGGTACCAAAGTCGAAGGAGGCTTTGTCGATGATTACTTTCTCGCCGGTAGGGCCTCCATTGCGGATATAACCATCGGATACGGTACCGTAAAAGTTAGAGCTGAACAGCCATGCCGCGTAACCACCAAGGCTGAAGCGCCATTTGGTATTAGGTGTAAAAGTGGCGCTTAGCGGGAAAGCCACATAGGCGTTGCGCACAATTGTTTTGTTTTTACCGCTGAAGTTACCTGAAAAGCTGCCGCCATCTTCTGTGGTGATGATGGTAGGGAAATACAGTACTTCGTCTTTAGTGGCCATACCCTTATAATCGAGTTTCACAGCCAGTGAAGCGCCCCATTTGGAGGTAATGCGGTAAGACAGTTCATATCCCAGGGAGGGACTGAATTCGGGCCGGAAACTATTGATCCGGCGGATAGTGTTGGGTAATCCTACCGGTGCGGTAGCGCCGAAGTTGAACCCGGCCAGAATACGATGTTCCAGGCCTGGTGTAAAGGTGGGCGTATTTTTATTGTTGTTATTATTTTCCTGCGCAAACAGTTGTCCAGCTGCCAACAGCATAACGGCCAACAGTCCTTTGAATTTAATATTCATGGGATCAAAGCATTATTGGTGAACGATTTGGATGCTATCCAGTACGAGGCGGCTGCCGATAGCGCCCTTGTAGCTGTCTCCATCTTTACTGGAGGAAGCCACGATAGCCATCATCATTTTTTCTGAGTGGCTTATTTTCCGGGTGATGACGAACGGGATATCAAAGCGGGTCCACTGGGCACGTGCAGAGCCATCCGGTAAAATTGCTTTTGCTACGATCCTGTCTGAGGTCTGTATATTGGTAGCATCCAATCGGGACGTTCCGGTATACAGGATAGCGTAGATAGAGCAGGAGTCGGTCATGCCTGGTATAATGGTACCAGACTTGTCCTGATAACTGGCGCCGGGCTGGTATTTGTAGTATCCGGTAAAGCGCACTGGTTCGCCGCGGTATGGCTGTCCAAACTGGGTAGCTTTCAGGGGCTGAGTGAGCGCATTCTTGCTTTCAAATACACCCAGGAAAAGAGAGCCGGCAAACAGTTTGATACCCATAATGCCAGACAGGGCAGTTCCTTTGCGGGTCACCATTTCGGCGGCATATTGTCCGTGATAGGCATCGGTAGTAGCTCTAAGCGGATACTCTTTCGGGTCTTTAGGGACACCAGCCATAGCAATACCAGGGTTTCCGGAAGACCATACCAGGGTGCTATCGTCATTGATTGCATATTGGTATTTGTCTTTAGGATTCAGCATCCACTTTTCAAAGTCCCATTTCCAAATACCGTTATCGATAGCTTCCACCTTGTAGGTTTTTTGATGGATGCCATCGGCAGCCGTCACCACATATTGATTGACGTGGGTACTGTCAAAGTGGATAGAGTCACCGGATGCGGGTGTAACGGTAGCGCCGCCGGAAAGGGTGATTGCAGGGGCTATCCCTTGTTTGTAAGCGTCGGGTGTCAGATACAGTAGAATGGTTCCGTTAGCATGGTCAATAAACACATCTCCAGTCAGTTGTTCTTTGTCAACGGCAAAGGTTTCGATGTCAGCTTCGGGATTTACAGGTGCGTCTTTTATACAGGCCTGTAATAAACCGATAACAGCTGCCATGTAGCATAGTTTCCGTAGTCTCATGGTTATCAGTTGATTAAAAAAAGTCCCAAAGGTAAGAAAACTCAACCTGAACAATCTACATATATATTAAGCGATATATGTACCAAATGTCCTAACATTGCGGTATGGTCAACAAAGCAAGATTACAACGGTTGCTGATTTATGCTGCTAAATGTGTGAGCGGCGTGCTGGTAGTGCTGGTTCTCTCCTGGTTGCTGGATTACAAAGACGTAGTATGGGTGCTGATATCGGTGATGCTGGTTTTATCGCCGGATGGCTCTGATGCCATGACATTAGCCGTGACCCGTATCAAAGCTAATGTGATAGGGGCTGCATCCGGTTTTTTGCTATTGTTGTTTCATCCCAATCTGTTGATCACTATGAGTATAGCCGTATGCATAACAGTGGTGTTATGTAACCTGTTCAAACTGGAACCGGCTACCCGTACAGCCCTGGCAGCCACCATTATTGTAATGACCCATGAGGCCGGGGCCCATCTCTGGGACACGGCCGTGGGCCGGGTAATATCAGTACTGACAGGCTGCGTGCTGGGTCTTCTGATTACCTTTATCTTTCATAACCGGTATACCAAACAAACCGCCGAGATGATTTTATCCATCACCGACCGCGGAGGCGAATAAACGAAGTACAGAATTCCTACAGAATTGCCCGATATTTTTGACCAACTAAGGCGTGATGCATGAAAAAGATGATACTTACAACTGGCCTGGCCCTGGGTGCCATGACCAGCACTTTAAAAGCCCAGATGAAGGCAGATTCCCTCTCTCAAACCGATAAAGACACTTTTCACCTGACCGTAACACCGCCACCGGCTATTCGTAGTACCGCCGCGGGTCTGGTAGTACCGGCAGTGATGATTGGTTACGGTTTTGCAGCCCTGAACATGCATTCACTGGTAGATCTCAATCACTCCACCAGTAAAGAATTAATAGAACATAACCCTGATTTCCATACCAGTATTGACAACTATCTGCAATATGCACCGGTAGCTGCTGTGTATGCGCTGAATTTGGCAGGTGTCCATGGGAAACATAATTTCCGCGACCGTACTATTATCCTCGGAATTGCAGCCGTATTTACTGCCGGATCTGTAGAAGCAGTTAAACATATTACCCATGAAATGAGGCCTGATGGCAGCGATAATCTGTCTTTCCCATCCGGACATACTGCTACTGCATTCGCTTCCGCAGAATTTCTCCGGCAGGAATACAAAGATGTATCTCCCTGGTATGGCGTAGCGGGTTATGCTGCCGCTACTGCTACAGGAGCATTAAGAATGTACAATAATAAACACTGGTTCAGTGATGTGGTGGCCGGGGCAGGTTTTGGTATTCTGAGCACCAAAGCTGCTTATTGGGTATATCCATGGATACAACGTAAGTTGTTTAAGAACAGTACTAACGGTCATGCCGCTACGACAGTACTGCCTTATTACAATGCACAATGGCATAGTGCAGGATTAAGCGTAGTATTATTTCCCAGATAATACGCTGCCACAGATACTTTTCAGATAAATACTTCCACTAATGACATAACAGTCAAGCCTTCCGTTTATCGGAAGCAGGAAGCATTTTCTCAGGAAAAGATTGGGGTAAAACAGATATAGTCAAAAGAAAGCATAGCTTACAAACACCCTAAAAAATCGTCTGGCAAAGTTGGGGGATTCTTTCTGTATTTTTTGTGATTTAATTGTTAATCACTCTTACCGCCACCCACAAAAGCCTTTTTTGTTAATACAGCATCTGTAAATATGAAAATAGTATTATCACAATAATTGGATTAACATTGGATTTACAAATAGAGCGGCCGGTCATTAGTATATTTGAAACACACATTTAATCATGACCCATATATGTACTTTATCCTGGCCATCCTTACCTGTATAATAGGGTATGTCATCTATAAAGCCTGTACAGTCAGCTCCTCCGCACCGCCTGAGCAACAGTATACTCCTCCTGAAGGTGAAGATGCAGCTGCCCAAATTATGATTACCGGAATTGTCAACAGCTCATTTAGTATTTCCCGGTACCTGCGTAATCTCCGCAATACCTCCGCAGACCGTTTTATTACCGTTGCCATCCGTCAGGTAATCAGTACACAGGTAGGCACTACCACCCGTACCCGTCTCATTGAAAACCTGGGCCCCGGCGATGAATGCTGCCTCGGTCATGCAGATCATGTCATGGAAGGGCAAAACCAGATTTATATTGGCTACGAAGTACTATGGGCCCGTTATGTTGCCGCTCCGGCCAATTATAAACCCCATCGGCATATTCCCTCCACTCCTCCCTACAATGCTACTACGCTGGAATTCAAACCAGGTACAATGCCTCCCAACCACCTGATGAATGGAAGAATAAACGATTTAAATGGAGGATTGAATCCGGGGATGTTGTACCAAATCGCAACGATGATGTTCAATGATGGTGCTGATGCTCCTGATGAGCGGAAATAATGAAAGGTTGATGATATTATCAACCTTTCACATGAATCAAATATTATGATACTGCATTATCTCCCCTGATCAGGTACTCCAGTTACGTTGTTATTAATCACAGTGATCCAGAACATCGTCAGCAGAATGCCTTCAGTAGCGCCGGCAGTTACATCCTCCAGAAAGTGCTGACTCATATACATCCGCGAATAAGCTACCAAGGCTGCCAGCAGGAGGAATAACAAAGACCAGTATTTATTTTTAACATAGTAAGACAACACCGTGGCTGCAGTAAAAGCACATACGCTGTGTCCGGAAGGAAAACTCCTGAAATTATCCAGTACCTCTACGCCGGGAACAAAATAAATGTCGTGTAGCCGTTGGGCGAAGTAACGACGTGGTCTGGGAAACGACACCATAAACTTAAGTGCAAAGTTGACCATGGAGTTAAACACATAAGCTGCGGCCATCACAGTCCCCATTCTTCTATTGATGAAAAATAACAGCAGGGAGATCACTACACAGGCTGCGGTGCTGCCCAGTTCTGTAATACGAGGAAACAACCAGTCCCCCCAGCTGGTATGCAGCCGGTTAATGTAAAAATAAATGTCTTCCCGTCCATAGAAGCTGCGGAATACCAGCACCCCAGCCAACAATACAATAAAAGGCCATATCAGCATTCTGAGTTGCAGGTACACCTGCAGAAAACGCTGAGCAAAAGTAGATTGTGGCATGACTTACTGGGTTAACCGGCGATGGTAATTGATTTGTCCCAGATGATAGCCGAGGTGCGTACAAAGATGTACCAGGAAATGACCAGTGGAGGCTTCTCCCAACACCTTCTCCGGGTATATTTTTTCAAGGTCTTCGGCAGAAAGGCTCAGGATAACGGTAAGCACTGTACGTCGTGTAGTCCCCACCAGCACCAGCAGCTCCTCACGGGGTACATCTCGGGAGCTGAACTCCAGGTCTCTGTTCCGGACATACCCGGTATGACCCAGTATAGCACCGATAAAATGCTGCAGGTTGCCGCAGAGATGCAGGCAAAGGTTACCGCCTGAGTTCTTGATACCCTGAGGCACACGCCAGATGGCAGCTTCCGTTTCATAGGCTGCTATTTCGTCTTCGAGACGGCTAAGGTCTCGTTCAAATAAATTGATAAGTATTTCTGTAAGCATATAATAAAGATAAGCACTATTGATTAACGTAAAATTATTTCCAGCGTTGTGTACTCTTTTGCTATACTAGCACCAATAACGCCAACGGGTATACTTTTGCTGTTCCGGGCAGTCCCCATAGCTCCATAAAGTAAAATGCCGCCTTTCGCATGGATCTAACGAATGTACCGATATCTTCTGACACGGTTTTTGCTGTCGTGGGACGCGATAAACATTCATACGGATGTTTTTGTTTTATAATCATAATCTAGCAGGATGGCAAAACAGCAAAGCAGGACCCTTAGCCCTTTTCAACAACGATGGCACAATATTATTTTTGAGGCAAACACCCCTGCGGGAAAGGCATTTGATGTAGCGCTCCTGATAGGGATCTTGTTGAGTGTGGTAGTAGTAATGCTGGAAAGCGTGGTTACTGTACAACTACGTTATGAGCGACTCCTGACCTCGCTGGAATGGATATTCACCGCTCTTTTTACACTTGAATATCTATTTCGTGTCTGGTGCAGCTATCGCCCAGGCGCCTATATGAAAAGCTTTTATGGGGTGATAGACCTGTTGTGTATTCTGCCTACCTATGTGGAGTTTATTTTTGGCGGCGCCCATTTTCTGCTGACCATCCGCATTCTCAGGCTGCTGCGGATTTTCCGGATCTTCAAACTGGTACCTTTTCTGAATGAGAGCAGGCAACTGACACTGGCCCTCACACACAGCCGTAGAAAAATAACGGTCTTTCTTTTCTTTATTCTGCTGATGACAGTGGTGCTGGGCTCACTGATGTATGTGATTGAATCAGGACACAATTCCGGCTTTACCAGTATCCCCGTCAGTGTCTATTGGGCGGTGGTCACGCTTACTACGGTAGGCTACGGTGATATCGCTCCCATTACGCCGCTGGGACAGGCATTCTCCGCCATGATCATGATTATGGGTTATGCCATCATTGCGGTGCCTACGGGAATTGTAACGGTGGAAATGAGCAAACTGAAAGGAGAAGAGGAGGTAGACCAAAGAATATGTCCGCATTGCATGCGTGAAGGACACGATGCCAATGCGGACTATTGTAAATATTGCGGAACGAAATTATGATCTTATTGCAGAGAGAATAAGGGTTTCACGTCCATCATAGCTTTATGGTAGGCTGCTTCAAAAACCTCCCATTTACCGGTGATGGCAAAACGAACAGTACTGCCGTCCAGCAGTTCAAACACGGCCACCTTTTTATTGAAGCCCTGTTTGCCGCGGCTGAAGTTCGTAATATCTGTCAGTGGAAACTCTTTGGCTTTTTTAGTTCTGGTCAGTAACCAGCCAATAATACCAAACAGGAAAAACATTAACATGGGTTTACCTTCCATCACGATCCGTTCATTCGTCAGGCATAATGCGGCCTGTTCTGCTTTCCATTTGCTTTTGAGGTAAGAGCCGTTTACTTTGAACAAAACGGTTTCCTGTGGGTTAAGGGGGAATTTAACTTTGATCTGTTTCATTTTGAATGGATATGAATTAAGACCACAAAAATATAGTATAAATATTATAAAAACCGCAGGTTATGATATTAAACGCAATTCTGGATAACGACTTCTACAAATTTACCATGCAGCATTGTGTGGTAAAACTGTTTCCGAAGGCCCGTGCCCGTTATAAGTTTATCAATCGCGGTCAGCATGTATTTCCGCCGGGCTTCAACGTCTTGTTACGCCGGGCAGTGGATGAGATGTGCAACCTGCAGCTGACCCGGGAGGAAAAGGATTATCTGGCTGTCACCTGCCCCTATCTTGATCCTACCTATCTGGATTTCCTGCAGGGATACCGTTATCACCCGTCAGAAGTACATATTTCCCAACAGGGCGGAGAGCTCGAAGTACATGTAGACGGCTACTGGTACCGTACTATCCTGTGGGAAGTTCCGCTGATGTCACTGGTTTGTGAATTATACTATCAGGCTACCGGTCAGCAGCGTGTTACCGATGACGAGGTGATACAGATTACCCGCAGGAAAATTGAACGCTATAAAGACCTGAACATTACGATCGCGGATTTTGGTACGCGGCGGCGGCACTCGCTGGCAGTACATAAACTGGTTGTACAAATACTGCGGCAGTATGGAGACAAGACTTTCATCGGTACCAGCAATGTTCATCTGGCGATGCTTAACGGAGTGAAACCGGTAGGTACACATGCCCATGAATGGTTTATGTTCCATGCGGCCAAATACGGATTTAAAATGGCCAATATGCTGGGGCTGGAATATTGGGTACAGGTATATCGTGGCGATCTGGGCATAGCCTTATCTGATACTTATACAACACCTGTTTTCTTTGAACAGTTTGATAAGAAATTCGCTAAACTATTTGATGGCGTAAGGCATGACAGCGGTGACCCGCTACAGTTTGCCGACCAGACCATCCGGCACTATCAGGGAAAAGGCATAGACCCACTCTCCAAAACCATTATTTTCTCTGATGGGCTTGACTATAACAAAGTGGCTGCTATCGCGGCTTACTGTCGGGGACGTATAGGAATGTCATTTGGTATAGGCACCAATTTCACTAACGATGTGGGATTAACTCCGTTGAATATCGTGATTAAAATGTATGAGGCCAGGCCGGAAGATGCGCCCCGCTGGACGCCGGTAGTAAAGCTGTCTGATGAAAAAGGAAAATACACTGGTGATGAGAAAATGATTATGCTGGCAAAGGAAATGCTGCAGTTATAGCCCAGGACTATTGCAGCATGAGACTTCAATCCATTTTAGCCCACGAAAAGTTGAAAACTAAACGGCTTAAGTCCAATATAATATCGAACTCAAGCCGCTTAATAAATCAAAAAAGCCATCCAAACTTTGCACTACAAACAGATGGCAATTTAGCAGAGACCAGTTATACCTGGTGTAGCTGCTGTTTTCCAAGCTGCATCATACAGTGGTGAATCAACGTTTCCAGATGTTTGATATAAGCAGTACCCAATGCTTTAATCGTGGATTGCTGGAAATGATGGGTGCTGTAGAGCCAGTCTATTACCAGCTCTTCATCTGTCACCGCACTGTTAATAAAAATTTTGAACTGCATTGTATAACTTCCGATCATCTTCAGTTCAGACGATGTACCGGTTAAAGCAATCCATTTATGGCTGCTGCTGACATTGCCTATTTGTCCATGATAGTTGAAGATGATATCCCATGGGTCTTTGCCTATTAATCCGGCTTCTTTATTGATGTACTTCAATACGCCGAAGCCCAGGCCTTTATCAGGCACTTCATTCAGCTGTCGCTTTATAGTTTGGATGAGCATGCCGGTATCTTCTCCGGCGCTGGCATCCAGCAATACAGGCGACAAAGTGGTGAACCAGCCTGTGGTATGGCTGATGTCAATATCAGAACTAATGTCTTCACGGCCATGTTTTTCGAAGCCAACGGATACCTTATCACTGTCCATCCATTCGGAAAGGGTTAATGCCAGGGCACTTAACAACAAATCATTTACTTCTGTCTGGTATGCCTGCGCTACCTCATGCAATAGCTTGCGGGTAAGTGATACGTTGAGGCGTACACGGTGGGCCGTCATTTCATTGATTCGTACCAGACCTTCATAATGTTTGTCAGTAGGCAAAGGACAATATTGATCTGTTGCCCGCTGCCAGTAATCACGCTGTGATAATAAGCGTTCGGTTTGTCCATAATGCTGTAATGCATGGTACCATTCCCTGTAAGAACTGCTTTTCGAAACCATCGACACTTCTCTTCCCACAAGCAGGTCCCCCAGCAGACGATCCAGATCATCGAATATAATACTCCATGATACAATATCCACTCCTAAGTGGTGAATCGCCATCAGCAAGCGGTTGGAAGGAATCTTTTCCGGAGTCAGGAACAACACTGCACATACCAGCTTTCCATCTCTCATGCTGAGACTGTGTTTATATTTATCCTCCCAGAAAATAATCTCTGCGGCCAGATTGTCTTCTGATGCAGCGCGCAGGTCGACCACTTCAATCGTACCATTGTCATTACCATACCATTGCTGCCATTGGCCCGAACTGTTACTGTAGGCAAACCGCAGGCTGTCATGGAAACTTATCAGGTGTGTGATGGCAGCTGATAATATTTCCACGCTGATGGCTTTGTTAATCTCAACGGGCAGACTTTGAATAAAATGATCCGACACATTACTTTCATCCGAGAGGTACCATTGCTGTACCGGCAACAGTCCACATTCACCGCTCAGGTATCCCTGTTCGCCGGTGATGTGCTTAACTTCCTGACCAGCCAGCAAGGTGGCTAGCTCGGCAATTGTCTGATGCATGAACAGATCCTTTGGTTGCAGCACATAACCATAATGTTTGGCCCGGTTCACCACCTGAATGGTGATAATGGAATCCCCTCCCAGCTCAAAGAAATTGTTGTGTATGCCGATGCCCGATACCCCCAGCAGCTCCTGCCAGATAGTAACCAGGTGGCGCTCTGTTTCGTTGCGCGGCGCTTCCTGTGCAGCAGTTGCAATCTGCATGTCTTTAACAGCCTCCAGTAGTGCTTTTTTATCCACTTTCCCGCTGGAGGTTGTTGGTAATGACAACAGCTCTATCAGTTGTGCAGGCACCATATAATCCGGTAACCTTCCTCTGAGGAAATGGAAGATATTTTCTTTGTTGATGGTATCATTCCCCAGTACATAACCGATCAGCTGTTTATTGCCATTATCATCAGTTTTCACTAATACAACCGCTTTGCTGATCTCCTCATGCTCTTCCAGCACATTTTCTATCTCACCCAATTCAATACGATGGCCTCTTATTTTCACCTGTTCGTCTCTGCGTCCGAGGTATACCAGGTTGCCGTCTGGCAGCCAGCGGACCATATCACCTGTTTTATAAAGGCGACCTTCTCCGAATGGATTGGTAATAAAACGTTCATTCGTTAATGTTAGTCTGTTCAGATAACCACGGGCTACCTGTACACCCCCAATACAGAGTTCTCCTACTCCACCCAGCGGTACCAGGTCATTCCATTCATCCAGGACATATAATGGTACGTTCGCCACCGGTTGTCCTATTACCACCGTATTATCATCCAGTACCGGCCTGTCGGTCAAACTGGCACATACCGTGCCCTCCGTAGGCCCGTAAGCGTTAATTAACCGGATACCTTTTGATTGTATGTAGAGTGCCAGACTCCTGCTCAGCGGCTCCCCTGCCGACACGATGGTTTGCAGGCATCCCAGGTGGTCTTTCATCGCATTCAGATAAGAAGGCGGTAAAACAGCCACTGAAATAGTGTGCCTGTTGACCAGCGCCTCCAGCATGGCACCGGAAAGCAATGTTTCTTTCTCTGCCAGTACCAGACAGCCACCACTGAGTAAGGTGTTGAATATTTCGTAGCAGGCGGCATCAAAACCAACAGATGCAAACTGAAGGGTCTTCATACCTGGCTGCAGGCGCAGCTCTTCCTTCATGGCACGTGTCAGGTTCACCACACTGCCATGTTCCACCATTACGCCTTTAGGCGTGCCGGTAGAACCGGAAGTATAAATGAGATAGGCCATATGTCCGGCGGTAACCGCACTGTTTCGTAATAGTGATACCGGCATCCGTTGCAGGTGATCTGCCATAACATCTATCTCAATGATGCTGCGCTTATCATTCAAAGGCAAGCCGTTCCGGCAATTGCGACTGGTGATAATCATACTGGCCGAAGTATCTTCCAGTATATAGGCAATACGCTCCAGCGGATACTCCGTATCGACAGGCACATATGCACCTCCTGCTTTCAATATAGCCAGGATGGCGATAATCATTTCAGGAGAACGTTCCAGGAAAACCGGCACCAGCTTTTCCGTTGTTACACCTTCTACCCGTAAATAATGGGCCAGCTGGTTTACACGTTCATTCAGTTCCTGGTAGGTCATCTCTATATCTCCAAATGCCAGGGCAGCTGCATTCGGTGCTAGCGCCACCTGTTCTTCGAAGATATCCACGATCGTTTTATGGGCGTCTGCGGAGTAATCTCTACGTTTGCTGTTAAACGTTACCAGCAACTGATGACGCTCTTCCTGACCAAGCATATCCAGCTCGCGGAGCGGCTGCTTTGGTGCATTCACCACTGCTTCCAACAGATGATGATAATACTTCAGCAAACGGAGGATCGTTTCTTCTCTAAACAAATCTGTGCAATATTCTACATCTATCCGTAATCCATCTTCCGCTTCCTTCACAAAGAAACTCATATCAAAGAGGCTGGTGGTGGCTACATAAGACTCTTCAGATACCACTACCCCGGCCAAATCCAGTGCCGGCATCTTAGGGGTATTCTGCAACATAAATACCACCTGGAATAAAGGGTTCAGGCTAAGATCCCGTTTATCCAGTACCACTTCCACGACCCTATCAAAAGGCACATCCTGGTTCATATAGGCGTTCAGGGTAGTTTCCTTTACCTGTTGCAGGAAAAGATCGAAAGGCATATCTGCGTTGATACGGGACCTCATTACCAGTGTGTTCACAAAGAAGCCTATCATCTCTTCTGTTTCTTCCTGTGTTCTACCGGCAACACCACTTCCTACGGAGATGTCTTCCTGCCCACCATAACGATACAACAGTACCTTAAAGGCGGCAAGCATTGTCATGAAGAGCGTAGCGCCCTGTTGCTGGGAAAGATTATTTAACTTCTCAATTAATGTTTTATCAATGTTAAACTCCAGCATAGCTCCTCTGGTACTCAATACCGGAGGCCGTTCATAATCTGTAGGGAGACTCAGTTGCCCGCTACCGGCCAGTTGTTCTTTCCAGTATGCCAATTGTTTATCCAACAGGTTGCCGGTTACGTATTTCCGTTGCCATAGCGCATAGTCGGCGTATTGCAAAGGCAATGGTTTCAACTGAACAGATATATCCGCTGCATAGGAGTGATACAAGGTAACCAGTTCCTTTATCAGATTACCGATTGACCAGCCATCAGAAGCGATATGGTGAATAATGAGCACCAACATATGTTCTGTTGCATCCTGGCGAATGAGGTGTGCCCGTATCATATAATCTGCTGACAGATCAAAGGGCTGGCTTATCAGGGCTGCGATGCTTTCCTGTAATGCTACAGGCGTATCCATTGTATGCAGCTGCCAGTGGTCTTTATTCAATATATGCTGCCCTGCAATGCCGGTGATACTATTTATTTTTATGACAGTACGGAGCGCTTCATGGCGGGATATTATCGTTTGCAAAGCTGTTTCCAGCGCAGTGGCGTTTAAGTTGCCCTTCAACCGTAAACTGGCCACCATGTGATACTGCTGGCTACCCTGCAAGCGGTCAATGAACCATAAACGTTCCTGGCCGAAAGAGAGCGGGATATGGGAAGGTCTTTCAACAGCAGTGATAGGCGGCAACGACGATCCTTCCTCTCTATTTTGCAGCCGGGCCGCCAGTTGTGCAATGGTAGGATATAAGAAGAAATCCTTTACGGTCAGGTCTGCCTGCAACTGTTTGCGTATTGCAGATACAACACGGGTCGCCAGCAGAGAATGTCCTCCCAGTTCAAAGAAGTTATCTATAACGCCTACACGCTCTACACCCAGCAATCGTTGCCAGATTTCCGCCAATGCAATTTCTTCGGGTGTAACGGGCGCCTGGTAACCCACCTGGTACTTCTGCTCCATCTCTTCCCATTCACTCAGAAACTTACGGTCTGTTTTACCACTCGTAGTCAGCGGCAGATACTGCAGTGCAAAGAATGAAGATGGCACCATATATTCCGGCAGCCTTTTCTTCAGTGACTGTTGTATTTCCTTTTCCAGGACTGAACAAATATCCCCAAACAAAGGAATATTGGCTTTTACCATCTCCCTTGCATCATTATAAGGCTGCACGATAAAGCCGGTATATGGTGTGCGTTCCAGCAATACATTCATTTTCAGCGGATCATCGTGTAACAGGAAACGGCAATGATACCCCTTTGATTTTGCGGCTGATAATACTGCGTTTACGGCTATAGTTTCCTCATCGGGCGTTGCAATAGCAGCGGCCAGGTCCCGTACCTGAATTACCCGCTTATCATCCAGGGCTTGTGTCAGCAGCTGTTCTTTCCATAAACGTGGGTTAGGAACATCCTTCAGTGCGATAGTTGCTGTATTATTGTCCAGTTGTTCCTGAACAGCTGCGCTATTCCATGGCTGCCAACGAGGCTCCCATGTTTCCTTTTCAATACCAACATACATTATCACGGTATAGCGGTATAAGCTAAGCTCATTAATGAAGTCACCCTGTTTCCATAAGATCTCCATATGTGTGATCTCCGGATACTGCGCACGCAATTGGTAGAACCAGGCAGGAGAAAAACAAAGTTCTTCTTCTTTCAGCACTTCCAGGTCTGTATGCCAGATGAAGTCTCTAACAGCGGTACTATCCTGCATTCTGTTCAACTGCAAACGACGTTTGAAAGATGGCAGAAGGCGCATATCACGCACATCACCTATCACAATATGCCCCTTTCCTTTTAGCAACCCGATGGCCTTAGCAAACACATCAGACATATACGCGGCTCCCGGGAAATACTGAATAATAGAGTTCAGTATTACCAGATCGATTGTTTCAGATGCAGGCAACATTACCTCATGTGCCGCACAAACGTTTAGTTCAGTATCAGGATACTTGCGCAATTGTTTGTTGATATGATTTTGCAATTGACCAGTAGACACCGGGGAGAAGTCGGTTCCAATATATTTGCTGATATGGTTTGCCAGCTGGTAGTAGATCAATCCTGTTCCACAGCCTATTTCCAATACACGTTCAGGTTTCAGCGCCAGGATCACCCCAGAAATATCATTTAGCCACATCCGCATCTGATCGGCAGGGATTGCTCCACCAGTAAAGCTGTCATTCCATCCGGTGATATCGAATTCCGGGTCGGCTATTACGATATCTTCAGGTTTGGCGAAAGCCATTTCATACAACTCTTTCCAGTTGGCCACCTGATGCTCAAATAATTGCTGTTCCTTCAGCAATACCTGTGCAGGCTCGGGCACGTAATAGGCAGCCAGCCTTTTATCTCCGGATGGTTGTTGTCTTACTACCACGCAGCTGGCGGCAATATCATCCAGCGAATTCATAACCCGTTCTATCTCTCCTGGCTCAATACGATAACCACGGATCTTCACCTGATCATCTGCCCTGGAAATGTATAGGATATTTCCATCCGGCAGCCAGCGGCAAAGGTCACCGGTACGGTACCAGCGGCCACTTTGGCCCTTCAGCATCAAAAATTTCTCAGCCGTCAGCTGTTCATTGTTGATATATCCTGCAGAAACGCCATCTCCGCCTATATACAATTCACCGTCCACGCCAACAGGCACCAGTTCGCCATTCCGATCAAGGATGAGGGCTTTACTATTTGCCAGCGGGCGGCCGATAGGTACGGTAACAGCATTGGACTCCAGGCTGTCGATCGCATAACTGGTAGCATACACGGTCGTTTCCGTAGGCCCGTACACGTGTACAAGTTTACCAGGGCCGTATGCAGCCAGCGCCATTCTCACGTGAGATAAAGACACCTTTTCCCCACCAAACAATACTTTGCGCAATGGACGAAGACCCTCAATACTACTATCCACAAAATTGTTCAACAAAGCGGTAGTCATAAAACATACCGTAATCTGTTCTGCGTGTATGATAGATGATAATTCCAGTGCGTCGGAGGCAGCTGTATCGGGTATTATACACAAGCGGGCGCCATTGAGCAGGGTATTAAAAATATCGTAAGTTGATCCGTCAAATGCATAGTTGGACCACTGCAACACCCTGTCGTTCGACTGAATGGCAATTATACCCGGTTCAAATACCAGTTTCGTGATATTTTTATGGTTGACTGCAATGCCCTTAGGACGGCCGGTTGTACCGGAAGTATACATGATATTCACCAAAGCATCATGGGCTGTTTTAATACCAGTAGCTGCAGAGGAAAAACCCGTTGCACCAGCTATATCAATGCCTTCAGTTGCTGACAGTCCAACCGCTTCAAAGAGACTATTGTCTGTAAACAGTACTTTTGTAATGCCGGCATCTTGTATCATCATACGAATCCGGTCAGCCGGATAACCGATATGAAAAGGAACATAAGCAGCACCGGCTTTCAGTATTCCCCAGATAGCAACGATCATATCAAGACTACGATATGACAACAATCCTACTTTATCTCCGGGCTTTATACCTTCTGCCAGCAAGTAATGCGCTACCTGGTTAGCCCGTTCACTGAGTGAGCAGTAAGTGAGCAACTGTCCATTGAAAGAAACGGCAATTGCATCAGGTGTAGCTGCCACCTGGGATTCAAACAGTTCAACAACTGTTTTATCGGCGGGGTAAGGCACAGTCATACCGTTAAATGACAGTAACAGCTCTTCCTCCGCCTTTCCGATCATATTCAGGTCACTGATGCGCAAAGCCGGATTCCGGACAATAGAACGCAGCAATGCCACGTAATGGTCCAGCATTTTACGGATAGTCCTTTCCGTGAACAAGTCGACACAATATTCAAGCTCCACTATTGTTCCATATGGCTGTACACTGATTGACCAGAAGAGATCAAACAGGCTGGTGGTATGATTGATACGCTGTCTTTTGAGCATTACTTCACCCAGCCGTAACTCCGGAATATCGGGGATATTCTGTAATGCAAACATTACCTGGAATATAGGATTCTGGCCAACATCACGGGCGCCTACCACCGCTTCCACCACGCGTTCAAAAGGAACGTCCTGGTGCTCGTAGGCATCCAGCGTGGTCTGGCGCACCTGTTGTAAAAAGCTGTCAAACGCAGGATTACCACTCAGATCACTTCTCATCACCAGTGTATTTACGAAGAAACCTATCAGTGATTCCGTTTCCTCTTGCAATCTGCCTGCAATACCGCCACCTACAGCGATATCCTCCTGTCCGGTGTATCGATAGAGCAGCACTTTAAAAGCTGCCAGCAGCAACATATACAGGGTACTCTCGTTTTGCTGGGCCAGCGTTTCCAGCTGACGCGTTAATGTCCTGTCTATTCTGAAAGTGATCAGGTCTCCTCTGGTACTATTGATAACGGGACGTTCAAAGTTCGTAGGCAATTTCAGAGCAGGTATATCTTTGAGTTGATTTCTCCAATAATCCACCTTGTGTTCCAGCAGTTCGGAATTGAGGTAATCCCGCTGCCAGATGGCATAGTCGGCGTATTGTATGGGTAGCTCTTCCAATACCGGCGCCCGTTTTGAAATGTATGCATTATAGAGTTCCAGCAATTCTTTTACCATCACAGACAATGACCAGCCATCCGATGCAATATGGTGCATCATCACCAGCATTATATGTTCTTCGGGAGCAAGAGCAACCAAATACACACGTAACATATGGTCCTTTGACAAATCAAACGGAACAGCAATAAGGTCATTGATAAAGGCCTGCGGATCTTCCTGATAGAGGGATTTATCTAATACCGACAGCTTCCACTGATCTTTTTCCTGCACCTGCTGATAAGCTGATTCCCCTTCCTGTACAAAAACAGTACGAAGTACTTCATGCCTATTGACGATAGTACGCCATGCATATTCCAGTGCAGCAGGATTCAGGGCGCCTTTAAGGCTGAATGTTGCGGGCATATGGTACTGCACGCTGCCTTCCAGCTGATCGATGAACCACAAACGTTCCTGACTATACGATAGCGGAATGTGTTCCGGTCTGATGGCAACGGCAACAGATGGCAGTAATCCGCCTTTCTGTTGTTGCTCCAGATGGGCAGTCAGCCTTTCTACGGTTGGATGGGCAAACAGGTCTTTTACAGAAAGTTCTGTTTCCAGCTCTTTACGTACGGCTGATACCACACGAGTTGCCAACAGAGAGTGTCCCCCCAGTGTAAAGAAGTTATCCTGCGTGCTGATCCGCTCTACTCCTAGCAAACGTTGCCAGATGGCTGCCAGCTGACATTCTATCGGTGTAACAGGTTCCTGGTAGTTGTCAGCATGATCGTCTTGTACGTCTTTCAGGGTGCTTAACAGTTTACGGTCTGTCTTTCCGTTACTGGTTAAAGGCAACTGACTTAATGCAATCAATGCGGATGGCATCATATAATCAGGTAGCAGTTTCTGTAGTGACTGCCGGATATCTTTTTCATTGATGATACCGAATGCTGTTGCTGTGTCCACAACATAGTATCCTACCAGCTTATGCTCCCCTGTTGGAGATTGTTTCACCACCACGCAGCTGGCAGCAATGCCGTCCAGCGAATTCATGGCCCGCTCTATCTCTCCCGGTTCAATACGATAACCACGGACTTTCACCTGATCATCCGCCCTGGAGGTATATAGGATATTCCCATCCGGCAGCCAGCGACAAAGATCACCGGTACGGTACCAGCGGCCACTTTGGCCTTTCAGCATCATAAACTTCTCAAGTGTCAGCTGTTCATTGTTGATGTATCCTGCAGAAACACCATCCCCTCCTATATACAATTCCCCATCCACGCCAACAGGCACCAGTTCTCCATTCTGATCAAGGATAAGCGCTTTACTATTGGCCAGCGGGCGGCCGATAGGAACCGTAACAGCATGGATATCCAGGCTGTTAATCGGATAGCTGGTAGCATACACAGTCGTTTCCGTAGGCCCGTACACATGTACAAGCTTATCAGGACCATATGCTTCCAGCGCCTTTCTCACGTGATACAAAGACACCTTTTCCCCGCCAAACAATACTTTACGCAACGGGCGAAGACCGTCGATACTACTGTCTACAAAAGTGTTGAACAGGGCGGTTGTCATGAAACATACCGTGATCTGCTCTTTATGTATAATAGATGATAACTCCAGAGCATCGGAGGCAGCCGTATCCTGTATCATACATAAACGGGCACCCCTCAGCAGCGTATTGAATATATCGTAAGTAGATCCGTCGAATGCATAGTTGGACCATTGCAACACATGATCATCCGGCTGAATGGCAATTACACCCGGTTCAAATACCAGCTTCGTGATATTTTTATGATTGACGGCAATTCCTTTAGGACGGCCGGTTGTACCGGAAGTGTACATGATATTTACCAAAGCATCAGGATTGGCTTTAATGCCAGTAGCCGCTGTAGCAAAACCTTTTGCACCGGCGATATCAATGCCTTCAGCCGCCAGCAAGCCCATAGCTTCAAAGAGTGTGTTGTCTGTAAACAGGACTTTTGAAATACCGGCATCCTCTATCATCATACGGATACGGGCACCCGGGTAGCCGGTATGGAAAGGAACATAGGCAGCACCGGCTTTAAGAACGCCCCAGATAGCCACGATCATCTCAAGGCCACGATAAGACAACAGTCCCACTTTATCTCCGGGCTTTATACCTTCTGCCAGCAAGTAATGTGCTACCTGATTGGCCTGCTCATTGAGTGAGTGGTAAGTGAGCTGTTTTCCATTGAAGGAAACGGCAATTGCGTTCGGAGTAGCCAGTACCTGGGATTCAAATAATTCCACTACGGTTTTATGTGCCGGATAATCATGGTATGTGGCATTGAAGGACTGCAGCTGCTGCGTTTGCTCTGTTTCACTCAAAAGCTTAATTTCATGTAGCGGCAAAGATGGCTGGCTCACCACCTCACTGAGTATGGCCACGTAATGCTGTACCATCTGCCGGATAGTAGCCTCCCGGAAAAGGTCCGTGGAATATTCCACCATTAAGGATATACCATCAGGAAACTCCTGCGTAGTAAGGGTAATATCAGCGATGCTGGTTTGACGTACCACCGGTTCGTAGTCCACCTGCACATCCCCGAGACGGATATCAGCGGCACTGGGTATATTCTGCACCGAAAACATCACATGGAGCAATGGATTATCGCCCCTGTTCCCGCTGCCGGCACCTGCCTCTGTTACTTTATTTAAAGGTACATCCTGATACTCATGAGCATCCAGGAGTGTACTGCTGACTCTTTTTAACAGTTCACTGAATGAGGGACTGCCGCTCAGGTCTGAGCGAAGTACCAGTGTATTGGCAAAGAAGCCTAACAATGGCTCTACTTCCCGTTCTGTTCTTCCGGCGATGGCACATGCCACTACGATGTCTTCCAGACCACTATAGCGGGACAATAATACCTTGTAGGCCGCGAGCAACGTGGTGGACAGCGTCACTCCCTGCTGGCGGGATAATTCCCGTATCTGGGCAGACAATGTTTTATCTATCTGTAATTCAGTTGCCGCACCACGGGTGCTTCTATTTAAAGGCCGTTCAAAGTCCGTTGGCAGCAGCAGTGGTGTTGCTCCTTTCAGTCTGTTTTTCCAGTAAGCTTCTTTTTCATTCAGTAGCGCTCCTTTCAGGTAATGATGTTGCCAGATAGCATAATCCTTATATTGTATACTCAGCGATGGCAAGGGCGCAGTGCGGTTTTCCCCGTATGAATTGTATAAAACGGTGAGTTCATTGAACAATACACCTGCCGACCAGCCATCGAATACGATGTGATGTATCGCCAGCACCAACACATATTCCATATCAGTGATACGGATAAGCGATGCGCGGAGCAGGTTATCCTTAGCCAGATTAAAAGGGGTATATATAAACCCGGATATAAATGCCTGCAGTCTGGCAGGATCAGCTTTCAGCAACGGATCATCGATAGTGGTCATCTGCCACTGGTAGTTGTCCGGAATACGCTGATACGGCTGCCCATCGGCTTGTTCTATGACAGTACGCAGCACTTCATGACGACCCACAATCTGCTCCAGCGCATGTAACAGGGCAGTGTTGTCCAGATTGCCTTTCAGTCTTAGTACAACCGGGAGGTTATATTGTACGCTGCCTTCCAGTTGATCTATAAACCACAAACGCTCCTGATTAGACGACAAGGGAATGTTGGCAGGTACAGGCTGCCGGCCAATACCGGCCGCCGCCGCTTTTCCACTGCGCACCGACGATGCAGGTGCCGGATCAGTCAACTGACCGTTCATTTTCCCATGCAAACCATTTACAGATTTGCCATGGGATGCTTCTACCGAAGCAGGAAGCGAGGGAACCGGTTCGGGGGTGACAGTCACCGGTGCGCTACCACTCAGTTGCTGCTGCATCATCAACAACTGCAGTTGCTGCGCCATAACATTAACCTGACTTTGTAACAGCTGTAAGATCTCTGAAGTGATGCCTGATGCCTTTCCGTTAACAGCTGGATACAAAGATGTTTCAGGAGTAGTTGACGAAGTTTCCCGGGCCACTGCCGGCGCTGCATCTGGTATTGGTGCAGGCTCAGTAATAGCTATATGAGCAGCAATATAATCTGCTATCTGTGCAACCGTGTCTAATTCTTCAAACAACTCTCTCATGGAAAGGCTCAGTCCATATTCGCTCTCTATATGCTTTATCATACTGGTAAGCACCAATGAATCAGCACCCAGTAAGATCAATGAGGTATTAATATTGATGCTTGCCGGCGCTATTTTCAGTGACTCGCCTAACATATTCACGAGGAAGGTGATAATAAGGGTCTGATCAGTTATTGCTGCTGTTGTTTTATTATCATTCACTGCAGCTAAGGCTGCAATGTCTTTATCATAAACACCCAGACGGTATTCTTCAGAAAAAAGATAACGTTTTACCTTTCCGCTGGTTGTTTTAGCTATTTTACGGACAGGCAGCACATGTTTTACTACCAGTCCGAGTCTGGTGGCAACAAAATGTTTGATGGACTTTGCCAGCGGTGCAAACTTTTCTATGCCCAGTTTGTACAAGACAAATATTACGATATCTTCGGATGATTCATCTTCCTTTGGCACGCCACAAGCCAGCACCTTTCCGGTTGCAATGCCATCCATCGTTTCCAGCATCTGTTCAATATCATGCGGATAAACATTCTGCCCGTTCACAATAATGATATCCTTCACTCTTCCTACCGCATACAAACAGCCGTTCAGCATAAAGCCGGTATCACCGGTGTTGAGCCAGCCTTCTTTAATAACAGCATTAGTGGCGGCTTCATTATTGTAATACCGCTGCGTAACACTTGGCCCATACACCCATATAATACCGATGCCACCTTCCTGTAGGATCTCTCCTTTTTCATCGGTGATTTTAATATCGGTATTGGCAATCTGCCTGCCTACATTAACGATCTCCATATTATCTGCAGTACGCTGCTGTTCCAGCATACCGGGTTCAGAGATGTAACGTCCTATCGTGATGGCTTCCCTGCGGACAAAAACACTTTCCAGCAATGCACCGGCGGGAGCAAAAGTAACGATGAGGGTACTTTCAGCAAGTCCATAGGCTGGTCGCATCGCAGCAGGCATCAATCCGTATTTTGATAAGGTGTTCAGGAAGGTACGGCATAGTGTACCTGAGATAGGCTCTGCAGCGTTGAGGATCACCTGTAAACAGGACAGGTCAAGGCCTTCCGCTTTATCATCGGAAAATTTATCGAGGTAATATTTAAAGCCAAAGTTGGGCGAACTGGTTATAGTGACACGGTGTTCCGACACTTTCTGCAGCCATAACAAAGGATGTCGGATAAACAGGTCCGTTGGCATCAGGAAATGCTGCGCACCAATGGCAATCGGATACAGGTGCAGGAAGATCAACCCCAGATCGTGTGTAAGCGGCATCCAGCTCAGACGACGGTCTGTTATATTGTCGTGAGTAGGCAGCGCAGAAAAGATATTAGCGATCAGATTACTGTGTTTCAGCACTACCCCTTTCGGATTACCTGTGGAACCCGATGAAAACTGGATAAATGCAATATCATCTGTAGTAGCAGGATATACGATGCCGGCAACACTGTTTACCGGTGCATCTTCTGTAAACAAAGTGCTGTCAGCGAAAGGTATTTCATCAGGAGATTTTTTCTGATGCATCTTTTCGTAGGATGCCCTGCTGGTAAGCAGATAAGGATGATGGAGCAGTTGCCATATCCTGAACAATTTTTGGGCATTTTCACCCTGATAAGTAACAGCTACCGGCACAGGTATTATCCCTCCCAGGATACATGCCCAGAAAAACTGTATAAATGTTTTGTTGTCTTCTATCTGTAAGACCACTTCATTTCCGGGCTTCACACCCTTCTCCTGGAGGTAAGCCAGCAATGATCTGGCACTGACATAAAGCTGGTGATAAGACAGGAATTCTTCTTTACTGGCGCCTGAAATAAAGGTAATTCCTTTATCCAGGTTATCTTTTTGTGCTATCAGTAGTGCTGATAGCGTTGTCTGAGGGAACGATACATTTGTCATATATACAGGCTATTTTATTTACTATCGATACCGGGATTAACCATACGGGGGTTACCGGTATATTGATTCAATTTATTTTCGTATATGCGTTACATTTATATTATTATACAAACAGCGGCATTGCATATGCAGGGTCATTTTTATGCATAGCAAAGCAATTCCGGTTAACTAGCAGTGTTAGCCAGGTTTGTATTCAGTGCGGATATTTTTGGACAAAATGCTACACGCATCACCTGTACCGGAGTACAGTCAATGTGCGGATCATAAATGGAAGTGGGTAAAGCGTGCTATTTTAAAACAGTACAAATAGCTCCGGAGTTTCTTCCGGTTGATTTCATAAACGGTACTTACAAATGGTTTCCTTGTATTTTGAGTGGTTTCATAAATTAATAAGGGTTCTTTAAAAGAGGTACTTTTTTTTCACTAATGGAATCGGGCAATCTAAATACGCTACACTAATAATAGGAATGCCAATCAGGGGGGTATTGTTGGCAACAAAAAGAAACGCTTATTTATTCTGGTGGTCCAACCAGTTTAGGTGTATAATTAATAACAAACCATCACTTAAAAAGGGTATTAATGAATTACAGACAATCACTGCACTTTCGTTATCTCACAAACAAAAACCGTTTCATTTGGGAAACTGACATATTACATGTTAAGTGAGCATAGCATAGTCTGGTTTCATAGGAACATCTCTTCTGGAATCCTCTCAAAGTGACATCAGTTCACTGCATTAAAAAATTTGTACGGGTAAAATAAGCAAATAAATATGAAATGACCAAAACTCTTAGACGAAAGGAAACAACATTTCGCTTTTATATACACGATGCTTAAAATAGTTAGAAATAGAAACAACAAACACATTGTATCTTTAGAAAAATAAAAGCTTAATATGTATTCTTCTAAAGAAAACAATCAATAGCAGTGTGCTATTGATTGTTTATAACATCAAAGGAAAAAAGAAAAAGTAAATAGTGCCACACCTCTTTATTACCGTTTTTTACCCGGGAACCAACTAGCTTTCCCTTCGATACTTTTCCTTACAGCAGAAAATGGCAGTATTTACTTAGATGAAATCATGACCATAACAATGGTTAGTATACCAGGAGAGATCTATACTTATCATGATAATTCAGACACTCCTACAATTTAACGTTGTTCACGCTTTTAATAATTCTGAAGGTGACTGGCCGAACAGTTTCTTGAAGGCAAAAGAAAAATGCGATAAATCCTCGAAGCCCAGATCCAGATAGATATCATTAGGGCGTTGTCGTTTTTGAGTGATCAGGAAATAGGCTTCCTGCAAACGGCGTTGCTGCAGCCAGCTGCGGGGTGATGCCTGAAATATCTTCTGAAAATCCCGTTTAAAAGTGGCCAGGCTACGACCGGTAAGATAGGCAAAACGTTCCAGCCTCACATTGAAGTGATAATTCTTCTGCATAAATTCTTCGAGATTAATTTTATGCGGCTCCGAAAAATCAAACAATACGCTTTTTAAATCCTGGCGATGAACAAACAATAACATAAGCGCCTCCCGCTGTTTTAGTTCCAGCAATTGGGGGGCCTTGTTTTCCAATAGCTCCTGATATTGCAGCAGTGATTCCATAAAATAGCGCAGGTGCTGCACTCCAGACAGATCTATAAATGCCGGCGTTTTTAGTTTTTCTTCCAGCTGAAACCCTTCCTGTGCACTGACCTGTTTGAGTAATTCTTCATCAAACTGCATGGACAAGGATTTGAATTCTTCATTTTCCGTTGGATTCTTTACAAACTTCAGCAGGTGATTTTTTCTCACAAGACATACATCCCCTTTTCCCAACACTCTTCGTTCGGTTCCATCATTCAGTTCCATTTCTCCCGAAATAATCATCAGCAAACTGTGATGTAAAACAAACTGCTCACCCTCCCTAAACGCGGTAAGGTGACAGGAATAGTTGATATAGTTATTATTTTCAGTCATACAATTTGCTGATCTTATAAAAACATTGCCCAAGTGAGAACCCAGGCAATGTTCAAAAATATAAAACTTTTTAACTTGCCGCTTATATCAGGATAGATTTGGGTTCCAGGTATTCTTCCAATCCATACGCGCCAAACTCTCTTCCTAGTCCGGACTGTTTGAAACCGCCAAACGGCGCCATAGGGTCATGTTTGAATCCATTGATGCAAACCCTTCCGGCATCGATCCGGGAAGCGACATGCAGCGCCCGGTCCTGGTCTGCAGAAGTAATATAGGCCGCCAACCCATAAGTGGTATCATTGGCAATAGCAATGGCATCCTCCTCATTTTCGTATGGAATAATAGACAACACCGGACCGAAAATTTCTTCCTGCGCAATACGCATATCGTTCCGGACATTGGTAAAGATGGTTGCTTTAACGAAATTCCCGTTTTCAAGACCTTCCGGTTTACCCATGCCGCCTGCCAGCAGGGTTGCCCCTTCGTTCAAACCAACCTGGATATAGCTTTGCACCCGTTCGAACTGTTTTTCGGACACCATCGGACCTACATTGGTGGTTTCATTACCAGGATCGCCTACTACTACCTGTGCTGCAGCGGCCTTAGCTATCTGATTTACTGCTTCCAGTTTTGCTTTGGGCACGAGCAAACGTGTAGGTGCGATACAGGCCTGTCCGCTATTCATGTAAGCCCCGAATACCGCCTGTGGAATCGCCTGTTCAAGATCAGCATCATCCAGGATAATATTGGGTGATTTACCGCCCAGCTCCAGCGTTACCCGTTTTATGGTGTCTACTGCTGACCTGGCAATCTGTTTTCCGGTGACTGTAGAGCCGGTGAAAGATATTTTAGCAATGTCCGGATGGTTCGTGATAGCGTTTCCTACCACGTTTCCCAGGCCGTTCACCATATTGTAAAGGCCTTTGGGTAAACCCGCTTCATGAAAACATTCGGTGAGCAGCTGTGTTTGCAGTGCACTCATTTCACTTGGTTTTACCACCACCGTACAACCTGCTGCTATAGCCGTTGCCAGCTTACTGCAAATAAAACTGTTGCTGGAATTCCAGGGTGTGATGATACCTACCACACCTACCGGCGTCAACTGTACCAACGTATTTCCGGCCTTCCGCTGGAATTCAAAATCGCGAAGCGTATCCGTCATATTATCAAAAGCAGCAATAGCATTTTGTATGCTCATCCTGCAGAACTGACGGGTACCACCATATTCGAGGATCATTACTTCCACCAGTTCATCTTCCCTTTTGCTCACCGCATCTTTTAATTTTTTCAGTATCTCAATGCGTTCTGCTACACTTGTTTGGGAAAATGATGAGAATGCAGCTTTAGCTGCGGCAATTGCCCTTTGGGTATCCGTTTCATCGCCCAGGGTCACTTCACCGATCTTCTGGTGACCAGTCGGACTAATCAGATCAAAAACCTGTGTTCCGTTGAGCGCTACAAACGCACCATTGATGTAACCTTTAGTTATACTTTGCATATTCTTTCTGTTTTTTTACAATACAAAGTTCCGGTAACCAGAAAATATTTATTTTGTTGTATAGCTCAAATATGCTTTGTTGTATGGCTCAATAAAGATGCCCGTCTTTTCTTTCTTACTGTATGGAAATGAGTAATTTAATTTAGATTTGGGCATGTATCCGGAACAAAATCTGATTATTGATAAGGAGATCAGGGATTCATTTAGCATTTCCCGGCTGTCTGATACCGACATCAGGGAATCAGCGGCTGTGCATGTTACCTATCATCGAATCTTTATTCTTTCCAAAGCGACAGGAATCATACAAATAGATCAGGCAGGGCATTCTATTAGCGGCCAGGAGATCTTTTTGATTTCCAAAGGACAGATATTTTCTTTCTCAGCTGCCAGCAGCCTCAATGGGTTTGAAATACTGTTTGGTGATTGCTTTTGGGAAAGGGCCCCGGCAAGTGCATCCAACTGCAAGGCTGTTCTGTTTACCAATACCACATTAAATCAAAGACTGTCATTAAAAACATCCGATGCCACGAGCCTGCTCCCGGTTTGCGAAATGATGATGCAGGAGTATTTAAATGATGATTACCCCAACAAGCTGGACGCAATGGCCGCCTATCTAAAGATCATCATGATCAAACTGGCCAATATTAAGGCTTCATCAGATGGTGAAATAAACAGCTTCGACAATCAGCTTTATCAGCGATTCCTCCAATTGGTCAGCACCAGGTTTATGCATACCCGCGAAGTAGCGGATTTTGCCAGAGCGCTTTCTGTTTCGGCCCGTAAACTCTCTGATGTATGCAGGCACAAAAGCGGCTTTGGCGCCAAGGAAATTATCAATGGATATATTATTGCAGAAGCAAAACGTTCACTTCAATTTTCTGCAAAACCCATCAAACAGATCGCCTATGATCTTTCATTCGTAACACCAGAACAGTTCAGTCATTTCTTCAAGAAAAACACTCAGGTTTCTCCGGCCGACTATCGCCATCTTTTCGTAAATATTGGCAGGTAAACGGTGGTTTCTGACATTCCTGATGCCTTAGCTTCATTTTAGCTTTGTTGCATTAAAACTTAAAACTATGTCAGTAACCAAATTAAAATCAGTAGCAGGGATTGTAATTCCTGACAGCAAGATAGCCACCGAAGCTACGGAGCTGCTGCTGGAACACGGCACTTCCTTTATTTACAACCATTCGCTGAGGGTATTTCTCTTTTCATCATTGAATGGAAAGAGGTTGAATGTAAAATACGACGCCGAGTTGCTATATATAAGCGCCGTATTTCATGATCTGGGCCTCGTTCCTCATTATAGCAGTCCTGATTTGCGATTTGAGGTTGACGGCGCCAATGCCGCCAGGGATTTTCTAAAAAGTCATGGCGTACCTAAAGAGCAGCTGCAGCTCGTCTGGGACACGATAGCGCTTCATACCACCATAGGGATCGCTGAATACAAAGAACCGGAAGTTGCTTTAATGTATTCGGGCGTTGGTCTGGATGTTATGGGAGAAGGTTATGAACATTTGAGTGAAGAACATCGTCATGAAATTATCAAAGCATTTCCGAGAACCGATTTCAAGAAGCGGATTATTCCAACATTTTTCAGTGGCTTTGAACATAAGACTGATACAACTTTCGGTAATATTAAAGCCGATGTTTGTGCTTATATGATACCAGGATTCCAACGAAAAAATTTCTGCGACTGTATTCTACATTCACCCTGGAATGAATAAAAAAATCAGGCTAAAAAACAAACCTCTTGCCATGCAAGAGGTTTGGGATTACTCCAACTACTACAATCTTTCCGCAATGTCGATGACGGAATAAGTGCTATTTTTTTATATACAATTGCTGTTTCAATTTCATTATCTTTTCTCTTACATCATCATCATGATGCGCTTCTATGGAGCTAATCAGGGAAGAAGACAATTCAGGATCGGAATCATATAATTGTGTCAGATATGCCACCGCCAAATCTACTTCACGGGCTCCACGTTTGAGCCCATGGACACTTCCATTATACTGATTATATTCCGGTGCTTCATTCGTTACAAACTCATAGAGGGAACGTTGCAAAGCTTCATCATAATACCAATTCTCATCGTAATTATCAACGGAGTAGCGCTCTATCAGGCAATCGCCGGATTTATTAAAAAGCATTGCGAGGATCCTATCATCCCTTTTTTGCCCATAAAACTGGCGGCATTTCACCTCACCAGTGCGATAATAATAAACACTGTCAGCGTACATCAATTTACCATCATTCGTATATAGTCGCTGATCTTCATCCTCTTCTTCATAAGTAGCGCACACAGCACCGCCGGCGCCGTAATTCACACTGGCATGTAAACCATTGTCGATCCAATCATGATTATCATAGAAGTATTCAATTGAAGTAATTTGTCCGGAACTGTCAAATTCCAAATACGCCCCTACTGCAGTAGCATCTTTAAATTCACCATATTCAAATTTCCGGACCAGTATTCCATCAAAGGGTTGATTTTTGTAATCAATACAGCCTATTGAACTGTAAGGATGGTTCCGCTTGATATCCGGGTCAGCAAAATCGACGATATGGGGAACGAATGCTCCATGTCTGTTGGATAATTGGAAACCGGGATCATAATTACAATACCATTTGAGTTCTCCGTTCTCATATTCAGCGATGCATTTAGGATAACCTTCCTCATAGAACGTGACATACCTTCCATGCAGTTTTCCGTTCAGCCATTCTGTATATTTAAAAATATCGATCTGAACACCTGTAAATGGCTTATCCGCGTAATGGGTTAGTCCCTTTTCCGTACTGAAATTTCGGTCATTTTTATTCTTGATTGCAGCGGGCCTGTAGTATGGTTTCATAGGTTTGTTATGCTGGACAATATAAGTACATTATTTACAAAGAAGCTAGGATATTTTACGAACAACCGGAGGTTGTAATTGTTTTCTGAATTCAAGAGGTCCCATACCTGTTACTTTGGAAAACAACCGAGAAAAGGAAGAGGGGTCATCAAATCCAATGTCATAGCATATTTCGGAAACTGACAATTTTGTTTCTTCCAGCAATGTTTTCGCCAGGTCAATCCGCTTTGTCTGTATCCACTTTCCGGGCGTCATCTGAAGTTCATCAGAAAATTTACGGGCCATTGTTCGTGGCGACATCCCCAATTGTCTGGCCATGACTGAAATGTTTATGCCGGGATCATCTTTAAAAAGTTTATTTAGCTTTTTTTCAAGCTGACCAGTCTGTTCATCCATTGAAAATTCATACGGGCTTTGAAACTGGCGTGAAGAAGGTAAAACCATCAGTTTTCGTACATGACGTTCCTGTTTTGAAAAGCCGAGATCAGCCAACAGTGTGGTTAGTAGCTCCAGGCCCGAAAAACCGCCTCCACTCGTATAAATCCGGCTATCACGAACCACAATACGTGCCGGCTCCCACTTTACATCGGGGAATCGCTCCTGTACTACTTTTTTCAGCCACCAGGTAATCGTTGCCCGTTTACCATTCAGTAAACCGGAAGCAGCGAGCATGTATGATGCGCCGCAGGTGGCTGCAAGGATAGCCTGTTGTTTTTGTGCGGTGTTTATCAAAGGCCTGGCAATACGCCATTCTTCTTCCAGTAGTTCCGGCTTTGTCATCACTTCCGTACCCAAACCACTTAATAACACCAACACATCTATTTTCCGGGAGGGCCGGCTTTTTGCGCTAAAAGTAATACCGGACCTGGATACAGCTTGTTTATTTGATGAAACAAATTCAATTGTAAATTGACTTGAGTCATTGAGCTCATTTATTGCCTGTAGAATTTCGGTAAATGTTGAAGCAATTGCTGAATAAAACCCAGCTGGCAAATAAATCACAAAATGCATGGTGGCAATTTTTGCATGATAAATGTCAAAATAGACACGTCAAAGTTAGCCAATCCGGAATAATATTGTCTTCGAAATAAATGCCAACTATTAGTCATGAAAGCAATTGTATTTGACAAGATCGGCTCCCCTGAAGAAGTGCTGGAACTCAGAGAGGTTCCTGTTCCTGAAATAAAGGATAATGAAGTACTGGTGAGGATGGTTTCTTCTTCTATTAATCCGGGAGATTTTTTATTCATACAGAATCTTTATCCGGAGCCTAAAAGACCGCTTTTCCCGGGACAAATTGCCGGCAACCACGGTGCGGGAATTATTGAAAAAGCTGGGAAAACAGTTAAATTAAAACCAGGAACATTTGTTGCATTCAGCTATTACAACACCTGGGCTGAATATGCAGCTGTACCCGATGAATGGCTGATTCCCTTACCCATCGATTATCCTGTTGAACTGGCCGCGCAGTTAGTCAACCCTATTACAGCATGGGATCTGATTGATCAGGCAGGCTTACGTGCCGGCCAATGGCTTGCTGTTACTGCCGGAAATTCGGCCGTTTCTTTGATGGTGATGCAGTTTGCAAAACATAAAGGGATAAATGTTATCTCTTTGATACGCCGTGCCCAAAGCACCATTGACCTTGTTTCCATGGGTGCCAACGCCGTTATTGAGCTTTCCAGCCTGCAGGAAGGCATTAAAGAACGGATCATGCAAATAACAAACAACCAGGGAATTAATGCAGTAATCGATAATGTTGGCGGACCTGTTACAGGTGAATTGATCCGAAGCATGGCCTTTGGCGGACGCGTGATCATTAATGGAGGGATGAGCCCCGATAAATTTGAATTGCACAATTTTGATATACTCATGAGCGGAGCAGAAATCAAATCCCATGTATATCGCTATTTCTTCAACCCGCCAACAGCTGCCGACGCTGCCGTTCTGAAGGAAATCATCAGCATCTCTTCACAACCAGGTTTTCAGACCCCGTTAGGAGGAATGCATAGTTTAGCAGATGTTGAGACGGCTGTTACAGAAAGTATACAATATCCTCAAAAGGGTAAGCGTATTTTCAGCATTTCAAATATCTGATTCTTATCTCTTCTCTTCGTAAAACCAAATATAAAAAAGCCACGTCATGTCTATGACGTGGCTTTCATAGTTGATGCTATAATTATTCACCGCCGGACTGCCTGCTCACTAATTTAATTTGTCACTCCAAAAACTTTTATTATGTTTGAACATATGAACATTAAATAATGATATCAGAGAAGAAAAAAATAGCGATCGACATTGGCGGCAGTCATGTATCTGCCTGTATAGTAGACACTACTCAGCCGGGAGCACTTCCGGGCAGCATCATCAGCAAAAGTCTGCGGGCAGACGGCAGCATAACGGAAATTATCGCTGTGATAGCCAGCTGTATCACCGCTTTACAAGATACTCCTGTCGGCGGCATCGGGATAGCCATGCCAGGCCCTTTTGACTATCAGCAGGGTATCAGCGCCATCACTAAAGTAGGCGGTAAATTCGGTCGTATGTTTGGCCTCCACGTACGCCAGGCATTACAGGACGCCACCGGTACCGGCGCCCTCCCTGTTCAGTTTTACAACGATGCCCATTGTTTTGCTATCGGCGCCCGGCATGTACTGGGGCTCAACGGTGAAAGGACGGTCCTGCTGACCCTGGGCACCGGCTTCGGATCAGCGTTCCTGGCAAACGGAGAACTGGCTGCTGGCCCCGACCTCCCACCTTCCGGTGCTTTTTATGATTGTCTCTTCCAGGACGGTCTGGCGGATGACTACTTCTCCACACGCTGGCTGCTGGATACTTTCAGGCAACAGACCACCGTCGCTGTTACTTCTGTGAAAGTAATGGCAGAAGAATATAAAGATATTGCCCAACCGGTATTTAACACCTTCGGCGAAAACCTGGGCACTTTCCTGCGGCCCTGGCTCGCCGGTTTTGGCTGCACCGAACTCGTGATCGGTGGTAATATCGCCCGGGCCTATCCACTGTTTTCCGCTGCCCTGGAAAAGCAGCTCCAGGATCTTCCCTTAAAAATCATCTATTGTCAGGAAACAGAACGCTGTATACTGGCTGGTGCGGCCATGGCTACTCATGCGCCGCAAAACAATATCCTGCGCCGGACGCTACAGCCCCTGCTGCCTGTCAGCCGCGAAACCGCCAGGGATAATACTTATACGATATTCCCTTCTTTTCAGGCCTCCTCTCCGGTACACGAAGGTTATGCTTCCCTCGCATCCCTGATCAAAGATGACCACACCATTATTATAGATGGCTACGATGGGGTGCTATGGGAGCAATTCCGGTCAGGCCTGCACCAGGCGCTGCTCCAGCTCAACCGGCCGGTGTATTGGTACCACAGCGCTGTATGCCTGCAATCGCCTGAGGTGATTACCACCATGCTGCAGGATTATTCCGGCACCGCAGACCCTGTATTTGGCAAAAGGTTCGAAGGCAGTCTGTCTGATTTTTTTGATGCAGAAAAACTATCCCTGATAAATCCTGATGATACACCTGGTGTGCATATCATCTATGGCACCGGCGCGGCCCTTACCGGCATCAAAGGCCGAACGCTCTATATCGACGTTCCTAAAAACGAAATCCAATACCGTCTCCGGGCCGGTAGCATTACTAATATAGGTACACCTACGCACACGTATAAACGCTGTTACTTCGCCGACTGGCCTGCTTTAAACAAACACAAACAGACTCTGCTGCCACAGCTCGACATTATCATCGATGGTCAGCGCCCGGATACGATCACCTGGATGCAGGGCACTCATCTTCGTGCAGCCCTCGACGATATGCTCACCAAGCCTTTCCGCGCCCGGCCCTGGTTTGAAGCCGGCGTATGGGGCGGCGAGTGGATGAAAAAAAATCTCTCCGGCCTCAATCCTGACGAAGTAAACTATGCCTGGTCCTTTGAACTCATCACGCCCGAAAACGGCTTAGTGCTGGAAGGCGATAACAAGCTGCTGGAGATCTCCTTCGATATGCTGCTGTTTCACAACAACCGGCAACTGCTCGGGAAAGCAGCACAACGCTTTGGCACCGCCTTCCCCATCCGCTTCGACTTCCTCGACACTTTCAACGGCGGGAACCTCTCTGTTCAGTGTCACCCACGGCCGGAATATACCCGTACACATTTCGGTGAAGACTTTACACAAGACGAAACATACTATATCCTGGACTGTGAACCGGATGCACAGGTATACCTCGGCTTCCAGGAAGATATACAACCCGAAGCTTTCAAAAGTGCACTGCAGGAGGCATTGACTAATAACGTCCCCCTGCCGGTTGAAAAATATGTGCAACAGTTCTCCGCCCGCAAGCATGATCTGTTCCTCATTCCCAACGGTACTGTACACGCCTCCGGAAAAAACAATATGGTACTGGAGATCAGCAGCACCCCTTACATCTTTACCTTCAAGATGTACGACTGGCTGCGTACAGACCTTAATGGCCGCCCCCGTCCTATCCACCTGGACCGGGCATTTGAGAACCTGTACTTTGACAGGAAGGGCGAAACAGTACCTGCTACATTAATATCACAGCCTCAGTTGCAGGAAGAATGGACGCAGGGAAAAAAATGGCAACTGCCCACCCATCAGGAACATTTTTATACCGTGGACCGTTATGAATTTTCCGGAGAGGTACGTATACGCACCAACGGACAATGCCATATCTGTATGCTGGTGGAAGGACGGCAACTGGAAGTGAGCGCGGGCAACAGCACACAGCGGTTTCAGTATGCAGAAACATTCGTTATTCCTGCCGGAACTGACACCTATACCTGCCGTTATGATGGTGAAGGCAAGGCAATGCTGGTAGTGGCATATGTAAAAGACAACTATTGCTGATTAAATATTTCACGCTATGAGAAACGGTAACACACATCTCTTCATTACCACCGTCACCCTGATTGCTGCATTGGGAGGCCTTCTTTTCGGCTTCGATATCGCTGTTATCAGTGGTATCATTCTCCCGGTCAAAACACAATTCCAGCTGACCGCCTCACAGGAAGGGTGGTTTGTTTCCTGTGCCTTGCTGGGATGCATCGCTGGTGTAGCTGTTTCCGGCACCCTGAGCGATCACATAGGCCGTAAAAAAGTACTGGCTATCGCCGCGTTCCTGTTCCTTGCCAGCGCGATCGGATTTGCTGTGTCCACCACCTATCCACTGCTGATACTTTTCAGAGTACTGGCCGGTATGGGCGTGGGCGTGGCGTCCAACATTTCACCGCTCTACATTTCAGAACTGGCGCCAGCTTCCAGGCGTGGCAGGCTGGTAACTTTTTATCAGCTGGCCATCACCATCGGTATCCTGGTGGCCTATTGCTCCAATCTGGCGATACAGCGGTACGCCAATGCCAGTGGTGGTGCACAGGATGGATGGCTGCACTGGCTGTTTGTAACGGAATACTGGCGTGGCATGTTCCTCGTAGGGGTAGTCCCTGCAGGCGCTTTTTTTGCATTGCTGGCTATCGTTCCCGAGAGTCCGAGATGGCTGGCCCGTTTCGGACAACAAACGGAAGCGCTGCATATCCTGGAAAAAATCAATGGTAATAAAGAAGAGGCCAACACAGAACTGAAGGCTATACTGGCGGTATCAGCGGATCAGGCTAACGGCGGGATACGTTCATTGCTACAGCCACCGCTGCTGCAATTGCTGGTGATGGCCTGTGTATTAACAGCCTTCTCGCAATTCAGCGGTATCAATGCTGTTATCTACTACGGTCCTACCATCCTGCGCGCATCGGGCATTGTCGCCGACGACACCCTGTTATACCAGGTAATACTGGGTGCGGCCAATATGCTCTTTACACTTATTGCCATCTGGAAAGTAGACAGCCTGGGCCGCCGCCCACTCTACCTGATAGGCTCCATCTGCGCAGCAGTGGCACTGACCCTCACTGGTATTTGTTTCCTGCTGAATATCAACGGCGGACTGCTGCTCATACCGATCACCTTTTTCCTGCTGTTCTTTGCCTTCTCACTGGGACCATTAAAATTTGTGATTGCCACTGAAATATTTCCCACACCGGTGCGGGGATTAGCGTTGTCTATCTGCATCCTTGTCATGTGGGTATCCGACTGGCTGCTCAATCTCCTGTTCCCCGTTATGCGGGAAGGCATGGGCATTGCAGCCACCTTCTTCCTGTTTGCCAGTTGTTGCCTTTTCTCTTTTTTCTATGCACGGAAATATTTATTTGAAACAAAAGGTCAATCACTGGAAAACATCACCATCAAAGAAAAAACGATCATCCACCATTAATCATTTATTATGATGAGAATATTCTATTGTATCACAGTTCTGCTTGCCTGCGCCCTGACCGGCACTGCCCAGAAAACAGTCCCTTACCTGGGAAAAGTAGACTGGATCAATGGCTATGACCACGAAACTGAAGGCGAAAATATCCGCTACTACTCTGCTTATCCGGACTATGCCACCACTGCCTTGCTCACCCGCGCCACTGATGGCCATAAAACGATAGCATGGCAGACAGCCGCTGTACCCGCACGTATCAAAGGACCTTATGTTTATTTCAGCTGGGTAGCAGGCCATTCCACCGCTACCAGCAGCGGCGACCGTCACTTTGATTTGTTTGTGGATGATGAAAAACTCCTGACCATCACCACACTGCCACGAAATCAGGCACCTGTATGGTCGTTTGCCGCAGCAGACAGCAGCCGGATCGTCTTTGAACAAATCCGGAAGGATGGCGCCAACGATTCCCACGGCCTCATGTTCCTTAGGCTGCCCGTAAGCCGCATTACACCCGGGAAACCAGTGAGACTGAAAATCGTCGGTCAGGCCCAGCAAAGCAACGACTGGCTCATGACCTTTAAATTCTCCTTCCAGGAGAAAGTGGATATCAACCCGCAACCGTTTATACTCAAAAATGGTCAGCAGCCGATAACCCTCACTGCTCTTCATTTCGGCACGCCCCGCACCTTCCAGGTCACTGTAGGCGGTAAAAAAGTGTATTCGTTCCAGGTAGAAGACGGCGTCAATAAATTCGATATACCCGTTAATCCGGTGCATCAGCCGGATAGTATTCGTATAGTCGTTGCCGATGCAGGTAAAATACTGGCAGATAAATTTGTAGCATTAAAGCCTGTCACCTACCGGGAACTGAATTTTATACATCATTCCCATACAGATATCGGTTACTCTCACCTACAGCCGGAAGTACTGAAAATACATCTCCGGAACATCAACGATGCGCTGGACATGATTGCTGCCACCCGGAATTATCCGGAAGAAGCCAGATTCAAGTGGAACATCGAATCGCTGTGGGCAGTAGAACATTTTCTGCAACAGGCTACACCAGAGAAAAAAGCGGCCTTTATACAGGCAGTGAAAGACGGTAATATCTGTTTATCTGCCCTGTATGCCAATATCCTCACCGGTCTCTGTTTACCGGAAGAAACCTTTCACTTCACCGACTTTGCGGCACAGCTGCGCAATACTTATGGCCTGCACATCCCCAGCGCCATGATCTCTGATGTGCCGGGCTATACCTGGACCACCGTGACAGCCCTTGCCAAAGGCGGTGTGAAATATTTCTCCAGCGGTCCTAATTATCTCGGCGAAAGTCATCCTTACCTGGGAGACCGTGTAGGCCACTTTGTCCGCAACTGGGGGGATAAACCAGTATGGTGGACATCTCCCTCAGGAGACGAAAAAATACTATTCTGGGCTGGCGGCAAAGGATATTCTTCCTGGCATGGCACAGCACCCGGAGCAGTCTTCGAAAGCGGCCCCCAAAAGATCGCCGCTTATTTAAATGAACTGGATGAAAAAAAATATCCCTACGATATCGTACAGTGGAGATACAATGTAGTAGCCGACAACGGGCCTATCGACACTTCCATTTCCCGCTTCGTAAAACAGTGGAATGAAAAGTATGCATCACCTAAAATTGTGCTGAATACTACCGATAAACTCTTTGAAACCTTTGAACAGAAATATGGTAAAGACCTGCCAACAGTAAAAGGCGATATTACTCCTTACTGGGAAGACGGCGCCGGCTCTACCGCCAAAGAAGAGGGACAGAACCGCGTCAACAGCCTTCGTTTATCGCAGCTGGCCAATGCCTATGCCATGCTGGCTCCTGGTCAGTATAATGCACAGCAGTTCTACAACGCATGGACCAATATCCTGATGTTCCATGAACATACCTGGGGCGCCCATAACAGCATCTCTCAGCCGGACGTCCCGTTTGTAACGGAACAATGGCGCATCAAAAAACAATTTATGCTGGATGCAGACAGCCAGATCAACGTTATTGCAGACAAACTGTTCCAGCCATTGACAGACGAGCGTTCCCGCAGTATTGCCGTAGTCAACACGCTGTCATGGCCGCGGAGCGGACCGGTGAAGATCAGGATAGCCGGCAAGTCCGTGAAGGATAGCCATGGCCGGAAATATCCTCTGCAGCACCTTTCCGACGGCACCTATGTATTCCTCGCCAGCAATGTGCCTGCTTTCGGAGCCGAAGTGTATACTGTCAGTGATCAACCTGCAACTGCCGCCACTTCGTTTACCCATAAGGGTAATATGCTCACCAACGGCAATATCACCGTTATATGGGACCCTATCCACGGCAGTATCACCCAACTTAATGCGAAAGATGGCCATAACTACGCCGGTACTTTTCAATCGCAGGGCCTGAACAGCTATTGGTATGTACCCGGCCAGAACCCCGCAGATGCCGTTACCAATCAGCCTGTACAGGTACAGGTATTGGAAAGTGGTCCTGTAGTGACTTCCATCGTCCTCCGGGCGCAGGCCCCAGGTGCAAATGCACTGGAGAAACGCCTTACTTTGTACGCCAACAGCAGCACTTTACTGATCGAAAACATGGTTGATAAAAAACCGGTGAGGCAGAAAGAGGCGCTGCATTTTGGTTTTCCATTTGATGTACCCTCCGGAAAAGTAACACTGGACGCTGGTTACGGCACGCTGCGTTATCTCGAAGACCAGCTGCCTGGTTCCAATATGGACTTCCTCTTTGGCCGCAGATGGATGGATATCTCCAATCCTGCCAACGGTCTACAATGGATGCTGCTGGAAGCACCGATGGCAGAACCAGGCAACATGATCGATGAGCGCCTGCAGATTGCGCAAAGCCATAAGAAATGGAAAAAGGCTGGAGAGCCAACCACTCGCTGGTTTTCCTATGTGATGAACAACTACTGGCATACTAACTACAAGTCAGACCAGGAAGGCAGCAGCAGCTATCATTATGCCTTACAGCCGCATGGCCAGGCGAATGGCACTGCGCTCGAAATGGCAGCAGCTGATTTCTCACAGCCGTTGATCGGCTTTCCGGCGAAGAAAGGAGCTACCTTGCCGGCGGGGCTTTTCAGTCTTACCAACGCGGCGGTTGTTGCCACGGCCGTAATACCAAAGGAAAATGGCCAATACATGATACGCCTCTTTAATCCCGGCCAGACGCCACAAAATACCGGATTCAACTGGGGCACGCTCAAGCCTGCACGAATTTCAGTTGTCAGAAACGGGATCACCAAAGATGCCAACGCCACCTTCAGCTTACCAGCTATGGGTGTAGAGGAATATCTGATCATTCCATAAACCAAACAGGCTGTATCATTCTTTGAATGATACAGCCTGTTTTTGTCAAGGTGTTAAAGTTCTTTATTATTTACAACTGTGGCCTTTTCAGTTCAATGCTGTACGTAAAACAATCACTCCGGTACCAGCATATATTAAATTCCAGCGGCCGTCTGCTGGCATCCAGGACTACCCTTCGCCGCTCCAGTACCGGCGCCCCTTTTTTAATCTTCAACAGGCTGGCAATCTTCTCATCCGCACCTATCGCTCTGATCTCTTCCTGCGAATAAACGGGTACAACATGAAAATCCGCATCGAGCATTTCATATAGCGGACGATCAAAATTTTCTTTACCGGTAAGCCCTATCCTGGGATGAAAGAAGGATTCAAAATATACCATCGGGCTTTTCTCTGTGCTACGGATACGCTCCAGACACACTACAGGCTGGTGGTGTTCCATTTGCAGCATCTTTGCTACTTCTTCTTTCGCTTTCACCACCGATACCTTGTTTTTAAGGGTTTTGAAAGGAATCCCTTTATCTTCCATTTCATGTGTAAAGCTATACCAGTTGTCCAGATTGGTGGTGATCTTCTTCTTTTTCACCACGGTGCCCGACCGCTTTTTCCTTTCCAGCAGACCATCTTTTACGAGGTTGCCAATAGCCATGCGCAGCGTGTTCCTGGAAATGCTCCATCGTTTAGCCAGGTCCGTTTCTTTTGGAAAAATATCTCCCTCCCGGAAAAAGTCCTCGCGGATCAGCTTCCGTAATAGTTCTTCAGCCTGCTGGTGCAGTGGAATCTTACTATCATGGTCCAATAAAGGTATCTTCGTCATATATGTACGAACATATTATTTTTTTATGATGAAGAAAAATTTTTTACTGGAAACCAGATAGTTGTTGCCGTCATTTTTTATGTCCGCTTTTTATAAACCCGCATCGCAAAGGCATACCCCACAAGCGCAATTCCCATACACCACGCAAGCGCAACAAAGATGTCAATCCCTACGACAGGCTTCCCTGACAATAGCGAGCGTATGGCTTCCACGATGGCCGTCACCGGCTGATTTTCGGCAAAGGCACGTACAGCCGATGGCATCGACTTAGTAGGCACAAACGCCGAGCTGATTAATGGCAGGAAGTGAATCGGATAAGCAATGACACTGGCGCCATCCACTGATTTTGCTGTCAATCCGGGAATCACCGCTATCCATGTCAGGGCCAGCGTAAACATACCTAGTATACCGGCTACACCAAGCCATGACAACACTCCTGCGGACGAGCGGAAGCCCATCACCAACGCCACAAGAATGATGACAATCACCGATATGACGTTGGACATCAGCGAGGTGAGTACATGTCCCCACAACGCTGCCGAACGTGCAATCGGCATAGAGTGAAAACGCTCAAATATCCCTCGCTGCACATCGGTAAACAGGCGGAATGACACATAGCCTATACTATTGGCGACAGCAATGAGTAATATACCAGGCAACAGGTAATTCACATAGTTATCTGTGCCAGATTGAATGGCGCCGCCTAATACATAGACGAACAACAGCATCATCGCAATCGGCATGATGGTGACGGTGATGATAGTATCCATGCTGCGGAATACATGGCGCATGGAACGTCCGAACATAACACCCATATCTGCGAAAAAATAGTTCTTTGTCGTTTCCATTTTATTGTGCTATTTTTTTATTAATAATTGCAAGAAATATCTCTTCCAACGTCGGCTGCTTTTCAACATACTCCACTTTTGCAGGCGGGAACAGCCTCTTCAGCTCCGCGAGCGTGCCGCTCACGATGATCCTGCCCTTATGAAGAATGGCAATCCTATCGGCCAGCTGTTCGGCTTCATCCAGATACTGCGTGGTCAGGAATACTGTTGTGCCGTTACCGGCAAGCTCTTTGACGATCTTCCAGACCTCAATACGGGCCTCGGGATCAAGGCCGGTAGTCGGCTCGTCGAGGAAAATAAGCTGCGAGTTTCCAACAAGGCTCATAGCGATATCGAGTCTGCGGCGCATACCACCCGAATACGTGGACACCTTGCGGTCAGCAGCATCGATCAGGCCGAAGCGGATCAACAATTCTTCCGCCACCTGACGCGGACTTTTGATGTGTCGCAGCCTGGCGATCATGACCAGGTTTTCCCTTCCGGTCAATATCTCGTCTACGGCGGCAAACTGCCCGGTCAGGCTGATAGACTGCCGTACACTGTTGGGCTTTGACGCAACATCAAATCCATTTACGATAGCCGTTCCGCTGTCTTGTTTGAGCAGCGTGGTGAGGATTTTGACGATGGTTGTTTTGCCCGCACCATTGGAGCCGAGCAGGGCGAAAATACTGCCCTTTTCCACCGCTAAATCTACTCCCATCAGGACATGAAGGTCCTTGTAGGACTTATGCAGTCCTATTACTTGAATTGAGTTATTTTGCATATACTCCCTGTTTATATCATTGAAACGTTTGCCAGATCGGCTCCCATGCCTTTGAGCGCGGCGTAGGTCAATTTATCCATCATCGCGCCATCAAAGCAGATAGTTGAGAGCGCACGGTAATATTTATTCGTCAGGGCATACATAGCACGGAAAGATACATCTCTGAGTGTCGCGCCCTTAAACGACACTTCATTTAGCGCTGTCTTGTCAAACTTAACTCCTATAAAGGTCTGCCCGTCAAAACATACACCCCGCAAATCGGAAGACTTAAAGTCTACGCCGTGAAAACTACAGTTTTCAAAAACCGTTTTTCTAAGATCGGTCATGGCCAACTTTACATCGATCAGCTTTGCGTTGGTGAATTTTGCGCCGTTCAGCCCCGACTTGCTGAATTCAGTACGTACAAGAATGGCCTTGTTAAAGTTCGCACCCGTGAGGTCAATGGCTGACAAGCTGCAGTCTGTCAGATTTGCTCCTTCAAAATTGGCTTCGCTTACATCGCTCCCCATAAAAGCGCTGCCAGTCAGGTCCGCGCCCGAAAAATCGGAGCCGTGCAATGAACTTCCCCTAAATTTCATTTTATGGGCGGTAACGCCCGCAAAGTCACTCTCTGACAGGTTACTTCCGCTGAAGTTTGTCAGCAGCTGCCGTTCAGCCAAACTGGACGGGTCAATAACTTCCTGTTCTGTTTGCGTTATGTCATCATCACTGTCGGCGGTCATTTTAAAAGTAGTCTCGTCATCCAGGGATTGAAAGTTCTCTGAAAAATAGTTAAGGTCAACACCCAGAATCTCTGCGAGCCGGTTCATTGTAATAATGTCCGGGACTGACTCACCGCGTTCCCATTTTCCGACTGCCTGTGGACTAATAAACATCCGTTGAGCTAGTTGGGCCTGAGACATATTTATTTCTTTTCGCGCTTTGGCAATTTTGCTGCCTATGATCTTAGCTTCCATTTGTTTGATTTTTTTCGATACCACAAAGATATTCTGGTTCATTTTCTGAATCAGCAAAACGGCAAAACCTGTTAGTTGTAATGACGCTACTCCTGGTTGTTAAATAACAACCAGGAGTAGTATTTGTCTGATTTTCAACATATTTGATCCTTAAAGGTTCAGTGGGCAGCAGCCGGTTTCCAGCTGCTGGTATCAGTAAGCGCCCGCATAAATGCAGCCAAGTCCTTCTTCTCCTGTGCTGTCAGTCGCAGCTTTTCGGCCGGCAATGTCTGATTGGGCGGTGCAATGCCCAACCCGGCGCCGCCGCCCTTGTCGTAGAAGTCTATCACCGATTCCAGCGTGGGGAACACACCATTATGCATATACGGAGCAGTGAGCGCACTGTTACGCACTGTCGGGGTTTTAAATGCATAGCGCTGAATACTGATATGATACAATATATATTTACCCGGATCTTTGTCGAGCTGCGCATGTGGGCGGTTGCTCTCCGGAACACCCAGCACCTCCGATTCGGGCTCTGCGAAATAAGGCGGCGCCACGCCATTAAACAGCGGCGCAAAGTGGCAGGTACCACATTTACCTTTCCCCATGAAGATATTGAATCCTTTCTTTTCCCTGAGGTCCAGTGCGGTGGTATCGCCACTCATATACAGATCGAAGCGCGATTGCAGGCTGACGAGCGAGCGCAGGAATGAAGCCAGTGCATTGGCGATATTTTCTTCTGTGATGCTATTGCGCCCCGCTGCAAACGCTTTGCTGAAGAGGCGCACATAGGCGCTGTCTTTTTTCAGCGCATGAGCCGTCTGTTGCAGGGAGCCGTTCATTTCCTGTTTGTTGTGCACCACATCCGACACCTGATTTTCGAGGAAGACAGCACGCGAGTCATAGAACTGTTTCGACTGGAATGCTGTGTTCAGCAGACTGGGCGTATTGCGGGCGATGGGGGTTTTACTGTCGAGCCCCGTATTTTTGACCATCCCATCGGAGAAGGCTTTGGATGCCTGGTGACAGGAAGCACAGGACCGTTGCAGGTTGCCGGACAACACGGGATCATAGAACAGGCGCTGCCCCAGTTGTACCTTGACAGCTGTAGGGTCTGATTCATAATTCGGCGAGTACCCGTTGGCGTTATAATACTGCATCGCAAAGAGATGAGGTGCCAGGGGCGACAATATCCTTCGTTCCTGTGGCAGCTGCAGGGACAACTCCTGCTGTAATGCCAGTAGGGAGGCACTTAGCGGATTGGCGTAGTTGATGATGAAGTGCAGCCGGTCAAACTCATTGAAGCCGGGATGCTGCAGCAGGTACTGCCGCGCTGCATGGAAACGGGTTGTCAGCCTATGTTGGATGGTACTATCTGCAAGGCTGCCGGCATACAACATGGCAGCATACTGCACTCCTTCCAGTGCCGCCGCCGCTTCAGACATAGATAACAAGGCTACCGGCGAATCATAACCGGAAATGCCCAGTGCAATAATGCGATATAACTCGAAACGCATAGCATCCAATACATAAGCGTCCATGAAGCCGTAGGGATCTGTTTGTGATTGCAGCGTGGTAAACTGCGTCCTGAGCGCTGTTACAGCGGCCAGCAAACCTTTGGAGGCTATAGTGGACGCCCACAGCTTTTCTTCCATCACCTGAAACCCCTGTGGCGGCAGTATATCTCGGGAGTTCTCGCCATCGGCGAATGGTAACGCCGGGCCATTGATACTGCGGATCAGATGCGGGTAATAATATTCTGTGAGAAATTCGACACGCTTGTAAGCCAGCCGGCTGGAACGGAACAGACGTTTCAGCACTGGAGCCGGTGCGTGATTGCGGACAGCCTGCTCCAACTGTTGAAGTGTATCGGCTACAATCCCCATCTGCTGACTGAAATAAGTTTCCAGTACTGCGGCAGGTCTGGCAGGGACAGGAGGCCGCTCCAGATGCAGCTGTATAAAGGATAGTGCGGCTAACAACAGCACAGTAATAGTGGTTTTCATATAGTAACGGGTAATTAACAATCAGGTATTGTAAAATATGAAAATTGTAACTAATTTCAGGAACGGAACATGTTTTTTCCTGTAATGAAGCAGTACTGCGCGCCTCCGAAAAACCCCGGGCTTCATTCACCAAACCTTATTCTGTTTCAGACAGTTATCCCAGTTGCATTTAATCTAAATCGATCTATTAACATCCAAACAATTAAATCTCATCCCATGATTCCCTGTTTGCCCACTATCACGAAATCGTGTATCCTTACCTGTTGTAGTACACTGTTGGGCCTGGCTTTGCAGGCACAGACCACACTACTTCCTTTTGGTTCTACCTGGAAATATCTTGACAATGGCTCCAACCAGGGTACGTCCTGGCGATCGGCGTCCTTCAATGACGGCTCATGGAAGGAAGGCCCGGGAGAACTGGGCTACGGCGACGGAGACGAGGCCACAACCGTCAGTTATGGCAGCAACTCCTCCAGCAAATATGTCACCACCTATTTCAGGAAAAAGTTCAACCTCTCCGGCCTCAGTAACTACACCGGCTTTACCCTGGAGTTCAGAAGAGACGATGGTATCGTTGTATATGTAAACGGTACTGAAGTAAAAAGGGATAACATGCCTACCGGCACCATCTCCTATAATACACTGGCATCCAGTGATGCCAGCGATGATGGCGCATCCGTTCAAACTGCCTCCATCCCAGCATCTGCTTTTGTGGAAGGCAGCAACACCATAGCAGTAGAGATACACCAGCAGGTGGTGACCAGCAGCGATATTTCCTTCGACCTGCAACTAAAAGGCAATACCGGCAGCTCATCCGCTTCTGTGGTAAGAGGCCCCTACCTGCAAATGGGCAACCAGACAGCCGTCACGGTCCGCTGGCGTACTGCATCAGCCAGCAACACCAAAGTGAAGTATGGCACCGTATATGGCAACCTTACAGACAGTGTGGTGAATACCACTTCCTCCACGGAACATGAAGTAAGGCTCTCCAACCTGCAACCGGATACCCGCTACTATTACAGTATAGGCACTACCACCGCAGTATTGGAAGCCACCGACAAAAACTATTTCAATACCGCCCCTCCCACCAGCACCTCCCGCAAAATAAGGATTGCAGCCTATGGCGACTGTGGCAATAATTCCAGTAACCAGACCAAAGTGAGAGACGCTTACCTGGACTATGTAGGCTCCGCACATACAGACGTATGGCTGCTGCTCGGCGACAATGCCTATGATGGCGGTTTTGATAACGAGTATCAAACCAACTTCTTTAATATATATAAAGACAACCTGCTTAAAAACATCCTGCTGTTCCCTACATTGGGCAACCACGACTACGATAATGACCCTTCCCGTCAGGATGACCATAACATTCCCTACCTCGCCAACTTCACCCTTCCGAAAAATGGCGAATGCGGCGGCGTAGCCTCCGGCAAAGGAGAATACTACTCATTTGACTACGGCGATATCCACTTCATCTGCCTGGATTCTTACGGAAAAGAAAGCAGCAAACGGTTTTACGATACCACCAGCACACAGGTACAATGGCTCAAAAACGATCTGGCCGCCAATACCCGCAAATGGACGATCGCCTACTGGCACCATCCACCATACACTATGGGCAGCCATAACTCCGATACAGAAAGTGATCTCGTAAAAGTAAGACAGAACCTCATCCGCATACTGGAACGTTATGGCGTAGATCTTATCCTTAATGGGCATAGCCACGACTACGAGCGCTCTTACTTTATCCGCGGACACTATGGGCTGGAAAACACCTTTTCCTTCACACAGCATGCTGTCAGCAAAAGCAGCGCTAAATACGACAGCACCACCAACTCCTGCCCCTACGTATCCACTTCCGCCAAAACCGGACATGGCACCGTATACGTGGTAGCCGGTTCCGCCGGACAGATTGGTGGAACACAGTCCTCCTTCCCACATGCATCATCCTATTACTCCAATGCTACCACCGGCGGCTCACTCGTACTGGAGATAGAAGGCAACAGGCTGGACGCACGGTTTATCGCAGCAGACAAGACCATCAAAGATCGCTTCACCATGATCAAAGACGCCAACAAAACCACCGTCGTAAATGCCACGGCCGGCCAGCCACTTACCCTCAGCGCTTCATGGCCCGGTAACTACAAATGGGATGATGGCTCTACCAGCCGTACCCGGACCGTTACACCTAATAATGCCACCACCACCTATACCGTTACCGATAATGCTACACCCACAATCTGTATAACGGACACCTTCAAAGTGGTAACCAGTGCCATCGCAGTTGCTGCCGTAGAAAACAAAACAACAGCAGCATCCTTCTCCTGTAAAGTATATCCTAATCCTTCTCCCAACAACAAACTACAGGTGGAGATCAGCAGCAAACAACAGCAGCTGGTGAGATACAGCATTATAGACCTCTCCGGCAGGAAGGTACAGGAAAATACCTGGCAGGTGCCCTCCGGCAGCACTACACAGATGATCACGCTGCCACGCGGTAATTATATTCTTACGATGATCAACAGTAACGGTGAACGACAAACGCAGCAGATAGTAGTAGAGTGAGCATTAACTTCCGGATATCCATATTGATTGAAAACGGGACAGGCCTTTATGAATAAAGGCCTGTCCTGTTTTGGGCTATCTCATCGGGACAGCCGTTGAGTTATTTTTATTTCTTTAGTAGCGCTGCTTAGATTCCCGGGGATAAATATCGATCATTTACAAACCCTCTTTCAGCACTTTGAAAACAAACTCTCTGTAACTGTTACCTATAGGCAGTTCCATTTGTCCGACCTCTACATCCTGTAACGTAAAAGCTGTCACCCTGGCGAGGTTCACGATAAACGAACGATGAATCCGCAAAAATCGTTTATCCTTCACTTCAGTTTCCAGATCACCGATCTTATACTTTGCCATGAAAGTAGAACCATCTGTACGATGTAGTACTACGTAGTCTTTCACGCTTTCTATATAGAGGATATCACTGGTGAGAATTTTATTGTATTTATTGCCGGTTCTGATGAAGATATATTCTTCCTGAGGCATATTGCGGGTACTGGCTGCCTGGGCTTCTTTGGGGGAAAAGCGCGAATAGTAGCGTTCCACGGCTTTAAAAAAACGTTCGAACGTGATAGGCTTCAACAGATAATCCACGATATCCAGTTCATAGCCTTCCAGCGCATATTCACGATAGGCGGTGGTAAAAATGACCGCCGGTGGTTGCCTCAAAGTTCTGAGGAACTCAATGCCGGTGATCTGTGGCATCTTTATATCCAGAAAAAGCAGGTCCACCTGTTTGGTTCTCAGCTCCTGCGCGGCCTGCAGGGCATTCGCGCAGGTACCCACAATTTCCAGTGTGCTCAACTGACCGATATGATTCTGCAATAAGGCAATCGCCAGTGGTTCATCGTCTGCAATAAGGCATTTTATTTTCACAACTGCTGGTTTAAACGCAGCTCCAGCTTCGCCGTAAATACACGCTGTGCCACAGTAGTTTCAAATGTATGGGTTTCGGGGTAAAGTAGTGCTAGTTGTTTACGGATATTTTCGAGGCCGATGCCCAACTGCTGGTCTACCTTCGTTCTGAAAGTGTTGCTGATCTCAAAGGCAAACCTGTCCTTATCCTGGGTCAGCCTGATCCGGATCTCCGGCGAGCCCGCATCTTCGCCGGCGCCGTGTTTGAAGGCGTTTTCAACGAGTGACAACAATATCAACGGCGCAATTTCCACGTCCCGTTCCAGCCGGTGTTCGAATGAAATAGCCAGACGCTCATCGTAGCGGAGCTTTTCCAGCTCGATATAATTCTGAAGCAGTGTGATCTCCTGTGAAGCAGGTACAAACATTTTACCAGAGCGGTATAACAGCGTATCCAGTATTTCCGACAGACGGGCTATCGCCGGCGAAGTTTGGGGCGACTGCAGAATGGACAGTGAATAGATATTGTTCAGCGTATTGAACAGGAAATGAGGATTGAGCTGTGCTTTCAACGCCATCAGTTCAATATCTGCTTTTTGTTTTTCCAGGTCCATGGCCCGTTTATTCACCACATACTGATCTTTCAGGAGTTTGATAAAGATAAAAACAAAGGCATATGAAAATGCATGAATAAAATAATTCAGAAACAGATAATCCAGATCTGTAAAGATCTCCGCTACAGACTCCTGCTCAAAGGGTCTTGTACGGATAATAGGCTCCATAAAATAAACAACACACAATCTCGATATGACCATGATCAGATACAATACCACCAACGATACCACCAGGGTACGGAAATAATGTTTACCGGTCAGTAACCGCGGCAATACAAAATAACCCAGAAAATAGGACGTAATGGCAGCAAAACCTATGAAGAATAAGCTATTGAGCAGTTCCTGGTTAAACGTATACATCGGATTGGTATAACTATTATACCTCGACATAGCTAATACGTACACACATATCCAGTAGGTAAAATGAGTGAGGAACCGGTGTTTGCCGGTGAATTGTATAAATTTCTCTATTAAAGGCATGATGGTAAAAGTACCAAACTTTCAGGTCATGTTTAATGCATCGTCGACCAAATTGACCGCAGCGCATATGAAAACGCGCTTTGCGCAGCCGGGCGTCGTTTACAGCCAATAATCCACTATCTGTATCCCGCCACCCACTATTGATCGACCCGCCCGGCATCGCCTTTAGTATTGGCTCACATTTGCATAAACGCTCATTAAAATGAAACAGTTATTCCTGATGCTTTGCTGCCTTAGCACGGCCATCCCGGCTTTCAGCCAAACCTATAATCTGAAAGGGAAAATCATTTCCACTACCACCCAAGAGCCTATCGTTGGCGCCATTGTACTGCTGCAATCACAAAAGGATTCCACCCGGAAACTCCATACTACTGCGGGCCCTGATGGTGATTTCAACCTGACCTTACCAGCTGGAAACTATACACTCCAAACCCGGGCATTAAATTATACCACCTACTCCCGCGCAATAGTAGTACAAAACAATACAGACCTTGGAAAGATTGGTTTGGCCGATAATGTGAAACAATTGTCCACCGTACAGATACAGGGCGAGAAATCAACCCTGGAATTAAAAACAGATAAAAAAGTATTTAATGTGGGGAAGGATATTCTGTCAAGAGGCGGCAATGCAAACGATATACTGAATAATGTACCAGCCGTCAATGTTGATATACAGGGGAATGTATCCCTGCGCGATAACCAGAACGTAAGAATCCTGATAAACGGGAAACCGTCTATGCAAACGCAGAACAATGGGTTGTCACAAATTCCGGCAGCTAACATAGAGAAGATTGAAGTGATAACAAATCCGTCCTCCGCCTACGAAGCACAGGGCAGCGCCGGTATTATCAATATAATACTGAAGAAAAATGCATCGCTGGGATTTAATGCCTCCCTGCAGGCCGGCCTCTCCAGTCCGAGAAACAACAGTATCAACCTCAATGCCAGCTATAAAACACAGCGACTAAATTTATTCGCAAATGTTGGATACCGCGATCAATCTGTATTGTTCGCAGAAGAGATTATACGCATCAATAAAAACCCTTACAACCAGCTCCGGCAGGCCAACCGATCCGATTTAAACAACGATAACGTGAACGCCTATATTGGAACGGACATTTACATCAACGAACAAAATACATTAACAGCCAGCTATTACCGCACCAAACGGCGTAACAAAGACACCAACGATTTTCTATATCACTATTTCAATGAGCATGGCACAGAAGACAGTACCATCAGCCGTTTCGAGAGATATCGTGAGCCGCAGATATTTAATGAGCTGGAGTTGAACTATACCCGTACCTATAAACAACCAGGAAGAAAATGGACCACTTATGTACAATACGATTTCTGGAATGACGATGAAAACCAGGACATCCGGCAATCCCATACTCTGGCTGGTTCCAATCAGGTAAGTATCATCACCCGCGATATCGAAAGCAGTAAGGATATTTATTTGCAGAGTGATTATAGACTACCGTTAAAATCCGGCCAGCTGGAAATGGGTATCCGCGGGCAATGGCGCGCCATCCGCAGCGAATACTCCGCTGTCCAGAATGGAAAATTACTGGACGACAACAACAACAAACTTTTTTACGATGAAAATATTTACGCCGCCTACACGCAATACAGTAAGAAGTGGCAGCAGCTGGATGCCCAGCTGGGCCTGCGCAGTGAGCTGTCCGGCATCCATATCAGCGATCGTGAACAAACCACCAATAAACGCAAACAATACATCGACCTGTTCCCTACTCTGCATTTACAATATGGTTTCAAAAATGATTGGACCTTGCAGGCCAGTTACAGCCGCAGAATCAACCGGCCGAAGTTCTGGCAACTGAATACCTTCTCAGGCTTATCAGATCAGCGTTTCCTACAACGCGGCAACCCCAATATCGATCCTATGTATACGAATGCAGTGGAACTGGCTTTATTGAAGAAAACGGGAAAATTAAGTGTCAATCCCGGCATCTATTATCAGTATACGACCAATTACTTTGGAGCTGTGATTGAACCACAGGGTGATGGAAATTTTGTGAGAACATGGGCCAATATGGGAAATGAACACCGCTATGGGTTTGATATGGCCACCACCTACAACCCCTATAGCTGGTGGCGTTTATCCTGGGATATAAACTGGTATTCCTATTCCCAGCGCGGCGAATACGCCGGTAAAACATATACCGCCGATAACAGCACCTGGTTTACTACAGTACGTTCCAGTATGCGGTTCCCCAAAATCCTGAACATCGACGGGAGCGTTACCTATCGTGGCAGACGACAGGAAGTACAGGTAACAGTATCTGAGCAATACCGCGCCAACATAGGATTTTCCAAAGATCTTTTAGGCGACCGGATGTCGCTTTCCTTCAGTATAAACAACATCTTCAATTCCAATATTTATGAGCAGGAGATGGACATTGCAGATTATTCACTTTACTCTCGTATCCAGCAAAAGGGAGTCGTTTACACCGGTAATGTAGTATACCGGTTGAACCGGAAGAAAGGCCAGACAGACCGCATGCCAGTGGAGAAGTAAGCTCCTTCGCCGGGGAAACCGTCACGTATTGTGGCGATCCGGTTAGCTCCAGATAACTTTAATCAGTAAAATACGAGACTATCACGATAAGTTCATTAAGTACTTTTATCACCACTAAACGATAAAACCATCCAGGGGCAAAGGTTTGACAAAGGGAAACCTGCGGACCTGTAAAAAATCTTCTGTCATCACTGGCAGAAGATTTTTTTTGGTTTACTGCCCATCGCTGTTATTTCCATCTGTAATACATTTAATGGCTTCACTGCAATTACCCCGCACCAGACAGGACTGACACAACCGTCTAAACCTTACACACACTCAGTTTTAATCATTCAAATTTCGTTCTGCATCCTAACAATAACTAAACAACACAAGAATTACCATATCATTACTTTTTCATACTACCAAAAACCAACCCAACCCTCACCCAATGGAGATATTACACCTCAACAACAATCTCATCCATTCAAAAAAAAATTTTACTTTTTATTTTGAATAATTAAAAATTTGTACATTCAATATAGATTCTTGACCCTCATAATAACCCACACTATGCGACCAGTTAACAAAGGAACTGCTGCGGATAACGGCTATGCATATAACAGCAATTCCATCATCGACTTTTCCAACACTAAATATGCAGCTGCATCACTTGCATTATTAACCACCGATAAACCTACCGCTGCAAGGTGTTCTTATTTTCTGTTATCAATCATAAATATACCTCAGAAAAACCTCACTGCGGATCAAGAGTTATTGAAAAAGGGAGTAAATGATCGTTTTAAAGGGATGTATCAAAGTGCTGCAATACCTTTATTCAACCGACTAGGGGCTTATTGTTCGTTTTGCGAAAATATCATTACTACTTACATTGAAGTGGAGCATTGCGTTCCTAAAAGCCCATATCCCGACTTTACTGTTATCTGGGATAACTTTCTGACAGCATGCGGCCCCTGTAATCAGCTAAAGGGCGATAAGCCATCAAGACAAGTAGTACGGATTTGGCTGCAACAAGAAGGTAATAATAATCCAACAGAACAAGACTACTACGATTGTATTCGAAAACGGCACTATGTGTGGGCTGATCTGGATGCATTATCCTATATGGAACTCCCGGCGGATCTCTGGTACTTCAGCCTTAGCAATAACACATGGGTATTGGTACCGGCCCCAGGAAATACTGATGTCAACAATACTATTGTTTCAACTAATGTTGGCCAAAGAGAGATTTATGCTAACATTAACCTGCTGGGTACCATGGTTATCAGAAAAGTAGAGGTAAAGATACGCTCAAACACAAATCCGTCCCCACATGGTCAGGAGCTTATTGACCTATGTCAGCTTAACCGTCTTGGTGAGCTCACAAACACCAGTGACAGAAGACTTTTCTCTCGTACACAGGCCTACTTTAACGCCCTGCAGGTGCTACGCACGTTTTTAATTGCAGTAGGAAACCAGCAGATCTTTGACCTCCTATGGCCTAGCTATCTCACACTGGCCAAGATCAACGGCTTCTATTCCGTTTTCCTACGATTACTTGACAATTACTATGACCCATCAGGTACTCCACTGAATCAACGATTTGTAACAGAGACCAACAATGCCCTTTATTTTCCCAATACGAATACCCTTGCACTTCCTTAATTCATTCTTATGCGCCCCCTACTCAAAACAGCCCCCGTCCACCTGCTTACCATACATCCTGTGCAGGCACTACTGATGCAGACTACAGGAGAATATTGCCATCTTTGTGAAAGCCTGTTACCTGAACATTCTTTTGTGATGGATAAACGAAACGGCCAGTCCTTCGAAGGCTACAGTACTCCTGACCTTTGGCCTCATCTTATCCAGCTGTGTGATGCATGTTATCATGCGCAACGGCAAGCAGAACAACAACCTACAACTGCTATTCTTTATCCTGATGAACAACTGACCTTTTCTGTTCATCCGGAAAAATCACCTTTTGTATACGAGAAAAGAACGGTACTTCAGGCCGTGCTGGATGCTGACGGCAAACCGCTGGATGAGCCTCAGTCCATAGATATGGTATTCGTAAAAGGTACCAACGAAAGCGCGCAGGCGACCATCCGTCACTTTCAGCTGAACACGTCCTACTACGACGAAGCTACAAACAGCTTTAACATCCGGCTGGCAGGCCCGTCTACCGGCATTGACATACGCGTGCGGCAGCGCACCGAGGTATGGAATATTGTAAATGATTATATCAGCCGGTATAAGAAATTACTGGAAGTAGACCCAAAGCTATCCGGCATCATGCTTCAACATGGCCGGCTACTCGCCGCAGGCAGCGGCTACTGGTCAGTATGGGCTACCCTGCTGTGGCAGGCCACCGGCGACCGGGATATACTTGCCAATGTATTACTGCCTACTAGTGCTTATGGTGGCAGGTATGCTGCCCTGGCCACTGCCGCCCCCAATACTGACCAGGTATACCCTGGCACGCATCCTGACGTTTTTGAATAACAGCTCCATCATATGGTGTAACGGAATGAGATCTGATACGAATATTCTGTCTAATAGTTCTCTAACAAACATACTATGGAATCCACACTCCTGGAAAAAGTTAGCCTTACGTCCAACGCACTCTCCCCCCTGCTGGTACAATTACAGCAAAGCCTGCAAGCCGCTATGAACAATGATCCCAATCATTATCTTCCGGTTAATGCCACCACTATAGGTAATGCAGGTGCCGCTATTATTACATTGATGCAAAGTGCACTTGGCATCAACAACTATATACTTACCGCCAATATTTCCATCACACCTGATGAGGGTGCTGACACACTCACCGTTACCGGTGATACCGCTGCAACAATTATAAATATTGATAGTCCCACCCTCACAGCAGTATTTAGTGTACAACAGCAAACACTAACTATTGAGCTGAGCATTCCGGCTCAGGATCCATGGGAATTTACAGACACCTTCCCTGCATTCAATAACACCTGGCTGTCGCAACTCAGTTTTGTGAACAACGAAACTACGTGGCCGGTCTTTATTCTTTCCAGCATTCAACGCAATGTATCCAATGGCCAGCTGGCTGCGGGACTTAACCTCAGCGCCCAGGTCGATCTTCAGGCGCCTTTCAACACATTGCTGACGCTGATACCTGGTGCTGCCAATCCTTTGCCGGTACTGGGTCCGGTAACAGTCAGCGATCCGGTCACCACATCATTGAACCTGCTGGGTACTGTACCTGCTTTCACGTTGCAGCTACCAGGTATGCAGCCGCTCGTATTCAATCATCCCTCATTTAGCATTAACGGGCTTTCTACAGTATATAACGGTATCGACTATCTGCGGATGGATTGTTATGTAATGGCTGACATTACCTTAAATACCTATACCCTGCCACTGGCAGCAAGATTGCCTATCGGCGGCACTTTCCCGCAGCTGTTACTGCCTCCCAAACAAAGTGTGCCCCTGTCCGTTATCACCGGTTTCTTTTCCTCTCTGTTCACCTCCAATATATCCAGCTTACTGACAGCAGCGCTACCGGAGCCTCTCAGCACACTGCTGGGTAAGTTTTCACTGAATGGTTTTGTGATTACCTTATTGCCGGGCTGGAAAGGTTTCAGCAATATCAGTTTTGCCATTGCCTCTACCAATCCACCCAATACGCCACTATGGCCATTGATACCCGGTGTATTTGAACTGAAAGAAGTGGGCATTGCCCTGCAACTTAAAACGGTGGCAGGTAATAATCCCTATAGTATTACCGGCAGTGTATGGGGCAGCGTAAATGTAGGGCAGCAGTTGGTGATAGGCTCCATCATCCCCTTGCCGATAGATGCTTCAGAATGGATATTCACCGCCAGTGCTGACAATGCTATTCCCAGTCTCGGGCAATTTGCACAATTCCTTGGTGGTGATAAACTGGGTGGTCTGCTACCCGCCAACCTGAAAGATATAGGTGGTTTCTCCATGACCAATCTTACGGTTACCTGGCGTCCTACAGATCAAACCTTTACCACTTTTGGCCTGACACTGGCCACCAACAATACCTGGACCATCATTCCCAACTGGTTCCTCGTAAAACAGCTAGACCTGCAGATGCAGGTAGCCAATCCGCTCACCACCCCTCAACTTACAGGCACTTTTTCCGGTACACTGGTGATAGGCAGTATAGGCGTAGCCGTTAGTATTGATAGAGCGGACCCCAACAGCAGCTGGATATTGTCTGTGATTACAGAAACCATCACCCTGCCCAGCCTGGGCGATATGACCCAACTACTGGGCGGCACACAACTGGTAAATGTATTACCTGATTCGATCGTACAGAATCATTTCCAGCTGGATGATTTGACTGTTAACATCGATATCTCCCAACAAAAACTTAACCTGCTTTCCTTCATACTGGACAGTACTGACAATTGGGATATTATTACCGGGTTGTTGTCTATTAATAAACCGGGCGTTGTCTTTCAGTTCGACTGGAGCCATAGTAAGAGTCCGGTGATTACCGGCCGTATATACGGTGATCTTATTTTTGCAGGGGCAGATTTTTATGTAACCGCAGATAAAAATACAGATGGATGGGATCTTGGCGCCAGTTTGCAGAACAATACCACCCTACATCTTTTTGATGCAGCAGACGCAGTCATAACCGGTGCCTCTCAACAACTGACCACGCTGGGAGTTCCGAACGTTGTACTTTCTACTGCGAATATCAGCTATCATACCAAAGACGGAAGCTATGAGCTGGAAGGCGTAGTTAATATCAACAACTCATCCAATAATTTGCCCTGGTCCTTCAATGTAGGACAAACGGGTATTTCCATCAAAGACCTGGGTATTAAGGTTACTTCTCAAGCAGGTACTAATAATGCCCCGAAGAACACCAAAGTGTATATCAAAGGCACCCTGAATATTGGCAGTACCATCAGTTTCGATATTCTTTACGAGGTAGGTGGAGACCTGGTTGTAAAAGGTACGCTGGTAGGTACCGGGCAATATATCAGTGTAAAAGACCTGGTGAGCTACCTCTGTGATCCTTCTGCCGACACGGTTACCTGGACCAGCGCTTTTGAATCACTGGACCAGATACAGTTTACCAATGTACAGCTGAATTTCCTGATTGGTAAAAACCCCTCCTTCCAGGTGTATGGCACTATGCTCATCAGCAGTGTGGAAGTAGATGCCGTATTTGTGCTGACGAAACAGCAGAACATATGGAACTTCGCTTTAGGTATTAAAGTGTCCATGAGCCCCAAATGGAGCATTCCTGGTTTTACCGATACCCTCTCTACCTTCCAGCTGGAACAGGTTACTTTCGCACTGGTTGCCTCTTCTTTCGCCAACGCCTATACGTTGCCTGCGGCTATTGGTATTACGGAAGTCAGCAGTGTATCAAGAGGATTAAATTTTTATGCCCAGTTTCAGATCAGCAGTTCTGACGCCCGTTTTAAGGCTGCCAGGGCAGTATTACCCAACGGCATGCTGCCAACCGGCACCACCATTACCATACAGGGGCTGATCACCGACCCTCTGAAAAATTCGTATGTGGAAGTGGTATTAAACAGCGATCCCAATGGAGTACCATTAATGGGATGGGACTCTGTACTACTAACAAAATTCTCCCTGCGTTTATATGCCTCGCCGGCTATTGCGCTGCATGGGGAATTTATTATGACAATGATCACTGACGACAAAGGTAATCCGCTCTCCTTATCACTGGACCTCAAAGCCTCTCCAACAGAGATATCCATCGTATTCATACCAGACATGCCCTGGAAAGACCGGAAGGTGATCATTGCGTGGGCCAATGCCCTGGGCATTACCGGATTAACTTTTTATCTCACTGATCTTGAGCTGGGGATTGAACCCTTTGCGGGTCCTGCGCTCGTGGGCACTGTTGGCGGAGGTATTGATTTTACTTCCACCAAACATGTCGGGGCAGTTTTTGCGCCGAACGCCATCGTTCAGCCCAATACCATACTGGCCGGTTGTTTGCCCGATCCGGTAATAGTAGCTGAACTGAAAAAGCAGCGGGCGTTGTTGCCATCACTGAAAGATGCTTTCTGTGATATGAGCGCGGCTGTGGACCTTAATCAGGCGATAGATTCCAATATCCGGGTAGAGGCCAAGGTAGGGTTCCTGGTTATCCCTGAATCCCCCGAGCCGGTTGTTCCCAATCAGATAGGCCTGCGCGCGGTGAATTTCACACTGCCGTATATATTAAAACGTTTTGCTGACATCACTCTTCCGGATATACTATTTCCTGTTCTATTCCCGGACATTTGTTTCTACGTCAACTTCGACCCTACCCAACTGACGAAGGTATTGGATTTTGAGTTCAACGGAAAGATCGTGGTATTTGGCTTTAACGGCCAGATTGCAGCCACCTGCAATCAGGACAGAATATATTTCCATGCAGGTATGGACCCGGTTATCTTCAGTATATACAACCAAAACCTGCTGGTACTTCAACGTTCTGCTACGGATTCCACACATGGGCCTTATGTGACGATTGACAGTGCAGCTACCGGCAACAATCCCAATATTGCTGCCGACCTTTACTGCAATTTTTTCGACACCATTCAGCTGGCAGTCACTGCACTGGTGAAGGTTGACAAAGGGAACATTGCCAATTCCTATTTCTATTTTGACCTGGCAGGTAATGCAGGGCAGTTGACAAATATGAATGTTCATTGTGAATACTTGCAGGCGAAATACATGAATATTAGCTGCAAATTCGAGCTCTTCCTCGACACATCGAACATACCGGGCTTCGATATTACCAATCCCTCCACCGGCAAAGATGTAAAGGCCGCTGACCAAATTGATCTGGCAAAAATACCAGGACAGAGCAAAATACCGGGACAGGGCGGAGTAGACCTTCTGGGTAAATTCGCCATGATACTTGACAATCGTGGTAATCAACCCAGTTACACGCTGACTGGGTGCGGCTCTTTTGAGGTAAAAGTAGGTAGCTGTGATATCCAGTTACACCTGCAGTTCGGCGTAGATCAAGTGACGGCTGATACGATCTCCGACCTGCCCTCCACCATTGTTCAACAGATGAAAAAAAATGCGAAAAGTATTTTCAGTGCTTTGTATCAGTCAGCTGACTGTTTTGCCAAACTGGTGAACCTGGGTGTTATTATTTTTGATGCCGCAGTAGAAGTCGCTAAGGTATTGGTTGGTTACTTTGAAACCGACATTAATGTCTTCTGTCAACTGCTCGATCAACTGAATAATACTGTACAGAATATCGCCGACTGGCTCTGGAATATTTTTGGCAGTAACAATTCAGGTGCAAACACCAAAGCACTGAGAGCGAATACCAAATTTGGCGACAACGCCATCTCCCAGGCGGTGAAAGCCTCTGTAGGTGATTCGTATACTGCCGAAATGCTGATCAGTGACCAGGCTTTTGCCGGGTATAGTGCTACCAGCGCGGCAAATGCACTGGTGTACAATTTCAGTAACTATGCGAATGACGCGGTGGGTGCCGGTAAGCTGCTGTCAGCAAAATACAGTTTCCAGGAGGTAGTACCAGCATTACATACGGTATTCCCTTCACAAACTGCTACGGCAGAAGATATGTGTTCCATATTGGTGCAGATATTCGGTACAACGCTTACGGCGCAACAAATGGCCGATGCGCTGGCATTGATATACCCCGCCAAACAAGTAGCCCAGGCGCTGAAAACGCATTACGCAACTGATACTGATACCGCTGCTAAGATGAGTGTATTGTTGCTAACAGCCTACCAGCTTGCTAAAAATCCGCTGTCAGTCAGCGATCTTGCAGGTGCGCTGGCGCCATTGTATTCACCGGCAGACGTAGCCCCGGTGCTGAAAAATAATTTCCCGGACAAAACAGCTACCGTAACAGACATGGCGGCATTGTTAAATGCAACATATAACCCGCCATTGAAGGCAGCACAGATGGCAGATGCATTGGCCGCCTCCCCGTATGCCGTGCTCGATGTGGCTAAATACCTGAAATCGCAATCCAGCTATGCTACGGATGTTGATACCGCCACTAAAATGGCCAACATATTATACACGGCCTATCAGTCATCGATCTCAGCAACAGATATGCTGCAGACGCTGGCTGCCGTTAACTTCAACGCTTACGAAAGCGCTACACCGATAAAAAATCTGTATACTTCCATTACGACCAATGCACTGGCCACAGACCTTGTAAACGGTTATCAAACCATTGCCCCGCTGAATATGCTGTTGCTGGGCATTGCTCTGAGCGCAGCAGGTGTAAATCAAAACGACCTGGTAGTAGCCGTAAACAATGCATTGCCAACTACCACTGCCGGCGAAATGGCTGCTATGCTGGTTATTGCCTACTCCAGCAATACAAGTGCGGGCCTCAGCACTGCCGAATCCAACAAAATAGCAGGCAAAGATGTGTTTACCACCTCTCCTTTAGTAGTATCCAGTGTATCCGGTATTTTAGCAACGGAACTGACTGGTGCGCTGGTGAGCGTGTTTACACCGCCTAATACTGCCATCACTGATCTCAGCAAGGCGCTTTGCAAAGGTTACAGCAACCCGGTTGCCAACGATGTGGCAAGCGGTATCATGTCGGCATTCAATGATACCTCATCCACTGATCTTGCCAATGCCTTGACCACTGGTTACAGCGCTATAGGCCAGACGCTGACAGCCAACGAAATGTCCAACGCTATAGTAGCAGGCTTCACATTTATCGGAAAAGCTATCACGGAAACGGAGGTATTGCAGTTTTTACTGGCTCACTATAGTGGCATTACTCCATTACAGGGAGCACAGTTCCTCGTATCGTCCTTCGGTTCCCACACCTCCATAGAAAAGGTACTGGCAGCGTTGTATACATGCTTTAGCACACTTACCCCGATACAAGCTACCATAGCCCTTCAAGAAACATTCCCCGTAAGCAATGAGCAGGTAATAAATATAGCACGGCCAGTTGTACAAACATTCTCGCTCACCCAACTGCCTAACGATGTGGGCTGCATTTCCCTGGCACTGAAAGCAGCACAGTACCAGCTATCAAACGTCAGCAGCGCGTTAAGCAAAATCTACAATTCCAACTGGCATACAAGCTACTATAGCGTTGTGCTGGATGTTTATTCCAACCTCCAATGGGATACGTTGTTACAGGGAGTAGAGGCCGGTCAGACAGCACCGGTCCTGGCACAAAGTCTTAAAAACACCTACCCCTCTTTACAGCCGGCAGAAATGTGTTCGTTACTCGTAGCAGGGTTCTACCTGATACAGGTAAATACCTCAGTAGTACCGATGGCTACTGCCATGAAAGCTGCAGGCTATTCAATAACACAAACCGCCGGTGCTATGTCAAAACAATATGCACCCAACTGGACTACTGAGGACTACGGGCAGGTTGTACAAGTGTATAACTCATAAAATTCATCCATATGAAAACAATTATTAAACAGTCGCTGACACCTGAAGCTATTCAGCAACTCCTTACATCGCTGGGTAAAGTCACACTGCTGGAAGCTGCTATCGGCTGCCGGGTAAGTGGGGGTAACCCGCCAGACTGCGCTCCCATAATATTTAAAAATTACCCTGACGCCACAGTTGAGCAGATGGCTGATGCCCTGACTACTGCCTGGGCTGCTGCTATTGACAAGAATTTGCTTACCAAAGCACTAAAGGCCTGTAATTTTCCTGAAAACCAGATCACTGAAGCCGTACAACAGGCCATCAGCCTTTTTTACCAACAGGATGCACAATATGTTGACAATAATGGCATGAATAAGGCCACAGGGCTTTACCAGGGCGATCTTACACATATGAAGGCCGTTTCGGAAATCGTGGACTACCTGGTTATTTCCAGTTTGCCCAACGATTATAGCGCCACAGCCGGCTCCATGATAGGTGCGCTGAATGATATAGGCGTTTCCGTTGCAGCACTGGCAGAGAACAAAGCAGCTGATTACCGTTCCAGTGATTACTGCTGGATATCACAGCCCATCAGCAACCAGGCTTTCAAACGTATTATCTGTTTTGAAGCTACTCAAAGCGGTGATGGGGTTGCCAAACAGGTACCTGGTATCTTCACATCACTGCAAACATTTGCCGGCACTGAAGCGCAAAACATCATTGTAGCAACATCCATGGTAAGCACCGGGTCCAATGGCGCCAGTCCCACCACCATCCTTACCGCCTTGTTCAATGGAAGCAAAACACTGCTAAACAGTGATTTTTCGCTGATGGCTTTCGAGATCGTCAATTTTAACACAGACTGGATCAATCCGCTGAATGAGTTATTTGCGCAATTGACACAGTCATAATTTTCCCCATCTATAATTCCTGATTATGGCATTACAATTAATTGATTCTTTTACCATCGATAATGCTAACGGGTCACCTACTCTCCAGTTGTGTATGGGTGATCTTACCAACCTCTCATCCGAAGATGCAGTGGATTTCCTGGTGGTATCAGCCTCGCCGGGGGACTACTCTGCTTCATCTGGTTCACTGATAGGTTCGCTGGCACAGGCAGGCGTGTCGGTACAACAGTTATCCAATAATAAAGCAGCCAACTATGAACCCAAGATACCTTGCTGGATCTCCAACACGATCAGCTCCTCCAATTCGGGTATACAGTTCAACAGGATATTACTGTTCGAACCTACAAATCCATCTACAGATGCAGCCGGGCTGGTATGGACTATTTTTCAGGCATTAAATTGTTTCCAGGGCGGCAGTAACACTACCGTAGCTTTACCAATGGTATGCACCGGCAGCGGAGGAGCTTCTTACCAGGATATTATACAGGCATTGTTTTATGCGGCTACTTTCGCCGGTTCGCTGTCTGCCTTTTCTATGCCCGTTATTAAGCTGGTAGCTTACGATAACGATAAGCTGAATCAGGTTCAACCCACTTTCAGCACTTTGAAAAACTACTATCAGAACCTGGTGAACCTGGACCTGCCGGGAAATTATCAGAGCTATGCACCCGACGCCTGGAGTGCCGTTCAGGGAATCAGCCTGCCAGACCGACTTACCAAACGACAGGCCTTTGCGGTGCGGATGTGGACTTCCAATTATTATGGAATGATCAATTCTACCCTCCGCAACGGCAGCTCAGATCAGAACTATTATACCCTCATGCCTTTATTCAGCGCTATTGATTCAGGGCTTGCCAATATCGCGGCATTCCAGGGTGAAACATACCGTGGAGAAAGTCATATGTCACCTCAAAGACTTGCCCAGTATCAGGTGGGCGCCAATATCCTGGAGCTGGGATATACCAGTAGCGCACAGCCGGCGGGCTCGTGGTATAATGGTGCAAGCTATAAATTTAATATCAATGGGCTTAACAGCCATAGTATTGCCTTCCTCTCCGTATATCCCGGTGAAGATGAATATCTTTACGCCAGGAATATGACGTCCACGGTAACCGAAAGAAGCTGCAATGATGGCAATAGTCAGTGCACCTTTACCATGCAGCAGACAACGATTAACTATTGCTCAGCGGATTTGGAGGAATTTATCTCGAAAACAGTAATAGCCATTTATTAAATAACATATCATGACTATCAATGATTTCCCAAAAGAAGGTCTGCAGAGGGTACTGGCACTGGCCGGCAGTATTTCGGCTATGACTACAGATGACCTGCGGATATTCGCCGGTCATATACCTCCCCATATCCAGTTAATAACCTTGCTGGATGAAATAAAATTCCTGGAAGTATTTGATTATAATATATGGGCAAAAGAAGTGGGATGGGATTATGTAATGTCGCCGGCAACATTGGACAACAGCGATACTGAAACATTACGTAAGCTGATGACCACCCATGTACGTACCAACCGTTTTGTAGAAGGGCACTGGGACCAGTTGTTGCTGACAGGTTATATCTCCCGCTTTCTGGCACGTTTGCAGGAACTGTATAACGAGGTATATGGCCAGTAGTAGCATCACCTCTAAAATACCTCCCATGAAATGTCTATTAACCCATTATTTCAACAGGTTCATACTCTTTATACTGTGCATGCAGGCATCCAGCCTGCATGCACAGATTGGCTGGGGCCCCACCAGCGCCAGGTATCTCCTCAGTGCATCAGATATTCATTTCAATCCTTTCTTTGACCCCTCCCTGATGCCTAAATTGATAAATACCGATTATACCGGTTGGGAGACTATCTTCGAATCATCAGCCATACAGCAGCCTAACGGATATGGCAGCGACGCTAACTACCCACTGCTGAAATCTGCGCTCATGGCTATGCAGCTGCAAAATATTACACCTTCTTTTATTATCATCTCTGGTGATTTCCTTTGCCATGACTTCCAAGCCAACTATTCACGATATGCTGGTACAGGATCTGTGCAGGCTTTCACGGCTAAAACCATTCAGTTCCTCGCCTGGATGCTGAATAAATATTTTCCAAAAACAGTTGTATTACCGGTACTTGGGAATAATGATTCATATTGCGGCGATTATATGGTGGAGCCCAACAGCCCCTTCCTGTCTATGTTTGCCAGGGCCTGGGTACCATTGCTGCGAAATAAAAGCAAAGCTGCTGACAGTATTTTTGTAGCACAGTTTTCCAAAGGAGGTTATTATACCTATCCATTCCCCGGCAAAGTACGGGGGAACCTGATATTGTTAAATAGTGTATTCTTTTCCGCCAAATACTATAACTCCTGTGGCAACGCTGCTGACGACCCGGGATCTGATGAACTGCAATGGCTGAAAGAAATGCTGGAAGACAACCACCTGAGAAAAGAAGTGGTGTGGATGGTATATCATATTCCTCCGGGTGTGGACGTACACGCCACGCTGCATAACTACGGTGACTGCCAATCGAACATTACACTCATGTGGCGCGACAACTACAATAACGCGTTTCTTAACCTGGTACAACAATTTTCTTCCCGGATCCGTGCCAATCTGGCCGGACATACGCACATGGATGATTTCAGGGTGATCTACCAGAATGAGCAACCTATTTCCTTTATTCATATTACCCCAGCCATCAGCCCCCGTTTTGCCAACAACCCCGGATTCCAGCTCATCAGCTATCACCACCGTTCGTTGCAGCTGATGAACGCAAAAACATTTTACCTGAGCATTAACAAAAATGCCAATACCTGGACTCCTGAATATAACTTTCAGCTAACCTATAACGTAGCTGCCATCAATGCATCCAGCCTCAACTGGGTGAGGAACAAGATAGCCTCTGATACGGCTTATCTCAATAAATATATTAACCTGTATAAGGTAAGCAATCCCGGCTCCAATGAAATCAACCTGCAAAACTGGAAAGCCTTCTGGTGCGGCAACGGAGCCTTAACACAACAACAGTTTTCTAATTGTTACTGTCAATAAAGTAACTCAGGTATAAGGTTAAACAATTCATCCCCCCAATTCCAGGGGTGAAAAAAGCCATTTTTCGAGTATTGCCCTGAGCATAATATTTCCATACCTTTAATCATACTTTGTTACCTGAAGTATAAACCACTATTACCAATTATCGAAAAAGAAGTTAACCCGGGCTGAACCACTTTAGTACTGTAGACCAATTGGTCAATTTTCACCAACCCACTATTTTCTTCACTTTTAAAATGTTTCTACTTTATGAAAAAGTCATTCTTAATTACTGTAGGATCTATTATTTTTCTCTCTTTATTATTGGGTCCTGCCATTTTAACTTCCCAACAGGAAGTCAAAGCGGCTTCAGATCCCAAGCCAAAAAATTCTGTACATAACAATTTAAACAAGGCCAGAAGATTTACTACTTACCTTAATCAGGGAGGCTTTTGTTCACCCGGTTGCACAGGATTAATAGTGAATGCCAATAATCCAAATTCTTCCCAAGGATATACTTTAACAATACGTAATGATTGGGAGCAAGGCATAAAAACGGGTACCCAGTACTTTCAGGTCTATGTACTTCCAGGCGCGTCTGTGTATGTGGGTTGTAGCATAACCTGCTATCTATCGCCCATTTACAATAGATACACTATTGTTGGCGAACAATAATAGTAAACCATCTTCCTCCCGAAAACTGTAATCCCTATGCCCGGGTGAATTACATTTTACCGATTCCGGTTATCGGGAGGAAGCTCAGGGGTCATCCCTGCGACATTTATTTTTCTGTCATTCATCCCCCCTGCATTGGCAGTATTGATGGTACTTTCCGTTATAGGAACAATCGTATTAATATTCTTTATACGCGATGCTAAAGCAGCAGACATTAAGGTTTAGCTGACTTTATACCCCCTGTCCCGTCCTCGTAGCAATATACCCCAGCAACAGTAATCAGGATATTCCCATAAATACGTTCCCCTCTACCTCCACTTTTATTTCCTTCGCCTGTTTTCTATCTTTACAAACATATTATTAATTAATTTCTTATTTCTTGCTTTTCAATTAATAACCGGCGACAAAAAACTTTTTAAAAGGTATGGAGCGTATGTCCATGGAAGAAGAAGTACTGTTAAGGATGGCCCAGGGAGATGAATCGGCTTTTTCGAGCATCTACCGGCACTACCATCCTTCTTTATATATATACCTGCTGCGCTTCTGTAAGGTCCCTTCTCTGGCAGAAGACCTGGTGCACGACGTATTTCTCAAGATCTGGGAGATCAGAGGCCGTATCAACCCTCAACTTTCTTTCAGCGGGTATCTTTACCGTATTGCCCGCAATCATGTATTTAAAACCATCGCCAAACTGGCCACTGACGGACAGATGCGGGCACAATTATACCAACAGCTGGCCGGTATTGATCCGGAGCATCCCGATGAATGGGTACGGACAAAAGAATATGAGCGTCTTTTTGAGGAAGCGCTTTCAAAGCTGACGCCACAACGGCTCAAAGTATTCCGCCTCTGTCGTCAGGAAGGGAAAAGCTATGACGAAGCGGCTGCCATACTGGGTATTTCCCGTAATGCAGTGAAAAAACATATGGTACTGGGTATGCGTTTCATCGAGGACTATGTGTATCGTCATGGTGACATACTGATGGCTGTCTGGCTAATCTCCACCCTTTACTAAAAAAAATTTTCCACTGGGGGTACCCTCCTTTTATATTTCCGGATATTATATAGTACCCTTTGTTTTCAACGGGGGGAATAATATGCCGCGACCTGAAAATTACTACGAGAAACTGTTACAGCAGTACCTGGACGGCCAATGCAGCCGGGAGGAACTGGAGACCTTATTCGGATATCTTAACACAACCGCATCCAAACGTCCCCTGCTGATGGCCATGAAACGGGAATTTGAGCGTGTCATGAACGAAAAACATGACGTGCCTCAAGTCCTTGGAGACCGTATAGAAACAAGATTGTTACAAGAGATCAGCCGAAGCAAGGTAGTACCAATACGTCCCTTCCACTATCTGAAATGGGGCGCTGCCGCTGCAGTTGTTGTACTCATATCAACAGCTGCTATCTTCTATATCTCCCGCAAGCCCGTTGCACCCAAACTGGCACTACAACAGGTTATATCCGTAGGATCACCTGGCATCAACAAAGCGAAACTCACACTATCAGACGGCTCCGTGGTCACGCTGGACAGTGCCGGCAACCGGGTGATCCAACAGGGTGATATTAAAGTACAACAGCATAACGGGCAATTGCTTTACCCACTTACCACCGGCCCTTCATCCATTGTTAGTTACAACCTGCTGGCAGTTCCCCGCGGTGGACAGTTTAATGTAGTACTGCCCGATGGAAGTCATGTCTGGCTCAATGCTGCGTCCAGCCTGCGTTATCCTACTGCTTTCTCCTCCAGCAACCGTACGGTGGAAATACAGGGACAGGCTTATTTTGAAATAAAACCGATGCCAGATCAACCGTTTATTGTAAAAGTGAACAATATAGAAGTACAGGTACTGGGAACCAGCTTCGATCTGATGGCCTATGCCGACGAACCGGTAACCCGCACCACACTTGTACAGGGAGCTGTTAAAGTTAAATCCGGCGATAACGAAAAACAGCTGCTCCCCGGGCAGGCAGCTGCAGTGAACAATACCACCGGAGCGCTCTCTATACATACTGCGGACCTGAAGGAAACAACAGCGTGGAGAACAGGCTTCTTTAACTTTGAAAACGCCAGCCTGGTCAGCATACTGAAGCAGCTGTCGAGGTGGTATGATGTGGAAGCGGACTATCAGTCGATACCAGATGGTAACCGTTTCGGAGGATACATCAGCCGTAACCTGCCACTACAGGAGGTACTACCTATGCTGGAAACAGACAAGGTAAAACTCAAACTGGAAGACAGGACAATCAAAGTAATACTGATCCGGTAAAATATCAGCCTGTACTGCCTTTTTCTTTACAATAACTATAACCTGAAAATGCCCAAAACAAACATGACTGCAACCAGACCGGTTGTGATTTGAAAACCTCTTTGTTCAACCAAAATGTTCTACGTTATGAGATTCACCGTCTTCCTGCTACTTGCGGTCTGCCTGCAATGCAGCGCAGTAGCCTTATCGCAGCAGATCACGCTTTCGGAAAAAAATGTGCCCCTAAAAAAGGTACTTAAAGAAATGGCCACCCAAGCTGGAGTGTCCATAGCCTATAGCGAAACCCTGATGTCTGCTACCAAACCTGTAACGATTGAAGTCAAAAATGCTTCTATGGAACGGGCACTTGAAATAGCGCTCCATGACCAGCCGGTACGCTATACGATCAACAACGGCCGCATCCTGCTCAACAGCCGCTCCCATGCAGTGGCCGATTCCGCGTTGATAGTCACCGGCAGAGTCACCAATGAAAAAGGAGAACCGATACCCGGAGCCAGTATCCTCATCAAAGGCACAAACATAGGTATGGCCACCAGCAACGACGGGCGGTTCGAGATCAAAATTCCCAGGGAGAATGTTACGCTCATCATCAGCGCAATTGGATTTCAGCCAACGGAAATAAGCGCTCAATCTCAGACCAATATGGAAATCCGGTTAAAAACGGGTACCAGAAGTCTCTCTGAAGTGGTGGTAATGGGCTTCTCTGAAGTAGAACGCCGGCATGTGGCGTCCTCAGTTGCCCAGGTAGATGTAAAATTAACCAAAACCAGACCCATAGCTAAACTGCAGGAGGCATTTACCGGCACCGTCCCGGGTGTTACCATTCAACAAACCACTAACTTACCTGGTAGTGTACCCGGCATTACGATCAGAGGTATCAGCACTTTACAGAATGCCAGTCCCCTCGTTATTGTAGACGGAATGGAGCAAAGTTTAAATGATATAGATCCCAATCAGGTGAAAAGCATCACGGTACTGAAAGACGCGGCATCTGCCTCTATGTATGGTTCCCGGGGCGCCAACGGCGTAATCATCATAGAAACGGAGCGCGGGCAAATGGGACGGTTTAAGGTAGATGTTAACTCATGGGGCGCATTACAACAACCTATCGATCTTCCCAAATTCGTTAACGGCATCGACTATATGAAGTTAAACAACGAAGCCCGAAATATTCAGGGACAAACGCCTCTTTTTACCGACGAAGACATCCGCAAGATGGGATCCGGAGAAACTCCTTCTGTAGACTGGATGAAAGAAGGAATGCGGCGCAGGGCCAATTCACAAAATATTTCCATGAGTGTTTCCGGAGGCGGCGGTATCGGCTCTTTCAACCTGATGATGGGATACCTGAAAGAAAATGGTCTTAACTCATACGAAGGCTCCGGTAAATACTCTGCACGATTTAATACCAATGTGAATATAGCAGATAAATTTGTTTTACTGGCTGATTTCTACGCCCATCGCCTGCAAATTAACCGGCTGAAGGAAAACGACGATGGAACAGGGTTGTATGAAAATCTCTGGAAAATGAATCCTACCCAACAGATATACTATCCCTCCAGTGATATCCCCGAGCATTATATGTTGTACAACGACATGAATCCGATCGCTTCCATCAACCGCGGAGGCTCCCGGAATAATCTGTATGATTTCAGCTCCGTGAACCTGCGGCCAAGATATAATATCAGCAAACATCTCAGCCTGGAAGGCAATGTGTCCTATCAGATTAGCAAATCGGCGAATAAACGTCAGCGGGAAACTTTCAAATTTTACGATGGTAACGGCAAACCGGTGAAAATATGGAAGAATGAAGTGGGAGCTGACCAGGACGTTAGTCAAAGTCAGTTGACTGCCCGCGGACTGCTTAACTATACAGGCAGCCTTCGTCATCAGGCCGACAAAATATATGTCACCGCCGGCTCAGAGGTGATGAGCTTCAATTATACCGACTATAAAGAAATTGCCAAGGCTTCTTTTTTCGGAAAGCTGAACTACTCTTTTAACAACAGGTACATCCTGGAGTTCACCGCCCGCGGGGATGGCAGCAGTAAATTTGCTCCTGGCAAGCAGTGGGGCTTTTTTCCTGCAGGCGCTGTAGCCTGGAATATTACCAATGAACAATTCATGAAGGGGCTGGTAAATAATAGTATTATCAATAACCTCAAATTACGTGCTTCCTATGGCCTGATAGGTAATGAGAACGTAGACCCCTATTTATGGGAAGAGAACGTAAACGAATGGGGATGGCTGATGCGTGTACCCAACATGAATTTCACCTGGGAAAAACAAAAACAGGGAAACATCGGACTGGAGCTGACGCTGTTGAATAACAGGCTTACCCTGACAGCAGAAGCTTACAAGAAGAACTCTTACGATCTGATCTATTCGAGGTTCCCGGTACCGCCCATCACCGGCTCTAACTCACTTGAAGCAGCTTTTAATATCGGAGAAGTAGAAAATAACGGATACGAAATTTCGGTACAATGGCAGGATAAGATCGGTAATCTTGGTTATAGCATAGGCGCTATGTTGTTTGACAACAGAAATAAAGTGCTGAAAGCTGGCTACAGAAATGGAGACACATTGATCTTTAAAGATGATAACGATAAAATCTGGTACAAAGGGATTGCTATTGATAACTACTATGGCTATAAAAGCGATGGCTTTTTCCGGGACCAGAGAGATGTGGACGCCACCAGGGCCAAACTTCCCAATATGCTTCCCGGCGATATTAAATATGTAGATCAGAATGGTGATGGCATCATCAATGATGCTGATAAAATAAACCTCGGAGATCCCTTCCCCCATCTGAATTATTCCGTAACGGTAGCCTTACAATATAAGAACTGGGACTTTAACCTGTTGGGCCAGGGAGTGGGCAAAAGAACGGGACGCCTGAACGGTCTGGAGGGTTACCCTGTATTGGTGGATGGCAGCAGCAATTCATTGGGGAGGCCACGACAGTATTATGCTGATAACCGATGGACACCCGAAACACCTGACAGCAGGTTTCCCAGAGTGTGGACAGGATCAAGCACCAATGCTTATCTCAGTGATGTCTGGCTGGGCAATGCAGCTTTTTTCAGAGTGAAAGTATTACAACTCGGATATACGTTCCCGTTACAAGGAAAAACAATCCGGAACGTACGGGTATATGTGAATGCACAGGATGCCATTACTTTCACAAGATGGGAAGGACTTGAACCGGAGCGGGATGGCGGCAATGGTAACTATCCACGGATGGCTGTTTACAGCCTTGGTGTCAGAGCCACCTTGTTTTAGCAGGTAGTAGCCTGCACAACAGAAAACTATATTTCAATCAACTGCAAAATATGCATACGATGAAAAAGAGACTTATCTTATTGTTATTATTCTCCGTAATCCTGCCGGCATGCCAGAAGTTTCTGGACAAACCAGACCCTACTGCCACCAAATTCGATGAGTTCTTTAATACAGAAGAAGACCTGCGGCGTGTTGTATACAGCACCTACCTGGATGTGTTTACCAACCAGGGCGACAGAAGGTTACTTTTTTATATGGATGACAGTAAATCGGATAATGCTTATAGCAGAGTGGAAGGCGATAATCATCAGCGTATTGCCAACGGTAGCTACGACGCCAATACCAGGGCTTTTGAATATTACTATACCATTCACATGAAACATATAGGCCGTTTAAATACTTACCTGAAAAGTATCAATACACCTTATGTGGAAGATGAAGCCATCCGCACAAAATACAAAGGCATACTGGAAGGGCTCCGGTGCTGGCACTATTTCAAAATGGTTTCCCGCTGGAGTAACATTCCTTTTTACCTCGAGCCGGTAGATATCTCAAAAGTAACACAGCCGGCTAAATCAAAAGAGGAAATACTGAATACACTTTTCCCAATGGCCGAGGCAACTGCCAATACGCTCCCGGACAAGGAATACAATTCAGATGCCTACATGTTCAACAAATACTCTCTCAAAGCCCTTATCATGCGATATGCGTTGTACCATGGCCGTTATGAGCTGGCGGCGCGTCTGGCTAAAGAAATCATGGATAGTGGCAATTACTCACTGTATCCGGTTTACGGAGATCTGTTCAAGTACAAAGGAGACAAGATAAACAAAGAGTTTATCATAAAAATGGACATGCAGAGTCATGGAAACAGTGGTACTAATTCTTTTGAGCACCTGGGTCCGCATTTCCGGACTGGAAAAGGACAGTCCTACTCTGTGCCTTTAAAATCACTGGTAGACGCCTACTGGACTTTACAAGGTAATAAAATTGATGAATGTCCCTATCATAATAAACAGGACTATGAGCTGGACCCGAAACTCAACAGGGACCCGCGTTATACAGCCAGCATCATCGGTCAGGGAGATATGTTTGTCAACGAACCTATCGACATATATGACCAAAACAGTCCGATGTTCCATGAAAAAGAACGTGCCAGCCGCTCAGGTTACTGGTTCAGAAAATTTGTGGATGAAACAGATGCATTCAAGGATAATGGCAATATGTATTTCCCGATACTGAGATATGCAGAAGTACTTTTGACATATGCAGAAGCCCACATTATGATGAATAATATTGATAACCTTTCGAAAAGTTGTATCAACCAGGTCAGGACCAGGGCCGGCCTCGATATGAAAGAAGCGGATGTTAACTTACCAAAATATGCAGCTTACACGCAACAGCAATGGATCGACCTGATCAGAAATGAGCGGAGGATAGAACTGGCTGGCGAAGGGGTAAGATATGATGATATCCTAAGATGGAAGATTGGAGACCAGGTAATGAATAAACCCGCCCTCGGGCATACACGGTTAGTGAATGGAAACCTTGTTTCACTAAAGATAGAAGACCGTTCATTTCAGTCGCGCAATTATTTATGGCCGTTTCATTCGGGCAGTTTAAAAATTGAACCGGGGTTGACACAGAATCCGGGATATTAATCTGATCTATATCAAACATATATAAGTCAAGGGGCCGTCTCTTCTTTGGAGATGGCCCTTTTTGGCAGCTTATCTACTTCGGGAAAAAATTTTTTTTCATATTCTGTTTTACTACCTTTCAGTATATCGAATGACCAACGTATTACACCATTATCTATATCAATCCCGTAGCCTCGACGCCCAGCAAGATGTAACCTGAAATATTACCCGTAAAATCCGCCAGTTATGAAGAAAAAAAATGTTATCCAAAAGAAGATGTCATTTAGCAAGACAACGAAAGCTCCCCTCAATTCTCAGTAGCAGACAATGACAGCCGGTGGCGCGTCCTGTGAAACTATCCATTTCACAGATGACCGTTGCATTTCCTGCTAGTATCATCAATTTTATATTCTGATGGAGACTGCCAACAGTCGTTAGCTTTTTCTGCCTTTTTTATTCTTTCCCCGGGCCTGCCCGGATGGTATGTTATTGCCCATAATTGTCCAATAAAACAATAAACATGAAAAAGAAACAAGTATCTCTCCAGAAAAAACTGTCCTTCGCTAAGGTTAGCGTAGCGCCGCTGAATGCAGGTCAGCAGCAACAAATCGCCGGTGGGCAAATGGCTCAGACTTCGCCGGCTTACTGTCGTTCATATACTCCTACCTGCGATACTGTTCAGGTATTTACAGGTCCTTGCTGATTTTATAACCTTTAAATGTATCAAAATGAAAAAGAAACAAGTATCCCTCCAGAAAAAACTGATCCTCGGTAAATCTACAGTGGCAACGCTGAATGCAAGCCAGCAACAACTGATCGCTGGTGGTCTCCCTACGGTTACCAGAATCCTCAACTGCCCGTCCAATGCTGACACCTGCGCTACTATACCTCCCGGAGGTCACGCATGTCAGATCTGCCAGACAGAGTAGTTTGCCGGCTATAAAAGCTCTAAAACACTGTTTCCATGGCCGCATTATCCGAATGGATAATGCGGCTTTTTTCTTTTGAAATGCTCACCTTCCCGGATGTCCAGTTGAGCCCCTATTATGTCCACTTCCCCGGATTACAGTTGGCATAGCTGGTCACTACCCCCAATTTTGTGTCATCAATCACCTAAAACACATTGGCTATGACACAAAAATCCACATTCATTACTTACTGGACAGGCGCATCTCTTTTATCTTTATGGTTTGGCGCCAGCGGATTCTTCGAGCTTACCCGCAACCCCATTGTATGGGAGATCACACAGCAACTGGGTTATCCTTCGCATTTCATTTATATCCTTGGCGTATTCAAACTTACCGGGATCACAGTACTGCTGGTTCCCAACAGACTGCTCCGCCTGAAGGAATGGGTATTTGCCGGCATTTTCTTTGATATCCTTTTCGCTTTCTTCTCCAAGATTGCTGTGCTGGGTTTTGCCGCTACCATAGACGCGATCATCGCTTTCACCATCGTGAGCGTGACCTACACCATGTTCCGGAAATTATACCCTGCCACTTTCGCCGTGGCAGTACCAACAGCACAATTGGCGAGCATCTGAGCAGGAAGCGGGAAGTATAACAAAAAGCCTGACGTTATTCGTCAGGCTTTTTAACGCAGGTTCTTCATCAAATTCATCCAGCCCTTTACGGCGAGCCAATGTCTATTCGGTTCGTTTCAACTTACTCCCAATTTTATTTCCGTTTCCACGTTATATCAATCATAAAAACCAATATATTTGACATGCATTTAAATGAGCCCTGATTCCTGTCAGCTTTTCCTATACAGGGCTTCAAATCCCAATCAATGCATCTTCATTGTTCAACCTTCAATCTTTTTACATGAGAATCCCGATAGTACATGCCAACAATATGTCCTCTCCGTCTGCATTGGCACAAACCCTGAGGTTATTCAGATATCTGAAGCCACATTGGCCAGCATTGAGTGCAGGCATATTCTCCCTGTTGCTGATGAGCCTTGCAGGGCTGGCCTTTCCGAAGATGCTGGGTATGCTGATAGATGTCAGTGCTAAACCACATACTTCCGCAGACATCCATCGTATTGGTTTATCATTACTGGGCGTACTGATAGCGCAATCCATTTTTTCTTTTATCAGAACGGTCCTGTTTGCGAACGTTTCTGAAAAAACACTGGCGGCACTACGCCAATCTGTTTATAACCATCTTATACAACTCCCGATGCAATTCTACCAGAACAGGCGTGTGGGGGAACTTAGCAGCAGGTTATCATCAGATACTGCCCTTCTACAGGAAACGCTGACCAATACTGTATCAGAGTTTATCAGGCAGGTCATTGTAGTAATAGGTGGTTTTGTTCTCCTGATCATGACATCTCCGGGGCTGACCGCTTTTGTACTTGCCATCCTTCCGGTTATCACAGCAATCGCTTTTTTCTTTGGTCGTTTTATCAGGCAATATTCCAAAGGTATGCAAGACCAGATTGCCGCTTCCAATACGATTGTAGAAGAAACACTACAAGGGATTTTCAGCGTAAAAATTTTCACCGGTGAATTCCGTGAAATGGCCCGCTATCGCGAACATACCAATAAAGCAGCCCGTCTGGGTATACAGGGAGGTAAATACCGCGCGGCCTTTTCTTCTTTTGTTATCCTGGGCATATTCGGCGCGCTGGTAGCTATCATATGGCGTGGGAGCGTCATCGGCCTGGATACCGGCGAACTATTCTCGTTTGTGTTGTATGCAGTTTTCATTGGCACTTCCATCACTGGCATGGCAGAGTTATATGCATCATTACAAAAGAGCCTGGGCGTCACTGAAAACCTGTTCAGTATTCTTGATGAACCGATAGAAGCAGTTACAGATATTAACGGTATTGAAAAAGCACATCACCTTCATGGAAATATCAGTTTTAAGAATGTCAGCTTTCATTATCCTTCCCGGGAAGAAGTGCCGGTGCTCAGGAATATGTCTTTTGAAGTAAAAGCCAATCAGACAGTAGCCGTAGTAGGCCCCAGCGGTGCAGGTAAGAGCACGCTGGTATCGCTGCTCATGCGCCTGTATGATCCTGCAAAAGGCCAGGTCATATTCGACAACAGCGACGGCCCCATCATCCCTTTATCTGCATTGCGTTCCCAGATAGCGGTAGTACCGCAGGACGTATTTCTGTTTGGCGGTACTATTGCAGAAAATATCGCCTATGGAAAACAGGGAACTACAAAAGAAGAACTGATCGATGCCGCTAAAAAGGCAAATGCATGGGAATTCATTCAACGGTTCCCGGATGGGCTGCAGACGATCGTTGGCGAACGCGGGATCCAGCTTTCCGGTGGGCAGCGCCAGCGCATCGCCATTGCGCGCGCTGTGCTGAAAGCTCCCAAAATTCTTATTCTGGATGAGGCTACATCTGCTCTGGACGCGGAATCTGAACGACTGGTACAGGATGCACTGAATAACCTGATGGAAGGCCGAACCTCAATTGTTATTGCCCACCGGCTTGCTACCATCCGACAAGCGAGCAACATTGTTGTCATTGATCGGGGCGCTGTTGTAGAAGCAGGGACACATACAGAACTTATCAATAAACACGGGGGCCTCTACAAACAGCTGAGTGAAATGCAGTTCATGCAATAAAAAACACAGGATTAACCAACCTTCTTTAACGGCTGATCCCTGGTGTGAATTATGATTTGCGATACACCAGGGATTTTCCGGCATACAGCGCAAGACCCGTCAGCAAACCACCTGTCAGCGCAATAACCAGCAGGATGATAATATCCGAATGAGTTGCAAACCTGTTGATGATATTTCCCTGGTATACCGTATGAAAATAAACCCCTGCTCCCAGCCAGGCAATAAAGCCTGCTAAGAACCCGATGGGAAAGGAAGCTATCTTCCATTTTTTCAACGTTACAATCATGCCTGTCACCATAACAGGAATTGTAAAACCCCACCAGGGAATTACCGTTATCAGTCCGATACCGGCCACCACTGGCAGCAGGATCAATAATGTCTTAATATTGTTCATATACTTATTTTAGTGTCCAGCTGTTATCTGTTCCTTCTCTGGCTTCCTTCTCTGATATAAAGAATGTAAGCGGATAGAACTTTCCCTTACTCCAGTCATCAACGAAATTATCAAAATAGCGGCTGCCCGGGTCTCCGGACTGGCCTCCGGCGTAGATGCCGAATGCTCTTGGTCTTTTTCCCAGCTCCACTACCATTCGCCACGAAGGTCCCCAGCTGTCAGATAATGCATTGATCACTTCCGGGTTTCCTGCTCCGGGAATCCCTCTTCTGCTAAAGGCATCGAGGTTGCCCATATACATCACGTTCACCCTGTTCACTTCACCCCAGCCCACACCTTCTTTGGACTTTCTTTTATTGTACGTTTCCACGGCACTCAGGAAGGCCATCTGCACGATGTCTCCCGCCTTTTCCTTCTCCACTGTATGCTGCTTGTCAAAGTATATGTTTCCCGGATCATTCCGGATAAGGTCCAGGAGGAGATAGTCGTCCGGCAGGATTTTTCCGAAAGCTACATCGCTGAATTCATCCCAGGTAAATGTTTTGATGTTCTTCCACCACAGTTCGAAAAGCAAGGCGTTCTTGTCATTCAGCTTATAGGCGCCAGCCCATGCGCCCAGGGAATCCAACATGTTGGGCACGCCCCCTGGAAGCCGGGTGCTGTCTATCTGTGTGAACAATACCGGTAATGCCTCCAGGGCGAACGCGTTCTGATTGTCCAGCTGCATATTCTCCATGCTCTGTAAATCAAAGCCATTGCCGGCTTCCAGTAATTGCCGGATACGATTGGCCCTGTTTTCCCTGAAATAACCATTGTAGTAATAAGGATAGTTACTATCTGTGGGATGCTGGTTGGCAGCGATTACATAATTGCAGGGAGGATTAAGCAGATGCGGCAGGCTATCCTGTGGGATGTAAGCCGTACTGAGGTGCGCGCTTTTGCTGCCATCCAGGATGAAACGGCCTTGTTCCGGCCATTTCACCGCCATATGTCCCTGATGCGTTACAGCGATCGTATTATCCTTACAGGCGAATGTAAAACTCTGTATAGGCGAAGCATAGTGGCTGATGGCTTCCCGGTATGTATTGTAGTCCGTTGCTTTGTTGAGCATTATAAAACACAGGAATTCATTTGACGGCCGGTGTAACTCCCATTTCAGCGCATGCCATGCAAGGGCTGCATTGGCGCCGGTAAAACTGCTGTTGTAAGGAACGGGGCCATGCACCGTATAATAAACGGTATCATAGAAGGGTGCCTGTCCTCTTCTCTTTATTTCTTCCACTCTTTTCTCTAGTGCCAGGTACTTTCCGTCCAACTCATATTGCTGGTGGTCTGGCGAGAACTTTAGTTTATACCAGTCTTTAACGTCATCACAGCCATTGGCGACGCCCCATGCGATGTTTTCATTGAAGCCTATAATTACGGCAGGTGTTCCGGGAATCGAAACACCGTATGCGTTCATGTGGGGCGTTGTGAGCTGCATTTCCAGCCAGACGGCGGGTAATGAGAGATTCAGATGCGGATCACTGCATAACAATGGGGCTCCTGAAACTGTTTTTTTACCCGAAACAGCCCAACTGTTGCTTCCCAGCCTGGGATTATGCCGGTTCACGGGAGGCGCTACACCTGCCAGCAGGAAAGAACTGTCCAGATAATCCGGTGCAGCGGCCACAGATACAGGAGCTGCCTGTCCCGGCGCTGTACTATAGGTTACCGGGGAACTGTGCTTGTTGAAGTCAGGGAACAACAGGTTGAATTTTTCTTCTCCTATAGCCAGCCGCATATGCGTCATCAGATAATCTTCTTCATAACCCGACAAGGTATTGCCCATATACTTCATGACCAGCGCTGTCTTCAGTTCAGACCAGGGTTCCGGCTCATAGTTGAGCAGTTTGTACTCCAGCGGTAAGTCCTTGTATGACAAGGTTCGGATATAAGCGTTCACTCCAGCTGTATAAGCAGTAAGCGCCCTGGCAGTAACCGTGTCCTGCATGATCATGTTCAGCGATGCTTTTGCGGCTTCCAGCATGCCTATCCTTCTCTGGTTCCGGTCATGGTCCAGGAATCCGTTGCTGAATATTTCAGACAGCCGGCCAGCGGAGAGATAACTGATAAAATCCATCTGCCACAAACGCATCGCTGCGGTAACATATCCCTGGGCGAAATAAAGGTCCGCATCATTTTCCGCATATATATGCGGCACCTTCCTCTTATCAAAAAAAACGCGTACTGATGCGGCAACGCCACTATGTGAAAGCGTAAACGTCCGGTCGAGACGCTGATCACTTTCATTCTGCAGCAAGCCCCCAAAGGGGTTCAACAGCTTTCCTAACGGTGGCATAACCGATAGCTGCGATGACAACAGGAAAATGAGACCAGCCAGTAATACAGACGGCAGTAGTGTCCTGATATTTATATGCTTCATATGGTTGCTTTAAAAATTCAGCCTTCCTTCTCCATCATCATTACGACCTTATTAAACCGGTTTCTGTAATCCGCTGATTCAAAAAATCAGCCAGTACATCAGCGGTATACTCTATGCACGGCAATTGGTCGTTTAACTCTTTTTCTTCTTCCGACAGGTTTTTCAACTGGACGATCTCTTTGCGGTCCCCTTTCTTTTTCAGCAACAGGCAATTCACAAGCGGAGACCCGCCCCACCATTTGGCAGCGGTTTCCCTGGGGTCTCCGTATTGTCCGGTATATGTAACCATCAACGGTACATCCTCCAAAGGCAAACCATTATTGACATAATTGTTATAGATACTGGAAGCGCAGTGCATCAACCCGGTACATGGCCCAAATACCAGCCTGGTATAACCAGATCCGATCAGGCAGAGATCTTCACGAAGACCCATACTTTTAGAGAAAATGATCCTGTTCATATTTTCAGCGCCAAGCCATTCCCTGTAGAATTCTTCCTTACCGATGCTTCTCTCATCAAAAACCAGCACCTTTGCATCGCTATTGTTCAGCAATGATGCCAGCACATCAAAGTATACATCAATCCTGATCAATTTCTCTCTATTGGAAGTTGAGTCCAGCATGATAAACAAGCTATCATTTTCTTTCATGCCCCTTGCTTCCAGCCATGCATCCGCCCATTTCCTTTCTGCATCGCTGATATACAGCTGCCCTGATCTATGGACTTTTAAATACATCTCCAGTGATTGCAGCACAGGAAAAATAAACCGTGCTTTAGGCCCTGGCGGCAGCAGCAACTCCGATAAAGAGAGCACCACAAGATTAAACCTGCCGCTGAGGATCTGCTCTTCATACCGCCTTTGGAACATCGCCAGCACCGCCTCTTCACGATAGGTAGCAACAACGACTACATCAAACCGGCTGTAATCCAGTTCCAGCCAGTTTGCAGAGGATATCTCATCCAAATGCGGATTATTTGCAAGAAACGCCTTGAAGAAACGGACATTTTTCAGGTTGAAAGAAACGGCAGTCAGATTCGCTTTGTTAAAGAATGTCCGCAGATACGGCAGCTTATCCACAAAGAGGCAGCAGTCTCCCAGGTAATTTACTCTGTCTTCAAACAGAATCAGCACCTGGCTGATACTCTCCGTACGGAAGGATACCGCCTGCTCCGATAATTTATTCAGTATTGCTTTTGATTTTTCCATTGCTATGATTTGAGTTATTATACGCATAGGGACGTATTGGTTTCCCCCAAAGTGCTATACCAGTTTTTCTTCATATTGATACAGGATTTCTTTTTCACCAAAAAGCCTTTCCGCAGTGATACCCCGGTTGATACATTCCGCCACGAGCAGGTTGGATTGTACGATAGGCCTGGACTCTTCCGTATACCTGATAGTGCTGATAAACTCCAGCCATGGTTCCATCCCCATCGCATATACGTAGACTTCTTTCGGGTGGAAAATATCGACCAGGTGTAAACCTTTTTCTGCATTACAACCGGCCAGCCTTCTTGACTGATCTTTGTCGCGCGACAGTTCCTCCGTCAGCAGCGGGCCATACAGCCATGTCAGCGGAGCACCATCACACTCCATTCCCAGGAATATTACATCCACGTCGCCGGTTACACGTTGAATATGTTCATACAGTTTGGCTTCCAGTACCCGCGAATCCGCAACAAAGAGGAAAGTAAACCTACCGGCTGCAACGTGGTAGCATGTTTTGGCCTTCACATTCAGATCACAATGTTCTCCCGTAAATGGCAAGCCGGTTATTGTACAGCCACCAAACGTGAGCTCTTCCATTTCATCCATCTCAATTACATTCTTAAACCCGATCTTATTAAAGGCCAGTTTGATATTAGGGTCCTGCAAAGCCCCACTGGTAGTCCTTGGAACGATGATGTTTTTAATTTTGTGGCGAAGCGGCAACAGTGTTTCAAATAAAATGTGGTCCTGGTGGTTATGCGTGATCAACACATAATCTATCTCATCCGGAATATCTATATCCGAGAAATGCTCGATACTCGATTCGTAGCCATAGTAGCTGATCAGGGGATCGACGAGTATGCTGACCTCCTTCGTTTCGATGAGAATACAGGCATGACCGAAATAACGCATGCGGACATTATCTCCATCATACTTTTTGTAAGCAGGATGTTCTTCCTGTGTAAAAAAGGTATTAAACAGGCTCCTGTCTTTCTCTTCCACGCCCAGTATAGCGGCTATTTCATCTATTGAACCGGCGGTCCTCTTCATTTTACTCAATGCATCTATACCCGGATGATCGAGCGGAATACTGAGATGTAATACATCGGGAGTATCGAGCCTGGCGGTGCTGAGGCAGAACGGACGTTCATCATTATTGGTGATCCAAAGGGCTATGCTCTGGGAATCTTTATTATAGAACTTACTTTTATACAATAACGATTCGAAAACCCTGAAGGACGGGTTATTATTGAGATCATACACCAGTTCAACATAACCTTTCAGTATTTCAGGCACTTTTTCATACAGGGTCTCGAGCGAAAATCCTTTCGCATTTGCCTTCAGCATTTTATCCAGTTCTGTTATAGCTTCAGCGAGTTGAACAAGGTCGGCCTGGTTCCGTAGCGTGTCTTCTTTTAGCTTCCTGATACTTTCCACGCGTGGCTCCTTGTAGTCCATAAAGGGGCCTCCCAGCATCTGGGGATTCATTACAGCGGCGGCATGTACCTGCGGGGCCTGTATATAGGAGGTCATAATCTTCAGATGTCTGCCAACCACGTTCATGGCTGCCGTAGCCGGAGATATCAGGTGCGACCAGGCATACCATCTTCCGATCAAAGGTTCTATAACTACATTTGGCTTGAGGTACCAGTTTTTACTTTCCATGATTTTTAGTTTGGGTAATGATGGTTTTAGGATTTATTTTTTCATCTCCGGTATCTGTCCCGTAAGTATGTCAGGGTTATTTATAATCTGTTCCAGTATACGCTTGTATTGTTCTCCGGCGCTTTCAGCATGATCATAGGTAAATCGCCGGCCGTTGCATAAAAGCTGCAGGCTGAGTCCATCCCTGAACTCCCTGACGATCAGCCCGAATGTAAACGGTACGGGAATGTTCGCCTGCTGGGCTGTCCCGCCGTCTTCCAGGTCCGCTACAGATGCAGCGGCAGTAAAGTGATGATAGTTGTAGAAAACAGCGTCTTTCATCAGTTCGGCTGGTGTGATGCCAGGCAACTCATTCATCAGTTTACCTACAGGGTATATATCATGACTCAGGTCATCCAGGAAACTGCGTTGTACGTCCTGCAGATATCCGTGCACAGGCTGTTCCCTGTCAACGATATTCCTTACCAGCAACAGATTTGAGAAGAAGCCTATCATTTTGCTGAGGTCCAGATGTCCCAGGTGCGGCGAAGTTCTTCCAGCCACAGACGTTATAACGGTAACGTCTGCACGCCTGCTCCACCGCGAGATCAGTAGCACCAGGGCGCCCAGTAGCAGGGAAGTGCGTGTCAATGCATTTTTTCTTGTAAAGCGGTCCAGTTCTTCATAAAAAGAACCTGTTATCTTCAACGGCACCGGGATCAGCAGTTGATCGCCCTCACCCTCGCCTGTTACTGGCAGAGACAAGACACAGCCTGCCAGCTTCTGCAACCAATATGTCTTATGCGCTTCTCCTTCCAGCGATCGCAGGAAGCTCCGCTGCCAACGCACATACTGCTGATATTGAAAAGGAAGCGGGTCCATGGTAGTGTTTTTCTGTTCCAATGCAGCCACATACAACCGGGACAGCTCTTCCTTCATCACCTCACCGGAGTCGCCATCAGTCAGGATATGATGCATCGCCACTACAGCAGAAACGATACCCTTCCCTGTGTCATAGAGTTTTATATCAAACAACGGCCAGGAAGACAGATCAAACTTCCGTTTTCTTTCTATATCCATGATTCGGTGTAGCTCCGCCTCAGATGCCAGTTTCACGACGTCATTTATTTCAGGGCGGCAGGCATCTGCCTGTAATATCTGCTGTATAACGGTCACACCCCTACGTATAAATATTGTCCTCAGCACTTCATGGCGTGCTATCAGTTGACTAACCGCCACCTTGAATGCAGCTGCATCAAAATGTTCAAACGGATAGGAACTTACGATCAGCTCTTCACCTTTATTCCATTCCGAGAAATAAATCTGCTGGTTGTAAGACAGCTCTTCGTGTTCGTATAAGTCATTGGCGGCCTCCGGCAGTTCCGGGAACGAACCCGTTGCACTAAGATTCTCTGCTGTACGCTCAATAGTCCTGTACTCAAAAAGCTCGCGCAGAGATAACACGACCTTCATTTCATCTTTTAGCTTCTTTACCAGCATCATGGCTTTCAATGAGCTTCCTCCCAATTCGAAAAAATCATCCCTCACGCCCACTTTTTCCTTTCCTAATATTTCACTCCATATCTCCGCCAGTACTATTTCTGTTTCAGTCCGCGGCGCTATATAGGCCGTCGCAGGCTGTTTTTCAACTTCGCCATGGGATGGCAGCTTCGTCTTATCTGTTTTGCCGTTGGCAGTAAGCGGAACAGCCCCGATCCGGACATAGTGATGCGGCAGCATAAAAGCGGGCAGTGTATTGCTCATGAAGGTCCTTACCTCCATGACATCGTATGCCTCGTCGATAACAACATAAGCTACCAGTTCCTTTTCTCCATTGCGGTCTGCTGACAGTAATACTACTGCCGCTTCTACCTGTGGATGCAGCAGTAAGGTGTGTTCAATTTCTCCCAGTTCAATCCTGTGCCCGCCTATTTTTATCTGTTGGTCTTTCCTTCCTGTAAAAACCAGATTGCCGTCCGGCATCCATCGCCCAAGGTCACCGGTGCGGTAGAGCTTTTCTCCGGGACGAAAAGGATGTGCAATAAATTTCTGTGCAGTAAGATCCGGGTTATTGAGATAACCTCTGGCCAGTCCCCGGCCGCTTATGCAGATCTCACCAACTGCGCCCAGCGGCAGCAATCCGCCGGCATCGTCCATGACATAAAGCTGCGTATTATCGATAGGCCGGCCGATTGGAACAGGCCCGCGGCCTGTTCTTTCGCTGTCCATCTGATATACGGAAGCGCAAATACTTGATTCCGTAGGGCCGTAAGCGTTATAGAAGGTCCCCTGCTCAGCAAATGCCGCTGCTTTTTCCCATATGGCCGCTTCGCCGGCTGTTACCAGGTGCTTCAGCGTGTGCACATTTTCAAGCGCCATCAGTCTTACATAAGAAGGGGGCAGCGTGGCGATGTCTATTTCATAGTCATTGATATATTTTTCGAGCAAAGACGGGTCTTTCCGGGCATCGTCATTAATGATACACAAGGTGGCCCCTGTAGTAAGCATCATAAATATTTCCCAAACGGATGCATCAAAGGATAACGACGCGAACTGCAATCCTCTCTGCCCTTCCCTTATACCGAATATTCCCCGTTGTGCTGATATCGTGTTGGATATAGCTCCGTGTTCAATCATGACGCCTTTAGGCACTCCTGTAGAACCGGAGGTATAGATCACATAGGCCAGCTGCTCAGGGCGTATCACCGGCTTCTCTTCATCTGGCTTCCGTTCAAGCGTTGAGAGCTGAACATCTGTGGCAAAGATCTCTCCGTTATAATAATCCAGGTCGAGGAGACAGGCCGTTTCCGTCAGCAGCAGCTCCACACGCGCATCTTCCAGGATATAGGACTTGCGGGAACGTGGATAAGATGGATCTACCGGCACATAAGCCGCTCCGGACTTCAGTACTCCCAGGATGGCAATCACAAGGTCTGCTGAGCGGTCCAGCATGATCCCGATAAGACGGTCTGCCACCCCGTAACCGCGACTGCACAGATAGGACGCCAGCAGCCCTGACCGCTCATCCAGCTCTTTATAGCTTAGTTTCGTATCTCCGTATATCACTGCTGTCAGATCCGGTGTAAGGGCTACCTGTTGCTCAAAAAGACTTACCAGCGTAGTGTCTGCAGCAATAGGTCGGCTTGTATTATTGAATCCATGCAACTGGCGCAGCTCTGCTTCTCCCAGGTATGCCAACCGGCTGATGGGGGTGTCTGGCGCCAACTGCACGGCTTCCAGCAGGTTCTCCAGATGGTCCAGGTATTGGATGATATTTCTTTCACTGAATACATCCGTGTTGTACACTACTTCTGTTTCCAGGCTCGTTGCTGTTTCCGTAAAATGAAACACCAGGTCAAACACGCTGCCTGTATTGACGACATCTTCATAGTTCCTGACCTGCCAATCTCCTTCACCGGAAAGCTCGCTGCCACGGGGGCTTTCCGCGTTGTCAGCTATTACCTGCACGTCAAACAGGGGATTGCGGCTCATATCGCGTTGCAGCTTTAATTCGTCCACCAGTTCATCAAACGGGTACACCTGATGTTCATAAGCTCCCAGTGCTACTTCCTTTACCTTATGAAGTAAGGTCCGGTAGCTGTCATCCCCGCTGAAACGCGTCCGCAAGGCAAGGGTGTTCACATAAAATCCTATCTGATCTTCCAGGTCGGCATGTTCACGCCCTGCAACAGGGGTACCGATCGTGATATCCCCCCGTTGAGTATAACGATAAAACAATGTTTTCACCAGCGCCAGCAGGCCCATAAACAACGTTGCACCAGACGGCTGCAACAGCGCCCTGAAGCCGGAGGCATTTATCTCTCGGCGTACCACCGCGCCACCGTTATACGTCTTAACCGGCGGCCGCACCTTATCTGACGGCAGCTCCAGTACGGGAATATCCCCGTCAAACTGCCCCAGCCAGTAACGTTTATGCGATTCCAGCAGAGCGCCGCTCAGCTGCTCCTGCTGCCACGACGCATAGTCGCGGTACTGGATACGAAGCGGCGATAAAGGGCTGGCAATACCTTTAGCGAAGGACTCGTACAGCAGGAGTGCCTCCCTGAACAAAATGTCCATAGACCATCCATCACTGATGATATGATGCATCACATAGGTAAAGATCCATTTATTGTCTGCAACCTGGTACAGGCCTGCACGCAGCAACGGCCCTGATACAAAGTCGAATGGCTGGATGAAAGCATCATTGCCCAGCACAGCTGCTGCAGCTCCAGCGTCAACGGCCGCACGCAGATCATGCCGCTCAATGGCAAAACCCGCGCGCTCCGGTGGCAGAATGAACTGCCTTACCACCCCATCCTCATCTTCGCGGAACACCGTCCGCAATATCTCATGCCGCGCAATAAGGGCATGGAACGCAGCCGTTAGCGCCACTTCGTTGAATGCTCCTTCAAACACATAAGCCCGTGGCAGATTGTAGGCGGCATTACTGCCTGCAAACTGGCTCAGGAACCAGAGACGGCGTTGCATGGCAGACAAGGGATAACTTTCCTGCAGCCGTGTGACAGGAATTCCCTCAAAATGCGCAGTATTATAATGCGCATTCAGGTAATGAACCAGGTCCGCTTTATTATGCTTTATTTCCGCCAGTATATCAGCCGGAACTTTCGCACCTCCGCCATCTACCTTAAGATTACCCTCTCCCACCAGCTCCACCCTGATATTAAGACCGATCAGTTTATCAATTAATTCTTCTATCATAGTTCAAAGTATGATTTCATTATCTGATACAAATTCATTATCCTTTTCACTTCGGCTTTCCGCCACCCATTGCTGTCTGGCGATCTCTTTTGCAATGTTCTCGATGGTGGGCTCCCGGAACATACCAGCCAGCCTGAGTTTCACATCAAACTCCTTGTGCACCTGCGCTACCAGTTTCATCGCTTTGAGACTGTGTCCTCCCGATTCAAAGAAATTGTCTTTAATCCCTATGTTCTCTATCCTGAGTATCTCCTGCCATATTCCGACCAACCTTCTTTCTGTCTCATTGCCGGGCGCCACATAAGCGACATCTGTTTTTTTACGGATAAGAGCGGGACGTGGCAATGCTTTTTTATCCAGTTTGCCATTGGGTGTCAGCGGCAGCTGGTCCAACTGTATATATTGTGCAGGCAGCATGAAAGCGGGCAGCTGTGCGGCGAGAAAATCTCTTATTCCATCAATGCTCTGCAGCTGGGGGCCAACGATGTAGGCAACCAGCTCCGCTTCACTTCCTGTTTCAGCAAACACGCTTACAGCGGCGGCTTCGATATTCGGATGACGCGATAAAGCCGTTTCTACCTCCCCTGTTTCAATCCTGAAACCGTTTATCTTCACTTGTGCATCTTTTCTGCCTGTAAATTCAATGTTACCATCCGGTAACCATCTTCCCGTGTCCCCTGTCCGGTACATTCTGGGGCCGTTTTTAAACGGGTCCGGCACAAATCTTTCAGCGGTGAGTGCAGGGTTGTTGAGATAACCTCTCGCCAGCCCGGCCCCTGCAATACATATCTCTCCGGCAGCACCCGGCGGCACGGGATTTCCCTGGCTGTTCAGGATATACACCTGCGTATTGCTGACAGGCCTACCCACAGGGACATTCAGGGTGTTGAAATGTTCTCCTTTCTCCACTTTAAAGACAGTGGCACATATAGCAGTCTCCGTAGGTCCGTAAGCGTTATAATACACACCCTGTGCGCTGAACGCAGCAGCTTTATCTCCGGGCGCTTCTTCACCAGCGGTTATCAGGTGCTGTAATACCGGTATTTCCGCGGGCTGCAACAGGCGTACATAGGAAGGAGGAAGTGTAGCGATACTGATATTGTGTGATGTAAGATATTGTTCAAAGAGGCGAGGGTTCTGTTTGGTGTCTTCATCCACGATATACAGTGCCGCACCGGCAGCGAGTGCCATAAATATTTCCCATACCGATGCATCAAATGAGGGAGAAGAGAACTGTAAGGCGTGTTCCCCTTCTTTCACACCAAAAATTTCACGCTGTGAAAAAACGGTATTCACGATGGCGGCATGCTCCACCATCACTCCTTTTGGCTGACCGGTAGATCCCGATGTGTAGATCACATACGCGAGGTCGTCTGGTAATACAGCTACAGCGGATACCCTGGCTGTTCCGTGATCCGGAAGCGGCACATCAGCCAGGAACACAGCACCTTTAAAAGAAAGGTCACCAGTGGGATACGCGGAGTGCGTGATCAGCACCTGTATACCGGCATCCTTCAGCATAAACTCCTTTCTTGCTTCCGGGTAACCCGGATCAACCGGCACGTAAGCTGCACCTGTTTTCAGGACAGCCAGTATTGCCACGATGAGTTTTTCGGACCTCCCGAGCATGATGCCTACCAGGCTTCCTTTACCGGTACCAAAGGCATTCCTGAGGTAATCCGCCAGTTTCCCGGCTTCCTCATTCAGCGCTGCATAGGTAAGCGCAGCGCCTTCAAAAACCACAGCATGCCGCTCAGGAGACTCAGCAACCTGTTTTTCGAAGAGAGAGACCAGCGTCTCGTGCTGCGGGTATGGTTTTCCTGTATTATTGAATACAGCATGTATACTGTTCTTTTCAGCTTCATCCAGAAGGTTGATTTTGCCGGTCACCTGCTTAACATCCGCAGTGAACGCCTCCAGAATACGGAGATACAACCATCCTGCCTTTTCCGCCGTAATGCCCGACCTGAGCTTCCTGACAAGCGTTATATTCACATCATACCCACCTCCCGTAGCATCTATTGAAATATCAAACCAGGTATTCCTTCTCCCGTGACTGGAAATATTCAGTAGCGGCAAAGTGTCTGCAGGCGTATCATTTTTCGCGATAGCACTGTAGGCGTGAAAATCCACATAGTTGAAAATGGTATCGAAAAATGGGTTGCCTCTGTTCGCCTCTTCCATGTGCAGACGGGATATTTCAAACATGCTAAGCCGTTCATATTCTTTTAATGAGACCAGTTTATTATGTACCCCGGCAATGAGATCAATACAGGTTTCATATCCGTCTATGGCGAATCTTAAAGGGATGGTGTTCAGGAAACAACCAAGTATCCTGTCGCCATCTTCCCTATCAGGGCGGGCGTTCGTTACCAGACCGGCCACTATATCATCATGATAGTTTAATGTTTTAAGCAGATACAAATAAGCGCTCAGGGAGACCACTTTCACGGTTGTATTGAGCATCGCGGCCGTTTTCTCCAGCTGTATCAGCTGTTGCCTGTCCATCGTACGCCTGTACTGGTCCAGCACTTCTTCCCGGGTAAACAGGTCCAGCCGGGTGTATCCTGCCAGTTCATTTTTCCAGAATTTTTTTATAAGATCATCCTGTTTATCTATCTCCTGCCGAATGATATAGTCACGGTAACCGGATTTCAGTTTAGCAGGCCTGAAAGCCGCATCCTCTTCCAACCGGGTATAGAGATTATATAATTCAGTAGTAAAGGACGCATCGCTCCATCCGTCCATGATAGCATGATGTGTCTGGAAGATGAATATGATTTCATGGTTCCCGAAATCGAACAGGTTGATCCGCCATAACGGTGCTGCTGAAAAATCGAAGGGACGCTCCAGTTCCTGACTCATGAAGTCCTTCACCAGCAATTCCTGCTCCTGCCTTGCCATCCCCGACAGATCGCGATATTGAAACGGGATGCTTATCTTTTTGTAAACGATCTGTAATTCGGTTTCATAATCGCTCAGGTTGAAAGCGGTCCTGAGGATGGAATGTTTATCGGCCATCAGTTCCAGTGCCAGCTGGAAACGGTCTGCATTGAAACCTGTAGCGGGAGCAATGATCCTTTGCACCATCTGATCATGATATATCCGTTGTTGTTCGTCCAACAGAGATTCATACACCATGCCTTTTTCAATATCGCTCATCAGATAGATGTCTTCAATGTTTGAAGGATCAGGCAAACGTCCTTCAGACAACACACGTTCCTTCAATTCCTTCAGGGCGGCATCCGTGAGGGCTTCATGTTCTTTTATCCTGCTCTTCCGCAGTTCTATCTCCCCGCTGTTCACGGCAATATGTGCGAGGATACTTTCTATCGTAGTATTTTTATAGATATCGGTAGTGGATATATGCAGGTCCAGTTCATTCCTGATGGCGGTGGTCATACGCAATATGCGGATGGAGTCTCCACCGAGGTCGAAAAAGCCATCCCTCACCCCTATCTTTTCCTTGCCCAGTATCTCCTGCCATATTGCTACCATCTTCTTTTCCGTTTCATTACGCGGCGCAACATATTCCACGCCCGTGGACATATCCATTTCTCCGGGGCCGGGAAGCTGTGTCTTATCTATTTTTCCGTTTGGCGTGAGCGGGAATGAAGGTACTACCATGTAGCGATGAGGAATCATGTACCCGGGCAGCATGGTGCTTAACCACGCACGTATTTCTGATATATTAAAAGATGATTTGCCGGTGATGTAAGCGTACAGCGACATTTCGCCTTTTTTATCCGGTGTTGCCGTCACCACTGCCTCATCAATGCCCGGATGTTGCCGCAGGGCCAGTTCAATTTCTTCCAGTTCAATCCGGTAGCCTCTTATCTTAACCTGGTTATCTTTTCTTCCTGTGAATACTATATTCCCCTCAGGCGCCCATTTACCCAGATCACCCGTCCTGTATAGCTTTTGTCCTGGTTTAAAAGGATGTTGTACAAACTTCTCTGCGGTGAGGTCCGGGTTATTCAGATATCCGCGTGCCAGCCCCGCGCCGCCTATGCAGATCTCTCCCACTACGCCGATTGGCAGCAGTTTGTTGTTGTCGTCGGTGATATACAGCTCCACGTTGGCAAGTGGCCGCCCCAGCGGCAACGGGTCAGCAATGTCCGCTGCCCCTCTGCCAACTTTAAACAGGGATACACAGACAGCCGATTCCGTAGGCCCGTAAGCGTTATAGAAATTCCCATACTGTGAAAACGCAGTCACTATATCCACCCTGGGCACCTCACCTCCTGCCACCAGCTGCTTCAGGGTATGTACCCTGCTCATGTCCAGCATCCCCAGGTATGCGGCAGGCAATGTCACCATATCGATCTTTTCCTGCGTGATGAAGCGTTCCAGCCTGGCAGCATCCCGTTTATCATCCTCATTGATGATGTACAGCGCCGCACCTGCGGATAAAGTGATGAATATTTCAAAGACGGATACATCGAATGAAGGAGAACAGAACTGCAGGTTCCGGTCGCCCTCATTTACCTGTAACATCACCTGCTGGCCGAGTACAGAATTCGTGATAGCCCCATGCTCAATCATGACGCCTTTGGGTGTTCCTGTAGAACCGGAAGTATAGATCACATACGCCAGCTGTTCAGGATGTATCACCGGTTTCGCTTCATCCAGCTCCCGTTCAAGCGTTGAGAGCTGCACATCTGTAGCAAAGATTTCTCCGTTGTAATAATCCAGGTCGAAAAGACAGGACGTTTCCGTCAGTAGCAGCCCTATCCCCGCATCTTCCAGGATATAGGACTTGCGGGAACGCGGATAAGACGGATCTATAGGTACATAAGCCGCTCCGGACTTCAGTACTCCCAGTATGGAGATCACCAGATTCGCTGAGCGGTCCAGCATGATCCCGATAAGATGGTCTGCCATCCCATAACCGCGACGGCGCAGATAAGACGCCAGCAGCCCGGACCGCTCATCCAGCTCTTTATAGCTTAATTTCGTATTTCCGTATACCACCGCGGTTGCATCTGGTGTAAGGGCTACCTGTTGCTCAAAAAGACTTACCAGAGTGGCGTCTGCAGCAAAAGGCCGGCCGGTGTTATTGAATCCATTCAATTGATGCTGCTCTTCTTCTCCCAGATATGCCAACTGGCTGATGGGAGTGTCTGGCGCCAACTGCACGGCTTCCAGCAGGTTCTCCAGATGGTCGAGGTATTGAATGATATTTCTTTCGCTGAACACATCCGTGTTGTACACGACTTCTGTTTCCAGGCTTGTTGCTGTTTCTGTAAAATGAAACACCAGATCAAACACACTTCCCCTGTTGACGACTCCTTCATAATTCCTCGCCTGCCAGTCTTTCCCACCGGAAGGCTCCTCACCACGGGGGCTTTCCGCATTATCAGCTATTACCTGCACATCAAACAGCGGATTGCGGCTCATATCGCGTTGCACCTTTAACTCGTCTACCAGTTCATCAAATGGGTACACCTGATGCTCATAGGCTCCCAGTGCCACATCTCTTACCCGATGAAGCAGCATCCGGTAGCTGTCATCCCCACTGAAGCGCGTCCGCAAGGCAAGGGTGTTTACATAAAATCCTATCTGATCTTCCAGGTCGGCATGTTCACGCCCTGCAACAGGAGTGCCGATCGTGATATCTCCCTGTTGTGTGTAACGGTAAAACAAGGCTTTCACCAGCGCCAGCAGGCCCATAAACAACGTTGCCCCGGACGGCTGCAACAGTACCCTCATGCCTGTAGCATTTATGCTACGACGCACCACTGCACCACCGTTATAGGTCTTAACTGCTGGCCGCACCTTATCTGACGGCAGTTCCAGCACGGGAACATCTCCGTCAAACTGCCCCAGCCAGTAACGTTTATGCGATTCCAGCAGGGCGCCGCTCAACTGCTCCTGCTGCCACGACGCATAGTCACGGTACTGGATACGAAGCGGCGGTAGCGGGCTGGCATTGCCTTTAATGAAGGAATCGTATAGCCCCAGCACCTCCCTGAACAAAATTCCCATAGACCAGCCATCGCTGATGATATGATGCATCACATAGGTGAAGATCCATTTGTTGTCTGCAACCTGATACAGGCCTGCACGTAGCAGCGGCCCTGATACAAAGTCGAATGGCTGGATGAAAGCTTCATGTCCCAGCGCTGCGGCAGCAGCTCCAGGGTCAATGGCTGTACGCAGATCATGGCTGGCAACTGCAAAACCCACGCGCTCCGCCGGCAGGATGAACTGCCTTACCACCCCATGCTCATCTTCGCGGAACACCGTCCGCAATATCTCATGCCGCGCAATAAGGGCATGGAACGCCGCTGTCAGCGCCGCATCGTTGAATGCACCTTCAAATACGTAAGCACCGGACATGTTGTAGCCAATGCTGCTTTCCCGGAACTGGCTGAGCACCCACATCCTGCGCTGGGATGGAGATAAAGGATAGCTTTCGGCAACGGGGATGACAGGAATATTTATCTTAAATGAAGTATCGAAATTTGCCTGATCATTAGCCAGCAAGAACTCAACCAGCTCACTTTTACGCTCCCTGATCTCCGCCAGCAGCAAAGGATCCGGCGCCTGCCCATCCGTAAATACTTCCAGCTTTCCTTCAACTATTTCCAGCAGCAGGTTGTGTTCTCTGATCTTTTTTAATAGTGTCATCATATGACAGTAAGTATTATGAGTTATGAATTACAGCCTGTTCAAAGGTCCACTCGTACCCGTTTCCCGGCTTGTTTCTTCTGTTCATTCTGGTCAAGGATAAAGCGGACCTGCTCAGCGATATTTTCTATCGTTGCTGCCCTGAATATGCTTTGAATGCTTATGCGGATGAGGAAAGCGGCATTTATCATCGTGATCAGCTTAATGATTTTTAAGCTGTGCCCTCCCAGATCAAAAAAATTATCCTTTATCCCGATCCTTTCTTTCCCCAGTATTTCCTGCCACATCCATACAAGTTTCTCTTCGATCTCGTTACCGGGGGCCACATAGGATACATCTGTGAGGGTTTCCAGCGTATCAATATCCGGCAGGGCCGACTTATATATTTTCCCGTTGGTGGTCACAGGCAGCTGATCAAGCTGTACATAATGAGCAGGGAGCATATAGGCAGGTAGCTTTGCAGACAGATATCTACGTATATCCGTTACATTTATCGCTGCTTTACTTACCAGATAAGCCACCAGTTCTTTCTCTCCGGATTTATTGATCCTGGCGATCACTACAGCGGCGGTCATGCCCTCATAACATTGTAAGGCAAGTTCTATCTCACCCAGCTCGATACGGTAACCCCGGATCTTCACCTGATCGTCCATCCGGCCCAGATATTCAATATTGCCATCCGGGAGCCAACGGCCAAGGTCACCGCTGCGATATACGCGGGAACTCTCTTCGTAGGGAAGACGAATGAATTTCTCTGCTGTCAGCTCTGCACGGTTCAGATAACCGCGCGCTACACCCACCCCTGCTATACAGATCTCTCCCGCTACCCCTGGCGGTTGCAGCTGACCATCCGGACCGATAATGTACAACCGGATGTTCTGTACCGGACGCCCTATCGGGATGCGGACATCAGCGGCTGTAGTGGCATACCAGCTGACATCTATCGAAGCTTCAGTAGGCCCATACAGGTTATGCAACGGTACGTCCAACCAATGGTACCAGCCTTGAACTGTTGCTACCGATAATGCCTCTCCGCTCGTGATCACACGCCGGAGACTTTGAAGGCCCGAAAGATCCTCCGACGACAGCGACGCGATAAATGCGTGCAGCATGCCGGGCACAAAATGAACACAGGTAACTCCATGCGCCCTGATCAGGGAACAGATCCGGTCAGGAACGCCCGCATCTTCCCGGCGACATAGTACCAGCCGTGCGCCCCAGCAGATAGGCAGGAACAGCTCCCACACTGATACATCGAACGTAAATGAGGTTTTTTGTAACACCACATCAGTACTATCAAAACCATAGTGCTCCCACATCCACGAGAGGCGATTCACCACTCCGCCATGCTCCAGCATGCAGCCTTTCGGCCGGCCCGTTGATCCTGAAGTATAGATCACATAGGCCAGACTCTCCGGCCCCGCTAATGCCACAGGGTTACCACTGTCATAGGTATCACGCTGCAAACGGAAACGTTGCAGTTCCGTTTCATCCAGCACCACCCGGCTACCGCTGTCCGACAAAATGTAATCCCGGTGTTCCGGCGGATAGGAAGGGTCCAGCGGAACATACGCACCACCGGATTTCAATACTCCCAGCAGCGCTATCACCAGCCACTCGCTGCGCTCAAGCTGTACTACTACCAGGTCTTCAGGTCCAATACCATATTCAGCGCGCAGATAGTGGCCCAGGCGGTTCGCCTCTTCGTTCAGCTCACGATAACTAAGCTTACGATCCTCAAATATCAAAGCCACATCAGCAGGTATAAGAGATGCCTGTTCTTCAAACAGCGCCGTCAGGGTTTTATCGTGAGGATAAACAGCGGTTGTATCATTAAAGCCATATTGTAATAATTCCTTTTCTTCCCTGCTCAGAAAATCTATCTGTGCTATTGGCGTTGCCGGCAGCGCTAGAATGGCCTCCAGCAAGCTTTCCAGGTGCAAAGACAAACGTTCAGCTGTGGCATGCTCATAAATATCTGTATTGTATTCAATTGACAGCTGCAATGCGTTGGCGGTTTCGGTAAAAGAAAACTGGAGATCAAACTTGCTGACTACCTGTACCGCTTCTTCATAATCCCGTACACTAATACCATCAAGGCCTTCCTCATTATCATCCTGGTGCTGCAATTCCACCATCACATCAAACAGAGGATGACGGCTCGTATCACGTGGCAGTTTGAGGGCATCTACCAGTTCATCGAAAGGATACACCTGGTGCTCATAAGCATCCAGCGTTACCTGTCTGACCTTTTCAAGGACTTTACGAAACCTGTCTGTAGGCATAAGCTTTGTCCTGAGCGCAAGCGTATTGATGTATACGCCGATCTGGCCTTCCAGATCAGCATGTTCGCGGCCGGCAACAGGAGTCCCGATAATGATATCATCGTCACCGTTCGTATACCTGAACAGCAGTATATTCACTGCTGCCAGCAGGCCCATAAACAATGTGGCTCCCTGTTCCTGACAAAGTGCTTTTATATTTTCGCTTGTTTTTCTGTCCAGCAGTTTTTTCACCACGCGGCCGCTATATGTCTGAATCACTGGCCTGGGCCGGTCGTAGGGCATCTGCAGCACCGGCAATATGCCTTCAAACTGTTTCATCCAGTATGTACTGTGTTCTTTCAGCAAATCACCAGATAACTGTTCCTGCTGCCATACAGCATAATCCTTATACTGAATGCGCAGGGGGACGAGCGGAGCAGGCTCTCCTTTCATATGGGTATTGTAAAGCAGCAACAGCTCTTTCATCAGGATACCCATAGATACCCCATCGCTGATGATATGATGCAATACATAAGCAAACACCCATTCATCATCCGCCAGTTGATACAGCGTAGTACGTAACAATGGCCCTTCCGCAAGGTTGAAGGGCGCTGTGAAGGATTGATTCACCAGCTCATCCAGCCTGGGATGCGCTGCATGCCGTAAATCGATACCGGTGATCTTGCAGCCGGCAGTTGCAACAGGCAATATGACCTGCATAATATTACCTGTCTCGTCTTCGCGGAAAACAGTCCTCAGTATTTCATGGCGTTCCACCATACTGTTCAAAGCATATGTCAACGCCTGTGTATCCAGGTTTCCGTGAAAGCGGAAAACGCCTGGAATATTATAGGCAATATTACTTTCTTCAAACTGTGACAATATCCACAAACGGCGCTGGGAAGAAGACAAGGGATAAACGGTCCTTGCTTCGGCCGGGGCGATGGTGACAAAAGCTGTTTTACTACTCCGTGATAACAACTTCGCCTGGTCTTCCAGTATAAGATTCGCAAATAAATCCTTTAACGGTATTTTGACATCAAACTCGCGGTGTATCACCGTGGCAAGGCGCATCAGCTTCAGGCTATGCCCTCCCTGGTCCAGAAAATTATCCTTTATGCCTATTTTCTTTTTCCCTAATACTTCCTGCCATATCAATACCAGTTTTTTTTCTGCTTCACCTGAAGGGGCCACATATTCCGCACCGGCATTCAGGCCAGTCCCTTCCGGTCCTGGCAGCGCTCTGCGGTCAAGCTTTCCGTTGGCAGTAAGCGGCAATGCAGCAAGCGGTATATAATGAGCCGGCAGCATATAAACCGGCAATAACCCTTTGAGGTAATGATGTATGGGCTGAATATCCTCTAGTCCGTTTCCGGCAATATAGGCGGCCAGCACTTTCTCTCCTTGTTTGTCCTGAACAACCGTCACTGCAGCGGCATCAATACCTGGATAGCGTTGCAGCGCATTTTCTATTTCACCCAGCTCTATACGGTGTCCGCGGATTTTCACCTGTTCGTCCATTCTTCCCAGGTATGCAATGTTCCCATCCGGCAACCAGTATCCCAGATCACCCGTGCGGTATAAACGGTGATTGCCTGCGCGGAACGGATCGGCTATAAAACGGGATGCAGTAAGTGTTTCGCGGTTCAGATATCCTCTTGACACGCCTATTCCGGAAACACATATCTCTCCACTTATGCCCGGCGGGCATAGTTGCATGTCTTTATCCAGTATATAAATACGCAGGTTCTGTATTGGCTTTCCGAGAGGGATATTGGTGGATACCGGCGTCTCATACATAAAGAAATGGCAGATATCATCAGACGCTTCTGTAGGACCATAGGCATTCACGACAGGCACAGCACTCAGACTGAACCATTTTTCCAATAATGCCCTGTTCACGGCTTCCCCTGTTACCAGCAGAAAACGAAGACCATCAGGAGCCACAAACTGTTCATCCTGCATGGCAGCAGTCATATAAGAAGGCACCAGTTCCAGAATGGTCACCTTATCCTCTGCCACTGTCCTGAGCAGGCCGGCAGGATCAAGCAGCAAGTGTTCCGGATAGATGATCGTCTTTCCTCCGCATACGAGCGCGGCGAACATTTGCCAGAAAGAAATATCGAAGGTATAAACAGCATTCTGTGCAACGACGCTCTGTTCATTCAGCTGCAGATCAATTATTTTGGCATACAGATGATTCAGCATACCTGCATGCTCCACCATTACACCCTTGGGAGCACCAGTTGACCCCGAAGTATAAATTACATAAACGATGTCCCCGGGTTGATTGATCAATGGGAGATTATCACTGCTATAACTATTCTGTACCTCCAGGAATGCAGCCAGCGCCGCTTCGTCAATAATCATGCTGGCACCACTGTCTGACAATATATAGTCAATACGTTCCTTAGGAAATACCGGATCGACAGGAATATATGCGCCACCCGACTTCAGTATACCCAGTATCGTTATCAGCATCCATTCACTTCGTGGCAGTTTTACTGCAACGAGATCTCCGGCCCCGATATGATAGTGGCTGCGTAAATAATTCCCTAACTGATTGGCGAGCGCATTCAGTGCTGCATAACTCAATGTACGGCCCTCAAATTCCAGCGCAATTGCCCCGGGCCTCCTGGACACCTGTTCCTCAAACTGCGCTACCAGCAACTTGTCGGGATAATCCCGGGCGGTATCATTGAACTTGCCCAATAGCTCGTCCTTTTCCGTTGTACTCAGATAGTCAACGGCTGTTACCAGTAGATCGGGGTTCTTTGCGGCCAGTGTTATTATTTTCAGCAGATGCCCACACAGGCGTACAATCTGATTTTCCGTATATACGATACCGTTATAATTAAATTGTATTGTTGTGGTAGTAGTCCCCGGTATAATGGTAACTGTAAAATCGTAGTTGGTCTGTTCAAACGCACTGGCGGAAAACAGTTCCAGGCTTGGCCCGGTATCCGTGTTTCCTTCTTCCATACTATCTTCAATCATCTTCTGTGCAGGATAGTTTTCAAAGATCATGATATGATCAAAAAGATCCCTGCCTAACTCGCTCTCAGATTGAATTTCCGCCAGCTGCACATAATGATGCCGGCTGCTCTCAATGGACGTTTCCTGGAGCGCTCTCAATAGTGATCTTATGGTCGAATCTTTTTGTACCTGCACCCGTACCGGGATGGTATTGATAAAAAGGCCGATCATTTCTTCCACTCCTTCCAATTCTGCCGGACGGCCGGAAACAACTGACCCGAAAACAACATCATTGGTGTTGTTATATTTACCCAGCAATATCCCCCACATGGCCTGCATAAATATGTTCTCCGTGATCCCCAACCGGCCGCAAACGTCCTTCACCGCTGCTTTTGTTTCTTCCGGCAGGCTGCATTTCATCTCCCGGTTATCGTACCCGGACTCCTCTCTTCTGAAAAATGATGGTATGCTGCTAAGCCTGTTATAACCGGTTAAATAATGCTGCCAGTATTGAAGTGTCACATCCTTGTTAATATTGCCCAGCCATTCAATATAATTCGAATAAGGGTAGACTTTACCTAGTACAGGAACAGTATTCCGCACAAGACTATGATAGATATAAAGAAATTCTTTCACCAGAATTCCCACGCACCATCCGTCCATTAAAATGTGATGATGGCACCAAACAAACTCGTAGCTATCTTCTCCCAGCTCCAATACGCTCAAACGCATCTGCGACCCGCTGTGCAGGTCGAAGCCCTTCGCCCTGTCAACCTTCTTATAATCTTCTATGGAGAAGTCCTTTACCAGGGACACATCCTTGTATATAAAGCCACCGGTCACCTCCTTTCTCACCACCTGCAATAACGACTCACCAAATTCCTGGGTAAAGAAGGTCCTCAAAACCGCGTGGCGTGCAACCAGCATCTGATAGCTCTTTTCCAGCAGCGCAATGTCCAGTTTTCCCTTTATACGGTAACTCGTCTGCTCAAAATAGAAAGAGGCCCCGGGCGCATTCAACCAGTGAAAATATAACCCCTGCTGTAAAGGGCTTAAGGGATAGACATTCTCTATCATAACATCTGATTTAGTTTTTGTAATTGTTCCATACTTAAACTCTTGTAGGTAAAGTCGACAGGACTGGTATGTTCGGCCACCTCTTCTGATAAATGGTTCACCAGTTGTTCCAGGTGCCGGCGATAGCCAGCCAGCAGGGTTTCTATGGTCGTGGCGTCGTATTGCTGCCGACTAAAGCCAATGGCTATACGTAGCTGGCCCCCGGCTATCATACCGGATATTTCCAGAATAACGTCCCGCTGCCGTTCAGGTGAAATCGTCTGACCATGGTAATCACCACTGAACTCAAACAGCGGTTCTTCCGATGTACCTACTCCACCACCAAAATCCCCCAGGTAGTTAAAGCTGATCTCCGGCGACAACGCATATGATTTTCCTGACAGATAACGAAGCACGCCGTAACCAATGCCTTTATTGGGAACCCGGTGCAGGTTTTCCTTCACAGATATGAGCTGCCGGATCATATCGCGGTCACTGTTCACTGCTATCGCAACAGGATATAAGGTAGTGAACCATCCTATCGTGCGGCTTACATCCACATCGCTTCCGATGTTTTCCCGGCCATGGCCCTCCAGCTGTAATACAATACGCTCAAGGCTCAATGTCTCCGACAACGACAGGCTCAGTGCTGTCACCAGCAGGTCATTGATTTCTGTACGATAGGCTTTGTAACATTTTGTGAGAAGACGCTCCGTCATTGTTTCATCCAGCGTGAATGAACGGGTCTCTGTATCTTTTACCTGGTTAGCGCCGGAGGCATGATCCAGCTGTAATGGCGCAACGGTGTGGGTCTCCACTTCCGACCAGTAAGCAGCCTCCTGATGCAACGCAGCTCCTGATGCATAAAGCAGTTGCTGTTGCTGCCAGTAACTGAAAGAGTCGGTCTTTAATGGCAGCTGCAGTGGCTCACCGGAATCATATTGCGTAAGAAGTGTAGACAGGTCTTCAAACAAAATACGCCATGACACCCCGTCCATCACCAGATGATGCACTACCAGCAACAGCCGGTCTACTTCCTGGCCACAGAAAAGACAGGCTCGCAATAAGGGGCCTTTTTCCAGGTTAAAGCCAGATTGTATACGCTCACAATATTCCCGGAAAGAAGTCTCATCAGCATCTGTCACGACCTCCAGCGAATATCCCTGTTCTGCGCCCAGGTTTTCCTGTTCCCAGCCATCCGCGGTGTGACGGTAAACCATCCTCAAAGCATCGTGATGCAATACCACCTTTGCGAGAACCGCACGCAAAGCCACTTCGGATACCGGTTTACGGCTTTGTAGCAATACGGATTGGTTATAATGATGTTGGTACTGAGAAGGATTATTCAGAAACCACGACTGGATCGGGCTTAACGGTATAAGGCCTGTTACCGGTTCCTGGCTGACAGTACGAACCGCAATAGTCACCTGCTGCGCCAGTTGCTCTATCTGCGGATACTTCATCACATCTTGTATGGTAACGGTGTATCCTTTCTTTTTTAAGCGGGATACGATCTGTATCGATTTTATTGAGTCTCCTCCCAGCACAAAAAAATCATCTTTGATTCCTATTTCGCGCCTGTTTAAGACATCTTCAAAAATTGACACCAATTGTTGTTCCATTTCGTTGCGAGGGGCTACATACGTTGTTCCTGTATTGATCCCATACTCTTCAGGATCGGGTAGCAGTTTTTTGTTCACCTTCCCGTTGAGGGTCAGCGGCAAGGCTTCCAGCTGTATGTAATAGGATGGCACCATGTAAGCCGGAAGATGGCTTTCCAGATAAATACGCAGGCGATCAAGGACCAGCGCAGCATGACTGGTTACATAGGCCACCAGTGAATAAACGCCAGCACTGTCTTTCTTCGCTACCACCACTGCCGCCGTCACGCCTTCATAACCCAACAGCGAACGCTCCACTTCTCCCGGCTCGATACGGTAGCCCCGCACCTTCACCTGATCGTCTATACGACCAGTGTACGCCAGCTCTCCATTAGGCAGCCAGCGGCCAGTGTCTCCGGTGCGGTACATCCGCTCTCCTGCACGGAAAGGGTCTGCTATAAACTTCTCTGCCGTCAGTGCCTCCTGGTGCAGGTAACCACGCGCCAGCACAGGACCCGCGATATACAACTCCCCGGTGACACCCACCGGGCAAAGACTGCCATTGCTGTCGAGTACATAAATCAGTGCCCCGCACTCCGGACGACCGATCAACACAGTCTCATCCTCCGCTAGCTCTTTCACCACACAGCCTACCGTCGCTTCCGTAGGGCCGTATTCATTGTAGATCCGCATTGAGGAATTCAACCCTTTCAATATTCGTATATCCGATAATGTTACCTCCTCGCCTCCCAGTATCGCACAGGTGATGTCCGATGACGACAGCTCAAGATGAGGCAGCAGTTTCACATGGGAAGGTGTCAGTTTAATGCTATTGATGCCGCTGGACGGAGACAGCATAGTCGTCAATACTTCCTGCAGATCGCGTGTAGCGCTGAACACCGTCAGCGTGCCACCCTGTGTCAGCGGGCAATAAAGGCTGGTGACCGTCAGATCAAAAGACAGGGATGTATATAAACCAAAATGAGGTAATACTGATTCCTTGAAATAATATTGGTTGGCCCACTCTACATAGTTGGCGAGGCTGCCATGGCTGACTCCACAGCCCTTAGGCATACCTGTGGTACCGGAAGTATAGATCACATATGCCAGCGAGTCAGCTGTGACCTCCACGTCCACGGCTGTTGCCGGGGAGTCAAGTCCTTCCAGCTGCACGTCCATCGCGAAAACAGCACCCACATACTCAGGTACATCAAACATGTAGGTGGTCTGTGTCAGGAGTACAGGTGCGTTCGTGTCTGTGAGTATATAAGACTTGCGGGAAGAAGGATACTCAGGGTCTATCGGTACATAAGCCCCGCCTGACTTCAGCACACCTAAAACCGCGATCACCATCCACGGAGAGCGGTCCAGCAGAATACCTACCAGGTCATCAGGCTGCACCTCATAGTATTCCCGCAGGTAATGCGCCAGCCGGTTCGATTGTTCTTCCAGTTCTCCGTAGGTGTAGGTCTCTCCTTCATAGATCAGCGCAACGGATGCTGGGTGCTGATGCGCCTGTTCTGTGAACAACGCAGCTACATTGCGACCACTGTGATAACCACGGGGCTGCTCGTTGAATGAATGCAGCAACAACCGCTCTGCATCTCCGAGGTAGTCTACCTTATTCAATGCCCGTAAAGGATCGGACACCACTGATGACAGAAGCCTCTCCAGATGCTGCAACATGCGCTCTGCGCTGCTGCGGTTATAGAGATCGCTATTATAGATCAGGTGACAGGCAATCTGGTCACCGGAAGTATCAAAGCTGAAGGTCAGGTCAAACTTGCTGCGGCGTATCTCTCCGGAGCCATAACTTTCTATATCCAGACCCTCTGGCGACAACGCTGCACTATCCGTCCCTCCAAAACCTTCCAACACTTCTATCTGTACATCAAACAGCGGGTTACGGCTAAGGTCCCGTTGCAAGGGCAACACATTCACCAGTTCATCAAAAGGATAATGCTGGTGTTCATAAGCGCCCAGCGTCACTTCACGCACATGCGACAACAACGAAGCGTAACTTCCGCTGCCGCTGAAACGGGAGCGCAATGCCAGCGTATTGATATAAAAGCCTATCTGCCCTGCCAGGTCAGGATGTTCTCGACCGGCTATAGAACTGCCGATGATAATATCTTCCTGCCCTGTATAACGATACAACAATGCATTCAGTCCGGACAACAACACCATGAACAAGGTGCTGCCGGTATCGCTACCCTGTTGCCGCAAACCTGCACTAAGACCAAGGGCCAGCACACGGCTCACCGCCTCGCCGTTATAGGTCTTCATTGCAGGACGTGTACGGTCTCCTGCCAGCGACAACACCGGAAGTTCCCCGGAAAAATGTTGTTGCCAGTAAGCGCCATGCTCTTGTTGTGAGAGACCCGACAATTCCTGCCGTTGCCATGCAGCATAATCCTTGTACTGCACACGTAGCGGTGCCAGGTCCGCCGGCTCTCCGCTCCGGGCTGCATTATAATACGACAGCAACTCTCCGATCAGAATATTCATCGACCAGCCATCACTGATGATATGATGCAACACATAGCTAAGCACCCAACGGTTGTCTGACATACGGTACAGCTCCGCCCGCAGTAACGGCCCTGATGACAGGTCGAAGGCCCGCGACTCTGCGGCCGACAATAGCTGCTCCAGCTGGCTGTCCTGGTCCGCCACAAAACGAAGGTCTCGTTCTATCAGCCGGAACCCGCTGGCAGAAGCCTCCCGCACCACCTGTCTTACTTCACCCTGCCCGTCTTCACGGAAAACGGTGCGCAGCACTTCATGACGTGCTATCAAAGCCGTAAAAGCTGCTGACAACGACTCCACATCAAGCTCACCTTCGAAAACATATACGCCAGGCATATTATAGGCGACATTGCTTTCTTCCAGCTGGCTCAGTATCCACAAGCGGCGCTGAGACGACGACAAAACATAATCTGTCGCATCCGGCACTAACGGTATCGCCTGTACGTCTGTTTTTTTAGCCTGCTCTATAAATAAAGCCTGTGATGACAATACCAGGTGATTGAACAGGTCCTTTAAAGTTACCCGGACCCCAAACACGCGGTGGATCTCATTTGCCAGGCGGATCGCTTTCAGACTATGGCCACCCATTGTAAAAAAGTCATCTTTAACACCGATCCGTTTTTTCTCCAGTATATCTTCCCAGATAGCCGCCAGCTTTATTTCTGTTTCGGTTTGCGGAGCCACATATGTCGTTCCTCCATTGGTGCCGTTTTCTTCGGGATCAGGCAACAGCTTTTTGTTCACTTTCCCATTAAGGGTCAGTGGCAAGGCTTCCAGCTGCATGTAGTAGGATGGCACCATGTAAACCGGAAGATGGCTTTCCAGGTAAGCGCGCAGACTATCAAGGGCCAGCGCGGCATGGCTGGTTACATAGGCCACCAGTGAATAAACGCCAGCACTGTCTTTCTTCGCTACCACCACTGCCGCCGTCACGCCTTCATAACCCAACAGCGAACGCTCCACTTCTCCCGGCTCGATACGGTAGCCCCGCACCTTCACCTGATCGTCTATACGACCAGTGTACGCCAACTCTCCATTAGGCAGCCAGCGGCCGGTGTCTCCGGTGCGGTACATCCGCTCTCCTGCACGGAAGGGGTCTGCTATAAATTTCTCTGCCGTCAGTGCGTCCTGGTGCAGGTAACCCCGCGCCAGCACCGGACCCGCGATATATAACTCCCCGGTGACACCCACCGGGCACAGACTGCCATTGCTGTCGAGCACATAAATCAGCGCCCCGCATTCCGGACGACCGATCAACACGGTCTCATCCTCCGCAAGCTCTTTCACCACACAACCTACCGTCGCTTCCGTAGGGCCGTATTCATTGTAGATTCGCATTGAGGAATTCAGCCCCTTCAATATTCGTATATCCGATGGTGTTACCTCCTCGCCTCCCAGTATCGCACAGGTAATGTCCGATGATGATAGCTCAAGATGAGGCAATAGTTTCACATGGGAAGGTGTCAGTTTAATACTGTTGATGCCGCTGCCCGGAGACAGCATGGTAGTCAGTACTTCCTGCAGATCGCGCGTAGTGCTGAACACCGTCAGCGTGCCACCCTGTGTCAGCGGGCAATAAAGGCTGGTGACTGTCAGATCAAAAGACAGGGATGTATATAAACCAAAATGAGGTAATACTGATTCCTTGAAATAATATTGGTTGGCCCACTCTACATAGTTGGCGAGGCTACCATGACTAACTCCGCATCCCTTGGGCAGACCTGTGGTGCCGGAAGTATAGATCACATATGCCAGCGAGTCAGCTGTGACCTCGACATCCACGGCTGTTGCCGGGGAGTCAAGTCCTTCCAGCTGTACGTCCATCGCGAAAACAGCACCCACGTAATCAGGCACATCAAACATGTAACTGGTCTGTGTCAGCAGCACGGGGGCATTGGTGTCTGTGAGTATATAAGACTTACGGGATGAAGGATACTCAGGGTCTATCGGTACATAAGCCCCGCCTGACTTCAGCACACCCAGTACCGCGATCACCATCCATGGAGAGCGGTCCAGCAGGATACCTACCAGGTCATCAGGCCGCACCTCATAGTATTCCCGCAGATAATGCGCCAGCCGGTTCGATTGTTCTTCCAGTTCTCCGTAGGTGTAGGTATTTCCTTCATAGATCAGCGCAACGGATGCTGGGTGCTGCTGCGCCTGTTCTGTAAACAACGCAGCTACATTACGGCCACTGTTATAAACCCGGGGCTGCTCGTTGAATGAATGCAGCAACAAGCGTTCTGCATCTCCCAGGTAGTCTACCTTATTCAACGCCTGTGAAGGATCGGACACCACTGATGACAGAAGCCTCTCCAGGTGCTGCAACATGCGCTCTGCGCTATTGCGGTTATAGAGATCGCTGTTATAAATCAGGTGACAGGCAATCTGGTCACCGGAAGTATCAAAGCTGAAGGTTAGGTCAAACTTACTACGGTGTATCTCTCCGGAGCCGTAACTTTCTATGTCCAGACCTTCTGGCGACAACGCTGCACGATCCGTCCCTCCAAAACCTTCCAGTACTTCTATCTGTACATCAAACAGCGGGTTACGGCTAAGGTCCCGTTGCAAGGGCAACACATTCACCAGTTCATCAAAAGGATAATGCTGGTGTTCATAAGCGCCCAGCGTCACTTCACGCACATGCGACAACAACGAAGCGTAACTTCCGCTGCCGCTGAAACGGGAGCGCAATGCCAGCGTATTGATATAAAAGCCTATCTGCCCTGCCAGGTCAGGATGTTCTCGACCGGCTATAGAACTGCCGATGATAATATCTTCCTGCCCTGTATAACGATACAACAATGCATTCAGTCCGGACAACAACACCATGAACAAGGTGCTGCCGGTATCGCTACCCTGTTGCCGCAAACCTGCACTGAGACCAGGTGCCAGTACACGGCTCACCGCCTCGCCGTTATAGGTTTTCATTGCAGGACGTGTGCGGTCTCCTGTCAGCGACAACACAGGAAGTTCCCCGGAAAAATGTTGTTGCCAGTAAGCACTATGCTCTTGTTGTGAGAGACCCGACAGTTCCTGCCGTTGCCATGCAGCATAATCCTTGTACTGCACACGCAGCGGCGCCAGGTCCGCCGGCTCTCCGCTCCGGGCTGCATTATAATATGACAGCAACTCTCCGATCAGAATATTCATCGACCAGCCATCACTGATAATATGATGTAACACATAGCTAAGCACCCAACGGTTGTCTGACATACGGTACAGCTCCGCCCGCAGTAACGGCCCTGATGACAGGGCGAAGGCCCGCGACTCTGCGGCCGACAACAGCTGCTCCAGCTGGCTGTCCTGGTCCGCCACAAAACGAAGGTCTCGTTCTGTCAGCCGGAACCCGCTGGCAGAAGCCTCCCGCACCACCTGTCTTACTTCACCCTGCCCGTCTTCACGGAAAACGGTGCGCAGCACTTCATGACGTGCTATCAAAGCCGTAAAAGCTGCTGACAACGACTCCACATCAAGCTCACCTTCGAAAACATATACGCCAGGCATATTATAGGCGACATTGCTTTCTTCCAGCTGGCTCAGTATCCACAAGCGGCGCTGAGACGACGACAAAACATAATCTGTCGCATCCGGCACTAACGGTATCGCCTGTACGTCTGTTTTTTTAGCCTGCTCTATAAATAAAGCCTGTGATGACAATACCAGGTGATTGAACAGGTCCTTTAAAGTTACCCGGACCCCAAACACGCGGTGGATCTCATTTGCCAGGCGGATCGCTTTCAGACTATGGCCACCCATTGTAAAAAAGTCATCTTTAACACCGATCCGTTTTTTCTCCAGTATATCTTCCCAGATAGCCGCCAGCTTTATTTCTGTTTCGGTTTGCGGAGCCACATATGTCGTTCCTCCATGGGTACCGTTTTCTTCGGGATCAGGCAACAGCTTTTTGTTCACTTTCCCGTTAAGGGTCAGTGGCAAGGCTTCCAGCTGCATGTAATAGGATGGCACCATGTAAACCGGAAGATGGCTTTCCAGGTAAGCGCGCAGGGCATCAAGGGCCAGCGCGGAATCACCCGTTACATAGGCCACCAGTGAATAAACGCCAGCACTGTCTTTCTTCGCTACCACCACTGCCGCTGTCACGCCTTCATAACCCAGCAGCGAACGCTCCACTTCTCCCGGCTCGATACGGTAGCCCCGCACCTTCACCTGATCGTCTATACGACCAGTGTACGCCAACTCTCCATTAGGCAGCCAGCGGCCGGTGTCTCCGGTGCGGTACATCCGCTCTCCTGCACGGAAGGGGTCTGCTATAAATTTCTCTGCCGTCAGTGCGTCCTGGTGCAGGTAACCACGAGCCAGCACAGGACCCGCGATATATAACTCCCCGGTGACACCCACCGGGCAAAGACTGCCGTTGCTATCGATCACATAAATCAGCGCCCCGCATTCCGGACGACCGATCAACACAGTCTCATCCTCCGCGAGCTCTTTCACCACACAACCTACCGTCGCTTCCGTAGGGCCGTATTCATTGTAGATCCGCATAGCGGGATTCAGCCCTTTCAATATTCGTATATCCGATAATGTTACCTCCTCGCCTCCCAGTATCGCACAGGTGATGTCTGATGACGATAGCTCAAGATGAGGCAGCAGTTTCACATGGGAAGGTGTCAATTTAATACTGTTGATGCCGCTGGACGGAGACAGCATAGTCGTCAATACTTCCTGCAGATCGCGTGTAGCGCTGAACACCGTCAGCGTGCCACCCTGTGTCAGCGGGCAATAAAGGCTGGTGACCGTCAGATCAAAAGACAGGGATGTATATAAACCAAAATGAGGTAATACTGATTCCTTGAAATAATATTGGTTGGCCCACTCTACATAGTTAGCGAGGCTGCCATGGCTGACTCCACAGCCCTTGGGCAGACCTGTGGTGCCGGAAGTATAGATCACATATGCCAGCGAGTCAGCTCTGACCTCTACATCCACGGCTGTTGAAGGGGAGTCAAGCCCTTCCAGTTGTACGTCCATCGCGAAAACAGCACCCACATAATCAGGTACATCAAACATGTAGGTGGTCTGTGTCAGGAGTACAGGTGCGTTCGTGTCTGTGAGTATATAAGACTTACGGGATGAAGGGTACTCAGGGTCTATCGGTACATAAGCCCCACCTGACTTCAGCACACCTAAAACCGCGACCACCATCCAGGGAGAGCGGTCCAGCAGAATGCCTACGAGATCATCAGAATGCACCTCATAGTATTCCCGCAGGTAATGCGCCAGTCGGTTCGATTGTTCTTCCAGTTCTCCGTAGGTGTAGGTGTTTCCTTCATAGATCAGCGCAACGGATGCAGGGTGCTGCTGCGCCTGTTCTGTGAACAACGCAGCTACATTGCGACCACTGTAGTAAGTCCGGGGCTGCTCGTTGAATGAATGCAGCAACAAGCGTTCTGCATCTCCCAGGTAGTCTACCTTATTCAACGCTTGCGAAGGGTTTGACACTACCGATGACAACAGTCGTTCCAGGTGCTGCAACATGCGCTCTGCGGTACTGCGGTCATAGAGATCACTGTTATAAACGAGGTGACAAGCAATCTGGTCACCCGAAGCATCAAAGCTGAAAGTCAGATCAAACTTGCTGCGGTGTATCTCTCCGGAGCCATAACTTTCTATATCCAGACCTTCTGGCGACAACGCTGCACTATCCGTCCCGCCAAAACCTTCCAATACTTCTATCTGTACATCAAACAGCGGGTTACGGCTAAGGTCCCGTTGCAAAGGCAGCGCATTCACCAGTTCATCAAAAGGATAATGCTGGTGTTCATAAGCGCCCAGCGTCACTTCACGCACATGCGACAACAACGAAGCGTAACTTCCGCTGCCGCTGAAACGGGAACGCAACGCCAGCGTATTGATATAAAAGCCTATCTGTCCTGCCAGGTCAGGATGTTCACGACCGGCTATAGAACTGCCGATGATAATATCTTCCTGTCCAGTATAACGATACAACAACGCATTCAATCCGGACAACAACACCATGAACAAGGTAGTGCCGGTATCGCTACCCTGCTGGCGCAGACCTGCACAGAGACCAATGGACAGCACGCGGCTCACCACCCCGCCATTATAGGTCTTCATTGCAGGACGTGTACGGTCTCCTGTCAGCGACAACACCGGAAGTTCTCCGGAAAAATGTTGTTGCCAGTAAGCACCATGCCCCTGTTGTGAGAGGCCGGAAAGCTCCTGTTGCTGCCACGCAGCATAATCCTTGTACTGCACACGCAGTGGTGCCAATGCCGCCGGCTCTCCGCTCCGGGCTGCATTATAATACAATAGCAGCTCCCGGATCAGAATATCCATCGACCAGCCATCACTGATGATATGATGCAACACATAGCTGAGTATCCAACGATTGTCTGACATATGATACAGTTCCGCCCGCAGCAATGGCCCTGATGACAGGTCGAAGCCCTGCGACTCAGCGGCCAATAACAGCTGCTCCAGCTGGCTGTCCTGGTCTGTTGCAAAACGAAGGTCTCGTTCTATCAGCCGGAACCCGCTGGCAGAAGCCGCCCGCACCACCTGTCTTACTTCGCCCCGCCCGTCTTCACGGAAAACGGTACGCAGCACTTCATGACGCGCTATCAAAGCCGTAAAGGCTGCCGACAACGCCTCCACATCAAGCTCGCCTTCAAAAACATATACGCCGGGCATGTTATAGGCGACATTGCTTTCTTCCAGCTGGCCCAGCACCCACAGACGGCGCTGGGAAGAAGACAGTACATAATCAGCCGCATCCGGCACTAACGGTATCGGTTGCACGTTCTTCTCCCTGCGGGACAACAAGTAGGCTATCAATTCTTCTCTGTGCTGCTTTATCCGGGGAATAACAGTATCCAACACCACACCATCAGGATAATCTATCTTCAGTTTTTCCTCTTCCAGATAAACATTAATATTCATATCAGCTAATTCTACGATCAGCTTTGTTATATCTTTCATATTTCAATAGTGTTTCTGCTTTTTCCATTAGCATTTACTGATTGGCCAACCCATTTATCAGCCCTGATAAGATCGCTCATTCCTTCTATGGTGGGGCTTCTGAAAACCTCACGAATGTTCACACTTACCCCAAAAACGTTGTGTATATGGCCTATAAGCCGGGTTGCCTTAATACTGTGTCCTCCCAGTTCGAAAAAATTATCCTTTACGCTTATTTTGTTTCGGCTCAGGATTTCCTGCCAGATCAACAGTAATTTTTCTTCTGTTTCATTACGTGGCGCCACATATTCAATTCCTGTATGTAGCCCGGCCTCTTCAGGATCCGGCAATGCTTTCCTATCCACTTTCCCGTTGGCATTCAGCGGGAACTCCTCCAGCTGAACAAAATGAGCAGGCACCATATGTAGTGGCAAATAGCTAACCAGGTATGTTCTCAGGCTGATTACATCCAGCGCCCCGCCGGCCACCAGGTAGGCTATGAGGACCTTCTCACCGTATTTATCCGTCCTGGCTACCACCGCTGCTTCATTTACAGGAGCATAGGTTTGCAGGGCATTTTCTATCTCGGCCAATTCCACGCGATATCCCCGGACCTTGACCTGATTGTCTTTTCTTCCAACAAACAAGATGTTGCCATCCGGCAGCAAGCGGCCAAGGTCGCCGGTTTTATATAGTTGTTCGCCAGGCTTGTAAGGGTGCGGAATAAATTTTTCAGCTGTAAGCAGCGGGTTGTTCAGGTAGCCGGCGGCCAGGCCATCACCACCTACATATATCTCCCCGGTGATACCGATACCACATAACTGCGTATAGTCGTCCAGGATATAAGCGGTACTGTTGCTGACAGGCCTGCCGATGGGAATATCTTCTGCTACTGTGCCCACGGTGTAACACAATGAGAATGTGGTATTCTCTGTAGGACCATACCCATTGACGATCTCCATAGAAGGGTACTGCTTCCGCAGCATAGTTATATGTGAAGCAGAAAGCCTGTCGCCGCCCGCTATTATTGTCCGTATTCCTTCAAAGAGACCAATATCCTTATCCACCAGCTGATTTAGCCAACCGGCAGTAAACCACATGGTAGTTACCTTATGTCTGCTGATCAGGGCCGACAGCTGGCCGGTATCCAGTAAAGTATCCTTATCGCTTAGGATTAAACGACCTCCGTTCAATAACATGCTCCAGTATTCAAACGTGGTTGCATCAAAGGATACAGCCCCCGTTGACAACAGTACTTCATCTCCGGTAAGTTGTATGAAGTTGCTGGAACGTACCAGTCTAACCACGCCTCTGTGCAGAACTGATACTCCTTTCGGCATACCAGTGGTACCAGACGTGTACATTACATAGGCAATATCTTCTGGATGTATTTCCCGTACCTTCGACACTGGTATGTCATCTGCTTCAGACAACGGCGCGCCGAATATGAAAACATCTCCCTTGTAATCTTCAAGGCCGGCGGCATATGCCGGCTCCGTTATCACCAGCCCCGATCCGGTATCATTCAGCATAAACAGCTGACTGGCCACAGGAAATTCGGGGTCTATCGGAACATAGGCGCATCCTGCCTTCAGCACGGCCAGGATAGAGATGAGCATATCCGCTGACCGGTTGAGCAGGATTCCTACAAAACCGCCCTGCTGCAAGTCATAAGAAGATATCAGGTGGTCAGACAGGTGGTCTGACAGTTCTTCCAGCTGATGATAGGTATAATGCTGGTCTTCGAATACCAGTGCAGTATTGGTGGGGGTACGCCTTGCCTGTTCACGGAACAGGGATACGATATTGCTGTTACGCGGATACTCCACTGTTGTTCTATTGAATTCATGCAACAGTTGTTCTTTCTCCGCATCGCCCAGATATTCCAGTTGATATAATGGTAGATCAGGATTTTTTATGATGGATGACAGCAGCCGCTCCAGGTGAGCTGCTAGTCTTAATGCTGTTGACCGGTTATATATATCGGTGTTGTAAGTAATGCCTAGCTGCAATACGTCTCCTGTTTCTATAAAGGTGAGCTGCCAATCGAACTTGCTGACAGGAAGCGCACCTGTTTCATACTCGCTGACACTGGATAAACCGGACTGCGCGTTCCATCCCGTATAGTCACTACCGTTATTCTGTACGGCAACCACTGTATCAAACAAAGGATGACGGCCCATATCATGCTGCAGCTGTAATGCCTCCACCAACTCATCAAAAGGATAAACCTGATGTTCATAAGCACCCAGGGTAATCTCCCTGACATTATTCAACAGATCCACATAACTGCCGGTTCCTTTAAATGCTGTACGCAATGCCAGTGTGTTTACATAAAAACCTATCTGGTTCGCAATATCGGCATGATCACGCCCGGCTATAGGAGTGCCGATAATAATATCTTCCTGTTCTGTATACCTGAACAACAAGACATTCACCGCTGCCAGCAATCCCATGAACAAAGTGCCTCCATGCTGACCACTCAGTTTTTTGATCCCGCTGGTGATTTCTTCATTGATGGTCACAGTAACGATATCACCATTATATGTTTTAATAACAGGTCGTGTATGATCTCCAGGGAAAGCCAGTACCGGCAATGTGCCTTCAAACTGTTTCAACCAGTAAGAGCGATGTTGTCCGAGCGTGGTTCCTGACAACTGCTCCTGTTGCCATACGGCATAGTCCCGGTATTGTATCTTCAGGGGCTCTGGCTTGGTGAATGTACCGTTCAGATATCCCTGATAGTATTCGGATAATTCATTTATCAGGATATTCATAGACCAGCCATCGCTGATAATATGGTGCATTACATAACTCAGCACCCATCTGTGTTCCGATAACCGGAAGAGGCCAGCCCTCAATAACGGCCCTGATGACAAGTCGAAGGGTTGGATAGCCGCATCTTCCAGTAATTTCTTCAGGGCTGTTTCCGGTTCAGCATCCTGCCGCAAATCAGTATAGGAAAACAGGAACCCTGATTCTTCCGGCGTACAGACCACTTGTCGGGCAGTTCCATGTTCGTCTTCCCGGAATACAGTTCTGAGTATTTCATGCCTGGCAATCAAAGTATCAAATGCCAGTGTTAATGCCTGCTGGTCCAGCATTCCATTGAATACATATACTCCCGGCATATTGTATGCGATGTTACTGTCTTCAAACTGGCTGAGCACCCACAGGCGGCGCTGGGAAGAAGACAATACATAATCCGGCTGCTCCTCCACCGGCGCTATCCCCACGAAGGCGGATTTTCCTGCCTGATCTATCAAACCGGCTTGTTCTTCCAGCACAAGGTGGGCAAACAAATCCTTCAATGGCAGTTTCACATTAAACACCTTATGTATCTGGCTGATCACACGGATAGCTTTCAGGCTGTGGCCACCCAGATCAAAGAAGTTGTCCTTAACTCCCACATTCTCCACCTCCAGCACTTCCTCCCAGATATGCACCAGCTTTCTCTCCGTTTCATTACGCGGTGCTACATACACCACGCCGGTTGATACTTCCAGTTCATGTGGATCGGGTAATGCAGCTCTGTCCACTTTTCCGTTGGTGTTTAAAGGCAATTGCTCCAGTTGGACGAAATAAGCCGGTATCATATGAACGGGGAGGATATTCCTGAGGTAAGACCGCAGGTCTGCTGTCTCCAACGTTTCATGGCTTACGACGTAGGCTACCAGGAGCTTGTCTCCATCGCTACCGGGTCTTGCTACTACTACCACATTCTCTACCTGTGCATACCGGCGGATAACGCTTTCCACCTCTCCTGTTTCCACCCGGTATCCCCGGATCTTCACCTGGCTGTCTTTTCTTCCGATGAACACAATATTGCCATCCGGCAGCAATCGGCCAAGGTCGCCGGTTTTATACAGTTGCTCGCCTGGCATATAAGGATGTGGAATAAATTTTTCTGCAGTGAGTGCGAGGTTGTTCAGGTAGCCGGCTGCCAGGCCATCACCACCTACATATATCTCCCCGGTGATTCCGATACCACACAACTGCGTATAGTCGTCCAGGATATACGCTGTACTGTTACTGATAGGCCTACCTATGGGGATATCTTCTGCTACCGTACCGACAGGGTAATACAATGAGAAGGTGGTATTCTCTGTGGGGCCATACCCATTAATGATTTCCATAGAAGGGTACTGCTTCCGCAGCATAGCTATATGTAAAGCAGAAAGCCTGTCGCCTCCCGCTATTATTGTCCGTATTCCTTCAAAGAGATCAATATCCTTATCCACCAGCTGGTTTAGCCAGCCGGCAGTAAACCACATGGTAGTTACCTTATGTCTGCTGATCAGGGCCGACAGCTGGCCGGTATCCAGCAAGGTATCCTTATCGCTTAGGATCAAGCGGCCTCCGTTCAATAACATGCCCCAGTATTCAAACGTGGTCGCATCAAAGGATACAGCCCCCGTTGACAACAGCACTTCGTCTCCGGTAAGTTGTATAAAGTTGCTGGAACGCACCAGTCTAACCACGCCCCTGTGCAGGACTGGTACACCTTTCGGCATACCGGTGGTGCCGGACGTGTACATCACATAGGCTATACTTTCAGGATGGATTTCCCTTGCCTTCAACACCGGCGGGCCATCTGCTTCCGGCAACGGTGCGCCGAACATAAAAATATCTCCCTTGTAATCTTCAAGGCTGGTAGCATATGCCGGCTCCGTTATCACCAGCCCCGATCCGGTATCATCCAGCATAAACAGCTGACGGGCCACAGGAAATTCGGGGTCTATCGGAACATAGGCGCATCCTGCCTTCAGCACGGCCAGGATAGAGATGATCATGTCCACTGACCGGTTGAGCAGTATTCCAACAAAACTACCCTGCTGCAGGTCATAAGAAGATATCAGGTGATCAGACAGGCGGTCTGACAGCTCTTCCAGCTGATGATAGGTATAACGCTGGTCTTCAAATACCAACGCTGTATTGCCGGATGTACGTCTGACTTGTTCCCGGAACAGCGATACGATATTGCTGTTACGCGGGTACTCTGCTGTTGTTTTATTGAATTCATGCAACAGTTGTTCTTTCTCCGCAACGTCGAGGTAGTTCAGCTGATACAGCGGCAAATCAGGGTTCTTGGTGATGGATGACAATAGTCGCTCCAAATGCCCTGCTAATCTTAATGCCGTTGACCGGCTATATATATCAGTATTATATATCAGGCTTGCCTGCACCTCATTTCCTACTTCTATAAAATCAAAGGCCAGATCGAACTTGCTCACTTTTGTTTCGATATCTCCGTAATTATCCACCCTTATTCCTTCCATCTGCCAGGAAGTCCCTTCGGTAACGGCATCCTGTAAGACTACAGATACATCAAACAGTGGATGACGTCCCGGATCATGCCGCAGATGCAGCTCATTCACGAGATCGTCAAAAGGATACAGCTGATGGTCGTAGGCACCTAATGTAACCTGGCGTATATGCTCCAGGAGTTCGCGGAAGCTGTTGTTTCCCTTGAAACGGGCACGCAAAGCCAGGGTGTTCAGATAAAGACCAATCTGATCTTCCAGGTCTGTATGTCCGCGGCCCGCGATCTGACTACCGATGACAATATCTTCCTGCCCGGTATGGCGGTATAGTAATACATTTACGGCCGCCAGCAGTACCATAAATAAAGTAGCGTCCTGTTCCTGCGCCAGTGCCGTGATAGCACTGATGGTCTCAGCAGGAACCCTGTAGCTCACTATATCCCCGTTATAGGTTTTTTGTGAGGGGCGGCCATGATCACCAGGAAGCTCCAGTACCGGCATGTCCGTAGCAAATTGTTCCAGCCAATAAGACCGGTCCTGTTCAAGGGCAGGCCCACTCAGCTGTTCACGTTGCCAAACGGTATAATCCTTATAATGTATCCTTAAAGGAGGGAGAAGATCCGGTGTTTCCTTTACCCTGGCATTATACAGCAGCAGTAGTTCCCTGATCAGGATATTCATTGACCAGGCGTCGCTGATAATATGGTGCATCACAGTACAGCAGACCCATTCATCATCCTCAAGCTGGTATAATGCGACCCGGAACAATGGCCCTGCGGCCAACTGGAACGGTGCCCCAACGGATTGTTCCAGTAATGACGTCAGTTGCAACCGCGCATCTTTTTTCATCCGCAGATCAAAAAATAATGGGCCCGCAGTTAAGGCGGTACCTTCTTCTATGAACTGCTGTATCTCTCCATTCTCATCTTCCCTGAACACGGTCCTGAGAATTTCATGCCTGTCTACAAGGGCCTCCAGGGCTTCCAGGAATGCGACTGTATCAAGTTTTCCGGAAAACGTATATACGTTGGGGATATTATATGTAGCATTACCACCTTCGAACTGGCTCAATATCCATAGCCTTCGCTGAGATGAGGACAGCGGATAGTGTGGCTGCAGGGGAATAGCCGGTATGAGGGAAAATGAATCCTGGCCCGCCCCTGCTATCAGTTGCGCCTGTTCTTCCAATACAGCATGCATGAACAGGTCATTCAGCGACAATTTCACATCAAATACCTTATGTATTCTTGCTCCCAGCCGGGTCACCTTCAGGCTGTGCCCTCCCAGTTCGAAAAAGTTATCCTTCACACTAATCTGCGGCCTGCCCAGTACCTCCTGCCATAGCTCCACCAGCTTTTCTTCGATTGTATTACGGGGAGGCACATATGCGTTACCGTTATATAGTCCCGGAGCAACAGGGTCCGGCAGTTTTTTCTCGTCTACTTTACCGTTAACCGTCAGCGGAATTTCATCCAGCACCACATAATAGGCTGGCAGCATAAATGAAGGCAGCAGCCTGGAGAGATAAGCCTTTATGTCTGTAACATGTAATGCCGTATCGCCGGCTACATAGGCCACCAGCTCTGCGTCGCCGTCAGCTGCGATCCTTGCTGTGACCACCGCCGATACGACTCCTTCGTACTGCTGTAATACATTGACGATCTCTCCCAGTTCCACCCGGAATCCACGGATTTTCACCTGTCTGTCAAGGCGGCCACCATAGACTATTTCACCGCCCGTTGTCAGTTTTACCAGGTCGCCGGTACGGTATAAACGGCTTCCCTCCCGGAACGGGTTGTTGACAAAACGTTGCCGGGTAAGGTCCTCCCTGTTGAGGTATCCGTTGCACACGCCGGCCCCGCCTACATATAGTTCACCCCAAACCCCCGGAGGCACCAATTGCCGGTGCTGGTCCAGTATATATGCGCTCAATGTGGGGATAGGCCGTCCTATGTTGCTGATATTGGCAGCTATCTCATTCTCCGTAATTTCCTTATAGGTAACATGTACCGTTGTTTCAGTGATACCATACATATTCACCAGCCGCACATCCGGGTACTGCTGATGCCATCCTGCAAGTCTGCCCGGACTGAGTGCTTCGCCTCCGAATATCACATAACGCAGGTTAAGCGGAAGCTCTTCATTCTCCAATATATGCTCTGCTATGTTGTAGAAAGAAGAAGGCGTCTGATTACATATAGTCGTTCCCGTATGTTTCAGCAATGTGGTAAAAGCTGCAGGGTCCTTTGTGGCCGCCGTAGGAACAATTACCAATTTACCTCCGTAAAACAAAGCGCCATACATCTCCCACACAGAAAAATCAAAACAGTAAGAGTGAAACATGGTCCATACATCATCCTGATTAAAGTCAAACAGTTCACTGTCATTCTTAAACAGGCGGACTACATTCCTATGGGTGATCAACGCACCTTTGGGATTACCTGTAGTTCCTGAGGTATAGATGACGTAAGCAAGGCTATCGGGAGTGCCGGCTGGAACCGGATTGCCTGTACTATACTGATGTTGCTCCTCTTTGAACCGGAGCAGTAACTCATCTGTGACCGCCAGTTTACTGCGGCTATCGTCCATCATATAATCAATACGCTCCTGAGGATAAGCCGGGTCCATCGGCACGTAGGCACCTCCCGCCTTTAGTATGGCCAGGATAGTGATGATCATCCACTCCGTTCTCTCCAGTTTAATGGCTACGAGGTCGCCGGCTGCAAGGCTGCAGCGTTCTTTCAGAAATGCACTCAGCTGGTTGGCAGTTTCATTCAGGGTTAGATAAGATAACGTTGTATGCTCAGATATAATGGCAATATTGTCTGGCGTTTTTCCAGCCTGTTCTTCGAAAAGGCTGGTGATTGTTTTGTGTTCAGGATAAGTTACAGCAGTATTATCCAGCAGGGTCAGCAAACTATTTTTTTCATCAGGACTTAAATAATCAAGCTGTCCGATGGCCACAGAAGGGTCTTTTACAGCAGCCTGTAACAACTGTTCCAGATGCGCCAGTAACCTGGCCGCTGTGCTTTCATCGTATATATCACTGTTATATACCAGGCTGGCGCGTAGTTCTTCTCCTGTTTCAGCAAAGTCGAACGCAAGATCAAATTTACTGACAGGATTGACCGTTCCTGTAAACTCCTGCATGCGAAGCCCTGTAAGCTGTTGCTGCGGCGTATCATGAAGGGTTGCGTTCTGCAATACAACAGACACATCGAACAGCGGATGGCGGCTCATATCATGCTGCAACGACAGCGAGTCTACCAGGTCATCGAAGGGGAATAGCTGATGCTCATACGCCTTCATGGCTGTTTCTCGGGTTTTCTCCAGCAGTTCGCGGTAATTGTCAGATGCGCTAAACCTCGAACGGAGGGCCAATGTATTCAAATAGATGCCTATCTGGTTTTCCATGTCCGCATGCTCTCTTCCTGCAATCTGGCTGCCGACGATAATATCTTCCTGGCCGGTATACCTGTACAAAAGCGTATTTACAGCTGCTAGCAATCCCATAAACAACGTTGCACCCTCTTCCCAGCACAATGTTTTGATACCCTTTAGCGTCTTTTTGTTCAGCTGCCTGTGTACAGCGTTACCCCGGTATGTTTTCATAACCGGACGGGTGCGGTCGCCAGGCAGGTTAAGTACAGGCAGGTCGCCGGCAAACTGTGTAAGCCAGTAAGCTCTGTGCTCTTCCATGGCCGCGCCGTTCAGTTGTTCCTGTTGCCATGCTGCGTAATCTTTATATTGGATACGCAATGGCGTTAAGGCGGCAGGAACGCCCGCAACAAATCCATTATACAGGCCGAACAGCTCCCTGATCATCACCTCCATCGACCACGCATCACTGATGATGTGATGCATGGTATAACCCAGTATCCATTTATCATCCGCCACCTGGTATAACGCCACACGGATCAGAGGACCGACAGTAAGGTCAAAGGAAGCCTGGAACAACTCCTGCAAACAATCAGATAGATATGAAGGTGCTGCATGTTGTCGTATATCCCTGTAGGTTAGTATTCTGTCACTTGTTTTATGAGGAATGATAAACTGCCTGATATCCCCATTTTCGTCTTCTCTGAAAACAGTTCTTAGAATTTCATGACGGTCGGTCAGCGCCTCCAGCGCCAGTGAGAAAGCGGACCTATCGAGGGTTCCGGACAATTCAAATGCGCCGGAGACATTATAGGCAATATTACCATCCTCAAACTGGCTGAGGACCCATAACCTTCGTTGGGAAGACGACAGTGGGTAATGAGGCGAAGCAGCTGTTGCCGGTATGGCCCAGAACTGGTTGCTACCAGCTTGTGTGATCAATTGCGCCTGTTCTTCCGGCGTGGCGAAGGTAAAAAGTTCATTGAGCCCAATCCTGACATTGAATACACGGTGAAGCTGGGCCGCCAGCCTGGTGGCCTTTAAGCTGTGGCCGCCAAGATCAAAAAAATTATCTTTTATCCCTATCGGCTTCTTCCCCAGAATCTCTTCCCAGATCATTACCAGCTTTTCCTCTGTTTCATTCCCCGGAGCGACGTAGGCTGCTGTAATGTCTTCTATATAGGAGAGCGCCGGAAGCTGTTTCCTGTCTACCTTTCCATTGGAGGTAACGGGTAGCTCCTCCAGCTGTATTATATACCGCGGCACCATATAGTCAGGCAATATTGTACTCAGATATGCCTGTATATCTGCTGAAACAATGGCCGTCATGCTGGTAACATAAGCTGCCAACACCTTGTCTCCTGCATTATTGGTCGTTACTATCACTACCGCAGAACGGATTTGCGGATGTAACTGTAACGCATGCTCTATTTCTCCCGGCTCAATTCTATATCCATGTATCTTTACCTGATCATCTACTCTTCCCTTGTATTCAATATTGCCGTCAGGCAGCCACCTGCCAGCATCTCCTGTTCTGTACATCCGTACTCCTTCCCGGAAAGGGTCAGGTACGAATTTTCTGGCAGTCAGCTCCTGCTGATTCAAATAGCCCCTTGCCACCCCGGCGCCGGCAACACAAAGCTCGCCTGTAACGCCCACAGGCACTACTCTGCCGGTACTGTCCAGTATATAGATGCGGGTATTATCAATTGGTTTCCCGATTGAAATATCCTGCCGGAAGATAGCCGTATCAACAGACCTGAAAGAATAGGTTGTACATCCGACAGTGGCTTCCGTAGGGCCGTATTCGTTGATGATCTCCACATCCTGCCCCATTTCAGCGAGGAAGCTGATATGTCCTGACTGCAATGCCTCACCTCCCAATACAAGCCTTCTGGCCCACTGCATGCTGCTGTTGCTTTGCATAGCAGTCTCCAGTAGCTGCATATGTATCGGCGTCAGTTTGATAAAGTCATAAGGTGCGTATTGACGGAAGAGCGTATCATTAAAAACAGTTGCGGGACCGTTTTCTGCGATCACCACTGACCTGCCGTGTAACAGCGGCATGAAGATAGCAGTCAGTGATGCATCAAACGTGTAGGAAAGATGTATGTAGCTGCCGGTAACATTTTCATCATCTCCGATATAACTGGTTTTATTGTTCAGCAGATAGTTCAGGAGATTCCCATGCTCTACCATCACCCCTTTGGGATTCCCTGTAGACCCTGATGTGTAAATAACATAAGCCAGCTGCTCCGGCCTAACAGGCGGTGCATCCAGCTCCGCAACCGGCTTCAATCCTTCTGACTGAATATCTGCAGCAAAGATCTTTCCTTTGTAATAAGTCAGCTCAAAGAGATAATCCGACTGTGTGATCAGCAAATCAATCCCCGCATCCGACATCATAAACGCTTTCCTTTTTTCAGGATAGGAAGGATCTACAGGCACATAGGCAGCCCCGGCTTTTAATACACCCAATATGCTGACAATCATTAACGCCGATCTGTCGAGCATAATACCGATCCTTTCATCGGCAGCCACCCTGTGATTTGCAAGCAGGTAATTGGCCAGCCGGTCCGACTGTTCGTCCAGCTCTTTATAGGTAAGTGTTTCCTTTTCGTGGATCAGTGCTGTATGTGCAGGCCTGTTGAGCGCCTGTTTTTTAAAGAGGTCCAGTATCGTCTTAAATGGTAGCGGCGGCGTATCGGTATCATTAAAATCTGTCAGTATTTTTTCCTGCTCCACTTCGGTCAGCAGCGTTAGCGCGCTGATGGCGGCGGTTGGCTGTTCCAGTATTTGTCTGATCAGGTTCACAAGATGTTCTCCTATCTGTCCGACAATCGTTCTATCAAATGAGAGTGCGCTATATTGAAAATTAATGCCTGTAGTTTCTCCCGGAACAATAATACAGGTGAACCCAAAAGTATTGTACCCTACGGCTGTTGACTCTACCAGCGAAAGGCCACCTGTCAGGTCCTGCGTCCGCATCTGGGTTGGCACATTCTGAAACTGTAATATATGATCGAACAGTGGCTGGCCGGCTGATTGCAGCTCCGCGAGCTGGATATAGTGATGTTTCAGCCCTTCAACCGATCGTTGCTGTACATCCCGTAAAAGCGTTCTGACAGAACTGTCATTCTCCAATTGTACACGTACCGGAATAGTATTGATAAACAGCCCTATCATTTCCTCCATCCCTCTTACTTCTCCGGACCGTCCTGATACCACGGAACCGAATACTACATCGTTGCTGTCGTTATACCGGCTTAATAATATAGCCCATACCGACTGGAAAAACGTATTTTCCGTTACTTCCTCCCTGGTACAAAATGTTTTGATACTGCTGCTTATATCAGCAGAAAGGCTGAAGGCATATTCACTGTCTGCCTGCTCCTGCCTGGTATGTGCTGACAGACGGGGCAAACTGCTCCGTGTATCGAAACCATCCAGATAATGGTTCCAGTAAGACAAGGAATTTTTCCTATCTGTTTTCATCAACCATTCGATATAACCGGAATAGGGATAAACCCGAGCCAGTGAAGGGCGGATATTATTCAACAGGCAGGAATAGATCTTAAAAAACTCCTGTATCAATATGCCTACGCACCAGGCATCCATCAGTATGTGATGAAAGCTCCAGATAAATTCATACGTATCATTATCAGATTCCAGGACGGTCAATCTCATCTGCGACCCTGCATGCAGATTGAACCCTTTTTCCCTGTCGGCACGCTTATACTGTTCAGCAGAGAATGTGCTGTCTCCCGCTATATTTTTATAGGTAAATACAGCTTCCGCTTCTTTTCTCACCACCTGTAACACCTGTGGTCCCAGCTCCTGTGTAAAAAACGTTCTTAATGCTGCGTGTCTTGAAACGAGTTCCTGATAACTACTGCGCAGGAGGTTTACATTCAGCTTACCCTTCAACTGATAACTTTGCTGCATCAGATAAGCCTGCGAATCAGGAGCGCTCAGCCAATGGAAATACAAACCTTCCTGTAAAGGGCTTAAGGGATAGACATTCTCTATCATAGCATCTGATTTAATTTTTGTAATTGTTCCATACTTACACCCTTGTAGGTAAAATCAACAGGGCTTACATGTTCTGCTTCCTCTTCTGATAAATGGTTCACCAGTTCTTCCAGGTGCCGGTGATAAGCTGCTAGCAGGTTTTCGATAGTCGTGGCGTCATATTGCTGCCGACTATAGCCAACGGCTATACGTAGCTGGCCTCCGGCTATCATACCGGATACTTCCAGGATAAAGGCCCGCGGCCGTTCCGGAGAGATCGTTTCGCCGTGGTAATCACCGCTGAACTCAAACAGCGGTTCTTCGGATGTACCTACGCTACCACCAAAATCTCCCAGGTAGTTGAAGCTGATCTCCGGCGACAATGCATATGATTTCCCTGACAGATAACGAAGCATGCCGTAACCAATACCTTTATTGGGAACCCGGTGCAGGTTTTCCTTCACGGATATGAGCTGCCGGATCATATCGCGGTCCCTGTTCACGGCTATCACAACAGGATATAGGGTAGTAAACCATCCTATCGTGCGGCTTACATCCACATCGCCGCCGATGTTTTCCCGGCCATGGCCCTCCAGCTGTAATACAATATGCTCAAGGCCTAATATTTCTGACAACGACAGGCTCAGTGCTGTCACCAGCAAGTCGTTGATTTCAGTACGATAAGCTTTGTAACATTTTGTGAGAAGACGCTCCGTCATTGTTTCATCCAGCGTGAATGAACGGGTCTCTGTATCTTTTACCTGGTTAGCGCCGGAGGCATGGTCCAGCTGTAATGGCGCAATGGTGTGAGATTCCACCTCCGACCAGTAAACAGCCTCCTCATGCAACGCAGCTTCTGATGCATAAAGCAGCAGCTGCTGTTGCCAGTAATTGAAAGAATCGGTCTTTAATGGCAGTTGCAATGATTCTCCGGAATCATATTGTCTCAAAAGTGTGGACAGGTCATCAAACAATATCCGCCATGATACCCCGTCCACTACCAGATGATGTACTACCAGCAACAGCCGGTCTGCTTCCGGGCCGCGGAAAAGGCAGGCGCGCAACAAGGGACCTTTTTCCAGCTCAAAACCGGATTGTATACGCTCACAATGTTCCCGGAAAGAAGTTTCATCAGCCCCGGCTACGACCTCCAGCGAATACCCTTGTTCAGCGCCCAGGTTTTCCTGTTCCCAGCCATCCGTGGTGTGGCGATAAACCATCCGCAAGGCATCGTGATGCAATACGACTTTTCCGAGAACCGCACGCAAAGCCGCTTCAGATACCGATTTACGGCTTTGCAGCAATACGGATTGATTATAGTGATGTTTGTACGGAGAAGGATTATTCAGGAACCAGCACTGGACCGGACTTAACGGTATAATCCCGGTTATCGCTCCTTGTTCTGCTATACGGCCGGCCACTTGCAATTGTGGTGCAAGCGCCTCAATGGTAGGATACATCAGAATATCTTCAGGCTTCAGGGAGTAACCTTTCTGTTTAAGCCGGGACAATATCTGTATCGATTTTATTGAATCCCCTCCCAGTGCCAGGAATCCGGTGGTGATGCTGATTGGTCGTCTATTCAGCACTTCTTCATAAACTTCAGCCAGCAATGCTTCCCGGTCATTACGAGGTGCCACATAATCCGCTCCTGCAACAGTCCCGTGTTCTTCGGGATCAGGCAGCAACTTTTTGTTCACCTTCCCGTTAAGGGTCAGTGGTAAGGCTTCCAGCTGTACATAATAGGATGGCACCATGTAAGCCGGAAGATGGCTCTCCAGATAAGTGCGCAGACCATCGGGGGCCAGCGTGGAGTGGGCAGTCACATAAGCTACCAACACACGAGCACCGGTGCTATCTGTCTTTGTTACCACCACTGCCGCCGTCACGCCTTCATAGCTTAACAACGAGCGTTCCACTTCCCCTGGCTCGATGCGGTAGCCCCGTATCTTCACCTGATCGTCTATACGACCGGTGTATACCAGCTCCCTGTTAGGCAGCCAGCGGCCGGTGTCTCCGGTGCGGTACATCCGCTCGCCTGCACGAAAAGGGTCCGCTATAAACTTCTCTGCCGTCAGCGCATCCTGGTGCAGGTAACCCCGCGCCAGCACCGGGCCAGCGATATACAATTCCCCAGTGACACCTATGGGACACAGATTGCCGTGGCTGTCGAGCACATAGATCAGCGCCCCGCATTCCGGGCGACCGATCAGCACCGCCTCGTCCTCCTCCAGCTCTTTTACCACACAGCCTACCGTCGCTTCCGTGGGGCCGTATTCATTGTAGACGCGCATAGAGGGATTCAGCCCTTTTAATATTCGTACATCCGATAACGTTACCTCCTCGCCACCTAATATTGCACAGGAGATGTCCGAAGATGATAATCCAAGATGAGGCAGCAGCTTCACATGCGAGGGTGTCAGCTTAATACTGTTAATACCACTGGACGGGGACAACATGGTGGTCAGTACCTCCGGCAGATCGCGCGCAGCGCCGAACACCGTTAGCGTACCTCCCCGCGTCAGCGGGCAATAGAGGCTGGTGACCGTCAGGTCAAATGACAGGGATGTATATAAACCGAAATGCGGTAAAACAGATTCCTGGAAATAATATTGATTAGCCCACTCCACATAGTTGGCCAGGCTGCCATGATTGACTCCACAACCTTTAGGCATACCCGTAGTACCCGAAGTATAGATCACATAAGCCAGCGAGTCAGCTGTGACTGCCGCATCCACGGTGGCTGCCGGGTAGGCAGCCAGATCATGCTTATCCATTTCAAGTATGGTACCGTTGTAACCTTCCAGCCGGGACATACAGGCTGCTTCTGTTAATAACACGCTGATACCGGTATCAGCATAAATGTATGATTTACGGGAAGCCGGATAATCCGGGTCTATCGGTACATATGCTCCTCCCGATTTCAGTATTCCCAGTACTGCAATAATCATCCAGGGCGACCGGTACAACATGATGCCTACCAGATCATTCCTGCTGATATTATGATGAAGGAGATAATTGGCAATGCGGCTGGATTGTTCATTTATCTCCCTGTAGGTAAATCTCCTTTCTCCGGAGATCAACGCCGTTCTTTCAGGGGTCTCCAATGCCTGCGCTTCAAACAAGGCTATTACCGATTGTCCGCTGAAATATTCCCGGGCAGGGCTATTGAAAGACAACAGCTGCGCTTTATTCGAGGTGCTTAAATAATCCAGGTGACTGACAGGAATATCCGGAGCTGCCACAGCTGCAGCTATTATTCGTTCCAGGTGAGTCAACAAGCGCTCAGCAGTATTGCTGTCGTAAATATCAGTGTTATAAAGGAGCTGTATGCGTATAGTCTTTTCCGTTATAAAGAAATCAAAGGCCAGGTCGAATTTGCTGCGCTGGTTTATACCTTCTTCATAGCTGCTGATCTCTACCCCTTCCACCTGCTGCCGGATTTTGGCATGCTGATCATCGGTGTGCTGTACTGTAACCATCACATCAAACAGCGGATGGCGGCTCATATCCCGTGGTAGTTGTAAACCCTCCAGCAGATCTTCAAAGGGATAGTCCTGGTGCTCATAAGCTCTCAGAACCGTTTCCTTTACATGCCCCAGTAGCTTTACAAAACTATCGGACGCATTAAAACGAGTACGAAGCGGAAGCATATTGACATAAAAACCAATCTGGTCGGCTATATCGGGGTGGTTTCTTCCTGCTACCGGGCTGCCGATAATAATATCTTCTTCCCCTGTATACCTGTACAGTAATACGTTTACAGCTGTCAGCAGTCCCATGAACAAAGTGATACCCTGACTGTTGGCTAATTGTTTTATATCCCTGGTAAGTGCCTCATCCAGTATGCGGTCTGCACTTGCACCGCTGAATGTCTTTACCGGCGGGCGGGGCTTATCACCATGCAGCGACAGTACAGGTAATTCGCCTGCAAGCTGTTGCAACCAGTAAGAACGATGAACTACCTGCGCATCACCCTGCGCCTGTTGCTGCCAGGCTGCATAATCCTTATACTGAATGCGTAAGGGGGGCAATGCCGCCGGAACATTACTGACAGTCGCATTATAAAAGTGCAGTAACTCATGGACCAGTATATCCATTGACCAGCCATCACTTATGATATGATGCATTACACAACAGAAGAACCACTCATCTTCTTTCACCTGAAACAAGTCTGCACGAAGCAGCGGACCCGCACTTAAATCAAAAGGCTGAAGAGACAATTGCTGCAACGATCTGCGCAACCGGGCTTCTACGTCCACTTCCTGTTGTAAATCGTGCATGGTTATTTTAAATCCTGATAACTCCGGAGTAAGCACAAACTGTCTTACGTTTCCATCGTTATCTTCCCGGAAGATGGTCCGTAGTATTTCATGCCGGGCGATAAGGTTTTCAAAGGAACGGTTGAATGCAGCCCGGTCCAGCTTTCCCTTGAATACATATACGCCAGGGATATTATAGGCCACATTTCCTTCTTCATACTGGCTGAGTATCCATAATCTTTTCTGAGATGATGACAACATATAGCCGTTGTTCTCCGGGAGCGGGAGAATTTGTTGCGATTCATATACCTGCAGCGTTTTCAGGTAACTGATCAGGCTGTCTTTTGATAGCCTGATTTCATCCAGGATAGATGGGTCTACTCCCTGTTTGGGCAGCCTTACTTTCAGATCACTTCCTTCCAGCTTTATATGAATATTATTCTCCCTTAGTTTGGATAACAGCGTTCTCATTTTCCTATCAGATTTTTACGTCAATAAAACCATCATTTTGTTCCTGGAAAGATGACTGTAACCACTTATCATTATGTATCTTCTCTGCCAGGGTTTCTATAGTTGGCTCTCCAAAAAAGTGGCTAAGACTCAGGTCTACCTTAAATTCTCTTTTAACCTGCGTAATCAGCTTTGTTGCTTTTATGCTATGTCCTCCCAGCTCAAAGAAGTTATCCTTTATACCAATGTTGCCGCGCCCAAGTACCTCCTGCCAGATTCCTACCAGCTGCTCCTCTGTTGTGTTCCGCGGGGCCACATAGGCCGCGCCGGACAACAGGCTTCCGGCTTCCGGCAATGGCAAACGTTTCCTGTCCACCTTTCCGCTGGTGGTCAAGGGTAGTTCCGGCAGTTGCATATAAAGCGATGGCACCATGTATTCCGGCAGGCGGCGCCCCAGATAACTGCGTATATCCGTCACTGATATATCCTTATCACTCACGATATAGGCCACCAGCTCTTTTCCTCCTGAGCTATCAGGCAGGGCTGTAACCACCGCGGCGGCTACATCTTCATGTCCCTGTAGGACATGTTCTATCTCTCCCAGCTCGATACGGTAACCGCGGATCTTCACCTGGCCATCCATACGGCCCAGGTATTCAATATTACCATCCGGAAGCCAGCGACCCAGATCGCCGCTGCGATATACGCGGGAGCTTTCTTCGTAAGGAAGATGAATGAATTTCTCTGTCGTCAGCTCCGCGCGGTTCAGATAACCGCGTGCCACACCAACGCCAGCTATACAGATCTCGCCTACCGCACCTATAGGTTGCAGCTGACCATCGGGAGCGGTGATATACAAGCGGATGTTCTGTACCGGACGTCCTATCGGAATACGGACATCAGTGGCTGCAGTAGCATACCAGCTGACATCTATCGAAGCCTCAGTAGGCCCATAGAGGTTATGCAACGGCACATCCAGCAAACGGTACCAGCTCCGGACCGTTCCCAACGACAAGGCCTCCCCACTCGTGATCACACGCCGGAGGCTTTGAAGACCCGAAAGATCTTCCGGCAGCGACGCGATAAACGCATGCAACATCCCTGGCACAAAATGAATAGAGGTTACCCCATGCGCCCTGATCAGAGAGCAGATCCTGTCAGGAACACCCACATCTTCCCGGCGGCACATCACCAACCGTGCACCCCAGCACAATGGCAGGAATAACTCCCATACAGACACATCGAACGTAAAAGAAGTTTTCTGCAGCACTACATCACTGCAATCAAAGCCATAGTGCTCCCACATCCACGATAGACGGTTTACCACTCCGCCATGCTCCAGCATGCAGCCTTTGGGGCGGCCCGTTGAGCCTGAGGTGTAGATTACATAGGCCAGGTTCTCGGCACCTGCCAACGCTACAGGGTTAGCACTGTCATAGCTGTCGCGCTGCAAGCGGAAACGTTGGAGTTCTGCTTCATCCAGCACCACCCGGCTACCGCTGTCTGACAAAATATAGTCCCGGTGCTCCGGCGGATAGGCAGGGTCCAGCGGCACATACGCACCACCGGATTTCAATACTCCCAACAACGCTATCACCAACCACTCGCTGCGCTCAAGCTGTACTACTACCAGGTCTTCCGCTCCAATACCATATTCAGCGCGCAGGTAATGACCCAGGCGGTTTGCCTCTTCGTTCAGCTCATGGTAACTGAGCGTACGGTCTTCAAATATCACCGCCGCCTCAGCTGGCCTAAGGGATGCCTGTTCTTCAAACAGTGCCGTCAGGGTTTTATCATGAGGATAAACGGCAGCTGTATCATTGAAACCAAATTGTAATAATTCTTTTTCTTCCCTGCTCAGAAAATCTATCTGGCCTATTGCAGTTGTTGGTAGCGCAAGAACAGCCGCCAGCAAACTTTCCAAATGCGACGACAATCGTTCGGCCGTAGCCTGCTCATATAGATCTGTATTGTAAGTAAGGCTCAAACGTAATCCGTCTGCCGTTTCCAGGAAAGTGAACTGAAGATCAAATTTGCTGATCAGCTGTTCATCTACCGCATATTCACGGATCCGCAAGGACGCGTCTCCCGGGGTTGACAGCGTATGCTGCTGTAATACCACCATCACATCAAACAATGGATGGCGGCTCATATCCCGTGGCAATGGCAGCGCATCCACCAGCTCATCGAATGGGAACGCCTGATGGGCATAAGCTCCCAACGTCAACGTACGTACGCTGTCCAGCAGGCTGAGAAAATCCATTGTTCCGTTCAGCCGTGTCCGTAGTGCCAGGGTGTTTACATAAAAACCGATCTGGTCTGAAAGGTCTGCATGCTCTCTTCCCGCCACCGGGCTGCCGATGATAATATCTTCCTGTTGGGTATAACGGTGCAGCAATACATTCACTGCCGCCAGCAGCCCCATAAAAAGTGTGCTGCCATGGTCACCTGTCAGCGACTTCAATCCTTCATACACCTGCCTATCAAGCTCCCGGTGCACGACTCCCCCGTTATAGGTCTTGATCACAGGACGGGGTTTATCCGTCAATAGTGACAACACCGGCAGCTCTCCCGAAAATTCCGACAGCCAGTACGCTTTATGAGCATCCGGTTCTGCGCCCGTAAGTATGCTTTGCTGCCATACCGCATAGTCTTTGTACTGGATGCGGAGTGACGGTAAATTCAGTGGGACATTGGTAACAGATGACTGATATAATCCCAGCAGCTCACGGATTAGTACCTCCATGGACCAGCCATCGCTGATGATATGGTGCATCACATAAACGAAGACCCACTGGCCGGATGATATTTCGTATAATCCTGCCCGTAACAGCGGCCCATCGCTCAGGTTAAAGGACGTTGCAGACGCGGTCCGGATCAGCTCAGACAGCTGTTCTTCCGGGCGTGTCGATTCACGGAGGTCAAGGTAGGATATCCGGAAGGCGGAAGAAGGAAGGATATGCTGCCGTATTTCTCCAGCCGCATTCTCCCGGAAAACAGTGCGTAGTATCTCATGACGGGAGATCAATCCAGTAAAGGCCGCAGACAGGGCATCATGGTCAAGATCTCCTTCAAAGAGATATATGCCGGGCATATTATACGCCACATTACTTTCTTCGAACTGGCTCAATACCCACAACCGGCGCTGAGAAGACGACAGCGGATAATCGGCTGCTTCCGGCGCTGATGGTATCGCGGTGAACACTTCTTTATGCGAACGCTGGATGAAGTCCGCCTGCGTCTCAGGCGTCACGTAGGTGAACACGTCTTTCAGAGCCAGCTTCACATCAAAGGTCCGGTGCACCAGGCTTACCAGCCGTGTTGCTTTAAGGCTGTGGCCTCCTGCATCAAAGAAGTTATCTTTTATACCGATGTTGCCGCGTCCCAGTACCTCCTGCCAGATTTCCACCAGCTGTTTCTCTGTTGTGTTCCGAGGGGCCACGTAAGCTGTACCCGACAACAGGCTGCCGGCTTCGGGCAAAGGCAAACGTTTCCTGTCTACCTTTCCGCTGGCTGTCAGCGGTAGTTCCGGCAGCTGTATAAAGTGCCCCGGCACCATATAAGCGGGTAAATATCTGCCTAAATATTCACGTATATCCGTTACTGTTATATCTCTGCTACTTACAATATAGGCTACCAGCTCCTTCTCCCCTGAGCTATCAGGCAGGGCTACCACCGCAGCGGCGGCCACATCTTTATGACCTTGCAAAGCATGCTCTATCTCACCCGGCTCAATGCGGTAACCGCGGATCTTCACCTGGCCATCCATGCGGCCCAGGTATTCAATATTGCCATCCGGCAGCCAACGGCCAAGATCACCGCTGCGATATACACTGGAGGTTTCTTCATAGGGAAGACGGATGAATTTCTCTGCCGTCAGCTCTGCACGGTTCAGGTAACCACGCGCTACACCAACGCCAGCTATACAGATCTCGCCTATCGCACCTATAGGTTGCAGCTGACCATCGGGAGCAGTGATATACAACCGGATGTTCTGTACCGGACGTCCTATCGGAATGCGGATATCAGTGGCTGCGGTGGCATACCAGCTGACATCTATTGAAGCTTCAGTAGGTCCATACAGGTTATGCAATGGCACGTTCAGCAAACGGTACCAGCTCCGGACTGTCCCCAACGACAAGGCCTCCCCGCTCGTAATCACACGCCGGAGGCTTTTAAGACCGGAAAGATCTTCCGGCGCCGACGACAGGGATGCGATAAATGCATGCAGCATACCCGGTACAAAATGAACGGAGGTGACTCCATGCACCCTGATCAGGGAACAGATCCTGTCAGGAACACCTGCATCTTCCCGGCGGCACAGCACCAGTTGTGCCCCCCAGCATAACGGCAGGAACAGCTCCCACACAGATACATCGAACGTAAAAGAAGTTTTCTGCAACACCACATCACTACTGTCAAAGCCATAGTGCTCCCACATCCACGACAAACGGTTCACCACTCCGCCATGTTCCAGCATGCAGCCTTTGGGGCGGCCCGTTGAGCCTGAGGTATAGATCACATAGGCCAGGCTCTCAGCACCTGCCAACGCCACAGGGTTGCCACTGCTATAGGTATGACGCCGTAAACGGAAACGTTGGAGTTCTGCTTCATCCAGCACCACCCGGCTATCGCTGTCTGACAAAATATAATCCCGGTGCTCCGGTGGATAAGCAGGGTCCAACGGCACATACGCACCACCGGATTTCAATACTCCCAACAACGCTATTACCAACCACTCGCTGCGCTCAAGCTGTACTACTACCAGGTCTTCCGCTCCAATACTATATTCAGCGCGCAGGTAATGACCCAGGCGGTTTGCCTCTTCGTTCAGCTCACGGTAACTGAGCGTACGGTCCTCAAATATCACCGCCACACCAGCAGGCATCAGGAATGCCTGTTCTTCAAACAGCGCCGTCAGGGTTTTATCATGAGGATAAACAGCGGCTGTATCATTGAAGCCATATTGTAATAATTCTTTTTCTTCCTTGCTCAGAAAATCTATCTGGCCTATTGGTGTTGCCGGCAGCGCCAAAACGGCCGCCAGCAAGCTTTCCAGATGCAACGACAGTCGTTCGGCCGTAGCCTGCTCATATAGATCTGTATTGTAAGTAAGACTCAAACGTAATCCGCCTGCCGTTTCCAGGAAAGTGAACTGAAGATCAAATTTGCTGATCGGTTGCTCATCTTCTGCATATTCACTGATCAGCAAAGACGTATCTCCCGGTGTTGACAGCGTATGCTGCTGTAATACCACCATCACATCAAACAATGGATGGCGGCTCATATCCCGTGGCAATGGCAACGCATCCACCAGCTCATCGAATGGGAACGCCTGATGTGCATAGGCACCCAACGTCAACGTACGTACGTTGTCCAGCAGGCTAAAGAAATCCATTTTTCCGTGCAGCCGTGTCCGTAGTGCCAGGGTGTTGACATAAAAACCAATCTGGTCTGAAAGGTCCGCATGCTCTCTTCCCGCCACCGGGCTGCCGATGATAATATCTTCCTGTTGAGTATAGCGGTGCAGCAATACGTTTACTGTCGCCAGCAGCCCCATAAAAAGTGTGCTGCCATGGTCGCCTGTCAGCGACTTCAATCCTTCATACACCCGCATATCCAGCTCCCGATGCACCACTCCGCCGTTATAGGTCTTGACTGCAGGACGGGGTTTATCCGTCAACAGTGACAACACCGGCAGCTCTCCTGAAAATTCTGACAGCCAGTACGCTTTATGGGCATCCGGCTCCGCACCTGTGAGTATGCTTTGCTGCCATACCGCATAGTCTTTGTACTGTATGCGGAGTGAAGGTAAATTTGGTTGAACACCGGTAACGGATGAGTGGTACAGTCCCAGCAGCTCACGGATCAATACTTCCATGGACCAGCCATCGCTGATGATGTGGTGCATCACATAAACGAATACCCAGCGGCCGGATGATATTTCATATAGTCCTACCCGTAAGAGCGGTCCATCACTCAGGTTAAAGGGTGTTACAAACGCAGTTCGAATCAGCCCTGATAGCTGCTCTTCCCGGTCTGCCGCTTCACGGAGGTCCAGGTAGGGTATCCGGAAGGCGGAAGCAGGAAGAATATGCTGCCGTATCTCTCCGGCCGCATTCTCCCGAAAAACAGTACGCAGTATCTCATGGCGGGAGATCAATCCTGCAAAGGCTGCAGACAGGGCATCGCAGTCGAGCTCCCCTTCAAAAAGATAGGCCCCTGGTATATTGTATGCTATGTTGCTTTCTTCAAACTGGCTCAGTACCCACAACCGGCGCTGGGAAGACGACAGCGGATAATCAGCTGCTTCCGGCGCTGATGGTATAGACGAGAACACCTCTTTACGCGAATGCTGGATGAAGTCTGCCTGGGTTTCAGGTGTCACATAGGTGAACACGTCTTTCAGTTCCAGCTTCACATCAAAAGTCCGGTGCACCAGGCTTACCAGCCGTGTTGCTTTAAGGCTGTGACCTCCTGCATCAAAGAAGTTATCTTTTATGCCGATGTTGCCGCGTCCCAGCACTTCCTGCCAGATTTCCACCAGCTGCTCTTCCGTTGTGTTCCGAGGAGCTACATAGGCAGCGCCGGACAACAAGCTACCGGCAGCCAGCGAAGGCAAACGTTTCCTGTCTACCTTCCCGCTGGCCGTCAATGGCAATTCCGGCAGCTGTACATAATGTGATGGCTGCATATATTCCGGCAGCCGGCGGCTCAAATAACTACGTATGTCTGTTACTGTTATATCCCTGTCGCTCACGATATAGGCCACCAGTTCTTTCCCACCTGATCCATCAGCCTGGGCTGCTACCACAGTAGCAGCTACATCTTCATGATCCTGTAAAACATGTTCTATCTCACCCGGCTCAATGCGGTAACCCCGGATCTTCACCTGGTCATCCAGCCGGCCCAGGTATTCAATGTTACCATCCGCTAGCCAGCGGCCAAGATCACCACTGCGATATACGCGGGATGTTTCTTCATAAGGAAGATGAATGAATCTTTCTGCTGTCAGCTCTGTACGGTTCAGATAACCGCGCGCTACGCCAGCTCCGGCTATACAGATCTCTCCCGCTACGCCTACCGGGCATAACTGGTGGCGCTCATCCAATATGTAAATCCGGACATTCGGAAGCGGACGGCCAACCGGAACGATGCCGCTGCGGCCATCCCATGAGGAAAAAAGACGGAAAACAGTAGCACAAATACTTGTTTCCGTTGGCCCGTAGGCGTTATAGTAAATCCCCTGCTTTCCAAATGACAAAGCCTGGGAAACAACCGCCGCTTCTCCGGCCGTCACCAGCTTATTCAGGGCTGGTAAACCATGTGCAAACGCCTGTTGCAGATAAGCCGGCGGTAACGTAGCTATACTGATGTCTTGTGTTGAGATGTAGCCATATAACAGCTCTGGTGACTGCTTCATCGCATCATCGATGATATGCAACTCGCCTCCGGAACATAACGAAACAAAAATCTCTGACACAGACGCATCAAATGACGATGAAGCGAACTGTAGATGACGCTCCCCGGGCAGCGTCCCGAACGCCTCCTGTTGGGCCCTGATCGTATTTGAAATGGCGCCATGATCTATCATTACTCCCTTCGGTATACCTGTGGACCCGGACGTATAGATCACATATGCCAGATCTGAACCCATGATTGGTACATCCGCTGATAGCACATTCTGCAGGCCATCCAGCTGAACGTCCATCGCAAACAAATCTCCTTCATAATAATCAACATCAAACAGGTAGGATGTCTGCGTCAGCAGCAGACGCGCCCCTGTATCAGACAGTATAAAGGATTTGCGGGAAGAAGGATATGAAGGATCTATCGGCACATATACTCCTCCTGCTTTCAATATGCCCAGGATGGAGATCAGCAATAGCTCTGAGCGGTCCTGCAATACGCCCACCAGGGAACCTTGCGCAAAATGATTATATGTCTTTATATGGGACGCCAGCAACCCTGACTTTTCATCCAGCTCCTGGTAGGTTAGATGTTTATCCCCATACACTACAGCCACCGCTGCCGGAGTAAGAAGCACCTGGCGGCGGAATAAGCTTACCAGTGTATCTGCCGATGGAAGCGGATCATTCGCGGCATTGAAGGTATGCAACAGCTGTTGACGCTCTGCTGCTTCCAGGTAATCCAGCCCGGAGATCGCTGCATATGGCGATGTTACAATCGCCGACAGCATCTGCTCTGTATGAGCTGCCAAGCGTGCTATCGTAGAGGCTTCGTAAAGGTCAATGTTATAGTCTATGCTCAACTTCAGCCCTGAAACATCCTCTGTGAAATTGAACACTATATCAAACCGGCTTTGTTGTGGCAACGTTCCGTTATAAGGGCTTACCTTCAGCTCACCTGCCTGATCCCCTCCGGAACGGTTAACCGATACGGCCTGCTGCAGAATCACTTCTATATCAAACAGCGGATGACGGCTCATATCGCGCTGTAACGACAGTGATGTTACCAGTTCATCAAATGGGTAAGCCTGGTGCGTATAGGCACCGATCGTTTTTTCCTTCACCCCTTCCAGTATATGCACATAGTTGTCTGTTCCGGAAAAGCGGCTTCTGATGGCAAGGGTATTGGCATAAAAACCGATCTGGTCTGAAAGATCAATATGTTCTCTGGCCGCCAGCGGGCTGCCGATGATAATGTCTTCCTGTTGGGTATAGCGGTGCAGCAATACGTTCACTGCGGCTAGCAGCCCCATAAAAAGCGTACTGCCATGGTCGCCTGTCAACGACTTCAATCCTTCATACACCTGCATATCCAGCTCCCGATGTACAACACCACCATTATAGGTCCTGATAGCAGGACGGGGTTTATCCGTCAACAATGACAACACCGGCAGCTCTCCTGAAAACTCAGACAGCCAGTAGGCTTTATGGGCATCCGGCTCTGTACCTGTAAGTATACCTTGCTGCCACACCGCATAGTCTTTGTACTGTATGCGGAGTGAAGGTAAATTCAGTGGGACATTGGTAACAGATGAATGATATAATCCCAGCAGCTCACGGATCAATACTTCCATGGACCAGCCATCGCTGATGATATGGTGCATCACATAAACGAATACCCACTGACCGGATGATATTTCGTATAACCCTGCCCGTAATAGCGGACCATCGCTCAGGTTAAAGGGCGTTGTAAACATTGTCTGGATCAGCTCCGACAGCTGCTCTTCCTGGTCTGATGCATCACGGAGGTCAAGGTAGGATATCCGGAAAGCAGAAGAAGGAAGGATATGCTGCCGTATCTCTCCGGCCGCATTCTCCCGGAAAACAGTACGCAGTATCTCATGGCGGGAGATCAATCCGGCAAAGGCCGCAGACAGGGCATCCCGGTCAAGCCCCCCTTCAAAGAGATATACGCCAGGCATATTATACGCCACATTACTTTCTTCAAACTGGCTCAGTACCCATAACCGGCGCTGGGAAGACGACAATGGGTAATCGGCTGCTTCCGGCGCTGATAGTATAGACGAGAATACCTCTTTACGCGAATGCTGGATGAAGTCCGCCTGGGTTTCGGGTGTCACATAGGTGAACACGTCTTTTAGTTCCAGCTTCACATCAAAAGTCCGGTGCACCAGGCTTACCAGCCGTGTTGCTTTAAGACTGTGACCTCCTGCATCAAAGAAATTATCTTTTATGCCGATGTTGCCGCGTCCCAGCACTTCCTGCCAGATTTCCACCAGCTGCTCTTCCGTTGTGTTCCGAGGAGCTACATAGGCAGCGCCGGACAACAAGCTACCGGCAGCCAGCGAAGGCAAACGTTTCCTGTCTACCTTCCCGCTGGCCGTCAATGGCAATTCCGGCAGCTGTACATAATGTGATGGCTGCATATATTCCGGCAGCCGGCGGCTCAAATAACTACGTATGTCTGTTACTGTTATATCCCTGTCGCTCACGATATAGGCCACCAGTTCTTTTCCACCTGATCCATCAGACTGGGCTGCTACCACAGCAGCAGCTACATCTTCATGGTCCTGTAAGACATGCTCTATCTCACCTGGCTCAATGCGGTAACCCCGGATCTTCACCTGGTCATCCAGCCGGCCCAGGTATTCAACGTTACCATCCGCTAGCCAGCGGCCAAGATCACCACTACGATATACGCGGGATGTTTCTTCATAAGGAAGATGAATGAATCTTTCTGCTGTCAGCTCTGTACGGTTCAGATAACCGCGCGCCACGCCAGCTCCGGCTATACAGATCTCTCCCGCTACGCCTACCGGACATAGCTGGTGGTGCTCATCCAGTATGTAAATCCGGACATTCGGAAGCGGACGGCCAACCGGAACGATGCCGCTGCGGCCATCCCATGAGGAAGGAAGACGGAAAACAGTAGCACAAATGCTTGTTTCCGTTGGCCCGTAGGCGTTATAATAAATCCCCTGCTTTCCAAATGACAAAGCCTGGGAAACAACAGCCGCTTCTCCGGCCGTCACCAGCTTATTCAGGGCTGGTAAACCATGTGCAAATGCCTGTTGCAGATAAGCCGGCGGTAACGTCGCTATACTGATGTCTTGTGTTGAGATGTAGCCATATAACAGCTCTGGAGACTGCTTCATTGCATCATCAATGATGTGCAACTCGCCTCCGGAACATAACGAAACAAAAATCTCTGACACAGACGCATCAAATGACGATGAAGCGAACTGTAGATGACGCTCCCCGGGCAGCGTCCCGAACGCCTCCTGTTGGGCCCTGATCGTATTTGAAATGGCGCCATGATCTATCATTACTCCCTTCGGTATACCTGTGGACCCGGACGTATAGATCACATATGCCAGATCTGAACCCATGATTGGTACATCCGCTGATAGCACATTCTGCAGGCCATCCAGCTGAACGTCCATCGCAAACAAATCTCCTTCATAATAATCAACATCAAACAGGTAGGATGTCTGCGTCAGCAGCAGACGCGCCCCTGTATCAGACAGTATAAAGGATTTGCGGGAAGAAGGATATGAAGGATCTATCGGCACATATACTCCTCCTGCTTTCAATATGCCCAGGATGGAGATCAGCAACAGCTCTGAGCGGTCCTGCAATACACCCACCAGGGAGCCTTGCGCAAAATGATTATACGTTCTTATATAGGAGGCCAGCAACCCTGACTTCTCATCCAGCTCCTGGTAGGTTAGATGTTTATCTCCATACACTACAGCCACTGCTGCCGGAGTAAGAAGCACCTGGCGGCGGAATAAGCTTACCAGTGTATCTGCCGATGGAAACGGATCATTCGCGGCATTAAATGTATGCAACAGCTGCTGACGCTCTGCTGCTTCCAGGTAATCCAGCCCGGAGATCGCTGCATATGGCGATGTTATAATCGCCGACAGCATCTGCTCGGTATGAGCAGCCAAGCGTGCTATCGTAGAGGCTTCGTAAAGATCAATGTTATAGTCTATGCTCAACTTCAGCCCTGAAACATCCTCCGTGAAATTGAACACTATATCAAACCGGCTTTGTTGCGGCAACACACCGCTATAAGGGCTTACCTTCAGTTCACCTGCCTGATCCCCTCCGGAACGGTTAACCGATACGGCCTGCTGCAGGATCACTTCTATATCAAACAGCGGATGACGGCTCATATCGCGCTGCAACGACAACGACGTTACCAGTTCATCAAATGGGTAAGCCTGGTGCGTATAGGCACCGATCGTTTTTTCCTTTACCCCTTCCAGTATATGCACATAGTTGTCTTTTCCGGAAAAGCGGCTTCTAATGGCTAGGGTATTGGCATAAAAACCGATCTGGTCTGAAAGGTCAATATGTTCTCTGGCCGCCAGCGGGCTGCCGATGATAATGTCTTCCTGTTGGGTGTAGCGGTGCAGCAATACGTTCACTCCAGCCAGCAGCCCCATAAAAAGCGTACTGCCATGGTCGCCTGTCAGTGACTTCAATCCTTCATACACCTGCATATCCAGCTCCCGATGTATAACCCCACCATTATAGGTCCTGATAGCAGGACGAGGTTTATCCGTTAATAGTGACAACACCGGCAGCTCTCCTGAAAACTCCGACAGCCAGTAGGCTTTATGGGTATCCGGCTCTACACCTGTAAGTATACTTTGCTGCCACACCGCATAGTCTTTGTACTGTATGCGGAGTGAGGGTAAACTTTGTGGAATACCTTCAACAGATGAGAGATACAGCTCCAGCAGCTCACGGATCAATACTTCCATGGACCAGCCATCGCTGATGATGTGGTGCATCACATAAACGAATACCCACTGACCGGATGATATTTCGTATAACCCTGCCCGTAATAGCGGGCCTTCGCTCAGATCAAAGGGCGTTGCAAATGCCGTCCGGATCAGCTCTGACAGCTGTTCTTTCTGGTCTGCCGCTTCACGGAGATTAAGGTAATCTATCCTGAAGGTAGAAGAAGGAAGGATATGCTGCCGTATCTCTCCGGCCGTATTCTCCCGGAAAACAGTGCGCAGTATCTCATGACGGGAGATCAATTCAGCAAAGGCCGCAGACAGGGCATCACGATCAAGGCCCCCTTCAAAGAGATATACACCAGGCATATTATACGCCACATTACTTTCTTCAAACAGGCTTAATACCCACAACCGGCGCTGGGAAGACGACAACGGGTAATCGGCTGCCTCCGGTGCTAACGGTATTGAGGTAAATACATCTTTACGCGAATGCCGGATGAAGCCTGCCTGGGTTTCAGGCGTTACATAGGTGAACACATCTTTCAGTTCCAGCTTCACATCAAAGGTCCGGTGTACCAGGCTTACCAGCCGTGTTGCTTTAAGACTGTGACCTCCTGCATCAAAGAAATTATCTTTTATGCCGATGTTGCCGCGTCCCAGCACTTCCTGCCAGATTTCCACCAGCTGCTCTTCCGTTGTGTTCCGAGGAGCTACATAGGCAGCGCCGGACAACAAGCTACCGGCAGCCAGCGAAGGCAAACGTTTCCTGTCTACCTTCCCGCTGGTTGTCAACGGTAGTTCCGGTAGCTGCACATAATGAACCGGCACCATATAAGCGGGCAAATGCTCACTTAAATATTCCCGTATATCCGTTATTGTTATATCGTCTTTACTTACGAGATATGCCACCAGTTCCTGTTCTCCCGCGGCATTAACACTGGCTGTCACCACAGCAGTGTCAATGTTCCTGTACTTTAACAGTACTGCCTCTATTTCCGCAGGCTCTATACGGTAACCGTTGATCTTCAGCTGGTCGTCCTTTCTGCCGGTAAACAGGATGTTCCCATCCGGAAGCCACTTACCTATATCGCCGGTTCTGTAAAGGGTTTGACCGGGCAAGAACTCGTTGCTGACAAATTTGTCTGCTGTAAGCTCCGGACGGTTTAAATATCCCCGGGCCACACCTGCCCCGCTTATACAGATCTCACCATTCACACCCACAGGGCACAGGTTAAGGCCGGTGTCCAGGATCAACACCTGCTCATTGAGCAGCGGAGTACCTATTGATAATACAGTATCCGCTTTCAATTCAATACTGGTGCTCCAGATCGTAGTTTCAGTGGGGCCGTAAACATGTATAACACGTGTAGACACCAATGTTCTCAATCGTTCATAGTTATGTACACCCAGCGACTCGCCGCCTACCAGCAATACATCGAGCCCGGCAATTGCATTCATATCGCCTCCTGCGCTCACCAGCAGCTGGTTTAGTCTTGAAGGCGTTACCTGCAATACATTTATATTGTGCTGAGAAATATATCCCAGTACATACGATGGATCTGTATCAGCCAGCAGGTGTACTTTAATACCTGACATTATCGTGCCCAGTAGTTCAAGTACCGAAATATCAAACGTATAATTAGTAGTGGCTGCCAGGTGCATGTTCTCCCGCAAACCAAACCTGCTGCCGAAATTCTCCAGAAAGGCTACAACATTCCTGTGCGTTACCATTACCCCTTTGGGTGTTCCGGTTGATCCGGAAGTATAGATCACATAGGCCAGATTATCAGGCGTAGCGGCTGAAGGCAGGTCATCCCGTTCGTATTGATCCTGTATTGCTGCAAATCTTTTCAGTTCCTGCTCATCCAGTATTGTCCGGCATCCGCTGTCCTCCAGTATGTAACGTGCGCGCTCCTCGGGATATGAAGGGTCTACCGGTACATAAGCTGCACCAGATTTCAGCACGCCCAGTATCGAGATGATCAACCATTCACTCCTGCCCGTTTTAATGGCTACACGGTCATCAGCCTTTAGCTGATACTCCTTTCGCAGGTAATCCCCGAGCCGGTTGGCCATCTCATTCAGATAACCGTAACTAAAGTGCTTACCTTCAGATAAAAGCGCTGTCTGCTCCGGCATTCGTTTTACACGTTCTTCAAAAAAACGAATAATGGTGGCGCCAGAAGCGTAAGCTGATGGTGTATGATTAAAGACAGACAGGATCTTCCTTCTTTCATCTTCATTAATAATATCAATACTGTCGGTAGTTCTATCTGGCTGTGCTATCACTTGCGTGATGATGCTTCGTAAAGCCTCGTTGTAGCGGTAAATCGTTTCCTGACTGAATAATCCGGAATCATATTCCCATTCAAGAAAACTCCTGTTGTCCACGTCACTGCTGAAATTCAGGCTCAGGTCAAATTTGCTGGAGGCATTCCGGCGTATGACGGGCGACGTACCATACAGGTACCTGTCGAGCTGGATCATTTCAAAAACATGCGCCCCGGAGTTATCGAGCCCGCTATGTTGCACCGGGATGTGCTGGAACATCATCACTACATCAAACAGGGGGTTCCTGCTAATATCCCTTTTTATGTCCAGGTTATCTATTATCATATCCAGCGGGTAGTCCTGAAACCTGGAGGCTGTAGCGGTATGGCGGGCAATCCGTGTGGCTAAGTCCAGGAATGTTTCATCCGGATTCACGTCTGTCCGAAGCGGTATGGTGTTTACGAACATCCCTACCAGGTCCTGCAATTCAGCATGATTCCTGCCGGCAACAGGTGTTCCGATGGTAATATTCCGCTGACCTGAGAATTTATACAACAGCAGCGTAAATACTGCCCTGAAAAAGTTAAAGACTGACAGCTGATGCTGGTTGCAAAAAGCAGTTATCTGCTCATAGAAGTGAACCTCAAAATAAATTTTAAAGGTTGCGCCCTCAAAAGATTTTACAGCTGTCCTGACAGCATCTGCAGGTAGTTCAAGCGGTTCCGCCGGTTTTTCAAACTGTTTTTTCCAGAAAGCGGCAGCAGCGGCATTGCCGGTCTTCTCCGACAGCCAGGCTGAATAATCCTTATACTGTATCCGCAACGGCTTTTCAACTGCTCCCGGAGCCGGCGCATTTTTATAGAAATGCAATACTTCCTGCATGAAAATATTCAGAGACCAGCCATCACAAATAATATGATGGGCGCATAAGATCAATGCATACTCTGTATCAGAGATAATACATAAACGGGCAGACACCAAAGGGCCGTTCTCCATGTCCATCGCTGTCGCAGCAATAGCGGCGGCCATCTGTTGTATATGTTCTTTTACATCAGTCATGCTGCTGACATCTTCAACAGAAAGCTGAAACGGAATATCATCCAACACAAACTGCCTGGGTTCTCCTGCTGCCATTCTGAACACTGTACGCAGGCTTTCATGCCTGCTGATCGAATGGTGAAAAGCCTGCTCCAGACGAGGTATGGACATACTTCCTTTCAGATAGAAACCTATCGTGATGTTATATGCCACAGACCCTCCTTCGTACTGGGCCGCTACCCATACTCTTTTCTGTGCGTTGGAAAGCGGGTAATCCGGTTGTTCAACGATCACGGGTATAGCAGTATGATAAAGCTCTTCCTGTATCTCCGCCAGAAATGCCATCAGCTCGGGCTTATTATTCCTGACCTCTTCGATCAGCTCTGCCGGTAGATTTCCCGTTTCGCCTGTGAGCTTTAACTGGTCTCCATCAAGGCGTGGTACAACCTTATGTTTTCTTAACAGTTCGATAATTTCAAAGGCATTCATATTATAATTTCCTCCCCAGAAATGTGTTCGTTTTTTAACCATAATAGTTGTCCTATAGTGTGCGACAACGACAGCAAAGTATTATCCTGGAATACTCTTGATACATCTATATTGATGTGTAATTCGTTATTGATAATATTGACCAGTTCTGTAGCCCTGAGGGAATCGATGCCAAGCGCTGTAAGCGACAGCCCCTCCTGTATCTCCGCCGGGGTGGCCAATACGTGATAAGTTCTGATGAGATCTGTGAGATATGCATACACCGTTATAGGCGAACGTTCATGAAGTACTTCTTTCAGCAGGCGGGGATCCCTTTCTATCTGCAGCTTTCCTGATGACAAGCTACGTTTCGACGCTATCACGGACAACTGGCGCTGCTGATAGTTGTCCCTGCACCGGAGACGTTGCAGCTTGCCGCTCGTTGTTCTGAGAATCCCCAGCGGTTTGACCAGTACTACATCGGACAGCAGGATACCGGACAAACCGGTTACTGATTGATCAATCTGCATGATAATACGGGCAGTGTCCAGATCTTTTATGGCGGTTCTTCTTATCTCCGCGACCAACACTACTTCCTCATCGGAAGCATCATTGCAAAACACAGCCACTCCATTCTCTTCAATGGCTGTATCAAGAGAAGCCACCATCCGTTCAATATCATAAGGATAGATGTTCTGACCACGAACATTCAGCATTTCCTTCAATCGTCCATGGACAAACAGTTCGCCCTTGTAAACAAAGCCCAGGTCTCCTGTCCGCAGAAACAGCTGATCACCGTGTTCATAAAATACATCATCGTTGCTCCTATTCCAGTATCCACTGGTAACACCAGTGCCGGCTATACAGATCTCTCCTTCCTCCAGTTCTCCGCACTCTTTCTGGTTCCCAGCCGAAATTATTTTCAGGCTGACACCTTCAGCAACCGCTCCGCAACTTACAACGGCCTGAGAACCGATAGAATACGGTTCTGCTATGCTGATCGTTCCATCAGCAGCCGGCTCCTTCCTGATATGCACCACATCCGGTACAGATGCTTTCTTTACACCAGCTACCAGCAACGTGGCTTCAGCAAGGCCATAGCAGGGATAGAAAGCTGATATGTTAAACCCGCAGCGTTTGTAGTAATCGCTGAAACGTTGTATTGTATCATAGTGTACCGGTTCAGACCCGTTATAGGCTGTCTTCCAGGAGGAAAGATCCAGCTGGCCCAGTTCTTCTTCAGGAACTTTCTCCACGCAAAGGTCATAGGCAAAATTAGGTCCACCACTATGTGTAACCTTATATCCTGATATGGCCTTCAGCCATTTGCCAGGAGTCTGCATAAAACTGAAAGGCGGCATCAGCACACAGGTACAGCCGATATATATGGTATGTAACAGGTTTCCAATAAGCCCCATATCGTGATGGAAAGGCAACCAGGAAAGGATAACCGAATGACTGGTGCATCCAAAAACGTTTCTGATAAGCAGTTGGTTGCTGATCAGGTTTTCATGCGTAATAACAACACCTTTTGGTTGATCAGTAGACCCCGATGTATATTGAATGAGTGCAATACCATTACCCGACGGACGTTTTGATTCCTTACCTTTATATACACCGGTAATATTATCTGTAGAGATAACAATGATCTCATTAACATGCAAAAAATTATGCAGCTCCTTTTCAAGATAAACAACTGTTTCATGTGTACAGAGTATAGCAGATACCCGGGCATCATTCATAACATTCATGAGTCTACCAAACTGCCGTCCACCCCTGATATAGGATACAGGAACAGGAATCACACCGGCATACTGACAAGCCAGGAAGGAAATAATAAAATCAGATACTCCCTGATAAACGAGCAACACTCGTTTACCGGGTAACTGCTTGTCATATAAATAAACTGCCAGCGCCTCAACCTTTGTCTTCAATTCCTGGTAGGAGATCCGTTTTTCCAACTCCTGGCTGTCCTCTAAAATAATAAACGCCGTCTTATGCGGGCTTTTTTGTGCATGAAACAACAGGTGATCAACTATCGTATCCATTTCATGCCGAATAAACATAGTTCTGTCTTCCATATCAGACATTATCATTGGACTTAATACTATTTGATACAGGTAGGGCAATAGCTTCCCTGTAAAAGATTTTCTTTTACTGAGTAACAGTAGTTCGTGAGACATCGGAGCAGCGCTTATGCTGCTCGCAAAAGAGTGAGGAGAACAGCAGCGAGTGTAGCGTCAGGTGTATATACGCTAGCACAGCCGTTCAAAAAAGTAAAGGAAATCAAGTTCGCAAGGAAGTAACAACAAAGCTGTCGCTTCTGTAGTTACAGTCCATAACCTACAGCATAGTTTTTCCGTTCGTTCTAAAGCAATAACTGGTGTAGGAAACATTTTTTCAATGCCTCCTGTTTTAATATTCTCCTTAATTACAATGAAAAATTCCTGTTGGCACTATCTGCTTTCACACAATCACGATGCAAATCCGTCGACAGTTATAATTATCTGACCTTCCCAACAGACGCACTTACGATGACTAAATAATAATCTTATTAATAAGGGATTTTGAATGGATCTTTTTTTAAAGTTGGCGAATAGGTTTTCAAAATGGAGCTATTCCTGGTATATAATTATCCATTAAGTTCCGGGGTATTTTGAGTTTGATGCATGGTCTTAATTGGACAACTATATGCGCTGAAGATAGGGATAAAAACTATATCATCCAAATATCTACAACAACTACATAACATGTGTTCCAACAAACTTCCAGTTTTCATCTGCACACTGATTATTTTCCTCAATCTGTAACGATCTTATAATTAACTCATATAACAAAACATTCTTCCGTATCCATGCAATAGGATTGCATGACAAACCAATACATACTGTTTATGATCTTGTTGTCAAGTAATAAAAAAATATATTCTATTCAAACTTCAGCCACAAAGGAAACGACGCAAAATACCTCCTACAGTACTAAAACGAAATCTCCGCATATAACAGGAAATAGATTACAATATTTATTGTCAGGCTTAATAAACAAGCGCTATTCAAAGCAAATGCCGGGATGATACCATTCACGTATCATCCCGGCATTTGTATATTTTTTTGTCGTTCTAAAATTTTCCGTTTTCATTCTTACGTCTTTCAAGTGGTGGTATCTCCTCGATAACATCCCAATGTTCGATGATCCTGTCGTTCTCGATCCGATACAAATCATAGAAAGCGGAATGTACCTCATGCAGGTATCCCTCACTTAAAACCAAAACAAAATTCCCTTCTCCCAGTACCTGATGTACAGTATGGTAAATCTGTGGTTTCCCTTCTCTTTTCCATTGTTCCAAAACATTGAAAAACTCACTGACTCCATCTCCCATGTGTGGATTATGCTGAATCAACTCATCTTCCTTAAAGTAGGTTGATAGTCGCTCGGTATAACCCTCAATCAGGACCTCCTGCACAAAACTGCGGGCCAGCTCCTTGTTGGACGCTGTTTTATGATGATCTATTGCCTTTGTTTTACCATCGGTCATTGTTCTCCCGCTCTTATTGAGTTTTTTGGTATTGACCTGAAGATTGTCCCAGTGTTCCACACTCATACCGTTTTCAAAACGGTGGATATCAAAAGCCACCGTAGGTTCGAACAAATAATAATCTACGTGGACAAAGCCAATGTCACCATCCTGAAACCTGCGAACCACATTGGTATATACTTTCTCCATTGGCATTTGCTCGTGCAGCCCCAGTATTGCCTGTAGCCCTGTAGCAACATGGGGGTTATGCTGTTTGTAAGATGCCGGATTTATTAATCCGATTTCTGCTAATGTCTCTGTCTCAATGCTATTTTGTATAGCAGCCGCTTTGTCCCTGTTTGATAATGTTGATAATTCCATGTATCTACTATTTAGTGGGGTCAAAGGTATACCTGCGCTACGCCGCAAAAAATATGGGTAAAAATACTGTCATAGGGAAAATATTGCCCCTATACCCGCCTTGAGGTATATGACCTACCTTTGTAGCTATAAGCATAAAAAGATGTACGAAAAGAAAATTCCAAAGGATCTTAGTTGTGGGATAGGTGTAACACTTGAGATTATCGGGGGAAAATGGAAACCCTGTTTAATTAATTGCATCCATAAGGGAATACACCGGCCCAGCGAACTGGCCCGGCATAATCCGAGTGCCAGCAGGCGGGTATTAAGTCTGCAACTAAAAGAATTGGAGGAACATGGTGTTGTCAAAAAAGTAATTTACCCGGAACTGCCACCGAAAGTAGAATATTTTTTGACCGAGCTGGGAGAATCGCTCTTACCTATCGTGGACCTTATGGAAAAATGGGGTGATAATCTTCTCACAAAGTAATTACTGAACTATACTAGGTGGTAAAGTATCCCTGTAACAGGAAATAACCGCCGCCAATCACCAAAAGATCCACCGCCACAGCCATCAAACACAGAGGCCACCAAAAAATCCCCCAGTAGCTGAGGAACCTTACAGTATCCGGCTTGCCTGCTTCGAATATAAATGCAGCCGTCTCTCCTATCTGCCATTTCTCAGGCGAAGAATAAGCCGTTCCATGCCTATACGTAATTATTTCATGCTGGCGGGTAGGGATATCGAAAACAGGATAATAACAGGTCCCTTCATCATCTTTGCTTTCAACAAGCTGAACAACGGTGCCTACAGCCTGCTCTCCACCTCTCATTAATGCCAGCCTACCCTTCAGATTCACTATAGCACCGGTTAGAAATAAACCACCAACAATTATAAAAATGAGATGTATGATCATTTGCTTAATATTAAATAATAGCCTAGGTAAAACCGGATAATAAGCCCTATCAATTTTGGGTACCCGAATCATTTGAGGATTAAAAATAAAACTCAGTACAAGATAACAACAAAACGCTGAAAACAGAGCCAGGAATTTGATTTCTTCAAAACGGCTGAAATACTATGCTGATAGAAGTCTCCCTATATGTGGGCGACTACGCCCATCGGGTATTCAATGAAAAACGGGTTGGACAATTGACTGTTTTTTTTATCTTTATGACCAACTAATATATAACCTATACGCTATGATGAAATTAACTAAGTTAACCCCTCCGTTGACTTCTGTCCTGTTGAGCCTTTTCACACAAAACATGTCATTTAAAAATTCATTCTGCATGGTAAAAAGATGCCTGTTGCTCATTTTTCTTTTTCAGGTGTGTCTTACCAGCTTCAATGCCAGCGCACAAAACCCTACGGTAGTACGTCACCTGTACAACGCCAACTCCTATAATTATGCCTGGATTAAACTTGGAACACTTTCCATGCCACAGGAAGGTTCAACTGCTACTATCAGGTTCCATGGAGGAAATGGCTATAATGGATTACTGGATCAGATGGGGCAAACTGAGTTGCATATCCGCACCAGTAATGGATCTTCTGTTCCAAACGGTTATGCATTTAGTGCATATGCAACACGTACCGGTTATTCTGTTCCGGTATCCTCAATAAAGATTGTGCCCAATGCTTCAGGTGGAGCAGCGACCTCCTATGATATCTATATCTATCATGGCGGTTTTGTTGGTTACTCAATTTATGAGGTAGTAACTATCAGTGGTAATTATCAAGGGTATGAACAAATAACCACTGCTCCCACTCAAGGCTATGATGTTCCTTTTAACTTTACTGTGCAAAATGATGTAAACCTGGGCAATACACTGCGGGTAAATTATGCCAATGCCAATGTAACGATTGGCTACCCATCCAAAAAATCGCAGCTCCTGGTTAATGGAGATATTTTTGCTAACCGGATAAAAGTGACTGCGGACAACTGGCCGGACTATGTATTTAATCCTGAATTCGAATTACGCCCTATATCTGATCTGGCCCGCTATATTGCCGAACACAAACATCTGCCGGATTTACCAGCTGCAAACGAAGTGGAAACCAAGGGTCATGATCTTGGAGAGATGAATAAAATTCTGCTGAAAAAGATTGAAGAAATGAGTTTGTATATTATTCAACTAGATAAGCGGACAAAGGAATTGGAAGAAAAGGTGAACAGCAGTAAATAATATTTAATACCAGGATACCATATACATAAAAAAGAACCAGTCTTATTAGACTGGTAAACCTGTGACATTTTGTTTGCTGATTGAATTATTAATTAATATCGGTGTAACAAGGCGGCCTCCATGTAAACACACAGTTGGCGGATCCTTTTATCGCTACATTTGACCGATCAGGTTTGCTCAAGCCGGCAACAGTTATTTTTCCCAGCGTCAATTTTTTTGCGCATTGTTTCTTCATTGCAATTTGGTTTGGTGATGGTAATAATTTAGCAGTATGAATATATTGATTATTGCTATGGGGATGGGCACCGATGTTAACCGTTTCTTTGCTAAAATTAACCGGGCAACGACGATCAGGCGCAACAGCCCTGGCACAGGGCTTATTTCCCTCACATAAGCCGGGCAAAAAAAACGGCAGAAAAGGATAAAACTACATTAGTCTTCCAGGGTTTAAATACATACTTTGTACGTCCGCAGAGGAAGTATATTCCCTTACCAATGTAAAATATCGAAATGAAAAACAGACGTCTCATCAAACATCTGCTGCCCTTTTTGGTTGTCCTGACAGTTATAACCACGTTGCCGGCTGCTGCGCAGATAAATTTCAAAACGAAGCAATGGAACCTTCAGCTAAATGCTTCAGGAGAGATAACCAGCATGAAGAGCATCATGCTTCAGAAAGAGTTTTTATTTGCAGACAAGGCCACTGCGCTGATGAGCATTAAAAAAGACGGGAATATTCACGCGCCCCGGAGCTGTGTCTGGAAAGCAAAAAGCTCGGAGCTGGTGTTATCCTATCCACAGATTAACGTGGAAGCAAATGTAAAAGTGCAGTGTAAAGACAACTACATCAGTTTTGAACTGATGAAACTGACCATGGCTGAAAATGCGGATCTGGTGCTATGGGGCCCCTATCCTACTATCATAGCTGACACTATCGGTGAAGTGGTAGGTGTGGTCCGTAGCAAAGAATTTGCTATTGGTATACAGGCGCTGAATGTAAAAACACTAGGTGGTTACCCGAATACAGAAAGTGATATAGAGCCTTCGTATGATGTGTTTGAAGGCGGCAACAAAGTGGATGTAAAGGAAGATGACATGAACAAACAATTGTTCAGAGGAGACGTAGCGCGACCAACAGCTTATGGATCTGTGTTACAAGCGTATTGCCGTAACCGTTATAAAGACCGTGTTATTGAAAACTGGGGACATACCGCCTACCTGGCTCCTGCATTTAATGATGGCGGGGTTGTTGGCAGCAAGATCGCTCTTTTCGGTGTAGTTAATGCAGATGTGCTGCCAACCATTTCGCAGATTGAAATCGCCGAAGGATTGCCGCATCCATTGCTTGATGGTGAATGGGGAAAGCAGGCTTCCCACGCTTCCGAATCATACCTCATCATGGATTTTGGCGTTGACAACCTGCAGGAGGCAATGGAAGCGACCAAACAGGCCGGCCTTCGTTATCTCTATCATGGCGATCCGTTTGAGAACTGGGGACATTTTAAACTGCATACCAAAGCGTTTCCACAGAACTGGGCCAGTATGAAACAGTGCGTTGAAACAGCCAGGGCCAAAGGAATACGATTGGGCATACATACTTTATCCAACTTCATTACCACCAACGATCCTTATGTAACTCCGGTACCAGATCACCGGTTGGCCCAGGTGGGTTATTCGCGCCTCAACGCCGCCATCGACGCCAACACCAAGGAGATCGGGATCGAAGACCCCACCTTCTTCAATCAGTTTCAAAACAATACGCTGAAGTCAGTTGTCATTGGCAATGAAATTATACGCTATGGAACTGTATCCGCGTCAGCACCGTGGAAACTGCTCAATTGCCAGCGCGGCGCCTTTAGCACCCAGGCAGCAGCACATCAGCAAAATGATACAATAGCCAAACTGTTTGATCATCCTTATAAAGTATTTCTTACCAGTTACGCACTACAGGAGGAAATGTCGAAAACTATTGCACGCCTTTTTAATGAGACAGGCCTGATGCAGATATCTTTCGATGGGCTTGAAGGCTGCTGGTCTTCCGGTATGGGACAATATGCCAGACAACTGTTTACCAAAACCTGGTACGATAACCTGAAGCCCGAACTGAAGGGAAAAGTTATTAATGATGCCAGTATGCCCGGCCACTACTTCTGGCATATTTATACCAGGATGAACTGGGGTGAGCCCTGGTATGCAGGCTTCAGGGAAAGTCAGCTGCAATTGCGCCTCAGGAACCAACAGTTTTTCCGTCGTAACCTGATGCCTTCCATGCTGGGATGGTTCAGTTTGCGCCCTGAAACAGCATCGGAAGACATAGAATGGATGCTGGCCCTGGGCGCCGGCTATAACGCCGGCTTTGGACTGGCCACCAGCCTGGAAACATTGCATAAACACGGAATGAAAAATGAGTTGCTGGAATTGATAAAGATATGGGAACAGGCCCGCATGAAAAACATTTTCAGCGAAGCACAGAAAGAACAAATGCGGAGTTTAAAGCATGAATTCCATCTGGAGACATCCGGCAACAATGGATATAAATTAACACCGGTATACAATACCTACTTCAAACACACCCAACAGCTAAAACAGCCAGGAGAGCCGGTCTTCTCAACATTTAAGTTCAACAATCCGGCAACAGCCCAACCCATTTCCTTTATTATTACCCTGGCTGCCGGCAAGGACTATGATCCGGATGTAACCTTCGATCAGATATCATTAGCCATCAATCAACAGGATGCATTGGTATTGCCGGTAAGTCTGAAGAGAAACCAGATACTGAAATCTGACGGCAAAACTGTAAAATTATACAATCGTCAATGGCAACTGCTGCAAACCATTGAATTGAATCAACCATTACCGGTTTTATCCAATGGCATGAATGAAATTATTTTCGACGGAAAATATTCTGGTGAAAACGGCGCCGATGTAAAGCTGGAAATCCGTTCCAATGGTCAGCCTGAGTTGATCAGGGAAACCCACTAGTGTATCATCTTACATGGCCTTTAAAGAATGGGGCCTGCTAAAATGGAGACCTGGAGAAATCTTCATCAGCTATCTGGATCAATACAGATCAATCATTTATAATAGTTGCGGTTGGGTTATGCCCAACCGCAACTATTTCAGCCCATTACCTACTCACAATCATGTGAAAATGGTATATATTACATACATATTCAGATGTACCGTTTCATTTTGGCAACGTTCATCATAACACCCATACTATTTGAACCCCTTATTCAAGATATGCAGATATTTTTCACTGGTATAGTTGCATTATTGGCAGTGGTCATTTCGCAGTCTTTCTTTGCTTCCGGCTTATTATTTTTCGCAAAAAACAACAAGCTTTCTAACAGGCTGCTGGCGGCATTGATCCTTGCCATTGCATTTTGGCTGATGGACCATTTTATAAGAATTGCCGGAATTTATGATCAAAGACCGGATCTATATTTTATGCCGATTTTTTATTCCTTCGGTTTTGGCCCGCTGCTCTATTTCTATGTACGGAGTCTGGTGAATCAAAATTTTAAGTTCAAACGGATACACCTTCTACATTTTATTCCGGTGGCTTTACAGTTTGCACTTTATCTTACATTAGCCTTTTGCCCATTCGTTTTTAAAGAATGGTACTGGGAAAACGTTCACCGTCCTTATACTTACAGGATTGAATTTGATGGCACCTGGGCCTCCCTTGGCATTTACTTAATTATGTCTGTCCGTTTGCTGCGGCGTTACCAACAGTGGGTACAAAATAACTTCTCGGAATTATCAAAAATAAGACTGAACTGGCTTATAACTATTTTAATTGTATCAATGATTTTATGTTTTCAATGGTTTATTGAGATATTGTTAAGGGATTTGAAGGGCTTGTATTTTGACTACGACTATTCTGTGGAAATACTGGGAATTACAGCGCTCGTTCTTGGGGTGGCAGGGATACGACAATCAAATCTGTCTGGAGTAACTTATGAAGTTACTGACAAACAGATGGCAGAAGATGCAAAGGCATTATTCGAACCGGACCCTGAAATATTGAACAGGATTCGAGAGGCAATGGAAAAACAACAATTATATCTCAACCCCGGCCTGACATTAGTTGACCTTGCCCAAGCTATCAAGCTAAATCCGAAGGTCGTTTCCCGGCATATTAACACCGGATACCAAAAATCCTTTAATGACTATGTGAATGCGTATCGGGTGGAGGAGGTCAAACGAAAACTAACTCCTGCCAATCTGGAAAAAACAACTATTATATCAATAGCCATGGATGCGGGGTTCAATTCCAAAACCACCTTCAACCGCATTTTTAAAGAATTCACCGGTATGGCTCCCTCTGAATTCATCAGGTAAGTGGCTTATTTTTTATTTCCCTGCTCATCTGACTGATCGAAATAGTCCCACTTTTCTTTTGTAACAAATACCACTATCCAACTCCCTTAATTTTATCAAGATAGCTATTTACCACCTGAAACAGGTACCATATGCGGTATCTGGGACGTCCCAATCTGGTTTTGCACCGCCCTCAACAACCGAAACATCCATTTTTGTCTCCTAAATCGAAAAATCTATGATGAAATTCATGCTAATTATGTTCATGTTGATGACAACATTACATCAAACCAATACCAGACTTAGATCTAATGATCTTGACGGGTTAACCAATAAAAACTGGCGTGGCTCGCTCACCTACCTCGATTACAGCACCAGCAAGCTGGTATCTATTCCTACAACATTAACGGTAACTGCTTCAGCAAGAGGAACTGGTTGTTACGATTTTAAAACTTCTTATCCCAAAGAGCCCTCACATGATAATCTGCAGGTCATTACGATCGCTAAAGATGGACAGGATATTGACGGAGAGCGCGTCAAAGAGCGGACATTATTGCCCGAAGGAACCTTGAAGTTTGTGACCGAGAAAGACGGGTTTGATGATGATAAAGCGGCACTATTACGTTTTACCTATCGAATAAGTAAAACAACTTTTTCCCGCAAGAAAGAAGTTTGTTATGCAGGAGACTCTACCTGGTTTATGCGTAATGAGCTTTCACTAAAAGTAAGTACTGAATAAATGTTTCCCTCAAAAACCTGCATAGTTGTCGCCAGTGATTTTCATTCAATTTTCTGAGATCTGAACACTTTTCCCCCGTCGCCGCGAGTGAACTTTGGGTTACATTAAATTCTCGAAAATGAAAATCGTACTTACCGGCTCGCTGGGGAATATCAGTAAACCACTTGCTGAAATGCTGGTGAAGGAAGGTCACCAGATCACTCTCATCAGTACAGATCCCAATAAACAGGCCCGGATACAGGCCATCGGTGCTCAACCAGCTATTGGCAGTATCCAGGACCTTTCTTTCCTTATTAAAACCTTTACAGGGGCAGATGTGGTTTACTGTATGAACCCACTGGATTTTGCAACACGAGACCTGGATGCATGGGACAGCAACATGGATAATTATATCCAGGCTATCAGGGAAACCGGCGTAAAGCGTGTAATAGTGCTCTCGGGGTGGATCTCTCACCTGCTGACTTCTATCCAGCCGGAGAAGAAGTTTGAGGCCCTTAAAGAAGTATCTGTTACCCTTGTGCGACCGGGACCTTTTTACACTAATTTCTATCATCTTAAAGATATGATCCGGCACCAGGGCATGATTGTATCCAATTATGGCGGAGAAGATCTGATAGCTTTTGTGGCTCCTGAAGACATCGCTGCTGCTATCACGGGAGAGATCAATACCCCGGCAGCTGCGGGCTTGAAAGTGTTATACGTGGCCAGCGAGGAACTTACCTGTACACAGGCAGCACAAATTATAGGAGAAGCCATTGGAATACCTCACCTCCCATGGATAGCACTTCCCGGCGAACAGGTAAAACAAACACTCGAAGCTACCGGCATATCACCTGAGGTGGCCGGATTATTGGTAGAAATGCAGGAAAATATGCATAATGGGAAAGCACAGCAGGATTATTACCTTAACAGACCTATATTAGGAAAACGAAAACTGCGGGATTTTGCCAGGGAATACGCTACCTGGTACCATCAAAACTAATGTTATGGCCGGAAACCTTCCCCTGAGAATAAAAAGCATTCAGCAGCTATTGCAGCTGAAAGGCCTGCCTGATACCAAACATCCACTTATCAGCGTACTCAATATTGCTGAACTAAAGGAGCTACCTAAGCCGGTAGATATAGTGGCCACCACTGACTGCTATTTTATAGGTATGAGCAGATTTGCGCGGGCTTGCGTGAAAATGAAGTATGGACAGCAGGAATATGATTTTGATAAAGGGGTGATGAATTTTATAGCACCAGGACAGGTATTTAGCTTTAATGCCGATCAGGTGGAAGAAATGAATCGGTCCGGATGGATGCTGTTGCTCCATCCGGACTTTCTCTGGAACCATCCTCTTTCATTGAAGATAAGGCAATGTGAGTTTTTTGATTATTCAGTTAACGAAGCCCTGTTCCTCTCCGATAGTGAAGAGCAGACTATCCACGGATTGTTTAAGAATATTGAGCAGGAATATAGCACTAACATCGATAAATTCAGCCAGGGCATAATAATTCCGCTTATCGAATCCCTGTTGGGATATTCAGAGCGCTTTTACCAGCGGCAGTTCATTACCCGTAAGATCACCCACCATGGTATCGTAAGACAACTGGAAGCATTGCTGGAAAAGGCTTTTTCTCAGGAAGCACTGGAAGAAAACGGGATACCCACAGTAAAGGATATTTCCAGCCAGCTGAATATTTCACCTAATTATCTGAGCGGTCTGCTCAAAACACTTACTGGTAGCAGCACACAACAACACATACAAGATAAGATCATAGAGAGGGCAAAGGAAAGACTGATGATGACAGATCTGTCTGTAAATGAAATCGCTTTTGAACTGGGGTTTGAATATCCGCAGTCTTTTTCTAAATTATTCAAGACTAAAATGAATATTTCTCCACTGGTATTCAGAAAGACCAGCAGGTTTTAATATTTCCAACCTTATCTGATTTACCTAAAACGACAGCCTCAAACCCGGCTGTTAACAGAAAATTCAATAATGGACAACCTGGTGTCCAAAAGTGAACAATACAATGTAATCAGCCAATTTTAAACTATTGTATACTAACATTTTATAATCCGGCGTTTTTTTTGGGGCGGCCGGCATGTCATTCTGGGTTCATGAACACCTCACCGTTGATACGTTACGGTTAGAACAAACAGTAGTTATGTTAAAAAGCTATGTCAAAGTCGCATGGCGCAATTTGCGCAAAAACAAAATGTATTCAACCATCAACATCATTGGCCTGGCTTCCGGAATAACCATGTTCCTGCTGATCGGTCATTGGATAATTGATGAATGGTCGTTTGATAAGCAATTTGATAACTATGAGCACATTGCCCAGGTATGGCAGAATGTATCGAACAATGGCAGTATCGGCACAGGAAATAATCAGCCATTTCCGTTGGGAGCTGCGCTACGTAAAGATTATGGAAGCGATTTCCAACGTGTCGCCATGTGTACCTGGAATCAGACACACCTGTTATCCCCCGGAAATAAAGTATTAAGCAGAGCTGGTGTTTATTGCGAACCAGATTTTACAAAAATGTTATCCCTGAAAATGTCGCATGGACATGATAACTTAGCAGATCCTAATACCATCCTGCTTTCCGAATCCCTTGCGCACTCCTGTTTTGGAAATGAAAATCCCATCAACAAAACATTGCAGATCGACAATAAACAGGCAGTAGTGGTAGCAGGTGTATATAGGGATATGCCCTATAATTCGACTTTTGCCGGTATTGATTTTATGATGCCGTGGGAGCAATACGCCCGAAACGAGGGATTATATAATTACGATAACCCCTGGAGAGCGAACTCATACCGGGTATTTGTGCAGATCGCAGACAATGCAAACATGGAAAAAATCTCCGGGAAAATTAAAGATGTTAAGCTAAAAAACGTCCGGGAAGATGAGCTCACCCTGCATCCCCAGTTATTTCTATACCCCATGTCCCGTTGGCATCTGTATTCAGAATTCAAAAACGGGGTGAATACCGGAGGGCTGATCAGATACATTTGGCTACTGGGTATCAGTGGCATATTTGTATTGTTGCTGGCTTGTATCAATTTTATGAACCTGAGCACTGCCAGGTCCGAAAAACGGGCCAAAGAGGTAGGCATACGAAAGGCAATCGGTTCACGCCGGAGCCAGCTGATTTATCAATTCTTCAGCGAATCATTTCTTATGGTAATGATCGCCCTGCTGATTTCTCTGCTGCTGTTTCAGTTGATCCTTCCTTACTTTAATCAGCTCTCCGATAAGAGATTGGTTTTATTATGGACCACTCCTTTATTCTGGGTGGCATGCATAGGCTTTTGCATTATCACAGGGCTGATAGCAGGTAGCTATCCAGCCTTCTATTTATCTTCATTCCGTCCTGTCAGCGTATTAAAGGGTGCCTTCCGGGCAGGCAAATCGGCAACTATTCCCCGCAAAATACTGGTGATAGTACAGTTTACCGTTTCAGTTACCCTGATCATCGTCACTACGGTTGTATTTCGTCAAATACAATTTGCTCAAAACCGGCCTATCGGGTACGATAGGAATGGCCTGATAATGGTGCCGATGTATTCACAACATATCCATGACCACTTTAATCTGGTAAGGAATGAACTCCTGGAAACAGGGGCTATATCGGATATGGCTGAATCATGGAGCCCTGTTACATCAGTATGGTCTACCAATAGCGGTTTTAATTGGGAAGGAAAGGATCCTGGTCTTGCACTTGATTTTCCAAATAATGGCGTTTCCTATGATTACGGGAATACCATAGGTTGGCAATTTGTGGCAGGGAGGGATTTTTCCAGGTCATTTGCAACCGACTCCGCAGCTTTTGTGATCAACGAAGCAGCAGCAAAATTCATGGGACTGAAGGACCCGGTGGGTAAAACAATTACATGGGATGGCAGCCCCTATACAATTATAGGCATCATAAAGGATGTCATTTCAGAATCACCCTATGAGGCTGTACGGCCTTCCGTTTTTCATTTGAGCAAAGACGCGGGCACCCAAATGGTGGTGAAAATAAATCCTGCACTAAGCCCCCGTGAAGCCCTAGAAAAAATAGAAGCTGTTTTTAAAAAGAATAATCCCAACGCTCCTTTCGATTATCAATTTGTTGATCAGGAATATGCGAGAAAATTTGGAGATGAACAACGTTTCGGCAAACTCGCAGGCATATTTTCCCTACTGGCTATATTTATCAGCTGTATCGGATTGCTGGGCATTACCTCTTACATGGCAGAACAACGAACGAAAGAAATTGGCTTACGGAAGGTGCTGGGGGCTTCATTGTTCAGCCTATGGGTACTACTATCCACTGACTTTATAATACTGATTATCGTCTCCTTTGTAATTGCCTTTCCGGTAGCATATTATGCGATGATCACCTGGCTGCAGCATTACCAGTATCATACTACTATTGCCTGGTGGATCTTTCCGGTTGCCGCAGGTGGCACTTTGTTCGTCGCCTTCCTCACTGTTAGTTATCAAACTATCAGGGCCACCCGGATGAATCCGGTAAAGAGTTTAAAATCCGAGTAATACAGCGCCGACTGACGGAAATGGCTGAACGAAAACTGCCAGACGGAACCCTGTGCCCTACCGGTTTATATAATAATCACTTCAATATGTCAACATTTCATAACTTGCTCCACCTGCTACTAAACCGGTAATTGTATGAAAGAAAAGATAGAAACCTACTTTTCGGGTATAAGTGACAAAATCAGTTCTATCCGTAATGCCAATAAAGAAATCGAATTGCTGGAAGCGCCGAGATTTAGCGTGTTTGATTATATCAATGCGGATGAAAATAAGCTTTCAGATATCATTGCAGATTTATTAACCCCTCAGGGTAAACATGGACAGGGAAATGTATTTCTGCTGGAATTTCTTAAACTTATCAACCTCGAAAATATTGATCCGGGAAAACTCCGGAATGTCAGAAGAGAAGCCTCTACCAGGCTAATCAATCAAACCCAAAGGAGAATGGACATTCTGATTGAATTTAACAATCAGGCTATCATGATCGAAAATAAACCCTGGGCAGCAGATCAATACAAACAGTTATCTGATTATCGGGATCACTTGTACAGAGAATACAGGGAAAATTTCACCATTGTTTATTTAGCTTCCCGCGATGGTGGTCCGTCAGAAGAAAGTATTCCTAAAAACGAGCTGAATGAACTGATAGAAAAAAGCCAATTTATACAAATATCCTTCGATAAAGGTTTGGTTGCATGGATCGAAAGATGTCTGGAAAAATGTAAGCCTCAAAATGTAAAACATTTTTTAAACGACTTTAAACTTTATTTAGTCAACAACTTTAATACAAAAACTGCATGATACAGGAACAAGAAGCCATAGTAGAATTTGCGCTGAAAAGTGAGGAAAACATTGAATTAACCTTCTTAGCACATCAGTCTTACAGCCCACTTTGCAAAGACCTTGCAATTAAATTTCATAATGAACTGAGGAAAAGCGTGAGCGAAGTATATACTGGAGAAGATTGGATACTGCCAGAAAATAACGCCGGGAGGTTAATTGAGTTTATGATAGGAAACAGAAAATGGCCGGGCAATTTAATATTTGGTTGTCGCGACTTTAACGATGCTGACAGATTATGCTTTTATGTGAAAACTGAAAACGATTTCAGGGAAACTGTTTTCTCCGCCGTCAATGCTTCAATAAACGGTAAGGTAACAGGAATTGGATGGTGGCTCAGATTCAGAGAGCCATATAATAGATGGGAAACTTCATTGGAAGGCATTAAAGCATTATATAGTCCCAGCGATATGATCAACTACGTAATGGAGAATTTCAAGTTGATAAGCAAAGCGCTGGAAGAGCATTTTGCTACAGTCAATGAAGGTTAATAGTGTCACGTTTTTCCAAATGGAAATAAATACTGTTGGGGCGGTAATATTATAAACAGTTAAATTCTGTACATAATCAGATAATTTCTATCAAATGTTTCCATCATAAACATGGCATATTTGTATCAGCATAATACCAGATATGAACCTATAGAAAATCATATCCCAGCTATGCGAAAAATTCTGTATTGCATTAATTTAAAAATGTAACCCTTTATTTTCCCAAAAGTATCAACACCTATTAACATGAAAAAGACTACAGTAAAAAAATTAAGCCTGAAGATGATCAAGGTTGCTCAGTTAAGTCCTAATGGAGCTCAATTCATTCTGGGAGGCAACTCCGGAATTACTGCTCCTACTGCCCCTACCGGGAGTCCTACTGGCAGCCCCACCGGCCCCGCTACCAGCCCAACTTCCAGTTATACCGGTCCTGCCGGCCCTCCTACATGTGCTACCGGAACCGGAACCCACACTGTGGCATGTCCTCACGGGTGATAATCTCCTGATAAGTATTTAGTTGCTTACAATACAATCTGACAAAAAGCCTTCAAATCAAAGAATTTGAAGGCTTTTGTTTATTTAGTGATCAGCATTTTAACTCATACATCCTGTCATATCACAAATGGATCCATATATTACATGCGAACTTTATGCCCGCTGTTACAGGTGCTCCTCCATGAAGGGAATAGATCAGATCCTTGTTCTGTTCATCAAGATTTACAAAAGACAAAGCCATCCCCCTCTTAGGACTTACACTAAAACCTATTTCCGGAAATACTGTTTCCCCTCCTTCGAAATTATCATTCAGATAAACCAAAAGAGTAGCCTTACGTTTCACTCCTGTTTCGAAAGAATCGAAATGTGGTTTAAACTCCTGTCCTTCTCCATAACGAACACACTGTAAATCTTCAATGCGTGCTGGTTCCACTTCCATCAGGTCAGCTGCTCGTTCTATGATGTCATTAAATAATGGATCCTGTCTGCTGGTAGTAATAAACGCCGAGTAACTGGTTCTGTTTCCCGTTATCTCGCCGGTACCATCTGCAGCTCCGGTCATACTTCTGTTGAACAAGTTATGTTGTTCACAATAATCAATCATATAGTTACATTCCTCTTCCGACAAAAAATCTTCCACCGCAAAAATTGAATCAGTATACGCTTCCCGCTCAGATAAATCTTCCTGTTCGCATGCTTCACAAAATTCTTTGTCAACAACAATTTCTTTTATGTCCAGGTATTGCAACACTGTTAACTCACTCACAGCACAGGTGATGGTATCTGCAAAAAAATATTGTAAGTGTATCTGTTGTTCTTCTACCTTTTCTACTATTGCAAGTACATCCTGCTCGTGTATCCGGATAACGGCCATAGTCGGAAAAACCATGGCATCTGTAATGTTACAGGGCGCCGTTTTCAGCTCATGCTGGATACCCCATTTCTGCAATTCCATGCCTATGTCCTGCATGGACGTTTCCGGGAACGCTTCTTTTTCGTATAGGGCTCTCCGTACTTTTAAGCGCCCCATATTAATATTGTGCAAACCAAGGAAATGAATCACTAAATTAATAGCATAATGATGCGCTGTAGTATGGAATTTGGGTTTCATAAATACGATACGTAGTTGCTTTCTGTTTAATCATCATAACGATCAGCAGCAAATAACATCCCAGGAGGAATGTTACTTGCCGCTGATCCGGTTCAATTCCAGGTTTCGAATCAAATAGGACAACAAGGACCAACATTACCGTTGCTGAGCTGGCAAGGAGATCCGTTGCTGATCAGGCAAGGAGATCCAACCGGAGGCATTGGACCAGCAGGGGCTGTTGTATAACCGCCACCTATGCTGGGAGGACCAGCAGGACCAGTACCTGTACCACCCCACAAGTTTTTCTGTCCGTCAAGACTTAGACTCGCAATTTCCACTTTGCGCAGGCTGAGCTTTTTGAATGTTTGCTTTTTCATTTTCTACGTTGTTTAATGATAAATAAAAAGAATTCCTGATCGCCAGGATATATACTGGCAACGTGAGTTATACTGATGATTATATTGTATAGGAAAACCATCAGGCTTATACCTGATGTGTAAAAAGAATGCTACCTTATATATTAGTGAAGGGTTCTATAGCATAACGCGTGCTTGTTTACGGATATCCGTTACCGTTAACAATTGGGAATTAATATACCGCTGGCATGGTTCAAATAATATTTAGCTGTTAACACTTCGTACAATGAATGTAATATTACGACATCCCGTATAGGCTATATAGTTAGAAGTTAACCAGTTTTTCACCGATGTTAACAATCCCGGAAATCTCCGGCTGATCAAGAGAAGAACGCTGTAACTATCAATAAGTATAGATAATCAGAAGACTTATTCTATTATATTTTTTAAAAATACGGTTTAGATGACTTTCGTCCGTAAATCCAAGCTCATAGGCAATTTCACTCATGCGCATATCACTATGTAGCGTAAATTATAGAGCCCAAAAAGAAGACCTGCGCAATGCGCAGGTCTTCTCATTTTCCAGTGATCCTGCTGGGAGCATCACGTATCCTTGTAATATCTTGTAAAATCTGTGTTTGATAGTGGCGAGCGTTTATTGCCAACCGTAATGCTGACTGAATTTTTGTTCTCTGTAATTATCAAGAATGAGTACTTTACGTCTCAAAAATCCTATTCCAATTTTATTTAATTTTCCTCCCCTTTAATTCAATCAATTCCTTGTGCTGTTCTAATAATAATTTCTGTTGAGACTCTACTTTCTTATTAAGATCAATCAAATACAAAGTTAGTTCCTCAATTTTCTGCAATAGTTTAGCTTGATTTTCACCTAAATCAAGACCATTTACTTTTACTTCCTGGGCCGAAGGTATTTCAGGAAGATGTTTTTTCTCCTTCAGGAATAATTCTAATTGTTGTAATGTTGGCAAAGTATACGTTGGCTCAAAAACATAGTCGGGCCAACCAATCTGCGTTACTTTTATTCTTTTTGCATTAATATCGCCATTGACTGCTAATTTAGCCTGAGGTGAAGTAGTGCCTATACCAACATTCCCTCCACCACCAGCTATCAAAACATTCCCCGGAGAACTGAGATTAAGTCCTAAAACGTTATTTGAGCCTGAGGCGTTAGTTTCCACTATTAAATATCCCTCATTGCTTCCTCTAATCTTCCCTCCGGCAGCTCCTCCAAAAGCAGTCCAATCATTCCATGAATTACCCAATATAGCAGCAACTCTTGTACCATCCGGTAAAAAGTTAACATTTGCTACATGTAACCCTGCTTGCGGGTCTGTCACACCGATACCTACTAATCCGTTACTACCGATTCTCAAACCTTCAGAAAAGCCGCTTACTGTTCTAACAAAAAATTTCAATGAACCCAGTCTACCTGTAGGTACTACTCTTTCACTTTCAATCCTACTAATTTCTGTTCCGGCCATATTAAACTTGATGGCTCCAACAGTTCCCAACACATCCCAATTATTGGTGAGCTGTTCATATGATGCTCCATCCGCTACAATTTCTAACTTTTCCTTTGGTGTTAGAGTTCCGATCCCAACATTCCCTGTATCGCGAATAAAATTGGTTTGGCCATTAACACAATTGAAAACAGTGAGATAAACAAACAACATTATACAGTACTTCATAGACGTTTTTTTATGTTTTAAAAAATCAGGATAAATATTAAAAACGAAACTAATAAAAATAGTTATTAGTATTGAGTCAATAATCATCAGGCGGTATGGCCGTTAGCATTTGTTTTAAAATCTTTACATACTCCATGGCGGCCGCTCAATAGTGGTCAGGTAGTGCGTCCTCCAAGGAACCTTTTTTCTGAAAACATTATTTGTCATTATTACAATTATTTTTAACTTACGAGACCAGGCATATATTGATGCCGGTGTAGCGTCTTTAGCGGTTTTTGTCCGTCAGGGACCCACCCAGTCGGAAATTAGCTGTTGCCTCGTTGCTTTTTTTCAGGCGCAGGCGGGATATTCCAATGGCGTTCCTATGCTGCAATAAATTATAAGTTCAACACGTTATGATGCGCATTTTCCTTTTCCTGGCAATGCTGGCGGCACCTTTTCGGGTTTTTGCCCAAGTAGCCAACTACAGCTTTTCCAAACTAGACATCTATTACGGCTTGTCGCATAATCAGGTGACAGCTATCCTCAAGGACACAGAAGGTTATCTTTGGTTTGGCACAGTATCGGGGCTTAACCGCTATGATGGCCATACCTGTAAGATACTGCGCAACCGCCAGAACGACAGCACCTCGCTGGCGGACAATTATGTGCTTTCTCTGTATGAACTTCCGGATGAAAAAATCTGGGTGGCAACGAAAGGCGGCCCTTCCATCTACGACACCTATACAGAACGTTTCAATGCTAACTATAACGGCTATCTGAAATCACTTGGTCTTCCGGACGGTACTTTGTATACCATCACCAAAGGATGTAACGGGAGATACTGGTTCCTGTATGAGAACGGCGGGCTGTTTCTCTATGCCAACAAACAGGCAAAAAAAATTGCAATCAACCCTGCTGACAAGATCATCGCCGTACGCGAAACAACTGCCGGTAAATTATGGACCCTTCACCAGAACGGCGTCTTACGGGAATACGACATCTCCTCCGGTAAAACTATTTCCACCAGTACGGCACTTCAACAACAGGCCAAAGGCCATAACCCCACCAACCTTTTCATTGATAGTGACGGTGATATATGGCTCTGGAGCTTTGCCTACGGCGTCTGCCTTTTCCATCCGCAAGACAATTCTGTCAGGCTATTCAACGAAAGCTCCGTCCCATCCAGACTGCAATCCAACCTCGTCAGCCAGATTGTGCAAGACAACAATGGCATGATATGGATAGCTACAGACCACGGCGGCATCACACTCATCGATAAAAAGAAGGATTTCCATACCAGTTACCTGCTCAACGACCCCAGAAATCCTCAGAGCCTGAGCCAGAACAGCATCAATGCTTTGTATAAAGATGACAGAGGTATTCTGTGGACCGGCACCTACAAACAGGGCGTGAATTACCTCAACAGCAATATCCTGCGGTTCCCCCACTATCATCACCAGGAGTCAGATCCCGGAAGCCTTCCCTATGATGATGTGAACCGTTTTGTGGAAGACAAACAGGGCAACCTCTGGATAGGCACCAATGGTGGCGGGCTTATTTACTTCGACAGAAAAAACAATACCTTCCGGCAATACCAGCATGACCCGGGCAATCCCAACAGCATCAGCAACAATGTCATCGTTAGCCTATGGATCGATCATCAGAACATTCTTTGGATAGGCACCTACTTCGGAGGACTTAATAGCTTCGACGGCAGAAAATTCACCCACTACCAGCATAACGACCAGGACTCTTCTTCCCTGGCTGATGATAAGGTATGGGAAGTTTTTGAAGATAAAGACCAGCACCTGTGGATAGGCACCTGGGGCTCCGGACTGGACTTATTTGACCGCACTACAGGCCGTTTTCAGCATTTCTACCGCGAGAAATCCGGTAATCAGGCACCCAATTACATCTCCGCGCTAATGGACGACCGTAAAGGCAATTTATGGACAGGCACCACCAACGGAGTGATGGTTTTCTCCCCCGACAAAAAACTTGCCGCCACCTACCGCCACACCGCCGGCAAAAAAAGCCTGAGCAGTAATAATGTCATCTGTTTTCTGGAAGACAGTAAAGGCAGGATATGGATAGGCACGCATGAAGGACTTAACCTGTTCAACGAACAGACGGGTGACTTTGAGCTGTTTACCATGGCCGATGGCCTTCCGGATAATATCATCCTTAACATGCTGGAAGACGATGCGCATAAACTGTGGCTTTCCACACCCAGTGGACTATGCAGCGCCACCCTGACACAGAAAGGTAACTGCATCTCACTGTCTGTTGCTGGTTACGACGAGGCCAACAATCTTCAGAACCGTGAATTCAATGAAAACGCCGCATTCAAAACCAGCACCGGAGAGCTTGTCTTCGGCGGCCCATCTGGTTTTAATATCATTAACCCCAGCCAGACACAAAAAGCAGATGACCATTCCAAACTGATATTCACCGGCCTTCAAATACTGAACAACAGCATTAAACCGGGGGAAACTGTCAACGGCCGTATTGTATTGGAGCAATCCCTTTCGAAGCTTAAACGCATCGACCTGAAATACCGGGAGAATGTTTTCTCCATTGAGTTCGCATCGCTGGACTATGGCCACAGGGCATATTACCGCTACGCCTATACGCTGGAGGGATTTAATACCGACTGGCTCTATGCAGACGGCGACCAACGCAAAGCCACCTACACCAACCTGGATCCGGGGAATTACACCTTTAAAGTCAAAGCACTCAACAGCGATGGTTCCTGGAGCGAGCCTATATCGTTGGCAATCCATGTGGAGCCACCTTTCTGGCGGACTCCCTTCGCATTCGCCATGTACCTGCTGACAACAGCCGGTCTGCTCCTGCTGGCACGACGCATAACACTGGACAGAATACACATGCGGTATGAAGTGGAACAACAGCGCCGCGAAGCGGAAAGAGTCCATGCGATTGAACAGGTCAAGACAAAATTCTTCACTAATGTCAGCCATGAATTACGCACACCATTGAGCCTGATCATCTCTCCGCTGGACACTATCATCAAAAACACCCACGATGAAGTACAACAAAAGCAGTTAGGGCTGGTGCTCCGTAACGCCAAAAGATTACTGAACCTGGTGAACCAACTGCTTGATTTCAGAAAAATGGAAGTACAGGCTATCCGGCTGCATCTGGCTATGGGCAATATTGTACAGTTCATTCGGGATATCAGCCACTCCTTTACGGACATCGCGGAGAAAAAGAAGATCAGCTTTAACTTCTCTTCTACCATTGACAGTCTTGAAATATATTTTGATAAGGACAAGATTGAAAAGATCTTATTCAACCTACTGTCTAACGCTTTCAAATACACGCCTGACAATGGCGCCGTTACGCTGCGGCTCTCCTGTGAACAACCTTCCGGGGATGAAGATGATGCAACGCTTGTTATAGAAATACAGGATACCGGCATCGGCATTCCCGACAACCAGCAACAGAAAATCTTTGAACGTTTCTTTCAGACAGATGTGCCATCAGATATGGCTAATCAGGGCACCGGCATAGGACTGGCAATTACTAAGGAGTTCGTAAAACTTCATCATGGGGTTATCGCCGTAAAAAGTGCTCCGGGCAATGGTACCTGCTTTACCGTAAGAATCCCGGCCAAAAAGATATACGACCCTTCCATACGCAGTACCACGCCGTTGGTAACAGAAGAAGACGCCACTCAAATGCTGTCTGAAGAAACGCGGAAAAATGGCAAAACGAAAACCATCCTTTTGGTGGAAGATAATGAAGACCTGCGCTTCTACCTGAAAGACAACCTGAGAGGCAGGTATCATGTTGAAGAAGCGACCAATGGCAAAGAAGGCTGGGAAAAAGTGAAGCAGTGCAACCCCGACCTGGTGGTGAGTGATATCATGATGCCACTGTCGGACGGTATCGATCTGGTTAAAAATATCAGGACAGAAACAGGTACCGCGCATATCCCCGTAGTCCTGCTCACCGCTGTGGGCGATGAAGGCCGGCAGCTACAGGCATTTGCTGCCGGCGCCAATGATTATATCACCAAGCCTTTTACTTTTGAAATACTGGATTCGAGAATTAAAAACCTACTGGCCCAGCAGAAGTTGTTGCAGAAAAGATTCCAGAAACAGATTGAAGTGAATCCAGCAGAAATAACGGTTACCTCGGTAGATGAAACATTCTTGCAAAATGCGCTTGACGTGATTGAAAAACAAATGGACAATACTGATTTTTCTGTGGAAGACTTCAGTACAGCGATGCACATGAACCGGGTAACGCTTTACCGGAAAGTGCTGGCGCTTACCGGCAAATCTCCGCTGGAATTCATCCGCTCCATCCGGCTGAAACGCGCTGCGCAGCTGCTGGAGAAAAGCGGTATGACCATCGCGGAGATTGCCTATAAGGTGGGATTCAATAATCCCAAACAGTTCTCGAAGTTCTTTAAAGAAGAATTTAAAGTGCTCCCGTCACAATATGCCATGCGTAAAAAAGAAACAGACAGTTAAATGTTATGGCTGCGTTATCCCCTTCCAGCTGTCCGTTCTGAACGGAACAGCCGGAAGGCCAGCTGAGTTGATCAGGTTGCAAACCGGATTATCCGCCCAGGCATAACGTACAGCCGTTGGCGTTGCCACCAGGTCCGAATAAACAACCACCTCGTTTCCTTCAATGACAGCACTGGCCCAATAAAAACGTTTATCAGCGCCGGCAATCGCAAACCCGGTCACTGCTTTACCATCTCTGGTGGAAAGACCCGTCCCCGTACCTGCAAAACGAATACGGACACGATGATTTACTACCTTAAAACCGACAAAAGAAGGACCTGATACAATGCCCTTCTGATGATACACCTGCTTACCCGCCACCAGCGCCAGCCGGTGGCCTACCTCCTGTTTATTGGCCGGGTGAATATTGTCTGCTTCCCCGATATCGATAATACAGGCCATACCTGTATTGGGGAGTGACTGTGTCATGGCCTGAGCCTCCCTCACCTCAGCCCATTCACTCTCCGAAGGCGCCGGTTTGATTTTCTTATAGTTAGCCAGCTGTACATACAGGAACGGGAAATCACCCTGTTTCCAGCGTTGCCGCCAATCTTTGATCAGACTAGGAAACAACTGCCGGTAATCGAAACCGGCATTTTCATTGGCCTCTCCCTGATACCAGATCACTCCTTTGATCGCATAGGGAACAAGCGGATGGATCATCGCATTGAACAGCATAGCAGGATAGCAGTGATAATTCCGTATTGCCGGCACCGGTGGTTCAAGGTCTTTCTTGTACCGCCATGGCCCTGCCAGTGAAATCCGGGTAGCTCCATCGCTTACATAAATACTGTCCGCAGGCGGGTTTAGTCCGCCGCCGCCCCAGAGCATGGCTATCCGAAGTGCAATGACATTCTCACCTGTCTTCAGCATTTCTGTAGGAATGGTATAATGATGGAACAGACTGGCATTCCATACCGTTTTACAGATTTCATCTCCGTTGACATAAAGGGAATAGTTCATTTCAGGATGCCCTAGCTCCACTGTCAGCACTTTTCCTTTAAATGAGACTGGCAGTGTGATTTTTTTGCGCATCCACACGATTCCTTCATATGGCCCGCCGAAATCCCTGACCAGAGCTGGCATTTCAATCTGTGGCCACGAAGCGTCGTTGAATGTTTCGGCTGGTATATCATGGTCCGCGTTGTTTTGCGGATGATATACAATATCCCAGAAACGCACCAGATCAACGCTATCCCGTATAAAATCGGCCTTCGTAAGGGTATCGTTGGCTAATATTCGCTGCTTTGTAACCGGCGACGCCAGCAGCCCTTCCCTGCCGGTCCAGGCTTCTACAGGGGTGCCACCCCATGTGCTCTGGATAACGCCTATCGGAACATTTTGTTCCTGATGAATCCGGCGCGCAAAATAATACGCCACCGCAGAAAACCCGCCAGTATTGGCCGTATCACAGGCTCTCCACCTCCCGCCTCCGATGTCCTGCTGCGGTGTAAGGCTTTTGTTATGTTCTACCACCAGAAAACGTATCTGAGGCCAATTGGATGCAGCTATTTCTTTCGCGGCATCCTTCGCGTCCTTCACCTGCCACTCCATATTGGATTGGCCGGAAGCCAGCCAGACATCGCCGATCAGCACATTTTTGAATTCAACATCGTCATCCGCCCCGGACACTTTCAGCGTATAAGGTCCGCCGGCTTTAAAGGCCGGAAAATGGAGCATCCATTTCCCATCTTTGCCAGTCACGGCTTTCGCATGGGCTGTTCCCAGCGTACCCCTTATCTGCGTCCCGGGTGAGGCCCATCCCCACACGGGGATGGGCTGCTCACGCTGTAACACCATACTGTCGCCAAATACCATAGGTATCCTTATCTGTGCAAAGAGGCAGGAACAAAAGAGACAACTTAGTGTCAATCCAAAAAATATTTTCTTCATCATAAAAATCTGGTAGTGACTGTGTTTAGTTCAATCCCCGCAGCAGGGAATCCAACGCCTGTCTGTCAAATACGGTATTACTGCGCCTATCGAAAATACCAAAACTATTATTACCCAACGCACCTTCATCCCAGTAAAAAGGCAACACACCATTGGTTTTACATTGTTTCACCACATACTTCAGGTGATAGGCCCTTGATGCCAGATGCAACCTTAAATTATCTCCCGTCAGCGCAGTGCGCCGGATAGCGCCAAATTCACCCAGTACCACCGGGAAACCTTTGTCTACGAAGGCGCTCTTCAAGAATTTGTACAGCCGGTCAATTTCTGCTTCTTCTCCCCAGGTGGCATTATGGTCGGGGTCTGTAGTGGAGTGATATCCCATGCCCCAATAAAAAAACTGTTTGCCCCAGGTTTCATCTTTCGTCATCAGCGCAAACTGGTAAGGCGTATAGGCATGCACTTCCACCATCATTTTATTGGGCACCCTGTCCGCCGGCAGTTTGGTCATCAATTGCACGGTCTTGTCAATGTCTGTGGATGGCCCCTGAACCACCAGCGTCCGGTAAGCGTTTCTGCCTCCGGTGGAACGCACCGCATCCACAAATGTCTGATGATAAGACAGCAACACGTTCATCTGAGTGGCATCGCCCACGTTGGGTTCATTAGCGCTGGCAAACAGCAAATGTTCATCAAAACCCCGCAGTGAGGTGGCAATTTGTTCCCAGAAGGCTTTTTGTTTAGCGTTGACAGAATCCTTCTTTTCGGGGGTACAGTTGTTTTCCAGCCACCCGCCATCCCAATGGACGTTAAGAATGACGTACATGTCGTTGCTGACGCAATACTGCACCACTTCTTTTACGCGGTTTAACCAGGCATCCTGTATTTTAGCCGTTTTTGCATCTGAATACTGGTTCCAGGAACAGGGTATGCGGATGGCATTAAAGCCGGCCTGTTTAACCATCCTGACAAGATCGTTGGTGACTTTTGGGTTGCCCCATGCCGTTTCTCCACCGATGGCGTCCAACGTGTTACCAATGTTCCAGCCTATTCTGATCTTCGCTGCCAGTTGTTGCGCAGTGCTGCTCATCCCACTGGCGTCGGGCGGCTGCGGCGATGTGTTGTAGCCCGGGTACAACGGGCTGGCGCTAAGCTGCTCTACCGCAGTCTGCTGTTGTGAAGCACTGCTGGTAGTTACCTCCCCGTTATTCTTTTTACAGGAAACAGCGGCAGCGATCATAACCATAACCGCTGCCAAAAGATAGGATTTCAAACGTAGCATGATATCAACTTTTAAAGGTGAATGAAATTCAGTTGTCTCAGAACACCCACAGCTGACAGAAGTAAAATTTTATTGTTTGACAACATAGTTATATACCAGCAAAGCCGGGCCATCACACGATGTTCTCAGTACACCCAGCTGCATGGATTTTTCAGTTAATGAAATCAATCGGATTTGTGAGATGATCACCAGCCTGCATTTTGTTTCAACACACCGTTTGACAGGGTCACCTGGGAATAAGGAATTTGTGACAGGCCTTTTGTTTCAATGATTTTACCAGCTTGTATGGTCTTGGTTGTGTTCACATCGCCATTTTTTACAACAGTTGTTTCTGCGATGGCCGCAGCTGCTGTGGTGATGCCCTGACGAAGCAAATCCCAGTAACGGATACCTTCTCCGGCAAATTCCAGTTTTCTTTCATTGATAATATTGGCCTGATTGACGGGCAATTGCACAAAGCTATCACCGAAAGCGCGTTTACGTACATTGTCGAAATATAGCTGCGCATTAGGAGAGCCCAGTTCGGCCGCCATCAGCAATACATCTGCATAACGGATGGACACATAGTCCTGATACTGCCCGATCATAAAGTTGGTTCCACCCATTTTCACCGCGAGGCTGTTGCCAGCTTCATCTACCAGCGGGGTGTACTTTTTCATATAATAACCGGTATACTCCCGCTGGTCTTTACTGTTCGTAAAAGCCAGTCCTTCATCGGCAATAGATATGATGGTCGCTTTTCTTCTGGTATCGTTGGCCGCATAGGCATTCCAAAGTCGTGCATTAACAGGACTACCACCCCATCCCATTCCATAGGGGAAAACACTCTGACCGCGAAGGCCATTCATCACCAGCCAGTAGTTGCCGTCCGCATTCCCGCTATAATCACTAGTGTAAGTATATTTAATGGCAAATACGGTTTCCTTGTTATCTTCTCCCACATAATCATTGAGCGATGCCGCCGGCCACAGATTCGCAAATTTTTCTACCAGCCCAAACCCACTGTTGGAGATCACATCTTCAACATAAGCCAGTGCCTGTTGTTTGGATACGGTGCCTACAAGATCCGTCTTTCCATAATAACCGGTATAATAGAGATACACACGGCCAATCAGGGATTCCACTGCCCATTTGGTCACCCTGCCATGGGTGGCTGCAGGCTGGCTTGGATAATTCACGGCAGGAAGATTATTGGCAGCAAACACCAGGTCATCCGCAATGAGTTTATATACACTATCAGGGCTGGCCTGTGCAATATTGTCGGTGGTAGGTTTGGCGAGCAGCGGAATATTACCCCATAATCTCACCATATCAAAATAAAGGTAGGCGCGTATAAACCTCGCTTCGGATTCATATGTGGGGCGCAATTTCTCATTACCTTTCCAGTCCACCTGATCCAGATGCGTCAACAGCATATTGACCCGGTAAATGGCTTTGTAGTAGGCACTCCAGTTGTCGCCGAACAGGCTCTGATCGGAAGGAGAACGGAGTTTGTCAAACTCGTCGATCATCTGATAACCGAAGCCATCTGAGTTACCGGTACCACCAAAAGCATTGTCAGATAATATTTCCGATGCTATAGGCAGCGAAACGCCGCCGTTCCACACGGTTTGCAGTCCATCATATACGCCTACCAGTGCTTTAAAAGCATCATTAGGCGTTTTATAGAAATTCTGCTCTGTTGCCGTAGTAACGTCCTCCGTATCGAGGAAACTTTTGCTGCAGGCTGCCATTAACACCAGTGCAAAGAGCAATGTATATATACGTAGCTTTTTCATCTTCTGATTGATTTTGGTTAAAAGCGGAGATTAGCACCTATCATGACTGTTCTGGGCCTTGGATAATAACCAATGTCCACACCGGTGGAGAAGCCTTCATTATAGCCAATTTCAGGGTCCATGCCATTGTATTTTGTAAAGGTAAAAGCGTTCAGTACGGAAGCGTATACACGCAGTTTGCCCAGGTAATTGCGGGATACCAGTCTGGAGAAATCATATCCCAGTGTGATAGTGTTGATACGCAGAAAGCTGCCATCATGAATATACAGGTCGGAAAACTGTGTCCAGTTACGGTTATCCTCGGTTACTCTCGGCATGGTGTTGGATGATCCCGGGCCATGCCAGCGGTCGAGGATGGCAGTGGAATAGTTGCCCAGTGCACTGGACTGGTTTCGCCATGACTGTACGATTTTATTGCCGGCCACACCTGACGCCTGTACCTGTAAGTCAAATCCTTTGTAATCCAGTGCTATATTGAAGCCAAACGTGAAGTGAGGATTCGGATCGCCAATCATGGTTTTGTCGTTGGCATCGATAACGCCGTCGCCGTTGAGATCAACGAAACGCACGTCACCTGGTTTGGCATCAGGCTGGATTGGTTTGCCAGACTTGTCTTTATAGTCATTCACTTCCGCTTCCGTCTGGAAAATACCGGCTGTTTTCAGTCCCCAAAAATAGCCAATGGGCAAACCATTTGCCGCCCTGTAGAATTCGAGCGCATTTTCATAGAGGGTATTGGTATTCCCGTGGATGATATGATCATTGGTGGGGATGTTGCCGATTTTGTTTTTATTGTAAGCACCGTTGATACCGATGGTATAATTGAAAGATTTGCCAATGCTGTTCTGATAGGAAAGTCCCAGTTCCACACCGGTATTACTCACATCTCCGCCATTGATCAGCGGAGCATCAGCACCGGCAGTAGCCAGTATGGGCGCGCTGATCAGCCAGTCTTTTGTTTTTTTGATATAATAGTCGAATGTCACACTCAGGTTTTTCATGATTGAAGCGTCAAATCCGATATTGGTCTGTTCCGATGTCTCCCATTTCACATTGGGATTAGCGAGCCGGCTGGGATAGGCACCCTGTGTATTGACGCCTTCCACCGGTCCGAAGATATAAGCTGCATTATTGAAAGCGATGGGTGACAGGTACTGATAAGCAGCCACATTCTGGTTGCCCACCTGGCCCCAGCTGGCGCGAAGTTTGAAGAAGTCCAGCCAGTGAATATCCTCCATAAACCCTTCTTTGGAAACCACCCATCCGGCGGATGCTGAAGGGAAATAGCCCCAACGGTTTTCCGGTGCGAAGCGGGAAGAACCATCAGCACGGAATGTAAGGTTTAAAAGATATTTCTCGCGGTAGTTATACTGCAACCTTCCGAAGTAAGACGCCAGCGCGTTAGTAAAAGGGCCGCCGCTCATGCTCATATATGGCGCGCCTCTGGTGACATTCTGCGCCACGGAAAGATAGGCGTGCCACAAATCAGCAATGCGCAGGTCACGGTTATTGCCGGTCATGCTGACGCCAGTGGCTTTCAGTGCCGAGGTACCCGCCATCACGCTGAAGCTGTGGTTGTTGCCAAGGGTGAAATCATAGCTCAGTGAGTTGTCGAACTGTATGGTCTGCCCGCTGCCCATGGATTGTGTTACCCTGGAAGTGTCGTTGAAGGCGTAGACAGAAAGATGATATACCGGCGTGAGGCCATGGCTTTGATTGGCGTAATAATTCAGTCCCAGGCTGGTGCGGAACTTCAGGCCTTTAATAGGTTCTGCCTGTAGGTATACATCGCCAAAGAGGCCCTGGCTGCTGTTGCGGCTCTGACTAGAATAATACATCACCGCATAGGGATTGGACTCACCATTGTTCCACGCGCGATCGGGTTTTCCTGGGTACCAGCCGGTTTTATCCGCGGCGAAGAAATTGCCGTCACTGTCATACATGGGCAGGAAAGGGCTCGTAGTGAATGCCGCACGCAGGGAGTTGTTGTATTGGTTGCCTACCCCGATGCCATAGGTGTTCTGATAATTAAACGTCAGGTGTTCACCAGCTTTGATGACGTCTCTATACAGTTTATGTTCAGAATTGATACGAAAAGTGTAACGTTCCAGGTTAGAGATATTGGAACCACCCACAATACCGCCCTGACTGGTATAACCTAACGACATCGAATATACGGAGCTGGCACTGCCCCCCTGTACGCCAAGCACGTAGTTCTGGGTAGGTACGTTCTTTTTGAACATCTGATCCATCCAGTTGGTATTTACCGGCAGGTTGTTGATCACATCGTTGGTGAAATAGGGCGCTTTACCGGAATTGACCGCCGCTTCATTCATAATAACCGCGTATTCCTTTGCATTGAGCAGCTTTGCTTTGCGGGCTACATTCTGGAGGCCATAAAAAACGTCCAGCGTTACCTGCGCTTTCTGATTAGCTTTTCCAGTGCGCGTAGTAACGAGGATAACACCATTGGCCGCCTGTGAGCCATAGATGGCAGCGGAAGCGGCATCTTTCAGCACATCGATAGAGGCAATATCTGCAGGGTTGAGGTAAGTAATGTCGTTGGTCTGTACACCATCGACAATGTATAAAGGTGCGAAGTTGCCCACCGTACCTTTACCCCGGATAACCACGTTCATGGCCGAACCGGGCTGGCCCGAGTAGCTGGTGAGCTGTACGCCGGGCGCCTGTCCCTGTAGGGCCTGTAAGGCATTAGTAGTACTTTGTTTTTGAAGATCGTCACCTTTTACCTGCAAGTTGGCGCCGGTGACGAGTTTTTTCTTTTGTACACCGTAACCGATCACCACAAAGTCTTCAATCTGAGTGACTGATTCCTGCAGTTGCAGATTCATCTCGGTACCTGCTACTTTTACTTCCTGCGGCACATAACCAACGGACGTAACCACCAGCACGGCGCCGGGAGCAGCTTCAATTTTAAAAAATCCGCCATTGTCTGTAACAGTGCCTTTGGTTGTCCCTTTTACGGTAACCGATGCTCCCACCACCGACGCGGCTGTGTTCCCGGAAGTGATCCGGCCCGTTACCTGATGCGTTTGCGCAATAACGGAGTGGCTTATCAATAATATGACGGTCAGCCATGCGTATAACAATAACTGTCCTGTATTTTTTTTAGATTCTTTCATAAAAGTCGGGCATTTGGATTTTGGTAGTTGATAAAACCGGCGCTTATATTCTGATGGTCATTTTTTTCCCTTCATAACGTATTTCCTGATCGGCCTTCCCGTTCGGGTCCAGCGGTTTGGGAGTGGCAGCACTTACCCGGACAACCCGGAATACGCGCTGCTGCAGCATACCGTCGTATGTTCCCTTGCGTTCGCCTATCGTTAGTACCTTTGTGTTTTCATCGTAATCAATTGGAATAATGGAAAACTGTCCTTTCTCGTAGTTGTAGGAACTGCCGTCATCTTCATACAACCGGAAATTGCCGTTCTTACCAGTATAGACGTACAGTGTAATCGTATCGGCGGGCCTTTCCGAAGTGTATTGCAGCGCCGGGCCTAAAGGAATGATGGAACCTTCCTTCACATACAGTGGCATACGGCCATAGGGCGCATCGGCAGTGATTCTTTTACCGCCAGCATTCCGGGTGCCGGTGTATAGATCGTACCAGCCCTGTCCGGCAGGCAGGTATACTTCTCTGCTACGTTGTTTGTACTGATACACCGGGTTAACAAGCAAGGAAGGACCGAACATAAACTGGTCTCCTATGTTCAGTACGGTGGTGTCCTTGGCGAAGTCCATGACCAGTCCGCGCATGATGGTATAATTTTCATGGTACGCTGCGCCTGCAAGTGAATAGCTATAAGGCAAAAGCCGGTACCGGAGTTTATCGTAATACAAAAAGCTTTCGTAAGCCGGATGACCCTCCGGAGCGGTATTAAAGATTTCGCGGTAAGGGAACTGCCCATGTGAGCGGAACAGTGGCACAAATGCGCCGAACTGTGTCCAGCGAATGCTCAGCTCCCGCCATTCTTCCAGACTTTCCGCGTCTGGCTTTTCAAATTTCGCTGGCACCACAAATCCGCCGATGTCCATGGTCCAGTAAGGGAGGCCGGACAGAGAGAAGTTGATACCAGCGGCTATCTGCGTTTGCATATCCCGCCAGGTGGCGCCAATATCGCCACTCCAAATAGCCGCCGCGTACCGCTGTGAGCCCCCGAAGCCGGAGCGTGTAAGCAGAAAGACTCTTTTGTCAGGGTCAGTCTGCCGCTGTCCTTCATAAATGCCTTTAGCGTTTTGCAGCGGATAGGCATTCAGGTATTCTGCCGCCGGGCCCAGCGCAGTAGGCGTCATCTGTTGCTTTCGTTTTTCCGGGCTTACATTGGACAGTATATCCGGCTCGCTGGCATCCATCCACCAGGCATCGATCCCTTTAGAATAAAGCTTATGATTAATCAGGTCCCAGAAGCCTTTGCGGGCATCTTCATTAAAAGCATCGTAAAACGTAGAGACATAACCTTTACCAATCCAGTCCCGTTGTTCATCTGCTACATTTCTTTTATAGAGCCATCCTTTTTTGTCAAATTCATGATAGGCTGGGATATCTTTATAGAACTTAGGCCATACTGATATCATGATCTGCGTGTGGTACTTTTGGTGTAACACATCGATCATGCTATCGGGTGACGGAAACCTGGCGGCGTCAAACTCCTGGCTTCCCCAGGCAGTTTCCTTCCAGTAGCTCCAGTCCAACACTATATTGTCGAGCGGTATGTTCTTTTTGCGGAACTGATCTACAGTGGAGAGAATCTCCTCCTGTGTTTTGTACCGCTCACGGCTTTGCCAGAAACCCATTGCCCATTTAGGAACAATAGGCGCTTTGCCGGTCAGTTCGCGGTAACCGGCTATCACCTCGTCCATATTGCCGCCGTGCACGAAATAATAATCTACCTGACGACCTGCTTCCGAAGAAAAGCCAAAACAACGTTGTTCCTCTTTGCTCAATGGTGCCTGCCATTTCAGCGACAGATAGGATTCAGGGCTTTCGGGCGCCCATTCAATTCTGACAGGTACCTTCACACCTTTATCAAAGTTGACCGGCACCAGTGCGGGCGCCGGGTTCCATGCCTTGCGCCAGTGGTCCAGTACCAGCTTTCCATTGAGCCATACTTTCAGCGTGCCACCGAAGGTAAACCGCAGTTGATGCAGCCCCGAAACATGACTGCCCAGGCTTCCCTCCCACGACGCCATACCGGTGGCCGGTGTAAACCCTTGCGGAAGCATGACTTTTGAATCTCCCAAAAACTCCATATTAATCGCTGATTCCGGCCGGGTAGTAATAATCTCCTGCGGCTGATGAGCATTGTTGGCATAAGCGGCTGTCAGCCACCCTTCTTCGCCGTTTTTGGAAAAAAGCTGTAAAGCGGACAGCGGGTGCAGTGGCCTTATATCACCAGCGGTTGTCAGCGAGTAGTTATCCCAGAGGATACCATAGTTTTTATTAGAGACCAGAAATGGAATGACCACTTCGGTATTGTTCTGGAAAAACGTGACCTGCTGTCCTCTGTAATTATATACCCCGTCCTGGTGCTGTCCGAGGCCATACCAGCCGTCATCCCCAGCCCCTTCAAACTGCTGGGTTAGATGATAATACGACTGGCCCTCAAATGCAGCAGGTCCGAAGGTCCGTCCTCCGGTTGCTTTCTCTGCCAGTATTTTTTCGCCTTGGGCATCCAGAAAAGAGACAGCGCCCGTTTTTACCCGGACCACTACCGTCAACTTTTGGGTTTTCAGCGTGACCGCTTCATTGGAAGCAACCAGCTTCCATTCAGGCACCGGCTTGTTACCAGGAATTGTCATCAGGCTTTGTAAAGGAGCCAGTTCTTTTCCGGGCGCAGCCACCACCCTGATAATATCATCGGTGATCACATACAACCGAACAATGTTGGTAGTGCCAGTAAAAGAGGGGTCAGTATAAACAATGACCCCATCTTTGGTTTGTGAATAAAACGGCGGGCTTGCCAGAGAAACCTGGTAAACAAGCATTAGCAAAAGCCAAGCGACAGTTATAGTCCTTTTCATAACGTGGTGAAAGTCTTACGTGGAATAATGCCGTAAAGTTGGTTAATGTCTGGGAATGTGAGGGATGGCGGATGTTACAATTTGGGGTATCAAATGTTGCAATCTGCTGAGTCCCAGGACTAAAGTCCTGGACTATGATGTTGGATGTGGAGATTGTGCAGATTTTAAAAAGGCTGACCGGACAGGTCAGCCTTGTGATTATTTCCGTTAAATGATAATTAGCATCCATCTTTTCATTTCAACAGCTTATCTGATTTTTAGAACTGCTGCATATGGGAATGCAGGTTTATTTTCCGGTAATACAACCTCTAAAGCATCCATGTTCTGTTGGAAGTGTAACTCACCACCTCCTAACAAATCAATCCTGTTGACTCTTTCAGGCCGTAATGCATTTCCTGCCGCGAGACTTTTGATATTCATTTTTCTATCATCGGGCCAACCCAGTAAGACAGCGTACAGCGCATCTCCTTTGGTGGTAAAACGGATATCACCAGCGGCTAACGGTTTACCTTTGCCTTCATTGAATCCTTGTGCTGAAATGGGGGCAGCTCCTTCCATCGCGGGACCTTCACCGAGTACCTTCCAGGGCCTTGTGTCGAATATGCATTCTGCATTGATGGCCATCCAGGCGGCTATTTCTTCAAGAATTGTTTTCTCCTGCTCATCGATGGTGCCATTGCCTTTTACAGGAATATTGAGCAGAAGGTTTCCGTTTTTGCTCACCACATCTACCAGGGTCTGGATAACGGTTTTTCCGGACTTATACCATTTACCTTCAAAGAACCGCTTATCATAATGCCATCCGCCGATACAGGTGTCTGTTTGCCACGCGAATGGCTCAATCACATTGCTCTGTCCGCGTTCGATGTCCCATACCATGCATTTGCGCTGCATTTCATTCAGTACTTTACCGTTCAGCACTGCCTGTAGTTTGCCTTTATTACGTTTGATACTTTTGTTGTAATGATAGGCCGCTATCTGCAGTCCTACGTCGCTGACCGGATGCAGCGGCAAGGCGGTATCATCAAAATAAACCAGCTCCGGTTCATATTTATCTATCAGATCAATCGTCCTTTTCAGGAACTGATCGCAGTAAGCTTTTGACGGCGCCGCTGCGCCATTGCCCCAATTCCACTGCCGGATGAGGGCCTCGTTATCAAGGCTGTTTTCGCTCAGCGGATGGTTTTGCGCATAGAGCAGTTGCGGGTCTAGTCCTTCCCACCAGGCGCCTTTGCCATCTGCTTTAGTCAGTTTGCCGTCGTAGGGCACGCCAGCGAGCGGTCCGTTTTTGTCTGCACGTTGTGCTACTTCATACCACGTCCATGCATGGGCCGCATGTATGCTCACCCCAAAAGGCAATCCGTTATTCCGGGCAGCTTTGGCCCAGCCACCAATGAGATCTTTTTTAGGTCCTACGTTTACCGCATTCCATGCATGGTGACGAGAGTTCCAGAGATCAAGGTTATCGTGATGATTGGCCATGGCGAAAAAATATTTCGCGCCGGCCCGTTTGTATAAAGCCACCAGCTGCTCCGGGTCCCACTGTTCTGCTTTCCACTGATGGATAACATCCTTAAACCCGAACTTAGAAGGATGTCCGTATTTCTGCAGGTGGTATTTGTACTGGTCACTCCCTTCTATATACATGCCACGCGCGTACCAGTCTCCATACTCCGGCTCACACTGCGGCCCCCAGTGTGCCCATATGCCGAACTTGGCATTGCGGTACCATTCAGGTACAACATATTGCTGCAAAGAATCCCAGCTGGCGGTAAAAGGCCCCGGTGCGGCGTATGGAGCCAGCTGCCCACCAAATGATGCACCAGCCTGCTTTGACAATAAATAAGCAGGAACAGTTAACCCAAGATATTTGATAAGTGATCTTCTATTCACGGTTAGAATATTTTTTTGTATTAAAAGGAAATAGTATCAAAAAATAATTCTGTTTGATAAAAAACACAGTATGCTACGTGATGATTGTTATGCTGAAGTGGCAATTTTAGGATATATGAAGCGGGATATGTTTTGCGAGGCGGTTAGAAATTTTCCTGCAACAGTGTGGTAAGTTGGCAGCACTTTTCAAGCGACTACTGTTGCAGGAAAATAACCTGCGTGCATAACGTGGAATTCTATCTGCTTGCAAGAAAATAAAAAATTGTCAATTTTACAATTATTTTTTCTGCAACATAAATACAGTACATAAGCACATCGCAGTTATCAGCCCATAAAGCCTAAAAACAGGCTGGATAAGCAGAATAAATTATCCTTCGTTATCACAAAATAATTTGTCAATTTAACAGTTATTTATTTTTATTTTTAATAAACCTAATCTGTTATCTATGAAACTGAACACCATTAACCGGCGCAATTTCCTCGCCCAATCCGGTATGGCTGCGGCGGCAGTCTTCATCTCCCCATCAGCCTTTGCTGTATTGGCCAAACCCAGATTTAAAATGGGCTTGCAGCTGTATACCATCCGCGAAGCCATGGAAAAAGACGTTGCCGGTACGCTTAAAAGAGTAGCCCGCCTGGGCTATCAGGATGTGGAAACGTATGGCTTCGACCCTGCGCACATCGGCTACTATGGCCGCAGCGCAAAAGATTTCAATCTGCTGCTGAAGGACAACGGATTAACCACTGCCAGCGGCCACTATGATCTGTTTAAATACCTCAATGTACCGGAAGCAGAACTCCTCTCTTATGTTGATCAATGTATTGAAGGCGCCAAACAACTGGATCAAAAATATATCACCTGGCCATGGCTGGCGCCGGAAGACAGGAGCATCGATAAATTTAAATTACTGGCCTCCAAACTGAACACCATCGGAACAAGGGCAAAAAAAGCAGGTCTTGGTTTTGCTTATCACAATCATGATTTTGAGTTTATTGACCATGGCAACATCAACGGTTATCAGATCATTATGAAAGAAACAGACCCCGATCTGGTGAAATTGCAAATGGATATGTACTGGATAGTGCGCGCCGCCAAAAAACAACCTGTTGAATTTTTCAAACAACAGCCGGGCCGCTTTGTGATGTGGCATATCAAAGACATGGACCGCAAAACAGAAGACTATACTGAATTAGGAAGAGGCGCTATCGACTATACGAAAATACTACCGGATGTGAGCTTGGCAGGCATGCAATATTATTTCCTGGAACAAGGCGGCAACTTCCGCACCGGCGATGCTATGGACAGTATTACCGAAAATGCAGACTTCTTTAAGCACAACCTCCGAAAGTACTTATAAAGTATAGGCGTTTCCGGTATCATGGATATCGGAAATGCCTTTTTAAATCTTATACAACACGCCCGTAAAAGCGATCATGATCAGGAAAGTAACCACCCCGCCTGCTATACAAATAGCGAGTGTTTCGTTCTTATACCTGCGCTGGAGAGGCTCCTCCGGCTGTTGCTCCATTCTTTTGATATAATGCACCGCAGCAATATGTGCGAACACAGCCACCAGTGAAAGCGTATAATAAGGTATGAAAAACAATTTCTCCGGATAATGGTTTGCCACCCCGGCAGCAAAATAAAAATCGGTATTCATCTTCCACTGAAATCGCCCGCGCAATACAGCCTGTACATGATAAATCATAAAAAAGGACAAATAAAGTCCGCTTAATACTTGTATCACTACGTAAAAAGGCTGGCGGACAAATCCCTTTCGGATCACAAGTCCGAGCCCACTGACTACCTGGAAGCCCACACAGAACAATAATACAAGCTCCACCAACCAGAACCGGTATATATGTCTCAGTATATTCATGACCGTTATATGCCAATGCGGTCCACCCAGCGCAAACAGGTGATTGCTTATATGGAGCAAAAGAAAGAAGGCAAGGACAATACCGGATGCACGATGCAGCCGTTTAAGGGATACTGACATAACGTGAAAGGATATAGGGTTTAGAGCATATAGTTGCCTAACGTCCGGATGCAGATTTTTTCAAATGTGCATCCGGCACGAAGTTCAGAAAAGAATGTAAGTTGACATTGTACTTTTTCTTATCCACCTTATAATAAAACGCACCTTTCCTGGAGCTCAGCTTATCTTTATCTGCCAATCTCACCAGCAAGCCGGTTGACAGGATCTTCCGGCTGAAATTCCCCTTATCAAAAGTGGTGTTGTACACTGATTCGTATAGCTGCTGCAGTTGAGGAAGTGTAAACTTCGGAGGTAATAACTCCAGCAATAGCGGGTGCAGCGCGGCTTTATAACGCAATCTCTCCTTGGCTTGATTCACCATCGCATCATGATCAAATATTAATTCAGGATGATGATTGATCGGGAACCAAACTGCATGAAAATCTTCATGCAGCTGCCTGTAACGCTTGATGTCTATCAGGGCGGTATAAGCCACCGATATTGTTCTTTCCACGCTATCCCTGTCCGGCGCGCTGAAAGTATGTAATTGTTCCATATAGATACCATCCAGGCCGGAAAGGTTTTTCAGTACACGGGCAGCGGCATCCTCCGCACTTTCTTCTTCCTGCACAAACCCACCCACCAGGCTCCACTTGCCTTTACAAGGCTCAAAACCACGCTGGATCAGCAGCAACTTTATCTCCTGTCCGTCGAAACCAAAAATAATGCAGTCAACAGCGACTAATAACCTTGTTTGCTGTGCATATCTCTTCATACAAAACAATTAGGCAACAAAAGTACAAACCAGATCCCGAATCTCCATCCCCTTACCAAAAACGTATATACAGGGCCGAAATCAGTAACAGGGTAATGACAATCAGCACCGTCGTGGCCGGCGATATTTTAAACATCTCCCTATCCAGTACAAAGGCCCGTGGATTGACCCTGGGGCCGGCCAAACTGATCAGTACCATTACAATCATGGTAAACATAAAAGCCAGTCCCATACAGATCAGGAAAGGGATCTCATACCCTCCGCTACCATTGGGATAGGCTGTATAGAGGAGGTTTTCATGGCCCAATACTGCTGGCGCAAACTGATTAAAAAACACGCACAGGGTGAAGCCGGTGACAATACCCGCAACGGCTGCCGTGCCGGTGGTGCGCTTCCAAAACATACCCAACAGGAACATGGCAAAAACACCCGGACTGATATATCCCGTATACTTTTGGATAAAAGTGAACCCACCTGCCCCACCGATGCCCAGCAGGTCATTCCAGGTAAAACCGATGGCCAGCAACATAGCTGCAATCACCACCCATCGGCCTGTCCATACCAGTTGCCGCTGGGAAGCCGTTTTATTCATGTATTTCTGGTAGATATCCAACGTGAAGATGGTGGAAATACTATTGGCCTTCCCTGCCAGCGAGGCCACAATGGCCGCCGTCAAAGCCGCTATGGAAAGTCCTTTCAGACCAGATGGCAGAAAACCCAGTATCGCCGCATAAGCACCATCTTTGTTCTCCAGCCCCGGCAGCTGCCCGTTTTTATGCAGTACATAAGCCGCAATACCCGGCAGCATAACAATAATGGGCATCATGATTTTCAGTAACCCGGCGAATAGTATGCCATTGCGGGCCGTCTGCAAATTAGCGCCCAACGCCCGTTGCGTAATATACTGATTACAGCCCCAATAGTTGAGGTTCACAATCCATTGCCCTGCTGCATACATCAGTATGCCCGGCAACACCAGATACTTGTTGATGTACTCCTGGGAAGAGGCAGCATCCGGTTTGGCAAGGATCATATGAAAATGATCGGGCGCGTCTTTCATCAAAGCGTTAAAACCAGCCAGCGCATTCCTGCCCAGCCCGAAATGCTCGCTCACCAGCGTGAGTGCCATGTAAGTTGTGGCTAATCCGCCAATGATCAATACGCTCACCTGTATTACGTCCGTATAGCCGATCACCTTCATACCACCCAATGTGATGAGGATGGCAAATACAGATAAAGCGATCATAACAACATGCAGATAGGTGCCGCCCAGCAGACCATTGATAGCCAAAGCACCCAGATACAGAATAGAAGTGAGGTTAACAAACACATATAAAAACAACCAAAAAACAGCCATGATCAATGCCACCGTTTCGTTATACCTCGTTTTGAGGAACTGTGGCATGGTGTAAATTTTATTCTTCAGATAGATGGGAATAAACCAAACCGCGATGATAATCAATGCAATGGCAGCAATCCATTCATAGGCCGCAACGGCGATACCAACAAAGAAACCATCACCACTCATGCCAATGAACTGCTCTGCGGAAATATTGGAAGCAATCAGCGAAGCGCCAATCGCCCACCAGGTAAGCGAACCTTCCGCGAGGAAAAAATCTTTCGCATCCGGATTGTCTGTTTTCTTTTTCCTGTACACCCAATAGCCATAACCGGCTACCACTAAAAAGTAAATGATGAATACAAGGATATCGTTGGCAGAAAGTATATTTTTCATAACTGGGGATATATCAGTTTAATAAGCCGTATCGTTCCAGCGCAATTCGTTGCGGAATGTTCTCAGCTCGGTGTGTTTGTCAATCAGCGCGAGTTCAATACCTGCCATATCTGCAAAGTCCTGCATGTGAACAGACGAGAGGTTCTGGCTAAAGCAGGTGTGATGCGCGCCGCCTGCCAGTATCCAGGCAGTACAGGCTTTTTTCATATCAGGATACGGCTTCCATAATACACGTGCAACCGGCAATTTCGGTAAATCGTGTGGCGGCACCACAGCCTCCACTTCATTCACCAGCAGGCGGAACCTGTTGCCCATATCCACAATAGAGGCGTTGATAGCCGGGCCACCGGCTGTGTTAAATATCAGCCGCACAGGATCTGCTTTCCCGCCTATGCCCAGCAGATGTTTCTCGCACGACGGTTTACCATCGGCAATGGATTCGCATATTTCCAGCATGTGCGCTCCCAACACCATCGGATTCTGCGGGTCAAAATGATACGTATAATCTTCCATGAAGGAGTTGCCTCCGGCTAGCCCACTGCCCATTACTTTCATGGCGCGTACCAGTGCCGCCGTTTTCCAGTCTCCTTCGCCGGCAAAGCCATAGCCTGCCTTCATCAGCCGTTGCACCGCGAGGCCCGGTAATTGCACCATGCCATGCAGATCTTCAAACGTATCGGAGAACCCTTTATACTGACCATTTTCCAGAAAAGCTTTCAGGCCTAATTCTATCCTCGCTGCATCTTTCAGGGCCGGGTCTTTCAGCAGCACAGCAGCAATCGTGTAGGCATCTGCGTATTCTTCCACCAGCGTATTCACTGCATGGTCCGGGATGCTGTTGATCACAGCTACCAGATCGCCAATACCGTGTGTATTACAAGAGAAACCGAACACTGCTTCGGCCTCTACTTTATCTCCATCTGTTACGGCCACGTACCGCATGTTATCACCGAAGCGAACAAAACGTGCGCCTTGCCAGTCGTGCCAACCGGCAGCCACACGGCTCCAGGCGCCCAGCTCTGCCAGCACTGCTGTATCTTTCCAGTGACCGGTAATCACTTTCCGGTTCATGCGCATGCGGCTCATCATAAATCCCAGCTCCCTGTCGCCATGTGCGCTCTGGTTGAGGTTCATGAAGTCCATATCTATTTCGCTCCAGGGAATATCCCTGTTGTATTGCGTATGCAGGTGGCAAACCGGCTTCTTCAGCGCTTTCAGACCCCGTATCCACATTTTAGCGGGAGAAAAGGTATGCATCCACATCACCACGCCGATACAGTTCACTGCCGCATTGGCTTCCATGCATACGGCATAGATCTCTTCCGGGGTGGTGACAATCGGTTTGCAGATAACGGAAACGGGTATATGACTAGTACTATTCAGTGCTGAAGCTATTTCCCGGCTATGCCCTGCCACCTGATTTAAGGCGGCTTCTCCGTATAGATGCTGGCTTCCGGTGACCAACCAGATCTCTAATTTTTTCAGATCAATCATACCATATGGTTTTATTGCCCGTAATAGGAATTGGGACCGTGTTTGCGTTCGTAATGTTTTTTTATCAGGGAATCCTTTAACCTTGGCGCGCAGAGATTGATAGATTCCGTGAGATAAGCCATCTGAGCGATGGATTCCAGTACCGCGCTATTGTAGACGGCCTTTGCAGGGGTGCTGCCCCAGGTGAAAGGCGCATGGTTTCCTACGAGGACCATCTCAATATCTTCATATGTTAAATGCCGCTCCGCCAGTGTGTTCATGATCTGAAAACCAGTCTGGTACTCATAATCACCGGCTATTAACTCATCAGGCATCGGAGGCGCACACGGGATATCAAGCGTGTTATGGTCCGCATGGGTGGTGCCATAGATAGGGATATCGCGCTGGCTCTGGGCCCACGCAGTAGCGTAGGTGGAATGGGTGTGCACAATACCGCCGATATGTTCCCAGTGTTTATATAATACCGCATGGGTAAGCGTGTCGGACGAAGGCCGTAAATCCCCTTCTATCACTTTCCCATTAAAATCCACGACGACCATCATTTCCGGAGACAACTCCGTATAAGGGACTCCGCTGGGTTTGATAGCAAATACACCCGCGCCCCTATCGGCCGCACTCACATTGCCAAAGGTAAAAATGACGAGCCCCAATGCAGGCAGTTGCATGTTGGCTTCATAGGCAGCCTCGCGGATGACCTGGTATTTTTGCGTGCTCATCTTAATCAATATTCATGTTAGCAGTAAAAGCACCTAACGCTTTGTATTTTCTGTATCTGTCTTCGTATATCCCTCTACGTTGCCTATCAGGAGAATAAGTGGTCTCAAAGCCCTGCCCCATTACCTGCATGGCCTCCTCCACTTTAGGGAAAATACCAGCAGCTGTAGCGGCAAACATGGCCGCGCCCAAAGCGCAGGTCTGTTCTGAGCGGTGAATGCGTATAGGCATGCCCATTACATCAGCCATCATCTGCATTATAAAGGGAGATTTTTTTGCCACCCCGCCAATGCCTATCAGTCCTTTTACCGGTACCCCTTCCCACTCAAAACGCTCCACGATGGCCTTGGCGCCAAAGCAGGTGGCTTCTGCCACTGCCCTGAAGACCCTGGGCGCGTCGGATGCCAGGTTCAGTCCAGTGAGCGTTCCTTTGAGTGACTGATCTGCATCGGGTGTGCGGCGGCCGTTGAGCCAGTCTATCCCCGATTCACTGTGTGCGTCAGGTATGATGGTAGCCGCTTCTTTCGATAGTTCAATGATCATCCTGCTACTAGCCTCCTGTAGCAGGATGGTATCATGTGGGAAAAGATGCCGCAGGGGCCATGACAATAAATTGCTGAACCATGCGTATGCATCTCCGAAGGCGGACTGCCCTGCTTCCATGCCCATCATACCGGGAATCACGGACCCCGGTACCTGTCCGCAGATGCCTTTTACCAGTGTATCTTTCACCTCTTCCAACGGCGCCACCAGCATGTCACAGGTAGAAGTGCCCATTACCTTGCTGAGATGATAAGGTTCTATTTGTCCGCCTACGGCGCCCATATGTGCATCAAAAGCACCGATACCGATGATTACCTCTGTACTCAGCCCGAGGCGTTCTGCCCATTCTCCGGACAAATGCCCGGCAGCTTCGCCGGAGGTGTAGGTTTTGCTGAATAGCCGTCTGCCTACGTTCTGCAATAATGGATCGATGGCCGAGAAGAAGCTGTCGGGCGGCAAGCCGCCAAACGCTTCTGCGTACAGCGCCTTATGACCGGCGGAGCAGATGCCGCGTTTAAGCTGACTGGCATGCGTACCGCCTGTCAGCAGGAAGGGAATCCAGTCGCAATGCTCTACCCAGGAGTAGGTGGCATTTCTAACGTCTTCGTCTACACGCCAGATGTGCAGCCATTTGGCCCAGAACCATTCAGAGGAATAAACGCCGCCGACAAAACGCAGATAATTGCCTGGGAAAGTTGCTGCCGCGGCGTTGATCTCCGCCGCTTCACGAAGTGCCGTATGGTCTTTCCACAGCACAAACATGGCGTTGGGGTTATCCTTAAACGCCGGCTGCATCGCCAGCGGCATACCGGTTTCATCTACTGCGACCGGCGTACTGCCAGTAGTATCCACGGATATCGCCTTTATATGTCGGGCCACATGGGCGCCTGCCTGCTGCAGGCATTGCCCGATAGTAGCTTCCAGTCCTTCTATATAATCCAGCGGGTGCTGGCGAAACTGGCTATGGGCAGCGTTGCAGTATAAACCATCCTTCCAACGCGGATAGTGAAACACCGCAGCCGTCACCTCATCGCCATTGCGGGTATCTACAATAATAGATCTTACAGAATCTGTTCCAAAGTCAACACCTATTACAAAGGAAGCGCTCATGTTTCATTTTTAAAAGGCATAGTAATAGCAGGACCACACCATTGTGCAGTCATGATAAGCCACGAGGTCTGTTATTATTTCAGTTCCAGCACCACCACAGAGAATGGCGGCAGCTTCACCGTCAACATATTATTTTTCAGCGTAGCACCATTAAACGCCACCGGTTTGATCTTGTCCGGCCGTGCAAAGCTGTTATGGTCCTGTAGTTTGGCGGAGGAAAGGATACGGCCGGCGACAGCTTTATAGGCCGCTCCGGTTTGTACTGTAATTTCCTGCACTTTGGAAGCATCTATATTTACCAAAGAAATATGTGTAATGCCCGATTTGTCTTTGGACGCAGAAGCCGTCACTGCGGGCAGCTGTTCATTTTTGTAAGTATACTTGTTACTCTGAATATCAATGGGGATCAGCGTGGCATCCTGATGAACGTTATACATTTCCATGACGTGATAAGTCGGCGTCAGTATCAGTTGTTCACCTTTGGTGAGGACCACCGCCTGCAGCACATTTACCGTTTGTGCCAGGTTGGCCATGCGTACCCTGTCGGAATGATTATTGAAGATATTTAAGGTCACGCCTGCGATCATCGCGTCCCGCATAGTGTTTTGCTGAAAGAGAAAACCGGGGTTCGTACCTGCCTCCACGTTATACCAGCCACCCCATTCATCCACTACCAGCGCTACTTTTTTCTTCGGATCATATTTGTCCATGATGGCTGAATGCCGGCGGACCAGCGTGTCCATAAAACAGGCGCTACGCATAGTCTGAAAGTACTGCTCTTCAGAAAAATCAACCGCATCACCTTTTTTATTCCATTCGATCACGGAATAATGGTGCAAGGCCATCCCATCCAGCATATGCAGCGGAATGTTCTTCATGAGTACTTCTGTCCAGTTATAATCGGAGGAATTGGCGCCTGAAGCAATTTTGAAAAGATTACCGCTCATAAACGTGGCGTACTTTCTATAGATATCCGCATAATATTCAGGTCTCATATTTCCGCCGCAGCCCCATGCTTCGTTGCCTACGCCCCAGTACTGTACCTTCCAGGGTTGTTGCCTGCCGTTTTGCAGCCGCAGGTCAGACATCGGGCTTTTACCGGAGAAGTTGACATACTGCACCCAGTCAGCCAGCTCCTGCACGGTGCCGCTGCCCACATTGCCGGCCAGATAAGGTTCTGTGCCCAGCTCTTCGCACATGTTCAGGAAATCGTGTGTACCAAAACTGTTATTCTCCGTAACGCCTCCCCACCAGGTATTGACGATCGCAGGTCTTTTTTCCTTAGGCCCGATACCATCTTTCCAGTGATAAGTGTCTGCAAAACAACCGCCCGGCCAGCGCAGGTTCGGTATCTTCAGCGCTTTCAACGCGGCGATAATATCTTTCCTTACCCCATTAATATTGGGAATACGGGAAGTATCTCCCACATAAAAGCCGCCATAGATACAATTACCCAAATGTTCGGCAAAATGACCATAGATATTTCGGTTGATTGTCTGTGTTGGCGTATCTGTATGGAAAGTGATTTTATTCTGGGCCTGCAATGCCGGTGAAGCTACCAACAGACAACAGATCCCCACACAAAAAGAATGGAACCTATTTTTCATGACGCGGAATTATTAGCGATTCTTGATTGATTGTTTCAAAGTAACATAATATTTGTCAAATTTACAATTATAATTTTTCACTGATTAGTCTACCACTACATACCAACATTTTTTCATTTTATTTTTGTTCAACAGAATTATTCTTTCCAGACGAGCACGCCGCCCGGTTTTACAGTCTTTTCTCCAATCAATATTTTGGCTGTTCCGCTGATACTCATGGTGTAATCATCAGAAGCGTAGTTCACTGCCACATAAAAACCATCACGCCAGTAGACAAACACGCCTGGCGGATAATTTTCCGTAGTGGCCCCTGCAGCTGTATAGATATCCCGCAATACGTCCTTTTCCAGTTTTGCGTCATCGGTGTCTACACCGATATAGGTGACGGAGCCTTTGCCGAGCCGGCGTTTTACCACGGCGGCAGCGCCTTTATAAAACTGATCGTTGTAAACTGCCACCGCCTCCGTGTTTTTATCAGGCTGCAGCTGGTCGCCCCAATTGTTCCAACTATAGTGGCCAGACTTCGTTTGTACGTCTCCGTAGTATTGATCCGGCAGCATATCAAAGGAATTAATGCGGGCGCCTATCAGCGTTGATAAAGGTGCAGCCCAACCGGCCTCCCACAGGTATCCTGCGCGGTTTTTCGCTGCCGTGCGGCAGGTAATGATCAAATGCCCTCCATTGGCTGCATATTCCTGCCATTTTTTTATCAGGCTACTGTCCACCAGTTCGTAGGCAGGTATGATTACAAATTTGTATTTGGATAAATCAGCCGTCTCTCCAACCACGTCTGCCTGAGCTCCGAAGGATTTGGCTATCTGCAGGAATTTGATCGGATAATTCCAGGAATCCCACTGTCTGGTTTGCCGTTGCTGATCGAAAGACCAATAGTTCTCCAGATTCCAAAGGATTGCAGAGGAACGCTTCGCCAGTTTTTCCGGTAATGCGGCTTGGGTATCGGCTTCCTTCCGCAGCATGTTCATTTCCTTCATGAACTGCATATAATCATGGCCGCCCGGTGACGGCGTTACGCCGTCTGTCTCCATAATACCAGAATGATACTGTTCCGCGCTGTAGTTGATCTGGCGGAAACGATAAGAGCAGGCCAGCTTTCCACCGGTGGCAAAAACGTGGTAGAGCCACATACGAACTGCTCCCGGCAACGGTAACGGTGTAAAGTTGCCCCAGTTCACAGTTCCTGGCTGTATTTCCATGGCGCCGCTAACGCCGCCCACTGATTTATAATATTCGGCAGCAAAGAGGATCACGTTGCTATTGCCCAATCGGAACCCTTGTTTGCCGATGTTATTGGTTCCCCCATTCGGATAAGCCGTGTAGGTAGCGAAGTCCAGCATCTTCGTGCGACCTGGGTCAGCGCCCGGAGATACGGCCGTGTAATTGGTGGTAATAAACTGATGCCGTGAAACATTCTTCCGTAAGGTATTGGCCTGAAAATCGAGAAAATCCGCCTGTGCATCCGCCAGATAGCGCTTGAAATCGAGTACGGCGTGCGGGTTGCTGCCCCACCAGCCAACGAGGTTCACATTCGGAGCAATAATCTGATCAAAGTTGTTGTACCATTGACTCCAGAAAGCTGTGCCCCATACCGCGTTCAACGTATCGATGAAATGGTATTTATTTTTCAGCCATTGCCGGAATGCTTCCTGCGAAGAGGGACTGAAATCGGGCTTGGCATCCGGTTCATTATCCAGCTGCCAGCCGATGATATTTTCGTTTTTTCCATAACGTTGTGCCATTTTAGTAACGATGGTTTCCACGAATCGGCGATATAGCGGGTTCACCACCGATCCCAAACCGCGGGTACCATGTTCGCCACGGATATACTGGCTGTACATCAGGAAAGTTTCCGGATACTGATGGCGCATCCATGCAGGCGTAGTAGCCGAAGGCGTGCACATCACTACTTTCAGGTGATATTTTGCACAGAGGTCCACCACTTTATCTAACCACACGAAGTCAAACCTTCCCTCCTCTGGTTCCATTTTAAACCACGCAAATTCCGCGAGGTGCACAAACTCAAACCCCATTTCCGAAATCTTTTTGATATCGCGCTCCCAGAGAACCGGGTCCCAATGTTCGGGATAATAATAAATACCCGTTGTGATCAGACGCCTGGCAGGAAAAAAGGGATTGTCCTGCTGGGAAAACACCTGCGATACCGTCAGTATCAACAAAAACCATAACAGCAAAATACGCTTCTTCATTTACCAGATTTTATAATTAAACTATCATTTGATTTTGACGACCTTGATATTAACGACACAACCGGATAGAAATCCGATTGCATAAATGTTCGAGAAATCAAGGGTATCGCTGTTGTGCAGTGTGAGCGTGTCATCAAAATGAGTATCGCCGGTGGTGCGCCGGATGCTCCCGGTAAGCCGCATCTTTACCGGAGCCCAAACACCATCCGGCGATATCTCCGGAAAATGAGGACGGGATAAATAATATACCTGGTACAGACAGATGGGCAACAAATGCTTTCAATAATGCAACAAATTGCCTTGGGCCTTGGTGGCCCCGGTACAGTCGAAATTTCATATACGTGGATTAGGTATTGTAAAAATAGAACGCTGTATCCGTATTGATGGTCCTCTATTGTTTCAATCAGAGGGCTGATTTGTTGCAAAACACCTTTTCTACTGCCTGTTTTCGTCAATCTCGGTCTCATTGTTATTAAATCAATCCGGCTGCCTGCATTTGTTCCCAGAAAGCAGGCGGAATGATTTTATCAATCATCATAAAATTTTCGCTGACCCTGGCGGCCTTCGTTGTATTAACCGCCACACTCCTTACACCGGGAACATGCAAGCCGAAATTTAAACATGCCTCCGCCGGTTTGATCTGATGTTCCGTACATATCCGGTTAAAACGACTCCGCCATTCAAAATAAGGTGCATCCTCCCGGCGACCGCTATCCAGCTTTCTGTAATCAAAATAATCGCTACCGAGCAGGAATCCTGAATGATAAACAGCCGAGTTGATAATGTGAATCCCTTTCTTATCCTGCGCCTCTACAAAGGATAATAATTCAGGTGGATGGGAAAACACCGTCAGGCTGTTTGCCACCATCATCCAATCCAGCGGGATGTCCTGCGCTATCTGTTGCAGTATCCTCCAGTCCTTGGCGCCAACGCCCACTGCAGCCACCTGTCCTTTTTCTTTCAGATCAAAAAGTGCCTGATAAGCATGGAGGATATCGTCGTATAGCCGTATCCGGTGCCGAGCATCTTTTGCTTTAGCAAGGTATTCATCCGGATCATGTAAAGAAACCATTTGCGGCGTAAAGCCTCCCAATAACTCGTTGCCCTGTTCAAAACATTCTATGATGCCGTTGTAACTGATCCGTTGCACCGCATCATGCCGCAGGTCTTTCCATACGCCGGGTTCAAAGGTAGGTTCCGGTGTTTTCAGTTCGGTGCGGTACCATCCTAATTTGTTGCTGATAATTACTTTCGACGGGGCCGCCTGCACATCCTTTAACGCAGTCCCCAGCATTTCCAATGCCAGCCCCGCCCCGTATTTGCCTGCTGAGTCAAATACCACCATATCCGGAGAATGGCGTATACATTCCTTTACAATATCAAATTTCTCCTGCCGGCTGATGCTGACAAATAGATTACCCAGGCCGCTGGTACCGAAAATCAATTCCGGCAACGGCTGCCCGTTTATTAACAGTGGTGAACGCATGAAAACTGTTTTAATCGAGGCTGATCATTGCCTTTACAATATTCGCATCGGCAATCAGGAAAGGGAATTCCTCCACCATATCGTTAAAGTGTATATGGTGCGTGATGTATTTTTCGGGGGTGATTCTGCCAACACGGATATTTTCCAGTACCCAATCAAAGTCTTTCCGGGTAGCATTGCGACTGCTGAGCAGCGTACCTTCGCGTTTATGGAATTCCGGGTGGCTAAAAGAGATGTCTCCCTTTTGCAGTCCCACCAACACATACCTGCCTGCATGCGACATGAAACGGAAGGCATTATTGATCGCATTCAGATTGCCGGTAGCATCCATCACGATGGTGGGCATATCACCATCGGTGACATCTCTTAGTTGCTCTTCCAGATGCCCGTCCAGCGCGTTGAAGGCCGCTTTTACACCTTCTATCTTTTCCGCACGGGCCAGCCGGTTATCATTCACGTCGATGGCCAGTACATTAGCCCCTGCAATAGCCGCCATTTCCATTGTTGCCAGCCCGATGGGCCCTGCTCCTACCACCAGCACATTTTCCTGTGGCAATACTGCAGCCCGTCTAACACTGTGCGCTGCAATAGCAAAAGGCTCCACCAACGCCAGCCGGTCGGGGTCCAGTCCTTCGGCAGACAGTAGCAGGTGTGATGGCACCATCAGCAAATCTGCCATTCCACCGTCAGTATGCACGCCAATCACCTGCATATGCTGGCAGCAATTGGTATGCCCGCTACGGCAGGCAATACAGGTACCGCAATGCTGATAGGGAATGACGGTGACCATATCTCCTTTACGCAGGCGCGGCGCATCGCCTTCCACAAATTCAGCCGCCAGCTCATGCCCCAGCACACGAGGATAGCTAAAATAAGGTTGTGTACCTCCGAAAGCATGGATATCGGTACCACATATCCCGATACGTCGGATTTTTATGATGGAGTGACCAGGTAAACATACCGGCTCCGGAACATCACGGTATTCCAACTCCCCCGGCTTAATACAAGAAATTATCCTCATGGACGTCTGTTTAAAAAGCGACATTGTTCCGGAACGGTAGTTGTCGGCATAGATGACTAAAGACAACAAAACAAGACCATCAGATCCCGTTCCTTCTTGAAAAATACCGTTGACATTTTTTTTCAAAAGTACCTATCGTATAACTTCCAGACTTTACCGATATCGATAAAAAGTTGTACTTTATCGATATATTATTATCCAGACATTATCAGCTATGAGCAAAGAACTGACCTACCTCAATTTTATCCTGCTGAATATCGGCCATGCTGTACATAATGCTGACTGGAACTGGCGCAACGTTTGTAGCCCTTTTATCAGGGTACACCTTGTAGAAAGCGGGACAGCCAGCCTTATCCGGGAAGACAAAACCTATGAACTGAAAAAAAACCATCTGTATCTTACACCGGCATATACCAATCACGGATACAAATGCGAAGGGCATTTGTCTTTGCACTATATTCATATTTATGAAGAAGTGGGCAGCCAGACCAGCATCTTTGACCTGATAGACGCTCCTGTGGAAATAAAAGCCGATCCGCTGATTATCCGGCTGATCAAACGCCTTGCCGGCATTAATCCGGAGAGGAAACTGCCCCACTTCGACCCATGGTCATATGACAACCTTCCTACGCTTGTCAGAAATATAGCGCGCCAGAAAGCCGTGCCGCTCGGCTACGAAATGGAGGCACAAGGCATCATCAAACAGGTCTTGTCCAGGTTCCTGCTACTGGCCACCGATAAGAACCTCCATATAGACAAACGTATCCTGCAATCGCTGCATTACATACGTACCCACCTGCATAAGCCCATCAGCGTGGACGCATTGGCAGCAGCCGGTTTTCTCACCAAAGACCACTTCATTCGCCTTTTCAAAAAAGAAATAGGTAGTACGCCCGGAAAGTATATCAATGAAAAGAAAATAGAAAAGGCCCAACGGATGATGATGACTAAAGACATCAGCATCAAGGACCTTGCTTACGGCCTTGGATTTGGGAACAATGCTTATTTTAACCGTTTCTTCAAAAAACAAACCGGGGAGAATCCCGGAAACTATAAAAAGAGAATACGACTTCTTGCTAGTGGCGATATACCGAAATAATAGCAGCAATATCCTCTACATCATTTTTCAAATGCTGCGACTGCCATATGTTATATAATGGCAAAGCACAGCAGGGAACTGCTGCGCTTTGTATGCTTTTTGTACCGGCATCCACTAAAAGATACAGCTGTTGATAAGGTTCTCCAGCCACTCCTGCTTTCCACTGATCTGTACTGGTGCTCCTCCCGCAAAGGCGAGGTGGCGGAGGTCTTCGAGTGAAAGCTTCCCTTCTTCAAATTCCCGGCCTTTGCCTGTATCAAATGAGGCGTAGCGGTCCTGGCGAAATTTTTTATAGGATGTTTGCGTCAATATTTTTTCCGCAATTACGGCGGCCCGCGCAAAAGTATCTATGCCTCCGATATGCGCATGGAATATGTCTTCCAGGTCTGTCGAATTACGCCGGGTTTTGGCGTCAAAGTTCACGCCTCCGCCGGAGAATCCTCCGGCTTCCAGGATAATGAGCATACTTTCGATGAGTTCATTCAGGTTGGTCGGAAACTGGTCCGTATCCCAGCCATTCTGTGCATCTCCGCGGTTGGCGTCGATGCTGCCCAGCATACCGGCATCTGCAGCTACCTGCAGCTCATGCTGGAAAGTGTGACCCGCCAGCGTAGCGTGGTTTACTTCAATATTCAATTTAAAGTCCTTTTCCAGTCCATACCGGTGCAGGAAACCAATTACAGTGGCGCTGTCAAAATCGTACTGGTGCTTGGTAGGTTCGCAGGGCTTAGGTTCAATAAAGAATGTTCCTTTAAAACCCTGCTTCCGTGCGTAGTCACGGGCCATAGACAGGAAGCGCGCCAGATGCTCCTGCTCCCGTTTCATGTCTGTATTCAGTAATGTCATGTATCCTTCACGGCCTCCCCAGAAAACATAATTCTCTCCACCCAATGTTATGGTGGCGTCCAATGCATTTTTCACCTGTGTGCCAGCATAGGTCAATACGGTGAAATCAGGATTGGTGGCAGCGCCGTTCATATACCTTGGATGGCTGAATACATTGGCCGTACCCCAGAGCAGCTTAACGCCACTGGCTGCCTGCTTCTGGCGGGCATAGTCTACTATCAGCTGCATACGTTTTTCGTAGGTAGCAAGATCTGCGCCTTCATCAATCAGATCTACATCATGGAAGCAGTAGTAGGGCAATCCCAGTTTGGTGATAAACTCAAACGCTGCGTCCATCTTGTCTTTTGCGCTTTGTTCAGCATCCGTAGATACAAGCCAGGGGAAATTTTTGGTACCCGGTCCGAAGGGATCAGCGCCGGTACCACAGAAGGTGTGCCAGTAGCTGACAGCAAAGCGGAAAAGTTCCTTCATCGATTTTCCTGCAATGGTCCGGTTCTCATCATACCACTTATAGGCGAGTGGATTGTCTGACTGCGGTCCTTCATAGCTGATCTTTCCGATGCCTTTAAAATATTCGTGATTTCCAAGTGTAATGCTCATAAAAGGTGGATTTTAAAATGATATATTGTACATATGAACGGTATTATAATTTTGAACGTAACTCTGTGAGCCATTTATCATAGACATCACGGTACTGTACCTGAAGGGCTGCTTCCGGTTCAACGACCATCAGGCGCTCCATTCCCCGGAATGCTTCTTCCATGTTCACATACCCCGCTCCTATAGCTGCTCCTCGCGCCGCTCCCTGCGCGCCGTCGGTATTATACAGTTCGATCACAGTGTTGGCCGTATTGGCAAATATTTCACGGAATAGCGGACTGAGAAACATATTGGCATTGCCTGCTCTCACCCGATGAATTTTAAGATCCATAGCTGACATGATCTCTAATCCATAGTTAACGCCAAAAACGATCCCTTCCTGCACAGCCCGCAACAGTTGTCTCCGGCCATGCCTGTTGAAATCCAGGTATCTGACGGAAGCGCCTATATGCCTGCTGCCCAGTATCCTCTCTGCACCGTTACCAAACGGATATACCAGCAGACCATCTGCACCAGGTGTGCATGCAGCAGCTTCACTGTTCATAGCAGCGTAATCAATATCACCCAGTATGTTTTTCAACCAGCTGTTGGCGATCCCTGTCCCGTTGAGGCACATCAACACGCCGTCACGGAGATGCTGTTCATCATTGCTGACGTGTACGAAGGTGTTAACACGGCTTTGCAAGTCAGATGCATGTTTATCGTGCACAGCATACACTACGCCTGAAGTGCCCGCTGTAGCTGCGGCTTCCCCTGGTTTCAGCACGTTGAGCGACAAAGCATTGTTGGGCTGATCACCTGCACGGTAAGTAACGGGGATGCCTGTTGTCAGTTGTAGCGCCTCTGCAGCGGCAGCAGTAAGCACCCCTTGTACCCCGAAGGCAGGCACTATCGCAGGTACCAGGCTTTCATCTATATTATAATAGTCCAGTAGTTTCCTGCTGATGGCATTGGCTTTGAAATCCCATAAGACCCCTTCTGAAAGACCCGAAACAGTTGTACGTATATCGCCCGTAAGCTTCATGGCAATGAAATCTCCAGGCAGCATGACTTTATCAATGCGTTCATAGATATGTGGTTCATTTTCATATATCCATCGCAATTTGGAAGCCGTAAAATTTCCAGGGGAATTGAGCAGATGGTCGAGGCAATATTGTTTTCCCAATGCGTTGAACGCCCTATTGCCTATATGCACGGCACGACTGTCGCACCAGATAATGGCCGGGCGCAGTACCTGCTGCTGTTTATCTACACATACCAGCCCATGCATCTGATAGGCAATGCCGATACCGCCAATGGCGGAGGAATCAATCCGGACCTGTTGCCTTAGTAAATCTGTGGCGGCGATTATTTCCCGCCACCAGCTTTCCGGCTCCTGCTCTGCCCATCCTTTATAGGGTACCTGTATGGCCATCTCCCTGGAAGGACTGATGGCAGATGCTATACATCTGCCACTATCCGCATCAAGTAATGCAGCTTTTATGGAGGAGGAACCAATATCGTAACCAATAAAATACATAACTGTCAATTTTGAATTTCATTAGGTAAAAAATACCGGACAGCCTGATACCAGTGCAGACGTCATTATCCAACATCTGCTAAAGACAGGCGTTATCCGATAAACATTATGATTCAATAAAGGTACGTGACAGCATCCCCCGCCACTACTCCTATTATCTGAGAAACATAAACTATTATATACTCTGACAATAAAAATCCGGTCAACCGGGCTGCTGAGAATTCATATCTTAGCAACCACAGATTTCAGGTAATACATTATAATATTTAATATCGTGAAGCCGCTAATTGAGAAACTTACATTGTCAGAGAGTACGTCCTTTGTTGCCAGAACTTATCGCACGCCCAACTTTGAAGTTCCATGGCATCAGCATAATGAATATGAACTTATTTTGATCCTGGAAGGCAGAGGAACGGCTTTTATCGGGGATTATATCGGGGATTTTGAACAGGGAGACATCTTCTTCCTTGGGTCAAACCTGCCCCATACCTTTCAGAAATCAGGGAATGTGATTACCAGCGCAGTAGTGATTCAATTTCTCGAAGGCTTTTGGGGAAACGATCTGATTAATTTACCAGAGGGGGCGTATATAAGGAATCTTTTTATGGATGCAGCACTGGGGCTGAAGATACCCAATAGCTATAGAGAGAAAATGGCCGGTATTATCCGGGAGCTGGAACATCAGCAGCGCTTTGCACGCATCATCAACCTCTTTCAATGCCTGAACCTAATGGCTGAATCAGGAGATTATATAACCTTATCCTCACAGACGCCAAACACTGATTACCGTATAAAACAGGAAGAAATCGATCTGATACTTCAATATACCAACAATAATTTCCGGAATAAAATCAGTCTCCGCGAGGTGTCGAAGGTCGTAAACATGAGCATAGCTGCATTTAGTAAATATTTCCGCAGGAGTACCAAAAAGACCTATATTGATTATCTGAACGAAATCAGGATAGGATATGCCTGCAACCTTCTGAAAGATACCAACAAAAGCGTGATCGAGATATGTTTCGAAAGTGGCTTCAATACGCTCGCAAATTTTAATAAACAATTCCTGAAATATAAATCTATTAACCCCTCAACATTCAGGAAGATGGTAAAACATCAGTCGGTCCAGTTTGTGGTGGATCACGATTATAGAATATTATCCGAAAAATAGAGACTGCAATCTTTCTGGGTCTGGTGACTAGGAGAAAAGAGATTTGAACCAGCAGGTCATTTTGCCAAAAGAAAAATTATATCCTACCTTCGCGACCAAAATGAATAGAAAAAATACATCATCAACAGTTACTCCACCATGACTAACAGGCGCTTCCTGTAGGCTACACCTCGTTTTTTGGGTGTAGTATGACTGTTCATTTTATCTATCCGCATCATTCTCTTTTATAAATAAACCATCAGTAAATGAAGGCTTACCTTAATTTATTTGATTTTAAACAGAAAGTCAATTACAAGAACGAGGTCCTGGCAGGCTTAACAGTGGCGATGACCATGATGCCTGAATCATTATCTTTTGCCATTTTTGCTGGTTTTCCACCATTAGTTGGCTTATATGCGGCTTTTATAATGGGGTTAGTTACTTCTGTTTTTGGTGGCAGACCTGGTTTAATATCAGGTGGTGCGGGGGCTACTGTTGTTGTGTTGATTGCCTTAATGAAATCACATGGCATCGAATACGTGTTTGCAGCAGTCGCTTTGGCGGGAGTGATACAGATTCTAATAGGTTTATTCAAGTTGGGAAAATTTGTAAGACTTGTTCCTCAGCCGGTGATGTATGGGTTCGTAAACGGACTTGCAGTAATTATATTTATGGCACAGTTGGAGCAGTTTAAAACAGTTGTTAATGGTCAAAGCGTATGGCTTAACGGTACACCGCTATTTATTATGGGAGGTTTGGTATTGTTGACTATAGCAATAGTGATACTGTTACCGAAAGTGACCAAGGCGATACCTCCATCCCTCGTTGCTATCCTTGTTGTTTTCTTACTTGTATGGGGATTGAATATTGACACCAAAACAGTTAAGGATATTGCATCAGTAAGTGGTGGCTTCCCTCCCTTCCACATACCAATGATTCCAATTAAGCTGGAAACCTTAGGAGTTATTTTCCCTTATGCCTTAGTTATGGCTTGTGTTGGGTTAACCGAAGGTTTGCTGACAGTAAATCTCGTGGATGAAATGACAGGAACTAAAGGGAATGGTAATAGGGAGTGCATTGCACAAGGCACGGCTAATATTGCAAATGGGTTTTTCTTTGGAATGGGCGGTTGCCCGATGATCGCCCAAACACTGGTCAATTTATCAGCCGGAGCCAGAGCCAGATTATCCGGTATAATTGCCTCCCTTACAATACTAATAATTATACTATTTGGTGCGCCAATAATCGAACGCGTTCCCATGGCAGCCCTTACAGGTGTGATGATTATGGTAGCAATAGGCACCTTTGAATGGGGAAGTTTCCGTATTATCAATAAAATGCCCAAGCAGGACGTGTTTGTAGGAATGCTTGTCGCTCTCATAACTATTTTGCTGCATAACCTGGCATTAGCAGTATTGATTGGAGTAATCATATCTGCATTAGTTTTCGCCTGGGAAAGCGCCAAACGAATCCGGGCAAAAAAATATCTGGATGAACAAGGAGTAAAACATTACGAGATATACGGACCTCTATTTTTTGGATCGGTTACTACATTCAACGAGAAATTTGATGTTATCGGAGATCCCGCAGATGTAGTTATTGATTTTAAAGAAAGCAGAGTTGCAGACATGAGTGGTATTGAAGCATTAAATAAACTAACCGAACGCTATGCAAAGGCGGGGAAAAAATTACACCTACGCCATCTAAGCGCCGATTGCAGGGCATTACTGAAGAATGCCGAATCTGTCATTGAGGTAAATATAATAGAAGACCCTTTTTATAGGGTTGCCTCGGATAAAATGTGATATATTTTTTTGTAGCTGGATCCGGTTCACGCAAGCGTCAATTATATTCCAGGCTATTGTCGTTTTCATAACTGATTTGCATAAGCACAAACTTATCAATATACTTTAACCCTTTATTCGCATGAAGTACAGCAGCTATTTAAAACGTCATTGGGGGGGATAACATAGTATATGTTTTTTTTATCCTGTTAATTCCCAATTGCTTGGTTGCCCAAACCGACCCGGCATTTAAACCCATATCGGCAGATATCATCAAACTTTCGTCTAAGGTGCTGGGTGAAGACCGGAAAGTTTATATTTATGTACCGCCTGCAGATACCTTGCTGCCCGATAAGCATTACCCGGTATTATACGTACTTGACGGGGACAATCATTTTAGCCTGGTTGCAGAATATTGCCGGTATCTTAGCCGCCGGGATGTAAATGTCGTACCCGAAATGATTATAGTCGGCATTCCCAACACAAACCGCACAAGGGACCTTACCCCAACCAATAGTATTATTGATTATGACGGAAAGCCTGATACCAGCTCACACTCCCGGTTTAAGTCAAGCGGAGGCGGCAATATTTTTTTGCAGTTCATTGGTACTGAACTGATCCCTTATGTTGACGCGCACTACAAAACACAATCTTTTAAAATTTTTGCAGGACATTCATTCGGCGGTATCACCACGATCAATTGCCTGTTAACGCAGCCGGATATGTTCGGGGCTTATATAGCGATAAGCCCATCCTTTTGGTGGGATAAGGGATATTTACTTAGCCTCGCTGATAAAAAGCTAAAAAATGATCGGGGTATAAACAAAATGATCTTTTACAGTGATGCGAACGAAGGAATGTCAGATGACAAATCTACCTTCCATACCGATCTTTTAAAATTCGACTCTATAATAACCCAAAGAAAGATAGCAGGTTTAGACCATAAGTATGTTTGCTATCCCGAAGACACACATATGACAGAACCCATAAAAGCCTATTATGACGCTTTGCGATTTATTTTCAGGCAACGAATCAGCCACTGACAGATATGAAATCATTGAATGCTGCTGTTGTAAAGCAACAGGAACTCGACTAAAAAACAAAACCCCGCGACTAGCGCGAGGTTTGAAACTTGTCTGTGATCCCGCTGGGACTATATCAAAGGCCTATTAGCGCCACTTTTCAAGGATTTTGAAGCTACTGTATCCGAATTTGTATCCTTCTGAAATAGCTTATTTTGTAAGGGTTTGAAAGAACTTTACAAGTCATACAAAGATACGAAAAGCCTTGCTAAATCAGTACAAACGGGAACAAAATATATTTTCATACTGAAACGGTAACGTATACACGGTTTTGATACGGATCGGACCGGGTGTTGAGCTACAGTAGGAAGTCAGCCACCTGCTGCTGATCTATACCGGTGAACTGACAGAACTCCACCACCGTTATCATATCACCCTTCTTCTTTCCCTTCGCTTGCCTGATCTGTTGCAGGATCTTCCTGGCCGTCCGCTCACTCCTACCAGTGATATTCATAACGTCTTTTGCATAGATCAATATGCGGTTGGGTACTATTTTCTGCGTAAACGGCATAATCGGAATGGAAATTTTGTTGAATAAAAATGCCGGCTTAGTTTGGTGTGGTTAACCAAATTTACTACATCCTGCGCAGATGTAAGCCTAACAGGCTTGGCTATGCAAAAGCCTTATTTATTGTTCAAAATTGTTTCTATATGGCAAGACAAAGCGGAATCATTCCCCTGAAAGGAACAATCGGCAACATCACCTTTTATAAAACGAAAGCCGGGCATCTGGCACGTGAGAAAGGTGGTGTGGATGCCAGCCGTATCGCAACTGATCCAGCGTTTGTACGTACCCGTGAAAACGGCGCGGAATTCGGACGCGCAGGCAAAGCCGGCAAACTGCTTCGTACAGCCTTCCGGGCCATGTTGATGAACATCAGCGACAGCTATATGTCCTCTCGCCTGACCCGTGAAATGGTAAAGGTGATCCAGGCGGATGCCACCAATGTGCGCGGCAAGCGGAATGTCATCGACGGAGAGGCGGAACTGCTCAAAGGCTTTGAATTTAATTCCAATGGGCGCCTGGGAGGAACGCTGTACGCTCCATTTACTACGGCCATTGATCGTACTGCAGGAACGCTGAAAGTAGATATACCGGCATTTATTCCGGTCAACATGCTGGCCAGCCCCGCCGGGTCCACGCATTTCAAAGTCCAGGTTGCCGGTGCGGAGATTGATTTCGAGGCGGAAACGTTCGTCAACAGCAGTGCTGCCAGCACAGAGTTACCCATCGATGCTACGCCTACGACAGTTATGAATCTGGCTGTTAATGTAACAGCAAACAGCACTAAGCCGCTGTTCCTCATACTGGGCGTAGAATTCTATCAGCAGGTCAATGGGGCACTATATAGCCTGAAAAACGGCCTTTACAATGCCCTGGCTCTGGTGGATATTTCAGGTATGCCGGCGTCTCCTGGCGGTGGTAGTGCATAACGAATCCCGGGCCTGTTATGGCCCGATTTCTTAACCTCAAAAATGAGCATATGAGATTTACAGAACGTCTCACAGCATCAACGCCACCTTTTTTCAGTAGGGTGCGCAATATAGGTTTAATCCTGACTGTGGTTAGCGGAGCCCTGATGGGTGTTCCGGCGATTCCGGCAATCATTGTCAAAGTAGCCGGTTACCTGGCTGTTGCCGGTACGGTTATGAGCGGCGTGAGTCAGGCAGCAGTTCAAAAAGAAGAAGGTGGCTAGGCCACCCCATTAAATAGCTTCCGGCCATAGGTGTGGTTACCTTTCGGATTTGTTTGGTGTAAAGGCTTTCGCGCAAGCGGGAGCCTTTATCTTTTACCCTGTAATTTCTCTTTAGCTTCAAATGCTTCAATTACAGCCATCACATATTCCTTATTGATAGGGGAAAGTTGTTTGATCTTTTTAGCTAGTGCATCTTCGGGGGTAATATCTCTTATCAAAAAGTCCAATGAACTATCCAGGACTTCCGCAATTCTCGCTGCTATTTCAATTGATGGTTTCGATTCATCACGTTCATACTTTCCAATAATATCTCTGGACGTGCCAGTCGCATCTGCCAGCTCGGTCTGTGTTAACTTCTTTTGCTTCCTTGCAATGGTAACTTTTTCACCAAACGTCATAATGGATGATTTTCGCGCTAAACTACTGATTTAAAATTTAATATGAAGTGGCTGAACCAGTAGGAACACGCACAGCCCCAAAAGTAGACAATCATCTACTTTTAATGACAATAAAATGACCTAAAAAGCTACAAAACGCTACATTATAAGTTTACTATTATCTACATTTTAACTATATTTGTAGAAATTAATCAACATCATGAAAAACCGACCAAAAGAACGAAAAGCCAAACTGCATTATAAAAGTTCGGAACGGCTCTGCGAATACGTAAAAGTGCCGTGGTTAAACTTGTCCGGCCTGTGGTTACAAAAAGCCGGCTTTGATATCGGCGATAGCATATCTGTTTCTATTGAAAAACAAAAGCTGGTGATCAAAGTAACCAGTAAAGCACCGCCAGAAAAACCATACTGGTAAAAATAGGACTCGACTTCCACCAGAGCACCAGGTGACTGAGGGCGGACCGTATCATGAACCGCCGCCCGCAGGACACCCGGCAACTAATAGTTAACCCAAAACCATATCTAATGAAACACCGCAAGGCACCAGCTTAGTCTGGCATTGAAAGCCGTATTCTAACAACAGTTACCCCCAATAGAATACAGACCGGGGATGCAACATTGTTTTTAACCTCTCCAACCATTTTTATGATTCATGTTTATACTGACACCTCAGTAATTGGAGGCTGTTTTGATAATGAATTTAAAGAACATAGCAATGCGCTGCTTAATGAGTTCAGGCGGGGTATAAAAAAGCTAGTTTTGTCTGATGTAGTAATGATAGAACTGGCCCCTGCTAAAGCCGAAGTGAAGGCCAAATTAGCTGAAATCCCGAACCGTTATAAGGTTGAGATCAAAGGCCATCCTAAAGCGATAAAATTGGCGGAAACATACATTGCGGAAGGCGCTTTGAGTAACAAATGTTACAACGATGCGCTGCATATTGCGCTTGCAACGCTACACGGCGCTGATATCCTTGCCAGTTGGAACTTTAAACATATTGTAAATCTTGATCGGATTAAACTGTATAATTCCATAAATTTGCGTATGGGGTACCGGTTAATAGAAATCAGGACCCCGCGCGAAATCTTAAAGCCAAATGACCATGAAAAAAAGTAAAAAGTATGACGCAGTGGCTGAAGTAAGAAAAATCAGGGAAGAATTAAGCCTGAAATACTGGGGCCATCCTGATTTATTGTTGAAAGACCTGAAAGAAGCCAGGGAAAAATTTCACCTGGAACAAAAAGCCCTAAAAAAGCATTAACCCTCCCCACCTTCCTTTTCCCAAATTCACATCAGTAGTAGTAAAGGCTTGCCGGCATGGCAGATCAACAATATTTGTTGTGCCGGTTGGCTTCTGTTTTCATTATGATCATCTGCTTATCCAGGCGACGGGGATGCTATGCGACGGTGCAGGCTGGAGCCGATCCACAGGGGGAACCGCTGCGGTCCGGAGGCTGCCGCGAATGGACTGCTTTTCGGAGAGGCAATCAGTAGCTACAGTGAAAGAATAATTGACAAAATAATACTAGAGCAAACGGTAAACGTCCGGGATGGTAGATGATGGGTAACAGAAGTTGAGCCCATGCTGTTTCGCTGGTTAAAGTGATGCTGTTGAGCCTATATTCAACTGTTGCCCCCATCATCCACCATCCCGGACGCCGCGCGATAGTACAATGCCGATCAAGGTACAAATGCTGGTGTTCGCGCGCTTGGTTCTCCCGTTGGTTGCTTGATCATAGTTCTATCCTCCAGTGCTATAATCTCCGGTAAATAGAATTACTGTCGCCCCGCCCCCGCCGCCCTTCCACCCCCGGCCGCTGCGGCGGTAGCCAGAGCGCAGGCCCTGGAGCGTAGCGGAAGGGCCAAGCGAGGGCGAGCCGCAGCAGGCCGCGCCTTCGACCTATGTCTGGCCGGGAGCGGAGCGGACGGCAAAATCAAAAATGAAAGGCCGGGGGTGGCGGGCGGGGGGCGGACAAAGTGGGTAGCGAAGGAATGGCGGCCAAAGAAACAGCCCTCTTATAAAAACAGCTAAGCCAGGCCGAGAGCTACCCGAGCGAAGGTGACAGGAGCGCAAAAACTGTGACAGGCGGAGCGCAGCGGAGCCTGGCGCTGTTTTTTGCCGACTGGCGCCGTAGCGAGACCTTTTACCCCTGTTCAGTATCAAACTCAGAAAATAGCTAATTTTTTTAGTTTACTACGACTTGTCAAATATTGACAAAACTCTGCCATTATAACTGATGAAAATAACCAAACTGACAGCAACAACTGACATTATTACTTAAACAAGCAAACTTTTGTCATTCATTTGCAAGTAAATTTGACATTTTAGCTATACGAAGGGCACAATGCGTCATTCACTGAGGGGAAAATGGTAATTTTTTTAGCAAAGGAGAAATAATGGCGGAGGTTGGCGTAACATTTGAAACCTAGAAATTGTTCTTTAAAAAAAACAAAAGCCTCCGGCTGATTTCAGCAACCGGAGCTTTTAACTTCAGTAGGAAAATGGCTCTCCAACCATCCCATCCTTAAAGGATGAAACATCTTACTGATTTTAGGTTTGAGACGCAAAAATATACGTAAAATTCATTTTGCCAAATCTATTTTTATAGCCGGCAAATAAAATTGAACGATGAGATTGCAATCTGGCCTTTTTAGAGAATGGTATTTTATTATTTAAAACTCCAGGGAACCGTCTCTGGTTTCACGGCATTAGCTGAAATACATGCCGACCAAATTCTCTTTCGCCAATGGGCAATCAAATCAAAAACTACCCAGTAGACAACGGTGATCAATCCCTGATTACAATTGAAGAAAATGGTATTACTACCAACATTATGGTGGACTGTAACATTAGAGACAGCAGTATGGATGACAGTGACCCATCGCAGTATGATGTAAAGAAGGATTTACTCAATACACTGAAACGAAGAAAGGTCAATGACATTGATGGGGTACCATACACAGACATCTTTATTCTAACTCATGGTGATGATGATCACATACATGGATTCGAGAAGAATTTTTATCAGGGTGACCCAAAAGCATACAAACAAAAGCATAAAGACCAAGGAGAAATTCTGATTGACGTATTGTGGTTTTCTCCAATGGTAATGGGTACTGCTACTAATGATGACGAACGCTGCTTCAATCGAGAAGCAAAACGCCGCATTAAGCTTCATAAAGACAAAGATGCTGCGAAGGACCTACCTGGAAATAGAATTGTAATTATTGGTTATGATGCAAATGAAAAGCTTGATGATCTCGATCTTGTAAGAAGAGTACCAGGGGATGTTGTAAGCAGATTCAATGAACGTGATCTTCAAACGTTTTCTATCTTTATTCACAGCCCCTACCAACAACATCTAACTGATGATGAAGTAGATAAAAATCGAGTTAGTGTTGTATTCCAAGCGCGTTTCAAAGCTCGAGCTACTGACACCAACTTCTCGACTTTGGCTATGTTTGGTGGTGATGCCGACCACAAAGCATGGGCAACTATATTGGAGAAAACCAAAAAATACAAAAATGATGTTAACCAACGAGCTCTCGATTGGGACATTCTGATTGCACCTCACCATTGCTCCTGGACGTTCTTCAACGAGTGCCCACAGGACAAGAACCCCGATCCAGCCCCCACTTCCATTGAATTTCTTGGCTACCGTAGGAAAGGCGGAAAAGTCGTTGCTTCTTCCAAATTAATTGAAAATAATGACGACAATCCTCCTCATTACAAAGCCAAAGAACAGTACCTAGATAAACTGGATAAGGATTCAGATTTTTTAAATACTGCGAATCATCCAAATTCCAGTAAGCCTGAGCCAATTATCTTCGTCATCACTGAAAATGGTCCTTCAAAAGCTCCAAAGGTATCCAGTGGCAGCTCAATTACGGCTGCCGGTGGAGCTGGTGCCGCTGGTCGCTCAATTACTCAAGGCTAAACTCTCGTAATGCTATACAGTGAGAATCTTATAGAATATGCTGGAGATCTTCCTCTGCAGGTACAAAATGCAGTTGGTGCCATTCAACAGTTCTATTGCTTGGAGCAATTAAAAGTACTATCGCTGAATCCTCATACGATAGCAGTACCAATCAACATCAATGTATCTATTCCGCCTAACGGTACCGTTGGCGGAATAGATATAAGGGAAGTTGAGCCGATTTTAATTAGAATAAACATTCAACATTATCCGCACAACTCACCTAGAGTATCCAGTGACAGAAAGGATTTTCCCAAAGATAGAATTCCACATTTATACATATCAGGGACCGAGGACCCTGCAGCGAAACTATGTCTTGTGAGAGGAAACATGGATGAATGGTTCGCAGAAAGACCAATTGAAACATTTCTAGAGGTAATTGACGAATGGTTCTTTAAGGCTGCGAATGGGTTGCTGGCCGAAGACGGTGAGGAGTTTGATCCTATGCGTATTGAAAAATGTGGTGGGTTTCACATTTATCGCTACGACCAAATGGCTGAAACGGTAAGCAGCAAAAATGCTTTTTTCCCTGGCGGCGCCTTCGCATGTTTTATTACACAAACAGAACTTAGCCCCAACCATCTTCAAACAGGATTAACCCTAAAAACAAAGGTACCTGTACATCTCGTAACGGTTAATACCATTCTTGAACTAATTAGACATTTCGGAGCAACACAAGCCAACAACACTAAATCCATTTTATCGATTTTAGTTTGGCACCCTTCGGATAAGATATTTGCTAATTACGAAACAAATCTTCCAGAATCCTATACAGAGCTTATTGAATACTTTAAGAAATATGATATTGATATCTGCCCAATAGTAGAGACACTTCGTGATCAATTTCCCATAGAGACATCAATAATCCCTATCATTCATGCGATAAAAAGACCACGAAAATTGATAGGCTTTAGCAGCTGTTATGAATTCATAAATTTCGGACTTCTGTTAACCCGGGACGCAAAAGACATCCCTCACATGTTAAGCAAGGTTGAATCATTAAGTCAGAATGAGCCGTTTACTTCCACTACCGCGGCGAAAGTGTCTGGAGAAAAATACAATCAGAAAATATTATTCATTGGCGGAGGTTCTTTAGGATCCAAAATCATTCTTCACCACGCAAGAAGTGGATGCGCACACATAGGCATTTGTGATTATGACATACTTCTAGAACATAATATAACCAGACACAGCCTACTCATTGACCATATAGGGAAAATAAAATCTCAATCTTTGGAAGTAGAGTTAGATAAGATGTTCGAATTCACCCAGGAAAAATCAATTAAATCTTACTCTGCACCTGCACATTTCCTCAATACATCGGATTTCAATAATTATTCATGGCTTGTAGATTCCACTGCATCACTAAACGTCCGAAACTGGTTGGTTCAAAAAGACTTCGAACAACAAATAAACATTGCTAAGTGTGAATTGGTTGATGAGGGAAAAATTGGCTTACTATATATTGAAGGAGAATCACGCAATCCAAGAGTAGATGACCTAGCAAACCTCGCCCATTTCAGAGCATTAAAATACCCCTTCCTCGAAAAGTGGAGAAGAAATGATGCTGTGCGAGATATACAAACTCTCGAAATTGGGCTTGGGTGTAGCTCGACTACTGTTGTAACAGCAGACGACTCAATTTCATCCCATGCTGCTATATTCTCAAAAGTTTTACATTCTGAAAGTGAAAGAGTAAATATCCAAGAAAATGGGTTATTATACATCCAGACAATATCTAATGCGGGTATACCTGAAACCCTTTCAAAACATGAAACCGTACCTCCTTTTAGTATTCATCAGTGCTGCTCGGGGAGTGGTTGGGAAGTAAGAATGATGGCGGGCTTAAAAGACCGTCTACTTTCCCAATGCAAACAAAACAGCCCTAATGAAACAGGAGGCATTTTAATAGGTGTTTGTAACTATAAGACGCAGACAATTCACATATATGATGTCTGGAATGCGCCACCCAAAAGTAAAGGATCACCTAGTTCTTTTATCAGAAGTAAAAATGGGCTAAAAGCAAAAGTAGACCTAATAAAGGAGAGAACGGGAGGAATGATTGGATATATTGGAGAATGGCATACACATCCAATGAACCTTAACCAACTGAGTCAACGAGACATCGACACTGTAAACGAACTGCTTCCATTAAACCGTCTATCTCCAATTCCAACCCTTTCTCTTATCGTAACAAAAACAAATTTATTACCTTTTATTTTTTTATGATGTTCAATAAATATAACAGGTATGCAAAACTATTTCCAGCCCTGCTGACATTCATACCGGCATTGGTACTACTACTTCTGTCAAATAACACTGAAATGATGTTTATTGTAAACGTAATTATGCGAATGACTGTCGGCGTTGCAATCGTGTGGTTCTTTGCATTCATCAATCGCCTATTAGGTAAAGCAATTTTCCAAACGCTATTTTTCAAAAACGAAAACGAAATGCCTACTACCAATTTCTTATTACCAAGTGACACCACATTGAGTCCAAGTATGAAGAAGGCAATTAGAGATAAATTAAAAAATGATTTCAATATAGACCTACCATCTGCGAGAGATGAAGCTAAAAATATCGACAAATCCAGAAAGCAAATTATCTACGCGGTCTCCCAAATGCGAAATAGCACAAGAGGAAACGAGCTGCTACTTCAGCATAATTATGAATACGGTTTTATTAGAAATCTCCTGGGAGGATCTATAGTTGCTTTCTTAGTCTGTATATTCAATTTATATTTTTTCCGGAATATAAATATCAATACAACGGGATTTAATTTAAGTCTAGGTCTAGGAATATCTTACCTATTATTATTACTATTGAGCAAGCCTTTAACTGAAATGCTTGGAAGAAATTATGCAAAGGTACTTTTTGAACAATACCTACATCATTGAAAATCGCTCAAAAAAGAGTTTTATTTAACCATACAAAATTTCCTGTACTGTCAGATCAAGTAGTAGCTATTATACTTTAGGCACTTTAGCTAAATGAGATACACGCTCAATTTCGTCCAGTGGTTCCTGACATTGAAAATGCTGTTATATTAAGTCAATTAAACCATGTTTGTAATTTTTCAACTACCTTTTCTATTTTTTGTTCTGCTATGCCCACATCTATAATTTAGAAACTCCTGACACTTCATTTTATTGCTCATCCGGAAATTCATGTTTGAGTTTCTGTAAAAGTGTATCAAATGAAGGGATAGGATGAAAGGGAAGTGCTTGTATTGGCAGCTTGTTGATAATCAGCTGGGCTATCGGATGAGAGAATATTTCCGGATTTTTTAACCCGATTTTTTCACGAACCGACAACCATGCAGCGATCTCATAGGTATATACAAACTCTTCTTCCAAACTAAATTCATTAGGTGTTTCTTCATTAAATCCAGCTTCGTTAATATGATAATCACACATTACATTTATAAGACGATCTACTTCTTTTAGATCTGAAGTATCCCACTTCGTAAGTATCTCATCATAAATACCGAGCGTTTTCGGAATTCTATAAGCAGAGTAATCAACTTTGATATCAAAGCATTTGTTGGCAATTGTCAAAATGAACCAGGAAGCTTTTGCAAAATCGAGACCTCCATTTAAGAATTTGGTAGGGAGCCACTTATTTATCATATTAATAAGTTCATTGCTCTTATCGTACCATTTTGCCTGTAAAGTATTAGCAAGGAACTTTGTTATAACAGTGAATTGCAGCTTTGGAGGATTCGCCGGATAACCCAGCGCAAAGGCATTTGCGATACTGGCAACATAATAGCTACTTACAAAATATTCATTTTGCTTAGAAATTGCATTGTCTGCCAACCCTTGATAAACATAATTAATCCCATACCAGGTATTTATGTTTTTAATTGCCACCATTATACTTTTCCTAACCTTGGGCTCTGTAAGAACAGTCTGCAATTCTGCTGTTGGTTCATGAAAATGTAAATTCTCCGCATTCGGTTTATCTAACCATGCTTTAAGCTCATTAGTGACTTCCTGTATCTTCTGATTTATTATGGACATAAAATACTATTTATCATTTATCATTACTCATTAGGCTCATTGGGTTCGGGCTCCCACGGAGTCACATCAGATTGTCCTACGGTACCGTTGAATCTATCAACAGGTACACGATGAACCTCATAATCAACTTGAGGAGCATCTTCAATCCATTGTTGAGCACGTATTGCATTGCCAGGCAATTCAGGAGGATTAGGAGGAACCCCATACCCTCGCCTTCCATTGGCAGCTCTTTCCAATCGATCTTCTACAAACCATTCCCCACCTCTTTTTTGTGCCTCATTTAATCTGGAAGAATTGGCCTTTACTTCTATTGCTTTGACATTTCCGTTAGTAGGATTTCTGCCTATAATATCCACTCCATGCCCTGAATTATTCTGTATTTGTAAAATCTCTATATAGCCATCTGCAATTAATCTATCAACTACTGCTTGTTCTCCAATATCTCCTACAATGGCATTATCAAGTGGGACGGGATCTTCAAATGCCTCTCCATCGTTACCTGTAATTTCACTTTCCGGTTCTGTATGACTATTACGGCCAGTTTCATCAATATTCGTTTCTTCACCGGAGGGACGTTCCTCGTTTGCTCCGTTTTTGCCATTCCGGGCTTCTTCTGCGGCTTTATGGGCTGGCGTAAACCATAATGCCAGGCCAATAAAATCCATCACTGTTCCGTGACCGGTAAAAACCCTCCTGGCAGATTCGCCGGTACCTGTTTCCATGCCAAAGACGCCTTTCAGGAAATCACCACCATTCGCTTCACCGGTTTCTCCATAGGTTTGTGCCGTGTGTTGTATGGCTGTTGTTGCCCTTAGTCCTATACCCACACCAGATGTCCAGGAGGCTGCGAAATTCTTCAGCAGGTTGCCGGGTAAGGATTTAAACAATTGTAATGCACTGCGCCCCAGTCCACCAATTCCCCCTTCTGCTAACGCAGCGACTCCGCCTTCTATCAGGGCAACAGATCCTCCGATAGCAGCACCCACCATTGCACCTTCAAGCACTCCGCCGATAAAATTGGCTGCGCCTAATGAAATGGCCTGCCACCAGTTCTTGATATGGGGAGCATAAGTGATTTGTTCTCCAAATATAGGGCAAAGCATCATATGATCTCCTGTCACCGTTGGATTTCCTAAAATCTTAAAGTTACTTTTCGCTCCTATCCATTGCCTTACGATAGCAACTTTCTGCCCGCAGATCAGGCTTCCCATCACAGCACCCACTGCGGCGCCTGCGGCTCCTGCCAAAGCTCCGATTGCAATCAGCGCAGCGCCACCGGTGGCAACCACGGCGATCGCCACAATAGCTGCTACAATAGCCATTAGCAGCATTAGTTTACGACATACAAAATCGGCAAAGCTCTGTGTGCTTTTGTCTGTGATAGTAATATATTTATTACCATCCTTCTTTTTACTTACCAGTTGGGTGCTTTGCAGGGGAGCAGGCATAAGGCCCCCGCTACATTGCCAGAACTCTTTCTCCGTAATAATCTTTGCTCCCATAACCTTACTGATTCTTTTAGAGGTAATTAACCAACGGCCTTCATTGTATATTCTATTTTTGAAGAAATAAATTGCGGATGAGCTATTTCTTCCTTCAACAGGTAAGCTTCTTTTAACCTGCCGGTTTGTGGTTCAATATTGTACCTCCCCAATTCGGAAAACCTGGGTTTAATTGTACCGGTATCTATGTTCGGAAACGCGCCATAAGCCTTCCTGATCCAGTTATTGTCTACCCTCGTCACCGGATGACCGGTTATATCAACCGTTACAGAAGATTGTTCCTGTAATACAGGTAATGTGATATTGGGCCGCAGGCTGTAATACCAGTCCATCTGCGCCTGCTGAAAATGGTTCCACTTAGTTTCCACAGACGTTTCACCGGGTAGTTTTCTACCATATACCTGATGAAAGTAAATACTGAAAAATTCGTTATGCTGTACAGCGGTAATAATTTTTTCCGGTGAGGTGAAGATCTCATCATTCATGATAATAATACCTTTGACTGCCTCCACCTGATTTTCAATTGCCTCCATTTCTGCTTTGGTGCTGGCCCATTTACGTTTTATCAGCTCTTCATTCAGGACCTTTTTGACCTTTCCGCTTTTATCAATAAGAACATGTATTTCACTATACATCCTGGCAAAAGCCTGGTTCATCCTGGCCATTTCTTTCAGGGCAGGATTATTGGTCGCCAGCAATTCGTTATCCAGCGTCAACAGCTCTATTTCGATAAGGTCCTTCTGAATATTTTTTACCCGGAGGTCCCACCTTATTTCAGTAGTAGTTTGGATAGGAACTGAACCCGCCAGTACATCAGCTTTAATGGTTAATGTATATTTATCAGAGAACGGTTGACGGAAGAAAAGTTGTTTTTCAGAGTTATGATTACCAAACATATCCAGGTCATTAATTGATGAAAACATTACCACCATCGAGTTTTGATTCTCCCTTGATATGGTTTTTTTGTCCATTCACCTGGTTACTGTTGGTACCGGTAATGGTATTGTCTTTACCATGAATGCTATTAGCATCGCTTTTAATACTGATCGTATTTCCTGATGTGTCAATTACAACATGGGTAGGGCTAGTCCCTTTGCCAATTTTAATTGAATTGGAACCGTTAATAACAATGTCTTTCGAGTTAATAATCAGTTTTTCCGGAGCATTCAGCGTGATCTGTTTATTGCCATGCATCACTACCTGGTTCCCGCTTGGATCATTAATGGTTACACTACCATTGGCATCATTCATCAAAACAGAAATGCCGCTCCTGGTCTTTAAGGCTTTGAGGTCGTTGCCTGCATTACCGAAAGTACTTCTGGCCTTCCCATTATAGGTTGTTCCCAATACAAAAGGCAGTTCAGGATTGCCTCCTTCGAAGCCCACCATTACCTCCTCTCCCTTCTCCGGTACCATATAGAAACCTTTATCACCTCCTCCATGTGGAGATATTATTTGCAGCCATGGGGTACTTCCCTGCTCCTGCCATTTGAACTTTACTTTTATACGACCTAAACCTTTGGGATCATGGTTGTCAATTACCTTTGCGCTCTGAGCCTCACAATGAGGGTAATCATCAATATCTACGATGGGGGCCGCCACCTCTATCGGAATACCACTGAATTCATTGTAATACTCACCATTACCGTTACAATAGTGAGTAATGCCGGTGACAAAGAACTGTCCATGATCCTCCTGACTATATACATTCTCTTTAATTGCAATGGTATCGCCTATACGAATGGAAGTATTTCTGCTTTTTCCCTTTAAATGAACCATATCGGCAATTGTACCTTTCTTTTGGCGGGTTAACAGTCTATTTAGCTCTGTTTTTGCATTACTTGTGAATGCATAGGTAATTTTGTACAAAGAGGGCCTGCTATATAATTTTTCACTCAGTGCCTGAACATGCTGCGAATAAAGATCCATTTTACCCGATGGCTGGTTTAAAGTACTATCCTGTACCACCTGGTGCTCACGATAGTCATACCCATTCATTACAAGGTTATTGGGCTGAATTTTAAGAGCTATATCAAAATGTATAAGGTCAATCATATGAACCAGGTTTACCCTTTTACCTGAATATCTACCGAAAACAATCTGTTGTCCTGTATAAAAAAACCATTCTCCAAACCGCTTTGCCAGCCGGTGCAAAAAATCGAAGTTGGATTCTTTATATTGAACAATGTATTTCAGGTTATCGCTTGTTACCGGTTCTACTTTCGGAGCAGATGTATAGGGAGTACAAACCTTGAGAGCATTTTGAGCAATATCTGCCAGTGTTTGAGATTCAAAACACTGGATATGCGGGTTATTCTGCATTAAAATAGTTGGGCTACATCCATGTATAACACAATATCCATGTATCCCATCATCATCTTTACCAGAATTGATGGCTGCAATTATACCAGAGAAAGTCATCGGTTCCATTGCTGAATTTTGTTCTACCGGGTAAGTAACAATATTCACCTCTTCTCCAAGCAATGCTTTACTGGCAGAGAAGATATTCTTTCCAATATCTAGATCTAAAAGCCAGTCGTAACCAATTTTTAGTTCGAAAAAATGATGCTTATCTAAAGTTTGTTCGAGCCGCAGAGAAATAAACTGATGGAACTGTTTTCCGGCAATAGATATGGTGGTGGAAGTATGTAACATTTTCGGGTTTTAGGAATGATGGATGTATTAAAAATCTATCCGCAGGTAGTTGATAACAATATTAATTTACTCCTTTATGTTATAAAAAAACGATTAAGAAAATAATCGCATATGATATTTAATTACTACGAAGCTAAAATCAAGAAAATGTTATTGGTATAAAATTGGTTTCTAATGCATCTTATTGCCTGTAATTCAAAAAAATGGCAGGGATAGCTATATTTAACATAACACAATAGACATATATGACATACTATTCATAAGTATAAATACGGATTTTTCCTGGCGCTCCTGTTATTTGTTGGCGCCACCTATTATCCGGCGCCACTTTTTGAAAAAATAGTTTTATTTCCCGCTAATTGCTCTTTATAACTTTCCTGAAACATCTCATCCGCACCTTTATATTCAGCATGAATAACGCTTTCCACCCAACACCGGCAACCTTGCAGACTGCGGAGGTACTTATACGGTATATCGTGGCCATGCTGATAGTTTTCCCGTATCCATGTACGCAGGTGAAGAATCCGGCGGTAAGTCACCTGATGCGACGGCCAGCGGCTTGCCAGCGTGATGGCATCGTCGATATACCAGTCATAACTGTATGCTGTAAAATCCTGGCCGCAGATCTTTAACTTCCGGCCGCCGGCAGCTTCTGTGCCGATAAAGTTGATGAAGGAGGGGTACATAATCTTTGGGTTTGAGTGTTAACGTCTTTTGTCCGTGGTAGCGGAGTCGAAAGCTATGAGATTGAACATAGCCCTCATCCTGCTACGCAACCGGTTACCATAGAGATCTTCCAGCTCCTGGCTGTTGAGGTTTGTAGTAACATGAGTAAGCATTTTATGGGAAATCAGCAGGTCGTATCGCGATAGTAGTATTTCGCCCATGACATTGCAGTTATTCCCCCAGTAGTTCACCGTCTGCTCCAGGCCCAGATCATCAAAGCAATGTACCCTGGGTACGTTGGTGTACGGGAAAAAGGCATTGGTGCTGTACCGGTTGATAGCATCATACCCTATCTTACTGAATTCAAAACTGATCTCCCTGCAGGAAACCATGTGTGGTCGGTAAGAATCGGCTGACAGGGGCCGCATCAGGCTGATCAGGGAAGTCTTGCCACATCCGATCTTTCCAGTAAGCAGAATCCCTTTGTGCAGGTCAATGCCTTCTGTGATGGCCACCGCCTGGTCTTGCAGAAAATAAGCCAGGAGTTTGAGCACTATCGGCCGGTCTATCTCTTCGATGTGAAAGGTCGGTCCGTAGACGTTTTTCCCGTGTTCTTCCAGCTGCTGCATCAGCAGATGGTAATCATAAGGGGTCTGAGTAGCTTTTGTTTTCGTTGGTGTGGAGCCTTCCTGCCCCGGTTGATGGTCTGGTATGTTGGTCATGATGTTCCGGTTTTGATGGGTGAATGTTGAGTATCCATTTGTGGGCTGCGGCCTGCCAGTCGGTGATCAGCGTTTTACTGCCTTGCCGCCAGCCGTTAGCCTGGTAGTGATGAAAGAATTTGTCGGCTTCCATCTCCGGGTAGGTGTGAGCGTTAAAGAATTCCTGCACCTCTGACAAGGTGGGAAGAATCCGCGCGGCGCCGGGTGCATTTTCCGCGCCGGGTGCATCCGGATCGTGTGGGAGGTTTTCAGTTTTATTTTTTTTTGTTGGGGGCGGGAGCCTGTTTTCTCCCCCACGTTTACTATTGTTTATATGTTTATTAAAGTGGCCCACTTTTGGGCCTGTATGTGGCCCAGTTTTAGGCCACGTGTCAGGCCCATTATTGGGCCTCATGTGTGGCCCAGTTTTGAGCAGGTCATGTGGCTCACTTTTGGGCCACATGGCGGCGTTTTCATCCTGAAACAGAAACAGCTGTTCCCGGTGAGCATCTGCCATAAAATCTGTGAGCGGAATGATGGACACATAACTGGCGGCGTAGGCTTGCCGGGCCTGTACGTAAATGATGTAGCGGCAATAGTCCAGGTGCTTCAGGCAACGCACATAGGTACTCCGGGAGCCGATGCAGGAAAGGCTCATGACTTCTTCACGCAGGATGGGAAAAGGATTTTGGAAACGATGATAGTTCCATACTTGAAACAGTGCCAAGTAAAGGCTTACATGATTGGCCTGTAAACGGGTTTCTTTCCGCACCTGTACGAAGAAAGCATTTAGGTGCCTGATGTAGTTGGTATGAGCTGCTGGCGCCGGCATCAGGAACGCTTAATGGGTTTCTTGGTGCCTTCCATCAGTTTGAGGATGTCGTCGTACTCGTAGAAGATTAAGCCGCCGATTTTGGTAAAGGATAGCGTACCCTTGATACGCATGTTTTGAAGAGTGCCGGGAGAGATTCCTAGCAGGTCGCGGACTTCGTAGGACTTTAGCCATTTCCGGGGCTGGATGGCGGGAGCGTTTACAAGTTCCCGTAGCTCCTGGAACAATTCTGTTTTGAAGATCGCCAGATCTTCACGGGTGAGGATTTCTGCTGCCATAAACTTTGGGTTTGTTTGTTATGGCAGCAAAAGAAAAAATATTACTCAGGCAAGAACAGTCACAGGGGTGACAGTATCCCCTGTAACTGTCTGATAATTAAAGGAAATAATTTGAAATAATTATTTTCATCATACAACTTTCCTATCAAACAGAACATTTAGAATTGTTGCAGAAAATAATCCAGTAGGAAGCAGGCGGCCACGTTCATTCCCCGGTGCGACCGGTTAACCAGGTCGAGTAAAATATCCCTCACTGCTTTGGATACCGCAGCGTCATCTTTATAAAAATTACTTCGCAGGCTGCCGGGAGAAACGTTATCCTGCTTTACAGAAGTAAAAAAGTAGGAGAAGAAATCCAATACTTCTGATCTGTTCTTGTTTAGATAAAGGCCGCTATCGAGCAGTAGCTTTAGAATATGGCCCAACTGGGGAACCGAGAAAACAGTCTGTATCTTAAAATCTTTCCAGCGGTTGAATTCATCAGGAAGATGAATACTCATAGGTGAGGCACCTATCTCTTTGTAATAAGCAATTTCCTCCGCAAGCCACGACTGCATTTTGCCTTGGAGAGGTGGTCGCAGAGTATTGAACACTATCGCTGGCCTCGAAGTAGCCTGACTTGCCTTCTTTTGGAGGAACATCAGCCTATCCAGCTTTTCCCTGATTGTGGGAAAGTCCATGAGTTCTACCGTTACCATTTTTACCCAATATTCAAAATAATGTACGCTATTGAAGTTGATAAACAATAAAAGATCATGTAACTTTTCACAAAGCTCCTGTTTTTCTTCACTAGCATCAAGCAATTCAAATAAACGTTTATTCATCTCCGTTAAATAATGGAGCTGCAGATAAGTGATTTGTGCAGTTGTATGACAGGTTCTTGATAACTCTAGGAATGGCATGAATACAATTTTTTGCAGCTGCTCATCGATACCGGATGCATTGAATCCTTCTTTTAGTGGCTCTACGTCCTGCTGGAACTTTACCTGGGCTTTCAGCAGATAGGAAGCCGGAATTTTACAGTTAATATCCAGGTACCGTTCAAATTTTTGTTCAAGGAAAGCCAGAATTTCTGCAAGATTAGTGTAGGTGATTTTGTAAAGATCTGACCAGGTGTTCTTTCTTCTGGATGTGGAAGCATCTAGGAGGTTTTCGACAGACAAGTTTGCAGCTACCTTGTCCATCAATATTACCAGGTGTTGCTGGCTATGTTGGATAAACCAACCTACCTGCTTTTTCTTCCGGAGATCATAAAGGTATTTTCCGGTTCGTTCCAGGATGTTGTTCTTTTCATTAACGATGTCGATAACAGCTTGTGAGAAAAAGTTTTTGTCGGGTTGTTTTTGTTTGAGCGACATTTGTTGTAGGTCAACATGTATAAGTTTTTCGAAAAAGGACAATGGGTAATACTGTTGCATATTGGTAGATTTAGGAAGTGCGCGAGTATAGATTATTTGGTTGTGTAATAGGTCATTCGTATGGTTCACATGATCGATCGGGATCGTGATACTTTGGGCATCAACAAGGTCTGCAATAAAGGTTTTTCGGTGGCCCAAAGACGTTAACAAATTGTTAATCAGTTAATTATCAAGCCAGACAAGCGTTACGTCTTATCTAGCTTGATAAGTTTATTTTTCTTAGAGGTGAGGTACCCAAAAATCGCATCGAAAATTGTAAGTAATGGCAAAAAAGATTTTTCTTTGAAGGAGTAATATTATCGACAATTCCTAAAACTATTTAAACCTCACAGAGTTATTTTCTTCGTTTTTCCTTTCCGCTTCGATTCTCGCTTGAAAATACTTCACTTCTTCCTCTGCCCAACTCCGTACTCTTGTAGATGGGTTCCCTGATAGACTTTGTGCAAGTTGCAATCGCTCTTGGAACATTGGAATAAGGCTACCCGACCACATAAAGGAATGAAGTTTGCTCGATATCTTATCGAAAAGCTCTTCATTTTCAGGAAACATGTTGATCATCTTTAACATTATTGGGGACCAAGCAGCGTTACCTTCCTTTATTTCATATAGCTTTATAAAGTCGATTACCATCTGGGGGGCTCTCTGCGGATATCGACTCATCCATTCAACTATATCATCTTCATTTAGATTCGACTGTTGCTCTAAAAGCTGTCTCAAATGGTACCATCCAGAATAATCAGGATTGATCATTCTTTCGGAAATAATGAACCACACCTTCTGCCAGTATTGGGGGATCAAAATTCTGAAAATAGCATTGAAATAAAAGTCGTTAAAGTCGAAAATTGTTTCTGTCACATCCAAAATATTGCTTGTGATCTTTTCGATAATATCCTCTGAAAGGTCTTTCTCACTTAATATTTTAAGCAACTTAATGTAATCGAACAGGGAATAGGGCTTATGGTTCTCATCTCCTTTTAATAGACCTGGGTCTGCTAGCAACCTTTCTATCTTTATGCGGATATTATTAGGGATTTCGTCAATTTTCTCAAATCCACCAGCACAAATCTCAAGTGCGATGCTCTTTCCCCAAGGTTCTAGACAACAAAGCCAATCAATTAGTTCCCCCATTTGGTCAATAGGATATGTCTTGAATTTGAGGTTCTCAAGTTCAATTACCAATTGGGGTTGAGCATTTATGATGGGCTTTAATTCTGCAATATCAGAAGGCCGAATAGAGATAAGACCATAAAGGCGAATCGCAAAATTTATAAGGGATGATTCCTGAATTACTACTGAAATAGCTTCCCTTATAAAATCTTCATCTTGAGATTGCAAATAACCTATTAGCAATGATATATTTCGCTCTCCAAGAGGAATTTCCTCAAGCTCTTTTGTGATCATTTTAATGAGCTGTAGGTCCGATTTCCTATTTTGGCCTAAAGCATATCCGAAATTGTATGTTTGCCTTTGTTCTCCATTAAGTAAAACGTTAATTTCGGATAGCCAGTTGTCTACATTACTAAGCTCTAACGCTAATTTTTCGGCGTTGTCCTTTGCTCGATTTATTATTTCACCTCTTTCATCTTTGAATGACGAATAGGCTGGCAGTGAAACCTTAAAGCGAAATAGATCCTTAACTGAATCACTTGTATTTTTTTCTATAAGCAACCGTACTCTTTTTCTTATTTCAGTTCCATAATTATTTTCATCGTTAACAATTGATTCTAGCTGCAACCGAAGGTCATCAGAAATAGAACCATTATTCTTTATTATTTGCTCTATGGCATCCAAGATTACTTTTGCCTTATCAGTTCTTGCTAATGAGGGGAGCTGGTTAATTAATACATCATACATTCCATTATACAGCAATAATGATATGACACCAGCTTGATAATCTAAAACCTCCGGTGGCGATGGGGTATAATCTTTCAGTTGCTCACCTCCCTGCAATTCAGAAGCCCCCATTCTAATAAAACCATGATTATTTAGTGCTTTGGTTAGAGCTCCTTTAATTACAGAAGTTCCCCTTTCCGAAGTTACTCTTTGGGACAATTTTGTAATATAGTCCAGTCTTTTCTTCAAAGAGGCCTCAGTACCCGGAAGGCCAATCTGAAATAGTTGCTCAAATTGACCAGTAGCGTTGTTTAGAATTTGTTCATTTTCAAATTCTGCGAAATGGAATAAGATTTCGGCAGCACGCTCAAACATTTCTTTTCTGAAGACAATTCTTTCAAGCGACCAAACTAAATACCTTCTGCTACCAGCCCCTGCAAATAACACGCCCGAATCATGCTGTTCGATAACTTGTTCAAGGGTTGTCAGGACTAAATCCGGCTGAGTTTCAGAAATACTTAATAGAATTTTCCCTCCCGCATTTGTTGAAAGAAAGTTGACATTTTTGAACAGTGCACTTTTTCTCCAAATCTCCTTGAATGGCTTTTTAAAATTCGGTTTAATACTTAATTCGGTAAGCTTATTTGAAAATGGTTCTACAAGATTGAAGTCTGTTATAGACTGTAAAAACAAATCAATGTCTTGATCTGCCATCTGTTGCAGCTTTGCTGCAGATAATTCCTCATCGAAAGTCTCCAGTAGAATAAAATCACCAACAGATTTGACCAGACTTTTTCCTAGAAGATGATTAACAATATTTCGGAAAGTATCGGATGAATCGATGCTAGCGAATTTTATTAAAAATTCAGACTGTTTCTGATATTGACCTTGAAATCCGATATATGAAAAAAGTGACAACGATTCTAATAGTCTTAAAGCTCCTAAATTCGTTGGTCCTTGTCCAATAATTTGTGTCCAACGTGCTAAATAATCATTTGGAAGGTTGAATTGACCTGGTTGTATTGCACCCAATACTGTAATAATCTCGCTGAGATTCCCTTCGTATTTATTCCATAGTTCATACCCCAGTTCAGGTCGACCACGGTGATTTGTAAGTTCGACAACTATCTCTTTGGAATAAATCGGCCCCAAAGAAATGGTTCCACGGTTCCCAGGGGTATACTCATCGATGGTTAAAAGGCTAACATTAGTTCCAGCAGTGTATTCAGAGAAAACCGTATCATGGACTTCAATTGGACAATTATCGAGAATCAGCAGCTTTTTTTGATTAAGCACCTTTAATTGCTGTAGTTTCGCTTCAATTGAAGCATAGTTTCCCAACTTTAGGTCATAAAATAACACATGCTCTATATTTTCATGTTCAGGGAGCATGCTATCAATTTTTCTGTATAATTGATATGCTAAACGTGTTTTCCCTGATTTCGTTCCACCTAATATTCTCTGAGGGTTATTGGAATCATCTAAAGCAGTCCGTAAATCCGATATAATCTTTTTGGTGCTAACACTCGCAAAAAATTTTGACCTAAAGCTATTTGGACTCCAGTCTTTTGAGATTCTTATAGGAGCGTATCTATCCCTTTGATATTCAGTATCTGAGTTAATTGCATTTGCAATAGCTGTATAAAGAGCTTCTACTGTTTTTTCTCTTTCATTATTGATTTCACCATAATTTTTTTCGTTTAAATTGTATGTGATACCCCATCTAAAGCCCTTTAGATCAACTGGCAGGTTTTTAGGATTTCCATACGCATTATTCATAATCGCTAACGTCCTGTAAAATCCCTTTTGAGCCCATGCATATCCTGTCTCCAAAAGCACATTGGGATTTGGAGATGGTTTGTCCTCTACGTTTTTTAGTATACGTATTTCTCTATTTCCAATACTAAACTTCTTTGCATTTGCCCATACCTTTGAAGATGTAAATGTCAAATCAACAATCACCATATCCGCTTTGCGACTTTTGCTCAACATCTCTTCAATAAGGATCGGCGTTCCGGGTGTTCCTCGGCTTCCCACTTCAATCTTAACTTCGACTTTCTTTTTCTCCTTTATTTTTTTGGAAGCATCTTTTAATGCTTTGGAAATAAATTGTTGTCCAAACTCGCTGGGAATATCAGATTGATAGGCAAAAAAAACGGTATAAGCCATTGGCGGTATTTAATTAGCGTAAAATTAGAAATATAATAAAATGTAATCATTGTTTGCAAGACTGTTAAAAAGAAAAAAAGTACTCAACGACTCTTCTTTCGTATGTACCGTCATGAGGTTAATGCTGCCAGCATGCTACCGTTCATTATATTGATGATGCTATTTGCCCAGCGGCCTAATATGCCAGTAAGCTGTGACCTTGTCTAGGTAATCGGAAACATCAGATATGGAACGAAGCTGGATGTCTTAGCCAGCTCTATAAAATAGCCCGCCAGGTTCACCCCCACCATTCATGCAGTAAGCAAAGCAAGAACATTGACGATAAAAACGATCCTTCTTCCAGCATCCGGATCTAAATTATCCATACCAACCCTACTCAAAGAAAATAATGCTTCTTTCATTATACCTAATGGTTATTTTTGGAAATTGAGCCGAACCCTCTAATACGCATTAACGAAAACTACATCATAGTCGTATAGATCCGGGTCAAATAGCCTCATTTTAAAATGACAAACCCAAACTATTTTTTCAATTTACAGAATTCCGTTAAAGATTCACTGCCATTCACATATGTTACAAATATTAACACATATTAAAGACATTACATTGTTTATCTCCACTCGAACCCAATTTATCATGTAATCATAAATTAACCTTGAGTCACATTTTGTCTTGTCATCCCTTTGATGCCCCTATTACTCTCCGTTTGAGACATTATGATGTTGCCAACAGAGTATTTCATTTAATAAACAAAAAGGGTGATGTGAAAACATCATCCGTATTATTTGAACTGCTTTGATGTTTACAGCCTATATTTTTTAGTGAGGGATTTAAAAACTGATCCAGTGGTAAGAAATTGATTCATTGCCAATTTCTTCGGTGATCTCTCTAAATATTTCTTTTCTTATACTGATAATTTTTTCCCTTTCTGCATTGCTTAAACAAGAATTCTTCCTTCCAGAACCGGGTAAACTTGCTGAACGCATTTTTCTATAGTATGTTGGAGCACTCCAGTTACAATCCAGACAAACCCGCTCCCTAAACTTTTCTTGAAAACTACCCAACTCTTCATGAATGCAAAACAAGATATTTTGTTTCTTTTCCGTTCCCATAACAGAATATTTATATATTTTGAGTTAACAAACATTAATCAGTAAATCATCAAGGTAGATAAGCATTATAGCATATCAGGTTAATTATGCCACTGCCTTACTCAGCATCGAATCCGGTAGCGAAAGGTTAAACCTGTTCTTCAGCGCCTTCATATCACCGCTCACTTTACTGGCTACAATCTTTGCATAGATCTGAGTGGTACGGATGGATTTATGCCCCAACATGGCGCTCACGGTTTCAATAGGCACCCCGTTGGCCAGTGTTACTGTGGTGGCAAAGGTATGCCGCGCGGTATGTGTGGTGAGGTTCTTTTGAATACCGCAGATGTCAGCGATTTCTTTAAGGTAGCCGTTAAAGCGTTGATTGCTCCTGATCGGCAGTAACACGTTGTTGGCAACGCAATGCGGATGGTTCTTGTACTTTTGTATAATTTCTTTCGCCATCGGCAACAGCGGAACGTTCTCCCGGCACCAGGTCTTTTCCCGGTTCTTAACTATCCAGTCTTCTCCATCGAAGAACTTGGCAATGTGGTCCGGGCCAAGCATGAAAGCATCTTTATAAGCATAACCGGTTACGGTCATAAACAGGTAAGAATCTTTTGCCTCCTGTAACCGGGGGATAGGGAGTTCTTTATAATACAATGTGCAAAGTTCATCCATGGTGAGTATGTCCCTTTCGGGGTTAATATAGGAACATACATAATCCTGTAGGGGATTACACTGTAACCACTTTCGCTGGACAGCCAGCTTCAGCAGTTGTTTTGTATTCTTCAGGTACTTCATGGCGGTGTTATCCTGGATGCCTTCTGTGAGGGTGAGGTAATCGAAGAAGTCTTCGGCAAACGCAAATTCGATTCTTTCCAGGGGAATATCCTTCATTTTGAAAACATGCGAGAGGAAGGCGATAATCTTGTCTTTGGTCGTCAGCCATTTCTTATAGGTACTGTCCCTCCTCTTTTCCTTATCGACCTTTTCTTTGAATTTTCCATTGTGAAAGTCTGCGACCTGCAGCAACGTTTGTTTTTCCTGATTAACTCCCAGGTGTGCATTTTTAATCATAGTGGGAGTAACAGTTGCTCCGCGCTTCTTTAATAGGTTGTAATGTCGAAGCAGCTCATTTTTGACGTGTTGAATCTGATTGTTAATTTCAATGGCCTCTGCTGACTTACCAACTACCGCGCCGGCTTTCTTATTAAATTTGGATGGGTCAACTTTGTAACCAAGTGAAAAGCCATCTCTGGGAAACCCTGTAACAGTGACTCGGACGCAGATGGTAGCTTTTCCGTCAGGGCTTTGGTTATCATACCGGAGATGAAAAAGAATTGATAAATCTTGACTTACTTTCATAGTCCAATAAGTTTTAGGTTACCGATTATTGGTTTTGTTTGGTGCGTTTTGTTTCGGCTTGCAAGTCCTAAAACCCTTTACTGATAAGCATCTTATCGAAAAGGATACAGTAAACTTATTATTTTTCTGTGTATCCTTTTTTGTATCCTTTCAGATTCGTTTGATATGGTTTACCTTTCTATGGTAAAAACAGAAAAGCCGCATAAATCCTATGATTTAAGCGGCTTTAATAACCTTTGATATTCTTGTCTGTGATCCCGCTGGGACTCGAACCCAGGACCCATACATTAAAAGTGTATTGCTCTACCAACTGAGCTACGGAATCATTCCCTTTTTGTAAGGGAGTGCAAAGATAGAAAATAATTTATTTCTACCAAATATATAACCATATATTTTGCAAGCACTTAAAAAAAGAGCTTATCGTGTGACTATAGTGAGTCCCGATTGGGCCTGTGTTACAGGAGTCACACACTTAAAGCTCACTCGGTAAATATTATCGCCCCATTTCTGCCGGATCCCCTGGTCTTCCATGGTTTGCAGGGTTACCTTTTCTATGGAAGCTTCCAGCTGACGGGCTGGATAAGACACCAGAAAATCTCTGGCTGTACTATGGATGACCAGCTTTCCTGGCTGAAGGATACTCACCGGATAACAGGTCATGAGGTGTTGAATGAAGGTCCCGGTGGCTTTCAGGGAAATCAGGTCTTCGATCTGTACAGAACGCCGGCGGTCGAGCCGGATGTTTCGCCTCCACTGCGCAATACCGGCTGCTTCCGGATAGGCAGCCGTCAGGTCCAGTGACAGCTGGCTGTAGCCTGTAGCGGACTTGTACTCCACCTGGGTAGCCTTATAACGGGCGCCCGGTAACTGCGTATATCCGTTGACGTCAGGCAGGTTATGATAATCTGAACGGTTGAACCAGATATCGTAACGTTTATCACTGAAAGTACGGGCTGTATAAGTACCACGGCCCACATCAATGATGACAGGCAGACCATCATAGTAAACGATGTAGTTACCGATGTCGTTATGGTTATGACTTTCGTCGTTGTTACCGCCTTTAGCTGCTACATAAAAGCCGCTGGTATTGCCGCCATGATCGCGGGCCACCATCACCTGCAGATCAGGCCACCAAACGTTTTGTGGCAGCGGCAGCCCTTTGGGAGCTGCTTTCAGCTCCTGTTGCAGGAAGAGGGAGAAGAAGTTACGGAAGAAATGATAGGTGCCGCTGAAAGTTCTGTCTTCCCGGAAATAATACGCCCCAAAACGCATCATATCCATATCTGCAATCGCTTTACCAAAACGATAGATCATCATACCATCCATACCGGGCTGCGGATCTGCGTCGGCGAAGTCCAGAAAATAACGCTCGCTGATCTGTGCCTGGTAGATAAACTGTCCCATTTTCCGCACTTTATCATCCTGGAAGGCATAGTTAAAAGCATTATGGGTGGCCAGGTCCAGCAGCGAGATGTTATCAAACAGCGAGGCGGCGGCGACACCCCAGTAACCGGGGCCTTCATCACATCCTCCATCTGCGGGGTAAGGGTCCAGGAAGTTATCCAGCGTCAGCAGGATATGTTGCAAGGCGGCTATACGCTTGCTCTCATCTTTTTCGAGTAATAGTACGGCGTTGAGCCAGTTGGAGCAAATCCAGGGGTTCCAGTTATTAGGACGGCGGCCGCTGCTGGCATTGCCCATCCAGCCATGGTGTTTGGTCATCAATGGCTGGAAGATACGTTTATCGGTTTCTTCGTATATACGTTTGCGTATTTGCGGTGAAACAGCATCCAGCTGATCACCAACGTAATAATCCACCCAGGCGAGCAATGTGGCTGTTTCGGCAGAAAACAGCTCCACAAACGGAGAAGATACATCAGGCAGGCCCGCATAGTCTTTCCCTTTGGGCAGATGAGCGGAAGCTCCCCAGAAAGACTCTTCACAAACAGACCACACCCCATTGATGATATCATCGGTGAAACGACCTTTATGTTCCAGTATTTCAGCGAGCAACAAAGTAGCCAATGCCTCCCGTTTACGGTTGGCAATCGCCTGATAATCGCTACGGTTACCCGTTCGCACGATCAGCAGCGAAGTGGTGGCCGGTATGCCGGGCCATTCATAGTGCAGATACCCGGTTGCCTTTTTAATGACAGCTGTTGCCTGTTCCGGGCCTATAGCTGCCCAGGCAGGATCACCGGCAGGTGGAAAAGGTGTCCAGGAGATACGCGGTATCAACAACTGCTCCAGCTGTGTGGTACTGTATTTCCCGCTCAGGAGGTGCTGTGATACTGCCTGCGGTGAAATCATACAGCTTAGCAACAGCCCTATTGTCCAGCAAAAAAAATTACGCATAAAACATCAGTAAGTACGGTGAGTAAGATGATCCATGCTTTCAGCAGCCTGCCATCGTTATAATCAAACCTACACAGCTGAGGATGGAGAGAAGATATTTCATACAATTACGAGTTACGAACTATGAACTATGATTGACTTACTTCATTCGTAATTCGTAACCCGTAATTACTATTTAAGCGTATAACGTTTGATACTGATTCTTGCGGATTGCCCGGTATTATCAACTTTGTTGATGAAGATATAGGCCCTGTATTTACCATCGCCGGTTTCCACCCACACACCGGCTTCTTCTTTCAGCCCCAGTGCAAAATCCGGAGACGTAGACATATCCAGTTTTTCGAAGTCGGGATCGTCTACGAAGGTAGTGCCGTATTTCAGACCTGCCAGATGGAAGTCCTGTACATTCCAGGCCTTACTCAATTTCGTATCCCTGTTGACGTTAGCCGGCAGTGTAACACCAGGTAAATAGTCTTTAGGGGCAGCAGGTGCTACCAGCGCATGTCCAAACTGTACAGACAGGCTACGGTACAGGTATACCAGGTCTATCTTTCCGGGATTGGCAGCAGCCTCAGTAGCATTGTACAACGCCATGTCTGCGATAGACAGATAACACTTGTCGTTGTTGGTAGGAATGAGATTCAGCTTCATGTCCATTTTAGCAATGGTATAAGGCCCCATTTCATAAGTTACAGTCTCGCCATTGCTGCTGGTAGCGCTGAAAGTGAACTTCACCGTTTTGCCTCTTGCTTCTTCGGGTATCCTGTAAAAATAACGGAGGGTCACCGCATTGGTGTCTTTGGTGAAAGTAGTCACATTCACCCCTTCTTTTGTAACAGAGCGGGTACCAACACCTACCGGCACATCCACCCCGCTTCCGTTGGTATAAAAAGAACTGTCCTGCAGATAGGTGGCCGAATTGGGCAGATCACCAGCTTTTATCTGAAGCCCCGGAATCGATGCTACTACCTGTGCAGACACCAGCTTGCCTTTGGATGCAGGAATAGCGATGGCATAGGCAAATTCTATATTCAATCCTACGATATTAGGTCCCAGTGAACGTTTGATACAATCGTTCTGCAACTCATTTTTAGGCGTAGGCACACTATAATCCTTGTTCTTCGTACAGGCCGCCATCAGCAGCAGGGAAGCAAAGAACAGCGGGATATATGAAAAATGTTTACCTGTCATAATACGTGTTTTAAAATACTGCTCACTTTTGTACAGTGATAATAACGGTATAAGTCTTTCTTACCTGCCGGTTGCCGGAAACCACGGTATATTTTTTCGGGTTTGCCAGATCGGAGAAGTCAACTTTACCGGTGATCTTCGGGTCCAGTTTTGCATCGGTCACGAGCGTAAACTGTGGCCACAGGTTCTTCAGGTCTGTACCAAACAGCACTTCCTGCTGAATAGTGCAGGCAACGGTATCAATCACCGGTGCTTTGGAGCGTACCGTCTGGAAATCGGCGCCCAGCAATTCAAAATTGCTGACATAACATTCCGCACGGGCGGTGATCAGCAGACCGTCTTCATCTACCGGCGTCTCTTTTTTGCAGCTGCTCCAAACCAATGCTGTCATCAGCAGGATACAGTTTATGATGGCATATTTCTTCATCGCTTGTTGTTTTTTTTGTTAGATAGATAATCACTACATCCACGGCGTATTCTGCGTCAGGTTGGGGTTACGGTCACGCTCACTCTGCGGTATTTTGAAGATGTAACACTGCGCGATATCTCTGTCGGTAGCGTTCTGGAAGTAACGTTGTGCCTGTGCACCCCAGGTGTCCAGCCGCCATACACCAGGGCCTCCGGGTGGGTTCCAGTTTTTTTCCAGGGTCCTCCAGCGGCGTACATCAAACGGGCGCTGACCTTCTCCCAGCAACTCTACGATACGCTCTTGTTCGATGGCATTGAAGAAAGATACTTTATCAGCTGTTTTACCACCAGCCAGCGGCGGAAGATTACCCCGGCGACGTACCCTGTTCACCAGTGCGATCGCATCGGCCTGCGGACCATATGCTTCATTGGTAGCTTCTGCATACATCAGGAAAACATCGGCCAGACGCATTACCGGGAAACTGTAGTCCCCATCGCTGCGGCCTTGCCCGGCGTAATTGCGCAGGAATTTGCGGAACACATAACCGGAGTTGGTACCATCGGTATTATATGAAAGGAAAGTAGTACCATCTATCACAATAGGTTGTGCCCATGTTTTATAGATATAAGGTACCCAACCGGTAGATTTAAGAGAAGCCATACCAATGCTCACTTCATAGTCCCACATAATGGAAGCCTTCATACGATAATCGCGGTTGGCATAACTGGCCGGATTCACGGCGGAATTCAGTTTAGTCCTGGCACCCGTTACAGTAGAAGGATTGGTAGGTATTAGTTTAGGTGCAAAATCACCGGTGACGGTAGACTGGTACTTGTCGGCTATTTCATAACGTGGCGTTATCCAGCACTGGGAGCCCTCATGAGAGCGACCTGCAAAATCACGCATCAGTTCTTCTCCCTGGAAAGTACCGGTACCACCATGTGCAAAAGCCATGACCATCTCACCATCACCATTCGCTACCGGTGTAAACAGGAAATAATAGTTGGGAAGTTTTTCGGCTTTGCCCAAGGTGTCACATTCTCCTGGTGATCCGCCACGGAAAAGGTCCAGACCATAGTCATTGATGACGTGTTTAAAATCTTCTGCAGCGGCTTGATAGGCTGCAGTAGCCGCGGCTGTGGAGGGTTTGAATGTGCTCAGCTCGGGCCAGCCGTTTTTGTTCCAGCATGCCCAGTACAACTGCAACTTGCCACGAAAGGCCAGAGCGGCGGGTTTGGCGGCGCGTCCCATCTGATCTGATTTAGCAGGCAGTTTATTAAAAGCATAGGTAAAATCCGCCATGATGGAATCTTTTATCTGCGCTATCGGCATACGGGCCAGTGCGGCCACTTCATCATTAGAGGTGATACTATGATCCAGGTAAGGCACATCTCCCCACATGGAGATAAGACGGAAATAAACCATGCCACGCAGCAGTCTTGCCTCGGCCAGGATACGCTCCAGTTTGGGCACAGACACATTGGTACCGGTAGCCAGCATTCTGTTCACATTATCGATTACATAGTTGGCACGGTTCACTCCTCCATAGAGATATTTATACATGGCGTCAAACTGCTGCCCAAAGCCGGAAGGACTGTAACCGGTAGAACCGGTGGTCACTACATAAGCGCCGCCGTGCTGCAGATCATCTTTCACGGTGCTGGTACCTCTGGTTCTTACATATTCTCCCTGACCATCAAAATAATAATCCCGGTCAAAGAGTGGTCTTACATCTGCATAAGCACCCATAATACCTGCAAGTGCATCAGCATCTGTTTTCCAGAAAACATTTTCACCTACTTCAGTAGTGGAAGGCTGGTCCAGCAGATTTTTAGTACAGCTGCCGCCCAGCACTGCAAAGCTTGTGAGAGCAGCTATTAAACGTATCGTTGATGTTGTTTTTTTCATGATTACAGCTTTAGAGTCCCACATTAACACCAATGGAATAGGATTTATTCAACGGATAGGCATTGCTTCTGTTACCCGTCTGCTCAGGGTCCAGGCCCCGGAAAGAAGTAATGGTAGCAATGTTTTCAGCAGATCCGTAAATACGGAAGCTGTTGATACCGATTCGTTTGATCAGACTAAGCGGAAGCGTATAGCCCAGCTGAATATTTTTCAGACGCAGGTAAGCCAGGTTGTCCAGCCAGAACGTAGATTCGTCCCTGTTACCACCGGGACCGCCTATACGAGGCCATCCACCATCCCTGTTTTCCACAGACCATGGATTGGTCCAGTGTGACCAGGAAGCAGCATAGCGGCTGGCACTGAAGTTTACATCGTTGTAGTTGTTGAGCCAGAAATCTTTACGGCCGGCAGAACCCTGCAACAGAAAAGCCAGGTCAATTCCTTTCCAGGAAGCGTTGAAGCCCATAGCAAAATTGGTAGTAGGTCTGTCGCGTTGTACGTTGGGATAGGCTACCTTATCGTTGTCATCTATTCTACCGTCACCATTCACGTCTTTACGCAGGATATCGCCAGGTGAAGCACCTTGCGGTGTGTTGTTGTATATGTCCTGCCAGGTTTGTGCGATGCCCATATCCTGATAGGCATACAGGAAGTGATAAGGCATATTCAGGAAAGTGTAGCCACGGCCCAGGTATTCGTTCCATTTTTCGAGGGTGGTCCTGTTGTAGGAAGCGTTGAGATTTACTCCGTAACGTACCGGCCCGAAATGGTCTGACCAGTTGAGGTTGAGCTCCACACCCTTGTTACGCAGGTCGCCAATATTTTTGCGGGGAGCTGCATAAGCGCCGCTCAGCAGGATAGACATATCGGAAGGTCTTACCATACCGGTGGTAAGCCTGTTGTAATAATCCAGTTCTGCATTGAGGCGGCCATCCAGGAAACTCAGGTCCAGACCGAGGTTAAAGACAGCGGTATTTTCCCAGGTAAAGTCAGGGTTGATCATTTTGCGGTATACGAGCCCTTTGGCGATGGCGGCATCAACGTAGTAGTGGCTGCCATACAAGGTGGACTGTTGTTCATAACGGCCTACACCGCTGTTATTGCCCAGTTGTCCATAGGAAGCACGGAATTTACCGCTGGTGAGGTATTTACTGAGGAAAGGTTTGAGGAAACTTTCTTCTGTAAAGCGCCATCCCAGCGCCATTGAGGGGAAGAAGCCGTATTGGTGTCCGGGCAGAAATTTGGAAGAACCATCATAGCGGAAGTTGGCTTCAAACAGATAACGATCAAAAGCGGTGTAGTTAATACGGCCGATATAGGACCGTAATCCTTCCGTAGAGCTACCGCCGCTGGTGCCCTGTATGGTGGTGAGGGCTGCGTCTACTTCGTGCAAACCGGGGAACAGCCTGTCGTTTCGGGAAGACCCCTGAAAACGGTCGTACCAGTACTCTTCGCTGTATACACCTGTCACAGTCAGATCGTGGTTGGTACCAAAAGCTTTGTGATAGGTCAAACGCCCGTTCAGCATGGTTTTGTAACCAGTAGCGGTATTATTGGAAACGCCGGCATTATCGCCTACGTATACACGGCTGCCGTTAATCCCCGACTGGAAGTTGAAGGCGGTGGCCGGTGTGGCAGCAGAATAGGCAAACTGGTTGTAGTAGTTAAGGGAATAATCCACCCGGCCGGTCAGCCCTGCGATTGGGGTCCAGTCCAGATAAACGTTTGCATTTGCCTCCTGGCGGTTTTGCCTGTTGAGAGAGTTCGTATACACCACATAAGGGTTATAAGCCTGCGGATCTTCCCCGTAGGCCATTACACCGCCGAATTTACCGGTCACCGGATCATAGGGAGTAATACCAGCGATGGCATAACGCATATCAAAACCAGCTGTGTTGGTAGAAGAGGTATCGGTGAAACCGTCTTCCAGCGCGTAGGTGAACTTAGACCAGTTGCCGTTAAAGCGGATACCGGTATTCATGTTCTTACGCAGTTTATAGTCATAGTTAAACCGGGCGTTGTAACGGGTATAGTCGTTGTTGATCTGCAAACCTTTCTCATCCTGTACGCCAACAGAGAGGTAGAAATTAGAGACATCATTGCCTCCGGAAGCGGAAAGGTTATAGTTCTGGGAGGTACCGGTGCGCATGATGATATCCCACCAGTCGGTGTTGGGATAACGCAGCGGGTCTATCATGCCCATGGCCATCCACTGGTCGATGGTACCGTCTTTGAAGGTGAGGTTGTCACGGAGGGTTCCCACCAGTCCCAGGCGTTGTTCCAGCGTGAGGGCACGGGGATAGCTGGCCATGAAATCGTATGCTCTCGTCGGTTGCTGAATGCCATAGATTCCGTTGAAGTTGAGTGCTGTTTTTTTCTGGCCTTTCCCTGACTTGGTGGTGATGAGGATAACGCCGTTGGCTGCACGGGAACCGTATACAGAGGCCGAGGTAGCATCTTTAAGTACAGAGATACTTTCTATGTCGTTCATATTGATACGGTTGATGTCCACATCGGGCATACCGTCCACTACGATGAGGGGGTTGGCATTGTTGACAGTGCCGAGGCCGCGGATGACGAGGCTGGCACTGTTTCTGCCGGCCATGCCGGACGACTGTACGGCGGAGAGGCCGGGTACCAGTCCGGAGAGTGCAGAAGAAGCGTTGGGCAGTGCGCGGCTGGTTATTTTTTCATCTACTTTGATGGCGGAGACAGCGCCTACCAGATTGACTTTCCGTTGGGTACCGTATCCTACTACCACCACTTCTCCCAGTGCTTTCTGGTCGGTGGCGAGGGTGATGTTGACTGTTTTTTGTCCGGCGTAGGCCACCTGTTGTTTCACAAAGCCCATGGAGCTGAATTCCAGTGTACCGTTTTTAGCAGCGGTTTTCAGTGTGAATTTACCCTCCGGGTCTGTTACGGAGCCGGCCGTGGTGCCTTTCAGGGTAACGGTTACCCCTGGCAATGACTGGCCTTTTTCATCTTTTACAACCCCGGTAATGAAGCGTTGTTCATCCTGAGGCGTCTGAAAGGCAGCCGATGTGACGGAGGTGTGGGCTGCAGCCCCTCCGGCGTAAAAGAGCGCGGTGGTAGCCATGATAGCTACAGCGCACCATCTGACGCAGTCGTTACGGGATGTTCGATAACGTGGTGATTGATTATTCATAATTGGAATTTGTTAAATCTGTATAAGGGATAGAGCTCTATAAGGGATATAGCACTCCCGGGCCGGCGTATATCCAGCTATTGAAAGCAAACGTTTGCATTCAAACTATTGATTTTTTATTAATCCTCTTTTTTTTCCTGTGTGTAACTGCTACCCTTAATAGTGGCTGATATAATGCTGGTTGTTTTAAATGATGATTACAAAATGTCCTGTTAAGCCTTGCCAGGTCTGAGGCCGGCTATTTTATTCTGGTTGATATAGATTTTTTAAGTGTACTGCATACACTATGCTCTTTCAGTGAACGTGGCAGTGTTTTTTCAAAAATATAAAAAAACAATCGATTGTAATAATTTTATTTTTAAGCTCGACCAATTGACAGAAAACTTATTAGAAAATATCTGATATAGGCGCCAGGCCTACAAGATAGGAAAAAGAAAATAACAAGCAACAAAAATAATTACAGGAGATTCAGTAATAATAACGGTAAAGAATACACGTAATGCATACGTTTGCAGAAAAATAGCAGAAACAACATTGGTAAACGAATTATAACAAGATGTTTAGCGGGCTACCTCCTGCCCTGCTGGTATTTCCACTTCAGGAAACAAAGTACCCATACTTTCAAAACGTGTATGCAGATGCAAACGCATGGCGGTACGGAATGCATCCGGAGTACCGTATTTCAGGATCTCCAGCAGTGCCTGATGCGAAATAATCTGCTTTATCTTCCAATCATCCCGATGTGGCGCATTCGAGGCAAATAAAGTATTGAGCAGGTTCTGAAAAGCGTACAACGACTTGTTACCGGACATCTTGTATAGTGTACAGTGAAAACGTATATCCAGCTTCGTGAGTAACTCAGCATCTTCCGCAAGGTTTTCTTCTTCAACGATGCGCTGCAGATCATCCAGATGGCGGTCTGTCTTATGCAGGAATAAAAAATCAGCCATGCCGATCTCCAGCATCAGCAGCACCTCATACAGATCTTTCAGCGCATCCTTGTCCAAGGTGCCGGATGCCAGGATCGTTTTAAAACCGTAAAAGATATTGGGCGATGTCAATACCGTGCCCCGCTTACGCTTCGTTTCAATAAACCCGAGGATACGCAAACGGCTCAACGCTTCCCGCAATACCACCCTGCTCACGCCAAGTATATCTGCCAACTCATTCTCCTTGGGCAACGCATCCCCCACTTTGTAACCTTTCTCGGAGATATATTTCAGTATTTTCCGCTCAATTTGTTCTGCCAGGGTAAGATCCTTCTGCATCGATATGGTGATATTTATGGTTTTTAACTGTTCTTAAATATAACCCTTGTGGCGCTTATTATAAGCACAACAGTCAAAAAAGCAGTATCCCATCCGCCTGAAAAAACAACTTAAAAGCGGGGAATTGTGGACAGCGTACTGTGAAATATTTGCATCAATTCACATTCATCAACCTTTATAAAACACTCATTACCAGAACATTAATTTTCGGCATGTTTTTATCGCATCTTCTCTTAAAAACCTGTTTTTATGAAACGTAATCGTCACGGGAAGGCTTCTAAATCCCATCGGGATATGACCCGGACTCAGGAAAACGAGGAAAGGTCAGCCAACCAGACTCAAGGTCAATCTGAACCCAACAGAGATCAGACCAACGAACCTTTAAAGAAACACGGTGAACACCGTAAAGGAAAATAAGATCAGTTTAAAAGAAAACGGTCCGGATAATCCGGACCGTTTTTTATTTACCGTTATTCAGTTTCACGTCCAGCAACTTCATAAAATAGCCCCCCACCACGCTTCTTGCCTGGAAGCCGACTTTTTTGCCGTTGGTGGTTTCATGCCAGTCGCTCAGCGGAACCCGTGTAGGCGTTTCGGTTATATACCGGTAAAGCGGTTGTACAAATGCATTAAAATCTTTGGCCATAACTGCAGTCCACATAATCCAGTCAGACTTGGTATAGGTCCTCCTGCTATCGAGTGGAAGACCATATGGCTGCTGACGGGCCAGGTAATAGTCTGTTTCTTTTTTATAAACAGCTGCCGGAAAAAGATGAAAACCAAGCACCTGGTCCCAAACCAGGTTATACTTCTGGCTCCAGGTGGCCGGCTTGCCAAAAGCCAGCATATAATGATCTCCATCATCAGCCAGCTGTATCCATTTGGCTGCCATCTCCCGGGCACTATTATCATAACGTTTAGCCGTTGCCGTTTCTCCCAACATCCCTGCAAGCATCGCATAGGATTTAAGTCCCATGATCGCTTTCAGCGAAAGGTTGGCATTGCGGGCCATATGTCCTGCAAAATCATCAGTACACAGCTGATTCGCAGGATCGAAACCCTCTTTCAGCAAATATGCCGCCCAGGTGCCCAGCGTTTTCCAATGTGCTTTGGCATAACTGGCATTACCTTCTGCCACAGCTATAGCGCCGGCCAGAATCAGCATATTACCGGATTCTTCCACCGGCATATCTTCTCCATACACCTGCCCGTTGGCATGCGGGTACGTACCCAGGTCATGCGCCGCAAATGGCTCCGCAAACCGTCCGCTTTCCGAATACTGAAAGATGCCCGTCATCATGCCTTTGAGCAGATCAGGGTTGTACAGCAGGAACAACGGTGCAGACGGATACGTCACATCTACGGTATTAATACAGCCATTACTGAAATTTTCTTTCGAGAGAAACAACAGCTCTCCGGCTGGACCTCTTACCAGTTTATGAGCTGATACACTCTGCCGGTAAGCCAGTTCACACAACGCAGCATACTGCTCACCACCGGCTGCCACGGCATCATCATGCAGCTCTTTGTTGAACGCTTCGCAGCGTTGCAGCACTGTAGCATATTCTTTCCATGCTGCATTCAGCTCTCCTTCTATCGTTTGGGCCGGCGAATTTTTCCACCATGCTTTAAGGTTGGTGTTAAAATACTGAATCGCGTAAAGGTCATCATACCCCAGCAGAAACACCTGCTCCTTTGGCTCCCGCCCTATCATTCCCAGCGACACAATATTACTCAGCAACTGCTGTTTGTCGCCCTTCATTGTTGCAGGCCTTTTCTTCACAAAAGACAGTATCGCATCTTCAGTATTGCTGAAGTACTGTACAGGCCTGGAAGCAGCCGGACAAGCAACGTACATATATCCCCAGTCGATACGCAAATCATCTCCCTTTTTCTTCAGCACAGGTTGTAACACAGTCCCGGCCTTCATCATAGAAAGCTGACCGGAAACATACCTGGTGGTAGTCACCGGTTGTGCAGGACCGTTGACAGCAATATCGGTAGAGGCCCCGAAATACACTTCCACCGCATGTTTGGCATTGTCAGTAGCATTCACGCAGTAAGAAATATAAGAGACCGGCCTTGACATCAGCATCAGGTCACGAATGAGCAAGGGCGAAGTAAAAGTGAGCGTAACAGCCACCTTACCACACTGGAACTGATAAACCGTCTGCGTTGCATGGATACTGACGGCTATTTGACGGGCCGGCAATACACCGGCATCATCCGAACTATTGAATGCACCCAACACCCTATAGGTGATACCGTCTACTTTCACCAGGCCAACCAGCGCCTGCTCTTTACCAGTCCAATGTACGGTGGAAGCCTGATGAAGGGTGTCAGTAGCAGACCATATACTGAAATAAGGATCGTGGGTTACCAGCGGGTAAGCAGGCGCCTGTTGCTGAGCCATCGCCTGATGCCACAGACCACCTAAGCATAATATTGCCAGGACTCTTTTCATAACGGGAATTTTAAGCGTATTTTATACGGTTATGAAAAATAGTAACTTTTATAGGATTATTTGAGAAAAATGATGACTGGTGTGTACAAAAGAACGAAGGTGTGAAGCAATGACAAGGCAGTGAGCAAACAAACAGCAGAAATCCCTGCAGATAAGTGCATAAAAAAACGCAGACCCTGCAAACGCCTTGGAGGCCCTGAGAAGCCTTTTTAGTACGTTATTCGGATCTGCGCGTATCTTTAATTATCACTTTCTGATATTCAGGAGCGCAAATTTAAACAATTAAAATAAATTTTCAATTAAAACCATATAAACCACTGGGGCTGCCACCGGATGAGGCTGGCGATCGCCCAGATGATAACTGCCAGGCCCAGACTGCCTAGTGCCTTACGGTTTTTCCAGGAATAACCCAGCAACACCGGTATCTCCCAATATTTAATAACTACATATACCAGCAGGCCATACAACCCAATCCAGTTGAGCATGGGAATAGACAGCTGTCCACCGGCCAGTACACAGGCACACAGCCATCCTACGGTGATCAGCTGCAGCCAGATAAAATTGCGTGTGCCACAGCGGGTCACATCTTCTATCGACAGATACAGCAACAGACACCCCACCACTACCGACAATGTGATCAGTACCGGCGGTTGTACAGGCGGTAAAAATACCAGCACCAGCCAGGCCACCAGTGTAATGACCGTATATACAGCCATCCTTCTTTCCGCCCTGTAGACTGTTGTCAGAAACGGCAGCAGCACCCGCACCAGTATCCCGTGCATATAAACCATCGGTGGCAGCGTAAACAGCGCAATCAGCGCCGGTACGATTACCTCATAAGCATACCAGGGCTCTGGCAAACGAAACATCAGCCATACCACTGCCAGCGTGGTAACCAGAGCAGGCAGCCCAACCTTCAGCATCGCCTCGCCAGGTGGACGCTTTAGATCCAGGCAGTCTGTGATTTCGTTAAAATAATACTTGATCTGGTAATGCCGGCTGAGAAGGGCCGTTAACTGCGCCCACAGTGTAAACAACGACACATGTATGATAATGGTCCGCAACACCAGATCTGGTATTGCCACGCCCCAGTAAATACCGGCTATACTTAACAGCAACATCTCCCAGGTCAGCATCAACGGGGAAAAAAGCCGCTCAAACACCGGCCTTAACAGGCGGTACAGCCACCCGAAAATCTTATTCCAGTGGCGGCTCAGTAAATGTATCAGCGAATAAGCCGCTATCAGTGCCGCCAGCCCTAATAACATTCGGGAAGTCGTCAGCACACCTCTCAGCGCCTGCAGCTTTGAAGGTTTTTTAACCGTATAAACCAGTTCTGTATTATTCAGAAGTTCCCGGGCCAGTATACCCGCATCAGCCTGTCCCATGACAGGCAGCTCCTGCCGGTGATGCTGCCAGAAACTATCAGCCACCGGCTGTCCCGCATAGGTTTGTAATGTACCGTATTGATAAAGTAATTTCTTTTGGGAGGTAGAGAGGCGCGACAGGGTCTGAGCGAGTTGTAACTGTGATGTATGTGATGGGTCTGATGCTCCTGATGAGCTTAACTGTGATGTATGTGATGGTACTGATGTTCCTGATGAACAAAGAAGGAACCAAAGAAGGGTTAAAAAATACATTCAACGGTGATTTAAGTGATGGTTCTGATTCTCCTGATGAACTCAAATAAAGCCGGCTTGAGAACCACAAAGAGCCACCGGAATACAGGTGGCTCTTTATCATTACGCAAAGTAAAATATAAAATGCAATTTTTTGTTTTTCCTCGCTCCTTTCTTCGCTTTAATCATCGCTCATCTGTGAGCATCAGTAGTATCATATCAATCACAGTGCTAAATTGCTGTTCTGTATAGGTTGCAGTTTTCCGCCATTGACACTGTATTCCAGCTTCAGCGTGTATCCGCCGCCGCCTTCCACAAAATCCACTTTCAGCGGATGCCAGCCTTTTTCCAACGCTATCTGGCCACTCTTTTGCAGCGGGGCATGCCAGCCGTCGTTGTTGACCACTTCTTTGCCACCGATATAGAGCCTGCCACCATCATCACAGGTGAGGAAGAAACTGTAGATAGCTGTTTCAGGAACATAAACAAATCCCTGCAAACGAGCGCCAAAAGCATCTCCATGGCCCAAGCCTTCCGGGATGATCACATTGGATACCCGCATGCTGCTGTCTGCAGTAGCTTTGATTTTAGTAGTGGTTTTGAACGCACCTTTGAAATAATCCAGTTGCAGCCCCTGTTTGGCAGGATTGGTCGTTACCGGTTTGATATAGGATTCCTGGCGGTAGCGGAGCGTATAGATATCACCGCGGTTACCTGCCGGACTGAAAGCCGCCAGCCGGATGGTTTGTGGTGTAGTGATGGGCAGCGATGCAGGCAGTACGGGTGATTGCATACCAGGGATAGAACCATCCGTGGTATAACGTATAGTCATTCCGGTTAAAGGTGCTTTTACAGCCAGCATACCCTGGTCAACAAACACATTATCCTCTGTAAACCCATCCAGGTCGGGCAGTCGGTAATGTACACCCAGCTGGTCCAGACGCGCATACTGTACGTTTAGCCGTTGAAGGTAGTTGTCATAGTCTTTTTTATGCGTCCACAATACCTCTGCCAGCGCGGTCATACGGGGCATGAACATATAATCGGTCCTTTTTTCAGAAGGGATATATTCTGTCCAGATATTGGCCTGGGCTCCCATAATGGATTTGGCTTCTTCTGCGGTAAGCCCTTTTGGCACTGGCTCAAAGTGATATACATTACCGATGGAGTTACGGTCGGGGGTGGCATCAAAGTAAAGCGGATTACCAGGTGTCATGATTACCTGGTTACCATGGCGGGCGGCTTTTACAGGAGCATCCGGAACCCAGGCGCGCCAATACATCAGGATGGCAGTAGGACTGATACCGCCTTCCAGTATCTCATCCCAGCCGATAAGAACTTTTCCTTTGGAATGGAAAAACCGCTCCATCCTTTTCACAAAATAACTCTGCAGCTCCTCTACGCTTTTCAGGTTATTGGCTTTCATCACTTCGGTGCAGGCAGGAGACGCAGCCCAGCTGGTTTTCTCCACTTCATCCGCACCCAGGTGCAGATATTTGGAAGGGAACAAGGCGGCTATTTCTGTGAACACATCTTCTGCAAAACGGAAAGTGGTTTCGTTGCAAGGACAGATGGGCGTGGAGAAATCCTTACCCCATCCGGATTTACCATCGCAGGTGAGGAAGGGATAAGCGCGAATAGCTGCCATCATATGGCCCGGCATATCAATTTCCGGGATGATTTCCACGTGGCGGGCAGCGGCATAGGCGATGATGTCTTTCATCTGGGCCTGTGTATAAAAGCCACCGTAAAGGGTTTTACCATCCCGCTGAATGATATGCTCTTTGTCAATCTCCATATCGGGATTGTCTTTGGCCTTCTCCATACATACGGAGTCCTGGTTGTTAAACTCTCTCCAGGCGCCCTTTTCAGTGAGCAGCGGATATTTTTTGATCTCTATCCTCCAGCCCTGATCGTCGGTAAGGTGGAGGTGCAGTTTATTCATTTTGTAAAGGGCCAGCAGGTCGATGAATTTCTTCAGATAGCTGACAGAGAAAAAGTGACGGGATACATCGAGGTGCATGCCACGCCAGCTGTACACCGGATGATCGTTGAGTTGCAGGGCCGGGATATTTAGTGCGCGCAAACTACCGGTGCTGCGGCCTTCAATAGCCGGCGGCATCAGCTGCCGTAAGGTGGCGATAGCTCTGAAAAAGCCGGCCGGAGCTTTGGCGCTGATCTGCAGCTGCTTTGGGCTCACCGTCATGGTGTAGTCTTCCTCTCCTGCGAGGCTAAGATCCTGCTTTAAAACGATCACATTGCCGGAAGTGGTACTGGCAGTGGTTTTGAGTGTAGTCCCGATACCCTGGCGTACCAACGATTGCAACTGCGCCACCTCATTGCTGAACAGGCGTGTATTGGCAGGCAAGACCAACCGGGTGCTGCCGGTGATCACAAACGATCCCTCCATCGGGACCAGCTGTTGCGGGTAAGGAACAATCGGATAACGCAGATCCTGTGCATGGGCAGCAGTGCCAAGCCCCATGCCTAACGCCAGTGACAGCGTCAGTGCGAAAACTCTTCTCATAAAATTTTCTTGTTATAGCATGATTTCCAACGAAGCAAACCTAACAAGAAAAGTATCGGCATCCTAATGGGATATTCCCATTTTCGGATTTTATTTTAGACAAACTGCCTGATTTTCAACCGTCCGAAGAACTCCTGCTCTCCTATTTCCCTCACTTCCCCCGGCTGCATATCTCCCAGTTCGAGATCTTCTATAGACACCCGGATCAGGCGTTGGCAACGGTGGTTGATAGCTCCCAACATTTTGCGGACCTGATGGTATTTACCTTCAGTGAGCGTGATGAGCAACCAGGTATGGGGCGCTTTGTCTGGTGGTTCGGACGGACGAGGCTGCAGCCCGGCCGGTTTGTTGACGATAACTGCACGGGTAGGCGCGGCCAGGTAATGGGTATCTTCCGCCACCAGGATAGGTACACCGGCCTGCAGGCGTTGCAGGGTTTCCGGTAACATCTGGCCTTTGGCCCTTACCAGGTAGGTGCGTTCATGCGGGCGCTCTCCTTCAAACAACAAACGGGTTACCTTCTGATTGGTCGTCAGCAGCAACAGCCCTTCCGAATGGTTATCCAGGCGGCCGATAGCATGTGTCCCTTTGGGAAACGGGAAGTCCAGGTCTCCCAGCAGATTTACCTTGTCCCTGTCGGGGCTGATAAACTGTGAGACCATTTTATACGGTTTATAGACAAGAAAATAACGATGATCCATGATGCGGCTGCAAAATAGGTACATTTCAGCGGAATTTCCACCATGGCTTATCCCTGGGAGCTGTTACACGGAGTAGTGCGGGATTACCGGTATACAGCGGTTCGTTGGACAGCAACCCTATCCATACGAGTGTACCTACCTCCTGGAGCGGTTGTCCGGCAGTAGCTGCCACATAGGGCTGGGCAACGATAAAACGTTTATCCACCATCTGATCATACATAACAAAAACAAAAGCTTCTCCCTGTATCTGTCTGTTATCGCCGGTATACAATGCGTCCTTTACGTATATGGCATACCGTGGGTTATTTTCACGGATACATTGATCAAACCATTCGTCAGCAACACCAGCATTTCCTTCAGCATCCAGGACCGTCTGTTGTAAGGCAGTCACCAACAGCAACCGGGGATCCAGCGGCGCTGTGCTATTGTTTCTAAGACCCACCACATACTTCAGCATAAAGGAAAAATGGTTCATCAGTTCGTTAGAAACATCCTGTAATCCATTCATGGAGGACTGTATTAAACTTGGCGATTAAGGGTCAAAAACCAAACATACAGAATATTGCTGATAAAAAACGGATCATTACAAAAGAGCCCGGGGCAACAGACCATATCGATCCATTCCCCCGGGCAGATAATATACAAATCATTTATGCAATCTGTTCCAATACGGTTGGGTCCTGTATTTCGTGGTCCCTTGCCAGCAGCAGCACTTTTGATATCAGTTCAGCTGATTTCGGATCATCATCCACAAACGGGAGGAAAATACGGCCTCTGTGCTGGGAATGTACCGGCAGGATAGAAAGATATTTACCTGGCAACAGATGCACCACGGCACTACCCAGGTGAACACTGTACTCACCCAGTTTTCCTTTGATGGTAGCATGACTGCCAGCCACCTTCACGTTGTTCAGTTTAAACAGGCGCAGGGTTTCTTCGAGCAGTACCCTTCTCATTTCAATAGAAGAGTGGCTGGCTTCCGGATCTACCCCACCCACATGGGCCACACTGACAACCAGGTCCAGGTCACGCATCACCTCACTGAAAATCAGCGGGGATATCGTTTCAAAGGCAACCGGTTTGTACGTTTTCAGATCATGGAAGACCACTGTTTCCAGCGTTGGGCTTTCCACATCAGCTGGTGAGAACCAGTCGGCCATGGCGTATATTTTAGCTACAAAGCCGTTTTTATGAAACACTTTCTGCAAACCGTCTTCATAGTCCACTTTCCAACCCCTGGTTTTGAGCAGGGCCACTGTTTGTGTAGGCTGTACCTGATGACCGGCATAACGGCGGGATACTGACACTGCTTTCAACTCGTCTTCCAGCGGCACATACAGTTCACGGAATACCTGTTTGAACGGCTGCTGTACTTCTTTTTCAAAACAATAACGCTGGTAGTCGCTCCACACGCCGGCTTTATACAGATCGCTGCTGTGCGCAATACGGATGCCGTCTGCAGCTGTTAACGGAACGGTGTTTCCTTTAGCATCCAACAAAGCACCGTTCTGATAGAAACCATGAGAGTTGTCCGTGATAAACACCAGCTTTTCCAGATGGCGGGCAATCACCGGATGACCAAACAGGGTATTCAGTTCCTCTGAAGAGAACACATCACCGCGTACCATAGCATCTTCCAGCGCTTTGCGGGAGCGGCGGAACTGTTCCCGCAGTGTCTTTTTAAACTCTGCCAGTTCCAGTACCTTTTTATCATTCTTATATTTCGGCGGGATCGCTTTCAGTTGTTTATCTCCTTTGAAAGCCACCACATCTGCCTGTCCTTCTTCATCAATCACCAGTCCGATCAGCACATCATCGTACTGTACCTGCGTTTCCTTAGACAGTATGCCTTGTACCTGACGGGTTTCCATGGCCCAGGTAAGACGTACCGGATCGGCGTAGCCTGCGTTCCTGGCCAGATTTTCCATGGCTATACGCAGTGCCAGCGACTCACTTGACTGTTTCTGTGCACCAAACTGTTTGCTCTCCTTTTTAAACACCTGGAGATATTCATAACGGGCAAGCACATCTTTTTCCGGATTGGTTTTGCTCAACGGGATAAGACCATAGAGACGCAGATAGTCCTGGTCGCGTTTGTCCTTCACCTTCTGCGTCACCTCCTTGATCTTCAGTTCACCGGTCATAACGTCGGCGTATAAACGCGCACGGCGATGGGCATTACCATCACTGATATATTTGGCAGCCTCATATACAATACCCCAGCGTTGTTTGCCGATTTCCTTATAGGCTTTCTGGAACCAGTCTTTATCTACGGCGCCATCTTTGAAGTCCTGTAAATCAACCGCAGAATAACGGGCGATCTCGCTTTCAGCTTCTGCATTCTGTTCATTGCCAGCAGATTTGGTATGGGCGTGCATCCACCAGATAGCGGAGTCCAGACCTTTCCAGCCGAGGTGCTGACTCACAAACTTTTGCCACTGTGGCGCATATACGGCCGCTTCTATCAGTTGCTGTTCAGTGAGCTTTATTTTCTTCACCAGTTCATCAAACATCTCCTGTGTATCTTCCGGTAAAGGGAAACAACGTTTGAGCAACAGACTGAAAATTTTCTGCTTACTTAAAGGCTCTGAGTTATAGGAATAAATATAACCACGGTTAAGCGACGTTTTGCCCAGCCCGGCCCATATCTCCGCGAAACGTTTTACGCCATAAATGGTCTCCAACATCTGTACCATGGTAGTAACAGCCGTTGGAGAATCTCCCCTTTTCAGCTCTATGTTCAGGAAGTGTTCCCTGATTTTTACAAACATCGCTTCCAGAGATGGATGTTCCTCGAAGTAGTTCTGTTCCTTTTTAGGCTTAGGTTTCCGTACAGCTGACAGGAACCGGAGATTATCGGCAGCAATCAGTCCTCTGTATAGTTCACTTTCCGATATAATATCCGCCTGGAATGCATCTACGAAGACGGACATTGGTGGCAGATATCTGTCTGCCTGTTCCCGCAGCCCCGAAAACTGGCGCCAGTTATAAAGGTTCCAGTAGTCTTCCAACTGCTGGCCTTTCAGCCCGGTATAGGCCACTCCCCGCAGAAATCTGTTCAATATGCTACTGCTTTGCCAGCCCTGTTCACCATCATATTTTTTCGTCCTATGCTGTAGCATCTCCGGTGTAAGGGCATTAAATACCTGCTTGCAGGCACCCAGGAGATATTGATCTTTTTCTTCGAATGGGTGTATCAATTCCAGTATTCCCATCACTTTCAGCAATGGATCCGAATGTTTATACCGGCGGGCTCCTCTGATTTCTTCCGGTATCAGCTCTTCATACATGGGCATGTAATTTTTCATGATCGATGCGCCCAGTACCTCATCCCGCAACTCATGATCTTCCAGCAACAAGTTGGCACAGATGAAGATGTCCAGCGGTGTCAGCCCACTTTGCTGATACCAGGCTTCCCATACTTCCGATAGTGGATAGGAAACATATTCTTCCTGCTTTGAAGCAAACTTATGGTTGTATCCCATTGGATTACGGAAGTTATTACCCAGTAATACGGTAATTTTTGTACCATCATAGTTTTCTACTTCATATTCATGGTCAGCATGTTGTTTCAGCAACGCATTGAGCTGCATCAGTTGTTCCTGCAAAGCCGCAATGGACATAGAGAAGCCATAAGGCGCGATGGCTGTACATTTGCTGTAGTAATCATTTTTATCTGCTGCCGGGAGTTTTGCCGGGGAGATGAGTGCAGGATCATACAAGCCAAAACCATTTTCCCTGGAAAAAGACTGTACATTGTTTTCACCAGATAACTGGGTCAGTAATATTTCTTCTTTCTGGGAGATGCTTTTTCTTTCCCTGAATGCTGTAATCCATGCAGTACGCTGCATTTGCAGGCGATTATCCTTCTGAAGACGCAAGGCAATATCCAGACCGCCAAGGCGCTGTTCTCCATCACCCTGTAATAGTTTTTCCGTTACTGCCGTTACTATGGTATCCTGTTGGCGCAACACCATTTCAATCGCTTTGCTACGAACTCCGGCGCCTTTACGTTTGAGGATGTCGATAAACGTTTCCATTTCTTCGACTGTAAACATCTCTTTCTGCAATGCATTAAAGGCAATATTAACCACATACTCACCTCTGTCTTTCAGCAAGCGCATCGCAAAGTTGCGCTGGAAAGGCGTAAGAGGGTCGCCTGTATTATCATGCTGCCCACCGTAAGGCGAATATCCTTTTAGCAGTTTTCTGGACAACTGCTCACGCAGACTCAGGCTCATGCCGTCAAAATAACCCAGTACGATATCCAGCCTTTCCTGTTTATTACAGATGAAATTGATCATGGCATCGAGCACGTTATTACGGTCGAATTTGAAATTCATCCAGGAGAACACGACTCCTTCAAACACTTTCTCTTTCTCCGGTGCCCGTTGTACAAGCGCATGCAGCCGGTCAAACATTGCGGGCAGATGCTGATCGAAATGAGCAGCGTTACCATTTTCGTTGATGATGGTCAGCGCCCTGGCATTTACGGCCAGATCCTCGTCGAGCAGGGCCTCATAGGCCGCAGGCATGTCGATGTTATAGTATTTTGTTTCGTAGGCGAACTTCAGGGCGAGGCAACGTTTTTCCACGTTTCCTTTCGCCAGCAGCTCAAATACCATCGGGCGGGCTTCTGCCACGTTGATAACACCCTGAGCCCAGAGCGCCATATATACGTCTGTGTTATTTTTACTTAACAGGGCCGGCAGGATTTTTTCCGGTGTTTCGAGGTACTCGCTGGCTCTTTCGAGGAAAGTCCGTATGGTACTTTCTTTTTCCGAATCCCAGTAAAGTCCGGCCCATACATCGAGTGCACGGACTACGGAAGAGAAGCGGGTGAGTTTATTGTCGAGAACCACCTTCAGCATATGTTTCATGGCCCCGAGGGAAGTTTCGTCCAGTGATTCCAGGATGATCTGCCGCAGGCCTTCCTGGCGCTGGGCTGCCAGCAGCAGCTTTTCTACCAGTTCCCACGCGGCTGGTTTCTCCGTATTAAGCAGCGCCTTGATAAGGTTGCGGGTCACCTTTCCTTCCGGATCTTTGTTAAAGACGATGTCTTCACATACCTTCAACAGGGACTCATTACCCAGGTCTATAGCTGCCGCCCATATCCTATACAGATCATTACTGCCAAGATGATGATCATAGCGGACCTGTTCTTCCAGACTCAGGTCGTAGCTGGTATATGTCATTTTAGGATAGTATTCTGTCACACAGGACTGTGGGATGACATGGTACAGAAACTCCAGTTGCAGTACAAAATACACTTCCGGATCCATAGGTGCACGGAAGGAACGACGGGTATAGCCCCGCTGGTACATCCGTTGCGGAACCATGTCCCATGCATATTTTACATAGGCAGCCCTCTCCTTTCCAAAAAGATACACCAGGAGGTTGAAGCCTTCGGCAGTGTCCCAGGAACGGTCTTTTATCAGTTCTTCAATTCTGAGATACCGCTGGTCTTTATAGGTAATACTTCTATTACGGTAGTAGGGATTATTTTCATCCTTATCGGCCAATACTTCATTTAGTACAATCAGCGCGATTTCCGCGGTTTCCCGCGTCAGAAGCGGATCAGTGGTTTCTCCTGTAAAAACGGCTTTCAGCGCGGTGATTACATTGGTCATGTGATGGGGTATGATCCTGGTCTTCAGGAACTCTTTCACGTCCATGGCTAAACAAATTAATATGGTAAACGGGTTAAAAAAATCATGTTGGCATTACCAGTAGCTACCGGCCAGGAAGGTCAACCGGATAAAGGTGATGACAGTTTCCGGCTTTAGTACAAAGATATGATCCAGGCCCTGTAACTCTTCCTCATCAGCAAAAACAGCGAACAGTCCATCTTCATAGGCTTGCAGGGCAACCTCCTGTGCTTTGGCCAGGTTAGCCTTGTTTTCATTGTAGATGGAGCCAAAACCCACTTTTCCTGTATTGGTCTGACTGTCGATCTGTTCATTGGAGAGAAAAGGCAACAGGTTTTTCTCTAAAGGTTTATCGTTGTAAGCAGTTACCTGCTGTTTTACGACGGCATTCAACAAAACACGGAGAGACGGGGAATACGGTAAATCATCAATGACAATCTTTTGTTTCTCTATCAACGCATGTTTTCTGCCGGCTTGCTTTGCATTTATAATCAGGTCCATTCGGTATGCTTTCCGGTTTACAAACAAATGAAGAGCGAATATAGGAATACCCTGTCAATAATTATTCGTATTTATAAAAATTTATCTTCCGCCACTGGTGCGGTTCTTATCAGATAGTAATGGTTGAAGTCCCAGCCATACAAGCACCGGGAAGAGATGCATAGGCACAACCATTCCAGGGAACAGTTCTGGCGCCGGTATATTCAGGGGCAGGCTCACAGCCAAAGGGATAGCGCTGCTCAGCAGGGAAACAAAGATCAGTATTACATTAAAAACAGGAACCGCTTTTCCCTGACACCAGCGTTCCCATAACCAGTAAGCCAGCATCATCAGGACTCCGGCGGCAATATTGGCGCTGGCCACGGCCGCCACCGGAACTACCGCGGAGAAGTCCGCTCCCAGCGCCGTCTGATAAACAGCTGCATATATCAGGGAAAGAACGGCCGAGATAACGCCGGCGGCTATACCCACCCAAAAAAGCTGAGGGCGCATGGGTATTATTTAGCGGTAACGGGAACGGTTACTGTAAGATGGGTATAATCAGACTCATCACCACGGGGTGTTGTAATACCGAAGTCCCCACGGTTCACCTTGAATTCGCCATGAAAAACACCTTTATCGCCATTCCGGACGAAGGTAAAGGGGATGGTAAAGGGTTTCTTTATTCCGTGCATATCCAGGGTGCCTTTGGCATCATAGCCTGTGGCCGTCTTTACCACTTCAGACGATACGAAATGAATATAAGGGTATTTCTCTGCATCGAACCATTTTTCGCTGCGGGCATGCCTGTTTTTAAGGCCGTTGCCGGTATTGATGGAAGCTACATCTATCTGTACATCAAATTTGGCAGCAGCAAGGTCTTTTTCATCAAAAACAACCATTCCTTTCATCGATTCAAAGGCGCCATCGGCATATTTGCCTTCAAATTTGACGGAATAACCATTGTTGATTTTCCAGTTCTGTGCGGTAATAAAGGTAAATGCTGCCGTCACGAGCACCAGCAGCGCTACCGCCGGATAGAGGATCTTTTTCATTTGTAACAGTTTGATAGTTTGCAGGCAAAGATAAGGCCAACCTGGCGCCGCCGGAAGAAGGTTACCGGAAGGTTACCAGGTTGTCTGTTTACATTACAAATGTACCCCATTAAATGACAAGAGCTGCTCAGGTCCGTTCGTAGATGTAGAGGATATTGTTGCTGTCGTTGGCAAATATATGCTGACCGCTGCCATAGGGGGCCGCCCTTAAAGTGGCGCCGGGAGCCACAGGCAGAACTGCATCCCAGATGACGGCCTCTTTTTCAATATCGAAGATACCGATGCGGTCCAGGGCTCCTGCTCCTTCCCTACCGGCAAAATACAGCCATGAGCCCTCTATCCTGCAGTCAAAAACAAATATTTCCCTGGTATGTGTACCACTCAACTTAAACCGACGCTGAACAAGCTTCTTTTGCTGTATATCCAGACAGGCAAAAACGGAACCCTGGAGAATGTATCTTTTACCATTGTACATCCCGCCAGGTATGGGCGCCGAAACAAAATATTCTAAAACACCTCCATTCATATCCGTCAACTGATCCGTTTCCCACCTTATTTCTCCGGTATTTACGTCTACAGATACGATCCTCCGATTATTTACCATCGCCACGATCGCTGCATCATCAACGGTTATCAGCTCATAAAAGGTATCTGGCGGAGCATTCACTCCAACCAAATCTCCCCGGTAATAATCATTAAAATCAATGAGCACATTATATTCACCATTGTCCAGAGACATTTTATTAATGATACTTGTTCTCACCTTATACACATCATCAATCCGTATATAGTACAGCATATCCTTATACTGCAAGTGCTGATTACCCAGAGACACCGGCACTTCCCAACGGACATTTCCTGCCGCATCTATTCTGGCGAGTGTATCTTCCGGGCCGGCCTGACTGGTAACAATGATGTTCGTTTCCTGTATCATGGCAGGATACAGCTCTTTCCCCAATCTGGTTTCTGTTCCATCAACAGCAACCATCAGCAGCTCCCCGTTGCAATTAAACAGGTAAGCATCCTGATACCGGAAAATTTTGCTGTAATTGGAAACATTATCCTGTAGTTTCCTTACGTCCAAACCCTCTTTGTTCAGTGAAAACACTGATTTATGATGACGATAATAGAGCTCGTCTCTGCTATCATTCTTAACTGTATATCCTTTTAGTTGCTCTTTTAATATAAACATTATAATATTATGACGAATTGATAAATCGGACTGTTAAGGTCATTTATAGCAGCTTGAAAAGCCCTTTTATTCAGACCAAACAGCTGTTGCATTTTTGTATCTCCCAGGCCACTGTCATCACTATCGTACCATTCAGCGAACCGGTCTCTGAATGCCGCCTGTACCACTCCTTTTGCCTTATCGAGTGTAAGTTTTTTGGAATCAAAAATACAGGACAACTGATTCAGACTACTCACATTTTTGAGATAAACGCCTAACTGTTTCTCAAATTGAGATCGTTTGCTGGCACTCGCTAAAAAGTCTCTCAAGGTACTGGCGCCCCAGCTCTTAAATTCCATGTATTTGATACCCGTGGGTGTAGTGACTTTGATATCAAAACGACATTTGGTTCTCGTTCCTCCATCCGCGTCATCTCCTTCAAGTCCATCTTCTGTCTCATCCAGGTTTGCGTCAAAAACGACATTACCATTAAACAGTTCGGGATGGGCTCTCAGGACACGTAACTGAAAAGCTGCGCCATACACAATACCAACCCAGTCTTGTTTCAGATCCTTCCAGAGCCCTTCGAAATTATAATTATCCGAAAAATACTTGAAATCCTTGACATACTCACTCAGATACTGATTAATTGGTTTGGACGGATTTTTACAGGTCTTACATGGCATTCCTTTTATGGGAGACAACGCTTCAATAAAACCTTCGTCCTGGCCAATGTTGGTCATGAAGCTGGATGATGCCCTGGCCAGTTTAACTTCTTTCAGTGCGGGGAAGTCGGCCTGATAGTTGACCGATACTTCTCTTCTGGCTGTAGCCACCACCATCCAGGCTTCCAGTAACTGGGTGTCCAGCTCTTCCACATGCTGACTGATATGATTTGTATTATCAGATGTTACATTAATGTCTCCCAGGAAGGAGGTCAGATCTGTCAGTGGCATAGCCAGCAGGTAATCCAGCACGCTACTCACATTTTTGGGATTCAACCTCGCACACAATTCACGGATTCCTCCACTGTTGGTAATTCCGGCTTTCTTATAAAGCGCATCAAACTTCTTACAGATCTCTTCTGTAAAACGTTTACAGGCGATACACTTTCCTTGTTCCTTCACCTTTGTGAGTATCAGCTCATATGCTTTGGCAGAAGCATACAGCAGCTGTGGCGCATAGTTGGGCCTTGTTGCCACCAGGATATCAGCCATGCCGTTTGAAGCAGATCCTGCGATAGCGTAACCGGTAACAGTGGCGGTACCATTGTAAATGGTTGGTGTCAGCGTACCCACGCTTTCACCTCCCTGCCCATTAGCGACCGTTACCCGCATCCCGCCTGCTGTTTCCACCAGCTCTCCTTTACCTATCATTGTTCCAGTTACTTCACCGACTGCATCTCCAACTTCATCTACATATTTTGTGAGAACGCCAGCCTTCGAAACAAGCAACTTGCTGCCCGGCTCAGACATCATCACCCAATCTTCTGCCACCCCTCCTTCTCTTGCACCCATGGAGAAGAACGCATTTACATGCGCTTCTTCAGCAAAACCTGCTACTCTGGCCATCTTTGCCTGCCCAGCTACACCTTCCAGCTTCAGTCCGGACGCTTTATTAAACAGCCTGGAATTATCCAACGAGAAGCCCCAACCGCCGGGAGGTGGGTCTTTTGGAATATTTCTGATGGTACTCCATCCATTTGACAAGTCCCCTAAAGCCGTTGGTGTACCATCCAGTACAGGCCCTACCTCTGCGATCGTACGGTTAAATAACTGGAAACCTCTCAGCTTACTGGCCCCCCAGGCCAATCCGTTGGCTCCGGCTGCCATTAATGACGTATAATCGGAAGCGGCTTTCACCATATCCCATCTCTCATAGAAGCCCTTATACTTGTCATAATTGGCAGGTGTGAGATCATTCCTTGACCGCTGTATTAACACATCTGTGGAGCTGATTACTGCGGCCGCCCTTATGGCAAAAGCCGAATAAGCCGCCAGGGAACCACCACCTGTTTCCGGAGCGGCCAATACTGCTGTTGCTACCGCCACAAAATCAAGGACTTCCCTGATCGCTCTGCTTTTCAAAGTTCTTTTCACATCAGTATCATACACCATGGCCATATAGGCAGGCACAACATGACGTTTTCCTATCTCAAATCCATTCTCATAGAAATTACGTACAGCCGTGATCGTTACCGGTTCCAGCGGATTAAAGGCTTCGTTCAGTTCTACTTTCACGATGGTATTACGGGGTGCCTCGTCCAGTAATTTATCCAGGAAAGTATTGGGTAATTCCCGCATTGTATATTCCTGCGCCAGCACTACTTTTCCGTTATCATTGAATTCCGCTGTGGTTCCGCTGTAATCTGTCCAGTAGTCAAAAAACTTGTTGACATGGTACAGCTCTACAGGTTTTGCACCTATCAAAAACTCCTCTTCTCCGGGATAATATTTTACAGGGCCCATACCGCTCATCTGGTCAGTACTTGTTTTCTGAGTCGGCTGAATGCCCAGCTCAGCATAGTTCTCCAGCACCCATGGGTTGATCAGATCAAAAACTCCCCTTACATCATCGTACCCTACGCCATTCAGCCATTTATTGCCTTCTCTCCATAAAGTGCGCAGCCATTGATAATTGTTGGCCATCAATCCATTCTTCAGTATTTCCAGCTGGTCTTTCTGCGGAGTCGTCTGCAGCAGATCCCTTACAATGAAATAACCATCATTGGAAGTATACCAGTGTGGATCCGTATACCACAGATCATTGTTCATTACCTTTCCAAGCAGCTGATTCAGAATGTACAACCTGTCTTTCAGCTCCAGCGCATTCATTGCACACTTGCTGTAATTATTGACCAGAATGGTATGAATATCAGCAGCTGATTTACCGGCCAGGACTGCTGTATGCAGGTCCGTCACCAGATTGACATTGCTTTTTGCAGCCATCGCCAGCTCTGTCATCGTCAGCTCTTTCACTTTTGCAAACACCCGCGGCCCATAAGACGGATCAACTGTCTGCAGCTGCATTTTGCGATAAGACTGAATAAAGTCCTCTATCCGGATCCCCATTCCCATACAGTCTTTAAACCCTTCCAGCTCATTGGCTTTGAAGTTGGCCACTGTATAGAAGGTGATATAGTCTTTTACCGGACTGTCGGGAGCGAGTACACTCAACAGGAACTCCGTGATGTTGACGGTCTGGCCGCCTTTATAAGGGAATGTTGTTTTGGCATTAGTCAGATACAGATTCTTCATCGGCAATACCAGCAATTTGTTTTCGCCGGCTTTGCTTTTCAGCATCTCTTCCATATTCAGGAAGGCATCAATGAAATTGATATCTGTAACCGCCAGATTATTGTTAAAGGTACCTGCACCATAATAGGTAGATGGTACACTGATAGTGGCCTGTAATGCACCGAATCTGGAAGCATAGGAAATAAACCTGCGGTCCCTTGTCACCGGATCTTCTCCTACTCCCATAAACACGGCAATACCGCTTCTGGGGTGCTCCTGGCCGGTATACACATCTTCATAGAAGTCTTTGCCACCTATACCATAGCCATTAAATGTTTTTCCCTTAAAATCAGCCGTATATGTCTTTTCATTAAGACTAAAGGACAACAAAGCGCCCAATGGCATAAGATCTTCTGATGGCTGATTAGTATTCACTACGCCATTCAGTTTATAGAAAGTTCTGTCCAGCGTAGAGAATTTCAGGTTGGAAGCTGTGGCCGGTAAAGTGATGTAGGTCCCTGCCGGTGTGATAAATGTATAGGTGTTGGTCGCCTCATTTCTCAGGTCTTTAAATACACCGATACTATCGAAGCCTATACTTTCCTGTTCCTCCTCATTCTCAAAAATGCCCCATACATGGCCCGGGTCATGTACTACGTCCCACTGGTATTTCAACAGACTGTAGCCATTATTGTAATCCATGAGGTTGTCGGTGCTACCTTTATCCAGTCCGATACCTGCGCTGAACGTATGTTCCAGCGTAAAGGCGCCGTGGCCGGTTTCGTGTGCTACAGTGCGGGCGATATTTTCCGGAGTGGCATTTTTTGTGAAGATGAAACCGAACTGACTCTGACGGGGCATTTTACCCAACAGGTCACCATCTGTCAACGCAACTTCATTGACCACAAACAAGTAAGTGGCATCTTTATCTATATCGTGATTTTTGCTGTAAGCCTTGCGCATGGCTTTTTCCTCACCGGTGAAACCATTGCCCAGGAAACCACTTTTGCTGTCCTGCAGTATGGTATCCTTGTTCCGGTCCCAGTCTTTATTAGCGCGGAAGCTTTCATCTTTTACCACCGTATAGGTGACACCAATCTTTTCATAAGCATCTTTCAGGGCTTTGCTGATGGCATCTACCGGCACATCAGTGCTGTAACCTACCGGCACCAGTACCACTCGTTTTTGTTTGGGCGCATAACTGGCCACCAGCAGTTTACCCATGCTGATGTATTTACCGCCTTTGGTGTATACGGCATACACTTCCTGCGCATCGCTGGCAGGGCCGCCAGTCAGCGTGATAACAAAACCATCTTTAGTGGAATCGGCAGGATAGACAATACCCTTGCCACTTACAAACTTTATTTTACTTCTGTCGATGTCTTTTGTATTGACCAATGTAGCGATCACCTGATCCTGCTCACCCGGAACGATGGCTTTAGCACTTACGCGATAACGGCCATCGGCCAGTTTTTCATAACTACTGTCGAGCACCGGTTTACCAAAGTAGCTGTCTTTCCAGCTGTCGAAGGCATATTTGCTGTCTTTCACTGAGAAGGTGATCATACCGTTGCTCAGGTCCAGTTTTTTCAAAGCTGCCAGTGCTTCCGGGTTGCCTGCGAGTCCTTTATCACGTGTACCCGCTGACGTTACCTTACCACTTTTATCGACATTATAAAGGTTACCATCAGTATCTTCTATTACCAGCGGCAAAGTTTTTCCTTTCTCTTTATAGTTGATCACTTCCTCCTGTCCGGTATTGGAATCCTTCAGGGTGATGGTGCCTTTGTCGGTGTCTACTACAATGTTTTCTTTGGTGAACAGATGCAGTTTGGTAGTGATGTCCGGAACGAGGTCTCCGGTTTTCACCTGCCCTACTTCGTCGCCGCCACGTTGATGTTTAACAGCGTCACTTACGAATTTGTCGATACCGTCTGTTACGGCCTGCATCTCACCGCGGGTCACTACCAGGTCAGTATTTACAGATATCCTGTTGAACTGCAGCAGCATACCGGTGCCAAAGCCAGGTGTAATCACTTTACCGCGGCCGCTGAAAACGCCATCGCCACCAGTCACCTCAGTGAGCATCACATCGAAGTGGCCGATACGGAAGATACTACCGGCCATGGCTGTAGGTAGTGGTGTACTATTCTGTGGTGTCTGCAATAATGCCGGATCACCGCAGGTGAAAGTGCGGGAGGGTTTAGTCGTTACCGTTACTATGTCGCTGAAGGGGCCGTACACGCCGGCTACGAGCCATTGCAGGCGGGCTTCGTAGCTGCGGCCCGGCTCGAGACTGTTTACATTAAGGACGGTATCACGCGGAGATTCAGCTGTACGCCAGTCATATTCCACACCGTCTTTTTTGGCGGCGCGGTATTGTACGCGGTAGGCATCTACCCTATAATTCACATTATCAGGAGCCAGTTGCCAGGAAAGTCTGATCGTTCTTTCACCGGTAGCCTGACCAGAAAGGGTGGGTTTACCAATTTTGTTAGTTTCAAAAGGATTGTTGCCCAGGTAGGTAAACCGGCAACTCTGGCTCAGTCCCTGATTGCTGAACATATCACGGCCGCTCTTGTCGCGTGCCTGTACGATCCATACGTACTCCATACTGTCTGTCAGCGCCGGTTCTCCAGGGCCGTAGGCGATGGTATTCTGTTCGGTGGTGATGGTATAGATCGGGCGGGTGCTGCGGACGATATAATCGGGGTTGCTGTTTTTGGGTTTTATTTCATAGAGAGAGAAGATATATTCTGTGCCGCCTCCTTCCAGTGGGTTGGGCGTATTGCGACTGCTCCAGCTGAATGTCAGGAACTGCGGATCTCTTTTCTCCACGCGGCTGCCGCAGATAGGCATGTTCAGCAGCGGCGGGTCATTTTTCTGGAAGAAAAAGATATTGGCGCCGGTGTTACTTACCTGTACCTGCGGACGGCGGTAATCAAAAGCTGTGAAGGTAATGCGGTAGGAACCTTCCGGCAGGGAGCGGGTACGCTCGTAGCTGTCCCGGCTAAAACCACCGCTGAACTCTATATTATTGGTGTTGAGATAATCCGCCAGGTCGGCCCCGCTGATGATGGTGGGCACGCCGGCACTGAGTGTCAGCGGGCGTGGATTAAACGCCGGTGCTGTTCGCATGATCAGCGTGCCGTTGCGCTCCACGGTCATCTGCAGCCGCACGTCGTAAGAGGGCTTGGTCAGGTCGTTCTGTACCAGTATCACCCGTAGCTTGTCACTGCCTGGCACTGCATAGTCCGGCAGATATACACTGTAAGGAGGAATGATCTGTGTGCTGGCAGTAACAGGATACTGTTGGGCGTGGGTCGGCTTTTGCATGAACATCAAAAGCGTCATACATAACAGGAAACGAAAAACTGGAGTCATGCCCATCTCGGATGAATTATTGATTGATAAAAAATTAACGGTTTACTATAAAGCGTATATCCTTACTCTCGTTTTCAGCCACCACACGCAGGATATAGATGCCGGAATTAGCATTCCCCAATGCCAAACGGTCATCTATCATCAAAGCAGGGCTATACTGTTGTTTGGCCAGCACCCTGCCATTCAGATCAAATACCGATACGATCACCTGTTGTTTACGGCTCATTTTAATCTGGAAACGGAAATTGCCATCATTAGGGTTGGGTGACAGCATCACGGTATCGATTACACGAACCGGCAGACTGTTAGACGGGCCTGCCAGCGGGTCGTAGTCGCTGATCTGGATATCTTTGCGCACTTTATAGCTGCACTCGCCGAAAGTACCCTTCATTTCCACCCAGTAGGTTCCGGGATTAGTGAATTTTATCAGTGGTGTACCGCGGTCATAGCCCAGCAGTATGGCCTGCGGGTCGAAGGTCCAGCTGACAAAGTCGGGCGCCGGCAGGCTGATTTCCTTGATCACCAGGGTATCGTAGGCATTTTTGCGGGAGGCAACCAGGAAGTTGGCATCCGGCTTAACATTCAGTTTTGTAATGGAAGTTGGCTGACTATTGCCGCAACCTTTTGCATCCTGTACCTTGACGGTATAGTCCCCGGCTGTCAGATTGCCGAAGACATTATCGCTGCCCCAGCCACCGCTGCCCAGGGCATATTGATAAGGAGTGGTACCACCTTGTACAGTGGTGGTGATCGTGCCATCGTCTATGCCATCGCATATCCGGGAGCCTGTCACTGTGAATGCGAGCAACGGCGGCTGGGTTACTTCATAGCTGTAGGACTGGCTGCAACCTTTACCATCTGTGATTTTCACACTATAGTTGCCGGCTTTGAGCTGTTGTGCCTGTGCACCATTCAGCCCGGCGCTGCTCCACTGGTAACTGTAACTGCCATCTCCACCCGCCGGCAGTAACACTACAGACCCATTGCCATCACCGTTGCATCGTACAGGCGTTACCGTAGCTGTGGCTGTTACTGGTGGGAACATGGCTGTTACTGCGGTGGTAGCCGATGCGGCACAACCGTTCACATCTTTAACCTGAAGGGCATAGTTCCCCGCTGGTAATGTTGTAAATACACCGTTAGGCTGTGGAGCTCCATTGTTGAGTGTATATTGATAAGGCAAGGTACCTCCTGCCGCTTGCAGAGTGATTTTACCGGTAGGGCTGCCACCACAGGGCAGGTGTGCGATGTTCGAAATAACCAGTGACAGCGGCGCTGCCGGCTGTTGTAAAACAATATTTTTAGTGATTTCGCAACCACGTCCATCCCGGACTTTGATGGTATAATTGCCGGCTCCTATGTTTTTATATTGAGCATTATTCGTGTAGGTACCACCGTTAACACTGTACTGATAACCCTGGTAGCTACCGCCGTTACCACCGCTGGTGGTCAGATTGATCTCCCCATCGGTCAGGCTGTAACAAGACACCTGCATCCCATGATAATCGGAAGTACTGACAGTGGCATTCAAAGGCGCTGCCGGCGCAGTGATGCCCTGCACGCTACTTTCCGGAGAATAACAACCTGCAGCATCTTTCACCCGGACAGTATAACTACCCGCCCCCAGCGGGGTATTGTTATTAAAAGACGTATAGGCGCCACCGTTCAGCGCATATTCATATGTCAGCCCGCCGGTACCGCCATGGGCCTGCACCTGGATGGCCCCTGCCATACCAAAACAAACAATATCCTGACGGGTAACATTATCAATCACAATAGGTACGTTCAAAGAAGCTACCGTCACCGGTAAGCTGATACCGCAGGTATTGGCATCCCTGACCGTAATCATATAATCACCGGCCATCAGTCCGGTAAACGCCGGACTGACATTCCAGTTTGTGTTGTCTATACTGTACTGGAGGCTGCCAGTGCCGCCACTGCCGGCGACGGTAATACTACCGGCAGGAACAGCTGCACAGGGCACATCCTGCTTGCTCACCAGCTGTACGCTCAGTGCCTGGGCAGATTCTGTAAAGGTATAGTTCTGAGATACCATACAACCGCGACCATCCTGTACCTTCAGGGTATGCTGGCCGGCTTTGATACCGGTAAACATCGGATTAGCGGCGAAAGTACCGTTATCGAGTGCATAGGTGTAACCACTGTAAGTACCACCGTTTCCGCCAGTGGCAGCTATTTGTGCGGTTCCGTTGTTACCTCCTGCACAAGAGATATTATGACCATTGTAATCGGACAGGGTGGCAGAAAAACTGATCGCTGCAGGCGGAGCTGTCAGGGTCAGTTTGTTATTATAGACAAGACTGCAACCATGTCCATCGACTACCTTCAATGCATATACGCCGGCGTCGATACCAGCGCCGCTGCTATAAATACGGGATGTGGCCCAGTTGTCGTTGCTCAGACTGTACTGGTAAACAGCATCACCTCCTGCTGCACCAAGCGCAATGCTGCCTTGCGTACCAAAACAACGGATATCCGTTACCGTAGCAGTCGTGATACTTAATGCCGGGTACCGGTAGTTAACAACAATTGTGGTGTCTTTGGAGCAACCATTGGCATCTGTCAGATGCAGTGCATAGTTACCTTGCGCCAGGTTATTGACAGTTGTGCCTGCCGCCAGCACACCATTGACATATAGTTTATACGGTGTAGCTCCACCCTGAATACTGGCGGTAATGCTACCCGTAGCAAGGCCATAGCAGTCAATATCCTGATGCGTGGCACTGATACTGAGGTTAGGTTGTACCAGGGTTACGCTACCAGTAGCTACACAACCACGGGCATCTTTTACACTCAATGTATAAGTACCGGAACCGAGATTAGCAAATACATTCCCCGATTGATAAGCTCCATTATCGAGTTTATATTGATATCCCGTGTAGGCGCCGCCGTTACCTCCTGTTGCCAGTACAGTGATCTTGCCATCTGCTGCGCCATTACAGGAGATATTAAAGCCATTGAAGGAAGAGAGCTGTGTTGTAAATGCCAGCGCTGTAGCAGGAAGGCTGATTACAGCAGGATCTGGCAGATCTAATGTACAACCTTTACCGTCTTTGATTCTGAAATAGTAGGTCCCAGAGGTATGCAAGGCCGTGCCGGAAGTAAACGTGGTGTAATTGGTACCATCCAGTGTCCAGGCATAATTATAGGTGTTGTCGCCACCGGTAGCAGTGATCGTGACCGTAGCGCCATCTGCCAGGCAGACTGCATCTTTGATGGTTACCCCGCCGGATTGCAGGGCCGGCAGCTCGGTGATCGCAACTGTATTTGAAAGCACGGAGCAGTTAGTGGATTTACTATCGGAAACGGTTACACGATAAGTACCAGAAGCCAGTGCATCAATCTGAGTATCGGTATCATACCAGAAGGGATCGGTTACCCACACACCTCCTTTCAGCTGCTCCCACTTGTATTGAAAGAAACCAGAACCGCCGGAAACAGTGGCTTTCACGATACCGTCCCGGGCGCCATTGCACGTGATATCTGTTTTCTGAAGACTTACCTGCAGCGGCAATGGTTCTGTGATGCTGACCGTTTGTGTGAGTACATCACTACAACCGGGCACACTGTTTTGTACCTTGATAGTATAACTACCGGCAGTTAATGCACTGAAAGTACCGTTGTTATTGCTAACCGGGCTGCCGCCGGATTTTGTGAGGGTGAAGATAAAACCACCGGAGCCACCGGTAGCGGAGTATTGTAAGGAACCATCGTTGCCACCGGCACAGGTCACCATACTTCGCTTATCCATGGAAAGCGTCAGCGTTGGTACTACATTCAGTGTGGTCGCCGCACTCCAGCCCGGACAGGAAGGTTTGTCATTATTTAATATCTCCACGGTATAGTTTCCTCCGATCAATCCGCTGAAAGTATAGTTGGCGGAAGGGATTCCACCGGTTTGCTGCACGAGTACCCCATCTTTGTACAGATTGTATTTATAGTTGGTAATGCCAGGATCGGCCACCACTGCGATACTGCCGTTACCCGGGCTTGCACAGGTAGGAGCTGTAGGAAACAGCTCGCCTTTCACCTGGTCAGGCTGAGTAAGTGTAGTGCCTACCGACTTAACCGGAGCACAGGTACCATCGCGTACTTCGGCGGTATACACGCCTGCCGGCAATCCTGTCCAGGTCATGGTATTAGCGGCAGCGCGTTGTTCCGGACGATAGACAACCCCGTCTTTTTTCAGAGTAAAGAAATAACCGCTGTTGGCACCATTGCCTTCGGCCGCAGTAACACTGATGGAGCCATCGTTGCCACCGAAACAGCTGATATTACTGGTAGCACCCAGACTGATGGTAAGCTCATTCAGCTCCGGCATGGTGACAGGAATAGGCGTAAAACAGTTGCCTGCATTCTGCGAAGGATTGATCACCCATAAGGTATAATCACCTTTGGGAATATTTTTAGAGAATATACCACCGGAAACAGGCACTACTCCCTGACTCCAGTCCTGCTGATCTCCACAGGCAGACGTAGTACCCGACAGGCCCGGATCACAGGGCGCAGGATCATTGCCTTTACGCAAAATCCAGCGCATACCAGCAAAACCGCTGGTAATAGCACTGGAAGGAATGGTGAGCGTACCTGTAGGCTGGCCGGGGCAAGCCGGGACAATCACTTTCTTGCTGGCATCTACTGCAGGCCCGGGTGGTAAAAAAGTAGTCACATTGGTTCCTGCAGAATAGGGAGAATAACAGGTAGCTGTACTATATGCCGCTTTAGCGCGGCAACGGAACTTAATATTGGTAGTGCCCGAAGCTATCTGCGGGAACAGCTTTACAGGTATAAACGAATAATTGTAATACCCTTCCCATCCGAATTCTGAAGGAGGCATATTTATCCATTGATCGGGCGAACCGATACTATACTGCCACTCTACCGATACGGTGCCATAACCGAGCGGAAACAGGTCCCAGTTAAGGGGGGACCTGAGAGTTACCTTTGTATCACCGCAGTAGTTATTGGCGTCCGTTTGCACCGGATTAGGAGCTATCATGACATACATGATCTTTATCTGGTTATTGCCCTTGGTGGTATACGGCTGTGGAAAATCTTTTCCCGACTGAATCCAGGCCTGATCTACCGGATAACAATAGTCCTCAGAAAAGACCTCCGTATCATTGATATAAAAATACAGTTCAGGCGTGTAGTTCGTCTGGCCCCGAAAAGTATATCCTACTCCAATTTGCGAATTACCAGATACGATCGTTCTTCCTGGAATCTGGGGAAAGCCCAGTTCCAGCAGACCTCCGGGAGGGTTTTTACAATTCAGGTAATAGGTTACCGGTTCAGGCAACAGCACATTTTCATTCACCTGCCCTATTACAATATCCTGGTACAATATACCCAGGCTAAACACTCCGATGAAGAACAGGCACTTGTAAAATTTTCTCATCCAGAATTATTTTCTGTTAAAATGAATAAGTATAGTTCAGGGTGCTGGTCAACTCATTGTACCCCGGCTGTGTGCCGCTGGCACTGCGCAACAGCCACATCACGGTAGCACCGATGTTATGTGATTGTTTGTTGTTGAATAATTTCTTCTTCCCCTCTCCTCCCATGCTTTCATTTTTCTGTTTTGTTTTGGGAGAATAATTGATGTTGAAACCAGTATTAAAAAGCGTACTGTTAGTCGTGGTGGCAACGCCCGCCTGTTGTGAAGTAGCCTGCGTCATGTTGTAAGTAGCTGTGAGGCCAGTGCGCAGTGTTTTATCGAAATACTGTTTATTGATGTTTACACTCGGCCCCATGAAAGAGGTGTTCAGTCCTGCAGCTGTATTGCGATAGTAGTTCACCGCACCACCCAGCGACAAGGCCTGTGGTTGCAGACTGTAGGAATAACTCAGGTTAGACGTAAAAAATTTGTTGAGATTTTCTGTTGCGTCTTTGGCGCTGCTTTTATCGCTGGCAAACTGATAGGAAGTATTGAGGGAGATGGAATGCTGCACCTTTTTGTTACCGGTGCGATACATGATCATCCCATTGTAGTTGTTGTTGACCTGATAAAAATCCAGTGTATCCAGTGGGTTGGTAAAATAAGGATCTACCAGCGGGCGGATGCGGGTATAGTTGCTGAAGTTGGAATAACCGCCGTTGATGGCCCAGTGATCGTTGGGCACCACATTCATGTTAATGTTGGCCACCAGTCTTTTGGCATCACTGTTTTTGCTATTGTCCAGGTTATTGACCTGCATACCGGCGTTGGCAGCGATATTCACCCGACCACCGAATAACTGAAAAGCCGGCGCGATAGTGATGTTACGCATATCATTGACCACGTTGTAGGCACCCAGCGTTACATAATCGGGGGCTACTCTTTCATAACGCAACTGTATCGTATAAAAACTGCCGGTATAGCCCAGGCCGGCCTGTATGGCATCAAAATAACGGGTACTGCCGGTAGGCGCAAGAAACTTACCTAGTAAGTTGGAGGTACCCCGACTGCTGTCGAAGGCATTTTTTTCAGAACGGGTATCCCGGTTGAGGGCTGATACGGAATATTCTACGTCCACGAATACACGCTTTAGAATGGTCTGCCGTACATTGAAGGCCATAGCTACATTCTCCCGGGGCGTAATGGTAGCATCATCCGGGATATAAGGAATAGAACCCGCATTGTCTTTCGCTTTGAATAAGGAAATACTATAAGCGTTACCTTCATTTTCATATCCCATCTTCACACCATAACCAATACGCTCAAAGGCAGCACGGTTGTAACTTTCAGGGTTCAGCACATCAAAAGGCACTGCTTTCAGCAGTTTACCATACATGGCAGACAATCGCCATTTACCAGGTGTCAGTTCTACACCTAATCCATCAAACATATGCCCGGCCAACGTATAGTTGCTGAAGTTCATACTGGTAGTACCAATATAGGCCCTGGCCCATTTGTAGGAAGGTGCAAAACGAAACTGATTGAACGGCTGGGAATAGTTTCTCCCCTGATTACTATAACTGAAGGAGAAAGGCATGTCATAGCCAAACAAGTTGATATTAAGATTACCGTTGAGATACCAGGCAAGAGGATCCCGGCGGCTGTCGATGCCGCTGGCACTATAAGCTGTTGTGCTGGCACTGATAGAGCCGCTCATGCTTACACCTTTTTTGATACCAAGCTGGTCCAGCGCCTGGGCATATATGACAGTAGAGGCTAACGACAACAGCAGAGCCAACAGCATAACGTGGCAACAGTGCTTTTTACACATGAGTATAGGGATAGGGCTTAAATATATTTTGAATCAAATATATATTTTATTTTAATTTATCAATATTATTTATTTATTAAAAACAGTAATGTGTTAACAGTCAATTTTTTAATTTAAAAAAAGGGGGAAAAGAGGGAGTACTCAACTTTACGTTGGGAGAAAGAGTAGCAGATGGAGCCAATGGTTCATTTTCATAACTACTCCCCCAGGCATCACCAATTGCACCTGCTAAAATACAAGCCTCAAACCTGTCTTTCTTTGTTAACATTGAAACGCTATTGTATTTCTTCGGTTAAAAAAACTTTTCCAACGTCACACCATAGTTCACTAGCAGGTTCTCACGTTCGGTACGGTTTAGTTTATTGTATGTCAACGATGCCGTTACACTCAGCCAGCTGCGCAGCTTTACAGACATACTGTTGACACAGCGGATGATGTAGTCATCTCCATGTGTTAGCGATTGCTGGAAGTAATTGCCGCCTTCCAGCACAACAATATTTCTGATTGTCCACTTATACTGCAGGCGGAAAGAGTTTCTGACAGTGCTGTAAATATCCTGTATCGTATCATGCAGAAACAGGTTGCTGTTCTCAAATAATAATCCATCTGTAACATTCAGCACGGCATTGGGTAAACGAATAAGATCATAACCGATACCCAGACCTCCCTGAAAACGACTGTTTATCTTGAGGGAATAACTCCTGTCATAGTTGGCCAGGCCCCAGTAGTAGATCTTTGCTGTATCCGTATACAGATTAAAATCCACCGCTGCCGACACGTCATTGTTAGTAAGGGATGTATTCTGTTTTCCATATATATAGCTGGCACCCGCATTCAGACTCACTTTTCTTTTGCTTACTTTAAAACCGAAGTTATTATTAAGCAGATAGGAATTACCATCCTGGGTATGGTTGATAGAACCTGTAGAAGCATATTTTATAAGATAGTGCGTAGAGTCACTGAACTGAGCAAAGGAACAAAGGCAATAAAGCATGGCAACCGTCAGGGTAACTATTCTCTTCATAATCAATCAATTTCTTAATATGTTGTCGGTGGTAAGCCGCAACAATTAACGTGCCCGAAGTTATCCTGACAGTTCCTTTAAAACAATTCCGGCTTCAATGCTTCGGCCCATATCCGGTAACCCTTTTCCGTAGGGTGGCAGAAATCATAGGTGATTTCTTTCAGTAAAACACCATCCGGTGTGAGGAATTGCGCACCGATATCAATCAACCGTATATGCTCACTGGCAGCGAAATCGGCCAGCAGCCGGTTCGTTTCACTGATTACTTTTCTTCTGGGATTGTCGGGCTGCTGTTCTCTTGGAAAAACAGCCATCAGTATGATCCTGGCCCGGGGTACTTTGGAACGTACCCGGCTACAGATAGCTTTGATGCCTTCCACTATTTCAGCCGGCGTGTTGGCGCGGGCGTTAGCTGTTTCGCTGGTATTGTTGGTGCCTATTTCGATGACCACCGTACGGGGATGCAAGCCATCCAGCTCTCCATGGTCCAGGCGCCAGAGCACATTCTGGGTGCGGTCCCAGCCAAAGCCCAGGTTCAGCACCCGGTGTGTGCCAAAGAGGCTAGCCCAGGCTTCTGCCCCATTGGCTTTACCCAGATAGCCAAGCGCGTTTCTCATCAAAGGATAACCTCCCCAGAAATGAGTAATGGAATTACCTATCATCACAATTTCCGGGTTGATGGAGTCTTTTATATTTAACACTTCCGCGTGGCGCGCCCACCAGTCGTAGTTATCCTTCTCCAGCCGGGACACCGGAATAATGGCCGTATTGGCAGGTTTAACAGTGTCTCTGCTTTTATCTCCCATCAGCTGCGACAACAGCGGCTCCATAGCCTGTGCCCATGCCATTGCTCCTTCCGGGCTGGGATGCAGCCAGTCCGGCATCATATCCTGCCGGATGCTGCCATCGAGGTTCAGGAACACATGATTGACATCACAATAAAACACGTGTTTGTTATCCGCCAGTTTCGCCACTATATCGGATGCCCTGTCCAGGATCATACGATGGGATGTAGGATTGGGCCCATCGTAACTACCAGGGAAACTACGTAACAACAGGATTTTGGTATTGGGCAGTTTCTCCAGTAGCAGCTGCACAATGGTGGCGATGCCTCCTGCGAGCTGCCCGGCAGTATGCCGCGTAGGATAATTTTTTTCGTCGATGTTGTTGGTCCCTATTTCCAGCGTCACCACTTTCGGTGACTGACCTTTCAGTTCTCCATGTTCGAGGTTCCAGAGGATGTTTTCTGTGCGGTAACCGCTAAAGCCCAGGTTGAGTGCATGGCGTGGCGCATAAAACTGCTCCCATACCGGCTGATAGGCAGCCTTCTCGAAGTTGTTGGTGATAGAGTTGCCAATCATGATAAGATCAAATTGCTGACTGGCCACCGCTGCCACCTTTTGTTCATGCCGTGCATGACTATAACCTTCTGTTGCTATGGCTGTAGGATTAATGCTGGTAAGAGCAATGCTGTCTTTATTTTCCAGAAACGTTTGCAGCATGGAAGGCCATTGTGCAGTAGCACCCCGGAGTGGTGTTACCATTCCGAAGCCATGTCCTCCATCGGGTAGCACCTTAAAAGTACCGCGGCCATCATATCCTTTCCATATCTTGCCATATTGCGTGCAGCTGCTGACCAATTCAGGCGTGTCGTCTGCAGCGACCAGGGTAAAAAGCCTGGACCTGATTTCGGCGGGAGGCAACACAGACGGATATACGGAACCGGGACGGGTTTCATTCAGAAAGGCAGGATAAATCAGCATCAGGTTGTCAGGCTGTGCTGCAGGCGCCAGCTCCTGTATCAGGCTGGCCGCCAGATGCCCGCCGGCAGAAAAGCCCATGATATTCCGCTCTTTCCCACGCAGCCCCAGTGCGGCCGCTTTTGTCTGCAACAGTTGCCAGGCAGTCTTCGCATCCGCCAACGCCAGCGCCCTTGTATTCGCACCAGCTGACACATGATACTCCAGCAGGGCCACATCATACCCTAACTTATTCAGGAAAGCAGCTACCAGGCTGCCTTCTGTTGTTACCTCCACCACCTTGTAACCACCACCGGGAAATATCAGTACCGTTCCCTTCACCTCTTTGTTATTAGTCCGAATTACCTGTAGAACCGGAGACTGGATAAGATAAACTTCGCCAGCTTTTCTGGGGTTACCCTTGGACCGTATGTCCCCCTCCAAAGACACCCATGCTGTGCGGGCGTTCCGTGGCGCCTGCGCCATTGACATAACAGGAATACAAAACAATAAACAATAAAGCCACCACTGTTTCCGTTTCAGGACAATCAGATGAATATTCATATTTTTAGACGGACGGGGAATTTTTCCGGCCGATACAAAGTAGAAAAAAAATTCAGTTATGCGAAGCTCAGATGCTGTAGAAACGTTGATTCCTCACAGAGCACCTTTTTTATTTGCTGATCGGGTGACTGCTGTTTCCAATGAAGAGATTATTGGCTACAAAACTTTCAGTGAAGACAGTGAATTACTGAAAGGCAGCTTCCCTGCCCACGGGTTTGTTCCAGGTGTTATCCTGATAGAATCAATGGCCCAGTGCGGCGGTGCGGGCATTAAGTTGCTGGGCCTGGCCGACGGACTTTTCGGGCTCGCGGGTATAGAAACAGCCCGGTTTATGAAAGGTGCACACTATGGGGTGCCTATCCGTTATGCTATTAAAAACATCCGCGTAAGCGAAAAAATTATCAAGCAGTCCGGTATTGCCTATATGAACGAAGAGCCAGTGATGGAAGCCACCTGGACCTGTGTAAAAATAGGGTGATCCTGATTAGTTAAAAGAAGCAGGCCCGTAGGGATTACTACGGGCCTGCTTCTTTTCATACCAATGGTGATCGCAATAATGTTCAGGATGAAAGCACTGCCTGGATATCCTTCAGTTTCATGGTCATGGACAAAGCTCCTTCCTTCAACCAGGCATCATAATCATCGATAGCCTGTAATCGTTCTGTTTCTGTAATGAAGCCGCTCTGCACCATCTGCGGGCCTCTCAGTCTGGCTACTGCAGACCAGATGGCAGCCTTATCCGCAAAACCAGCTTCTCCCCTCCTGCAGGATTCGTTGGCTTCCTGCACCTTTATCTGAGAAAAACCAGCCTGTTGGAATAATGCCGGCAGATGATCTGCCATTTCATTGTCCATACCTGCATCGGCACGCCAGTCGAGAAATGCGCGGTAAAAACGCTGCATAGCGGGCGGTGGAGCAGGTTCCCATTCCAGTCTGGCATGGTTGTAATCCAGGACAGACAGTTTACCTCCCGGCACCAGCATTGCTGCACATTTCTTCAGTGCGTCTGCCGGGTTACTGAGCCATTGAAAAACACGGGCAGATACAACCAGCTCAAATTTTCGTATAGGCTGCCACGTGAAGATATCAGCCGTTAGCAGTGTCAGATTAGAAACACCCTGATAATCTACCTGGCCTTTGTCTATCAGATGTCCGCTGTTATCGATACCGGTAACTGTACCTGAAGGACCTACAGCCACTGCAATACCAGCGGAAATAGCGCCCGTACCGCAACCCAGGTCCAGCACATGCATCCCTTCCTTCAGCAATGGTATCAGCGTAGCATAGCTGCTTTGTAATGTTCTGCTATCGAGTACAACCGAAGTTCCCTTCGGCATGGCAGCTCTTTCGGTAGCTTTATCTCTGTTCATAAACAATCATTATTCTACGACCCGTATACCATTGGCAGTATACCTGATTTCTTTTTTCGGTTGTTGGATGGCATCAATTTCCACCTGTGGTTTGTGGGCATCTTCTGCATAGTGTTTTAACTCTGCCACAGAAGTCTCGTGCAAATAGGCAACACCGTCGAGTACAACAGTTTTACCTTTAATGTCGAGGGGAACAAAGAAGGCATAGTCCTTCATTTTTACAAAGGCCGTAGTGCTGTCATTGACCTGCAATTTCATCCAGCAACCTTTTTTAGGACAAACATCCAACACTTTTGCTTTGATCTTCAGAGATAGTTTACCACTGTCATTCTGGAGCATCCTGGGAAGTTCCAGCGCATCCATGGCACCTGAAGCCGTAGGGGCGACACCGTAAACAGAATTAGGTTTAGCCTGACCTTTAGGCGGTTGGGCAGCAACAGTCAGAGACACAGCCAGCAGTACAGCTGATAGCAACGCTTTATACATCATGGTTTAGATAGGTTTTACGCTAAGTTAAGGAACCATTTATTATAATTAACATATCTTACCAAAACGTTAAAACTACCGCTGCTGTTTATTTGCAGCGCACGCCCCTGACACTTAAGTTGTATATTTGCCGTATTGAAAAAATCTCCCTGGCCTGTTTACCTTCTGCCTACCACTGCCACTGTTACCGTTCTTGTTTTGATTAGATGACGTTTAAAATATACTATTATGAAAAGACTGGAGAACAAGGTAGCGCTTATCACGGGCGGCGCAGGAAGCATCGGACAAACCACTGCAAAGTTATTTATTGATGAAGGCGCCAAAGTAGTACTGATTGACCTCAACGAAGACGCTTTAAAGAAAGCGACAGCTGAGCTGGGCAACGATGCAGCTTATGTAGCAGCAGACGTTACGTTGGCCAAAGATGTGGAACGTTATGCGCAGGAGGCTGTAAAAAAATTCGGAAAGATCGATATCTTCTTTAACAACGCCGGTATCGAAGGCGTAGTGAAGCCCATTACAGAATTCCCTGAAGATGTATTTGATAAAGTAATGGCCGTTAACGTAAAAGGTGTTTTTCTGGGTTGTAAATATGTGCTACCGCAGATGAATGATGGTGGTAGCATGATCATTACCTCTTCTGTAGCAGGTTTGGGGGCTTCTCCTAACTTTGTCGCCTATACGACCAGTAAACATGCGACCCTTGGCATCATGAAAACAGCGGCCCTGGAAGCCGCACCGAGAAAGATACGGGTCAATACCATACATCCGTCACCGGTAGATAACAGAATGATGCGTTCTATAGAAGAAGGTTACGAACCAGGGAAAGCTGAAGAGATGCAGAAAATATTTGCAGCAGGTATTCCGTTGGGAAGATATGCTGCACCGCTGGAAATCGCCAAGCTGGTGCTTTTCCTCGGATCAGATGACAGTCAGTTTATCACCGGCGCACAATATGTGATCGACGGCGGTTCCAACGCTAAATAATTATACTTACCTGTTAGATTAAGGCTTCCCGCAAAAGCGGGAAGCCTGTTTATTATTGGATTACAGAGAGAGTGCATAAGTGATCACTTCTTTCACCGGTTCAAAACCCAACCGGCTATATATCGGCAAGCCTGCTTTAGAGGCATGCAATACACAATAACGTTTGCCATCCGCCACACATTCCCGGAGCAAACGGGTAGTCATGGCTGCCGCCAGGCCCTTACCCCTGAAATCCGGCAAGGTGCCGATAAAATGCAGACCGGCATTGCCATTGTTGTCATAATAAATTACCCCGCTACAGGCAGCAGCTCCTTTATAAGTTCCGGTGAATACCTTTATCTTATCTTCCTGATGCAGCAACCTGGCTACTATGGCGCCATCTACGCGGTAGTTAAACGACTGCGCAGCGATGTCAGCAAATACAGCTGCTTCGGCAGCATTCGTTACCAGACTGAATTGCACATCTCCGGACTCTTCAGCGGGCGGATTTTCTCTCAGGTAAATAATCATACCCTGCAGGCGCATCTTTGCCCCGAAACCTGCTGATGATAATGTATGCTCATATTCCATCGCCTGTGATTCTGTAAACGTTACTGCATCCGGCAACACTCCTGCTTTTATCTGTGCAGCGATGGGCGCCAGCTCTTCCGGACCCGCTACTTCAAATACCCTTTTAGGCCAGTCTGATCCATCCGGTATTACCGCTTTATAACGGGGAGCCATAGTGATCAGTCCTGCTTTTTCTCCTACATAGGTCCAGTGTTCAAATAAATTTTCAATGATATGTCTTTCCTCTTGTGTCATACTGTTCTTAGATTTCATCTGATCACAAAAGTAATAGTCTCCTGGAGCAGTAAAGTAGTCCAGTGTGGAAGGACAAGGTAGTCCAGTTGGCGTAACCTGAAACCGTTTCAACCTTCGTACTCATCTTCCTGAAAATGTTACTTACAATAAGACTGTAACAGGGGCAGTGCCTGTTGGGAGCCCATTAATGCCGCCTGATTCAGATCCCGGCAACCGTTGGCTTTATCCTTCATCAACAGATAACTGATACCACGGGCCAGGTAAATGTCCGCTCCGCCGGGATTCAGTGCCAACGCTGCATTAAAGTCCTGTATGGAAACAGCCGCGGCTTTTTTCCGGTCCCGCTCATAAATGCCCTTGAAATAAGGTATCCGGTCATTCTGAGGGAACTCCTTCACCAGGTTAGTGAAGAAGCGGTCGTTATACTGCGTTTGGGGGTATAGTTTTACAAACAGCACTGCAACAGCCTCCTTATCCTTGTTCTGTGAAACATATACTGGTGCAAAAGTTGTATCATTCAGAAAAACAGGCAGCGGCGTATTCGTATAGTGCTCACCGGTATAGTGGCCCTCCCATATGACCAGCTGGCCGGGTTGCATACCTGGTTTGCTTCTGACAGACACCTCCCCTGTGGTAATAGTATCGTTTGGATGGCGGCCCGTAGCCCAGAAATACCAGGGATGACCACAGAATATCTTACGGTCTTTCAGACTACTGTTATGGATAAACGCAGTCATATCGTTGATACCTTTTCTTTCTTCATTGCCATGGCTTTGGGGATTTTCGTACCAGAGTGTAAAGGTAAGCTGCCATACCAACAACATTCCTGCTACTACGTATACCCTTTTCCGTGCAAAACTGAATACCGGCAGAATAGCCAGCAGGCAGCATACTATCAGAAACCATAAAATCGTATAGTCCTTTTTGTTGGGATCATAATTTTGCCGGTATACCAGTTCATTGGTAAAAGAAATCCAGGCCAGCAGAATGATAAAAACCACATACACCCACAGTTCATCCCTTTTTACAGGCGTTACCGGCTGCGTAGATTTTCGTTTAGCCGTTTTAGTATCAGCAGCTGGTAGTGGCCAAAGGGCCATCCAGTAGTTAAACCCATACAGACAGATGACCGCCGCCAGCGGCGACAAAGTAATGAGATTGCGCAACGCGCCACCAGACTGCCCCAGGTCCATATACACCGCAAAGATGACATATACCAGGAATCCCACCGTAAACTGCAACAAGACAAAATAATCAGACAACATTTTTCTGAGACTGCCCAGGTAGCCCCATAGAAAAAAGAAAAAGGCTACCGGTCCCAGTACGTAAACATATTTACCGGAATGATGAGTAAGACTAACATGCGCATACCGGTTTTTACTGTTGCCGCTCGACAGCAGCTCCTGCATTAGCGCCAGGGGCCTGCCGGAATACGCATACCAGCCCAGCGCCCAAGCTAACATACCTGCGGCCATCAAAGGAATATAATGGTACAGGCGACGCTGCAGCAACGGATACAACCAGAAAGGCATCAGCAGAATTCCTTCTGAGCGGGCCAGGGGCAACAATCCGCCTATGAGTGCAAACCATTGAAACTTCTCTGTATAAAAACAATAAAGACCTAAACATATCAGGAAAGAAGCCAGTGGTTCTGTCATGGCATCTCTGGCGATGCCAAAGAGGAAAGTCTGAAACAACAGGAACACCACCGCCACCGAAGCATGCGGTACTCCTTTATGACGGAGACCTTTGTACAACAATATGCCGGATATTGCTGTCAGCGCCACCATGAGCAACATGGCGCCTGTTTTACCGAAAGCCTGTATCGGCAGATAAAACAATACCACAAACAATGGCCGGTTCCATGCAGACAGCCACTGCAGGCTATTATGACGGGCATCCTGCACATTCATCAGACGGGTGATAGCATCATCATCCCAGGTAAAATTCGACAGCTGCGACCAGATCACCGAAATGACCACAAAAATAAAAGTATAGATCAGGTAGTCGTAACGCTTCAGTGATTTCATACGGTCTGTTTTTCTTCGTGATATTCCTGTTCGGTATTGATCTCCCAGATATTACGCCGGTCTGTAATGCCTCCGATGATATTATCTACGGCAGTCATAGCGGTGAGCATAGAGTGATCGGCGTTATTGTATTTATGCATACCGTTTCGACCGATGAGAAACAGGTTGCTGATCGTGTCCATATAATTTCTGAGTTCATCGAACCGGTGATAGGTGCCGAAATAAGCCGGATATGTTTTTTGCATCCTCACCAAAGTGCTGTCCAGTACATCTTCCTGGCGGATAACACCGATCTTTTCCAGTTCGGCGATGCCAAAGTTAATAAACTGTTGATTTTCCATACTCCATAACTCATCACCTTCATTACAAAAATATTCCAGGCCTATCCATACTTTGGATGGATCACTGACCATAAATGGGCTCCAGTTATTAAAGATCTGGAGGCGGCCGACGCGGACATCATTTTCCTGAATATAGATCCAGTTGTCCTTTACGAGCGCATGGTCTGGCGAAAGCACCAGTTTGTCTACCAGAAGCCCAACGGTGACAAAATCGCGGTATTCCAATCCGCGGGCAATTTCCTGTATCGGGCCGGGCACCGCTTCTTTCATGGCTGCCGCCAGGTCTTTCACTGGCATGGTGGAGAAAAAATAGTCTCCACTGTAGCAACCATCGGGGGTACTTACACTTTGTACAGTACCGTGCGCCAGTTGCACACCCGTTACCGGTTGGTGGAGCCGTATCTCCCCTCCCATCGCGGTAATGCGGGCTGCAACCTCTTCCCAAAGCTGACCCGGCCCAAATTTTGGATACAGGAATCTTTCTATAAGACTGGTTTCCGTTTTCTTTTGCGCAATATCTTCTCCTGTTTTGGCAAAAAGTTTTTGTAATGCGTGCAGTATTGTTTTAGACACCGATAGTTTTTTGATACGCTGATGTCCCCACTCTGCATCGATTTCGTGGCAGGGCTTTCCCCAAACCTTTTCTGTATAGTCTTTAAAGAAAGTTTCATATAGTACGCGCCCGAAACGTTTGATAAAAAAGTCTTCGAGCGTTTTTTCCTTTTTACGGAAGAAAAGCCGGGCATATCCGTAAGAGATCATGATCCGGAAAAGCCGGAACAGTCCCAGTTTGGAAATAGTGCTGACCGACATGGTAAGCGGATAAAGAAACAGCTTCCGCTGGTAATAAATCCTCGACAACCTGTCACGTACCAGCATCACCAGATTACCATCCGTTGTTTTTTGTTCGTTCTTTACTGTTCTGGTTTTCTGCTGATAGGTGATATTAACTTCTTCCTCTCCTGAGGCGATAGGCATGATATCAAGCCACCATTCCATCACACGGTCTGACTTGGAAAAAAAACGATGGCCTCCAATGTCTATTCTGTTGCCCTTATAGCGGACTGTTTTCGAAATCCCGCCAATATCTCCCGACATTTCAAGTATGATGGGTTTAATATCCGTTCTCTTGAGCAATTCATAAGCTGCAGTCAATCCCGCAGGACCAGCGCCGATAATAACAGCCGTTTTTTTATTTGTCATAACAAAATAGTCTTTGGGAATCATTTCTTTCTTTCAGCACTATCCTTGTTGACAAAAGGCAGGCATCTCCATAATAAATCCCCAAAAAAAACCAGCAGGTATAAAGGGAAAAACAGAATCCTGACAGCTGCTTTCCAGCATAGTATGGCATAGTAAAAAGCACGTTCCATCATCATAAAAAATTAGCATGGTTGACTGGCATACGCAGCGCTAACGCAAGACAATCAGTAGTGATAACTGCTACTAATACACGATGATGAAATAAAACCCTTATGTCGGAGAAAAAAATATTTTCGGGGAGAGAAGACGGGGGATAAAAATGAGTCCAGGACTTAAACATATTAGCCCTGGACTTTAGCAATTAACTCAGCGTTTTAGCATACTAGCCCAGGGCTTTAGCTTATTAGCCCAAGGCTTCAGCCTATATTAGCCCAGGGCTTCAGCCCTGGGACCTATAATAGCTTGCCATTGAGGCTGGCAAGGCGGTTCTGTTCATCGAAAGCGGCTACAATACTGTTATCATTGTGGGTGGCAGTTAACTCATTACCGGAAACAGTGATGGTAAAGTCCCTGGCTTTCAGGTAACTGGTAAGTGCCTGGCGGTGGTCCATTTCAAACAGTGATATCAGCTGAGGGAACACGGTAAGAATACGTTGAGGCGTGTCCGTGCGGGCGGCATCAATGATATCACTTTTGATGGTAACCAATAAAGCGCCCTGTCCGTAGTCGGCCACATAGTAGGCACTGGAGCCAAACATACCGGAGGCGATCATACCTATATAATGTACTTCGTTGAGCGAAGCCTCAAACTGGCTGTTGGTAAAAAGCGCCACCTGATGCTGTTCTCCGTATTGTTTCAGCTGTAAAGCTTCCTGTAACAGATTTTCAGGGATATCAGACTGGACATTGGCCCATCCCCACAGAAAGGTATTGGACACATGAGAGAGCGTACCCAGCACCTGGATCGGAAATACCAGCTCATCGCCGAAGCTGAGGGTACCTTCTGTCAGGTCTGCATTCCAGTCGTTATTGCCGATTACAGCGGCGAGGTCATTCTGTTTATCCAGTGCAATGCCGCCGTACTGTGCGATCAGGTCGGGGGCTGTTAATGCTGCGGAAGTTGACATGATATTCCGTTTTTAAAATTTTGGGCAAGATAAGTTATTCAGTGGGAACTGTTGTTTTGCTGTCCTTATTTTTTAAGGCATTGATAACGGCCTCCTGCCGTATTATCTGTTCCTGCTGGCTTCCGAGTTTTCTATTGAGTTCGATGATATAAAGTGTAAGTTCTTCTATTTTCTGCATCTGCAGTTTTTGCATTTCGCCGAGGTCCAGTCCCCGGGTAGTTACTTCCGCAGCAGAAGGGATGCCAGGAAGGTGTTTATTCTGCTCAATGTGCGCTGCAACTTCGTTTAGTGATGGCAGTTGGTAAGCCGGATCAAATACCATATCCGCCCAGGTTTCCTGCGTAACTTTTACCTTTCGGGATCCGATAGTACCGTTGACCGCCAGTTTATAATCCTGTTGTGGTTGAGCCCCGATGCCGATGTTCCCGTCCGGGCTGATCCGCATTCTTTCCAGCGGAAGGCCTTTATCCGCTGTAGCAAAAACCAGGAAACCGGAAGCGTCTGTAGTAGCTGCCTTGTCCATGATGGCGCCGATGTATGCCACTCCTTTAGCGCCGGGAGCATTGGGCACAGTCCATGTAACAGAACCGATACTGCCTGCATTGGCCGTGGCACCGGTGCTCAATATCAGATGAGATTGGCTGTTCGCCACTGTTCCTGGATTATGGATTTCCAGTACCCGATTATTGCCGCCATGGAAGTAAGCCTGTGCATCTGTTTTACCGATGCCCACATTACCAGTAAGATGATCGATACTGAGTTGATCATTACCGGAAGAGCCATCATCTTTAAGTGTGCCAAACAGTGTTTTACTACCGCCGGTGTATATACGATAATACCGCTGGTCTGGCAGGCGGCCGTTATTCTGAAATACCAGTTCAGGATTATTATCTGCAGCCAGGGTAAACAAGCGGATGGGGTTATCCGTACCCAGGCCCAGGTATCCGTTGGAAGTGATTACAGCACGCTGGAGCGGACCGTTTCCGGCGGAAGTTGCAAACACCAGGTTACCCTGTGTATTGGTAGTCGCATCACCGCTGATATGCCCGCCAATGAAAGCCATCAGTTTCATTCCGGTGGAGTTGGGGGTAACCCAGGAAACAGAACCTACAGATCCTTTGTTGGCAGTAGCCCCGCTGCTGAGTATAAGGTGGGCCTGGCTATTGGTAAGGGTACCAGGATTCATGATTTCCAGTACACGATTGGTGCCTCCATGCGTATAGGCGTTGGGGGTAGTGGTACCAACACCAACGTTACCTGGGAATGAAGTATCCTGGGCATGGGTTTGATACCCAACAGTACAGCAGAACGCTGAGAGCGTTAAAAACAATTTCATGGGAATAAGGATTAAAAAATAAAGATCAACATTTATTTATTCCGTCATGGTAAAATAAATTTCCAGGCATGGAAAGATTACAGTAACTTTTAACAGCATTCCTCCAGACTGGCATTAGATCGTCATGTGATTATAACCCGCAGTTTTTTTGTACCCAAAAAAAGCTATCAAGATGGCAAACAAAGTGAATATCGTCCTGGTACATGGTGCCTGGGGCGAAAGTATGCATTGGAACAAGGTTATTCCCTTGTTGACCGCCCAGGGCTATACAGTAGTAGCGCCCCAATGTCCGCTGACATCCCTGGCCGATGATGCAGAGTCTGTCCGCAGAATGGCCGGACAACTGGAAGGCAAATCCTTACTGGTAGGTCATTCCTATGGTGGCGCCATCATCACTGAAGCAGCCGGAAAGACACCTGGCACAGCAGGATTGGTGTACATCGCCGCCTTCGCTCCTGATGAATCTGAAAACCTGGCGGCACTATTACAAAGAGGGCAACCGGCACCTGGCGGGGCCAATATCTACCCTGACCAGTATGGTTTTCTATGGATCAAACGGGACAAATTCGGAGAGAGTTTTTGTCAGGATGCTTCACCGGACGATGCCACCGTGATGGCCGCTACCCAGAAACCAATTGCCGGCAGATGTTTTGAAGACAAACCCAGTGGTGTTGGCTGGAAGAATTTTCCGGTATGGTACCAGGTATCTGAAAACGACCGGATGATACCACCCGACACACAACGTTTTATGGCTGACCGTATGAAGGCTCAAACTATCTCACTGGCTGCCAGCCACGCTTCCCTGGCCACTCACCCTAAAGAGATCGCCAGCTTTATCAGCAAAGCCGCCGAAGGAATTTAATTCATACTCCGGGAGCCACTCTGCGTGCGGCTCCCGGAATACTTCGTAATTTAGTAGCTGTAGCATTTAAAAGAAACCATGACGATGAGATGGAGCTTAAGCTAACGTTTACGGCTGATACCGTAAAAACATTACTGGGCTGATATTACAGCATCTTTTCACGGATACCGGCCAGATGGTGGTCATCATGTTCGGCAACAAAATAAGCCAGGTCAATGATACGCATCGGTGTTTTTAAACGCGGGTGCAGGGCTGTTTTCTCCAGCTGCGTTTCCTCCAGCTGCCACAGCCTGGCCACCATCAAAGCCCTTTGTTCCCGGAATCGTTGTAATAACTCGTCCAGGCTAACAGCATTGTGGTTAGCATTATGTGTCCGCTGATTGGTAAGATCTGCCACTGTTAGCTCTGGCAGGCCTTTTACAAAATCACCCAAACGTCCCAGCCAGAGTGGTTCCATATCAGACAGATGACCTACCTCTTCTTTAACAGACCACTGTCCATCTACCTTACGGATCAATAAACTTTCTTCGAGACCGCGGGTCATTTCTTCCACCCTCGCAGATGTACCACTCAGGCGCTCAATAATGGAGGGCATTGTTCCATTGTCTGTAATGACCGGAAACACCCGGTCAAACCATGCTGTTCTTTTCATAACTATACAGGAATTTTATAGCCTTATTTTTCAGGAATGATGTTTCAGAAAAAAATCATACAGTGCTTTGACATTACCATCGCACAACAGCGGCATAGCCTGTTCCAGCAATGACTTAGGCCAGTTCCACCATTCCATTTCCAGGAGCAGCTGTATCTCCTCTCCGGGAAAACGCTTACGGATTTCTTTAGCCGGGTTACCGCCCACTATCGTATACGGCGCCACGTCTTTTGTAACAAGGGCCCTACTCCCAATTACAGCACCGTGGCCTATTTTCACACCCGGCATCACCATCGCTTCAGCACCTATCCACACATCATTACCCACTACCGTGTCCCCTGCAGCTTCATAAGCATTGATACTTCCATGAAAAGCCGGTTCTTCCTGCATATAAAAGAAAGGGAAACTCGAAATCCAGTCGTGCCGATGGCCCTGATTGCCACACATAATAAAAGCAGCTCCGCTGCCGATAGAACAATAACTACCGATAATCAGTTTGTCTACATCGTTACGATCAGGAGGCAGATAACGGGCGCAGTCATCAAAGGAATGCCCGTGGTAATAACCGGAATAATAGCTGTATTCACCGACAACAATATTAGGATTGGTAACCTGCTCCGATAATAATTTTCCCCGGAAGGGGCTTTCAAAATAATTCTTCATTTGACTATATATGGGTTACGGGAGCAATTTACGAAGAAGTAACCTTATATAACGGCCAAAGACGTACGAAGATGAGCCGGCTTCAGAAAAAACAACCGGCGTATAGGATATCCCATACGCCGGTTGTCATTACTAGGAATAGCTTGCCTACAGTACTAACAAACCCAATTGGTCGGAGGACAGGTTTTGTGTTGTGTAATCGGCAGGGTACGGTTGTGATCTTCCATCGCAACAGTTTTACCGAGGGCTACAATCTTGATTTTAGCCAGTTTCAACTTGGCAGCGGGTTTCTTTTTCATACTTTACAGGTTTGAGTGATTAGAAATACTAACAATTTATAATAAAACAAACAGACATGAAATCCCGCTTTTACGTGATTTCCCCTGCAGACCTACCGCGTAAAAAACCTATGCCTGCATATCTTCCAGCGCTCCGAAAGCATGGTCTATGATAATCTTCCAGGTGCCATCTGCCTGCTGTTTCATCACTTCAATACCTTTGGCGCTTACCTTCACTTCATTGCCGTTGGTGATGCTCCATTCTGAACGTCCTACCGCCACATCTCCTGGAACAATAATGCAACATTAACCGGTAGCAGGTTTTTATCATTGTACAAAACGGGACAGCACCTGTTACTAAATTTTATAACTTCGGCCCGCATTATCCACAAACTATCAATTATGGAAACTGAAAAAATCGCGTTGGTATTACATTCCGTGTTCGGCGGAGCAGACAGCAGAGATTGGGAGCAGGTACAAAGAGCCTTTGCGGCTGAGGTAGTATATGACTACACCTCGATGGCAGGTGGACAGCCGCTGGTGCTACCTCCACAGGAGATCATCCACATGTGGAAACAGCTACTGCCCGGATTTGACAAAACAGCGCATCATATTGCTGATTTCGACATTGCTATACAGGGAGATACCGCCACTGCGCGGTTTACCGGCCATGCCAGCCATCTGATTGCAGATGCAGAATGGATTGTAGAAGGCAACTACGAAGTAGCGTTAAAAAAGAATACTGCTGTCTGGCAAATCACCGCTTTCAAATTTATTCTTCGAAACCAGGGTGGCGATCTGCAACTGCCACAAAAAGCCATGGCCAGGGTTGCCGGATAAAAAGCTGAAGTCAGCCTCCGTGTGGCTGACTTCTACTTTATTTATTTCATAGCATCTATCGCCTGTTGGCTGTCTACAAACTGTTCAAACCGGACAATCTTTCTGTTCTTCAGTTCATAATGGTGGGCCACACGGGCCTTAAAGGATTTGCCGGTTTTCCTGTTAGTGCCGGAATACGTGCCGAAAGCCACTACCTCATCTCCGGTAACAGTGTAATGATCTATTGTAATTTTATAGTCGTCCCAGTCTGCCGTGATCCTTGCGAATACCTGTTTCAGAATATTGTCTTTACCGATATAAGTGCCTCCATAAGGGAATCCGGCCGCTTCCGTCCATACAGTTTTGCTAGTCAGCGCATTGGCGAGGTTTTCAGCATTTTTTGCCGTACTACCTCCTTCATAGGTGGCTTTTATCACGGCCAGGTTTTGAGCTGTTTCATCCTGCGGGGCACCCCATTGCATTTCGCCGGTGTTGACTTTAGCACTCAACTCCAGGCTTACACCGCCCAGGAGTGTGGGATATTTTGCTTTTAACGCATTGATCAGTGCTGTTGAAGTAGTATGCTTATGGAGCAGTTCAGCATATTTCCGGATATAGTCCCGGGTGTGCTCAACAGATCTTAAGTCTAGATGAGCCCCGCTGGCAAAGTGAGCCGGGATCACCCATTGCGGGGAAAGCGCCTGAATACGGTCCAGCGCTGCCAACCATTCTCCACGTTTGGCAGAAGTAGCATCATCTGCCATCCACAGATGGAGGTTATCTCCAAACACACTACCACCACCGATGACCGCCTTGATCGCTGGTATCCATATAAAAGACCGTTCATTGTCTGCATTCATCACTTCCAGCGACTGGCCTTCCAGCTTCAGCACACTGTCTTTTAACAGTTGCGGCAGTACAACATTATGTGGTGCAGCTTCTTTGAGTTGCGGTCCCCATACGTCCAGTTTACCCTGAGCCGTCTGCTGGATATGATCGATCACCGGCCCGGTAGCGTACACCGTCACCTGCGGATAATATTTTTTGAAGACCTCCAGCCCGAAATAAAAATCCGGATCTCCATAGCTGATAAAGATCGCTTTCAGTTGTTTACCCGAAGCTTTAATGGCCTGCGCCACCTTTTCGGCGTCCGGCAATGTAAATTGGGCGTCTACCAGCACGGCATCCTTTTTACCACTGACCAATACAGATGTCACCCTCATAGAAGACTCCGGCGCGTTGTAGTAGGTCAGCTCCAGTGGCGAGGTTCCCTGTGATTTTAATTCCTGTGCCTGAGTAGCCATAGCTGTCATGCTAAATAAGATGAACAATAACTTTTTCATGTTTTGATGATTTCGTCAGTTTAAAACAGAAGCTACACTTTCATCCAGTTCAGCATAAGACGCATACCCCTGTTCCAGTAGTATACGGCGTCCATTGTGTTCGATAAACAGGGAGGGATATGCTGATGCATAAGATGTAGCCTTTTCAAACGCATGCAGGGTGAGCGTTTGCAATGATGCCGCAGTAAAGCACTCCTGAAAAACACCGGTATCTATTCCAAGCTCCTGACAGATATCCAGGTATACTTGTGTATTATTAAAGTCTTTTCCGTGCAGGTAACGTGCCTGCTGCACCTTTACCATAAAAACCACCGCCTTTTCGGGAGCCAGCTGCTGAACAGCCATAATGGCCCGTGAGGGGACTTCACTATCAAGGATGACCTCTTTTCCAAGAAAGGCGAAATAATCAGCCCCAAATGTGGTTCCGGTGAGGGCTTCAATTTGCCGGTCGTGCCGGATAAAATACTGGGCCATGGCGCGTGACTGCGTCCGCACGTTGATACCGGCCCACATGCCTGCGGGAATTATTTCCACCGCAAGACGGCCGGCATACTGTTGTGTCAGTTTAAGGAGATTGTCAGCACTCCCGTAGCACCAACCACAGAGCGGGTCCATAATGTATATTAACTTTGTTTCCATCATGATTGTTTTTGATGGAACAAATCTAATACGGGAAAAATCCTTAAAAATTGAACTAGTTCAAAATCGGGGTATCAGCCCTTATGCGCCAGTTTGCGCCTGATTTTGCTCAGGAATTCATGGGTAATGCCCAGGTAGGAAGCTACCTGTTGCTGCGAAAGCCGCTGTTCCAGGTCGGGGTAACTTTCCATAAACTCCAGGTAACGCTGATCCGCTGTCTTACTGAGGTTGGAGATCATACGGCGTTGCAGGGCCACATGGGTTTTCTGTGTCATGATCCTGAACAACTTCTCTACTTTCGGCAGTTCTTCATATAAAGCCTGTTTATAGGGATAGGTGATCAATAACACTTCCGAGTCTTCCAATGCCTCGATAGACAGGATAGCGGGCACCTGGTTGGTAAAGCTGTCGATGTCCGTCACCCACCAGCCTTCTGCTGCAAAATAGAGAATGCTCTCGTTACCGTTGTCATCCTGATAATAAACCCGGAAGCAGCCCTTGTTGACGAACCCTTCAAATTTGCAGATCTCACCTGCTCTTAACAGCAGCTCCTTTTTCTTTACCGTTTTCTGATAAAAAGGGGCGCTGAAGATCTCAAACTCCTGATCCGTGAGATGAATATGTTTTTCTACTGCACTGCGGAGGGTTTTATACATATTTTATGATACTGATGGATAAATGTACTAATTTTTGGAAGATGACTATTGTTTGATTTTTGTAATTTGCAAACATGCCCAAAACAGAATCACTTACCGACTTTTACCGGCAGAAAAAGATCCCGGCACCCGACAACCTGCAGCATGACCTCGGGCATTTCAACGTATTCAATATGGCTAACTGTATGGTCAACGGACGACCTACCATGTCCTATAGCCGCCGTGACTTCTATAAAGTAAGCCTGATACGTGGTAAAAACCTTTATCACTATGCAGACAGGACAATTGTCACCGAAGGGAACACGCTGATGTTCTTTAACCCACAGGTACCTTACGCCTGGGAAGGGCTATCAGACGACAAAAGCGGTTTTTTCTGCATCTTCCGGGAATCCTTTTTAATGGACATAGGCCGGCATCCGCTGCGGGACCTGCCTATGTTTACAGCCGCAGGCATACCTTCCTACAATCTGGACCGTGCCCTGGTGGCCCAGGTGGCAGCGCTTTTCAATAAAATGCTGGCTGAAATCAATAGTGATTATCGTTATAAATACGATCTGCTGCGCAACTATCTGATGGAACTGATACATATTGCCTTAAAAATGGAGCCCTCAGAGAAACTGTATCAGCATCACGATGCCAAATCACGTATCACGGCGGTTTTCACCGAGTTGCTGGAACGGCAGTTTCCTATCGAAACACCCCAGCAGCAGTTCCGCTTACGCTCTGCCAGTGATTTCGCAGGGGAACTATCGGTGCATGTCAACCATCTCAACCGAGCCGTAAGAGACACTACCGGTAAAACGACCACTGCCCACATCTCCGAGCGTATCGCTTCCGAAGCCAAAGCCCTGCTGAGGCATACCAACTGGAACGTGGCCGAAATCAGCTACAGTCTGGGATTTGAAGAGGCCTCCCATTTCAATAACTTCTTTAAAAAACACACTAACATGACCCCTACCGCTTTCAGGGCTGTTTGATTTTCGCAATAATTGGTTTGTTTAGCGTAATAGCCGGTGTGTATAGGGCCATTAATTTTGTGTTCGTAAAAATGGAAATCTTATGAGCAACAAAAAAGTATGGTTTGTAACAGGCGCCTCCAAAGGACTGGGCCGTGTACTGGTAGAAAAACTGCTGGCCGCAGGTTATCAGGTGGCCGCCACCTCCCGCAACGCTGATGAACTCCGTAAAATAAGTGATGATAATAACTTCCTTCCTCTCACTGTTCAACTGGGTGATGAAGCAAATGTCGCCAAAGCAATCGCCGATACGGTATTGCGCTTTGGCCGCATCGATGTGGTAGTAAACAATGCCGGCTATGGCCAGATAGGCACGCTGGAAGAAACAACAGATGCTGAAGCCAGGGCCAGTTTTGAAATCAATGTTTTCGGTACACTCAACGTGATCCGGAAAGTAATGCCTTACTTCCGCGAACAAAAGTCAGGGCATATCTTCAACGTGTCTTCCATCGCAGGTTTCTTTGGCAATTTCCCGGGCTTTGGTATTTACACCGGCACCAAATTCGCCGTGAACGGTCTTTCCGAGTCACTGGCTGCAGAAGTAAAACCCTTCGGCGTACACGTGACCATCGTTTCTCCTGGTTATTTCCGGACCGAATTCCTGTCATCCGGCTCTCTGGCGGTGCCTGCACAGCCGATTGCAGATTATGAAGAAGTGAGGAAAATACAGGCGCAGCACCAGCATGAAATTCATCACAACCAGGCAGGTGATCCGGCCAAAGCAGCTGCTGCGTTTATTCAGGCCAGCGAAGCCGCACAACCGCCACTGAACCTGTTCCTGGGAGAAGATGCCTATCAGCTGGCATATGGCAAAATAGATGCTATAAAAGAAGACCTGGAAGCCTGGAAGGCTACCACCATTGCTACAGCATACTAACAGTAGCCTTAAAAGCTTACGTGGTGAGATACCACGTAAGCTTTTTATATTTAATCTGCCTTATTGATCACAATGAGATCATCCCCCCACACATTTGAAGAAGGATGCACACCGGCATAGCAATCTGTTTCAGAAACCATAGTCCTTCTTTAACAAAAAACAATCACAACAAACCCGCTTGTGAAGCGGATTTGTTGTGATTAAGGAGAAGCGCTTTTTATTTATCCGTAAGTGATCTTATTTCGTTTATACGTCCAAGTTACCATCTATCATACCTGTACGCAGCTGATGTTATTGATATAAATATCTCAGTGCTATAATATCATTGGCATTAAATGGACGGTTTACACCATTGCCGATACAAGACAGCATCCAGCTATTAGGATCAGCCGTTGTAGGAGTACCGGGGATATTAATTGCACCAACACCGGCTTGTCCTTCGTTGTAAGGAAAACCACCGCAGCTATAGGCACGATTAAAGTAGTCGGTATGTCTGAAACCGATAGTGTGGCCGATTTCATGCGCAATAACAGTAGCCAGATAATTCTGGTCGGGGCTACTTCCCAGTGCATTAGCATCAGAATTGAGTTTAATAGGGCTTGGAGGATTTCCGGTGCTGCAATCAGGGAATCCGGCAGATTGACCCAATGCGCCGGCACCCAGGCTGGCATACTGGATATCTATCATACCACCGCTGCTCACGCGTACGAAACTAATTCGCAGACCCAATGCATTGTAACGGGCAATCGCTATATCAGTAGCGCTTTCATAACCAGAAGGCAAACCAGTTACTGAAACAGTGAGCGTCCGTGGCAATCCGGTAATCAGACAAGTAGTTTGGAATTGCTCAGAATTAGCCACCCGTAAAACAGGTGAAGTGCTCTTTTGATTTAGTGAATTGTGAGACAAGAATATGTCACCTTCTACTACATAGCCGCCATCGACAGTTCTAATATTCCGGGTATCATATCCCAGACTGGCAATCTGGTTTTTTACCGCATCCGGAACACCTTGTTGTGCTTCTTTAATAGTCTGGTTATTATCTCTTTTGCAGGAATATGCAACTATGCAGAGAAAGGCAATCAATAATGATAGGCTTGCGGCCTGTTTAATAGTGATTTTCATTTGTTGTCAGGGGTTTTAGAAGGTTTAGATAAAACTTAAATGTCATAAAAAGTACGAAACTGGCTGACAGATTTGGGTTGCTATTCGTTGATTTTGGCTCTTGATTTGCGACTTCAGATAATTTTATAAGGGCTCTCGTAAAATGAAACTAAACAGTATCACTGTATTAAACCTGCAATGTGTAACTTTGATTTCTGTTATCATGCGTTCCTGTTCCGGTCATAAAACAACAAACCCGCTCATAAAGCGGGTTTGTTGCTTATTTCGTACTGTCATCACTGTTGTGATTAGCCACGGCAGTACTAGTAATGAGAAGGCCCATTATTATACTGTAACTGATGAAATGCCGTGTATACATGACAGTTACCCTATCATGCCTGCATTCGCCTGATATTATTGATACAAGTATCTCAGTGCTGTGATATCATTAGCATTGAACGGACGGTTTACACCGTTACCGATACAAGCCAGCATCCAGCTGTTAGGATCTGCAGCTGTAGGAGTACCAGGGATATTGATAGCACCCACACCGGCAGTTCCTTCATTACCGCCGATACCGCAGCTATAGGCGCGGTTGAAGTAGTCGGTATGTCTGAAGCCAATAGTGTGGCCGATCTCGTGAGCAATAACGGTAGCCAGATAGTTCTGGTTAGGGTTGCTGCCCAATGCATTAGCATCAGAGTTGAGCAAAATCGGGCTTGGAGGATTTCCAGTAGAGCAGTTAGGGAATCCGGCAGATTGACCCAATACGCCGGAGCCCAGGCTGGCATATCTGATATCTACCTGACCACCGCTGCTTACGCGTTGGAATTTCAACCGCAGACCCAGTGCATTGTAACGGGCAATGGCAATATCTGTAGCTGTACTATAAACTGCAGGCAGACCTGTTACAGAAACAGTAATTGTTTTAGGCAACGGTGTAATCAAACAAGTAGTTCTGTATTGCTCAGAATTAGCAACACGTAAAACTGGTGATGTGCTCTTGTAATTTAAAGATTCGTGAGTCAGAAAGATATCACCTTCTACTACGTAACCGCCTTCGACAGTTCTAACATTCCGGGTATCGTATCCCAGACTAGCGATCTGGTTTTTCACCGCATCAGGAAGACCTTGTTGTTCTTCTTTAACAACGGTCTGGTCATTATCTCTTTTGCAGGAGTATGCTACTACAGAGAGAAAGGCAACCAACAATGAAAGGCTTGCAGCCTGTTTAATTGTGATTTTCATTTGTTGTCAGGGTTTAAAGGGTTTGGGTAAACGCTTAAATGTTTCAAAAAGTCTGAAGCAGGTTGACAGATTTTGGTAGCTATTCGTAGATTTTGGCTATTGATTTTTTCAGCGACAGATTCTTTTATAAGGCTCTCATTAAAATGAAATTAAAAAGTGTCACTGCATTAAATTTGCAATGCATTATTTTTCCCAAAGTTTCATTCCTTCCCCTCCTCTAAAAATTTTTGCACGATAACTTCTGACATATATTTTATACAATAAGAAAAAGGATACTACGTACTTTTGCCTAAAAAAAATATGCGGCAGCATCATTACCATACAACCGTTGAGTGGACCGGTAACGAAGGCACAGGCACCTCCGCCTATGCGGCCTATGGACGGAATCATATGATACAGGCGGCTGGAAAGCCAGTCATTCCCGGCTCTTCAGATCCTTCTTTCAGAGGAGACAAAACACGCTATAATCCTGAAGAACTGCTGGTGGCCTCTCTTTCTTCCTGTCATATGCTCTGGTATCTGCATCTCTGTGCAGTAGGCGGCATTATTGTTACATCTTATATTGATCATGCAGAGGGAGTGATGACCGAAACGGCGGAAGGAAGTGGTCAGTTTAAACAGGTAATTCTGAAACCCGTTGTTACCATTACTGATCCGGCGCTGGCTGAGAGTGCCCGGGCACTGCATGAAGAAGCACATAAATACTGCTTTATTGCCAGGTCCTGTAACTTTCCGGTAACACATGAACCGGAATTGAGGATTGAGGCACAATAAACAGGTATTAGTTTGACGCGTTATCTCTTCTTTTTTGTTTGACGGCCGGGCGTTTTCAGCAATGCTGCCAGGGTGTCCTGCAAAATTTCTGTTAAACGGACAACCGCTGCAGAAGGCTTTTTCCGGTGTATCAGCAGGTAAACAGTTATTTCCGGTAATACAGGCAGCCCGCTTGATGCAGGCAGTGGTTTGCAGTCAGCTGGCAGTCCTATTTCCGTGCGGACGGTGATGCCCAGCCCTGCACGGGCGGCCGCCCACATACCAGCCACACTACTGGCTGTAAGCACCGGACGCCAGGACCTGCCCGCCTGCTCCAAAGCAGCAAGGCCCGCAGCCCTGAACAGGCAAGGCGGTTCAAACAATAATAAGGGTAAAGGAGATTGTTGGGCAATAGATCTGTTATGCCCGCCAATCCAGCGGAGTGGCACTTTTCCTATACTGATGGCCCCTTCGGGAACCTGTGTCCCAAAGCCTACTAGCACATCCAGTTTGCCGGACTGGAGTTTTTGTTGCAGCACTACCTGTTTATCAATAGTGACTTCTATCTGTACCTGCGGATGCTGCTCTGCGAAGCGCGCCAGTACCCGCGGCAAGCCACCCTCCGAAAAATCCGTCAGCATCCCCAGCCTGACAGGGCCTGAAATTTGTTTCCCCGACAACGCCTGTATAGCCTGATCGTTTATTTCCAATAGTTGCCTGGCATACCCCAGCAGCAGGTCACCACTGGCCGTCAGCTGCCAGCTACGCCCCTGTTTTACAATCAGCTGCCGGCCAACGATCTCCTCCAGCCGCTGCATCTGTAAACTCACAGCCGATTGTGAACGGGATACCTGGTCGGCGGCTTTTGCAAAACTCCCCAGATCTACTGCCAGCACAAAAGTACGGAGCAGGTCCAGGTCTAACAGGTCTGTAATCATACTTGAGTTTTATTAAAGTATCAGGTTAAATCTTTCAATTATACAAAAGTATGAAATAAGGGTATGTTTGCATCATCATAAAATATAACACCATGCAACACTTATCTTATCAGCTGTTTCCACCAGGCGACATGGAGCTCTTCTTCCTCAGCGATGGTCACCAGATAATAAATGGTGACAGCTTTTTCAGCCCCCGAACGGCAGGCTGCCCGCCAGAGTGGGTTTCCGAATATTTTCCTGGCGCATTCAGACTTAAGCGGCATCTTAATTTTAACAACGACGCAGAACAGGTGATAGCCCGATATTATCGGTAACATAACCGGACAAGGCTCTTCAAAAGCCTTGTCTTTTAATCGGATACATGCCGCTGCCAGCAAGCAATCCCAACCTTCCGTTGTGAGGAAATTGCGTAACTTAGCAGTAATCTATTCCGCTTCAGGGTGATACTTTTCTTTTATGAAGCAGCTTGTCATCCATCTCATTTTCTTACTCCTGATCCCGTCAATACTTGCGGCCCAAAAGGTTTTTATCATAAAAATTGACGGTAGTATCAATCCTGTATCTGCTGATTTTATCCATCACAGTATCAGCAAAGCCAGTGCTGAAAAGGCCACCTGTCTTGTTATCTACCTGAATACTCCGGGTGGTCTGCTGGAGTCCACACGACATATTGTACGTGATATGCTGGAAGCGCCGGTACCTATTGTAGTATATGTTGCGCCCAGTGGAGCACATGCCGGTTCTGCCGGCGTTTTTGTGACCATGGCCGCCCATATAGCCGCGATGGCGCCGGGAACCAATATCGGGGCTGCTCACCCTGTGACGCTGCAAGGCCAGATGGATTCCGTGATGAGTGAAAAAGCTACCAATGATGCTGCAGCATTCATCCGGTCCATCGCTACCAAACGGAGCCGAAACCTGCAATGGGCGGAAGAGTCTGTACGAAAGAGCCTGGCCATCACAGAAACGGAAGCGCTGGACAAAAAAGTGATAGACCTCGTGGCCGACAACCAGCAAGACCTGCTGGACCGTATCGACGGCAAAAGTATTACCACAGCGGATGGTGTGAAAGTACTGCATACCAGGCAGGCGCAAACACAAACACTGGAGATGGGGATGCTGGAGAAATTACTGGCAGCCCTCACCGACCCCAACCTGGCTTATATATTGCTGTTGCTCGGATTCTACGGAATATTGTTTGAACTGTACAATCCCGGCGCCATACTACCTGGCATCGTAGGAGTCATTGCTCTTATTATCGCCTTCTACTCATTACAGGCCCTGCCTATCAATTACGCCGGTCTGGCGCTGATCATATTCGCTATCATCCTTTTTGTACTGGACCTGAAAATCATGAGTCATGGTATGCTCACGATCGGCGGTATCGTTTCCCTATTGCTGGGCTCTATCATGCTGATACGCTCAGACAACACGCTGGAATCCGTCAGGATTTCTATCAGTGTGATCATTGCCGCGGTGACCGTCACCACCCTGTTTTTCCTGTTTGTAATAGGCGCCGGAATAAGGGCCCAGCGGCCCAAACCGGCTACCGGAGTTGAAGGTATGGTAGGCCAGACAGGAGAAGCACTGGATATGCTGAACCCATCCGGCAAAGTATTTGTACGCGGGGAAATATGGAAAGCAGAATCAGTGGAAGGGCTGATAGATCGTGGCGAAAAGATACGGGTCATAGCAGTGAACAATCTCAAATTACTGGTAGGACATCTTATTACCTCACCATAAAAAAACAAAGCTATGGTAACAACTTATTCTGTGTGGATGATCGTGGTGGTCCTCTTTGTGGTCATCCTGCTGGCCAATGCAATCCGGATTCTGCGCGAATATGAGCGTGGTGTTGTATTCCGTCTCGGGCGGCTGGTACCACCCGATGGTGTCCGGGGACCCGGTCTGATACTGCTGATCCCTATTATTGATAAGATGGTAAAGATCAGCCTGCGGACGGTGGTGATGGATGTGCCCTCCCAGGATATCATCACGCAGGACAACGTATCTGTTAAAGTCAATGCAGTAGTATACTTTCGCGTGATACAGCCCAACAAAGCCGTTGTAGAAGTGGAAAACCACCTGGTGGCCACTTCCCAGCTTTCACAGACTACCCTGCGTAGTGTACTGGGGCAGTCGGATCTCGACGATCTGCTCTCACAAAGGGAAAAGATCAACATGAAACTACAGCAGATCATCGACAACAATACAGAGCCATGGGGTATCAAGGTGTCTAATGTAGAAGTAAAGCAGATAGACCTGCCACAGGAAATGCAGCGTGCCATGGCTAAACAAGCCGAAGCTGAAAGAGAACGCCGTTCCAAAATCATAGCAGCGGAAGGTGAGTTCCAGGCCTCCCAACGGCTGTCTGATGCCGCCAAAGTACTGAGCGAACAACCCAGCGCCATTACGCTTCGTTATCTGCAAACACTCCGGGAAATCTCTACAGAGAAAAATTCTACCACCATCTTCCCTGTACCCATAGACCTGCTCAAACCCTTTTTAAATAAGGACTGATAGGTGATCCTGACAAATTTATTATATTAGCGGAACAGATCACTTTTCGAATGAACGAGATTAAATTAAGGAAGTTAACAGCAACAGATAACACCGAACTGGCCAGGATGGCCAATAACAAACTGATATGGAACAACCTCCGCGACAGGTTTCCACATCCCTATTCTCTGGAAGATGCAGATTTTTTTATCAATCTGGTAAAAGATGAAGAGCCCTGCTACAACTTTGCCATAGAATACAATGGTAAGCTGGCGGGCGTTATCACCCTCATGCCGCAGGAAGATGTTTACCGCCGGAATGCGGAAATCGGCTACTGGATAGGACAGGAATTCTGGGGTAAACAAATTATGACCCAGGCAATAGCATTGATAACCGATTATGGTTTTAAATCCTTACAGCTCAAACGGATATTTACAGGGATATTTGAATACAACCCTGCCTCCATGAGAGCATTGGAGAAAAACGGCTATGAAAAAGAAGGGATCGCCCAACAATCTATTTATAAAAACGGACAATACTGGAACGAGCATAAATATGCAAAATTAAACCCCGATCTGTAACCACCGTCTATCAAGTGTATGATACCCCACATCAATGAAGGTTCTGTTTTCGAATACAACAATGGCATCGTGAGTGCCAAAGAAACCACGTCTTACAACAACAGAGGCAAGTTCCTGGAAAGAATCAACTATCATCCCGATGGCACTGTTGATCAATGGTGGAGCTGGCAGTTCAATGAGCACAACTACATTATCGAATGGAACTACCACCACCCTGATGGCAAGCTAAACTACCAGGAAACCGCTACCTACAATGAGGCTCGCCAGCAAACGGAATTCATAGGCCGCGATCGCCGGCAAACCACCGCCTATGATGGACAGGGCCGCGAGGTTAAATTCTGTCTTTATCTGCCAGACGGCTCTCTTAACTACATACGCGAACGGGTATACGATGACAACGGAAATATGATACTGGAAAAATGGACCTGGGGCGTTCATAAAAAAACAGATATCACCACCTATACCTACAATGAACTTAACCAGTGTATAGAAGAAAAAGGTGATCCCGGTAACTTCATGATAACAAGCAGCAGAATGGTCTTTATTTATAATGAAGAAGGTTTAATAAAAGAAGAAATAGAATTTACCGCTGCCGGAGAGTTTGTAGGCCGCTATTTTTATGAGTATAATGAGTTCGGGGAGATAATTACAGAGCGATATGCGGCGGAGTAATACCCAGGTAATCACAGATCACCAGCAGTGCATAACCATAGGCGTATCCCATCGCAGGTTTCAGTCCCGAATATTGCCGTGATTGGAACATTCCCAAAAAACCGCTTGACCTTTTTCCTTTTTTAGATGGATCGTAGTTGAAGATAATATCTTCCAACATCTCATCTTATCGTGGTGCTGATGTAATGATCCTACTGCTGTCTCATTACTGTTACTTTTATTTATAATTTATTATATTAGTGATTAAGAATTGTTCGTGATGCTTAATAGAATTTTTTGCTTCACCAAAACTAAGAGATCAAAATCACACTCATTGTTATATGTACAAAAAAACTAACAAGTATTATACTGAGTATAAACTACTATCCACGTATCAACAAAATGTAAATATCCTTCCATTAACAAATGAGCCTTCATTCTCTTTAAATTTTTTCCGCATATTTGATAAATAATCTAAAGCTAACCCAGCAGTTGATAAGTTGGCATTATTGAATGAACCGTTGTTATAATCCTTCAAAATAAACCTTATGATGAGCCCTACGACTAATATTTTTTTAAGAATCTCTGAAGCTTTTAAAAGCTATATTCAAACTGGTATCGGAAAAGCCGCGACTTCTGAAGAAAAGGGAAGTATTTACAACATTAACCTCCTCAATGTTATCACGGGTATTCTGGTACTGACTATTGGATTTGGCTATTACACCATTGCCAGTAAGTCATATGTAATCATTCCGGTTATTATAGAAGGGATACTTTTCTGCTCGATGCCTTTGGTAAATAAATTTTGGTCTGTCAGACTGGCCAATAATATCACCTACTACCTGCATTGTATTTGCGCCTGTTACTTTGGTTGTATTCTCGGAATTGTTGTCGAAATACAACTGCTGATCGTTTTCTTCATTATGGCAGCATACCTTTTTACGCAGGAGCGCACTGACAGAATAATTTATATCAGCTGCTCCATCGGTGCCCTGGTAGCCATGGAGACCAATTACTACTATAACATCATTCCCTCATTGGAATTAACCAGGGACCAGAGCTTTATGTTTCGCTGGTCAGCCATATTCGGTATCCTTACCCTGATCATGATGGTTATCCGGTTCTACGACAAACGTAACACAGAATCCCAGCAGAAACTGGCCTTGGCAAACGAGGCTAAAACGGAGTTTGTCAGAACAATCAGTCATGAGATCCGTGTGCCGCTCAACTCCATCCTACAGGCTAGTACCATCCTGGAGCGGGAGGTAAAAAACAACCCTGAACTGGAGCATCTGTATCCTTTTATTAAGACTCTTTACTCTTCTGCTTTTCTTACGAAGAGTATTGTAAATAATGTACTCAGTCTGGCAGCCATAGAGGAAGGCAAATTGCATTCTATCGACAACAGGGAATTTAATCTCAAACGGACACTGGAGAATGTCATTGATATGAATCACAATGCCACATCCGCCAAGAGAGTAAATGTTAAGCAACTATATGATGACAATATGCCTGAGGTGATTCTGGGTGATGAATTAAAAATTACCCAGGTGTTTAATAATGTACTGATAAATGCCATAAAATACACCCATCCCAAAACCACTATTAAGGTTAGCATAAAACAGACAGAGGGACAATGGATGCTTTCCGTATGGGACAATGGTCCGGGTATGACGCCAGAACAAGTAGCAGCAATAGAACAGGAACAACCCTTTAATACAACTGCCTCTGATCTCAAAATTGAGGGTACCGGGCTTGGATTATTCATTGCCAGGAAACTAATCCGTCTGCTGAATGGCAGTTATAAAATTGAGAGCCGTCCGGGTTGGGGTACCAATTTTACAATATTCTTTCCATTGAGTATACCAACCAGCAAACAAGCTTCAAACGAAATAAAGCCTGTTGTACTTAACCTGTATGGATATCGTGCCCTGATAGTAGAGGATGATCCACTATCAACCATGTTGCTCAAATACTTCCTTGGCGGTTCAGGAGCCGATGTATATACTGCCAGTAATACCTCCGAAGGTATCATGAGTGCTAATAAATATAAGCCTCACATTATTCTGGTAGACGGCTGCATGCCCAAAGCTGGTGATGGGGAAAATACGATTAGAGCACTCCGCAGTAATCCCGCATTTGATAAAACAATGATTATAGGTGTTCCGGGAAATGCATTTGAACCGGATATAAACAGTTTATTAATTGCAGGAGCAAACGCCTGCTGCCCGAAACCAATATCTCACAAAGATCTCGAACGCATTCTATACACATTCACAGAAAGATATCAGGAAGCATAGATCGTTTACTCCTGCAGGCACTCTCATGATAGATTAATAATGCTGGTTGTTTGCTTAAACAAGGTACCTTTTAGTATCGTTGACATACCAGCTGTAATGTCCGCTGATTAATGTCCCTAGCTGATCAATAAATTTTGTGACAGTCTTCTGATAAATACCGAAATCGGGGAGGTTGTTGCTTAAATCACAGAATTCAGTTACATAATCATCATGAATTTTTATGGCCCGGAGATATGCATCCGTTGTTGTCAGCCCTTCCTGATGTTCCAATACAAGGATAAGATTCATCACATCTTTTCCTCTCTCCTTCCAGGTTGAAAAATAATCATTCGCTATGGCTACAATCCTACAGGTAAGACTCGCAATTCGCTGGATATCCGGATGATAAAAAATCTTATCAGGAAGTGCATGTCCACTCTGTATTTCAATTAAATCTATCAATGGAAATACCAGGACCGCCTTTTCCCGAATGGCCAGATAGTCATCCACTCCCGGGAAAATCATTTTGGCTTTGTAATAGTATTCCAGCTGCATACCTTCAAACCCGGCACTGATACTGTTGGTGTACCTGGTCATCCAGTACAGCGGCATGAACTCCAGCATTTCCTCCCGTTGTAATCTGAGCTGATTAAAAAGCTCGTTCTCATTTTCCCGGACGGCATGTCCTCTGAGAATACTGACTGCACGTTCGCGGATGCATTGCAATTCACTGATGCTGGCATCTTCGTACATGTCGTCATTGCTTAATCCCCATAACAGGAAGCGGCTTATAGGAATCAAACGATGAAAACTGGCATAAGGATACATGCGGGCTGCCATGTGACCAACATTGGTATCCCAGTACTTATACTTCTCCGACTTCTTCTTAAATTCATCCGGCATGTTTACGTAATCATTGAGCAGCCATTGTTTGGCCAACGTCTCTACTCTGCCGGCATAAGTGCTCTTTAAATCCGGAAATGGGTAGCTGAGAGAGGGTAATTTAATACCTCCCAAAGGTGACTTTTTCATAAAAAATTGATTTTTAACAGATTAAGAAATGTATTATTACACTATTAACATATTAAAAATTGCAATCTGTTATACCCATTACCTCATTTTTTTGTCCATTTTAGCTATTTTTTAATCTGGATATTATTTCAGGAAAGGTATCAGGACCATGATCTGACGAGGGATTCAGGCAAATAATTCATAGTATCAGACATTTCCAGCATTTTTGCACCCGGAAACAAACCTTGGCCCTCAAGGATATTTTTCATGATTTACCATTTCAAACCCACCATCCATGAGCCGGGAGCGATCATCAATCCCTATCAATACACTGGAAGCGGCTCCCGGAGCTGACATCGCTATCCGGCATCTGCTTGCCCCCAGCTCGGCCGACATTTACCAGCAACAAGCCCACCGCGACGATCACTATCTTTTTTTATGGGTAGAGAGAGGCAGCTGTCTTTTCATGATTGACTTTGAGACATTGCCGCTGAAAGCCGGAGAGATCATTTACGTATATCCGGGACAGGTACATGCTTGTATTGAGGCCGATCATGCGCAGGTGACGGCTTTATCTGTTACCCCACAGCTGATACATACTATCTATAGAAGCACTCTGGAAGCGGTAAATGGAATACAGCGCCCTCTCCTGCTGGATACGGCTGCTGCCGGCATACTCAGGAAAGGCTTGCTGCTGCTGGAACAACTACTGGAGCAACCCGCCCATACACCATTCCGGCAACAGGCATTAAGCGGCGGGACAGATATATGTATCGGGATTTTTGCAGCGGCCTTCAAAGACAGCCGGCACGAAGCCACCGGCAGCAGCCGGCCAGAGGCCATCATGCGCCAGTTCAGGACACTATTGGTAAATAACTACCTGTCTGTCAGAACACCTTCCGGCTATGCTGCAGCCATGCATATCTCTGTTTCTTATCTCAGCGAAACAGTAAAACAGCAATCCGGCTTTACTGTTAATCACTGGATACATCAGCAACTGATACTAGAGGCTAAGCGGCAGTTATACCATACCGACCGTACCATTAAAGAAATTGCACATGAGCTGGGCTTTGAGGATCACGCCTATTTCTCCCGTCTGTTCAGGAAAAAAACAGGACTGACGCCACAGCAGTTCCGTATCGAATGCCGAAAATAGTCCTAAGCATCCCTGGTTTTGTCCATTTCCCCTGAGGGCATGATACCCGAGCTTTGCGGGTAAATCATGAAACGATGGAACAACTGAAGGTAATAATTGCCGGGGCTGGTCTGAGTGGCCTTTGCCTGGCACAGGGACTAAGAAAAAGCGGTATTGACTGTTACGTGTATGAAAGAGATGCTGCTTTCGACAGCAGAACACAAGGCTACCGGATACGCATAGACGAAACAGGACAAAAGGCGCTCTCCTCCTGCCTCTCTCCTGCATTATATACTACGTTTGAAAAGAGTGCTGCCCAACCCGCCGGCGTATACACGCTGGATACAGGCATGCAGCCCCTTACAGACAAATGGGTAGATCAATGGATCATGGATGAACGGGAAATACCTGCCGATCTGAAAGCAGATCGGCATACTATGCGAAAGGTGCTGATCAAAGGAATAGAAGACTATGTATTTTTCGATAGTGATATCACCGGTTATACTGTTCTTCCTGATAACAGGGTAAAGTGCCTGTTCGCCAACGGTGATGCCCGTGAAGCCGATGTGCTGGTGATTGCGAATGGTGCTTCGTCTTCATTGATTGCTGGCTGTTTCCCGGGTACCATGCTGCGGGACACCGGTGGTGTTTGCATTTATGGCAGAGTGGCCTTGCGGGAGAAACAGCAGCTGTTGATAGGAGACATCATACGGCAAGGGACCAACGTTATCTTTGACGGGGATATGGCAGCCATTATAGACGTGATGCAGTTTGACCGTGCTTATAAAAATGCCGCCCTGCCGGAAGACTATATCTATTGGGCGTTGATCGGTAAACGGAGCAGCTTTGGATTAGAGAATGATCAATCCCTAAGGCTTGCACCGGAAATACTGGGAGACTGTGTCCGGGAAGGCACTAAACGATTCTCACCAAAACTAAATCCACTATTTGCCCAAACAGAAATCACTGCCATGTCTATTGTTCCGGTACGGCATTCTGTACAGGGGAAACGATTCAGCCTGTCCCCTGTTACTGTTATGGGAGATGCCATTCATACCATGAGTCCCGCAGCAGGCCTGGGAGCCAATACAGCCCTGCGTGATGCAGCATTATTGACGCACAGCCTGCAACAGGCCGCCAACGGGAATTTACAGCTAACAGAAGCAATAACCCACTATGAAAATCAGATGCTGGAATATAGCGCCGCTGCCATAGCGGCTTCTGAACGGGGAAGCAAATTACTGTACAACGCCGGAGAGTGAGGCAACCAAAGCCGCCATGGCTGCAGTGGCACTCCGCTCACACTTCGTAGCTTTACATACAGATTGGAGTCCGGACAATTCATTACTTCAAAACCTTTGTTGTATGAAAGCACTTTCCTGTATACTCATAGCGATATTGCTACTGAGTGCCACTCCTGCATCTGTAGAAAAAAAAGTAACAACTCGCCGAAGCAATGTCACTGTACGCGTCTGGTTTTTCCATCAAGGTGATGTTATTCCGCTTTGTAACCTGCCGGTATTCTGGCCTCGGGTCTACATATGGGGGGTGAGAACAATTGATATGAACTGTCCATCCTACTCCATTGTGGTGGATGTCGCCGAAGGTCAAACAATTTCTGCCGCTGCATCAATGTCTATTCCGACATATGTCGTCGCCAGCTATCCTCTTGTTGTAACTGCTGATATGATAGGAGCAGGCGCGATTGATTTGATTATTGACATATAATCCGTCGGTACCTATTCACTATTCATGTTGTCCGTCAGAAAATACTATTCACAACCTCAAAATATTTGTGATATGAAAACACTTACCTATATACTCATATCCCTATTGCTACTGAGTGCCACTCCCGCTTCTGTAGAAAAAAAAGCAAACGCTCAAGGCAATGTTACCATACACGTCTGGTATTTCCATCAAGGTGTCGTTGTCGGTATCTGTGACGTGCCGGTTTTCTGGCCCACGGTGGCCATATGGGGTGTTGAAACAGTTAATATCAACTGTCCATCCAGCTTTATTGTGGCGAATGTCACCGAAGGGCAAACACTTACGGCCAGTGTCTGGCTGAATTTTACAAATTATGTCACCAGCGACCCTCTTGTTGTAACCGCAGATATGATAGGAGCAGGCGCGATTGATTTGATTATTGAACAGTAATCAACCGATATCTATCTACTATTGGTGCTACTGTCAGAAAATAAAGTAAGGCGGAATCAGTATTCCGCCTTACTTTTTTTCTGATAGCCACTGTTGGTCTATTTGGCTGTATTGGTTAACTTACAGCCCTCTTAAACGTAAGATATAATGTTTACCCACCCGGATTTTCGCATGGAAAATATAACAGTACATGATCTCATCCAGATGATCGGACGTAAGAGTACAGATCCCGAATTCGTTCAATGGTATACTAGCCTGGGAATAGGGGCACCTCCCTCAGCCCTCAAAGATGGCGGCAAACTTTTCCAGGACAAGCAGCACCAGTTACAGATTGGTTTTGATTATGGGATCATAAATGATAGATTTTACCCACCTGTGATCTCAGATGAAGATTTTAATTATGATTGTTACTGTTCCCGGATAGAAGTATTCCAAATCAGTTATGGTGCTAATGAGGATGAATACCAGGACAGGAAGCCTGCAACATTCTGGCAGGATTTCATTCATCCCGGTAGTACCCTCGAAGAATGTATTGAATTTTTTGATGGGAATTATGGGAAGGACGGAGCTTTTCATTGTTACACGTTTCACAAAAAACTGAATGAAACCGTTGAACTGATCGTAAGTTTTACCAGTGACAATCGCAGGATCAGATGGATAGAGATATTCATTAGTGAGTGCACTGAAATTTTTGGATACCGGCAACTGAGCCTCGATTGGAAAAGCAAACTTTCGAACTGGAGAGGTATGGAACTGGAACTCCGAAGACTGCAACCCTATCTCCTGCTCATAAAATGGCTGTTTGATCAACGCTATCTGCTCCTACCGGAGGATGTATATCAGCAGCCCCTGGGCCTGGATGAACAAGCGTTACTGGATTTTACCAACAAATATTTAAATGGTCACCTTTGGAACAACCAGCTCGTTGATGTCCCTTATCTATATGATTTTTTATTCTCTGTAGCCCAATCCGGATACAACACTATAAAAACACCAGAAGGTAAAACGTGGGATATACACATCGACCACCTGTATATTAAAGCAGCCGAACTATGGGAAACCTATAAGAAACTGGAAAAAAATTACAAGGACCCGGAATGGAATACAAAAATGTATAATATAACGACGCTTCTTCACTTAGATGAAGAACAAAGTCTGACCATGCTTCGCATCTTTACTGAGGCCTTTGAAATTTTTAAAAGACACAGTATGGAACTAAGAAAATATTAATATAACTCAGACGTAAATGCAGCGGAAGTCTTCCGCTTTTTGATATACCGGCGCTAAGATACGCCCAAGGATACACTAACAAGGAATGCTGGTGTATCCTTTTTTGTATCCCTTCCGTGCTGAAATACCGCAAACACCACCCCATTGAGCTTATATTCCCATCTTTCCCTTATTTTAGCGGTTTGGCAGTGACGGGTAATCCCCTTTTACTGTAGCATCATAACCTATATCACGTATTTAGATCATTTTATTACATGGAAAAAACACGTAATCATCCGGCAGCATTGCCATTCCTCTTTCTATCCGAAATGTGGGAACGTTTTGGATTTTATCTGATCCTGGGCATTTTCCAGTTGTATCTGACTGACACGGCAAAAGGTGGCTGGGGCATGGACCGGGCCACTGCTGCGGATATCTTCGGCACTTTCATCGCTTTTGTATACCTGACCCCTTTTCTTGGAGGGCTGATAGCCGACCGTAAACTCGGCTACAGCAAGTCAATTATCATCGGCGGGATACTGATGGGCATCGGCTATATAGGCCTGTCGGTACACAACCTCACCGTTTTTTACCTGTCCCTTGCACTGATCTGTATTGGTAATGGCTTCTTTAAACCCAATATCTCCACGTTGCTGGGGAATGTATATAGTGATGACAAATACCGCAGCCGTAAGGATGTAGGATATAATATTTTTTACATGGGGATTAATATCGGCGCCTTTATATGCAACTTTTTTGCAGCCTTCCTGCGGAATACTGTCGGTTGGGGTGCTGCATTCATTGCCGCCGGTATAGGTATGTTCCTCGGAGTGTTAATTTTCATTATCGGGATGAAACACTACCGCCATGCTGATGTACGCAAACCTGTGCAGGAGGGCGACATGCCGTTAAGCAGGATTTTCTCTGTTGTATTTCTGCCCGCAATTGTAGTAGGACTGGGCGCCTGGTTTATTCCCGGCAACATCTTCGGGTCTGATTCCACTGATGCCTTCATTTTTGCCTGTATCCCGATATTACTGTTTTTTGTATCACTGCTGGTAAAGGCTGATGCAAAAGATCGTAAGCCGATGTCTGCCCTGCTCGCTATTTTTGCGGTATCCATTGTATTCTGGGCTGTATTCAAACAGAATGGCACCGCGCTGACAACCTGGGCCCAATACTATACTAACAGGGAGATCCCTGCCGCCATCCAGCAACCGGCCCAGCGCCTTTACCTGGTAGAAACAGTAGCGAACAAACCCGATTCCGTAACTGCCTATGATGATGAATTCAGGGTGGTACGTGACGCAGCTGGCAAACCCACGAAAGTATGGGACAAAGTAGTCTACTTCAAGAACGTGGCGCCAGAGAAAATGCCAGCTGAAGGACAAAGTATTGGTTTGTATAATACGGAGTTATTTCAGTCCATCAATCCTTTCTTTGTAATCACCCTCACACCGCTGGTGGTCCTCTTCTTCGCATTATTGCGCAAACGGAACAGGGAACCTTCCACCCCGTCAAAAATAGCGTGGGGCCTGCTGATATCGGCCTTATCCACCCTGATGATGGTGGGCGCGGTATATGTATGCAGCAATGGCGCGATAAAGGCATCACCCTGGTGGCTGATTGGCTGTTACGGTATTATAACGGTGGGAGAATTATTCCTGAGCCCTATGGGATTATCCCTGGTGTCCAAACTGAGCCCTGCCCGTCTTACCTCCCTGATGATGGGCGGCTGGTTCCTCGCCACATCTATAGGCAACAAACTATCTGGTATCCTCGCCACTTTATGGGATACCTATGACCACAAGGCCAATTATTTTCTGGTCAACTTCCTGTTGCTGGGAGGTGCAGCTGCGGTGATATTCCTGATGCTGCGCTGGCTGAACAGGATTTTCAACGAGTATGTGAAATAATCACGATGTTTTTCAATAAAAAAAAGCAAAGCGACGTTGAGTCGCTTTGCTTTTTTTATTGAAAAAATTATTGATATCATCACCATTTTATCCGCAGCTCAGAACGTCTGTTCTGCCTGTAATCTGCTTCCTTACATGGCACACCGTCCTTACAGCCATTCACAGGATTGCTTTCTCCTTTATTGCTGTAATAGAGCCGTTTCGGATCGATACCTTTATTAGCGAGGTAATCGATGACCGCATAACAACGTAATGCCGACAGGTCAGTGTTATACTGATCACTGCCACGGTTATCCGTAAAGGAAGAGATCACCACCTTCCAGTCAGGGTGACGTTTCAGTACCGCCGCCACCTGGTCCAGTATCCTGCGGGATTCAGTGAGTAGTGCTGTACTATTATAATCATACAGGAACTTCAGTTCCTCCAGTTTCTTTTTATCTTCTATCTCTTCCGGAGTATGTGTTTTTACAACAACCGGAGCTGGCTGCTCAGGTTTTACCGATGGTACGGTATGGTTATTGTCCGTGGCTGGCTGTGGTTCCTGATTACGATCTACCCTGGTGAAATAATTGGGATCTGAGAAGTAATAGACATCATCCCTGCCTAAGCCCCCCTGTCTGTTGGATGCCAGGTAACCTTCATAACCGTTGCGTTTCAATATCAGCCCCAGATCATCCGCGCCGGAGTTGAACGGCAACTTCATGTTCTCCGGTGCTTCCCAGGCCGACTTCGCCCCTCTTACACGGTAGATATCATAACCACCCATCCCCGCATGTCCCCTGCTGGAGAAGTAAAGAATACCCTCCTCGTTGACAGTGGGGAAGGTTTCTGCAGCCACCGTATTTATCTGATTGCCACAATTAACCGGCATGCCCCAGGTGCCATCTGCCTGCTTTTCTGAGTACCAGATATCTGTCTGGCCTTGTCCTCCCGGACGGTCAGATACAAAATACAGTATGTCACCACCGGAGCTCAGCACCGCATGACTGGAAGAGTATCCTTCTACATTGATGCCGGGCAATAGTACCGGGGTTTCCCATTTGCCGTTCTTTTTTACAGACTGATAAATCTGGAGCTGGCGAACACCATTCACAAGACCTTTACCGGTATAAGGCACTTCTTTGCCCTGTATGTTGATGGTAGCATAAAGGGTGTCTTCCGTGCTATTCAGACATACAGGCCCGATATTGTAGTCATATTTGCCCAACAGTGACGGTACCAGCTCTTCGAGATAGGCGTTGGAGTTATCGCCGGCATATTGCTGATAAACATATGCTTTGTAATAAGGCTGTTCCGTACGTTTATCGATCGGTGGTTTGGCCTGCGAGCCACTGGTCAGTGCCATCGAGCGGTAACCGTTTGACATCAGCAATAAACCTTTCTTTACCACTCCACTCACCACATCAGAGCCGGGGGTATTCAATTCTTTCACCGGCTTTAATTGCACCGGAGCTCCTTTTCCGATCCATACCATAGCACTGTCGCAGCCCCGCAACGCAGCAGCCTTTAACTGAAGACTATCTGCATTGGATGTGGTGAACAAAACATATTGCGCTTTGGCCGCCTCGTACTGCTCCAGTTGACGGAGCGCTTCTCCATATACAAAATAAGCGCCAGCAGGGCGGTCAGGGCGACTGGTAATCTCTTTGTATATATCAGTGGCTTCCTTATAATAACCGATCTCCTGAAAACTACGGGCCATTTTCATCAGCTGCTCTACCGGCATTTTGTCCCCTTTCTGGCGGGCAATCCGGTTGTAGAGCGCCCCAGCCATTGCATACTCCTGTCTTGCATAAGCTGCTTCTGCCAACTGCAATACGCTTTTCTGTTCCTGGCCATACAGATTGGCGGCAGACAAAAACATCAGCGGAATGATCATTCTGGTACAACGTATCATACGGGTAGTAACTAAGATTTAAAAATACCGTGGGTTCTTTACAGTATAATTTTTTGAAGGAATCAAAAAGCCAAGTGATATTTCATGCGATCCTCCCTGATAACCGGCCATTTTATTGATGGTCAGATCATAAGCATAACCGATACGCAACTTCTCTGTGGCATAAAATTCCACCATCACGCTGGCTGCATCCAGTTCACTCAGGTCTTTCTGCAGATTGGTTTTTCTCCATATACCGACACCGGTACGATAAGACGCCCCTACCCACAACTTCTCTCCAATCAACAGGAAGGCGTTAATGTCTACGTTGGTAGGCCCTTTAAAATCTTCTTTTATCAGGATGGATGGTTTCAGCTGCAGATTGTCTCCCAGCGGGAACATAGCACCGGTAGTAATATACAGGTGCTGTGTTTTGCGGATAGTGGAATAGTTATTCCCCTTCCAGTTGTAGCGCGAAGCATCGGTATACAGCGAAAACAGGTCCATAACGGAAGCACCGGCATAAAAGCGGGGTGTATAATAATAAATTCCAAAACGGGCATCCGGTACCCACACGCTCTTTTTACCCAGGGGTATGGCTACATCCTCATTATCGGTGTATCGCAGGGCGTTACCATCAATGGAATACTGGGTAACGCCAGCGCCTATACCAAAACAAAGCCGGCGTGTATTTTCATCATCCAGCGGAATGCGGTACGAATAAGAACCGTAGAGCGATAATGCATCCTGCGGCCCCGATTTATCAAACAACATTTGCACGCCCAAACCTACCTTGTTGTCGCTGGCAGGCGTCACCCCGTCGAGCGATATGCCGCCCGTACGGGGTGCTCCGGGGAATCCGGCCCACTGATGACGATAAATGGCATTCGCATACAAGTCTTCCTTATAACCAGCATACGCAGGGTTAATACTCAACCCGTTGAAGATGTACTGGCTGAACTGTATGTTCTGTTGTGCCACGCTGTGCATACCTATTGCCAGCAGCAAGACCATTATTCCCGCTCTGAGTACTGTTTGCATCTTTTACACTTTTTTGTAGCAGATAATATTGTTGTCTCTTACCGTAATATTGTTACCCAGCCTTTATACTTTTTGATACCCTCTGGTTTTCTGACCTCCAGGATATAGTAGTAGGTGGCTTCGTTCAGGCCTGAACCATCCCAGTCGTTTTTGTAATCTTTAGACTGATATACCATACTGCCCCATCTGTTATAGATATAGATCGCTGAGCCAGGATATTTCTCCAGTCCACCGATGATGAACCTTTCGTTTTTACCATCACCATTCGGTGTGATCACGTTCGGGAATGAGAGGTCAGATCCTTCTATTTCTACTGTGGATACCGCTACGTTATTGGTACTATCGGCATCCGGCATGTTTGTGCTGTAGGCAGAAGCTTCGTTGCTCAGCTTTCCGCCTTCTATTACGCGGGATGTCAGTGTCATCTGTACGGTAGCACCCACTGCCAGGTCACCGATATTCCATTCTACCAGTTTGGTGGCTGCTGTTACCACTACTTCTCCCTTTTCTGCGGAAGTGTTGGTGGGCACATCCAGTTGTACTGGCAGACGGTCTTCTGCTCTTACGCTGGTCACTGGTATGTTGCCGGCATTCCGTACGGTGATGCGGTAAGTCAGGTTCTGACCCATGCGGTAAGGACCTGCTGCCGGTGCGATGATCTCTTTGGTGATAATCAGGTCACCGGCCATTTTATCTGTGTCGGTGATCGTTACGGTAGCATCCTTGGCAGCACCCACGGTGAAGGTATAGCTGGCAGATGTTCCGCCGTTGAGCATGAACACCACTGTTTCCGGAGATTCTATTTCAGTATCATCCAGCACATTCACGGGAACGGTTACACTGCTGGCCCCTGCCGGGATGGTGATCGTACCGCTGATGGCTGTGTAGTCAGCATCCGGTGTGGCACTGCCGCTGATCATGTATTGTATGGTGATCGCTTCTGCTGTACGCTTACCGCTGGCCAGGCTGATGGTAAACTCACCGTTGACATTCGGTTCAATAGCATCCGGTTTGCTGGCAATAACCACCAGACTCAGATCGGTGTTATCATCATCCACAATGTTGACAGTAGCGGTGTTGTTAGCGCCTACGGTATAGTTAATAGTAGCCGATTTACCATTGGTGATTGTGAGTACCACTGTTTCCACCGGTTCTATCAGATCGTCGTTTATTACATTAACGGGTACGGTTACACTACTTTGACCTGCCGGGATGACTACCATGCCGGTGAGGGCCGTATAGTCGCTGCCGCTGGTGGCAGTACCTGCCACTGTATAGGTAACTGTGATATCTGTTGCCGGTATTTTACCACTGGCGAGGCTGATGGTGAATTCCCCTGCGGTAGACGGCTCTGCTGCATTGGGTTTGCTCGCAGTAACCACCAGGTCAAGGTTGGTATTATCATCATCAGCGATGATTACGGTAGCAGTAATGCTGGTACCAGGTTTGAGAACAAGGCCACCTGCGGTACCACCGGTACTGGTGATGATCACAGTTTCATCGCCTTCAATCAGCTGGTCATCGGCAACGGTAACCGGTACGGCTACACTGTTCTGACCTGCCGGGATGACTACGGTGCCGGTAAGGGCTGTGTAGTCCGCACCGCCGGTAGCAGTACCTGCCACGGTGTAGGTGGCGGTGATATCCATCGCGGCGGTTACGCCGGTCGGGAGACTGATACTGAAGCCCCCGTTGGTAGACGGTTCTGCGCCATCTTTGTCCCTGGTAACGTTCAGCACCAGGTTGGCGTCGATGGTTTCATCATCGAGGATGTCCACAGTGGCACTGCCTGCAGCAGTGAAGGTGAAGTTGACCGAGCTGGCGCTGGTTTGTGTCAGGATCACCGTTTCAGTGCCTTCTATTATTTTATCATCCTGTACAGTAACCGGTATGCTTATACTGTTCTGACCTGCCGGGATGATCACGGTACCTGTGAGGGCCGTGTAATCTGCACCCGCAGTAGCGGTACCTGTTACGGTATAGTTCAGCGTGATATCTTCTGATGAAGTAACACCTGCAGGCAGACTGATGATAAAGTTGCCGTTAGTGGACGGTTCCGCACCATCTGCGCCTTTGGCGGCTGTCAGCACCAGCTTGGCCGGAGTGATAGTTTCATCATCAGCGATATTCACAGTCGCACTACCATTGCCAGTGAAGGTGAAGTTGGCTGATGTACCGCCGCTGAGGGTAGCGATCACGGTTTCCGTTACTTCTATGATCTGATCATCTATCACATTAACGGTTATGGGTACACTATTCTGGCCGGCAGGAATGACTACGGTGCCGGTGAGGGCAGTATAGTCTGCACCGGCGGTGGCCGTACCTCCTACCGTGTAGCTCACGGTGATATCTTCGGAGGACGTGATACCTGCAGGCAGGCTTACGTTAAAGCTACCATTAGTGGACGGTTCTGCACCATCAGCACCTTTGGCGATGCTCAGTACCATGCTTGCCGGCGTGATACTTTCGTCATCGGCGATATTGACAGTAGCATTGCCGTTTCCTGTAAAAGTGAAGCTGGTGGAGGTTCCACCGCTCAACGTCATGATCACAGTTTCAGTAGTTTCAATGATCTGATCGTCTTTTACGATAACCGGCACCGGTACGCTGTTCTGGCCTGCAGGGATAGTGATTGTTCCTGTGATGGCAGTATAGTCAGCACCACTGGTGGCGGTGCCACCTACGGTATAGTTCACCGTAATGTCTTCAGCTGCGGTGATACCTGCTGGCAGACTGATGCTGAAGGAACCATTAGTGGACGGTTCTGCAGCATCTGCTGTTTTTACAATGCTCAGCACGCGGTTACTTACTATGTTCTCATCATCTATGATGTTCACAGTGGCCATGCTGCCACCGGTAAAGGTGAAGCTTGTTGAAGTGCCACTTGTTATTGTCATTCCAACTGTTTCTGTGTTTTCGAGGATCTTGTCATCGATCACCAATACAGGAACGGTTATGTTATTCTGACCCGCAGGGATGACCACTGTACCACTGAGGGCGGTGTAATCTACTCCGCTGGTGGCGGTACCGCTGATGGTATAGTTGACGGTAATCGTTTCAGAAGAAGCAATGCCTGCAGGCAGACTGATGGTAAACTCACCATTGGTGCCCGGTTCTGCGGCATCTTTGGTAGCTGTTACTGTCAGTACACGGTTAGCTGCGATGTCGTCATTATCAGCAATATTCACAGTGGCGCTGGTGTTACCAGTGAAGGTAAAGTTGGCCGAAGAGCCGCCAGTCAGTGTCATCACCACTGTTTCTGTATTTTCTATCAGTTGATCATCGATCACCAATACCGGTACGTTTACGCTGTCCTGACCGGCAGGGATTACCACAGTGCCGCCCAGTGTCATGTAATCGGTACTTGCAGTGGCGGTGCCGCCGATAGTGTAGCTGACGGTTACGTTCTCAGCTACGGTGATACCCTTAGGAAGACGAATCGTGAACACACCATTTGTAGATGGTTCTGCTGCATCCGTTGTTTTTGTCACCGTCAGTACGCGGTTGGCCGCGATGTCATCGTTATCAGCAATATTCACGGTAGCGTTGTTGTTACCGGTGAAGGTGAAGCTGGTGGATGTTCCGCCGTTCAGCGTCATGATCACGGTTTCTGTTGTTTCAATCACCTGATCATCCTGTACAATAACGGGGATGGTTACACTGGGTTGATTGGCCGGAATGGTGATTACTCCTGTGATAGCGGTGTAATCTGTACCTGCTGTGGCTGTACCGGTGATGGTATAGTTCACGGTGATGTCCTGGGCAGCAGTAACATTCAGCGGGAGGCCGACTTTGAAACCGCCATTGGTGCCTGGTTCTGCTGCATCACCATTGTTAGTCACTGTCAGTACGCGGTTGGCGCTGATGTCATCGTCATCTGCAATATCCAGGCTGGCAGTACCATTGGTGGTGCTGGCGGTGAACGCAAAGCTGGTGGAGTTGCCACCGGTGAGTGTCATGACAACGGTTTCGGTGCCTTCAATGATCTTATCATCGATGACTGTTACCGGTATATCAACGCTGCCGGGTTGTCCCGCAGGGATTACGACGGTGCCGGTCAGGTTAGCGTAGTCAGTACCATTTTGAGCACTGCCGCTGATGGTATAGTTCACCGTGATATTTTCCGATGCGGTGATACCGGCAGGCAGGCTGACAGTGAAGCTGCCATTGGTGCCTGGTTCTGCTGCATCTGCTTTTTTCGTTACCTGCAGCACACGGTTGGCATCAACATTATCATCATCAGCAATCGTTACGGTAGCATTACCGTTGATAGTGCTGGCAGTGAAGTTAAAGCTGGTGCTGACGCCATTTGTGAGGGTAAGTATCACTGTTTCGCTGTTTTCAATGATCTGATCATTGATCACATTCACGGGTACGAATACAGTGTCTTTTCCAGCCGGGATGACTACTGTACCGCTGAGAGCATCATAGTCGGCTCCGCTGGTGGCGGTACCACTGATGGTATAGTTGACGGTAATATCTTCGGCCGAGGTTACTCCCCCAGGCAGGCTGATAGCGAAGCTGCCGTTAGTACCCGGCTCTGCTGCATTGCCTTTATTAGTTACGCTCAGCACCCGGTTAACTGCCGTGTTATCGTCGTCTGCGATATTCACAGTGGTGCTTCCGCTGGTGCTGCTTGCCACGAGCGTAAAGCTGGTGGAAGTCGCCCCTGTCGCCGTCAATATTACTGTTTCTGTATTTTCTATGATCTTGTCGTCGATGACTGTTATCGGTACCACAACGCTGCCAGGTTGTCCTGCAGGGATTACCACGGTACCACTCAGGGCTGTGTAGTCACCACCCGCTGTGGCTGTGCCGCCTACGGTATAGTTCACCTTGATGTCTTCTGATGCGGTATATCCTGTAGGCAGACTAACGGTAAAGGAACCGTTAGTGGATGGTTCTGCTGCGTCAACGGGATCTTTCACAATGATGATCAGGTTGGCCGCTACATTGTCATCGTCTGCTATGTTCACGGTAGCATTACTGTTGGTAGCGCTGGCAGTGTAGCTGAAGTTGGTGCTGGTACCGCCGGTGAGGGTCATCACCACTGTTTCGGTGGTTTCAATCACCTTGTCATCGCTAACAGGCACCGTTAGCGTTACCTCGTTTTTACCTGCCGGGATGGTCACAGTGCCGCTCAGGGCTATGTAGTCAGCACCCGCTGTAGCAGTACCGCCGATGGTGTATTTCACAGTGATATCTTCTGATGCATAAATATTTGCAGGCAGACTGATGGTGAACTCACCATTGGTAGTTGGTTCTGCAGCATCGGCGGTTTTCCTGACAGAGAGTATGCGGTTGGCCGCGATGTCGTCATCGTCCGCAATATTCACGGTAACGCTGCCATTACCGGTTAAGGTGAAGTTGGTAGAGCTGCCGCCGTTGAGCGTCATGATCACGGTTTCTGTTGGCTCTATCAGCTGATCATCGATCACCAGCACTGGTACAGTAACACTGGGATCACCTGCCTTAATCACTGCGGTAGCGGCGATGGCGGTATAATCTGTGCCACTGGTGGCTGTACCGGTGATGTTATAGTTTACGGTGATGTCTTCTGATGCTGTATAACCTGTAGGCAGACTGATAATGAAGGACCCATTGACGTTTGGTTCTGCGGCATCGCTGCCTTTGGCCACAGTCAGCACGAGGTTGGCGGCTACATTATCATCATCAGCGATGTTTACAGTAGCATTGCCATTGCCAGTGAAGGTAAAGCTGTTGGATGTACCGCCTGCAAGTGTGGTGATGACAGTTTCTGTTGGCTCAATGATCTTATCGTCTGCTACCAGGACCGGAATAGGCACACTATCCTTACCAGCCGGGATGACTACTGTTCCGCTTAAAGTGGTGTAGTCAGCGCCTGCGGTAGCGGTGCCCGCCACGGTATATTTCACCGTGATATCTTCTGAAGCAGTGATACCAGTAGGCAGACCTACTTTAAAGGCGCCATGGGAAGATGGTTCTGCTGCATCTTTATCCCGCGCGATACCCAGTACAAGGTTGGCTGCATTAGCGCTCTCGTCATCAGCGATATTAACGGTAGCGTTGCCTTTGCTGCTGCTGGCCACAAGATTGAAGTTTGTGCTGCTGCCGCCTGTTAAGGTAACGATCACGGTTTCTGTCGGTTCGATGATCTTGTCATCTATAACTACTACCGGCAGGTCTATGCTATCCTTGCCTGCAGGCAACACGATGGAGTTGCCGATAGTTCCGTAGTCAACACCACTGGTAGCAGTACCAGCTACGATATAGTTGATAATGATATCCTGAGATGCTGTATAACCTGCAGGCAGGCTGATACTGAAGACACCATTGGTGGATGGTTCTGCACCATCTTTCTTTTTATCGATGTTCAGCACAAGTGCTGCCGGTATGTTGTCATTGTCTACGATATCCAGGGATGCACTGCCATTGGTAGTGCTGGCGGTAAAGTTGAAATTAGTACTCGCGCCGCTGTTCAGTGTCATGATCACGGTTTCGGTGGTTTCGATGATCTTATCATCGGTCACATTTACCGGTACAATCACATCAGGTTGGTTAGCCGGGATCACGACGGTGCCGTTGAGTGTCGCATAGTCAGTGCCATTCGTTGCGGTACCGGTGATCGTATATTGAACCGTCAGGGCTTCTGCTACGGTCACACCCGCAGGCAGACTGATAGTGAACGCTCCGTTAGTAGACGGTTCTGCTGCATCGGACTTCCTGATTACGCTCAGCACCAGGTTTTCCGGTTTGTTATCGTCATCGGCAATGTTTACAGTAGCGCTGTTGTTGGTGGTGCTGGCGGTGTATGTCGCAGCGCCAGTGCCACCGGTGATAGTCATGATCACCGTTTCAGTGTTCTCAATGATCTTGTCATCTATCACATTAACGGCTACGGACACACTGGAATCTCCGGCTGGTATCACCACCGTATTGGTAAGGGTGTTATAATCTTCGCCGGCGGTGGCGGTACCTGCTACGTTGTAAGTCACCGTGATAGGCGCTGCTGTGGAATAACCAGCAGGCAGGCTGATAAGGAACTTACCGTTGGTACCTGGTTCTGCGGCGTTGCCGTCGTTGGTAACACTCAGCACTCGGTTGGCGGCAATGTCATCATCATCCGTGATGTTCAGCGTAGCGTTGCCATTGGTGGTGCTGGCGGTGAAGGTAAAGTCCGGAGAGGTGCCACCAGTAACGGTGAGGATCACGGTTTCTGTACCTTCTATGATCTTATCATCTACCACAGTAACGGGTAGGTCTACACTATTCTGATTGGCAGGTATTACTACAGAACCGCTGAGGGTAGCGTAATCCTTTCCATTCTCAGCAGTACCTGCAATGGTATAGTTCACGGTTATTGGCAGAGCCGATGTGACATTAGCAGGCAGGCTGAAAGTGAATGCACCGTTGGTGCCAGGTTCTGCGGCATCTGTTTTCTTCGTGATGCTGATCACCTGATTAGCTGCTGTATTGTCATTATCTGTGATATCCACGGTAGCGGTGCCATTACCGGTTTCCGGCGTGAAGTTAAAGCTGGAGCTGGTTCCACTGGTAAGGGTCATCACCACTGTCTCTGTACCTTCTATAATCTTGTCGTCGTTCACAATTACCGGTACGGTAACGCCAGGCTGATTGGCAGGTATCTTCACCACAGGGAGGATTGTATAGTCAAAACCTACCCCCGGAGTAGCAGTGCCACCTATAGTATAAGTTACATCGATATCTTCTGACGCTGTATAACCTGCAGGCAGACTGATGGTAAACTCGCCAGGAGTGTTTGGTTCAGCGCCATCGGCCGTTTTCTTAACAGACAGTACGCGGTTGGCGGCTGTATTATCATCGTCGGCGATGTTCACAGTAGCATTGTTGCCGGCCGGATCTGCCGTATAGGCGAACGAGTTAGCATCAGTACCGCTGGTAAGAGTCAGTATAGCCGTTTCCGTGTTCTCAATGATCTTATCATCTTTAACGGACAGCGGTATGATGACGCTATTCTTATTAGCCGGCAAGATGACGGTGCTGATAGTGTAGTCGGTATTATTAAGAGCGGTACCACTCATGGCATACGTCAGTGTGATATCGGCTGCGGAAGTATAATTCGCTGGCAGACTGATGGTATAAGCACCGTTAGTAGACGGTTCTGCTGCATCTGTAGTCTTCTCCACTTTCAATACCTGGTTGGCAGCAACGGCGTCATCGTCTACTATGTTGACGGTAACATTATCCTTAGCCGGGTCCGGCGGGAAGATAAAGGCTTGTGTGCCGCCATCTGTAGCGCTACCTGACAGGAGTTTGAATTTCATCGTTTCAGTAGGCTCGATGATCTTGTCGTCCAGTACATTGAGATCTACTGTTACGCCGTCGACACCGGCCGGGATTACGATAGAGCCCAATGCCTGGTAGTCTACACCGGATGTGGCAGTACCGGATATGCTATACCCTATGGTAACAGGCCATGCGGAAGTAGCACCACCCGCCAGCTGCACCCTGAAAGTGCCTTTGGTGGCAGGTTCTGCGGCATTGGTACCGGCAATTACCTGTATAGGTGTACTGCTGGCAGCATTGGCATCTATGATGTTCACCACTGCGCCATTACCGGATGGGTCTATGGTGAACGGATAACTACCGGAGACAGCGTTAGTGAGCGTCAGTACTACTGTTTCAGGTCCTTCGATGATACCATCATTAATGGCATCTACATCTATTAACACATCGTTGGCTCCTGCCGGTATCACAATATTACCGGAATTCAGGCCCAGTAAATTGTAGTCAGTTACGTTGATAGCTGTTCCTCCCAGGGTAAAGCTAACTACCACATCCTGCGAGCTGGTAATACCCGGAGGCAGTGAAATTCTGTACTGGCCGTGAACACTACCTTCTACCGCATCGGATACTTTGGTGAGCAGCACGATATTGCTGTTACCTGCGAAATCATCGTCAGCGATGGTTACAGTAGCAGAACCTCCCCCGCTGGCTACGGTATAGGTGAACTGTCCGTCATTACCACCGGTGATGGTCAGGATCACCGTTTCATCCGGCTCTATCACTTTATTGTCTATGACATTCACGGGAACGGCTACACCGTTTTTACCTGCAGGGATGGTGATGGTGCCGGTAATAGGCTGATAGTCTGAGCCAGGCGTAGCGGTACCAGCTACGGTATAAGTTACCTGGATATCCCGCGCTGAGGTGACACCTGCAGGCAGGCTTATGAGGAAGCCGCCGTTGGTGGACGGTTCTGCAGCATCGGCTGTTTTGATAACTGTCAATACCTGATTGGCAGCGGTATTATCATCATCTGCCACATCCACGGTAGCGCTACCATTGGTGGTGCTGGCGGTATAAGCAAAGCTGGTGCTGGTGCCGCTGGTGATAGTAAGAATTACTGTCTCTGTTCCTTCGATGATATTGTCGTCGATAACAGTAACAGGAATGGCTACACTGGATTGACCGGCAGGAATGGTAACAGTACCTGTCAGTGCGTTGTAATCTTTGCCACCGGTGGCTGTTCCACCGATAGTATAGGTAACAGTAATGTCTTCTGACGGTTTGATACCGACAGGCAGACTTATTTTAAATCCGCCGTGAGTGCCCGGTTCTGCGGCGTTGCCGTCGTTGGTTACGCTCAGGATACGGTTGGCCGGAGAATTTTCATCATCAAGAATATTGACAGTAGCTGTACCATTGGTAGGGCTGGCCGTGTAAGTCAGACCTGCACCAGTACCACCGGTAATTGTCATGATCACAGTCTCGGTGTTTTCCACGAGCTGATCGTCGATCACATTAACGGGGACGGTTACACTGGGTTGCATTGCAGGCAGGGTCACTGTACCGGTCAGCGCAGTATAATCAGACCCACTAGTGGCTGTACCGGCTATGGTATAGGTGATCGTAATCGGCGCAGCAGCCTTGTAACCGGCAGGCAGGCTGATCGTAAAGGCTCCATTGGTAGTAGGTTCAGCAGCATCGCCGCCGTTAGCCACACTCAGTACCAGGTTGGCGGTTACGTTATCATCGTCTGCAATATCCGCAGAAGCGCTGCCATTGGTAGTGCTGGCGGTGAAGGCGAAGCTGGTGCTGGTGCCACCTGTAAGGGTGAGGATCACGGTTTCTGTACCTTCTATGATCTTGTCGTCCGTTACATTCACCGGAATCAGCACGCTGTTGTCGCCTGCTGGCAGTACTATGCTTCCGGTCAGGGTCGTATAGTCGGTACCGTTAATAGCGGTACCGCTAACGGTATAATTGACAGTCACCGCTTCTGATGAGCTGATCGTTCCAGGCAGACTAACCTTGAAGCTTCCGTTGGTGGAAGGCTCTGCGAGGTCTGACACTTTCACGATACTGAGTACACGATTCGCTGCTGTGTTATCATCATCCGCGATGTTAACGGTAGCGATGGCGCTGGTCGTGCTGGCTGTATAAGTGAAGTTAGCCGAAGTACCACCTGTAACAGTAGCGATGACTGTTTCTGTATTTTCAATGAGTTGATCATCGATCGGGTTGACAGATACGTCCACTGTACTGGCGCCTGCAGGGATGGTAGCTGTGCCGGTCAGGGCAACGTAATCCGTACCGCTGGTAGCGGTACCGGCAATGGTATAGTTGACCGTAATATTTTCAGAAGCCTTGATACCGGTTGGCAGACTGATGGTATAAGCCCCGCTGGTATTCGGTTCTGCAGCATCGGCCTTCTTACTGATGCTAAGCACACGGTTCGCTGGTATATCGTCATCATCGGCAATATTCACTGTTGCGCTGCCGGCAGTAGTGCTGGCAGTGAAGATGAAGTTGGTGCTGGTGCCACCAGTAACAGTCAGCACGACGGTTTCTGTCGGTTCGATGAGCGGGTCATCTATCACGGTAACGGGAACGAACACAGTGTCTTGTCCGGCCGGCAGTACAACAGTGCCGCTCAGCATTGCGTAGTCTGTACCGTTAATGGCGGTACCACCGATGGTGTATTGGATGGTCACCGGCTCTGATGAGGTAACACCTGCCGGCAGACTGATACTGAAGCGACCATTGGTCGACGGTTCTGCTGCGTTGCTGATGTTGGTCACTGTAAACACACGATTAGCAGCGGTGTTGTCATTATCAGTGATATTGACAATTGCCGAAGCGTTGACAGTACTGGCGGTGAAGGTAAAGCTAATGCTGGAACCGCCGGTAACATCGAGTGATACGGTTTCTGTTGTTTCGATGATCTTATCGTCAATCACAGCTACCGGTATATCAATGTTGTTCTGGCCCGCAGGTATTACCACCGTGCCGGCGAGTGCGGTATAGTCAGCACCCGCGGTAGCTGTACCGGCTACTGTATAATTTACAGTGATGTCTTCGGAAGCAGTTACACCTGTTGGCAAACCGATAGTAAAGGCGCCGTTGGTAGCCGGTTCTGCTGCATTGGCCTTGTTTTTAACACTGATAACGCGGTTGGTCGTAGTGTTATCATCATCGGCAATATCCGCAGACGCATTACCATTGGTCGTACTGGCTGTATAGCTGAAATTAGCAGAGCTGCCGCCAGTGAGCGTTACCACTACGGTTTCTGTACCTTCTATCTCCAGGTCGTTGATCACAGCGACAGGCAGTGAAATGCCATCTTGTCCCGCAGGGATGGTTACAGTACCGCTTAAGGCAGTATAGTCCTTGCCGCTGGTAGCAGTTCCTCCCACGGTATAATTCACGGTGATATTCTCAGAAGGGAACACACCTGCCGGCAGACTGATCTTAAACAGCGCATTAGTAGCAGGTTCCGCACCATCATTGATTTTAGTGACGCTCAATACACGATTAGCCGCGGTATTGTCATCATCCAGAATATTCACAGTAGCATTACCATTGGTAGCGCTGGCAGTAAACGCAAAGCTGGTGCTGGTTCCGCCGGTGAGCGTCAAAATAACTGTTTCGGTGGTTTCCATCAGCTGATCATCGATCACTGTTACGGGAACGTATACACTGTTCTGGCCAGCTGGGATAACCGCGGTGCCGGTCAGCGTCGTATAATCGGTACCGTTAGTAGCAGTGCCACTGATGGTATAAGTCACGGTAATAGGCTCAGCAGCGGTAATATCATCCGCAGCGGTGGCGCCTTTAGGCAGAATGATTTTGAACTTGCTATTGGTAGCTGGTTCAGAAGCGTCTCCCCCATCGTTGCTCACGCTGAGCACACGGTTGGCAGCTGTATTATCGTCGTCAGCGATGTTGGCAGTAGCGCTGCCATTGGTGCTGCTGGCGGTGAAAGTAAAGCTGGTGCTGGTACCACCAGTCACCGTTGCGATAACGGTTTCAGTGTTCTCGATGATTTTGTCATCGACAACGGTGATTGGCAGCGTAATGCTGTTCTGTCTTGCAGGCAGCACTATCGATGTTCCCAGGGCGGTGTAGTCTGCGCCGCTGGTAGCGGTACCGGAGGATGTATAGGCTATGGTTATATCTTCAGAAGAAGTAACATTAGCAGGGAGGCTAAACGTAAACTCCCCGTTGGTGCCTGGTTCCGCTGCATCAATTGTCTTTTTGATACTTATTACGCGGTTGGCAACAGTGTTGTCATCGTCCGCAATGGTCACAGTTGCGTTGCCATTGGTAGCGCTGACGGTGTAAGTAAAGTTGGTACTGGTGCCCCCGGTGAGTGTTACTATCACCGATTCCGTGTTTTCAATGATCTGATCATCGATCACATTAACAGGCAGGGACACAGTCCGCTGGCCAGCCGGCATTGTAACAGTACCAGTAAGGGCGGTATAATCAGACCCACTTGTGGCTGTACCACCAATGGTATAGTTGATGGTGATGTCTTCCGTAGGCTTGACATTAGAAGGCAGACTGATGGTAAAGCTACCATTGGTGGCCGGTTCAGCTGCGTCGGCAGTTTTGGCCACGCTCAGTACGAGATTAGCCGGTGTGTTTTCATCATCGATAATGTTCACAGTGGCGGTAGTAGCGCCGCTGCGCGGAGTCAGCGTAAAGTTGGCAGAGCTGGCACCTGTTATCGTTACCACGACTGTTTCAGGACTTTCCAGGAGCTGGTCATCCATTACTACAACCGGTAATACCACACCTTCCTGGCCTGCAGGAATCACCACAGACCCGCTCAGTACATTGTAATCCGCACCCGGTGTGGCTGTACCGGCAACTGCATAGTTCACCGTAATATCTTCCGATGCCGTCACACCTGCTGGCAGGCTGATGTTAAATGCACCATTGGTAGTCGGTTCTTTTGCATCTTTGGCCCAGGTTACGCCTACTGTGGTTTTAGCAGGGTCATTGCTGTCGTTGTCAGCAATGTTCAGCGTAGCTGCCGGCTGTGTGCTGCTGATATTATAAGCGCTACCGCTGGTGCCGGTGGCGGCGTTCAGGGTAACGGTTACATTTTCTGTTATTTCGATGATATTATCATCGGTCACTATAACGGGCAGGGCTATACTGTTGCTGCCTGCCGGGAAGGTCAGGGTGCCGCTGAGCGCCGTATAGTCGGTGCCGTTAGTGGCGGTACCTGTCACGGTATAGTTTACCGTGATATCTTCCGTAGCAGTCACAGTGCCAGGCAGACTAATATTGAAGGAACCGTTCTGTGCTCCTTCTTTGCCGTCCTGGCCTTTAGTGATGGCCAACGTCTGATTGGCAGCGGTCACGCCACCGAAGGTGGAGAAATTCTGTATGCCGCTGAATTCAACGTAATCTACGCCGTCCTGCTGACCAGCAGCTGAAGGAATAAGCTCGTTAATATTAGCCAGCCCTTCAGGAGCCAGATCGGCCAGTGTAGCGGTGATATCACCGGTATGTTTGAACCATGTCCAGTGTTGTACACCTGTTACGCCGCGGGTACCGGAGAGCATGTTCTCTGCATTGGTTCTTTCAGCAGGATTCCAGAAGAGACGGAGTGTAACGCCGCCGTTCTGGGTCATGTCTGCACCGGTGTAGCTGATTTGTACCAATCTGCGCATTAATTGTGTACCGTAGTCGGTGCCAATGTTCTTGCCCAGTGCTGTATTCATATTCCTGTTCACATCTACCACAGCAGATAGTTTGCTTACGTCCATGGTGTTGCCGTTCAGGGCAATGGAGGCAATGTATTTGTTCGCGTCGGATGGATCAATGAAATACAGGGTGCCTTTGTCGATACAGGTAGCTGCTACTGTACTCACCGTAGCATCGGGTACCAGGTTAGCAGTACGCTGGAGGTGACTGGTGATAAGGGTAAACACCACCCCGTCTTTCAGGGTGCTGATGTTGTCGAAGCTCACAATGCCGCCGTTGAAGCTGGTAGCGGGGATTTCAGTTACCGTTCCGGTAGCGAAATTACCATCACCATCTTCATCAATCATGATGGTAAAATCCGCTGCTGCATTGCCTTTTACAGTGATGCCGTTCAGGTTGAACTGCATACTGAGTGGCTGTGTGCTGATATCGTAGTTAGTGAATTGTGTTTTCCATGCCTGCGTGAGACGTTCGGGAATACAGCTGCCCACTGGCAGGTTTGTTCCGCTAACGGTCAGGGCGTTGCTGTTGCTGCCCAGCAGGAGATAACTTTTATCTGCACCGAAGGTATTGGTATTATCTGCATTGGTAGCGGCGATGGCGCGCATGCCGACAGTCAGGATCGAGCCGGTATGTACGCTGCGGGATTGTTTCTGCACCAGGGCTTCCCGGTCATCCCGACCAATACCGAAGATGTTGTTTTTATAGATGTTATTGGCGGTAGCATTCCAGATCACAGAGCCATCTGTAGCCAGATAATTTTGTGCAGTGCTTTGGTCGAGGGTGATGCCATATTTGATACCGAGGTATGATTCTATCTGCTGTGATTGTGTAGGTGTGATGGCAGATTTATATACGATCACTTCCGGGATCTTACCATTGAAGATCCGGTTGTCGAAGGTAACATCGCCCGTAGTGCGGCCGGCCACTTCAAAGAAAGAACCGTCCGTTTGCGGTGTACAGTTGGTACCGAGGACACTTTGTTTGCCATTCAGCCAGGTGCTTCCGCCCAGTGAGTTGGCAGCATTTACATAAACGCCTCTGGCAATGATCGGGCCTGCGTAAGGAGGTGTGGATTGTGCCACCACACATCCGCTGCCATCAAGTCCAAAATTGCCGGTACCTGTATACAGCAGCCCCCTGCCTGATGCACTTGCCAGCCAGCTTCCGTTGGTACTAAAAATAGCACCAGGGCTATTTGCCGGAGCCCCTCCAGGCGTGTTGACAGAGAAGATGGACAGGTTGGCCGACGTATTCCAGTTGATACCGGCATCTCCTTTCAGGGATTTGCCCAGGGCTCCAGTGAAATTAAGGGTCGGGTTGAAGTTGATGCCATTGGCGACACGAATAATGTCTGCCGAAGCAGCGATGGGATCTGTATGAGAAGCAAGTGTCGCACGCAGTTCAGTAGGCATAGCGTTGCTTTGGTTCAGCCATTGCTCTACCTGATTGGCGCCATTCACCTGCAGGTCAGCATCTGCCTTCACCCACAGCATGTCACCAGACACACCGCCCGGTGAAGTCACGAAACTAGCGAAAGTGAAATATTGGCCGCTAGTCATATCCAGTGTGGCGGAATAACTAGGTACGCCGTTCACATCGCCGTCGGCCAACTGTATAAACTGGTCTGTACCGTCAAAAGTAGCATCGTTGCTGATGATCAGGTAAGGTCTGTTAGCACTGCGTGGTAACTGGTCTTTACGGATAGAGATGGCCACCGGACCTACAGTACCGGATTCCTGCACTTTCCATGTTCTTGCCATACGGGGGGTTACAGCAGGGTTGCCAGTAACAGCCGTGGTGAAGGAAGTGCTGGCACCATCATCACCCCAGACCATATATGATTTATCTGCAGAGAAGGTATTAGTATTGCTAAGGTTGTCTGTCGCGATGCTACCAAGACCCACTATGGGCTGGAAGCCGGTGTTGATGCTCTGGCTTTGTTTCTGCGCAAGGCCTTCCACGTCATCGCGGCCGATACCGGTAATATTATTTTTATAAGTGGCGTTAACGGTGGCATCCCATACTTTGGTAGTGCCATCCGTAGCCAGGTAATCGGTAGCAGTGGTTTGATCTATCGTATAGCCGTACTTGATAGCCAGGTAAGTGGTCACACGTTGCAGCTCGGTGGCTGTTAACGCTGTCGGATACACGATTACATCACCAACGGTTCCATTCCATGACTGGGCATTATCCCAGGGTGCATTACCGATCCTCGCTCCGCCACTGGCGGTATTCCAGGCTTTGGCCAATGGCCCGCCTAATACCTTCATCTTGCTGTACAGTGTAGCATTGCCGCCATTGCCGGCCCATACACCAGTCATTTCATTGAACACGCCTGGTTGCCAGTTGCCAGCAGGGCTGGTAACATCATTGGACCAACCCACAAAATCGGCAGTTCCGTTGCCTGCTACAACAGCCAAACCAACACCAGTGCTGGCAGTTGCGCCACCGTATCCCAGTATAAACTTATTGCCGCCGCTGGTGGTTGCCAGGCTACCGGTTCCGAAGAATGTTCTGGCGCTGGTGCCCATCGGCAGTTTGGTGATATCCATGTCCAGATAATCTGCACCGTCAAATTTCACTACCGGGTTAAAGTTGGTGTTGCTGGTTAGATTATTCAGGTACAGCGGTTGAGCAGCCGCAGTTGCTTGTGTTGCGTTGTTCAACTCTGAAGCATAGTCTGTCCAGCCGCTGATAGCGGTGTTATCTGAAGTACTGGAAGTACCTGCGTCTGCACGCAGCCACAGGGAAGTTCCCACTACCCCACCAGGCGTTTTGATAGATGCGCCATAGGTGAAATATTGACCATTGGTCAGATCCACATTAGCAGCATAGTGCTTCACGCCGTTGAGCGTTGTTGCTCTCAATGGAATAAACTGGTCCGTTCCGTCGAAAGTAGCATCATTACTGATGATGAGATAGGTTTGTGCAGCATTGGGTAACGCGTCATATGGTACGGCCACCTGTACGCTGCCAACGGTACCGGATTCCTGTACACGCCATATTCTACCCATGCGGTAGTTGGCCACCGGATGCCCTGTCAGCGGGGTTTTAAAGAGACCGCTGCCGGCATTGTCACCCCATATCATGTAGGATTTATCAGCAGTGAACGCATTGGCGTTGCTGTTGTTTGTTTCTGAGAGGCTATTCAGACCGATCGCCAGCTGCATACCGCTCATGGTATTGCGGGATTGTTTCTGGTTCAGGTCTTCTGCGTCATCACGACCGATACCGGTAATATAATTACCGTAGCCAGTGTTAGTGGCAGCATTCCATATCGCGCTGCCGTTAGTGGCCAGGTAGTCGGTAGCGCCGTTGTTCAGCGTGATACCATATTTGATGGCCATGTAGCTGTTCACCTTCTGTTGTTCAACAGGTGTAAGCGCATTGGCATATACGATCAGGTCGCCCATGCGGCCGTTATAAGAGGCGCCATTATTCGCGCCCAGTTGGAAGGCGCTGTTGCCCCCGGTAAAGGTGCTGGTATTATTACCATTGAGCACATTCAACCCGTTCTTATAGATGGACTGTTTGTTGGCAGCCAGGCTGATGTTGCTGGTCGCTGTCCAGAGAATAGTCTGGTTGTTGATATTGCCCGCATTGTAGTTGATACGGTTATTGTAATAAGGAGCATCCCAATAAACGTTATTATCTCCCCAGGTGGCATGTAACGTAAACTGGTTAACGCCAAGGGTAGGCGCAGGTTCGGTAAAAATAACGGTGCTCACGTTAACTGTCTGGTTGCCTGCATAAAACGCAGCTGCTCCGGTATAGGTGCCGGTTTTCAGGAAAGAAGCGCCATTCATTGTATGAGGAGCGCCATTAAACCTCACTACAGGGTTGAAGTTCAGGTTGTCGGCGGCATTGTCCATGTAGATCGGCTGATTGGCTGCTGTGGCCTGCGTCACGTTGTTACCGTTAGAGCTATAGTCATTCCAGCTGCTGATCGGCGTATTATCTGCTGTAGCGGAAGTAGCGATGTCCGCACGCAACCATAACATACTGCTGCTGGCCACACCGCCGGGGTATTTCACCGATGCGCCGAAAGTGAAGTATATGCCGTTAGGCAGCTGGCTGCTGCTGAGAGTAATGGTTTTATCTGCATTCAGCGGCAGCTCCTGCGTGATGGTCGCAAAAGTAGGATCAGTGCTGATCAGCATGTATACCTTGGTGCCGGTTGCATTGGCTTTCAGGGTGATGTTCTGATCTGTCCAGTTCGTTTTACCCACTTTCCATACACGGGGCAGGCGGCGGGTAGCGTTAGTACCGCTTACAATAGTGGTGTAAGAGGTGGCCGACTGGCCGTTATCGCCAAATACAAAGAAAGACTTATCGCTGGTAATCGTATTCGTATTCTGTTCGTTGGTCAACGGAATATTGCTGCCCAGTGAGAGGGTCACAAAGCCGGTATCCACGCTGAGGGACTGTCTGGTGTTCAGCGCAGTAGCATCATCTCTGCCGATACCAGTGATACGGGATTTATAGATGGCATCAGCAGTCCAGTATTTGGAACCGTCGGTGGCCAGATAATCGGTAGCGCCTTCGTTCATGGTGATACCATACTTCAGGCTCAGGTAAGATTCCACTGACTGACGTTCTGCGTCTGACAGTATACGGTTGTAAGCCACTACTTCTCCCATACCGCCCTGCCAGTAATAGGCTCTGGCGGCCATGGTGCGGGAACCGATAGAAACCAGGTTCTGTGTGAGCGGTGTTAAGTTGAGCGTCCCCTGGTTGTCGAGCTTATAGTTCCCAAACATGCGTATGCCATTGGGCGTGTTGCTCGCCTGGGTAACGCTGAAAATATATGGTTTGTTAGCCTGGAAGGTGGCAAGGCCTCCTATCGCCGAAACAGATGCGGCGTTTTCCAGGTATTGCTGTTGCCCTGAGTTGACAACCCTGAATTCCATGCCATGCGCATCTCCCAGCCCGCCGCTGCCTATCAGTTCTCTCACCGCTGCAAAGCCGGAGCCGCTGGCCACTGCAAAAATGGTGGCGGTTGATGGGTTGATACGGGTAGTGTTGATATCGAGGAAGTCGTCTGTACCATCGAACACAAGGCCATAGTTGAAGTTGAAGGCCTTCGCATCCGTTATAGGCTGACTGCCAATTACACCCTGTAATGCGTCATTACCGAGGTTGCTGTAATCGCTCCAGTTATTGCCGCCGGATATACCATCATCTGCACGCAGCCAGAAAGAAACACCATTGTTGACGCCATTCGGACCGGTGATATTCTTTGCGAAAGTAAAGTGTGCTCCATCAGGTAACAGGCTGCTGTTAATGGTAACAGTACCATCGTCATTCAGCGCATAAGCAGCATCTCCTGCACCGAAAATGTTATCGGGGCTAACAAGCAGGTAAGTGCGTGCGTTACCGCCGGATAATCTAAAGGTGATATCCTGGTTGGCCCAGTTATTTTTCTGTGCTTTGAAGATGCGGGTCATACGGCTGTTCACCTTATTGATACCGGCAACCGGTGTCATGTAAGTCGTAGCAGCACCATCATCTCCAAAAGTGAAGAAAGAAAGATCGTTGGTGATATTGGTGGTATTGGCTTTGTTGGAAGTAGCCACTGCTGCACCCGCAGCGATGGTTACGATACCAGTGTCTGCTGCTACGGACTGTTTCTGTAGCAACATGCCTCTGTCGTCACGGCCTATGCCGGTGATATGTTTGGCGTAAGCGCCGCCGGTAGCCGCTTTCCACATGGTGGTAGTGCCATCGCTGGCGAGATAATCCATCGGTGTGTCTATGCCAAGCGTAAGGCCATAACGCAGCGCCATATAGGATTGTACCTGCTGGCGTTCTACGGTGCTGAGCTTACGGGAATATAATATTACTTCGGGTATATCGCCATTGAATACGGCGTTGTGACCGGCGCCGATATAATCCTTGTTGCCGGCTGGAGAGAGGAAATTCACTGCGTTTGAATTGACTGTCAGTAATACTTTACCGTCAATACCTGCCGCCCAGTCGTTCGCAACGCTCCGGATGTTCAGCATATGCGCATTGCGTATGCTTACACCGGCAGGATAAGCGAAGTTCATACGACCGGTGTTAGTACCGAAATAAGTAAATTGATTGTTGTTGGTGTAGTTAAAAAACGCTGCACCGCCGGCATAGGTACCCCCAAATTCAAAGGGATACATCGCATTACCTGTGTTGTCAACGTTGGATGTTTGTACGCTGAATACTTCACCGGCGGTAAAGGTATTCGCGATCTCCGGCTGTAGTATGAAAAAGTTGCCGGTGGCGCCAGTGCCATTGAAGGCAATACCCGGGTTAAAGTTAAAGGATGCTTCCTTCCAGGGGATACCTGCTGCATTAAGCGGTAGCCATGTGCGGCGGGAAGCGCTCAGCTCTTTCCATTGGGTAGCATTGCTGCCACTTATAACTACTGCGCTGTCGGCCCTTGCCCATACTTCCAGTCCTGCAGCCACACCTGCCGGAGCTGCCTGCGCATTGGCGAAAGTAAAGAAGGCGCCGTCGGGCAGCTGATCACTATCGAGTGTGATGCTTCCATTGGCATCCAGCAAATATGTTTTATCACCTGCACCGAAAGTTTCATCGTTGCTAACCAACAGGTAGGTGGTATTGTTTCCGCCGTTGAGTGATAACGTGATGGGACTTTTAGCCCAGTTGCTGCGGTCTGTTTTATAGATCCGCGCCATACGTACAGTAAGATTGCTCAAACCGGTAACAGCCTGGTTATAGGTAGCCAGTTGACCGTTATCACTGAAGGTGAAGAAAGAAAGGTCATTGGTAATATCAGCAGTATTCTCTGCATTGGATGCTACCAGACCATTACCTGCACCAATAGTTACATTGGCGCCATCCAGCTGGGACTGGCTTTGTTTCTGGAGCAGCGTACCATTATCATCCCTGCCAATGCCGGTGATGCGTTCTCCGTAGCCGGTGTTTTTAGTGGCAGTCCACATTTTGGTACTACCATCGCTGGCGAGGTAATCGGTGGAAGCTCCTGCGGCTGTCTTCAATGTGAGGGCGTATTTCAGGGCCAGGTAGCTGTTCACCTGCGCGCGCTCAGTGGCGTTTAACTGCCTGTTGTAGAGAATCACTTCAGAGATGCGGCCGTTGAAGATGGAGCCATGTCCGGCACCGATAGCGGAGTTCAGCCCTGTTCCTCTGCTGAAAGAAACCGGGAAGGTAGTGCTGCTGCCGAGCGTTTTACCGTCGAAGTTCATGGCCCAGTCGCCGGGAGCACTCCAGTTATTTAATATATGTGCCTTTTGTATGTTAATACTTCCTAACGCATAACCCGGCCTCGCGTTGATACCAAAGTGCGTATATACAGCCCCGTTATATGGGTAGTGTTGCAGTAAATTTGTGGTAGCGTCGCCCCCAAATTCATATGGGAAACTAGCCGCGGTGGAAGTAGCTGGCAAGTTGGAATATTGCACAGAGAATACATCACCGGCGGTATAGCTCTCGGTAAACTTCGGTACGGTAAAATAGTTATCTCCCTGGAAATTGATAGCCGGGTTATAGTTAATAGCGTTCTTCGTCCAGCTAAGTGGTATGGTGTTGGCAACCGGCCATTCCCGCTGTACGGCCTGGTCCTGCCATTTGAGGATGTTGCCGTCTACTACGGATGTACCAGCGTCTGCTTTCACCCATGTCTGCAGACTGGTGGCTACGCCGCCCGGGAATCGTTGTTGCTGGCCGAAAGTAAAGTAAGCGCCATTGGCCAGGTCTGCACTGGAAACGGTGACTGTTCCGGTGCTGCTCAGTTTCAGCTCTTTGGTAACAGTGCCGAAGCCAGCGTCTGTACTGATGAGCAGATAGTTACTTCCCGTGCCGCCGGCCAGTTGCAGTGTTATCTGCTGGCCATTATCCCAGGAAGCAGTTTTCTGTATCTTCCAAACACGGCCCATGCGGCGGGTAGCGTTAGCGCTGGCAACTGCTGTAAAGTAGCCAGTGGTACCACTATTGTCACCGAAGACCAGGAATGATTTATCCTGTGTGATAGTGTTTGTATTGGTAGCATTGGAAACAGCGATGGCATTTCCCAGTGCGATGGTCACCAGACCACTATCCTGACTCAGGGATTGTTTCTGATTCAGTATACTGCAATCCTCGCGGCCGATGCCGGTAATGCGTGCGCCATAACCTGCGTTAGTGGCAGCCGTCCATATTTGTACAGTGCCGTCGCTGTTGATATAATCTGTTGCACCGGCATTGAGTGTGACGCCGTATTTGAGCGCCATATAGGATTCAATGCGTTGCATTTCTGCTGGTGTAAGATCACGGTTGTAGATGAAGACTTCCGGGATCAGTACTTTTGAAAATTCTGAAAACGTTGCGCCGCCCACATCCAGTGTCCATACGGTGCCATCTGAAGTGGGGCCGTTTTTCCGCAGGACACCATTACTTTTAAATTCATAGGCGCCGCTGGCCGCTCTTTCAAAAGAATAGAGTTTGCCCTTTGCTGTTACCGCATTACCGGCATCTATCCAGGCTTCTTCAAACATCCGGTTTTCCAGTCCGCCATGCCATCCCATTAATTTGTTGCCGGTGGTACTGGTGAATATACGACCGGTCTGTGAGCCTTCCAGCAAGCCCATACCCATCATGGAGTATGCCCCGGAGACGCCTGCCGAAGCAGGCACCTGGTGGGCGTCATTACCATCATAGTAAATAGCAGGGTTGAAGTTGACCATACCGGTGGTATTGTCCGGGTCACCGACTACGGTCATGTGGTTGGCTTTACCGGAAATATCACCCCAGTTCACACCATTCACTGCCTGATCTGCCCGGTACCATGCCACCACGCCGTTGTTCACACAGGCAGGTCCTTTGAGGGCCATCGGGATGTTGTTACCAAACTCAGAGGTACCGCAGGTGTTGGCGGGTATACGAAGTGTAGCTGTCCAGAAACCGAGGCCGGTAGCGCCGGGCCCTGTATTGTAGGTGATCGTCTGCGTAGAAGTACCGGCAGACAATCCTGTTAAAGACGTAACATAATATTGCCCGCTCGTTTTATTCGTAGCGGGATCATTAGCATAAATGTCTACTGTATATTGTGCACCGGCGGCTATATTCGGTATCGTGAGCTGTAGCTGGTACTGCCCACCTCCCAGCGCGACCGAAGACACCAGTACCGGTGTCTTGCCGCCGGCAGCAGTGTAGGTACAGTTACCATTTAGCAATGAGATACCCGGACTGGTATTATTATATATGGAGTTATTGGTGATGATGACTTTGTTGGGAGAATCATTATATATACCCGCGCCACCATTATTATATATCACACAACCGTCCACCTGTGAGTCCGTGACGCCCGCGCCGCCATAAAACCAGACGGCATGGTTGGTATTGTTCGCCAGCGTATCCCCTTTCAGGTCCACATCTGTTACCGCATTGGCGCCGTTTACCACTATGCCCGACCGTTCATGATTATAAAAAGCCGAATTGATGATATCCACGTTACTTCTGGCGGCATTACTGTAGAATTCAATGCCGTCAAAGTTTCTGGTGAAGGTAGAATTGCTCAGCTGGAAATTGGTAGCCGCTGCTGGTACAGAAATACCATCTACATCAAATTCATTAAAAGTAACATTGTCAATTGTTACCCCGGTAGCAGTTGTCATAAATGCGATACCTACATCGGCATCATCCGTGTTGGCGGGCTTATCGCCGTTCAACACGGAATTAGTACAGGTAAAACCATTAATTGTACTTTCAAACCTGATAGCAGCATTTCCCCCGTAAAGTCCGGGTATCCGGTTCTCCACCACTGCTTTATTAATAGTTATATTGCTGGCTGCACCGTTGAACCAGATAGCATGAATATCGTTTTCATTTATATTAATGGTGTCCAGGGTAATGTTGTTGGTAGTATTGTCAAAGCGGACAGCATAGTCGCCATCATCATCCTGCCCTATCACATTCATATCCACAACAGTTCTGGCAAACTTAAAATTGGTAGCAGGATAATCGCAATAAATCCCCAGTGATACACCGCTCCATAAACTATCTATAGTCACATTTCTGAACAGCACATTATTCGCTGTTTCTACAGGACCGGTGGTATTATCAAACATCACCGCATTCTGGAAACCACTGATATTACTGTTGGTCAGTGTAAATCCGTTTACTCCTGCATCTCTGAACACAAGGCCTTCACCACCACGCACATTGCCGTCCGTGCTGAGCTGGATATTGTCCATCACGAGGTTGGTCTGCGTACCGTTTGTAAAATAAAAAGCCCGCCCGATGTGCGGTGCGGCGTTTGCAGCAGTGCTGATAGGTTCCACATCGGTGGAAGAAATATTTCTTACCGTCAGTCCCGTAGAAGCTCCCTGTACTCTCATAAATGAATTCATGTTGTTACCTACTGTGCTGAAAGAGCGTATATTCTCTATCGTTACACCTGTTGTATTCGGAAGAATGTCTACATCGATGTCCCCGTTATTCTGCACGGTAAAATTCCGGATGGTCACGCTGTCCGCGTTAATCACAAATGGATTGATGATGGAATTGGTGCCGGTGGAATATAGCGTGATCTTGTTCTGCCCGTCCATGGTCAGCTTCTTTGCCGTAATGGTAGGCAAGGAAGTGGCCAGCGTAATCTGCCCGTGCACACTAAACACGATCTGGTGCGGACCTACGCCTGCCAGGTTCGCATCCAGGATAGCCTGTCTTAATGATCCGGGCCCCGCGTCGTTAGTATTAGTGACGGGAAAGATGCCGGCGGTGGCGGCAACAGTCATCAGTATGCCTGACAATGTCAGCAACAGCCATTTACAGCTTTTGCTGAAAGACCTTGAATCGGAGTTCATAACATTATTTAAGAGGGACATCATGCAGTAAACTTTGGGTAATAAGGGTCCGGGACCACTATGTTATGCATAGCGGGCCAGTAAGATTCTTTCAGGAATCCTTGCGTGCTCAGCGGGGATATGGTTGATTGTTAAACCCGGCAAATAACTCTTCTCTGCCAGTATCGATCAAACACAGGAAATATTGGTATTATGAGGGTTTATACCGGCGTATAACGGTAAATTCCACATGTAATGACAATTGTGTAAAGTTCCCCATAGGAAAATATTAAGATTACAAAAAAAGGATACGGGCATCATTGGGTTTGTCCTAAGTCTCAAATTGTTCACATGACTCTACGGAACAAATCGCTTAACGAAAGTAAACAAAGTAACCTTATACGACTGTAGCTGTAGTTGTATATATACGTAGTAGTTATACTACATTGTAGTAATTTATACGATAAAAAAAATACAAATAATCATATACATCCGAAGAAAAATATATTACTTTAGCGACGATAAAAATCTATGCAACCCACGGGCCCTAACCTGGAACGGAAATGATACATGTATTGATAGCAGATGACCATTCGATAGTAAGACTTGGTATGAAACAAATTATCTGCTCGCTGCCTGGTGGCATGCTTGTTACCGAAGCGAAAACATTTGATGAAGCCATTGCTCTTATTGAAAGCCAACACTTTGACCTGGCAGTATTGGACATTAACATGCCTGGCGGCAACAACCTGCAGATGATACATGCAGCGAGGCTCCGTCAGCCCGGCATCAGGATACTGATTTTTTCAGCGTATGAAGAATCACTGTATGCCCTTAGCTATGTCCAGTCAGGTGCAGATGGTTATATCGAAAAAAATTCTCCGGATGAGGAGATCAAAACAGCCATCCATGCTGTTCTTATGGGTGAAAAGTATATCAGTAAGGCAGTCCGGGATCAGCTGATCAGAAAATATACAGGGCAGCCTGAGCATCAAAACCCTTTCTCTGTTCTTTCTGCCCGGGAAATTGAAGTCATGAACCTGTTGATGAAAGGACTTCCACTGGTAAAAATTGCAGAAATACTTCATCTGCAACTGACAACTGTTAGCACCTACAAAGCACGCATCTTTGAAAAGACGGGTGTAAAAAATGTGGTTTCTTTAATCGAAAAAGCACAGATGCACCATGTCACTAATCATGCAGTTGAAGTTGCAGTGAAATAATAGTGCCTCCGTTAAGACCCGGACTGGCAAACAATCCTGCATTTATTACAGTGAGCAATTCCTTTACGAGGATCAGCCCTATTCCGGTGCCGTTTAAATGACCAGTGCCATCATTTTCGGTATGATTGAGCCAGTCTCTTACAGCAGGTGGCATACCGCTGCCAGTGTCTGACAAGTGTATTGTCAATACATTTCCATCGCTTTCTGCGGTTATATTCACCCCTCCCCTGACTGTGTATTTTACGGCATTATCCAACAGGTTATGCAACACTACAGCCAGTAACAACTTATTCACCACTACCGTCATCCCCTGCGGAACATTATTAGTCATCTGTATCCCCTTTGAATCGGATACCGGTTTGAAAATCGCTGTCTTTTCTTCTACTAACTGAAACAGATCTACGGTTTCTTTGGGGAACTCGCCCGTCAGGAAAGAGGTGCGCATGTAATGAATCAGGTTGTCCACCAGGTGATGCATACGATAGAGGCTCTCATAAGTGACTGCTTTTATTTCCTCCTCTTGTAATCTATTGGATACCGGTTCATTTTTATTGACACGAAGTAAAAATTTCAACGGCGTTTTAATATCATGGGTAATGGCGGTGAGCAGACGCTTATACATCAAACCCTGTTTACGCAACTGTTCATCCGATTCCTGGAGTATGACCATCGTTTCTTCCAGCTTCCGGGTACGGTTGTATACCTTTAATGCAAGTAGTTTATTCAGTTGCCGGATACGTCTGATGCGTATTTTATACAGCACTATTATCAGACAGATCAAAGCGATCAATACCAACAATATGAACCAGGCTTTTTCGTAAAAAGCTTTTTGTACGCGGATGATGACTACCTTTTCAATATACTGATCTCTTCCGAATCCCTTCAGCTTCCTGACACGGATACGATAATCCCCCGATGATAAAGAAGATAAAGTGATCGTTCTCTCGCTGTTGATAGGCAACCATATCTGTTCTTCCTGGCCCTCATCTTTCTCCAGACAATAATAGAAATACAGGTTCCTGGGGTCCCCAAAATAAGGAGAGCTGACATGTAAGCGGAAGGTTTTAAAATTATTCGGTAGTTCAAAATGATCCCCTCCTTCCGTGACCTTCAGGTTATGTTCCATCCAATCGACAAATATTCCCTTATCCGGCAGCTCCATCCGAATGGCCGACGGTATAAATTGAACCAGACCATCCAGCGATGGCAAAGAAATATCTCCGTCGTCATATTTAAAGGCACAGGGTTCACAACCGCCATTAAATTCATTCGTATTAAAGCCCTGGTCTTTTCCAAAATAATAGTAGAACAAGTCGCGTTGTTTCCTGTCCGCAAAATCAAGTACATCCTGCTTCCTGACCCTGAATAAACCTTTGTTTGTCGTCAGCCAGCAATAACCATGGTCGTCTTCTGTAATACAATGAGTGGTAGCCATATACCGCTGGCGGTCCTGAGGCAGGGATACCAACCGTTTATTCCGGTAAAGAAAAACGCCCTGGTTATAAGTAGTAATCCATACTTCTCCCTGTTTGGGGATGTAGATACTTCTTATATTCCCCTGTTCCATACCTTTGATCGTATCGGTACGCCCTGATGGAGAATGAACCCTGTACAGCCCTTTGACTGTGCCTATCCATAAAACTCCAAGGGTCTGATCTTCTTTGATGCAGGTAACGTCTTCAACTGTGGCGGGAAGAAACTGTAATACCGGGTTTGGATCATCTGTTCTGATATAGAATAATCCTGGATATTCCCCGCCCACCCATAGCTTCCCTTGAGTGTCTGCGTATACCTGGCCAATAAGGTAGGGCAATCCGGTTTTGTACAATACCCGGCTGAAATCCGGTGATACACAGACCAGCGTCATTCCCTGTCTTCCCCAGTATCGTCCCTGCTTATCACGGGCCAGTGTATATTTCTCGAGTGCGTTTTCCCTATTGAATGACAATGGTAGCCAGGTGGACTTTCCATTCCGGTTAAAGGAGAGCCCGGAAGCCGTTACCACAGCGTTTCCGGGGAAAGGCGCCTGCGCATAAAATACTTCTGCTGTAGAGGTATCCGATTTACGTACGGTAAATTGTTGTCTTGTACAAACATAGAGCCCCCTGGCGGAACTTCCCAGGAACACCCTGCTATTAAGCGGATCATAATAAACCGAAGTAATGAAGGCCTGATGAAAGTCGAAATTTCGCAGCACCATCAAACTTTGTATACATCCGTCTTTTCTCAGCTGTAGCTGATAGCAGTTGTCATCTGTATAGATAAAAACCTGGTGTGCCGCCAGGTTCCAGAACAATTCCATTTTGCATTTACTGTACGCGGGATCAGACAATATATCTCCGGTAAGTGAGATTTTTATTGGCCGTTCTTTCTCCCACCCTATCATATGCCCGTCTCTGTTCAGATAAAAAAGTTTGTTACTGCAAACAAACAGGCGGTGCACGTCGAGCTGTGGCTGTATGATGCGGTACTCCACTTTTCCCTGCTTTACAAAGGAGATCGTATCATGCCACGCAGCAAAATAACTATCTGTACCCTGAGGCATTACCACAGGACACCTTTTTGCAAGACGTTCCGCATAATCATCAGGCCATCCCCTGATGGGATAATAACCCTTGCTGCCTTCCAGGTATTGCAGGTATTGATATCCTGACAGCTCTTTTCCTATATGCTTTACCTTACTTTGCGTAACCGTTAATATCTCCCCGATGTCTGTTTCTACGGCGATAGCGGTATCATTGGGATAGATCAGGGACATCCTGCTGCTTTTCAAACCCGGCACGTTATCACTGCTGAAATTGAGGAAGTAGTTGCCATCAAACCTGGTTAATCCGTTTTCAGTGGCCAGCCATAAAAAGCCATTCTTATCCGGTACAATACCCTTTATACTGTTTTGCGGCAAACCATCTTCATCTGTAAAATTCCTGACAAAATAATGTGTAGTTGTATCTATCGGAGCACTGTGCTCCACTGGGATAAAAGGCAGTAAACATAGCTGGAAACAGAAAATAAGGTTCATCACAGGAGGATATGGTAATACTGCGGTCTGATTTTTTACGCGGTAAAGATATAAAATATTATTTGCACGATAAGTATAGGCGGCGGCCTTTCAGGAATCTTACAAAACAGACCAGACAATCCTTATCCTGGCCATCGATCATTTCAAAGTTAAAGCAGTGGCGGTGAGTATCTGCAAATAATATAAATTCAATGACTTTGGGATTATAAACGTAACGAATCTACGTTTTTTCGTAAAACCCACTGTCGTGAATCTGAATCACATTAAAAATTATTCACCTATCTAAAACACGTACTAAACCCGGCCATATTTGTGTTCAGTCATTACTATGCATAGCCTGTTGCACCAATATCAATTCGCTTATATTGTCTTTATCCACCATTCCTACCAGTCTTCCGTTTTCCAGCACGGGACAAACGGTAGCATCATTCGCTAACATTTTCATATAAACTTCCTGCAAATTCATCTCTGGTGTAAGTATGGTAAAATCTGTTCTCATAATCCTGAATATAGGCGTTGATTGCCCCAGGGAAGCTAGTCCATGTATCAGTTCCTTCCGGGTAAGTACACCTTTCACTTCTTCATTGGCAGTCACCAGAAAATCATGTTCCTGTCCATCCAGCAGTATCTGTACAGCCTTTTCAATGTTATCACCGGGAGATAAGGGCGTAAACCGTCTCATCAGCACGTCCCGCACTTTAAAACCAGCCAGTACACTTTTGGTGGTTTCAAATGCAGCTTCACTTCCGGCTCCCAGGTATATGAAGAGACCGATAAACACCAGCCAGAAGTTATAGAAGAAACCGAAGAAAACAAAGACCATCGCCAGTATCTGGCCAATGCCGGCAGCTATACGTGTAGCTTTAATCCGGTCCATTCTGAAGGAGAGAGCAGCCCGCAACACTCTTCCGCCATCCATTGGGAATGCCGGAATCAGGTTAAATACCGCCAATGCAATATTTGCAAGCATCAGATTAAATCCAAAAGGCAGGTCCTGCAAATGTTTTGCATTTTTCAATATACCCAGCTCCGGCATTTTTCCTGTCGCCCGCAGATATATCCATAGTATCGCGGCTATTACCACATTCATGGCCGGGCCAGCCAGGGCCACCAGCAGTTCCTGTCCCGGCTTTTCCGGCATACTTTCCAGACTGGCAATACCACCAATCGGGTAAAGCGTAATATCTCTTGTACGAATCCCGTATCGCTGAGCAGTCAGTGCATGACTGAACTCATGCAATACCACACATGCAAATAAAGCCAGTATAAACACCACTCCCCACAAGCCTGCTCTCCAGTCGTGACCCATTTCCGCATGAAGCAGGAATATCCAGGCAATGAGTATTAAAAAAGTCCAGTGGATATATATTTCAATACCAGAAAATTTCCCAAGATATAATGACAACTTCTTCCTTTTCATGGTATAAATTTTTCGGTGATCAACTATTAGTTAATCAATATATCCGGAAGAAAGATGTATCGGCGTGTACCTTGTTATCAGCTTTAGTGTTTGTTATGAAAATGAAGTTCCCAACCATCTGCATCAAAATAATCCTCCTTCCTTGGCCGCAGTAATAAAGGCTGCAATAACTGTGCTGCATCATAGTAGGCGGCAGGAGCTTTTCCATCGTCACCAATACCAGGTGCATTGCCGGCCTGAACAATATATCCTTTATTCAACCGGTGCAGGGATATGGAAGGATAAAGGGCGGCTTGTTTCAGGAAACCTTCTTCTCCACCAAGAAATACCAGCGCCTGGTCATTGATCATATTCAGCCAGTTGATCCGTTTGAGCTGCGGAACAAAACAGTTTTTTTCCAGCGAGAAATGCCGGCCCAGCGCTACAGTAATACCAGAGATGCGGTAGTCGAAGCCAGGGTGTTCTGCCAGCAGCTGCTTCAGTTTAGCTTGCGCCTGACTATTGCTGTAACCCTCCCATTTCACCATGGCATAACCCGCGGATGCTGAAAAAAAACTGCTGCTTTGTATCATCCTGAAACCAGATACCCAATTGAGGAACGCCGAAGCATCAACAAAACTGTCTACTGGCAGGCAGATCTGCATTTCACTCATGGTGACGCCCCTGTAAGGCAGTTCACTACCAGCAGCCTCCAGGTCGGCCCGGTACTTTGCAGCCAGCATTGTCTCAGCACCCAGGTTCCGTGATGTGGCCGGATGTTTACGTATCAGACATTCAAATGAAGCATCACCGATACCACCTTTATCGTCTTTGAGCCCTACCCCACCGCGGTTGGCCAGCCTTCTCCACAGGCTGGTCTGCTTTCCTCCCAGGAAATCGGGGAACTGCCGCAGTGCTTTATCCTTGTTTCGTATAGGCGTTTCATCTGTAGTGGTACCACCATTGTGATAGGTAAACAACGGTTCAAGAAGTTCCAGCGCCCGGTCGTAAAAATCGTGCATCTGTTCATCATCTGTATACTGGAAATAAACAGTCAGATACAGGCAAGGCTGCAGGTATTCCTGTGAATAACGAACAGGTGGTGTATGGCTGGTTTCTTTATCATCTCTGAACCTAAAGGTATCCCAATTGCGTTGTTCCATGCGGGTTATAATTGATTTTCATTGAGAAATTAAAGCTACTCTTTTTTTGTCAGCCATAGCTTGATTCAGCAGGAACAATGATATTTTGATTTCATCAACAAAAAAGCCTTCCGAAAATACGGAAGGCTTCAACATTATTGGGCACTACATAAGTTTACAATACACTATCTTTTATCGCCAAGGTGATGTTTCCAGACTCTAACCGTTGGCTTTTCACCACTTTCCGGAAGAGCAAGGCAACAGCAACAGTAACAATTACAGCGCAAAACGCCAGACCGGCCAATGCAGAACCCTGTATTGCCGGTATCGGAGCATAATGCAACAGAATTACAATTAAGTTATTCGTGATATGAGCAATGATCGCATACCAGATATTTTTTGACCACACAAAAATATACCCTAACAAAGCCCCCGATATCATGATGGGAATAAAGCTATAGAACTGAAAATGAAATAAACTAAACAAAAAGGCAGTAACCCATACTGCATAATGCGGGTTCTTAAAATCATGCTGAAGCTGCAACTGAATCATACCCCGGAAAAAAAATTCTTCGACAATGCCTGGAATAACGGCCATAACAATGGTACTGACTATAAATCCTCTGGTATCATTCAGATAAAACAGTGCATTGGTCATATTCCCGGCTTGTGCTTCACTCTCTTTTAACAATTTTTCCAATGCAGCAAATGAAGCAGGCAACTCAATACTATGGTTAAAATCAATCAGAATGGTTACAAAAGGTACCATTGTAACAATCGGCAGTATTGATAATATAAAGGGTAATGGCCTGACTTTATTATTTGACCACAATGTACGCAGCAAAGGTTTATTGAGTAACAACAAAAAAACAGCCGGTATTATTAAGAAACTAAACAAAGAATAGGAAACTGCCTGAAACAAAACAAGGGACTTATCCAGGCTTCCTATATCCTTTGCCGGCACCTCCATTTGAAAGGCATCCACAGCAAAAACCAGACTGGTTAATAACAGGGTTATCAGTTGCCCTAGCAGTGGGCAAATAATTACAAGAATCGCCGTATAAAAAGTCCGGAATCTATCCATTATGCTTTTCATGCCTACAACAAATTATATTTGATTGAACCCAGCCACTTCGCACAAACTGTCAATTTTGCGCCTGATATAAGCCAACAACGGCTGCATCTGCGAAAATATAAAAAAATGTTGTCCTGGCAATTGTGTGTACTCAAAATCAGCTGTGGTCTCATTTTTCCACAATAAAGCCTGTTGAGGAGAAACATTTTCTTCTTTGCCGGTCACCACATACATCGGTATGTTAAAAGGTGTTGTTTCTTTATATCTGCACTTTTCCAGCGCTTCGATATCAGCCCGGAAAATGGGGACATAGAACTCCATAAAATCGGAGTTCCCTAAAATTTCTTCCGGGAGTCCTCCGAGAAGAGCCAGACTTTTAATAAAATCTTCCCTGGACAGATTATATCTGATCGGCGCCTGCCATCCGTTTACAATAGAGCCAGCTCCTGTTAAAAACACCGCCAACGGCGCCTCCAATTGATTTTCCAGTATCTTTCTCACCATCAGATAACTTACAACAGCCCCCATACTGTGGCCATAAATCACATAAGGCCCTTCAATAGTCAATGCTTTAAACTGGACCAGGAGATCTTCAATGAGCACCTCCATGTCATTAATCAGATCTTCCCCTATTCTGGAACCCCTGCCCGGGTATTCTATCGTAATTAAGTTAATATAGTCGGGCAAAAACTTGGTAAATTCATCGTAGGAGTAGATATTCCCACCTGCAAATGGAAAACAAACCAGATTTATTTTTCTCATAATTTAAACTATTATCCTTTTAAAGTGCATTGTCTAATTTTGATTTTTTCTTCATCATTCATCATTGATCTTATATAAAGGGAAATAGCTGATCAGGTTGCCGGTAGCGTAATCACTGCAAAGCCGGGGAATTTCATCCCATTCATACACATAATCCACATCTACCTGCGGCATCCAGTTATTACGCAGTGCGTATTCCATGGCCTCTATTGCTTCTGTATGTTTGGCATAATGGGTGTGAACATGAATATGCCTGTTGATGCTCTCTATTGCCCTGAGATGGGATAATTCCATTCCCCATTTCCATCCGGATGTAGCAATAACACCTTGTCTTGACAATGCTTTTAAGGTCGCTCTGTATACCGACAATCCTATGTTATCGATAAATATTGCAGCCCCGGCTCCACCTGTGATCTCATTGATTTTCTCCAGGAACAGTTTTTCGGACGTCCTGTAATTTTTCTTATATGCTTCATCATTTGTATAACGCTCCTGATCATAGTGCAGATGCGGGAATCCCCTTCTGTCTACAGTAATAATACCAGCCTGTTCAAGGCTTTCCTTTCTCTCATTGAGCGATGTTATCATAGCCACATTAAATCCATAGTTTTTGGCCAGCTCCAACTCAGCCAAACATACGCCTCCACCCCATGATATCACAAATTCATTTTCAACGGGAACATCTCCCATCTGGGATTGCCAACACTTCAGGGCTACTTTCCAGTTTGCCCATGCAGTAACATACCGCAGCGAAAAAGCGGCCCATTGTTTCAAGGAAAAGCCCGAGTGCGGCGGGATTGGGATCAGGGTATGCCTGCTTACCTTAGATTGCCTTGAAAGCAGCCCATAGGTATTCGGAGCATCGTAGGCCAAAATTTTCTCCGGATAACCATACTTATCGGAAATAGCATTACAGAAAAGCATACAGACATCACCCGGTTTTAAATCCTTTACATTTTTCCCGGTATCGATTACCTTTACCACACCTGCATTGCCCAGGACAATTTTATCCTCCTTTCTTTGCATACATATATCAACCGGGTCCCGCATGATAGCATGATGCATATTTCCTTCCCAACAGCCATAGATGGGATGAATCAAGACCTCATCCGGCAGCAGGACTCCTAAATTCATTTCCTCACGCATCAACAATCCGGGTTCAGTATTTCCATAACCACTGTTAAGAATCCATGCCTCAGTAATAATTTCTGCCATTGTGTTTTTAATTTAGTTTTTTTTAAAAAAAAAGAAGTGGTGAATGTTTGATCGGCCTAAACATGTTGGCAAGCGATTCTTTTAGCTATTTGTTTTCATTTCATCCTGAGCAAGCGATACAGCCCTTTCAAGGCTGTAAAATTGAACCAGTTTTTGAATGGTATTGTATTTAAACAGGTCTGCCGGGCTGATATGTTCAAATCCATCCAGTTCGTTCAGCTTTTTTTTCAGCTGGATACTCAGTACTGAATTGCCGCCTATTCTAAAGAAATTATGCTGGGTGCTGATTTGTTCGCTGGCAAGTCCCAGTACTTCTGCATAGATCTGGCACAGTTTATTTTCCAGTTCAGTAGCAGGAGGAACATGCGCCTCCTTCATCACATTAAAGCCCGGATCAGGGAAAGCCCGTTTATCCAGTTTTCTGTTAATCGTCAGCGGGAAAGATTCCATGGAAACCAGACCGGCGGGCATCATGTATTCAGGCAATACTTTGGACAGCCTGTCCAATATAGATTCGGGAGTCAGTGAAGCCGCATCGGGGTGTGATTTATCCGGGACATAATATCCCACGAGATATTTAGTACTACCGGATGCTGTCTGTCTTTCCTTTGCCAGCACACAGCTTTGCCGGATGCCGGGAATCTGCAGGAGCGCCTGTTCTATTTCCGGCAACTCTATTCTGAACCCGCGGATCTTTACCTGCTCATCATTTCTGCCGATGTAATCTATATTGCCGTCTGCCATCCATCTTACCAGATCTCCTGTTTTGTAAAGCCGCGTATATCCTTTGGCGTTATCTGCTTCTGTTGCAAATGGATTAGCAATAAAACGCGCTGCTGTTAATTCTTCGTTGTGGAAATACCCTCTTGCCAGACCGGTGCCTCCTATATACAATTCTCCGGTAACGCCCACCGGTACCGGCTGCAAGCTGGGATCGAGGATGTAGAATTTAACATTTTCAAGCGCCTTACCTATATTGGTATGCAGATCTCCTTCTGCATAGGAATGCAGACTTGAACCAACTGTATTCTCTGTGGGGCCGTAACCATTAACCATTTCCCGGCCCTCACTCCATTGCTGCATTAATTTCAAGGCTGTTACCTCACCTGAAACCACCAGTGTCTTCAATGCCGGCAAACCAGACGACGACATTACATTTAACAAAACAGGAGGCAATGAGGCATTTGTTATTTTACATTTATCCATGTACTCGGTCAATAGCTGGCCATCCTGTCTGATAGCGCCGGTTACCACAAAGAGCCGGGCACCGAAGGCAAACGTGCTGAATATATCCCACGCCGACGCATCAAATACCAGGGACGCATATTGCACTACCTTCGATTCACGATTGATATTAAATCTGTCTCTTTGTGCATACACCAGGTTCATCAGGCTTTCGTGTTCTATCATCACACCTTTGGGTTTACCGGTGGTACCGGAGGTATAGATGATATAGGCGAGATCCCGGGACGAACTGTGTGCAGGCAGATTGGCAGTATCTTCATGGAGGTAAAATTCTTCCGTCAGGTCTGCATAAAGTACCTTCTCTTCAGGAAGCTGTACCTCTCTTCTTTTACGCTGGCATAGTATGAGCACAGCACCGGTGTCTTCCAATATATAATCAATCCTTTGCTGAGGGTAGGAAGGATCCAGGGGGACATAAGCTCCACCAGCCTTCAGCACAGCCAGTATGCTCACAATCATCTCCAGCCCTCTGTTCAGACACAGGGCTATCAGCGTATCCGGTTTTAACGCTTCGCCGGTCCTTTGCTGATATTGTGTCCTGATTTGACGAGCCAGCTGATTACTCTTTTCATTCAGCTCCTGATAACTCAGCTGCTGGTCTTCGCAAACAAGTGCGATACTGTCCTGACTTTCAACGGCCTGTTCTTCAAAAACCTGATGAAAGGTTTTTCCCTTGGGATAGGTCTTATCAGTAGCAGTCCATTCGTAAACAATCTGCCTGTACTCTTCGGGGGACAATAAACAGATGCTGCCATATTCTTTTTCAGGCGCCTTTGTCAGCGTTTCCAGCAGTTGAACAAAATGCCTGATCAGCCGGGAAATCGTTTCTGCCCGGAACAGACTGGTAGCATAGCTGATCTGTCCTATGATCTCTTCGCCGCTGTCATCAATAAAAATAGACAGATCAAATTTTTCTACTTCAAATGAAACCGAACCTTCGTAGGGCTTTATAAATGCTTTTTGCTGCTTGCCTGTTTCATTGCCAAAGTTCTGTACTGCAAATGCCACCTGGAAGAGCGGATGCCGTGAAGGGTCCTGCTCTACACCCAGTTCACTGACCAGTTTTTCAAAAGGCAGGTCCTGATACTGTTGTGCCTCTATCTGTTGCTGATGAACATCCCGCACCAGCTCTTCAAAGGTCTGGGTATTGCTTAACAGGGCCCTGTTGGCGAGGGTGTTAACAAAGAATCCGATAAGGTCCTGGGTCTGTCTATGATGACGGTTCGCAATAGGACTCCCTATCAGGATATCATCCTGTCCGGTGTATTTACCAAATAGAATATAAAGGCTGCTCAGCAATGTACTGTGTATGGTCACCCCATGCTGCCGTACCAGCGCCCGTAACCTGTCACTGAGCGCTTTATTGAGCAGGAACGCTTCTCTTGCTCCGTTGTAGTCTATTCTGGCCGGCCTTGGATAATCAGTAGGCAAGACCAGCGTCTGATAACCGGAAAGCTTATCCTTCCAGTAGCTGAGCTGTTTGTTGAGCATCTCTCCTGCCAGCCAGGTCCTTTGCCACAGCGCAAAATCCTTGTACTGGATTTCCAAGGCAGGCAAGCTAAAGGAAGTGTCCTGCTGCGTATATGCATGGTAGTAAGCCAGTAGTTCCTTTTGGAATATTTCGATGGACCAGCCATCAGTAGCAATATGATGTACATTGATGAGCAATATCCTTTTTTCCGCACCTTCCGTGCGGATTTCGTAGAATTTCACCCGTATCGGATAATCATGCTGCAAGTCAAAAGGACGGTTGATATCTTCTGTCAGCAACGCTTCCAGATCGTCCGCGTTAGTCAGCAGCACCTCTTCCACAGACAGCGGTTCCTGATGGACCACCTGAATGCCCTGCTGGTTACGGCCTTCTATCGTAGTTCTTAACACCTCGTGTCTGGCAACAATCTGCTGAAGTGCATACTTTAAGCCTTCCGGGTCTGTGGCATCGTCCAGTTCATACACCGCCGGTATATGATAAGCATTGGTTCCTTCTTCGTACTGTTCAATAAACCAAAGACGCTCCTGAGCAAAGGAGAGGATGACCTGACTATCATCGGTCCGGGAAATAATGACCTGCGCCTGCTCCGGATTATGAAGCAGGAGCTGTGCGATAGTTCTGTGTTTGAACACATCCGTCACTTGTATCTCCTTCCCTAACAGTTTACTTATTTTGTGGGAAGCACGTATAGCGAGAATAGAGTTGCCGCCGATCTTAAAGAAATCATCATGCAGGGAGATCTGCTCCATGCCAAGCAACTCAGCAAATATCTGTGCTACCTGGTACTCTGTTTCTGAATATTTATTCTCCAATATCTCTATTGGATTTTCTGCTTTCGGACGATCTACCGGCCCGTATGCTGACACTTGTTCTTTTCCTTTCTCCAGCCAGTATCTCCGGTGATTAAACTGGTAGACCGGTAAAGAGCGGAGTAGTACTGCCTGCCTGAACAACTTGCTTTCATTGGGTTGCTGAATGATTCCATTCATCCACAGTTTCGCAATAATACGTTCCCTGGAATCCATATTCAGCCAGGCGTCATTGGCTTCTTTGGCAGAAGGCAACAGATGCAGGGAGCCAATCGAATAATGGCTGTTTGTGTCCCTGTATTTACCCACAAAATAGCACAACCCTTTTCCAGGACCTATTTCAACAAAGTCAACTTTATGGTTATACATCCTGCTCAGGCGGTCTATGCCTTTCGCAAACTGCACCGTATCCCGAAGTTGCTTGCACCAGTATTCCGGGGTTGCTACTTCATCCTTAGCGATCTCACCGCTCAGGTTGGAGATAAAGGGTTTGGCAGGTTTATTTAATTTTATATCCCTGAACAACGCATAATATTTCCTTGCGATGTCATCCATCATTCTGGAATGCCCTGCTACAGGGACACTGATTCTTACTACCGGAATTTCGAGTTGCTCCAATGCAGATTGAAGGTTGTCTACAGCCTTCACTTCTCCGGAAGCAATGATATCTTCTATTGAGTTAATAACCGCTATATCACAGTTGTGCTGTGTTATTATTTCCTTTATTGTTTCTTCCCTGGCGTTAATGGCCAGCATACCTCCCGGCTCCATCTCCAGCATGAGTTGACCTCTGGCAATAACAAGTCTGATAGCATCTTCCAGCGCGAAGACACCGGCTAAGGTCGCAGTTACGTATTCACCCAGGCTATGCCCGATGTAAGCATCTGCTTTGATGCTCAGTTCTTCCAGGTACCTGGCCAGTGAATATTCAATGATAAACAGGGATATGGGTGCCCATTGCATATCATTGATGTTATGCAGTAGGTCTTCCCCATCAGCATAGATGACCTTGTAGAGATCAGTATGCAGGTGTTGGTTGGCCAGGGATATACAGTGGTCTATGGTATTTTTGAAAGAAGGTATATTGTTGTATAAGTCCCGGGTCATGTTTACATATTGTACGCCCTGACCGGGGAACATCAGCACCATCCTGTTTTCATCTGCGGAACCGGCCTGTCCGTAGGAAGTATCGTGCTTTAACCGGTCTGCCAGTTCAGTGATGTTTTTAACGCAATAGGCGCTCCGGTGCTGGAAATGCGCTCGTTTTTCCTGCAGCGTATAGGCGATATCGTTAATTTTTAATGAAGGACTGGCTTCACAGGTTTTTATCAGTGCCTGTTTGTAGTTCTCCAGCGACTGCCGGCTTTTGGCAGATACGGGAACAATATACAGTACATCCTCGTCCTGGGCCGGATCTGTTTCCTGCGTTGCTGGTGTATCGGGAATATAGTCTCCTACAATTACATGCGCATTGGTGCCACCGATACCGAAGGAACTCACTCCTGCCAGACGTTGTTTGCCGGGAACCGGCTGCCATGGCCTATTCTCTTTAATAATTCCGAAGCTGGTATCTTCCAGTTTCAGTTCATCATTAGGTGTGTTGAAGTTAACCTGGCCAGGCATGATGTTATGCTGCAGCATGGCGCATACTTTAATCAACCCTGCAACACCGGCAGCTGTATCTGTATGGCCTATATTGGCTTTAACAGCTCCCAGCAATGTTTTACGGGTGGGGTCGTTCTTACTGGGACGGCTATACGCAAAGGCATCCCTTAATGCCTGTACTTCGATGGGGTCGCCCAGTTGAGTAGCCGTACCGTGGCACTCTACATAATCTATCTGATCTGATGTGATGCCCGCCATCCGCTGGGCATTGATGATACATTCCGTCTGACCTGTTACAGAGGGAGCTGTATAACCGGTTTTCCGGGCGCCATCATTATTAGTGGCGTAACCCTTGATCACTCCCAGAATATGATCACGATCTTCAACAGCATCTTTCAGTCGCTTTAGCAATACCACGCCTACGCCTGATCCGGAGGTAGTACCGGATGAGTCCTGGTCAAAGGTGCGGCAATGCCCGTCTTTGGAATGCGTCATTCCTTCCTTGTACAGATAACCTACCTGTTCTGGCATGCCCAGAGACACCCCACCGGCGATGGCCATATCACATACGCCCAGCTGCAGGTTTTTACATGCTTCTACCACCGCCACCAGGCCTGTAGAGCAGGCCGTATTGATGGAATTGGCAGGGCCTGTCAAGTCCAGCAGGTAGGCTGTTTGAGTAGCTAAGGCATGTTTACTGTTGGACACAAATGCCTCCCATGCATCCACCTGCCCCGACATCTCTCCCCGCAGAACACGGTCATGCAGGTAAAAATTTTCACCACTGCCTGCAAATACGCCGATATTGTACTTTCCCCGCTCAGTCACATAACCGGAAGATTCCAATGCAAACCAGCAATGTTCTATGAACTTACGGATTTGCGGGTCCAGCTGCCTGGCCTCATTGGGCGAAAGCTCCCAGAACATAGGATCAAACAGCTCAACACCTTTCACCTTACCTGCTACCGGTACAAAATCAGGATGTTCCACCAATGCCTCATCCATTTGCAGCTCCCGGCATTCGTCTTTGCTGTAGAACCGGAGCCCTTCCTGCTGGCTGGAGATAATTTGCCAGAGCTCATCCACATTGTCTACTCCACTGAATGCCCCCGAAACAGCCACAATGGCTATTTCATGGCTTTCTCCCTGTATGTTTTTCTGCAGCTTATAGGTGGTTGCAGCATCCTGACGGATACTTTCTACCAGCTTCTGAATAGTGTTATACTTAAACAGATCTGCCGCGCCGATATGCCTGAATTCATCGAGCTGATTGAGCTTTTTCTTCAGCTGAATACCTTTGATAGAGCTGCCACCTATTCTGAAAAAGTTCTGATGGATACTGATTTGCTCCACTGCAAGCCCCAATACCTCTGCATAGAGTTGGCATAGCTTATTTTCCAGCTCAGTGGCGGGCGGAACATGTGTATCTGTCGTATTAAACTCCGGATCAGGAAGGGCGCGTTTATCCAGTTTACCATTAATGGTCAGCGGGAAAGACTCCATGGACATGAGACTATCGGGCACCATATAATCGGGTAGTACTTCAGATAATCTGTCCAATACAAAATCCTGCGCAACCGGAGCTGTAGCCGGAACATAATATCCTGCAAGGTATTTATCACTACCGGATGCAGTAACCCGCTCCTTTACCAGGACACAGCTTTGCCGGATACCAGGTACATGCAGCAGTGCCTGTTCAATTTCCGCCAGCTCTATCCTGAATCCGCGGACCTTCACCTGTTCATCGTTTCTGCCCATGTACTCGATACTTCCATCTGCCAGCCTCCTCGCCAGGTCTCCCGTCTTGTAAAGACGCGTATATCCTTTGGCGTTATCTTCTTCCGTAGCAAAAGGATCGGCAATAAAACGCACAGCTGTTAATTCGCTGTTATTGAGGTAGCCTCTTGCCAGCCCGGCGCCTCCTATATGCAATTCCCCGATAACGCCTACCGGCACCGGCTGAAGGCCTGAGTCCAAGATGTATAACTTAGCGTTATCGATAGGTTTTCCTATATTGGTGTTCAGGTCACCAGCTGCATAAACATGCATACTGGCGATGACCGTGTTCTCTGTAGGACCGTATGCATTCACCAGCTTCCTTCCCTGGCTCCATTCCTGCATTAATTTTAAAGCGGTCACATCACCGCCGGCAACGAGTGTTTTTAATCCCTGCAAACCGGAAGAAGACATCACACTTAACAGCACAGGTGGCAGCAGTGCTGTTGTGGTACCGTTTTTATTCATATACTCCGTCAGCAGTTGTGCATCCTGTCTTATATTACCCGGAACGATGATCAGCCGGGCGCCTAAAGTCAAAGCGCTGAATATCTCCCACACGGACGCATCAAACACCAGAGAAGCATACTGTAATACGCCCGATGTAGTGTTTATGGCAAATTTTTCCTTTTGTACAAACACCAGGTTCATCACACTCTCATGTTCTATCATCACCCCCTTAGGTTTACCAGTGGTACCCGAAGTATAGATGATATAGGCGAGGTCCCGGGCGGAACTGTTAGCCGGCAGATTGGTGGTATCTTCATGACGGTACAACTCTTCCGTCAGGTCGGTATAAAGCACTTTCTCTGCAGGCAGCTGTAATCCGTTGTCTCTGCGGAGACCCAGCACCAACGCTGCTCCCGTATCTTCCAAAATAAAATCTATCCGTTGCTGCGGATAGGAAGGGTCCATGGGAACATAAGCCCCTCCTGCCTTCAACACAGCCAGTATACTCACTATCATCTCCGGCCCTCTGTCCATACACAGCGCGATCAATGCATCGGGCTTCAGCTCCTGCCCTGTTCTTTGCCGGTATTGTTCCCGGATGTAACGGGCCAGCTGATTGCTCTTTTCATTGAGTGCGCTGTAGCTCAACTGCTGGTCCAGATAAACAAGTGCTATGTTATCCGGATGTTCCGCGGTCTGTTCTTCAAAAAGCTGATGAATCGTTTTCCCTTTCGGATATGCTTTACCGGTAGCATTCCGGCTATAAATATTTTCGCGATACTCTTCGGGTGACAGTAAACTGAAGCTGCTGTAAGCTTTTTCCGGCGCCTGTGTAAGCGCATCCAGCAGGTAGATATAGTGTTGTATCAGTCTTGCTATGGTTTCTTCCCGGAACAGGCTGGTGGCATAACTGATCTGTCCTGTAATCTCTTCGCCACTATCATTGACCATGATTGACATATCAAATTTTTCCACCTCGTAAGAGAGTGTGCCTTCGTATGATTTGAAAAACACCTGTTGCTCCGCCGGCGGATTACTACCGAAACTCTGAACCACAAATATGATCTGGAAAAGTGGATGCCGTGTGAGGTCCTGCTCCACGCCCATTTCACTGACCAGTTTCTCAAAAGGAAGGTCCTGATGCTGCTGTGCTTCCATCTGCTGGCGATGCACTTCCCGGATCAGCTCTCCGTAACTTTGGGTAATGTTAAGCTGGGTTCTGTTGATCACGGTATTGACAAAGAAACCGATAAGGTCCTGTGTTTGCCTGTAGTGGCGGTTGGCAATCGGACTACCAATCAGAATGTCGTCCTGCCCGGTATATTTACCCAGGAGAATATTAATACTGCTCAGCAGTACACTGTGCATGGTTACTCCATATTTCCTGACCAGTGCTTTTAACCTGTCACTGACCTCTTTACTAAGCGTGAATTTTTGATGGGCACCACTGTAGCTTATCTTCTCCGGCCTTGGATAATCGGTAGGCAGGTTCAAAGTCTGGTAACCGGAAAGCCTGTCCTTCCAGTAGCTTAATTGCCTGTCCAGTGTTTCTCCTGTCAGACAAGACCTTTGCCACAGGGCGTAGTCCTTGTACTGGATCTCCAGTGCAGGCAGGTTAAAGGCCATATCTCTCCGGATATATGCCTGATAATAAGCAGAGAGTTCCCTTTCGAATACTTCGGCAGACCAGCCATCACTGGCGATGTGATGCATATTGATAAGCAGTATCGTTTTAGCGTATGGCTTATCAGCACCAGCATCTTCCGCCTCTATCCTGTAAAATTTCACCCGTATCGGGTACTCTTTCCGCAGATCAAAGGGACGGTTGATATCTTCCAGCAGAAATTCCTCCAGATCATCGTTGACCGACAGCAGAAACTCCTGAATAGCCAATGGTTTTTTGTGCACTACCTGCACTGCCTGGCGGTCCCCGCCTTCTATGGTTGTTCTTAATATTTCATGTCTGGCCACAATCTTCCGGAATGCGTATTTAAGCCCTTCCACATCTGTGGCATCGCCCAGTTCATACACTGCCGGTACATGATAGGCATTGGTTCCATCTTCATATTCTTCAATAAACCAAAGCCGTTCCTGGCCTGAACTCAATGGATATTCAGCCGTTACATTATCCCGGAGAATAATGGTACCCAGAAATTTTTCTTTTGAGAAAATCTCATTCTCCCGGAGAACAGACAATATTTCAGGTTTATGCTGGACGATAAAGTTGTCCGTCTCTGCATCCTGAAATTTCTCAGGGGCCGAAAGTTTGATTTTCCCATTATCAAGCCAAATAGCACCGGCATTCAGTCTTAGCCTGTAAAAAAATGAATGAATATTCTCCATCGACTATGATATTTTAAAATTCTTTTTCAATATTTTTCTCACCGACTGTCAACATGATGACGTTCTTCAACAAACTACCGATACTCCTTGCCACAAACACATCCGCAACGCTTATCTCAGCCCCCAATACACGGCTCATCCTGTGAGAAACCTGTATGGCCAGAATAGAGTTGCCGCCGATCCTAAAGAAATCATCTGTGGTTCCTACTTTTTCCAGTCCCAGTACTTCCTGCCAGATCCCACATGATGCTATCTCATTATCTGTAACGGGTGGAACATATTCCTCCGTCACATTAAATTCAGCATCAGGAAGGGCGCGTTTATCCAGTTTACCGTTCACCGTCAGCGGGAAGGATTCCATAGCCATGAGGCTACCAGGCAGCATGTATTCCGGTAATGTTTCCGACAGTTTATCCAATATGAAGTCCTGCGTAAGTGAAGCTGATCTGTCCGGAACATAATACCCCACGATATATTTGGCAGTGCCGGATACTGTGGGTCTTTCTTTCACCAGGACACAACTTTGCAGGATACCCGGCACCTGCAGAAGCGCCTGTTCTATTTCCGCCAGCTCTATCCTGAATCCGCGGATCTTTACCTGTTCATCGTTTCTGCCCATGTAGGCGATATTACCATCTGGCAGCCATCTTACCAGATCTCCCGTTTTGTAAAGCCGCGTATGTCCTTTGGCGTTATCTTCTTCAGTGGCAAAAGGATTGTCAATAAAGCGCTCCGCTGTTAATTCCGGATTGTTGAGATAACCACGTGCAACGCCAGCGCCTCCTATATACAATTCTCCGATAACGTTTACCGGTACCGGCTGAAGACCGCTGTCCAGTATATACAGTTTCTTATCAGACAGATGGGACCCAATCGGCGCTACAGTTGCTGTGTCGTAATCTGTCAAGTTGCAATAGGCAGAAAAAACAATGTTTTCAGTAGGGCCGTAACCATTGGTCAGCGAAGTCTCCGGGAAATGCTTTTTAAAATCATTGACAACTTCTATGCTGCAGGCCTCTCCTCCGAAAAATATTTGTTTCAAAACAGAGAGGCAGCGCGACTGATGCGTAGCCAGAGAGTTAAACAGCGAGGTGGTGAAAAAGGACGTATCTATATTGTGTTTAACAAACTGATCATCCAACAGCGGCAAATCCAGTAGATAATGTCTGGGGATGATGACCAGCTTTTTGTTGTTTAACAGGGAGAAGAAGATATCAAATATGCTTCCATCAAAAGCATAATTGGATAAACCCGCCACGGTGGCTGCTTTATTGTAATCAATAAAATTATTTTCAACAGCGAATGATAATACGTGATGCTGTTCTATCATTACCCCTTTGGGTTTGCCGGTGGTACCGGAAGTATAGATGATATAAGCCAGGTCCCGTGCGGTGTTATATACAGGCAGATTAGTGGTATCTCCGCTGAGATAACACGCTTCTGTGAGATCTGTATAGAGGACCTTTTCCGCCGGAAGTTGTACCCCGCTGATACCGCGGTGACTGAGCACTATTGCTGCGCCGGTGTCTTCCAGTATAAAGTCTGTTCTTTGCTGCGGGTAGGAAGGGTCCATGGGAACATAAGCCCCGCCTGCTTTCAGCACTGCCAGTATACTTATCACCATTTCCAGGCTTCTGTCCAGGTACAGGGCGATAAGTGTATCCCTTTGTAGCTCCTCCCCTGTTTTTTGTTTGTATTGCTCCCTGATATGGCGGGCCAGCTGGTTGCTTTTTTCATTGAGCTGGCGGTAGCTTAACTGCTGGTCTTCATAAACCAATGCTATATTGTCCGGATTTTTCAGCACCTGCTCTTCAAAATACTGATGAATGGTTGTATCGCCAGCATAGGCTCTGGTAGCAACATTCCGCTCGTAAACAATTTGCTGGTATTCTTCCGGCGACAATAAACAACAGGTGCTATATATCTTTTCAGGTGCCTGCGTAAGCACATCCAGCAGGTAGATATAATGCTGAATCAGTCTGGATATGGTTTCTTTCCTGAACAAGCTGATGGCATAACAGATCTGACCTGTGATCTCTTCATGGCTGTCATCCATAAAAATGGACAGGTCAAATTTTTCCACCTCGTGCAAAAACACGCCCTCGTAGGGTTTGAGATAGTCATGCTGCCCCTCGAACGCTTTACTGCCAAAGCTCTGGACCGAGAATGCCACCTGGAAGAGTGGGTGTCGGGTAAGATCTCTTTCCACACCCAATTCATTGACGAGTTTTTCAAACGGCAGGTCCTGGTGCTGTTGTGCATCCATCTGCTGCTGATGTACCTGCCGGATCAGCGCTTCATAACTTTGGGTATTGTCTAACAGCGTTCTGCTGACCAGGGTATTGACAAAGAAACCGATAAGGTCCTGTGTTTGCCTGTAATGGCGGTTGGCGATCGGACCTCCCACCAGAATATCGTTTTGTCCGGAGTACTTGCCCAGGAGAATATTAATACCGCCCAGCAACGCACTGTACAATGTCACTCCATGTTGTTTGACCAGGGCCCTTAACCTGTTACTGATCTCCTTATTGAGCGTAAATACCTGATGCCCACCCCGGTAATCTATGCGGTCGGGTCTTGGATTGTCGGTAGGCAGCACTAACGTCTGATAACCGGCCAGCCTGTCTTTCCAGTAGCCCAGCTGCCGGTCCAGTGTTTCTCCTGTCAGCCATGATCTTTGCCATTGGGCATAGTCCTTATACTGGATTTCCAAAGCAGGCAGACTGAAAGAAGCATCTTTCTGCATATACGCCTGGCAATAAGCCAGCAGCTCTTTCTGGAATACATCCATTGACCAGCCATCGCTGGCAATATGATGCATATTAATGAGCATCACTATTCTTTCATCGATGCCTTCCGCCTGGATCCTGTAAAACTTCACACGTATCGGGTAAACATGCCGCAGATCAAAAGGACGATTGATATCTGCTACCAGCATTGCGTCCAGGTTATCCTGAAGAGACAGCACTACTTCCTCCATCACCAATGGTTCCTCATGCACGATCTGAACGGCCTGATGTTCCCTGCCTTCTATAGTACTTCTTAACACTTCATGCCTGGCAACGATCTCGCTGAGTGCATATTTGAATCCTTCCAACGCAGTGACATCCACTAACTCATACACGGTTGGTATATGGTAAGCATTGGTTCCGCCTTCATATTCCTCAATAAACCAAAGGCGTTCCTGAGCAAAAGAAAGCACCACCTGACTGTCATTGGTCCGGGGGATACTGATCCGCGCCTGACCTTTGCTATTCCGCAAAAGCAATGCAACGGTCCTGTGCTTAAATACATCCGCCACCTTTATTTCAACTCCTAATACCTTGTTTATTTTGTGGGAAGCCTGTATAGCCAGAATCGAGTTACCGCCGATCTTAAAGAAGTCATCATGCAAAGAGATCTGTTCCATGCCGAGCAATTCAGCAAATACCAGAGCCACCTGATATTCCTCTTCTGAATACTCTTTTTCGAGGATGTCTATCTCACTGATAGCAACCTGTGGACTGACTGGTTTGAACAACTCTCTTTTTAATTGTTGCAGGTCCAATCCGGATACCGCCACCTGTTCGTAACTGGTCTGATTTATCAACCGGTAAAACAGCGCCGCATTTTCTTCGTGGCTGGCGCCGTTTGAATACATGAGTTTCTCCAGACCTTGTAATACTCCTGTTTCAAAACCATCCACCTGCCAGGCATTCCAGTTCGCTGCGATGAATTTAATACCAGGGAATCGTTTTTTATCTACTGACAGATAATCCAGGTAAGCATTGGCGGCACAATATTCAATTCTGTTCACATCACCCAGCAAACTTGCCAGAGAAGAAGTAGAAGCAACAAACTTAACCTGGCTCAGTTCCAGGACATTCAGCACGTTGTCGATACCATAAACTTTTGCGTTAAAGGCTCCTTTCATGGCTGCCAGGCTGTAATCATCCAGGTCCACAATGGTTCCTGATGCGGTATGAATGATACCTGTTATATTACCATATCGCTGACTCACAGCATCCTGCATGATCTTTATCTGTTCAGGGCTGGAAATATCCGCAGGCTGTACTTCTACAACAGAACCATTATTCCTGATCCTTTCTATGGCCGCTATCTTTCGTTTAGTCGTTTCAGATGGGTTTTGCTGATAGATATTGGTTCTGCTGACGAGAATGAACGTCACACGGTGATGCCCGGATATATGTTCAGCAACTGCCAACCCTACATTTCCCAGACCACCCGTAATGAGAATTATATCCCCATCCGCGATAAGATTTTCTTCAACAAAAGTGTTACTGATGCTTTCAAGGCCCTCGGTCCACAGCTTTCCGAAACGGACTGCCAGCAGCTCATCGGATTTATGGTATTTACTATTGTTCCAGATCTGAGCCACGGCAGCTGTCACATGTCCGGCATCCCCGATATCGATTATCCTGGCATCCATACTCAGAAACTCATGGTTAATATTTCTGATAGCGCCCATCATGGTTCCATTAGCAGGACAGATCCTGTCTTCGCCGGTGATCTGCGCCATCCCATTGGTCAGGACAATCAGATTTTCAGTATCCATCACTCTCAATAAGTGATGACGGACCAGGAACAGTGAATAATAGCTGTTATAAAGCGCCTGATCGATGTCGGTATCGTTATCGATAGACGCTGTATGAATAATAGCGTCGAATACGATCCGTTTGGATTTGATGTAGGCAGCCAGTTTTTCAAAATGCCGCTCCTCTTCAGGGTTAAGCGTTATCGGTTTGCCGGCTTCGATATTATCCGCATCAGCATTCTTTTTACTCAGCACTACCAGCTGCACATCCTGTGACAGCAACGTAAAATCGTATAAGCCCTGCTGATCTTCTCTCAGCACTACAAGCGTTTTATCGAATTTTTTTCCATCCTTTACGGCGGCTTTATTCAGATTCGACACCGCAGACCATACCGGCGTACTTAGCCATTTTTCTTTCGGAAGCATTTTCAACACATCTGTGGAAGTACCGTCCGTTTCTTTTCTTTTTGTTTTCTCTATCCAGCATCTCTGGTGATTAAACTGATAGACCGGTAAGCTACGCAGCAATGTTGCCTGTGCGAACACATCGCTTTCATTGGGCTGTTGAATGATGCCATTCATCCAGAGTTTTGCAATAATGTTTTCCCTGGAATCCATGTTCAGATAAGCATCATTGGACTCTTTGGCAGAAGGCAGCAAATGCAGGGTATTCAGTGACTGGTAGTTACCTGCATCCCTATATTTACCTACAAAGTAGCTCAATCCTTTACCCGGACCTATTTCAATAAAACTCACCTTATGACCATACTGTTTGCTTAAGCTATCAATGCCTTTTGCAAACCGTACTGTGTTTCTAAGTTGTTTGCACCAGTATTCCGGAGTAGCTACTTCATCTGTAGCGATCTCACCACTCAGGTTGGAGATAAAGGGTTTCGCAGGCTTATTTAATTTTATATCACTGAATAATGTTTTGAATTTCGCCACCATTTCATCCATCATCCTGGAATGACCTGCTACATTAATGCTAATCCTTATCACAGGAATTTCAAGCTGTTCCAGGGCTTTTTGCAGACGGTCCACATCCTTCTCTTCTCCGGAAGCAATCACATCATCCATGGTATTAACCACCGCTATATCACAATGATGTTGTGCAACGATGGCTTTCACCTTCTCTTCTCTGGCATTAATGGCCAGCATTCCACCGGCCTTCATGGCCGACATCAGGCTGCCTCTGGCCACCACCAGTCTGATAGCATCTTCCAGCGCGAACACACCAGCTAAAGTAGCGGCTATATATTCTCCCAAACTGTGCCCGATATAGGCATCTGCGCTGATACCCAGTTGCTCCAGGTACCTGGCCAGTGCGTATTCAACGATAAACAGGGATATAGGCGCCCATCGCATATCATTGATATCATACCGGGAAGATTCATCCTCAGTATAGATGATTTTATAAAGATCAACATCCAGGTGCCGGTTAGCCAGGGATATACAGTGGTCTATGATTCCCCTGAAAGCGGGTACATTCTGATACAGGGCCCTGGCCATGTTTACATATTGCACTCCCTGACCAGGGAACATCAGCACTATCCTGTTTTCATCTGCAGAACCGGCCTGTCCATAGGAAGTATCTTGTTTTAACCGGTCCAGCAGTTCAGCGGTATTTTTGACACAGTAGGCACTGCGGTGCTGGAAATGCTCCCGTTTCTCCTGCAGCGTATAGGCGATATCGTTAGCCTTTAATAAAGGATTGGCCTCACAGGCTTTTATCAGTGCCTGTTTATAGTTCTCCAGCGACTGCCGGCTTTTAGCGGAAACAGGAACAATATATATTGATTCATTGTCAGTGGCGCAATCTGTGCACGGTATTGATATATCGGAAACATATTCTCCTACAATCATATGCGCATTGGTACCACCAACACCGAAGGAGCTCACTGCGGCCAAACGTTGTCTGCCCGAAACGGTTAACCATGGCCTATTTGCGCTGAGTACTTCAAAAGTGCTCTCCTCCAGCTTCAGCTCGGGGTTAGGCGTACTAAAATTCACCTGCCCGGGCATGATGTTATGCTGCAACATGGCGCATAGCTTAATCAATCCCGCAACACCAGCGCCGGCATCAGGATGCCCGATATTGGCTTTAACAGCCCCCAGTACCGTTTTCTTTGCCGGGTCTCTATGTTCGGACCTGCTAAACGCAAAGGCCTCTCTTAATGCCTGCACTTCAATAGGATCGCCTAAATGGGTGGCCGTACCATGACACTCTACATAATCTATCTGGTCTGATGTGATGCCGGCCATCTTCTGAGCGTTGATGATACACTCTGTCTGGCCTATTACAGATGGCGCAGTATAGCTGGTTTTCCGGGAACCATCATTATTGGTTGCATATCCTTTGATGACCGCCAGAATCTGGTCCTGGTCTTTAATCGCATCGTTTAGTCGTTTCAGTAATACCACGCCTACACCGGAACCAGTGGTAGTACCACCGCCCAGGCGGTCAAAGGTACGACAGTGGCCATCCCTGGAATGTGTCATTCCTTCCTGGTATAAATAGCCCACCTGGTCTGGCAGATCGAGTGTTACTCCACCTGCCAGCGCCATATCGCAGGCGCCCACCTGCAGGCTTTTACAAGCCTCTGCTATAGTAACCAGACTGGTAGAGCAGGCGGTATTGATGGAATTGGCAGGCCCCGACAGATCCATCAGATAGGCGGTTTTAGTGGCCAAAGCATGTTTGCTGTTGGACACAAATGCCTCCCACGAACCGATCGCACTTAAAGCCAGTTCCGGCAGAATATGTTCCTGCAAATAGGTATTTTCACCGCTTCCTGCAAATACACCGATACTGCATTTTCTTCGTTCAGCAGCATAGCCGGCAGACTCCAGCGCAAACCAGCAATGTTCAATAAACTTCCGGATCTGCGGATCCAGCTGTTTGGCCTCATTGGGAGAAATGTCCCAGAACAGGGGATCAAACAACTCAATATCTTTCACATGGCCCGACACCGGCACAAAATCAGGATGTTCCAGCAATGATTCATCCAATTGCAGTTCACGGCATTCTTCTTTGCTGTAGAACCGGATCCCCTCTTGCTGGCTGGAGATAATCTGCCATAGCTCGTCCACATTGGCCACGCCACTAAAGGCCCCTGACACTGCGATAACAGCTATTTCCCGGCTGTCACCCTGACTGGCATTTGTTTGCAGATTATAGCTGGTGGTTGCATCCTGCCGGATGCTTTCTACCAGCTTCTGAATAGTGTTATACTTAAACAGGTCTGCTGTCCCGATATGTTTGAATTCTTTCAGCTGATTAAGTCTGTTCTTCAGCTGGATGACCAGTAAGGAGTTACCGCCTATTTTGAAGAAGTCGTCATGAATGGAAACCTGTTCCACCCCAAGCACTTCACCAAAAATCTGCGCTACCTGATATTGTATATCCGTATAGTCTTCATCCAACAGTCTGATGTCACTTTTATCCTTGCTAACGTCAACGGGCGTATTTACAGTTTGAGGGCCAGCTACATAGTTGCCATCAAAGTGATATCTCGACAGGAGAATATTGTTTTTGTCCTTAAAGCGCATCAACGTTTCCAGTATGCCAGGGAATTCATCGCTCTTAATTGAATTGGACGTTTTGCCCAGCGTGGTTGCATTTTCGTTTAAGAAGTCAATTGCCATGCCCGCGTCAGAGATCTGATTCAGATTAACCGTCAGGATGGAATTGACACCTGGATGTTTGCTGAAGCTGACTTCATCCAGATACATGTTTGCTGCTGCATATTCCATATTCCCCACAGAAGGCAGAATACTGGTCAATGAAGAACAACATACCAGTTTACCTATTTGGACAGTAGCGGCGATTTGAAGCAGGTTTTCAAATCCAACAATTTTCGGATGCACCACCTGTTCTATATCTTCCGCTGTTTTCCCTTTCAGCAGGCTTTTCGCAGCAACACCAGCGGCATGCAGCACCACATCTATAGTGGTGATTTCATATTGTTCTAAAATCGCTATCAATTGGGAAGATGCGTTTGTCTGACCAATATCTACAGACGCATAGATAACGCGGTGATGCGTTTTGTTGAGATCATCCAGTCTGGACTTATACGTTTCTTTCAAATCTGATGCAGCACTACGGCCAATCAGTATGATCGTACTTTTCTGTTCGTTCCGGGCAAGGTGGGCAGCGTAAGCACTACCAACAGCACCCAATCCTCCCGTAATTAAATATACCCGCTCTTTTTCTACAGTGTTGTCCTCAGACGCCGTCTGATTACCGGAAAGCTGTACATGTCTGTAGAATGGCTTCCAGCAGTACTTGCCTCTTACAACGACCAGATCTCTATCATCATTCTTTTCCAGGGCAAGCAGCAGACTACTTTCGTAGTTACCTTCAGCAGCCGGTAAGTCCAGATGGAAAGCGTGGGTCTCCAATGTCAGGAATTCACCGCGAAGAGATTTTGTAACACCATATACAATGGATGGTTTTTCCTGTTTTCGTTCATTTCCCAGGATTTCATAATTATCAAAGGAGACAGAAACAAACATTGGAATTTTATTCCCGGATTCCATTGACCAGGAAAACACATTCCGCACAGCTATAATATCCAGTGCAGGGAAAGCAAGGTCTGTACCGGGAGAGACATATATCACCAGGTCCAGTGGTTTGCTCTTTATTTTTTCATGAAGAATGGCTGTTACATCTGCCTTGTTGTTGAAATCGAAAATAACTTCCGGATGAATATTATTTTCCTGTTGATGAACAACATAACTTATATCGTTATTATGTTTCATTAACAGCTGAAGCAGCTCAGCGCTACCGCTTTTTTCTATCGAACGATCATTGATGAACACCAGTACATTCTTGTCAGCGATTCCCGCAGCACTGCCGGGGGTTGCATTTAAATCCGTTCTTTCCCATGTTCGTTCATAGAAAAGCTCTTCCAGCGAATTAAACTGCTGAACATTTTGCGCATTCATTTTCTCCAGCCAGCATTTCTGATAACCAAACTGATAGACCGGTAAACTGCGCAGCAGTGTAGCCTGTCTAAAGAGCTTACTATCATTGGGATGCTGAATAATTCCATTCATCCACAGTTTAGCCATAATAGCCTCTCCAGAATCCGGATTCTGGTAAATATCACTGGCATCTTTTGCCGCAGGTAAAAGAGAAAGGGTATGGATGGCCGGATAAGTTTTTTGGTACTTACCTACAAAATAACACAACCCCTTACCCGGGCCTATTTCAATAAAATTCACCTGGTGATTGTACAGCCCAATCAGGTGCGTTATGCCCCCTGCAAACTGCACTGTATTTCTAAGTTGTTTGCACCAATATTCCGGATGGGTAACTTCATCTTTAGCTACGGTTCCGCTCAGGTTAGAGATGAAAGTTCTGGCAGGTTTCTTTAATCTTACATCCCTGAATACGTCTTTAAATGCCGTCACCGCCCCATCCATCAGCTTACAATGAAAAGCATGGGAGGTATTTAACCTGATCGTTGAAACCCCTTGATTCTCCAATGTCTTCTGAAGGCTATCGATGTCTTTTGTATGTCCGGAAGCAACGATATCTTCTTTGGAATTAATAACGGCTATCTCACAATGATGCTGTGCAATCGTTGCTTTTACGGCTTCTTCCCTGGCGCTGATGGCCAGCATACTTCCGGCTTCCATTTCCTGCATTAACCTGCCTCTGGCAATAACCAGCCTGATAGCATCTTCCAGTGTGAACACCCCGGCCAAAGTAGCTGCCACATATTCTCCGATGCTATGCCCGATATAGGCATCTGCTTTGATGCCCAGTTGCTCTAAATACCAGGCCAGCGCATATTCAATAATGAACAGGGATATCTGCGTATACCTGGTTTCATTAATATCGTGCGGTGAAGATTCATTTTCGGTATAGATAACCTTGTAAAGATCTATGTCCAGATGATGATTAGCGACGGATATACAATAGTCAACGGTATTTTTGAAAGAAGGTACCTGCCTGTATAAGGCTTTGCCCATGTTTACATATTGTACACCCTGACCAGAAAACATCCATACCAATTTGTTTTCACTTGCCAATGCAGCCTGACCATAAGCGGTATCCTGCTTTAATCTTTCTGCCAGTTCAGCAGTGTTTTTTACACAATAGGCACTCCGGTGCTGGAAATGTTCTCGTTTTTCCTGCAGCGTATAGGCGATATCGTTAATCTTTAATAAAGGATTGTCTTCACAGGTTTTTATCAATGCCTTTTTGTAATTTTCCAGTGACTGCTGGCTTTTGGCAGATACAGGAACAATATGAACTGTCTCTTCCGGAACCGGATTTGTTTCCTGCATGGGGGTATCGGGAATATAGTCTCCAATAATCACATGCGCATTGGTACCGCCGATACCGAAGGAGCTCACCCCTGCGAGGCGTTGTCTGCCTGGAACAGGTAACCATGGCCTGTTTTCCTTAGTAATCTCAAAATCGGTCTCCTCCAGTTTCAGGTCCGGATTAGGTGTATTAAAATTAACCTGTCCGGGTAGGATGTTGTGCTGAAGCATGGCGCATACTTTAATCAACCCTACTGTACCAGCAGCGGTGTCTGTATGGCCAACATTAGCTTTAACAGCCCCCAGTAACGTTTTGCGGGCAGGGCCTTTTTTCCTGGGCTGATTATAGGTAAAGGCTTCTCTTAATGCCTGCACTTCTATAGGGTCGCCTAATTGTGTAGCTGTACCATGGCACTCCACATAATCTATCTGGTCAGATGTTATTCCCGCCATGCGTTGGGCGTTGATGATACATTCCGTCTGACCTATTACAGAGGGAGCGGTATAACCGGTTTTGCGGGCACCATCATTATTGGTGGCATATCCCTTGATGACACCGAGAATATGGTCCTGATCCTTCACTGCATCTTTCAGCCGTTTCAGCAACACTACGCCTACGCCTGACCCGGGGGTAGTACCGGATGAGTGCCGGTCAAAAGTCCGGCAATGACCATCTATGGACTCGATCATTCCTTCCTGGTACAGATAACCTATCTGGTCCGGCATATTCAGTGTCACCCCGCCGGCAAGCGCCATATCACATACGCCTAGTTGCAGTTTCTGGCAGGCCTCTACTACTGCCACCAGACCCGTAGAACAGGCAGTACTGATGGAAGTGGCGGGACCTGACAGGTCCAACAGATAAGCTGTTTTAGTGGTCAGGGCATGTTTGCTGTTAGAGGCAAAAGACTCCCATGCAGCAGCCTGCGCTGATAGATCATCGTGCTGTGCCCGGCCTCGCAGATAGTGGCTTTCCCCGCTGCCTGCAAATACGCCGATATTGTGTTTTCTGCGCTCAGACGCATAGCCGGAAGACTCCAGTGTAAACCAGCAATGTTCCATGAACTTCCGAATTTGGGGGTCGAGCTGTCTGGCCTCGTTGGGTGAAAGCTCCCAGAACGTGGGATCAAACAACTCAATATCTTTCACGTGACCTCCTACCGGAACAAAATCCGGATGTTCTACCAATGCGTCGTCCAGCTGTAACTCCCGGCATTCGTCCTTACTATAGAACCGAAGTCCTTCCTGCTGGCTGGAGACAATTTTCCAGAGCTCATCCACACTGCCAACTCCGCTAAAGGCCCCTGAAACAGCGATAATGGCAATTTCATGGCTTTCTCCCCGCGTATTGTTCTGCAGTTTATAGGCGGTTTGGGTATCGCCCCGGACACTCTCAATAAGCTTGTGAATAGTGTTGTATTTAAACAGGTCTGCGGCCCCGATATGTTTGAATTCATCCAGTTGATGAAGCTTGTTCTTCAGTTGAATACTCAGTATTGAGTTACCGCCTATTTTGAAAAAGTTCTGATGAATGCCGACTTGTTCGCCGGAAAGTCCCAATACTTCCCCATAGATGCGGCACAGTTTATCTTCCAGCTCAGTAGCAGGAGCCACATATGCATCTGCTGTATTAAAGTCAGGATCCGGGAGGGCGCGTTTATCCAGCTTTCCGTTAATAGTCAACGGGAATGATTCCATAGCGACAAGGCTATCGGGCACCATATAGCTGGGTAATACTGCAGACAACCGCTCTGTTATAAAGTTCTGCGTAATGGAAGCCGCTTCCGGAACATAATACCCCACGAGGTATTTGGCATTGCCGGTGGCGGTCACCCGCTCCTTTACCAGCACACAGCTTTGCAGGATGCCGGGCACCTGCAGGAGTGCCTGTTCTATCTCCGCCAGCTCTATCCTGAAACCGCGGATCTTTATCTGCTCATCGTTTCTGCCGATATATTCCAGGTGGCCATCAGCCAGCCATCTTACAAGATCTCCTGTTTTGTATAACCGCGTATATCCTTTGGCGTTATCTTCTTCAGTGGCAAAAGGATTTTCAATAAAACGGGCTGCTGTCAGCTCCGTATTGTTGAGATAACCCCTTGCTACTCCTGCACCACCGATATGCAATTCACCGGTAATGCCCACCGGCACTGGTTGAAGGCTGGCATCCAGCACATACAACTTAACATTTTCAATGGGTTGGCCTATGTTCGTATGCAGGTCGCCTTCCGAATACACATGCATGCTGGCAATAACGGTATTCTCTGTAGGACCGTATGCATTGACCAGCGTCCTTCCCTGGCTCCATTCCTGCATCAGTTTCGGAGTACTTACATCACCTCCCACTACCAGGGTTTTTAATCCAGGGAAACCGGAAGCAGACATTACACTCAACAACACAGGTGGTAAGAGCGCGGTAGTCGCATTATGTTTATTGATATACTCACTCAACAATTGAGCGTCCTGCCTTATGTTACCAGGAACGATGATGAGTTGGGCGCCTAAAGTCAACGCACTGAATATTTCCCACACCGATGCATCAAATACCAACGCAGCATATTGCAGGACCTTTGATGCATGGCTTATCTCCAGCTTGTCTTTTTGTACAAACACCAGGTTCATCGCCCCCTCGTGGGCTATCATAACACCTTTAGGTTTACCAGTGGTACCGGAGGTATAGATGATATAAGCGAGATCCCCGGCGGAGCTATACGCCGGAAGATTGGCGGTATCTTCATGGAGATACAGGTCTTCCGTCAGGTCTGTATAAAGGACTTTTTCTTCCGGCAACTGTAGTTCGCTGTCTCTGCGAAGACCCAGTACCAGCACGGCGCTGGTGTCTTCCAGTATAAAATCTTTCCTTTGCTGCGGGTAGGCCGGGTCCAGGGGAACATAAGCCCCTCCTGCCTTCAGCACGGCCAGTATGCTCACGATCATCTCCGGACTTCTGTCCATGCACAAGGCAATCAGTGTATCCGCTTGTAGTTCCGTTCCCGTTTTCTGCTGGAACTGCTTCCTGATATGGCGGGCCAGCTGATTGCTCTTTTCATTGAGCTCCTTGTAGCTCAGCTGCCAGTCTTCATATACCAACGCCGCATGGTCCGGATAAGCCGCCGCCTGTGCTTCGAAATACTGATGAATGGTTTTTCCTGTAGGATATACCTTCTCTGTATCATTCCACCCGTAGACAATCTCCTGATACTCCTCAGGTGATAGTAAACTGAGACGGCTATACGCTTTTTCAGGTGCCTGTGTAAGCGCATCCAGCAGGTAGATATAGTGCTGTATCAACCGGGCGATAGTTTCTTCCCGGAACAAACTGGTAGCATAATTGAACTGTCCTGTGATCTCTTCACCACTATCATCCATAAACACAGACAAGTCAAATATTTCTATTTCATGCGAAACTATACCTGTGAAAGGTTTGAGATAAGCCTGCTGCTCATCAGGAACTTTGGAACCAAACCGTTGTACCGCAAATGCAACCTGGAAAAGGGGGTGCCGTGAAAGGTCCCGTTCCACGCCCAGTTCGTTGACCAGCTTTTCAAAAGGCAGGTCCTGGTGCTGCTGCGCTTCCATCTGCTGCTGATGGACCTCCCTTACCAGCTCTTCATAGCTTTGGGTATTGTTTAGTTGTGTTCTGTTGATCAGCGTATTGACAAAGAAACCGATAAGGTCCTGTGTCTGTCTGTGATGGCGGTTGGCAATAGGGCTTCCTATCAGAATATCATCCTGCCCGGTGTATTTACCCAGGAGAATGCTCATGCTGCCCAGCAGTGCACTGTGCAATGTCACCCCATGCTGTCTGGTCAGTGACCTTAACCGGTCACTTATTTGTTTGTTGAGGGTGAACATCATGCGGGCGCCGTTGTAGTTCATCCGGTCCGGCCTTGGATAGTCTGTCGGCAAGGCTAAAGTCCGATAACCGGAGAGTTTATTTTTCCAGTAGTTCAACTGCCTGTCCAGCGTTTCGCCTGTCAGCCAGGACCTTTGCCACAAGGCATAATCCTTGTACTGGATTTCCAAAGCAGGCAGGCTGAAAGAAGTATCTTTCCGCATGTATGCCTGATAATAGGCAAATAGTTCCTTTTGAAATATTTCTGTTGACCAGCCATCACTGGCAATGTGATGTATGTTGATCAGTAAGACTATTCTCTCTGAGAAGGGACCTGTGGCTGTATCTTCCGCCTGGACCCTGTAGAATTTCACCCGTATAGGATACTCTCTACGCAGTTCAAAGGGGCTGTTGATATCTTCCGCAAGCACTGCATCCAGATCGTCATGAACGGTGAGTATTGTCTCTTCAATGGCCAGCGGTTTCGGATGAACCGTCTGAACACCGCCTTGTATGGTCGTTCTTAGTACTTCATGTCTGACAACAATCTGCCTGAGTGCATGTTTTAATCCTTCCACCCGGGTGGTATCAGCCAGTTCATACACTGCTGGTATATGATAGGCATTGGTTCCTTCTTCGTATTCTTCGACAAACCAAAGACGTTCCTGGGCAAAAGAAAGTACCGCCTGATTGTCATGGGTCCGCGGAATATTAATCTGTGCCTCGCCCAGGGTATGAAGCAGGAGCTGTTCAATGGTCTTATGCTTAAACACATCTGCCACGCTTATTTCAACCCCCAATGCTTTATTCATCCTGTGGGAAACCTGTATGGCCAGGATAGAGTTACCACCTATCTTAAAGAAATCATCCGTGATACCTACCATTTCCAATCCCAGCAATTCTTGCCAGATACGGCACAAGGCTATCTTTGTATCGGTGGCCGGGGCGACATATGTTTCCGAAACATTAAAACGCGGATCGGGCAACGCGCGTTTATCCAGCTTACCGTTAATAGTCAGCGGGAATGATTCCATAGCGACAAGGCTATCGGGCACCATATAGCTGGGTAATACTGCAGACAACCGCTCTGTTATAAAGTTCTGCGTAATGGAAGCCGCTTCCGGAACATAATACCCCACGAGGTATTTGGCATTGCCGGTGGCGGTCACCCGCTCCTTTACCAGCACACAGCTTTGCAGGATGCCGGGCACCTGCAGGAGTGCCTGTTCTATCTCCGCCAGCTCTATCCTGAAACCGCGGATCTTTATCTGCTCATCGTTTCTACCGATATACTCCAGGTGGCCATCAGCCAGCCATCTTACAAGGTCTCCTGTTTTGTATAACCGCGTATATCCTTTGGCGTTATCTTCTTCAGTGGCAAAAGGATTTTCAATAAAGCGGGTTGCTGTCAACGCTGCGTTGTTGAGGTACCCTCTTGCTACTCCTGCACCACCGATATGCAATTCTCCGGTAATGCCCACCGGCACCGGCTGAAGGCTGGCATCCAGCACATACAACTTAACATTTTCAATGGGTTGGCCTATGTTCGTATGCAGGTCTCCTTCCGAATACACATGCATACTGGCAATAACGGTATTCTCTGTAGGGCCATATGCATTGACCAGCTGCCGCCCCTGGCTCCATTCCTGCATCAGTTTCGGTGTACTTACATCACCTCCCACTACCAGGGTTTTTAATCCAGGGAAACCGGAAGCAGACATTACACTTAATAACACAGGTGGTAAGAGCGCGGTGGTCGCTTTATGTCTATTGATATACTCACTCAACAATTGAGCGTCCTGCCTTACGTTACCAGGAACGATGATGAGTTGGGCGCCTAAAGTCAACGCGCTGAATATTTCCCACACCGATGCATCAAACACCAGCGCTGCATATTGCAGGACCTTCGATGCCTGGCTTATCTCCAGCTTGTCTTTTTGTACAAACACCAGGTTCATCACTCCCTCGTGGGCTATCATAACACCTTTAGGTTTACCGGTGGTGCCGGAGGTATAGATGATATAGGCGAGATCCCCGGCGGAGCTATACGCCCGAAGATTGGCGGTATCTTCATGGAGATACAGGTCTTCCGTCAGGTCTGTATAAAGAACTTTTTCTTCAGGCAACTGTAGTCCGCTGTCTCTGCGAAGACCCAGTACCAGCACGGCGTTGGTGTCTTCCAGTATAAAATCTTTCCTTTGCTGCGGGTAGGCCGGGTCCAGGGGAACATAAGCCCCTCCTGCCTTCAGCACGGCCAGTATGCTCACGATCATCTCCGGACTTCTGTCCATGCACAAGGCAATCAGTGTATCCGGTTGTAGTTCCGTTCCCGTTTTCTGCCGGAACTGCTCCCTGATATGGCGGGCCAACTGGTTGCTCTTTTCATTGAGTTCCTTGTAGCTCAGCTGCCGGTCTTCATACACCAGCGCTGTATGGTCCGGATAAGCCGCCGCCTGTGCTTCGAAATACTGATGAATGGTTTTTCCTGTAGGATATACTTTTGCTGTGTCATTCCACCCATACACAATCTCCTGATACTCGTCAGGCGACAACAAACTAATACGGCTATACGCTTTTTCAGGCGCCTGTGTAAGCGTATCCAGCAGGTAGGTATAGTGCTGTATCAGCCTGGCAATAGTTTCTTCCCGGAACAAACTGGTGGCATAACTGATCTGTCCTGTAATCTCCTCATCGCTGTCATCTATAAACACTGTCAGATCAAATTTTTCCACCTCGTGGGAAAGTATACCCTTGAAAGGTTTGAGATAGTCCTGCTGTTCATCAGGAACTTTACTGCCGAAGCGCTGTACAACAAATGCAATCTGGAAGAGCGGATGTCGTGAAAGGTCCCGTTCTACGCCCAGTTCACTGACCAGTTTTTCAAAAGGCAGGTCCTGATGCTGCTGCGCCTCCATCTGCTGCTGATGGACCTCCCGTACCAGCTCCTCATAACTTTGGGTATTGCTGAGTTGTGTCCTGTTGATCAGGGTGTTAACGAAGAAACCGATAAGGTCCTGTATCTGTCTGTAATGACGGTTGGCAATAGGGCTTCCTATCAGGATATCATCCTGCCCGGTGTATTTACCCAGGAGAATGCTCATGCTGCCCAGCAGTGCACTGTGCAATGTCACTCCGTGTTGTCTGGTCAGTGACCTTAACCGGTCACTTATCTGTTTGTTGAGCGTAAATATCTGATGGGAGCCAGTGTAATTTATCCGGTCGGGCCTTGGATAATCGGTAGGAAAGGCCAAAGGCTGATAACCGGAGAGTTTATTCTTCCAGTAGTTCAACTGCCTGTCCAGCGTTTCACCTGTCAGCCAGGACCTTTGCCATAAAGCATAATCCTTGTACTGGATTTCCAAAGCAGGCAGGCTGAAAGAACTATCTTTCCGCAGGTATGCCTGATAATAGGCAAATAGCTCTCTTTGGAATATTTCTGTTGACCAGCCATCGCTGGCAATGTGATGTATGTTGATGAGCAGGATTATTCTCTCCGGTGAATCATCTGCCTCGATCTTATAGAACTTCGCGCGTATCGGATACTCTTTACGCAGGTCAAAGGGACGGTTGATATCTTCTGCAAGCAACGCATCCAGATCGTCATGTACTGTCAGCAGCAGTTCTTCAACGGACAAAGATCGCAGATGTACTATCTGCACTCCCTGCTGGTCTTTACCTTGTATAGTGGTCCTTAATACTTCATGTCTGGCAACAATCTGCCTGAGCGCGTATTTTAATCCTTCTACCTTAGTGGTAGCTGCCAGTTCATACACCGCCGGTATATGATAGGCATTGGTCCCTTTTTCGTATTCTTCAATGAACCAAAGACGCTCCTGTGCAAAGGAAAGCACCACCTGGTTTTCATCGGTCCGGGGGATAATGATCTGCGCTCCTCCCTGGCTATGGAGCAGGAGCTGCGCAATGGTCCTGTGCTTAAACACATCTGTGAAGCCTAACCCACCCCCTAATACCTTATTCATTTTGTGGGACACGTGTATAGCCAGGATAGAGTTGCCCCCTATTCGGAAGAAATCATCCGTGAGGCCTACTCTTTCCAGTCCCAGTGTTTCCTCCCAGATATTACATACAGCAACCTCTGTGTCTGTAACAGGTGGTACATAGTTTTCCGCCAAACTAAAGTCAGGGTCAGGGAAAGCTCTTTTGTCCAGTTTACCGTTAATAGTCAGCGGAAAAGATTCCATGGCTATCAGGCTACCCGGTAGCATATACTCAGGCAGCACAAGGGACAGCTGTTTAAGGATATCTTCTTTGCCCAATTGATTTAAAAAGGGAATATTATAGTAATGATTCGAATATCCATTCAATATCTCCTCCTCTATAGCAGCGTTGTTCCGGATGGACATTTCTGCATCGCGGGTAATCACTACATCATATCTGTATTTACTCAGCTCATTGTTATAGCTTCCATTTCTTTCAATGACATTAACCTTTATATTATCATATCTATGTTTTAAGTGAGCAAAGTAGAATGGGCTAATCAGTAATTCATTTTCCTTAAAAGCAATCCTGTCAATATCCTGCCGGGACCGGGCTTCTTCCCTGAAATCAAGTTGCGCTTTGATCAGCTCTTTATGCAAATCATAATTTCTGATATCACCCAGGAAAATAGAACCTGACGCTGAAAGTCTGCCAATTGCTTTTTCCAGGATATCATCAAAATACCGGATGCTTGGGAAATACTGACAAACAGAATTGATAATAATGGTGTCATACTTCAGATCATCAGGCAGCTGATCCAACTCATGTGCCTTCAAATGATACAGATCCACCTGATAATCCCGATCTTTAAGGTGGTTTTTGTGTCTGTCGATAACGGTCTGGGATATATCAAGTCCGGTATACCGTTGTACATCGTTCAATAGCGGGTACATCAGCAATCCGGAGCCTACGCCTATCTCCAGCACATTACGCGGATGCAGGCTTTTAATAATCGTTATCAGATCATTTCTCCAGGCCTGCATTTCAGATAGAGGAATCGCTTCCCCGCTGATATAACTTTTCCACCCGGAAAAGTCAGCGTTTATCTCTATCTCTTTTATATTTTTTCCGTAGACAGAAGAATTATAAAGATTCTCCCAGTTATCCAATACAACGGTATCTTTTTCCGGGATATAATCTGAATCGGGTACATAATATCCTACCAGATATTTAGCACCGCCGGATGCTGCCGGCCTTTCCTTCACCAGGACACAGCTTTGTTTTATGCCGCGAATCTGCAGGAGGGCCTGTTCTATTTCCGCCAGTTCTATCCTGAATCCGCGAATCTTTACCTGTTCATCGTTTCTGCCGATGTAGGCTATATTACCATCTGGCAGCCATTTTACAAGATCTCCTGTTTTATAGAGCCGCGTATATCCATTGGCGTTATCATCTTCAGTGGCAAAAGGATTATTAATAAATCGTGCTGCTGTCAGCTCTGCGTTGTTGAGATAACCGCGTGCCACGCCTGCGCCTCCAATATACAGTTCCCCGGTAACGCCTACTGGTACTGGCTGAAGATTGGTGTCCAGCACGTACAGTTTTTTATCAGACAGATGGGACCCGATCGGCACTACCTCTGCTGTGTTGTAGTCTGTTAAATGGCAATAGCTGGAATAAACGATATTTTCAGTAGGCCCATAAACATGGATCAGGGATGTCTCCGGGAAATATTTTTTAAAATCATTGACGATGTCTATGCTGCAGGTTTCCCCACCGAAAAGTATTTGTTTCAGAACTGCCAGGCATCGCGACTGATGGATTGTCAGGGAGTTAAACAGCGCCGTGGTGACAAAGGCTGTATCTATGTTATGTTTAACAAACTGATCATCCAGCTGGGGAAAATCCAGCAGACTATGTTTAGGGATGATGACCAGCTTTTTGTTGTTTAACAGGGAGAAGAATATATCAAATATGCTTCCATCAAAAGCATAATTGGATATACCCGCCACAGTCACCGATTTATTGTAATCAATAAAATTGTTGTCAACAGCGAATGATAATACCTGATGCTGCTCTATCATTACCCCTTTGGGTTTGCCGGTGGTACCGGAGGTATAGATGATATAAGCCAGATCCTCCGCTGCACTGTATGCCGGCAGATTAGTGGTATCCTCACTGAGATAGCACCCTTCCGACAGGTCTGTATAAAGTACCTTTTCCTCCGGAAGGCTTACCCCGCTGATACTCCGGTGGCTGAGCACCATCGCTGCACCGGTGTCTTCCAAAATAAAGTCTATCCTTTGCTGCGGATAGGAAGGGTCCATGGGAACGTAAGCACCACCTGCCTTCAGTACAGCCAGTATGCTTATCACCATTTCCAGGCTTCTGTCCAGGCACAGGGCGATAAGGGTATCCCGTTTCAGCTCCTGCCCTGCTTTTTGCCGGTATTGCTCTCTGATATGACGGGCCAGCTGGTTGCTTTTTTCATTGAGCTGATGATAACTTAACTGCTGGTCTTCATAAACCAATGCTATATTGTCCGGATTCTTCAGCACCTGCTTTTCAAAATGCTGGTGAATGGTCATATCCTTTAGATATGTCTTCGCTGTGGCGTTCCACCCATAAACGATCTCCTGGAATGTTTCCGGAGATAGAACAGTGTATTTGTTGATATCGATTTCGCCTTTATTATTGAGTTCATCCACTACATCCAGGAAAGCATCTGTAAACCGCCTCATCAAATCTTTATCAAAAAGATCAGACCTGTACACCAATTTCAGCCTGATACCATCCGGGCAATTTTCATCATACAGCAAGCTGATTTCATCATCAACCGTGGTGTTCAGGGAAATATCAACCGATAAAACTTCCAGCTCTTTTAGTTGCAGCGCGCAGGCATTTAAATACATTTGTCCGAATCCTGCATTGCACCCATTACTGGTTTGACCTGCGACATCCGCTAAAGAATAGTATTGGTATTGTTTAATCTTTTTACGTTGTTCGCCTATGGCGGCTATCAGGTCAGAAAATGTGCTGATGGTATCCAATTCAAATTTCAGGTGCACTGTATTTTCAAAACACCCGAAAACATTGCTAAAATCCTGTACACGGGTATCTATCACATAACCCAGCAAAAATCTCTTTTGACTGGTATATTTTGCCAATACCAATCCATACAATGCGAATAAAACATCAAATGAAGTGAATCCTTTCTTTTTTATATAAGCTATCAGTTGGGCTGTTTGTGTATTGCTCAAACCAAAATCAACAACATCACAAGACCTGTCATCCAACCTGTTGTTCATGCCTGAACGGTAAGGAAGAGCGGGATGCAGCGGCACATCTGCTGTAAAATCCAGCCAGAATTCCTTAGCTGCTGTTTCAGCATCACCACTTAAATTATTGCGCTCAGCTTCGACAGCCTGCGAAAAAGTTTTATCAATATTTAATTCGATGTTTCCTCCATCGGAAAAAACGTTATAACTTTTCTGTATCTCTTTAAAGAAATAGTGCATTGAAGCAGCATCACAGATAATACGATGTGCTATGAAAAGAAAGTAATACTCCCGCTCATGGCTTTCTATCAGGAAACATTTCAGCAAAGGTCCTTTTGTCAGGTCAAATGAAACATTTATCTTCTCATTGATAAGTAACTCAACTGAATATTTTGTATCAAGCGGTAACTCCTGATAAAAATCATCTATGCTAAATTCTACATAATAACAGGTACTTCCATCTTCCGTATATTGTGCATGCATTACTTCATGTTGATTAACCAATACCTCACAGGATTTTCTTAATGCATTGCTGTCAATTTTACCGACTAACTTATTTACCAGAAATACATTATGAATATTTTTCTTAGAAGCACTGGTCCACTCCTGGAAGATTCTTTTTTGAGATTTAGCAATTGGTAATTGTCTATAAATATTGATATTTCCGATCATCGCTGATTAAATTGAAATAAAAAGTGAAAGACTATATGCAATTCTCTTTTTTCAAGGCGTAATGGTAGCGTAGCAGCATACCCAATAACTAACAACGGTACTGTTCTAACAGCAAAATAATTTCCTATGACAGGAGTGGCACCATTGACTTTTCGTAATTAATCGCATACTATTAGGTTTACATTTTGAGGGAATCTTATATACTGGCATAGTGCAATTGGATTAAGCGTTCTTAAGAGGGGCTTAATCATTATTCTCACAACCAAAAGGTATATATATAAAACATAAACTTTTGCTATCCGGGCCTATTGCTTAGTTCATCCGGAAGCAAAAAATGTAGTTTCATATTAATGAATAACCCGAAGGGGCATATCATTAATATAAACTGAAACTGGGTTCACGACAAAACTGAATTTGTAAAACAAATTTTCATTGGCAGTTAAACCGGGTTAAGGATTAAGGGTTCAAGGTTATTTTGTTGTTACAAGTCAATCGCATTTTTAAAGTGTAGGGATTCTGGTCTACACTAAATTGACATAGACTACTAAAATAGACTATTTTTAGTTAACTGCAAAAACATTCCGGATATATTCCGCGGGCTTGTTATAATGGAATACTGTCTGTCAAAACAGCACTGCTGCTATATTACAGACTGCGATACTTACAGGTGACTCAGCAGAAAGACACTGTCGTAAATAATTTTTATGAAATCCTATTGCAGGCTAAAATACCAGCATTTTAACAGCCTGCAAAAAATTGCCTGGCTTATCAGTTACTATATTAAGGGCCTTCTCTCTAAGTGACTTTTAATTATTCAAAAAAATTTATTTTAAGTTAACAGTTTAGTCACATTACGTGATTAGCTTAGTGTAAACATCTTCAATTCTTGTTAACAGAAAAACTAAATGACTATGAGAAAATTCATTGTTTGCTTCGCTACTGGTCTTGTATTTTCAGGTTTATTTCAGGTCCATGCAACAGGCAAACGTCCGGCGAAGACGCTATCAGCCGCTAATAGTGGTGTATTCATCCAGCAAAAAGTAGGTCAATGCTGGAATGCACTAAGCGCCTATGTAGAGAACCAGGATACCCGCGCCCACAAAGTCACTGTTGAACGTACAGAACAAAACCCGAACTACCCTCAGCCTTATGTTGAAACTATTACAGTGACTGTTCCGGCAGGAGGTGAAGTATATATTGGCTGTACTGCACTGGTAGGAGCACTGCCTAATGGTGACATTCCGGTTGATTTCAGGGTTGTGGCAGATGAAGTGGTGAAATAATTATCACTTATCATACGATTCATGCGGCTTTACTTTTTGTTTAATCCCTTGCAGAGCTGCTTTTGATACGACCAAAAAGAAAAAGAAGGCTTTTATTCAGCCTTCTTTTTCTTTTTTATCAGCCCTCACAAACTGCGGAAATTACTCCGTGATCACAATCTTACCTGTTTTCAACGGTTTGGCTGAAGCCTGTTTGCTGTTGAAAATACTATACAAATAAACACCTGCACTCAGGTCGCCGGTACTAACAGTACCGGCATCGTTTACATATTCGAGCCGTACCATTCTGCCTTTGAGGTCATAGAGGCGCAATAGCAGCGCAGCGTTTCCGTGGCTGAGCACATTCACGCTTCCGCCGCGTTGTAACCTGGTCGGATATACGCTGATATTGCCAGGCTGCTGTGTGCTGGCCTGTGATGTTTTTGCCGACGCCGCTCTTGCCGCGGGTGCCGTGGTATCCGGACAACCCGTAAACGATAGCTCCGCAACGGAGGTCCATGGATTGGCATTCACTTCGGAAGTGGTTACCAGCTTCACATAACGAGCCTTCACGGTGGGCGAAAAAACAACATCCTGTGCCGCAGTGCTGTTCACAAAGTTGCCGCTGGCCACCTGCATCCAGTTGATACTGTCGGCGCTCACATGTACCTGGTATGCATTAATGCGTCCATTAACACCTGACTGCCTTGGCAGATAGGTGAGCCTGCTCAGATTGTAGGCACCACCAAGATAGATGGAAATATAATGCGGCATGGGCGCGGTACTGCTGTACCATTGTGTGTGCCAGAAGGTGCTGTTGTCTCCGTCGATAACGTTCGTAGCCGGAGCGTTCTCTCCTGCTGTTTCCTGGCTATCGAACTGCGATACCCTTAGCTGAGTGCGCGGTATCGGGGTATTGCAAGTCCCGGCTACAGGCGGATTACCCGGATTGCCTGTGCCAAAGCCACCCATACCGGTATTGAAGGTCCCTGATACATAGTAGATGGTAGCACCTTTCATTCCGCTGCTGTCCCGTGACACATAGATCGTACCGGCACCGTCAGGTGAAGGATTAGATGTCATTACATTGCTGATACGGCTCTTCACCTTCACCACTTTCGCAGAATCCCAGGTTAGCCCTGTAGAAGCCTCCCAACCTTGTTTTTCAGCCGCTGTGTAGTACAATGTTACATTTAGGCTGCCGGCAGTGTTGTTATTGGCCGGTGTGATCTTCAATGTTTTTGATGCCAGGTAATGTACCCTGGTAGTATCCCAAAACTGTGCGGCACTGGTACCTGCACGGTCTATCTCTACGGTAGTACAGCCATAATCAAAGGCCGACAGATTCTTCACTTTCGCAATGATTTTACCAAGGCTGTCAGCAAAATACACTGTTGCATTAGGGCCAAGATACTGCGTGGTACTGGCATTCAGCGTGCCCGCCACGGTTGTGACGGCCGGTTGCGTACTGAAGATCAGGTTAGGTCTTGTAGAACCATAACCAGGTGCAGTGAAGCTACATCCTGCGCCACTGGTCTGCCGCTGGAATGCGGTAGGATTGGCGCCGCTCACAGAGATCGACGCTACGAGATTATCTCCCTGATCTGTTCCATCTGCGTTGTTATAGCAGGACTGTATGAGGATACTGGAACTACCATCCCAATAGAAAGGCTGTGAGAAAGGAACCTGTACCCAGCCTGTATCTGTAACACTGATATTACCGCTATACACAGTTGTAAGCGGGCTGTTATCAAACTGTGTATCCGTAAACGCAGCCTGCGATGTAGTACCTATTGCTACGTTGAAGTTCTGGAACGAGCTGGTAGTGGTAACCGTACGTGAGATCACGTGATAAGCGATTGAATAAATGTTACCGCGCTGTAACCCTGCTGCTCTCAGTTCATCTCCAGGATAGATAGTCTGGGTGCGCTTATCAGACTGTGTGCCATTGAACGGACTGGAGGCGCTACCGCCCGTAGTGCCGTTACCGTAAGTCAGGTTGACGCGCGCTGTATCTCCTACCGGCGTAGCATCTGGGTAGTTGATATTCACACGGCATGTTTGCGCAGAAGGATCAGCCATGGCATTCGTAGTCCCGTTGACGTTAAAGGATAACAAGGCATATTTGCTGGCCGGATCTGTTTTACTGCCATACACCCTAACGGTAACCTGGCGTGATGTGGTCTGCCCCGATGCAAAAACCAGCGTATCACTGGGTGAGGTGAAGCTGCCGTTGGTGGTCACATCGTAATCAATTCCTTTCGCTGCGGAGGACGTAGAACCTGCTACCAGCTGCACATTGGCATCGCCGGAAGGCGCCGGGCTGGTGGTAAGATTAACAATATAATCCGTATACGGTTTACAGCCGGATTTATTTGAGCCACCAGCTGTGGTATTGATCGTAGTAGCAGCAAAAGAAATCAGCGGTGTTACCGCATTGTTGAACTTAGTACCGAAAACACCACGCCCATAGAAGCTCACCCGCAGCTCACTGCTATCAGCTACACCGTTGTTATAGGCAAAAATATCTGTAATATCAGCGACCGTCGGAAGCCCGATGGAATACAACGACCAGTCGGCCATGTTCTTATTACGGTAATATACGCCGCGTGCCGTGGCAAGGTATACAGACTCGTCGGTGGCGTAGCGGTCTTCCAGCAGCCGGATAACATTCACCGGCGGCAATGTACCGGTGATGTCAGTGAAGGTACTTCCCTGGTCTGCAGAGCGGTATACCCTACTACCACAGGAGACATACACAACATTGGTGTCGCTTTTGATGGTGGTAACGCTGGCGGCTACACTGGTGGCTACCGGTGCGGCCACGCTGGTGAAGGCAGGCGATGTTGCCAGCGCATTGCGGGAGCGATATACTTTCTGATTGGTGGTAACATAATAAACCACATTGGCATCAGCGTTGCTGATGTGTAGTGCCTTAATCTTTTCTGTATTGTTCACCAGTTTTGCCCAGGCCGGCGAAGCCGCGGTGATATTGGTACTACGCCACAGCCCTGTATCTGCAATAAAAGCAACGCCTGCGTTAGCGGGTGTGAACTCCAGCTCCATTTTATTGGATGCAGTGAACGGCACATTGTAGGAACTTTCACTTCCTGTTACTGCCCTCCTCTTACCATTCTCATAATAATACACCTGATTGTTGGTATTATAATCAAATGCAGAGCGCGAGCCCCAGTCGCCCCCCCTGTTGGTAAACCAGGGGTTGCCGGCATACTTGTAATATAACTCTCCATTGTCCTGTGTGCCGATGCTGATCATATCACGGCGAATAGGGCTGCCGGAAGCATGATACACTTCAGTGGATGAAAGCCCATCGCTGCGTGGCACCCAGTTGACACCGCCGTCAGTACTGAGCCAAATGCCACCATCATTATAGTTGAACACCTTACTGTTGTTGTAAGGATTTACTTTGATACCATGCATGTCGGTGTGAATCATGGTCCACCAGCCTGTCTGTATCTGTGTCCAGCTGGTGCCGCCGTCTGTACTTTTCCATACAATGTGTGCCACGAGATAAAGGATATTGGCATTCACAGGATCCGCGCCAATACCGAAATTGTAGTTACCCTGTCCGCTGGAAGTAGCGTTGTAGCCTACAAGGTTAGGCGCTACATCTCCTTTCACCTGTGTAAAAGAGGTGCCGCCATTTGTTGATTTGTAGATCACCCCACCGGTAACAGCGTCGTTGGCACCAATCATCCCTACATACACACGGTTGGAATCGGCAGGTGTTACCGCTATTCTGCTACCTTTGGCCCCGCTGGCCGGTAAGGTGAGCGCAACGGGCGTCCAGGTTTCACCCATATCGGGAGATACATAGAACCCGCCAGCCATGTTCACTGCGTAGATGGTGGTGGTATTATTGGATGCTTTGTATGTCATGTCTGTGAACTGACCACCACTGAGCTTATTGGTCCAGGAAGTGCCGCCATCCGTCGTTTTCCAGATACCATCGTTGGTAGCGGCAATCAGCACATTGTGATCTGTGCGTGACATGAGTAGCTCTACCGCCATGCGGTTTCCGATGCTGCTGTTGGCCGGCAGCCACGATTGTCCACCGTCCGTGGTTTTGTATACACCCAGTGCAGTGCCGTAGTAGTTAGGATCTCCGGTGCCGAGGTACATAATCTGATCGTTGGTATAATCTATACATACGGAAGCGCAGGCTGCTTTAGGCAGCTCGTCGGTGCCCTGCAGCTGCCAGGTATTGGCAGTATCAGTGCTTTTCCAGAGGCCCCACACACTGGTGGCATAGACCGTGGCGGCATTGGAAGGATGGAACTTCATCTGTGTAACGCGGCCTATGCCGTTGATCTGTCCCGAAGAGTTGACCGGAAACAGCACGGGGCCGATATTCCGCCAGTTGCCATAGTTCTGTGCAACAACTGATGTTGATAACAACAGGGCGGATAAAAACAGGAATATATATTTACGTATCGTCATTGCGGTTATTTCGGTTGATGATTGGGAAATAGATGATTTGTTTACAGCCGTTGCTGGCCGGGGTTATCATTCTTCTTCTCTTTCTTGTCCTTCGTCTGCTTTTCCATGATGTTGCTCTTTAGTTGCTTTTGCTGTTGCCAGATCTGTACCTGCTTTTCGCTGCTGAGGATAGAGCCGTCCGGCTGCACATAGGGCAGCACCTGCCTTCTCCACCATTGGTACTTCTTGTAAGCAAAAGCATATTTGTGTGCATCTTCTTCCCTCACACGTTCCGCTTCAGATTCCTTTCTCCTGAAAATACCCAGGAACCGGCGTTTCCGCTCAGTATTCCTTTTCACATCCAGTATTTCATCTTCTTCTACCGGTAATTCTTTTCCTTTCCAGAAATCATTGAAAGATTTTTCTATAACAAAGAAATTAACATTGGGATCATCCATCATGGTGACCCAGTCAGGTTCTTTAACCTGCTGACGCGACTCCTGACGTTGTGCCGATACCGTTATACCACACAACAGTAGTGTCACCATCAGAACTAAAGGTGTCCAGACAAATTGTTTTTTCATTATTCAGGTGGTTTAAGAGTGAGAAACAGATTTTGGTTGATGATAAACGGGGATGACCGCTGTAATGTCTTCACTATCCAGCTGGTATACCTGTTGAATGTAAGCCGGCGTCAGCACTTCTTCCCTGCTGCCCTGCGCCACCATCCTGCCATTGTGCAGCAACAGAATATTGTCTGCAAACCTGGCGGCGATGTGCAGATCATGTAACACCACCACGATCACCAGGTCCTGCTGTTGCAGCAATGTTTTCAGTTGTCGCATCAGCCTGAACTGATAGTACACATCGAGGAAAGTGAGCGGCTCATCCAGCAGCAGATAACGACAGCTATTGGGTGGTCTTTCCCAGATCTGCGCCAGCACGCGTGCAAAATGCACCCGCTGCTTTTCACCGCCGGAGAGACTCAGGTAATCCCGCTCCGATAAGTTTTCCAGACCAAACAGCTCCATAGCCTCCCGGCAATAGCGTTCATCCGTTAACGTTGGCTTACCCCGGATATGTGGGTAGCGTCCCATCAGCACTACTTCCCGCACTTTCAGCGAAAAAGCCAGCTCCTGCTGCTGCGACAGCGCCCCGCGTATGGCTGCCAGTTCCTTAACGGAGAAATCAGTGATCAGCCGGCCGTCATACATTACCGTACCCGATGCCGGCCGGAGTTGCCCCGCTGCGATTTTCAGTAACGTCGACTTGCCGGCACCGTTTGGGCCCATCACTACATACAGCCTGCCTGGTTCCCATTGTACGCTGATGTCTTTCAGCAATACCTTGTCATTCTTCACACAGGTAATACCAGATAATACAAGCATCAGAAATAATATTTTTTCTTTCTCAGTAAAAAAATAAATACAGGTACCCCGGCAAACGAAGTAACGATACCTATCGGCAACTCCGCAGGCCGCAGCAGCAGTCGTGCCGCTATATCCGCCACCGTCAGCAATACCGCGCCAGCCAATGCGCCGCCAGCCACCAGATAACGATTGTCGGCTCCTTTCCAGATCCGCAGCAGATGCGGCACTACCAGTCCTACGAAACTGATCACACCCGTGAAAGCCGTTACCACCGCTATCATGATCACGTTAATGATCATCACTTCCATTTTTAGTTGCTTCACCGCCACACCTGATAGCTGCGCTTCCGCTTCACCCAGCATCAGCAGATTGAGCTTCGCTGCACAGGCCATCGCCCGCCAGCAACACAGTACCACCACAACAGCGGTGATGATTACCGATTCCCGGTTGGCACCCGACAAAGTGCCCAGGTTCCAGAAAGTGATGGAACGCGCCTGCGGGTCCCGCGCGACATAGGAGAGAAAACCGGTGCCGCTGAGGAACAATGCATTGATGGCTATACCTGTCAGCAATAAAGTAACAATGCCCGTCCCGCCTTCCTCTTTACCTCCCGACAAGCCCAGCACCATAAAAGTGGCTAGCATGGCTCCTGCGCAGGCAGCTAACGGTAACATCCATACGCCGGCATGGAAGTGGAACATAGCGCCTGTTACAAAATACAGCGCGGCGCCAAAGGCTGCCCCACTGGAAGTGCCTATCAGTCCGGGTTCTATGATGGGATTCCTGAACAGCGCCTGCAACAACACACCGCCCACCGACAACGCTGCGCCCGCCAATAAACAGAATAACACGCGGGGTAATCGTATCTCCAGAAAAACACGTTCGTGCAACGTATAGTCGTTGCCATTATGAAACAGTTTACCAAATGCCCCGGCTATCTCCCCTACACTGATGTCTGTTGCACCCAGACAGGCAGACAACAGCACTGCCACCACCAATAGCATAGTCAGCAAGGGAAACACACCGCTATATGTTCTGTTTTGCATGTATCAGTTTTTGCAGTGCCAGCACATTGACGCCGGTACGTGGTCCCAGGTATATCAGATCATGTTCTTCCACACGGTAGATATGGTTGCTGCGTGCGGCTTTTGTACCGGATACGCCGGGCAGTTCCTTAATCTTCTCTATAGATCCCAGCCTGTCATAACCGAAGTCTGTCAGCAGTATCACATCAGGGTCCGCCTGTGCTATCAACTCAGCGGAAACCTGTTGCATTCCTTTTGCGCCCTCAATAGGAATCACGCCACCGGCCCATCCTACCATCTTCGCCGCTGTGCTCTTCTGTGTTACGGCGAGATAAATATTCATGGCACGGCCAAAATGAATGATCACTACGCGCGGTGTGTCCGTATAGTGCTTACTGTTAGTCAATGCCTCCTTCATCTGCGCATCCAGTATCCGGCAAAGACTGTCCGCCTGGCGTTCTCTCCCAAAGTAAGTGCCCAGCTCAGTGATCATAGCCTTGTCCTGGTCTATGGTAAATACGCTGTCAGCAAAGGTTTTCATGGGTATCTTCATTTTCTTCAACTGCTGCATTACCTGTTCTGGCCCCACGTTATTATCGTGGATCACCAGCGTAGGTTCCTGTGAGATAATGCCTTCCGCACTCAATGCACGATGGTAGCCCACTGTAGGCAATGCCTTGATGGCCGACGGATATGTGCTGGAAAGATCTACCGCCACCAGATTCTTTTCTGCGCCCAGCGCATAGATCACTTCATTGTACTGCTTGGCCAGGCAAACAATACGGGTGCTTCCGGAATGCCGATCTTTATTGCTAAATCTGCCGCAGGCACCTATCATCAGCATGATGACCGGCAGCATATATGTATTTTTCATGATAATATTTTAGGGAGATGATTAACTTTTTCAGAACTTGTATGACAGGTTAAAACCGCCATACCACGTGGCTTTATAAGGTCCGGGCAGATAGATATTGGGGGGTGCTGCAGTGTAGTTGGCATTTAGAAATACCATCGTGTAATACCTGCTGCCGGTGATGTTATTACTGCCGGCAAATACATCGAGGCTGAAATGCCGCCCCAGATCATGCCGATAGCCTAATTTAGCCTGCAACAGCGTATAGGCGTCCGCATAGTGTGCATTGTCATACGTAATGGGCATTCTGTCTACGTAGTGCAAAGTGGTGTTCAGATAAACGCCCCATTCAGACTCGAGATCTACACCGGCATTGAACAGGTGCGGCGCTATGCCGGATGCCTTTTTACCGCTGTAGTCGATCGTTTTGGCGTTGTTGTTATTATCGCTTTTAAACTCCCTGTAAGTAAAGCTGGAATACGTGTAGTTTACGAATGGCCTCACCAGCGAAAATACGTGCGGATGCTGCGGTTCCAGCGTATAGGCAATACCGGCTTCCACACCGCGGTTCTGTTGCCCGCCGGCATTGGTAGTCATCGTATACAGTACAGTACCGGTGTTATTATCTGTAATTGCCTGTGAGGTGAGCTTATCTCTGATCTCCATATCAAACACCGTCATCTGGAATGACAGCCGTTTATCCAGCAAACTGCCTTTGGCTCCTACCTCGTACTGCACTGCTTTTTCAGGCCGCAGATCTGTATTCACCTGCCCTATCTGCGGAATCACCACTTGCCCCGATACCGGAGGCGAATATCCTTTACTGATACCTGCGTATATAGACACTGTTTCATTCAGGGTCTTGAGCACGCTCACCTGCGGCGTCAGCACAGGTGTGAAGGTCTTGTGCCCCGACTGGTCTTTATGCGTTGGATTTGCAGTATTCGTAAGCCTGTCGGTAATACTGTATTCAATGTAATTGTTGCTGACACCCGCCGTAATGAAGAAGCCCTGTGGCAGCTTCAGTTCCCATTGGGTAAAAAGACTGTACTGCATGACAGACAGTTCCAGATCGCCGGTGAGTGCCCCCTGTACAGCGTTTGCGAGGGCATAGCTTTTTTTGAAGGAATTGGTTTTCTGATATTCAGTGCCTACAGTACCATTCAAGGCTACGGTTCTGCCGCTGAAACTCAGTCCGAAAGCGGTGCGTGCGCCAAAGTTCTGCGCTATATTGGACGACAGCCCTGCTGCGAAAGCCTGCGATTGTTTGTAGCCACTGAAATAAGCGCTGGTGGTATTGCTGACATGCGATGAGAGGGCATATTGATGCGAAAGCCCTGCGCGGTATGTCTCAAAAGCAACATACCCTTTATTCTTCAGGTACGGCACTTCGCCGGTATCTTTCTTCTGAGCAAACTGGCTGCTGTCGAGCTGTCCGGCCAATTGATCATTGGAGTTGTTGTAGGCGGCGTATACCGAAAATGTCTGCTTTTCATTGCTATGAAAATCCCCTATAAAAGACACAAAATCTTTTTTGGATGCACTGTTGATACGGTAGCTATCGTAGTTCTGATGACCATAGTTCAACATAATGGATGATTTATCATCCGCGTATTCCAGGCGGGTATTGGTTCTGAACAGACCATAGCTACCCGCCAGCGTTTCCTGAGAGATGCGCGTACCATACAGCACCGGCTTGAGCGTATACATGTTCAGCACACCGCCGATGCCGCTGCCATAGAGGCTGGAAGCCGGTCCCTTGATCACTTCCATGCGGCCCAGGACAGAGAAGTCTATATCATCGAGGATGGTAGTGCCTTCCGCATCCGTTACCGGAATACCGTTCAGGTAAGCCTTGTAGCCCGTTCCGTTGAAGTTGGTGCCATTGCCGTAACCACGTAGGGTGATGCGCTGACCACCGGCCATTGTTCTTTTCTCCATACGCACCCCGGGAATCAGATTGAGTGCATATTCCGGGAAAATACCATCATTCCGTTGCAGCTCTTTCCTGCCAAGAATGGCCACCGACTGAGGTAGTAACAGATTGCTGCGGGGTTTAGCCGCATTGACGGAAACCTCGCTGAGATTATAGGAAGTAGCTGCAAGGCCTATCAATATCAACGGACTGCTATCCTTTGCACGCACAGTCTGTGGTTCATAACCAGAGGCCTTCACCAATAACCGGTTGTAGTGCGCGCTGATACTGAAACTGCCTGCAATATCAGTTGTTGTCAGCAGCTGATCACCGGAATAAATGCCAGCACCTTTTACGGGAGATAATGTGTACAGATCATACACCCTGCCTTTGAGAGACTGTTGGGTATAGGCATATAGCGCACATAGCAATGACGCCACCAATAAGGAGATTTTTTTCATTGTTTTTCAGATGTTTGGTTGATGTATAACGCTCGTCGGTATTATCTATGGGCCAACTTCGGCAGGTTCATTGTTCACTACAGGATCGGGTTCACAGGGACATCAGATTTTTCATTGTTAGCTCGGATATTCAACTTAAACAAGGATACCCCTTCTTCACTAAAGCTAATAAAAATTTATCATGAAGTACAATTTTTTTTGCTATTGAATTTCAGTGTTTAACACTTTTCAGCTGTTTTTAGATTTCCCGGGAGACATGTTTTGTTCCGGGGATTTTTTTATATATTTACAGGCACATTGAAGAACGTTAACTCCCGGATCATTAGTATACCCAACTTTTTCTGGTAATTTTCGTTCTTAATTCCATTTGCTAACCTTTTTTAATTTGTCAGTATGGACCATATTCTTTGCCTTTCTATTGATTGTGCGCCGGCACACATATACAACTTCCTGTAAACACGTAATCAAAACTAAAATATTCATCGTATGGCCCAACTTACCAATGCAACGTTCAGCATAGGTGGTAACCCCGTATCACAATTCACCTCTTTTTCGCTCAGCCAGCGCATCTTTGATCATCACCAGTTCACATTTGTTTGTCCTGCACAAACCATTGACGGTGTGACCGGCCTGTTCTCGTCTTCCCGCGAGATGATCGGCAGCGCCTTTGAAGCACATATCTCCGGTGTAGGGCTCAAAGGGGATTTGCTGTTTAATGGTATTATTACAGGCGTTGAAACTTCGAGGGTCAACGGCGAATACGGAGAAGTCATTATCTCCGGCCACAGTCCTACTGTCATGCTGGACAGCGGCCCGCACTGCAAAACCTGGGAGCAAAAAAACCTGAAGAGTATCGCCCAGGATATCCTGAAGTTTTTTCCTCAACAACAGCTGTCGCCCAAGGTACAGCCGTTGCACAGAGAGCCGTTTGAATACATGGTCCAATACAAGGAAACAGCGTGGGCCTTCCTTCAGCGGCTGACAGCCGAATGCGGGGAATGGCTTTTCTGGGATGGCCGTAACCTTGTTATCGGTCCTCCGGACGGGACTGAAAAAACCAAACTGTTTTATGGCAGCCACCTTAGCCACTTCAGCATCAACCTCAATGCCAGACCCGCCGGAATGCAATATATGGGGTGGGATTACCAAAGCAGCCAGCTGCATACCAGCCGTCCGCTTAGTGAAAGCGTCCATCAGAAAGCGGGATTAAACTCCCTCGGCGAAAAGGTGTATGAGAAAGCACAGACCATTTATGCCACCCAGCCCAAACAATGGAACTTCCGCTTTGCCGACAGCAAAAAACAACAGGATGAAATGGCTACCCTGCGCAACGCCATGGAAAGCACCCGAATGATCCACCTGACAGGGAAAAGCGGGCATCCGGGCCTAGCCATCGGCGCCAAAGCTGAAATAGCCAATATGAATGTGTTTAACGGCGATGCGGAAGAATACGGCGAATACCTCATCACGGAAATCAATCATTTTGTAGATACCAAAGGTGATTACAGCAACCAGTTCACTGCCATTCCCTCCTCTATCCAGCTGCCGCCGGTAACCATCCCGGAATCCCCGGTCTGTGAGGCGCAAAGTGCCATCGTCACAGACAACCACGACCCTCAGGGCCTGGGCCGCGTCCGTGTAAAATTCCACTGGATGAACGGAGAAGAGAAGACACCATGGATACGTGTTATGTCTTCCCATGCCGGCGGAGGCAAAGGTATCTTCTTCATTCCTGAGCTGGAAGAAGAAGTGATCATCGGTTTTGAAGGAGACAATCCCATAAAGCCCTATATGCTGGGAACGGTCTACCATGGCCGCGCCAGTAATAGCTTCAGTAATCCCGGTAACGATATAAAGACCATACAGACACGGAGCGGAACTAAAATCCGAATGGACGATGCCGCCGGGTCCGTATTTGTCGAAGACCCCAGCGGCAACACCTGGTTTATGGACGGAAACGGAAATATCAGTGTACAGGCGCCCCATAACATCCGTATCAATGCAGGGCAGGATATACAGCTGAATGCCGGCCAAAATATGGAAATCAATGTCGGGAATGACTTTAGCCATATTATCGGCAACAAGGCCCTACTCCTTGCCATGAACCAGCTTTTTATACAAACGCCGTTCATGAACCAGCTCGTATCCAACTACCTGCATACACAGGCAGGAACGGCCCTGTTCAACACCCTGACGGAACTGAAATTTGAAAGCCCTGAGATGTACCTCTCGGGAGAAAAGAAACTGTTCCTCCACTCTGATACCGTGGCCACCCTCAATTCCAAAGGGAAAACCGAGATCAAAGGAGCCCAGGGCAATGCTCATACCAACGTGGCCGACAAATTCCAGAAGTCCAAGCCCGAAAAAGTAGCGTTGGCCATGGTACACTTCCGGCCGGAAACATCCTACGCGGGAGAATTCGGGTTTGACTGGCTTCGTGCGGACGACAACGGGCTGACCACCGAACCTGCCTATGAGAAAATCATAGAAGGTGGCTATTCCACACTGACAGATGCCAGTGGCAATCGCAGAGACCTTACCAAAACAGAGGCTTATGATAAACTGAAGAAAGAGTATTTAACCCTGCCCATTGAGCGGAAAGCACCACCGGCAGGCTCACCACCTCCTGTTCAGGCGCCATCCACAGAATACTTCGTGCCTTATCTCACGCTTTTCTCCAAAGAGTTTGTCAATACCCTCACACTGCCGGCAGGAGCCGTCAAACCTAAATACGAAGCCACTTTGCGGATATTGGTGGATATTGAGGAAAACCTCGACAAACTGGAGTTTGAGTTTGACACCAAAGTATTTTCACTGGACAAAACCACATTATCAGATAAAAATGTAACCGGCGGACTGAAACAAAGCGCCAGCAACACCATCAAAATCACCTGCCTGAAAGACTTCGACCGGGATAGTGAGATCCGCATTTATGCGTATCCTCAGGGCGTCACGGCCAAAAGTAAAGCAGAACAACTGGCCGCCAGAAGACTGGCAGGGAAAATAAGAGTGCTGCGCAACGGTAAAAAAGTAAGACGAACCCGTAATTTCGCCCTGGTAGGCATTGACACCAATATCAACGCCATCGCGCAAGGCCGGTTCAAAGCACAGGAAAAAATAAACCTGTATAATGCCCTCCACCAGGCACTGATTGTTCCCACCGTTGTGGAAACAACCCTCGATCTGACCGGAGTGGCCGACTTTCAGAATGGCGGAAAACATGTGGACGGCAACAATATTGCCTATCTGGACAAAAACAATCCCAACCGCGCTAATCCAACCTTGTACCCGGATGTTCAAAAGGCGTTTTTTAATGATAAGGACGCTCATGGCAAACCCAAAAACCAGCAATACAAGAGAGGATATTTTACTATTTTCGTCTTTGGAGTAGAGTCCAATATACCCGGCGTTTTGGGAGCAGTACAGGATATCGGAAAAACCAATGTGATCATGTTCACACTGAGCGGAGGCGGAGATGATTGTACCCTGAACCATGAAACATTTCATGGGCTCGGCTTATGTCATACCCATCGTGACGCTATTCCAGTGGACATGCCGGGATATCGGTATATCTATCCAAATGCTATCGCCTCTTCACTCCAGCCGGCAGCCAATCCTACAGATGCAACAGACAATATCATGAGTTATCAATCTGTTGCTATCACCTCCTGGCACTGGCAATGGAAGATAATAAACACTAAAATTTGATACTATCATGAACGGTTTTTTTTTATCGGTAATGTCGCTACTACTTTACACATCCAGTTGTGTAAGTCAGGGAAATCAGCCTATTAAAAATCAAAAACAAGACACAATGAAACGATTCAATGAAGCACTATATAAAACTCTGCCTGTAGATGAAAAAACAGGCTCCTACCGGCTTAGCAACGGCAATCTGGTACAACTCATCAACAAAACACAGCATCACGGCTATGTGGAAAAAATAAACAAATACCCCACTGCCTATATTACCTACTTTGAGTACCATCTCAATGACGTGCTGAAAAAAGAAGGACAACTCTTTTATGATTTTAATACCGGCAAGTGGAAAGAATATGACACCAATGGTAGTTTTGTAAAGGAAACTGATATGGACCAGCCTTATCATTTCTCTTTAGATAAGCTGATCGATAAAATAAAGAAAGAATATTTCGTTGACCTGACACTTAAAACACCGGGCAATTCGGTAAGCCGGTTTCAATATGAAAAACTGAGCAACCGCCCTTTTTATGAGGTTAAGCTGGCATCCAAAGAGAATAACATGCAAATAAACTATATTCTAGTGGATGGTAACAACGGAGAGACCTTGTTCAAAACCTCCTATTTCTTAAAACAGCGGGCTAACCCATTCAATGAATATCTGAAATCACAACAGGCTAACACCACAAAATAATATGCCTCAAAAGATAACGGAAAAGGCTATACTGACATGTGACAAGGGCATCAAGCCCTCCTCATTAAAAGTTACGAGCCAACAATTCTGCACGGCCGAAAACAAGCTGATTGCCACCGAACAGGATATTGCACCAGAGGTGAACATACCCAATTTCGGTATGTGTACTGTTACCCGCAGTCAGTGTGTGCCAGCCCCTACAGCCTGGAATAAAACCACGCCCCAGGACACAATTAATGATTTAAAGATCCTCACCACAGAATCGTACTGCCAATGTGCCATCGGCGGAAAGATATCCGTTCAGCATAAAGGATTCGGGGAAAATCACGAGCTTTCATAAAACAATCCCCGGGAGACCTGTTTTTGTTCCCGGGGATTGTAGTTATCTTTTTACAAAGGCTGACCAGGGGTCAGTTTACCAGAAGAAGCACCGACAAACTCCAGCACTTTCACCGCATGAGAGCCATTAAGACCGCTCTCATCGCGCTCCTGCTGGAAAACCTTAAAGGACGCTACATTCAGCACTTCCTGCTGAATCTTCTCGTCCCGGTAGGCTGAGAAATGTGAGAAGGTAACCCCGTCATCCATCAGGGAAATATGGTACCAAAAGGCGGCATCATCCATCTTTTGGAAATCTGCCAGGAATCGTTGAATGTTTTCTTTATTCTTTGCTACAAATTCCGGTTTTACTGTATAAGTAACCTTCACTGTGATCATGTCTGTATAAATTTAAATGGTTTGAATAGAAAGCCTTATCAGGCTTCTTACAACCATACAACAACCGGGCTGTCGTATTTTGGACATGTGCAGCAAAAAAATTTTAAATTTTTATCCCGTAGCCCCCGGATATAGTATCCGAAAAGATCCTTATCTGAAAATAAATCCTTCTTTAAACGGATCTTCCGGGTCAAAATAAAAGGTATGTTGTCCGGTAACGAAGGCTGTTCCGCTCACTTCCGGTATTACGGCATTATAGTCGCCAAAACGGGTCAGTTCTCTGACCGTTACCCCCATGGTACTGCCGGTGATACTTTCTATTATAATAGTCTCATTGAGCTTTAACTCGCCTTTGGCATGATGTAATGCCGCACGCGCGCTCACCCCGGAACCGGTAGCAGAGCGGTCTACCTCTCCTTCTGCAAAAATGCATACATTACGGCTATGATGCCCTTCTTTCAGGGCTTTCCCGGTGAAAATGGTGCCATACAAAAAACTCAGGTCTTCTTCAAATGGATGCCGGATATCAAAATTGCTCATGACCGCATGTTTGATCCGACGTCCATAATCAATCAGCTGATTGTAGTGGGCGGCATCCAGGCTAAGCGGCAGGTTCTCCACATCCACAAACGCATAAAAAGCGCCACCATAGGCTACATCAAACTTCACATTACCGATACCCGGAACCATTATTTCCTGATCAGACAAATACAGAAAGGAAGGTACATTACGGAAGGCAACATTGCTTACTTTCCCATTCTCCATAGTGGCATGAGCAAAAATTTTCCCTGCAGGCACATTGATCGTCAGTTCCGGATTCCGTCCTTCTTTTTTGACAATACCCGTTTCCAGCGCCAGCTTGGTCAGTGCGATAATGGCGTGTCCACACATGGTGCTGTAGCCTTCATTATGCAGGAAAAAAACATCCATATCTGCATCAGCAGAATCAGTGATCACTGCCCCATACATATCTGCATGGCCACGGGGCTCCCACATAGTGCCTGTCCGGATAAAATCCAGATGTTCTTTGAAGTATCTCCTCTTTTCAAGAACTGTCAGTCCTGCTATTGGAGGCAATCCGGAAACAAAAACGCGTAAAGGTTCCCCGCCGGTGTGCATGTCTATCGTTCCTATCTTTAACCATTGAGTAGGCGATTCCCAATGCAGGTTATTAAGCAGCGTTTGCATTTAATATGAAATTAATGATTGATAAAGAGGCAGAGATGGAAGAGGTTACCTCTAAAAAGGGATGTTAGTCCCGATGTCCCTTGCTTTGGCTGTTTCGTACAGGGCTTTTGCCATGAACAGGTCAAAAAGGGCCATACCAGCAGATTTGTAGGCAGTAGTACGGGTTACATCTATCTTAACCTCACCGGTTAAGAGTTTTCCGATAGTAAACACATCTTCTTCCTGCAAAATTCCTTTTCTTAATGGATTAATGATATCACCTGTTTCTACTTTAGCAAACACAGAATCAATCGCCAACTTCCCTGATAATCGGAAAACATGATCCGGTAACTCCTGCATATCGGGTTTGTAGGAACCAATACTGATAAAGTGTTTGTTTTCCAGCAGAGATGCATCATCCGGTAAAACCGGCGTAGCTGAGCGGCTGGCAGCAATAATCACATCCGTTTGTTGCAGGATAGTGATAACATCATTGCAGGGAACAATCTGCACTGACGGACTATACCTCCGAAGTGCTGCGGTAAAGGTTGTCATACCGGCTGCTGATCGCTGCAGGCAGTATATTTTTTTTACCGGCCGCACAGCAGTGGCAAAGATAGCCTGCTGTATACCCTGTACGCCACATCCTATTAATCCAATAGAATCAATATCAGGAGGAGTCATATACTTGATTCCTATGGCTCCCAGCGCCCCGGTACGCAATGCGGTCAGTTTTGCGGCATTCATAATAGCCAGCGGGAAACCGGTAGATGCATCATTCAGCAACATGGCCCCATTGGTTACGGCCAATTGCTGGCTTCTATTTGCCGGCACAACAGATACCAGTTTAGTACCAAAATAGGTGTCTGAAAAGGAAGGCATAGAAAGAAAAGTATTTTCTCCCCAGTCAATGTGCATACGTTTGGGAACGACACAACTGTTCTGTTCATTAGCAACCAGCGCTGCTTCTACTGTGGCTATCACTTCCTCTGATGAAAGAAGACCACTAATTTCATTATCGTTTAGTACCAGCATAGTAAATGCTATAAAAAAAACAGCTCACCAGAGTTGGTAAGCTATACACTTAATTTATACACTGTAAATGTATTAACTAATGCTATCGTGGTCAGCATCAATGTTAACCACTTCTTTACTAAAATTAACCTGCCGTCTCTGGGTCTCCCGTAGACGTCGTTACCTATGCAGCATTTAAAAACAGAAAAGCCGCCTGATTCATACTGTTTAGGCGGCTTTAATTTTCTTTGGCAGTCTTGTTTGTAAACCGGATTGGACAGCTATCGAACCAGGCCTGATGCTGATCTGAGCGCTTTCCATATATTAAAAATGTTGATTAGCTTGTCCATAAAAATTCTTAACTTAGAACAGGCTTTTGAACCCCCATCCTCCTCTTTTTCAGTCGTTGCCTTGACTTTATTTATTGTTTAAATCCAGAAACAATTTTTATGAGAAAGACATACCTTTTCGCAGCGATTGCTTTTTTAGTATCCTGCACCTCCAGCCCCAACAAATCAAACACAGAGGCTGTGACATCCGATTCCGGTTCGGAAAAACAGGGAAGCCATACATATCCTTACACGGCTGGTTATTCTTCGAATTTTGAGATTGGCGATTCCAAAAACGTACGAACTCTTCTTGAAGTGTACCAAAACTGGGACAACAACACACTTGACAATGCAAAGAGTTTTTTTGCAGAAATTGACACCGTTTTTTTGCTGATGGCACTTTATTTACCGGCAGCAGGGATAGCCTTTTTGTTGTTGGTAAAAAGATGAGAGGAGAGCTGGGTAGTGTCATTGATTCTGTTCATGCCTGGATACCGCTCAGGAGTAAGGATAAAAAAGAAGATTGGGTAGCGGTATGGACCCGACAGATTTCAACAGACTCCAAAGGGAAAAAGACAACCAGGGAACTGCAGGAAACATGGCGGTTTGATAAAGATGGAAAAATTAATTTGATGTATCAATACGAACAGCACGTTCCCAAAATGCCAATACCGAAAAAATAATATTTATTTTTTTACCCAACACCGCCATTCCTTTAATTCCAGTTGTCGATCTTGACATCAACAGGATTGGGATGTCCTTTTCCCGTTTCTATCAGCGACTTCAGACTCATCAGGAATATGGCCCATTTGGTACTGCAATGATGCATAAACTCTACAGGCTCCTTCCAGTTCAGGTGCTTAAATAGTACGATTATATAGTCGCCATCCTGTTTTAACTCAAAGTTGATGGTTGTACCTATCCATTCTTCAGGACCCGCTACTACTTCCCATTCTACCTGATTGGGCGCATGAAGCTTTTTAACGTTCATATCGAACCCTCCTGCACCAAACCGGAATGCTACGATATCTCCAACATGGCTACCTTCTCCTTTAGTGTCGGTAGTCCACCAGCCAGCAAGACCGTCTCTTGTTGTCAATGCGCGGTAAACTTCATCGATCGATGAAGTTTTGATACCTATGCGATGTAAGATATTTGCCATAAGTGATTATTTTTCCAAAGGTACTTTCTTATGTAAACTTTCACAGGGGGTAAAATAGACAATCTCAAGTGGTGATATGGACAATCTGGTTTAAAATAAAAAAGGCTAATGGCGGTGTTCTCTTACTAGTCAATTAAATTTTGATCTTTTAAAAAGTCAAAAATCAATTTATCCACTTCAGAGATTTTGTCTTTATCGGAATACTTTAACCACTGGAAATTTTCTATCTCTGAACATTCCTTTAATATTCCTTTGTAATCTGCCGTGTAACACGTCATTTTCACATAAACACCATCCGGATGGCTGTCTGCCTGCGCTTCAAATGTTCCTATAAATTTTAGCGTTTTCGCTTCAAGTTCAACACTAAGCTCTTCCAAAATTTCACGACATAATGCTTGTTCGTCACTTTCTCCATGTTCTCTTTTTCCACCTGGAATATAATATTTCTGCTTTCCGATAGATTTTGCAGATAGTATTGCCTTATTTTTAATTTCTATCCAAGCGAGCTTATCAATTATTTTCATATTTTTTTTAAAAATGTGATCGAATGTAAAATAAAATTACCTTTCTTCAAACAGATTTTTATACTGAATATGACTGTATCTGAATACATCAGTAGTATACCAATTGACAGGCAGGCGCTCCTAAGCATGCTTCATGAAACAATTGTTGCCAATGATCCGACTGTAAACCCAGTCATTAAACCGGTGATGGGAAAGGAAATGATCCTATACGAAGAGCGTTTCTATATGAAGTACGGCCTGGCGAGTGCCAAAAATCATATGTCACTGCATTGCTTGCCGATTTACATGGATCAGGTACTGCATGCCAAATACGTAACCTTGCTACCAGCAGCTAAGTTCCAGAAAGGCTGTATCAATTTTTCGGATACAGACGCTATGCCACCTGCCATAGTAGCGGCTTTGATCGCTGATTGTTCGTCTATCAGCATTGCCACAATGCTTGAAAACCGGAAAAGAAATAAAAAGTGAGAAGTCATACAAGATCCCACTGGTTTAACACTGCAGTGGAGAAATTAAAGTTCTTTTCATGATGAAGAATTTATTTTAATATTGACGTAACCAAAGTCTGAACACGCAAATTTTAGTAGCCCTGTTTAAATAAACCATATGACTATTATCACTGAGAGCACAGATGATAGATTGCTGTAGCAAGCAATAGACGCGTATGTTTTACCTACATGGATAGCTGTTGATAATAGTTATCTCGTGAGCGTTTTATGCCCATGATTCCCGAGCAGATGATCATCACACTATACCCTTTTTCTTTTCATTCAAATTAAAAAAGTCACATGAAAAAAAACATGTCCTTCGTTCTGATGGCCTTATTTGCCATTGTGTTTGCAGCCTGTTCCAAATCAGCTGACAGCCCTACCACTCCACCCCAATCCGACAACGCAGCTAAAGTGCGCGAGTACATTCTTAAATTAGGTTTCCCTGAAAACCAGATTGTGGAACACCCTACAGAGTTCATGGTGGAAGGCGATATCAGCTTCCCTAAAAACATGAAGGTGCCTGAAGGTAACCTTAAATCAGAACAATATTATACCGGTAGTACTGTTACCAACGTTACCAACATCCGCTTAAAAGTGGATGCATCCCTCAGTGGTTTAAGCTCTGAAATCAATTCAGCGATTGCTCAGTGGAATGCAATCCCTAACTGCTCTGTGAACTGGGTGCTCACTCCAACCGGCCCTTATGATGTACTGATGACCAATGCCAACCTAGGTAATGGTGTATGCGGTGCTGGTACCTTCCCGACAAACGGCGTGGTAGGTAACCTGATCCGTATCAACGCTGCTTATATTGCTGGTAATAACTTTGCACAGCGTGCACGTACTATCTGTCATGAGCTGGGCCACAACATCTCTTTGAGGCATACCAACTGGGCTGCCGCTGGCGAAAACCCTCCAGGCATTGATGTACCAGGCGTACCAGGCACTGATGCTTCTTCCCTGATGAATGCCGGCCAATGCGGCATCGGTGCTACTGTATTATCCGCCAAAGATATCCTGGCTGCACAGTCTTTATATCCTTGATAGAAATCAATTATACCAACTATGGCAAGGGCGCACTACGCGCCCTTGCTTATTTATCTGCGAAACCAGCTCTAATTGATCGCCCCACCAATTTATCATGAAGATATAACTCCGGCGGATTGTATAATTATTAAATGATATATATTTGACATTCAAACATCAGGTGCAAACCATACAACTAAAGTTTACACCCTTTAAGAACGCCTATATATGATTCACGAAAGTAAGTTGAAAATTATTCCCTTTAAGGATTTAAGAGGCCTGTTGCCTGCAGGTAACAAACTGGAAACATTATACGAGAAAGCAAAAGACAAATCAAAGTTTGAAGACCAGCTTTTTCCTGTTTATGAAGGCGATATTGAAACAGCAAGTCTTAATCTGCTGAATGATATTTACTGGGGCGTATTTTATAAATATATAGAAGAAAGGGAAGACCTGCGTTTATCCCAACCAGTAGTATTGGGAAATGTACAGACCAAAGTATTGAGCTTTTTTGAAGGACTGGTAGCAGGCAATGTACAAACCAACAACATGTGGACGCGCTACCCTGATCATAACGATAGTCTGGCCCAGGTTGCCGGTAACTTAATTGTAGAAGAAGTATTTTTTATGGAAGGAAAAGGGATCAAAAAAAGCACCTGCCTTTCGGTAATGGGAGATGTGGCTATCCACACGCTGATCAATATGTCAGATGCCGAAATCAACAGCAACAAACTATCTGTACAAAAAGAGTTCTCATTTCCTTTCATTTACACTACAGCAGAAAAAGGTAAACACGCACCTAAGGGCACTGACTGGAGTAACCATACCCCTGTAGAACTTACCACTTATTTCAATGCAACACTGCTGGATATGGAATATATCAACGGCAATGTAGACATGTTCTTTAATGTAGGTACTCTCCTATCGCAGGAATATCATAATTACTTCGCAACGAAATAATTGGAGATGTCATAAAAGACACCTGATAAGAATAACAACAAAACCTACCGTGCATAAGGATTTGTTGCTGTATAGTTAGGTAAGCTTGTTAGTCTGTATTCGAGAAGGATACACCAGAATTAAAACTGTTTTGTGTATCCTCTTTTCATCCTTTTAGATTCGTTTTGTATGATTTACTTTTTATGGCAAAAAAAGAAAAGCCGCGTAAACACTATGATTTATGCGGCTTTGATACTATTAGAATCTTCCAGCCTTGATACCCACATACAAACCTGGAGCACTCATACCGCCATTGGATAAACCGCCACTGCCAGCACCCATTATCTGACGATATTTACCTGCTGCAAATAACCGGATGTGTTGATTAATGTTTAATTCAGCATTGATGAATGGCTCCACTACAAAAAAACCGTATCGGTCAACAACTTTATCTTTATCCTTTTCATCCTCCATCACCAATCGTTCAGAAAGACTTCCACCGCCGATCAATGTACCGGCAGTCCAGTGGAACTTCTTATCGGAATGATGTACATATTCAAAAACGCCGCCGGTATACCAGATATGCCAGTTCCTGTCAATTCCTGTCTTATTAATCTTTATCATGTTAGCCATGGTATAGCCACCAGCGCCGATCATAAATTTTTTGTTCAGAAAAATACCGCCGGAAACACCAGTAATAACCGACAAATGCCCGCTGACGGAAGTAAAGCCGGTACTAAAAGTTCCGTATGCGCCTACCTGAGCAGACTTTTTCATAGGGGCTGTTTGCTGTGCATAGGTATTTACAGCAACTGCAAGCAGTGCTACAATGAGTAGGTTCTTTATCATATACTTTAGAATAGTGATTTTGTTTATAAGACGCATACCAAAATCACTACCCCCAATGATGACAGCAATTTTTTTTTTAAGTGTAGGTTAACGGGGTGCTGCATACCCTTAAAAACGGGGCTTTCAATGCACTGGCTCTGGTGGAGAGAGTTAATTCTACTGGTCACTTTTAAGTCCGCCTGGCTTTTACTAATAGTACAAGGCTCACCAAAAATGCAATGGCATTTAACATACCGAACCAATCACCCCACTTATTATACAGCGTAGCATGATGCTGTATATCAATGTTGCCTGATAACAACACAGGCGTGCCTTTGTCGCTATTGGCCTCATACAAAACCCTACCGCAATAGTCGTTGATAGTCAGCCTGCCCTGCCTGGCGTTTCTTACCATTCCAAAACCGCCTTCCACGCATCTCATCATCGCCATCCGGCTATGCATCCAGCCATCTCGCTCAAAGTCCCAGGCTGGTACATATAAAACATCACAGTCTGCTCTGCTATACCTGCTGATGTATTGCTGGAAATCCATGTCCTTACAAATGGCCACGCCTTCTGTTGTACCATTTCTGAGAAACAAACCGGGTTCCTTTCCTGGTTTCAGGCTATCCAGCAATTCTCCTTCAAACAAATGTACTTTCTGATAATCTGCCAGCAGCGCCCCATCCTCCTTGATCACCCAAGCCCTGTTTTCGTAATAGTCTCCTTTTTGCTGCGTCACGCATGCAATGATGCATACGCGATGCGTAATTGCTGTATCTATAAACTGCTGAATAAAACCCGGCCGCCGGTTAGCTCTCACGGTAAACATTTTTTCAGGAAACATGACGATCTTTGCCCCCTGCTTTACCAGTTCTCCTACCTGACGCAGGTAAAGGTTTGCCAGGTACAAATCCCTATCTTCTCCTTTTATATTCTCATTGTGATATGCCCGTTTATCAATAGCCACCATACCTACCTGTAATGATTTAGTGGCAGAAGACGTTTGATTCAAACGCACCACACCCCAAACCATTACAGCCACAAGAACGCCAATGGTTACGAAGGAGAGTGTTCGGATTGATTGTTTTCGCTGATACCGATAGATGATGAACGCTATAGCCGTAGGGAAAAAAGTAACCAGGAAGGTAATCCCCTGTATGCCTGTCAAAGAAGCAACTTGTACAACAGGTAAAAAATCGCATTGTGTATAGGCAATGCTGCCTGCCGTTCCATCCCTGGCGGTGAGGAATCTGATATACTCTATCGTAGTAGCCCAAACAGGGAATACAAATACAGTGGACCAATGGCAATAAGTAAGCATTAGCTTTCTTGCTGCCATCACTTGTAACGCAAAAATCAGCGGCAATAGCAGTGTAAACAAAAACACCAGCGGTAAAGGTAAAATACTTTGTAAATAAGGCACCCAGCTAAGCCTTCCTATTAAGTACCCGGTAAAGGCTATTAAAAATGTCCATTTGCTTGTAAGTCGTAAAGAACAATACAGTATCGGAACTGGCGCTACCCATAATGTCCACCAAATGTGCGCTGATAAGCTAAAAGATAAATACCAGCAAATACCCGCAAAAAGCAACCCTACGGCTAAAAATGCTTTAGAAACCGGTTTTAAATCCGACATGATAGAAGTTTAGTATAATTGTCAAATCTATACCGTTTTTCCGGCGTAGAATTGTATATTTTAGACAGGTTGATGTTTTATGAGAATATCCGCTATTTTATTATCGTCCTTTTTAAACTGACTGGGAGTGGTACCCGTAAACAACCGGAAATCACGAATAAAATGCGCCTGGTCAAAGTAATTGCATACATGACAAACATCAGTTAGGGTATTGGTGGTTCGCATATACCTGACCGCCTTATTGAAACGAAGTATTTTATGGTAATGCTTAGGTGTATAGCCGATATTTTTCAGAAAAACCCGCTCCAGCTTTTTATAGTACCAACCTGTTTGCTGGCAGATTGTGTCAATAGATATATCATCACGGCTGTTACGAAGCATATCTATGGTTTGGTTAACCACTAACAGATCAGTTGGTGTATTTCTTAATTCGGCCTTAAGTACAGCGTCCAGTAATTGTATCCGCTTATCATCATCCGAATAATCTGACAGCCGCATCTCCAGGCTTTTTACGGCTTTTCCTAACAGAAGCTCTGCCGGCAATAGGATATTTAATAAATCAGAAATAGGTACATTGGTAAATGATGCCAGGCCACCTGGCTTAAAACGCATGCCTAACATCCTAATTTTACCTGTACTTTTCACATAAAAAATCTGGTTGCGCTGTCCCATGATCACTGGCCCACTCAGACGGGTGCCATGAGGATTATCAGCTGTTATCAACCAATCCGTCGGGTCGCCAAAATTAAAGATCAGTTCCACACGGCCACCAGGTATTAAGCGATCAGGTACATCCACAAACCTATCCGGCGCATGTAATACCCAATAGCATTCTATAAAGTCTGCCAGTTGAATGGACGGATAATATTGGCGGTAATAGAACATGTATTGATTAAAATCAGCTTATCCGTCTTCCCTCTCCTCATTTTGTAAATCCTAATTACTCAGTTCGATCCCTGATCTAATATACAATAATAATAAAATTAACTGCGATAGAATATTCTGCTTGAACAGTATAACCTGGAAAAACATACGAAAATCTTTGCAGTGAATCATGCATTTATATTTTAAAAAGACCCATATCCCGGGAGAAGGGTCTATTATCAACAACAAAACGTGATACCTGCTTTCCACTGATATCACGTTCTGTTGTATTTTTCCATCTCTGCCAATAATAATATAATGCGGAACGCCATTAATATTAAATGCCGGCAGCCGAAAACTCAAACGGGGGGCCAACCGTTTCCCCATTACGGCCGGGGAAAGGTGTTGCAGCAAGTTTTTCTCCAATGATCTTAACATCGTACATTAAACCCAGGGTATCTGATATAAATCCTGGATCACCATTAAAAGTCCGATGTAATCCATTTAACAACTTGGTATAAGAATATCTGAACTCTTCAGCCATCCGCCTGATCTCTTTTTCATCCGAAGTACTATCCGGCAGATCTTTGACCATGGTATTTGCTGCAATCGGGAATACGCCGCTTTCATCAAATGGGATAGGCGGACCAAAAGAATATCCGTTATCGGCTGAAGGATCTTCCACTAACTTTTTACCCTTATATATTTCCTCAAAACGGTAATAGTGGGCAAGGTTTCCCCGTGTGGCAAGCGGGCTTTCTGCAGTTCCTTCACCCTGCTCTATAATGATATCAATAGCATGAATGGCATCCTGTTTTGTCAAAATAGGAAATAGCTCATCGCTACTGAACATATGGGATACCATTTGTTTGTCAGCATCACCGGGCAACACATCCTCTGCTATCTGTTCTATTTTTCTCCGTATTGATAAATAAAATTGTCCAATGGTGGCTACACTGTCTTCTGTTAAATTATTCAATCGCATTTTTTCAGGAAAGAGAATGGGATTCTCCGGTTCTTCTATCTCCATGAATGTTCTTTTCACCACATCTTTTGAAAACCTTTCCAAATGAACAGTTAATTGCTTATTAATATTCATGGGAAGAGGACCAGGATAAGTAGGAATAAAATCCGGCTTATTTATTACCGGACTACCGCCTATTGCATTCAAAATATTGGCGGCAATAGACATATGAAGCATCTCTTCAATTACCACTGAATGTATCAGGTCTCTTATTTCCTGATTTTTTCCTGGCATCAGAGAAATCATGGCAGTCAGATAAGGTGGGATAGTAGCGTGTTCCAGCTCAATGGCTTTTTGTAAATGCTCAAATAAGTCCGAAAGGTGACAGGCGCTATTAACAGCATGCAAACATTTAGCGTCAATTAAAATCATAATAGAAATATTAGTCGATTGATTCAATGGTGTATCGTGCATCAAAAGGGCCGGTTATCGGGATATCTTTAAATCCTCCTTTCTGATTTGTAATCTCCTTCATCCGGCTGCTTAACGTTTTGTCAATACTTAATTCGTTTGTTACCGCGAGGGAAGCCTCAGTCGCCCTTTTCGGCCCGTTATCATTACTGGCTATGGGGTTCTTTAGCCATTTTATCAATGTCAGCATTTTGTTTTTCGACAGATCCCTGGTAACAGGCATATAAGTGGCGTCGTGTATATCTCTTGTAAAGGAGTGCAACAAAATATTTGTATACTTCATCAATTCTTCCATCTTACTCATGTCTACAATATATTTGCTCATGATTGGATATACATTTCCGAATTGAGTCCATATTGCTGCTACATCATCCCACTCGGGATTTTCTGGCACCTCAAATTTATCTCGTAAGTGAACACAAATCAGATCCATCATCATGCCGAAGAAAAAATACTGATCAAGTTCCGGAAACCCTTCTATCTTATATGAAAACAGGTACAATTGTCCATCCACGTACTTTCTGTAGTTTTCAGGATTACCTCCGCTCATAGTAAAAGTAGCCACCCCTTTTTTATTAGTGACAACCGTAAGAGGATGATCAATTTTACCAGCAGGAAAGTTAATAAGTGGAATTTTAGCAAGCGGAGGGGCAGGATCATTTTCAAGACCTCCTCCCTGATCTGCCATTGGTGGCAATAGTGCAATGTTAATATTGATGCCGGCCAATGGCTCCCCCCATTGATAGGCATAAATTTTTGTTTTATGCTGATCACCGGGGTCCATCCGAAAAATGAAGGAGTCTGCCCTTATGTGTATCCCTTTAATGGACTCACGGGCATAAATAATATTTTCTCCTTGTTCTTCGATCAATAAAAGTAATTGATGATCATTCAGGAGATTTAAGGCTTCCTTTGTTAACCTGAAAGAAACAATTCCTGCAGTATCCAGCAACCAGCTACCCGGACTGGCAGGAACAACAGTGCCTATCTCAATAAACTGATCCGGTGCTATCCGGTATTTATGATCGGGATTAGCCTGCGGAATAGTAATTGCCTTCTTTGACACTGCCAGCTTAACTTTTGGGAAATTAATATTTAAATCACCCAATGCGGAATTAATCGGATAAGAACCACCGAGATCAACTGTGAGACTATGCAGATGCTTGTTCACATAAAAATTACTATACCTGAAATATTGACTGACAGCACCATAAAGCCTCCTGGCAGGAGCAAACAGATCCGGTTCATCAGAAAGCCATGGTCCAATGCAACCCATTATACGGCCTAATGAAAACCGCCCATCCTTGTGAGAATAATAAAATCCAAAACTCGTTAACTGAACCGCTATTCTATTACTCTTCGTAGCAAGTTTCAATGCTTTTAACAACGGCGATTTCATGGCGTGACTGCCCCATTTAAGGTTCTCCAATACAGATGCCCAGCATGCTCCCATTCGTTGTCCATTCCTCATATAATATGTGTCATCTTCGGTATTGGGAAACTGTCGGGGTTGTATATCGCGGAAACCTACCGGTAAAATATCACCCTCCAGTAACAGCTGGCCATCGTGTGTAGAAAACCGTAGTTTAACTGCCCACAACTCAGACGCCATCTGCATCTGTGGGTCCAGGTCTACCATTTTACCATTTGAAAAATATGGCGACCCATTAACTGACGCACCAATCAGTATGTCATCTGTTTGATTATTCACGACACGTTCATCGGGGAGTGTACCTTGAATAATCTGACAATTCAGGAGCTTGAAATTATTACTCCCCTCCGGATTCCAGGCCCCATTATTAATATCAGAGGATTCTTCTCTGGGGAATTGAAATCGTTTTTCAAAGGTTTCATTATCAAAATGACGGACATCATTATTTACGGTGGCAACATCTGCCTGGAAATCACCCGTAAAAATAATTCGTGGAAGGTGGAGATAAGACATATATGTTTCTAACTTTTGATGAAAATTTTACACTAAAATGTGTGAACAAAGAATCGGGAAACAGGGTTGATAACAGGTTCTATTGAGGCATGACAGTAACAGTGACATTATTGCACTGGTTCTTTTTCATAGGTATAGAGCAGTTCTTTTTCTCCAAATAACCTTTCCGCCACTATTCCGCGCTTACTGCATTCTTCTATCAGCATGTTTGACTGAATAATGGGGTTAGATTCGTCCGTGTACCTGATAGTGCTTATAAACTGCAGCCATGGCTCCATTCCCATTGCATATACATACAATTCCTTCGGATGAAATATATCTACCAGGTGCCTGCCTTTTTCATAATCACACCCCGCAAGTCTTCTTGACTGATCTTTATCCCTGGCCAATTCTTCCGTTAACAAGGGTCCATAGAGCCATGAGAGAGGAGCACCATCACATTCCATTCCTAAGAAAACCACATCCACATCTCCGGTTACGCGATGAATATGTTCATAAAGCCGGGGCTCCATTACTCTTGAATCGGCCACAAAAAGAAAAGTGTATTTACCAACAGCAAGATGAAAACATGTTTTAGCCTGCACATTTAAATCACAATGCTCACCAGTAAAAGGTATCCCCCTTATAACACAGTTCTCAAAATTCAACACCTCCATATTGTCGATCTCAACAACATTATTGAATCCGGTATTATTGAACATCAGCTTAATATTGGGGTCCTGTAACAAGCCTCCGGAGGTTCGCGGCACAATAATTTTTTTTATCTTATGCCTCAATGGTAACAAGGTTTCAAACAAAATATGATCCTGGTGATTATGCGTGATCAGCACATAATCGATCACATCAGGAATATCAATATCAGAAAAATGAACAATATTTGATTCATATCCATAGTAACTGATCAGCGGGTCTACCAGAATACTTATATCTTTCGTTTCAATTAAAATGCAGGCATGACCAAAATAACGCATCCTTACATAATCACCATCATACTTTCTATACTTTGGATATTCCTTTTGTGTAAAGAAAGTATTAAAAAGTGCTCCGTCCGTTTCCTGAACACCTAATATCTCCGCTATCTCCTCTATTGAACCGCCTTCTCTTTTCATCCTGCTCAAAGCATCTATTCCAGGGTGGTCAAAAGGAATATCCAGGTGCAACACCTCCGGATCGTTCAGCCTGGCTGTACTCAAACTGAATGGACGCTCATCATTATTAGTTACAAACAAGGCAATACTTTGCCATGCCTTATCATAAAATTCACTGTTATACAATAATGATTCAAAAAAATGGTACGAAGGATTACTATTAAGATCGTATGTTAACTCTACATATCCTCTCAGTTCATCCGGTACTTTTTCGTATAATGCTTCCAACGAGTAGCCTTTCGCATAAGTTTTAAGCATTTTATCAAGTGCTATGATAGCTTCTGCCAATCGGATTGAACTGGCTTGATTGGCAATTGTATCAATCTTCAGTTGCTGTATGTCATCCACCCGGGTAGTTTTATAATCCATAAATGGTCCGCCCAGCATTTTAGGATTAAGTACGGCGGCTGCATGTATCTGTGGAGACAACATATACGAATTCATAATTTTCAGATGCCGGCCCAATACATTCATTGCCGCTGTGGCAGGAGAAATAAGATGTGACCATGCATACCATCTTCCCACTAATGGCTCTATAACCACATTAGGCTTTAAATACCAATTATTTTCACTCATAAATTATTGATTTTATCATTATCTGATTATTCATCTGTATTTTAACATGTTCTGTCAGGAAATCCGCGCCAGCATTTGCCTGATTGACAATTGGGGACTATACACGATCTCTTTTAAAATAGAGAAATAAAGATCTTTAATGGTTTTAATCTGGACATGATCAAACAAATTCCCATTAAACGTAAGTTGCGGCACCAAACAGTTTTTATATTCAGTTATAACCAATATAAAAGCCAGATTCATGGGCATTTCCCCCCTTCTCTCTTCTATTTTCTCAGATTCCTCCACTTGATATACTGATGTGAGATAATGTTCATAATTATGATAATTATAAATAACAGAAGCATCTAAAAAAGCGGAAGGAACAACACCAGGAAGTTCATTAATCAATTTTTCAACGGGGTAATCATCATAGCTCAGATCGTCCAGGAAATTATATTGCACCATCTGTAAATATTTTACTACAGACATATCTTTATCAATAACATTTCTTACCATTAATAAATTTGAAAAAAATCCGATTAATTTACTGACATCCAATTCGCCATAATATTTCGAATTTCTTCCGGAAACAGTTGTAAAAATGGTTATATCATCCTGTCCGCTCCAGTGATTAAATAAAAGGGTTAATGCACTCATGAATACCACAGTACGCGTCACTCCATGCTCTTTTACCACCCGGTCTATGTCTTCATAAAATGTTCCATCAATTGCTTTGGATATACCAATCAATATTGCTTTCTTATGCTCATTCCCAGTGGCTGAAGATAGCTTTATGGCCGGCTTAAAGCCATCTAATTTTTCCAGCCAGTATTCCTTATGCCTTATCCCTTCCAATGAGTTAACAAAATTCTTTTGCCAAACTGAAAAATTCAGGTACTGAAAGGGTAAAGGTTCCAATTCTGCCTCTTTCCCCTGCAGTATACCAGTATATAATGCTGCTAATTCCTCCTGCAAAACACCTCTGGAATAGCCGTCTGTTATAATATGATGTATTGTAACCAATACATTATAATTACCATTTTCAATTTTGTATACTTTTACAGAAAATAATGGAGAAGTATATAAATCAAACTTGCTGAAGTATTCTTTTGCTATGATGTCATTCATTTCATCAGCAAAAGAAATGGTAACAGGATTTGCAATCTCATACGCTATCTCCTCCACAGGCAATACTTTTTGCGTTATTGTTCCACCTATACGAACAAACACAGTCCTCAAAATTTCATGGCGCTCTGCCAACTTATCCATAGCTGATTTAAGCGCCACCACATCCATATATTCAAACTCAAAAAGTGTTATTACAACATCATCAGCGTAATTCCATTCGGAAAAAAATATCAGCTGGTTATAGGACACGTCAGTTAAACCACTATCATCTTCAGGCGTATTGCTGTAGGATACTATGTCTGTTATTATATCATTTGCCGAGTCTATATATTTTGAGACGTTTTCAATATTCTTTTGTTCAAACAATACTTTTAATGGCAATACCTGCCCTGTTTCATCCATCACTTTCTTAACCAGCATCATTGCTTTCAATGAACTCCCGCCCAGCTCAAAGTAATCATCTTTTACGCCTATCCTGCTCTTACCTAATATTTCCTGCCAGATCGTTACCATTTTTTCTTCGGTTTCATTGCGCGCCGCTATGTACTCCATACCAGTTGACATACCTTCAATACGCGGATCTGGTAATTTTTTCTTATCTATTTTACCGTGTGGTGTTAATGGTAATTGATCTAACTGAACAAAATGTGCAGGTAGCATGTAAGCAGGTAAAACAGTACTTAAATATGATTGAATCTCTGAAACATTTAATATTTCCTTACTTACTATATAAGCTACTAACTCTTTTCCACCACCGGTGTCCGGACCGGTAACAATAATTGCTGCATCAATTGACGGATGGCCCAGCAAAGCCTGCGTTACTTCTCCCAGCTCTACCCGGTGTCCCCTGATTTTTACCTGATCATCTTTTCTGCCTGCAAACTCAATATTTCCACCTGGTATCCATTTCCCCAAATCACCTGTTTTATACATTTTTTCGCCCGCCTTAAAAGGATTGGGAATAAATTTTTCTGCTGTCAGATCCGGATCATTTAAATAACCACGGGCCAGGCCGGCACCTCCTATGCAGATTTCCCCTGCTACACCAGGAGGGACTAAGTTGTTATGATCATCTGTTATGTATAGTTGAATATTTGAAATCGGTGTACCAATGGGAACGTTGCCGGTTCTCAGATGAGTATTTTCATTAACATTAAATACAGATACCGCAATACTGGATTCTGTAGGGCCGTAAACATTATAACAGGCAACCTGATTCATAAATGGCTCAATCGTTTCAAAATTCAACGTTTCGCCACCAATTATGAGTCTTTTAAGCGTATGTATTTTTTCAATTTGCAGCAACTTCAGATAGGGAGGAGTGACAGAGGCGACATCAATTCTATTATTGATAAGAAAAGCTTCCAACAACGGCGGAGATTTCTTTTCCTCCTCATTAATAATATACAATGTAGCACCGGAAACTATGGCTGTAAATATTTCAAAAACACATACATCAAATGAAAAGGAAAAAAACTGCAGGAGCCTCTCTCCTGCTTTTAATCCAAAAATAGCCTGTTGGGATTGAATGGAATTAGCGACTGCACGGTGTTCTACCATTACACCTTTGGGCTCTCCGGTTGATCCCGATGTGTAAATTACGTAGGCCAGACTTTCAGGGCGAATAATAACTCCGGCTGGTTCCACAACAATATCAGGCTTATCTAACTCTATGTCTATAGCCAAAACTTTTCCATGATAATAATCCAGGTCAAAAATAGACTCAGCCTGTAATATTAATATTTCAATTCCTGTATCATTAATGATAAAAGATTTCCTTGCTTTCGGCAGGCCAGGATCGATGGGTACATAGGCAGCCCCTGATTTTAATACGCCAAGAATAGCAATGATCGCGACTTCTGATCTGTCCAGCATGATACCCACCAATTCATCCGGGCGGACTTGGTAAGCTTTTAGCAGGTAGCCAGCCAGCCAGTTGGCTTTTTCATTCAGCTGACGATATGTCAATGTTTTATTTCCAGACACCACTGCTATGCTATCAGGTGTTCTCTCTGCCTGTTCTTCAAATAAGTGTACCAGTGTTTTTTGTTCAGGATACACCAGGACAGTATCATTAAACGTTGTCAGTAACGCTGTCTTATTATTTTCAGTTAAAAAATCCAATTGATGGATGGGCTTATCAGGACAAGCTATAATAGCTTTCACCATTTGCGTTAAGTGATCAGCCAGTTGCAGCATGATCCATTCGCTATAAACGTCTCTGTTATATCCTATATTCAGATTTATCCCTTCCTCATCTTCAATAAAAAGAAGAACCATGTCAAAGACACTATTTGTAAATACTGTTTCATCGTAGTCATTTACGCTCAGGCCTTCCGGGGTTTGTTTTATCCCGGTATTACCGGCTGCAGTATTCTGAACTATCACCTGAACATCAAACAAAGGGTTCCGGCTTATATCCCGTAGTAAACGTAATTCATCCACCAATTCATCAAAGGGGTATACCTGGTGTTCATACGCGTCTAAAGTTATCTGTCTGATATGATCCAATAATTCCCTGTAACTATTCTCTCCGTCAAACCGTATTCTCAAGGCCAGCGTGTTGACATAAAAGCCCAGCTGATCTCCCAGATCAACATGCTCTCTACCTGCTACAGGAGTACCTATAATGATATCTTTCTGGTTAGTATACCTGTAAAATAAAGCATTAGCCACTGCCAGTAAGCCCATGAACAAAGTGCTACCTTCTTCCTGAATAAGGCCTTTTAGCCTATTACTGTCCTCCTGATGAATGCGCTTGCTTACTGATGCTCCATTATATGTTTTCACAGCCGGGCGTATCTTATCACATGGTAATTCCAATACCGGCAGTTCCCCTTCAAATTGTTTTAACCAATATGCTTTATGATTTTCAAACGTATTTCCGCTAAGCTGTTCATGTTGCCAGGCTGCGTAGTCTTTGTACTGGATACGCAAAGGTATTAACGGGTATTTGTCTTCTTTGAGATATGCATTGTAAAACAGGAATAGTTCATTGATTAAAATATCCATGGACCAGGCATCACTGATAATATGGTGTATGACATATGTAAACACCCATTTATTATCATCCACCTGGAATAAACCGGCACGTAACAAGAGACCCGATGAAAGATCAAAAGGTTCAACAAGCGCCTGGTGCACCAATTCCTTCACTATTACCGCCGATTCCTTTTCATGGCGAACATCCTGGTAGGAAAGCCTGAATCCAATTTCTTCCGGTGGATATATAAATTGTTTAATCTCCCGCTGTTCATCTTCTTTGAATCCGGTCCGCAGAATTTCGTGGCGTTCGATTAACTTGTTAAAAGAATATTCCAATGCCAGCAAATTGAGTTCCCCTTCACATACATACGCCCGCTGGACATTATAAGCCACGTTACTTTCCTCAAACTGGCTCAAAATCCACAAACGCCGCTGCGTGGATGACAGTATGTAGTTATCCCTGGTGAGGGTAACAGGTATTTTCTTAAAATCATCAGTTGTCTGACGCTCCTTCAAATACGTAATCAATTCTTCTTTTCTCAACTTTATTTCTGCAAGAATATCGTCAGGTATTTTGGCAATATCCATATGGATCTTTAATTTATCCTGATCCACCAATTCAATATCTATATTGAGATTTATTAACTTATCAATAAATACTTCCATCATAATTTAAAGTATAAAGTGTTGATCTGATAATAAATGATCACCATCCTGTTCTTTACTTTTCCTGATCCATAGTTCTCTTATAATATCCTTGCTTATATTTTCTATTGTCCCTGCACTAAACATATCTATCAATTTTAATTTCACGTTAAATGCCTGGTGAATCGAGGCGGAAAGAGCCATTGCTTTTAAACTATTTCCACCTGATTCGAAGAAATTATCCATAATCCCTATTTTGTTTTTTCCTAATAATGTTTGCCAGATCAACACCAATTTTTCTTCGGTTTCATTACGGGGAGCCACATATGCAACGCCTGTTTCCATATGTAATCCGGCGGGGTCGGGCAGACTCTTTTTATCTACCTTACCATTGGATGTTAACGGCAACTCATCTAATTGCACATAGTCGGCCGGTAACATGTAAGCCGGTAAAGTTTTGCTTAAATGGGCCCGTATAATGGATATATTTAACGGCTCATGGCTCACTATATATGCCACCAGTATGTTAGATTTTAATATCACAATGGCAGCATCAATAACCGGGTGATCCTGCAGGGCATGTTCTATTTCTCCCAACTCTATGCGGAACCCGCGGATCTTTACCTGGTCATCCTTTCTACCGAGATACTCTATATTACCATCTGGTAACCATCTGCCAAGATCACCGGTCTTATAAATTCTCTCTCCTTCCCTGAATGGATGGTACACAAATTTTTCTGCTGTCAGATCAGGATTGTTTAAATAACCACGGGCCAGGCCGTCTCCACCCACACAGATCTCCCCTACCACACCAATTCCGCACAGCTGTTGCCCGGAATCAATTATGTAGGCCGTACTGTTATTAATGGGTTTACCCACGGGAATGCTTTCTGAGGCCCCATTTATCTGATAGGTGAGAGAAAAAGTCGTATTTTCTGTTGGACCATAGCCATTCACGATCCTTACATCAGGATATTGATGACGTAATACATTAATATGAAATGCTGATAATTTTTCTCCTCCGGCCAGAATAGTTTTTAGTCCACTGAAGAGTGAGATGTTTCTATCAACTAATTGATTCAACCAACCTGCTGTGAACCACATCGTATCCACTCCCCTTTTCAGTATCTCTTCTGCAAGACTACCTTCATCCAACAACACTTCTTTACGGCATAGTATCAGCGTTCCGCCGTTCAATAACATACTCCAGTATTCAAAGGTTGTTGCATCAAATGAAAATGCTCCTGTAGACAACAGCACTTCATTACCGGTTAACGATATATAGTCAGGCATTTTGGTTAAGCGCACTACATTACGATGCGTTACCATCACTCCTTTAGGTTTACCGGTGGAACCCGAAGTATACATTACATAAATCAAATCATCCGGCAGGTTAATTGAATGCAGCTGGATACCGGCATAATTTTCACTTTCTTTCCGGAAAACTGCTAATTCCGGCTCATCTATCAATACGCTGCACTGGCTGTCAGACAACATATAATCAATACGATCCTGCGGATATTCGGGTTCTATCGGAACATAAGCAGCGCCTGATTTCAGTACTCCGAGTATGGATATAATCATCCATTCACTACGATCCAGTTTTATTGCAACTAAATCATCCTGTTGAATTTTATAATGATTCCGCAAATAAGCGGCTAACTGATTGGCCCTTTCATTCAGTTCTTTATAGGTAAGCGTTGTTTCTTCAAATACCAGGGCGATTTTACCAGGTGTTTTCTTTACTTGCTCTTCAAATAATGAGACAACCGTCTTTTCCCGCGGATATGCCACCGCTGTATCATTAAATGAAACCAGCAACTGTTGTTGCCCGGCTAAACTCAGATAAGCCAATTGACGCACTGGTATTAACGGTTGTGATGTAATACTCTCCAATAAGTACTCCAGGTGGTCCGACAACCTTAATATCGTTTCTCTCGTATATACATTACTGTTATATCCTATACTTACTTTTAATGCATCTCCGATTTCAACAAATTCGAAAATCAGATCAAACTTGCTGCGCCGGCTTTCTCCCACATCAAACCTACTGACTTTTATTTCGCCTGCGGTCTGTTCTTCATTACTATTTTGTGTGGCATTCTGCAACACCACCATCACATCAAATAAGGCATTACGACTCATTTCCCATTGAAGATCCAGCGCATCCACCAATTCATTAAACGGATACACCTGGTGTTCATAAGCCCCGAGAGTTACCTCTTTTACATTCGTCAATAGTTGTTTAAAACTATTTTCTCCGTCAAACTGCATCCTTAATGCCAATGTATTTAAATACAATCCCACCTGACCTTCCAGGTCCGCATGTTCTCTGCCGGCAATCGGGATACCAAAAATAATATCTTCCTGTCCTGTATACCTGTACAATAATGTATTTACCACCGCTAACAAGCCCATAAATAAAGTCGCGTCCTGTTCTTCATTCAGCGCTTTCACTTTCGCACACAGTTCCGGATTAATTATCCTATTAACTACATCTCCGGAATATGTTTTTATGGCGGGCCGTATTTTATCGGGTTGTAATGCCAGTACAGGCAGTTCCCCTTCAAATTGTTTCAGCCAATAGGCTCTATGAGCGGCTAACGAATCCCCGCTTAACTGCCCCTGCTGCCAGGCCACATAATCCTTGTATTGAATACGCAGCGGAAATAAAGTGGCTTCTTTGCCCCGGATACGGGCATCGTATAATGCAAACATTTCTTTATGCAATATCCCCATCGACCAATCATCACTAATGATATGATGTACCACATAAATAAATACCCAACGAGTATCGGCTACCTGGTATAGCCCTGCACGTATCAGAGGTCCCGCTGCCAGATCAAAAGGCTCCAGAAATACTGACTGCGCCAGTTCTTTCACAACTATTTCCGGTTCCTTTTCATGGCGTACATCCTGATATGAGAGTCCGATTCCTGCTTCCTCCGGTGAAAGAATAAATTGTTTTACTTCTCCCTGCTCATCTTCCCTAAATACCGTCCGCAGGATTTCGTGACGCGCTATCAAAGCATTAAAAGAATCTGCTAATGCAACACGATCCAATGTTCCTTCCAACATATATGCTACCGGCATATTATAGGCAATATTACCTTCCTGGAACTGGCTTATTGCCAGTAACCGGAGCTGAGAGGGGGATAGAGGATAATGTAATTGCTGTACTACAGGAGTGATAGCATTAAAAGGTGTTTTCCGGGCATGTGCAATTAACCGGGCCTGATCTTCCAATACTAATCCGCCAAATATCTCCTTTAAACTGATGTCAATGTCAAAGGCTCTATGCAACTGACTTACCAGGCGGGTTGCTATTAAACTATGGCCACCAAGATTAAAGAAATTATCCATGACCCCTATGCTGTCTTTGTTTAATAGTTTTTGCCAGATCAATACCAGCTTTTCTTCTATCTCATTACGAGGGGATACATATGCAATACCTGTTTCCAGGCCTAGCGCGGCAGGATCCGGCAAATTCCTTTTATCTACTTTACCATTGGGCAGTAATGGCAGCTCATCCAATTGTACATAATGGGCTGGCAACATGTAAGCCGGCAAAGTTTTACTTAACCAGGTGCGTATATTGAAAGTATTTAATGATGCCTGGCTCGCGATATATGCCACCAGTTCCTTTCCTTCCTGTTTAGCAGCTCTCAATACCACAACGGCAGCATTAATATCCGGGTGCCCTTGCAGGACATGTTCAATTTCTCCCAGCTCTACCCGGTATCCCCGGATCTTTACCTGGTTGTCCTTTCTGCCTGTCAATTCAATATTACCATCAGGCAACCATCGTCCCAGGTCACCTGTTTTATACATCCGCTCACCTTCTACAAAAGGATTGGTGACAAATCGCTCTGCTGTTAATGCAGGTTTATTCAAATAGCCCCGTGCCAAACCCGCTCCCGTTATGCATATTTCGCCGATTACACCAACAGGCAGCTGCTGTTGCCATTCGTTCAGGATGTATATGCCCGTATTGGCGACCGGCCGGCCGATTAAAACAACGGCACTATCTTTTATCCTGTATATGGTACTATACGTAGTATCTTCCGACGGGCCGTACAGGTTCCTGATCTCTATATTTTCACTATCCAACTGTGTAAGGTATCCGTGAGGAATCGGCTCTCCTGCCATATTTAATACCTTCACAGCGCTGAGATCAACCTGTTCTCTCAGCAAGCTACCCACCACACTGGGAACGGTATTGATCAATACATTTTCTGTTGTGGCCAGGTATTGCGGAATCGATAATCCATTAGTTAATAACCTTAATTTTTTTCCAATACTTAATGGATAAAAAATTTCAAAAACAGATAGGTCAAAGCAGATGGAGGTAACACCAAACACAACATCAAAATCTGAATGATGAAACTCCTCTTTACACCATGCAATAAAGGCTGCAACATTCCTATGTTCAATCATTACCCCTTTGGGATTCCCTGTTGATCCGGATGTATAGATCACATAGGCCAAATCTGTTGGTTTGTTGATGGATACCAGTTTTGTTGCATCATAATCGCTTCTTTCCGCCTGGAAACGGATCAGTTCCACTTCATCTATCACCAATTTGCATTTGCTATCTGCTATAATGTAGTCAATGCGTTCCTGCGGATATTCAGTATCCACCGGTACATAAGCTCCTCCTGATTTCAAAATGCCCAGCATGGCTATGACCATCCATTCATTGCGGTCTGATTTTATACCTATTAAATCGTCTGCCTGAATATTGTAATGCTGTCTTAAATAGCGGGCTAACTGGTTCGATTGCGCATTTAATTCCTGATATGTAAATGTGTTATCTTCAAAAACCAGTGCAATATTATCCGGTGTTAGTGCTGCCTGTTCCTCAAATAATGCCACCACCGTCTTTTCCGGCCGGTATGCCATCTCTGTATTATTAAACGACACCAGCAGCTGCCGTTCTGTTTCATTCAGTAGTTCCAGGTTGTTAATCGCCTGCTTACCGGAATGAATGATGTAATTCAATATTCTAAAATATAGCGCAGCAATTCTTTCAGGTGAAAATCCTGATTTCAACTGCCGTGACAACGATATTTCTATAAAGAAATTACCGTCTGTCACATTTACAGAAAAATCAAAGTAAGTATTTGTACGACCTATGCTATCTATATTAAATGAAGGCAGTATAGCTTCCTTTTGACTGAATTGCTCATCTTTTGTTGTTGATTTACCGATATGATAATCGACATAATTAAATATCATATCAAAAAAAGGATTGCCCGAATATGATTCCTGCTTATGTATCTGGGATATTTCAAAGGTGCTTAATCTTTCGTAATTCTTTAATTCAATCAGTTTATTATGAACGCGGACTATAAAATCGGCACACGGTTCATCAACATCTATTCCCATCTTCAACGGAACAGTATTCAAAAAACAGCCCAGTATCCTATCACTGTCTTCGCAATCAGGGCGGGTATTTGTTACAAGACCGGTAACTATTTCGTCATCATGGGTAAATACTTTCAGCATGTATAAATATGCACTTAACGATACTATTCTGACAGTAGTATTGAGATCGGCAGCCGTCTTTTCCAGTCTTTTTAATTGGTCTCTGTCCAGAGATTGGGTGTAGTGCTTACTTTCTTCTCCTGATGCGAATATATCCAGCCGTGTATAGTCCGACAACTCTTCCCGCCAAAACTGTTTTATCAATTCGTCCTTTTTGTCCAACTCATGCTGAATGATAAAATCTTTATAGCTAGATTTTAATTTCACTGGTTCGTATGATGGATCATTACCTAATTTCAGATACAGATCATATAGCTCCGCTCTGAATGAGACATCGCTCCAGCCATCTATAATAGCATGATGCATTTGTATTACAAATACAATTTCATCTGCACCCAGATTAAATACATTTATTCTCCACAATGGAGCTACAGAAAACCTGAAATGATTCACTTTCTCTGTTTCCATGAAATCCCGGATTACTGTTTCCTGCTTTTCCCGGGTTACATCAGCAAGATCTTTATATTGAACAGAGACTGCTATCTTTTTATGAACAATTTGTACTTCCGTTTCATAATCGTCCACGTTGAAGCTGGTTCTTAATATTGAGTGCTTATCTGTCAATAGCACCACTGCCTGTTTAAAGCGCTCAATTTCAAAATTGACTAATACTTTTCTTTCCACCATTTGCTGATGATATATATCATTTCTCTCATTCAACAGAGATTCATATATCATTCCCTTTTCAATGTCACTCATCGGGTAAATATCTTCCACATTCTCTTTGTCCGGAAGATTGCCTGATGACAAAATCCGTTCTTTCAATTCACTTATTGATGCTTTTACAATGGATTCCTCTTCTCTCATTCTGCTGTTCCTGCCGTCAATTTCATCCTTATGCTGTACTACATGGGATAATATACTTTCTATGGTGTTGTATTTGTAAATATCAGTAATGGGGATATCCAGGTTCAATTCCTTTCTTAATGCGGTGGTCATCCGCAGTATTTTTATGGAATCACCACCTAAATCGAAGAAGCTGTTGCGCAATCCTACTTTTTCTTTACCTAATATTTCTTCCCATATCTTTGCCATTTTCCACCCGGTTTCATTGGATGGCGCCAGGTATTCTACGCCTGTAGGCAGTCCAGCGACTTCCGGATCAGGCAATTTTCTCTTATCAATTTTATCGGTTGATGTTATAGGGAATTGATCCAACTGAACAAAATGTGACGGTAACATGTAAGCAGGCAAAATATCATTTAAGTAAGCCTGCATATCCGGTACATTCAAGGCTACCTTACTTATCAAATAAGCCACCAACTCCTGCTCACCATGCTTATTGGGTCTGAGAATAACGACTGCAGCATCAATTACTTCGTAGCTTTGTAATGCACGTACGACTTCCCCTAACTCTATCCTATATCCGCGAACTTTTACCTGATCATCCTTTCTCCCTGCAAATTCAATATTACCATCCTTCAACCACTTGCCCAGATCGCCCGTTTTATATAGCTTTTCGCCCACCTTAAATGGATGAGGAACAAATTTCTCCGCTGTCAGCTCCGGGTTATTTAAATAACCACGGGCCAATCCGGCACCACTTATACAAATTTCGCCGGTTACACCAGTGGGTACTATGTTCATATAGTCATCCACTATGTATAATTGCATATTCGAAATAGGCTTGCCTATCGGAACACTACTCTTTTGCAGATCTTCTCCTTTATCAATCTTAAATATGGCAACACCTATACAGGACTCCGTAGGGCCATAAGCGTTATAATAGGTACCGTAACTACAAAAAGAACGCACAATTTCCGGCGTAACAGACTCTCCTCCTGTTATCAGTCTTTTTAGTGTGTTTATTTTTTTAATCTCCAGTAACCTCAGATACGCGGGTGGGATAGATGCAACATCAATCCTGTTATTTATAATGTATTGTTCCAATAAAAATGGAGATTTTTTTTCTTCTTCACTGATTATATATAATGATGCGCCTGAAATTATTACTGTAAAAACTTCGAAAACGCTCACATCAAAGGAGAAAGAAGAGAACTGAAGGCTTCTTTCCCCTTCCTTCATTTCGAAAATGGTTCGCAGCGATTGAACGGAATTGATAACCGCACCATGTTCAATCATCACCCCCTTGGGATCACCGGAGGATCCTGATGTATAAATTACATAGGCTAGCCTTTCCGGAGAAATGGTAACTCCGACTGGGTTCGCCGTATTATCCAGGATATCCAACTGGGTATCTATTCCAAAAACACCTCCCCGATAATAATCCAGGTCGAACAGGTATTCTGTTTGCGTTATTAGTATCTGTATTCCCGTATCATTGATTATTAACGATTTTCTTGCCTTAGGCAGTTCGGGATCTATGGGTACGTATGCGGCTCCTGATTTCAATATCCCCATTATAGCAATAAGCGATTGCTCAGATCTCTCCAGCATTATCCCTATCAATTCATCCTGGCGTATATCATAGGTTTTTCGCAGATAATTGGCCAGCCGATTGGACTTTTCGTTTAATTCACGGTATGTCAGTGTTTTTGCACCACATACCACCGCCACATTATCAGGCGTTTTGACTACCTGCTCCTCAAACAGATCTACCAACGTTTTATCTGGATAAGCCACTGCAGTATCATTGAATACTGTCAGCAATTGCGCTTTATCATTTTCGGTTAAAAAATCCAACTGACTGATTGCCTTATCAGGAGATTCGACAATAGCTTCCATTAATTGTATCAGGTGATCCACCAATTGGGTTATGTTTCCTTCATTATATACGTCAGTGTTATATACTATATTGATATATAACCCTTCTTTCTTTTCAATAAAATTAATGACCAAATCAAATACACTACCTGTATTTGATACTTCTTTATATTCATTTATTATCAGCTCCACCGGATACTGATTTGTTATTACCGGATTGGTTTCAGCGTTCTGCACCAGCACCTGAACATCAAACAGGGGGTTCCGGCTTATATCCCGTTGAAGATGCAATTCATCAACCAGTTTATCGAACGGATATATCTGGTGTTCATATGCTCCTAATGATACCTTTTTAACATTTTCCAATAATTCCCTATAGCTGTTTTTCCCGCTAAACTGTATTCTTAAAGCCAGGGTGTTTACATAAAATCCGATCTGATCTTCCAAATCAATGTGATCCCTTCCCATTACGGGAGTGCCTATAATAATATCTTCCTGATGAGTATACCGGTAAAATAAAACATTAGTGACTGCCATTAACCCCATAAACAAAGTGCAGCCCTGATCCTTGATCAGTAATTTCATGCCATCACTTAACCGGTGATTAACAGGTTTTTCTATTATTGCACCGTTATACGTTTTTATCGCCGGGCGTACCTGATCGCATGGCAACTCCAATACAGGTAATTCACCTTCAAACTGTTTTAACCAGTATGTTTTATGATCCTCCAACGATTCCCCCTTTAATTGCTCCTGCTGCCAGGCGGCATAGTCTTTATATTGGATGTGTAAGGGCGCCAATGGATTCACTTCCCCCCCGGAATATGCATCATAAAGCCGGAATAGCTCATTGGTAAAGATATCCATGGACCAGGCATCACTGATAATGTGATGTATCACATAAGCCAATATCCATTTGTTATCGCCCAACTGATATAACTCAGCCCGGATCAATGGGCAGGCTGTAAAGTCAAATAATTTAGTAAATACCGAATGTACCCGTTCTTTTACCACTACTTCCGGCTCATGCTCATTCCGGATGTCATGGTATATCAGCTTAAATCCGGTCTCCTGCGGGGAATGGATAAATTGTTTTATATCACCCTGTTCATCTTCTCTGAATGTCGTCCGCAGTGATTCATGACGTGTTATCAATGTATTGAATGAGGCCGCCAGTGCATCACGATCCAATGGCCCTTCCAATACATAGGCAGCCTGCATATTGTAGGCTATACTACCCTCCGGAAACTGGCTTATTACCCATAACCGGCGCTGGGAAAAAGATAATGCATAATGAGGTTTTCCGGCTATGGCAGGTATAGCCATGAAAGATGTTTTCCGGGTTTGCAATATTAACCGGGCCTGATCTTCCAATACAAGCGTTGTAAACAAGGTGCTTAATCCTATGCTGACTTCAAATGTTTTATATATCTTACTGACGAGGCGGGTTGCCATGATACTATGTCCGCCCAGGTTGATAAAATCATCTTTTATACTGATAATTTCCCTGCCAAGTATTTCCTGCCAGATGGATACCAGTTTTTCTTCTGTTTCATTCCGGGGAGCTACATACGCGATACCGGTTGAGATGCTTGATCCCTCATGGTCCGGCAATCTCTTTCTGTCTACTTTTCCACTCACCGTTAAGGGTAATGCCGCTAATGCAACATAATGCCCTGGCAACATATAAGCTGGCAGCGACTTGCTTAAATGTGATCGCAAATCCGGTATATTAAGTACGTCCTTACATACCAGGTAGGCTATTAATTCCTTATCCCCATTCTGATCTGATTTAGCTACAACCACAGCACCATCAATACCTTCGTGACTTTGCAACGCATTTTCAATTTCCCCTAATTCTATCCGGTGCCCCCGTACCTTTACCTGGTTATCTTTTCTTCCTATAAATTCTATACTCCCATCTGGCAGCCATTTACCCAGGTCCCCGGTTTTATACATCCGCTCTCCCGGCTTGAATGGGTTAGCCACAAACTTCTCCGATGTTAGTTCCGGCTTGTTAAAATATCCCCTGGATAATCCATCACCGGCTATGCAGATTTCACCCACTACACCTATCGGGCATAGCTGATGCTGATGATCAGTTATAAAAATATTTTCATTCAACAAGGGTGTCCCTATTGACAAGGATGTACTTGTATGCAATGCAGAACAACTGCTCCAGATTGTTGTTTCCGTTGGACCATACACGTTAATGACATGGGTTGTTGTCAATCTTTTTAAACGTTCATAATTACGCTGTGTTAAGGGTTCTCCACCCACCAGTAATACTTTCAGCTGTTTAAGCGTATTGATACTATCCGAACCCGTCTCTAACAGCTGATTTAATCTCGAAGGAGTTAACTGTAATGCATTTATGTTATGGTCAGTAATATCCCTTAATATTTCTAAAGGATCGGTTCCTTCCAGTAAAAATAATTGCTGGCCACAGATCAAAGTACCCAGCAGCTCCAATACCGAAATATCAAATGTGTAGTTGGTGGTGGCGCCAAACACCATACCAGGTTGAAGAAAAAACTTACTACTGAAATTTTCCAAAAAGGAGGTAACATTTCTATGCTCTATCATTACTCCTTTAGGTTTACCCGTGGAGCCTGATGTATAAATCACATAAACCAGATCATCTGGTTTTATTACTGATGTCAAGTCCCCGTTGTGGTATCTGTTTTCTTCTTTCGAAAATTTATTTAGCTCTTCTGCATCAATCACTACTTTACATTTGCTATCCTCCAGTATATAATCAATACGTTCCTGCGGATACTCCGGATCTATCGGAACATAAGCGCCTCCCGCTTTAAGTATACCGAGTATGGCAATGATCATCCATTCATTCCGCTCCAATCTGATTCCTGCCAAATCACCTGTCTTTATTTTATATCGATCCCGTAAATAATGGCCCAGTTGATTGGAGCGTTCATTTAATGTTTTATAGGTGAATGTATTTCCCCCTGCTACCAATGCCACAGTATCTGGATTTTTGTATACCTGCTCTTCAAATAAGGTGACAAGTGTTTTCTCCTGTGGATATATTTTTGCTGTATCATTAAATGATATCAACAACTGGTGCTGTTCTGCTGCACTCAAATAAATTAGTTGCTGAACTGGTATTGATGGCTGTTTACCAATAACCCTCAATAATTGCTCCAGGTGATTGGCCATCCGGATTATTGTTTCCTTTACATAGATGTCGCTGTTATAGGCTATACTTACCTCCAGTGCTTCTCCTGTTTCAACAAAATCGAAAGTCAGATCAAATTTGCTGCTCCGGCTTTCACCACCCCGGAGCCTGGTTGTTTTTATCCCACCTGATGTTCTGTCATCATTACTATTACCAGTAATCGGGTGCTGTAATATTACCATTACATCAAACAAGGCGCTCCGGCTCGTGTCCCACCTGAGACGCAGGGCATCCAGCAATTCATCAAACGGATACATCTGATGCTCATAAGCTCCTAAATTTGTTTCTTTTACATTTGCTAATAAATGCCTGTAACTATCTTCCCCCTTAAATTTCGTCCTTAATCCCAGCGTATTTAAGTATAACCCTATCTGGCCTTCTACATCTACGTGTTCTCTTCCTGCTATAGGAATACCAAGGATGATATCACATTGATTTGTGTACCGGTATAATAAAATATTGATTGCTGCCAGCAATCCCATAAATAAGGTAGCGCCCTGTTCCTCACAAAGCACTTTTATCTGCCCACTTATTTCCGGATCAATTATCCTATAAACCGTTTCCCCGTTATATGTTTTTATGGCAGGACGTATTTTATCCCCTGGTAATTCCAATACAGGCAGATCTCCTTCGAATTGTTTTAACCAGTATGTCTTGTGGGCCTTGTATGACTCTCCCTTGAGTTGTTCCTGTTGCCAGGCCGCATAATCCTTGTATTGAATACGTAAAGGAGCTAAAGGATTCTCCCTACCCTCACCATAGGCATTGTATAATGTAAAAAGTTCTTTTACCAATATTTCAGCAGACCAACCATCACTGATAATATGATGTATAGTATAAGTAAATATCCATTTATTATCACCCACCTGATACAAACCGGCACGTATCAGCGGACCGGTTGCAAGATCAAAAGGTTCAACAAACATTGACTGTACCCATTCATTTGCTGTTGTTTCCGGGTCTGTTTTATGGCGCAAATCATGGTATATCAGGCCTGCTCCCGCTTCCTTCGATGAAAGAATAAACTGCTTAACTTCTCCCTGTTCATCTTCTTTAAATATCGTCCGCAACATTTCGTGACGCTCCACCAACGTATTAAAGGCCTTCACGAATGCAGCATCATCCAATGCGCCCTCCAACCTGTATGCAGCTGATATATTGTAGGCTATACTACCATCCTTCAACTGGCTCACTACCCATAGTCGCTGCTGCGAAGAGGATAGTGCATAATGGTCTTGTTGTACTACAGGGGATATAGCAACAAAAGGTGTTTTCCGGGCTTCCGATATTAGCAGGGCCTGATCTTCCAGTATTACTGTCTCGAATAATTCATCGAATCCGATACGGACTTCAAACGTTTTATATATAAGGCTGGTTAAACGGGTAACGTTTAAGCTATGTCCTCCCCTGTCAAAAAAATTATCTTTTACCCCTATTCTCTCTTCGTCTAATACTTCCTGCCATATCGTTACCAGCCGTTCTTCCGTTTCATTGCGGGGAGCCACATATGTCACACCGGTTTCCAGTCCTGTACCTGCAATATCCGGCAAGCGTTTCTTATCAATCTTTCCATTCGTGGTTAATGGTAATTCAGCCAACTCAATATAACGACCAGGCAACATATAGGCCGGCAACTGTTCGCTCAGATATTTTCGTATATCCGTTACATTTAACCCTTTCCGGCATACTACATAAGCCAGCAATTCCTTCTCATTTTCGGTATTATGTCTGACCAATACAGTAGCAGCGGAAATTTCAGGATGTCCCTGCAATGTACTCTCAATTTCACCCAATTCTATCCGGTGGCCACGGATCTTTACCTGGTCATCTTTTCTTCCCCCAAATTTTATATCCCCATCGGGTAGCCATTGGCCTACATCACCTGTCTTATACATCCGCTCACCCTCCTTAAACGGATTAGCTACAAATTTTTCAGCAGTGAGCGCCGGCCTGTTGTGATACCCTCTGGCCACACCAGAGCCTCCTATGTATATCTCCCCGGGAATACCGATCGGACAAAGCTCATATGATTTATCCAGTATCCATATACTCGTTTGGGAAATAGGTTTACCAATCAGGATTGGTACGTTTTCTTCCAATTCTTTTACAATACAGCCTACCGTTGTTTCGGTAGGGCCGTATTCATTATATATCCTGATGAAAGGATGAATGCGTTTTAAGATACTCACCTGCTCGGCTGTAACTTCTTCCCCTCCCACAATGGCGCATAAAACAGCGGAGGAATGCAGGTTTGCGTACTTTAACAGATTTATATGTGAAGGCGTAAGTTTAATGCAGTTGATAGCACTTTCCCCACTGAAAATATGAGATAGGATTGTAGTAATCTCTGTGTGCTGACCATATACAAATAGTTCACCACCTCCTGTCAGCGGACAAAATATACTTGTAACAGTAAGATCAAAAGAAAAAGAAGTAAACAACCCAAAATTAGCTTTATGGGAGGCCTTGAAATAGTAGCTATTGGCCCATTGAATATAATTGGACAAGTTATTATTGGTAATAGCGCACCCTTTAGGAAAACCTGTGGAACCGGATGTATAAATCACATACGCCAGATCATCCGGCTTGTATTGCGAAGCTGAATTCTCTTTACTATAATCATGTGCTTCTCTGAAAAATTCCATCAGCTCCTCTTCATCTATTAACACTTTACAGCTGCTATCTTCCAGCATATAATCAATACGCTCCTTCGGATATTCCCAATCTATCGGCACGTAAGCTCCTCCTGATTTCAGCACACCAATTATGGATATAATCATCCATTCACTTCTCTTCAGTTTTATTCCTATTAAATCATCTGGCTGAATGTTATAATGATTTTTCAAATAAGCTGCCAGCTGATTGGCACTTGCATTTAATTCGCTATAGGTTAATATTTTTCCTTCAAATACTACTGCCGTATTACCAGGTATTCTTTCCACCTGTTCCTCAAATAATGCGATAACTGTTTTATCCTGTGGGCATGTTGCTGTATCATTAAATACTACTGACAACTGATATTGCTCTGCCGCGCTTAAATAGTTTAATTGCCGGATTGGTTTTGAGGGATTCGTTACAATAGCCTCCAATAACTGCTCCAGGTGGTCTGATAACCTGACTATTGTTTCCCTCACATAGATATCGCTATTATATTCTATACATACTTCTAATGTTTCTTCCGTTTCAATAAAGTTGAAAGTCAGATCAAATCTGTAATTCCGGTTTTCTTCTTTAAGTCCGTTTATTTTTACGTTGTCAGATATTTCTTCCTTATTACTATTGCCGGCAGTTGCATGGCGGAGTGTCACCATTACATCAAACAAAGCATTCCGGCTCATGTCCGGCTTAATATTCAAGGCATCTACCAATTCATTAAACGGATATACCTGGTGTTCATAAGCCGCTGAAGTTATCCTTCTTACGTTCGCCAACAATTGTTTATAAGTATCATCTCCTGTGAATTGTGTTCTTAAAGCCAATATGTTTAAGTACAATCCAATCTGTTCTGCTACATCTATATGCTCACTTCCCGCTGCTGGAATACCGATAATAATATCTTCCTGGTTTGTATAGCGGTGCAATAAGGTATTAATGACAGCCAGTAAGCCGATCAATAAGGTAGTATCCTGTTGCTTACAAACAGCTTTTATCCGGCTGCTTATTGCCGGACTAATTACCCTATGTATCGTTCCGCCATGATGCGTTTTTATTGCCGGTCGTACTTTGTCAACAGGCAATTCCAATACAGGCAGCTCTCCTTCGAATTGTTTTAACCAATATGCTTTATGATTGATTAATGACTCTTTATTTAGCTGTTCCCGGGTTCCGGGGATGTTCAGATAAACGTCATCGTTCAATGAGCTTAAATAATTTATTAATGCCGTTTCTCTGATCCGGACTTCGTTCAATAGTGTTTCATTTACCTCTCCATCAGGATAGTTAACAGATAACCCGCCTTCTTCCAATTTCAAATGAATATTATGTTTTCTCAGAATAGACAAGAACTCTTTCATAGTATTAATAATCATTATTGTGCGGTTAAAAATATATCAATACGGACGTAACCTATACCAATTCACGGTTAGGCCCGATTTTCAGAGGTTTTTCAGTTTGTATCGGATGACTGTTATCATATTTACAAACGAATTTTCGTTGTCTTATCAAAGGCTATAAAACGTTCCGGAACATATTTATCAAAATATCTTTCCATACCCATTTTTAAAATATGGTTATACTGCACTGTAGTGCATATACAACTGAAGACGTTCAATCGTATGCGTAATTTGTTTCTTACCTGGCCGTTTTTCCAGAACAGTATATTAGTTGGAATACGGGTTAAAATCCAAACTGAATGGGTAAACAATATATTTTTATAAAAGTGTTGTTTGATTCGGTATTTGATAGTCGCAGTATGTAGCAGGTGTACGTTCTATTATTCGCAATATAGATATGATGGGTTAATGCTACAGCATAATATAAACCGGTAATCGCAGATAAGCATTATTTACATTAGTGCTTGTTCTTGCCAGGAGGTTAAGTATTCATAGAGAGAAGGTAATGTATTACATAGTAATTCGGATCTGTCTTTGATTTCCCGGAAGACAGCCAGGGCATTTGTACTATCCATATGCTGAATAACAGGCAAACAATATTCCGGCTGATAACCGAGACCCTGTAACATCACAGCGTAGGAATAAGATTCAAAGCCATGATATTTCTGATTTATATTCCTGGAATTGGGAAGCTGACTTTTCCACTGTTTAATGCGTTCTTCCAGATCACCAGGCAATTTGAGGTCATGCTTTGTCGCTTTCCAGAAAGGCGTATCATACCTGCTGCTCGCGAAATAGTGAAGTACTAAAAAATCCCTCACACCATCTACACAGTCTCCCACTGCCTGATTATATTGTTTCATCAGCGCAGGGTTAAATGATTTATCAGGAAAAGCAGACACCAATTCCTCAATGCCATGCTGAATAAAAAATATTCCTGTGGATTCCAGCGGTTCAACAAAAGCGTTCGACAAACCGATGGCTACACAATTTTTCACCCAGGCATTTCTATTGCGTCCAATTCGCATCTTTATATGCAGTGCACTACAATTGTCTGCAGCAGGCCCGAGATGTTCCCGGAATTCTTTTTCTGCCGCTTCACTGGAAATAAAAGCACTGGAATATACATATCCGGTGCCATCCCTGCCATACAGCGGAATATTCCACACCCACCCTGATTTAAGCGCGGTTGCGGTAGTATAAGGATTCATACCATCTCTGACGATATCCCTGGGCACCTGTATAGCCACGGCACTGTCGCATAAAAGCGACTCAGCAAAAGGAATAAACGGTTCTTTCAGGGTTTTATTAATCAGTAATCCTTTGAAACCAGTACAATCAATAAACAGATCGCCTTCAATCTCTCCATTTTCTTTGGTGATGACAGACAAGATGCTGCCATCTTCTTTTTGTTTCACCTCTGTTACATCATCCCCAATATGAACAACACCTTTCTTCGTTGCCATATCTCTGAGAAAAACTGCCAGCTGGTTTGCATTAAAATGATAACCATATGGAAATTGTATCCGGAGATCAGACAGCTTATTTTTCTGAAACGCCACATTATTTTTAAAATAGTTTTCTACTTTTCTATCATACACTGTTCCGTCAAAATATCTGGGAGACCGCTTATTATCACATAAAGCTGCTGTGGTAAAACAGGCACGGTCGTAAGCATCCAGATCACCCTGATGTTTCATCCACCACTCACCTATATGAAATCCATCTGCAATTTCATGCCGCTGAAAAGGGTGATAAAAGTCCTTCCTTTCTGCGTTCCAGTCAACAAACTTAATGGCTAGCTTATAGCTTCCACTGCAATGCGGCATCCAGTCGCGCTCATCCAGTTTGAGGAAATCAAAAAACAATTTTATAGTACTGAAAGTGGCTTCTCCTACTCCAATGGTTCCGATAATCGGGGACTCAACAACTGTAATTTTAATACTTTCCCCAAATACTTCATTGAGATAGGCAGCTGTCATCCATCCTGACGTTCCTCCGCCAACAATGACAATATTATTTATGCTGTTATTGTTCATCATTTTATTATTGCTATTATGGTGAATAAAATAGGCATTTCTGTTATAACAGCAGTTATGAACTGCTTATATTTCATTTCGGCAATGGTAATATTTCACTGCACTATAAGTGCCGGACTCGTTTATGGTACAGCAATACCAGACAAAGTATATTGCACAATTAGCCAGCAACACTCTGGCAATTACTCTATTAAACGGATTAAAATTAAGGGCAGGTGCTGCTAAACGACGTCGTTAATAAAATTTTTTTCTAATAAAAATATCCACTGCGAATATATCAGCTCAAGCAGACATCACAGAAGAAATAGCAATGCGTAGAAAAACATCCCGGTAACAATACAGCATGGACATGATATTTACAGACAGATAACTATAGCGTTGCGGTACAGGAAACCTATACAGATTCTTACATTATTCAATATAATAGTGGCATGGATCATTACAGTCGAAACAATAGTAATATACCATTCTGTTCCGGAGTATAGCTTCTCGCAACAGCAGAAAGCCTCATAACCTATAAGGAGACAATTTTATGTTTACTTTTAAAATGGGGATATATTTCTTTTGCTGGCTTTTATTAGGTGGATAGGCTGTAAGAATATCCTCTACTGTTTCTCCTTTAGATAACTTTTCCTGTATTAGATCAACTGCAATACGTCCTAATTGGCACAAGTAATTTAACTAAATCTTTTTTTTATTTCTTTCGTAGCTTAGTAAAAGCTCGTTAACCTATATAAAGTACGGGAAAGAAATCGAGGTTATATAAAAGGAACTCAACTAAACACACAACTAAAAAACAAAACCCCGCGCCATGCGCGAGGTTTGAAACTTACCAGTGAACCTTATTGATCATCGAAATTTTTCCATCAAGATCTCAAACCCCCAAAAGGCTTCAAAACTAATACGTTTTGAAGCCTTTTCTATTTCTGTGATCCCGCTGGGATCACAGAAAACCTCTCAAAATCAGTCATAGTGGCCCATTAGCAACTTCGACAAACTTACTGATACCCGAAAAAATAAGGAAATTATTTATTCTTATTACATAGACATAATTCAGATATTTTCACATATTAAATATGTGATTCAATTTAACCATGAATCGAGTTGACTACTTCCTCATCCATGTCGCACCTCAATGAAAATAATACATGGAAAGATAACACATCATAGGTATAGCGAATCAGGGTGCCGCCGATAATTTTCAGCTGCCGACAAAACAAAAAACGTATCTACCGTCGATCGTGGCCGGGATGACTGTGCAATACTTAATCATTGAACCGATCTATTATCCAAGCCAACAATTCTACTGCAATCCAGAACGATCCCATGCCTAATATATAACCCACCAGTGACAAAATATATCCCTTTATCTTCTTCCCACCCAATATCTGACCAATGGCCCACATGCTGTATAACAGCGATACCACTTCCGATGCCAGCTTCATATTTTTCCCGCTGATTCCCTGCACCAGTGCAAACAGCGTATATATCAACATCCCCATACCAATCACGAAACATAACATAATCAGTACCTCATAATAATTATACGCGCTTTTGCGCATAAACAATTTCAACCAGACGCCGATAAAAAGGCCCATGATGATATTGGCATAGCCGTAATGCCCTTCTATCCATGTGGTGAGGGCTGCAAAGGTTTCGTGCCGTATGGACTCGCTTACGTAATGGTCGTTCTCGATATGAAAGAAATGGGTAACCAGCGTATACAGCAGCGAACATATGATAAGGAAAATGATCGGTTTCACCAGTCTGCTCCTGTCTTCTGTAAGGAACCTCCTGATATTTACTCCGGGGCGTATCAACAGCTCCTTGATCGTATACAATATTCCTTTCTCAAAATGCAGCACGTGCTGCACCTCATGAATGATATAATGGCTATCCACCCGCTTCAATGCTATCGGATTGCCGCAGTGTCCACAATACTTATCAGCAACAGCCGCGTTACATGACTTGCAATTCATAGTAAAATTATTTAGCGGAAGCAGCTGCACGGGATTGCAGCTCTTTTTTAATAGCTTTCAGCTGTTGAAATAAAAGGAAAAAGACCAGCGACAATGAAAACATCGGGGCGATATACACCACCTTCTTTTCTTTAATCATTAGAACACATACGATCATTATCATCCACAGTACCAGGAATCCTGCTAGCATTCCCTGAATACGGCTTTTTCTTTTCAGTAGATCATTAGTGTCAGTACTTGATAGGTTCATATTTTGGATTTCAGCCAAAAATCCCGACTTTTTTCTTGTAAAACCCTACACTTGAGTGTAAATTTATGCGATCTTAATGCTTATGATGAAAAATAACCCCGGCCATGCCCTGCTGACAAAAAACAGGCTAGATAACAATACTGACAATGGTATACAAAGAATGGAAGGAGCGGATTCACAAAGAACAACTGCTGATATGGAGGGCTGCACGTAATGAGGTTAAACGCGAATCAAAGTTCGAATACCTACTGCAACAAGTCATATGGTTTGATAAAGTAACCATCTGGAACCGATCTTCATTTGATACAAAAAAGCCACAGCGTCAAATCCGGATTGACCCTTACTATAATAAATGTCTCAAGGCAGCCCAGCTATCCGAATTGTAGTATTGATGGGTACTTGCTATGCATAAAAAAATAATCAATCCCCCAAGTATTCAACTTGATCCGAATTGAGATTATATAATCGGAACTCGGCTAAAAAAGCAAACCCCACGCTGCGCGTGAGGTTTGCAAGTCTTCTGTGATCCCGCTGGGACTCGAACCCAGGACCCATACATTAAAAGTGTATTGCTCTACCAACTGAGCTACGGAATCCTTTACTGTATTGCTGTTTAGCGGGTGCAAAAATAGGAATTAAATTATCACTTCCAAATTTTTTTCAAAAAAAACACCCGTCTAAACGTCAGGCATATACGTTATTCGTCCATACCACCACTATCATCCCCACCGGCGACCTTACTGCTGGAAGCCACCATGGCATTGATATTGGCGACTTCTTCCTTGGTGAAATAACGCCATTTTCCCGGGGCCAGATCTTTCAGTGTCATATTCATGATACGTACTCGTTTGAGTGTTTCCACATTATATCCGAGCACTTCGCACATACGGCGTATCTGCCGGTTGAGGCCCTGGGTAAGGATGATACGGAAACGGTTTGAACCTTCCTGCTGTACAAAACATTTCTGTGTAACGGTACCCAGGATCTTCACGCCGTTGCGCATCGCCTTCACAAACTCCAGGGTAATAGGTTGGTCTACCGTGACGATATATTCTTTTTCGTGCTGGTTACCGGCACGCAGGATTTTATTGACGATATCGCCATCGTTGGTAAGGAAGATCAGCCCTTCCGAACGCTTGTCCAGCCGGCCGATGGGGAATATGCGGGACGGAAAGTTAACGTAGTCGATGATATTGGTTTTATCTTTCAGGTCGGTGGTACAGGTGATGCCTTTAGGCTTGTTGAGTGCGATGTACACGGAAGTTTTCTTTTTCTTCAGTGGCTCCCCGTCAATCTCTACCACGTCGCCGGCCTTTACCCTGTTGCCTTTGGAGGCGATGTTATCATTGATGGTCACGCGGCCCTGTTCAATGTATTTGTCTGCCTCTCTCCTGCTGCAGAAGCCGGTTTCGCTGATGTATTTATTAATACTGATATCCATAAAGATGCTTAAAATGGAACGCAAATTACTTAAAACGATCCAGAATTACTTCCACACTCCATTCGCTGCCGCTGCCGATATGGTATGTTTCGGCCAGGGAGGCCATATTAAGGGCAAATGACAACTGCATCAGACTGTTCAGGTATGCGAGCGGTTTACCTTCGGGCACCGCTCCGAAAGTCTCGCTGTAGGGCGCTTTCAGGGTAGCTATTTTTTTATGCTGATGATAGAAGGTGACTTCCAGGATGTCGCCGTACTTAGGATGAAGCTGTTCCAGCAGCGATGCGTCGATGTTGGTCCATACGTTTCCGTACTGTATATCAAGGATGGGTATATTACCTTTCAGCACTTTCCCTTGCAGGGTGGCCTGCTGATAGGGCAGCGTCACGACCTGGGCGGGCAATACAGGCCCTACCTGCCCGAAGGTGATGGTACCTGCGGCCAGACGGGCGGCGGTATAGGCGTATACGTCACGGCCATGAAAGGTATAGGATTGACCGGAACCCTTTCGCCGGTTGACAGCTTCATCTATCTCCCTCACTTCAGCTATGCCTTCGGAGGCTGCCACCAGTGTGAGGGTGCCGTTATCTGGCGTGACAATAAAATGCCCTTTACGTGTTTTCAGTACTACAGACTTACGGCTGGTGCCTACGCCAGGGTCTACCACCGAAACAAACACCGTTCCTTCCGGCCAGTAAGGTACCGTCTGTTCCAGCCGGAATGCGGCTTCCCAGATATTATAAGCCGGTATTTCATGGGTGAGATCATACAGCTTCAGATCGGTGGACACCGTGTTGGCTACACCTTTCATAGCAGATACGGCCCCGTCTTTTAATCCGAAGTCTGATTGAAAAACAACAATTTTATTTTGGGCCTTCAACGAATGGACCACCAGCAGTATACCCAGTGTTATCCAATAAACGATAATTTTTTTCATCGATATATATAGTTAGAATATAGCGAATTTAACTGCTTTATCAACACAGCGCGCCTCTTCGCGGGAAATTGAAATAACGTAAATTTAGATTGGAAGAAACAATCAACCGAAAACCCTCAATTCATAACGATGAGTAAAACAACACGCGACTACAACACTATCAGTCCCTCTGCCAGAAGCCTGCTGCTAATGAAAGGCCTGACAGACATCCCCTATGCCCGTGAAGCTGCCCAACTGATGATGGCACCGGAACCGTACATCCCCGACTACAGCCGTACTGAGCCCGGTTTCTGGGCACGGGTGGTACATTTCGAAAACCGCTACCACAGCATCGATCAGCTATTGAACGGCCTCCCGGTGAAGAATATCCTGGAACTCTCTTCCGGATTCTCTTTCCGCGGACTGGCTGTCACCCGGCAGCAGGATGTGCATTATATTGACACCGACCTGCCAGACCTGATCGTTACCAAACAACGTTTTACCCAGGCGCTACTGGAAAACCATGCACCACTGACTGGTAAACTGGAAACACTACCATTGAACGCACTCGACGAACAGCAGTTCAGTGCTGTCACCAGCCGCTTTGCTCCCGGCCCTGTGGCCGTTGTCAACGAAGGACTGCTGATGTATCTCGACAACCAGGAAAAAACAGCACTGTGCAATATGATCCGGGGCGTGCTCGAAAAACGGGGCGGGTACTGGATTACAGCAGATGTATATATAAAAAGGGACCGCGCCCTGGAAGCGTTCCTACCTGCAAACGATCAGCTGCATAGCTTCTTTGAACAGCATCATATTCACGATAATATGTTCGACAGCTTTGAGGCTGCGGCTGCATTCTTTGAAGATGCCGGCTTCGTTATTGATCAGGAAGCACAGATTGACTATACCCGTCTTACCGCTTTCGATCATCTGCTTAAAAATACCTCCCCGGAAGTACTGGCCAGGATGAGGCAGGGTGGCCGCACACAAACCACCTGGCGACTTAAACTTCCTTAAAAACCTGCACGATGGAAAAACATTTTAAGATAGGCGATCACGTTACCTGGAACTCGGAAGCGGGCCGCGTCTCCGGCACTATCATCCGCGTACATACTTCCGACTTTCAGTATAAGGGATACACCCATCATGCCTCTGATGAAGACCCGCAGTACGAGATCAAAAGCGACAAAACCGACCATATCGCTGCCCATAAGGGAAAAGCCCTGAAGAAGCTGTAAGGCCGGCACTTTTATAAAGAACAAGTCACTTTCATGGAGGAAAGGGATAGTGAGCCTTCAGATACGAACATCCATCTTTGTGGTGTCAATAAAAACATTCACATGAAAGCGATTAGTATCAAGGCTTACGGCACCCCAGAAGTACTGGAAGTGACCGAACAGGAAATGCCCGTACCTGCACCGGATGAAGTACTGGTGAAAGTAAAGGCCATCGGCATCAATTATGCAGACCTGCTTATCCGTAAAGGCGTATATCCTATGATCCCGCAGTTTCCGGCCATTATGTCCGGGGAAATAAGCGGAGAAGTAATACAAACCGGCAGTGCAGTAACCCATTTGCAGCCAGGCCAGCAGGTTACCGGCTATGCTCCCGGCGGATATGCAGCCTATGCAGCTGTTCCCGCCGCAGGGCTTACTGTGCTGCCCCAGGGCCTGGAACCATCCAGAGGCCTGCTCTCTCAGGCACTCACCGCCCAACATCTCCTGGAACAGGCAAGCAGGTATCAGTCAGTGGTGATCACAGCTGCTGCCGGCGGCGTAGGCTCCAATGCCCTACAGCTGGCCAGAATCAGAGGAGTAAAACAGATCATTGCCATCACAGGCAGCACTCATAAACATGATTATGTACGCTCCCTCGGCGCCACACATGCCCTTAGCACGGAAGATCCGTCATGGCTGCAACAACTCAATGCCATTACCGGCCACGGTGCCGATCTGATCCTCGATGCCATTGGCGGCGATACAACTTCCGCACTGGTACAGGCCCTTGCCGTCAACGGAACGTTGATCGTATATGGCAGCACTTCCGCTCAGCCTGCCAGCCTGAATCCGCAGGATCTTATCATGAAATCCGCCAGGGTAATAGGTTCTACGGTATATAATATCCCGCCCGAACAACGGCAGCAATGGCTTACCTATCTCATCGGGCTCACAGAAGCGGGTCAGCTGAAAGGACATGTCAGCTCCTACCCTTTTACGGCTGTAGCCCAGGCCCATCAAGACATTGAGCAACGACGTACTACCGGCAGAACCATACTGGTGTTTCCCGATTAAATTTTTTTTCACCCTGCTGACATAGGGCTGTCACTACCCCATAGTTACCTTTGGAATGTAAACAATATCACACTATCCAAAGACATTACAACTATGGGAAACACCATCGCCACCAACGAATTGGCCATTACCGCCCTCACCAGTAAAGGATTACGGGAACACTGGGAAGGACATCGCCGTCTCACCCGCCGCCTGCTGGAAGCTTTTCCGGAAGAACATTTCTTTAGCTATTCCATCGGTGGCATGCGCCCTGTTGCTGCACTCGCTATGGAGCTCATTAACATTACCGGCCCAGGTATGCCCGGAGCCGCCACTGGCAACTGGGACCTCATACCCAGACATGACCTGCCCAGCACCAAACAGGTGGTCCTCGATCTCTGGGACCGGAACACCGGCCTTGTCAGCGAATACTGGCCACAGATCACAGAAGAACGATTCCTGGAAAATGATGTGGCCTTCGGCACATACCCCGGAACTGTCATCTCTCTCCTGATGTATTTCATAGACAATGAAATACACCACCGCGGGCAGATATATGTCTACTTCCGCGCCCTCGGACTGGAAGCCGCACCTTTCTACGAAAGATAAATCAGTAACGGAACCATGCTTATACAAGACTTCACAGACTGCACGCTGGTCTGTGAAGTCCTGTGCATTGCAGATAGGGAGCAAGCTACCGGTAGTTATTGGCCAGGCACAGTATTATTACAGAAAATCTTTACATGTAATTAAGTTGAACTTTATTATATTTGCCGTTTGAGTATGCCGTCAATAGCGGCTTTCAGAAACATCTAAACCATCACTTGAAAGGAATATGTCTTTAGCTCCCATTGCGCTGTTCGTATTTAACCGTGCCGACAAAACACAAAAAACGATAGCCCATCTGCTGCAAAATGCGGAGGCGCCGGCTTCTGATATCTATATTTTCAGTGACGGCCCGCGATCTGAAAAAGATGTACCCGGTATCCGGGAGGTAAGGGAATACCTTAAAACGGTCACCGGTTTTAAGAGTGTGACGGTCATAGAGCAGGAAGTGAACCGGGGTGTTTCCGGCAGCATCGTTCCTGGTGTTACGATGGTGGTCAACAAACACGGTAAGGTCATTCAGATTGATGATGATATGCTGGTAGTGCCGCACTTTCTGAAGTTCATGAACGACGCACTCGATTATTATGAAAACGATGACCGTGTAGCCTGTATCTGTGGCCTGCTGTACCCGGTTAAAAAGAAAGTACCTCCCACCTTCTTTATCAGAGGGGCCGACTGCGCCGTATGGGCCACCTGGAAACGGGCATGGGACCTTTATGAACCCGACGGACAGAAGCTGCTCAACGAAATAGAAAAGAAAAAACTCTCTTTCCTTTTCGAGTTCCATGGCTCCTTCCCCTATATTCAGATGTTAAAAGACCAGATTGCCGGCCGCAACGATTCCTGGGCTGTCAGATGGTATGCCTCTGCTTTCCTGCACAACAAATACACCTTGTATCCCGGAGAATCACTGGTAAAAGACAATGGCCGTGATGACAGTGGTACCAATTGCACTACTACCAGCGACTACGATAATATTGTAGGCTCGGAACCTATTCCTGTAGGTAATATCCCTGTAAAACAAAGCCGACAGGGCTTTAACGCCTTCAAAGACTTTTTTGTAGGTCTGCACAAGTATCCTTCTTTCAAGCGCAAACGCAAACGCTTCAAACGTTGGGTAAAATACCTGTTCACCGGCGCCTGACTTTTGAGAGTGATAGAATAATATCAGATATGCTTAACTTTTGTACGCTTTTTAATTCATTATACCTGACTCGTGGGCTTGCCATGTACAACTCCCTGGAAAAGCAGTCCCCGGATTTTCATCTGTATATTTTTGCGTTTGATGACCAGTGTTATCAAACACTGAAAACCCTTCGCCTGCCAAAGGCCACCATCATATCCCTGCAGGAGTTTGAAGATGAGCGGTTACTAACGATCAAGCCTACACGTACTCCAGGAGAATACTGCTGGACCTGTACACCGGCCACCATCGAATATTGCCTGGAAACGTATAACCTGCCTTCCTGTACTTACATAGATGCAGACCTGTTGTTTTTTGCCGATCCGGCCATCCTGATCCGGGAAATGGGCAGTAATTCGGTGCTCATTACCGACCACCGCTATACACCCGTATATGACCAGACAGCGCTCAGCGGTAAATACTGCGTGCAGTTCCTGTTCTTCCGCAATGATGAAGCCGGCAGAAAAGTGCTGACAGACTGGAAGGAAAATTGTTTCGCCTGGTGTTACAAACGTTTTGAAGATGGTAAGTTCGGTGACCAGAAATACCTGGATTACTGGATGGACCGCTTTGATGGCGTACATGAACTGCAACACCTGGGCGGCGGTGTAGCTCCCTGGAACATTCAACAATACACCTTCAACATATCATCAGAAAACCGTATTGCAGGCACCGAAACCGCTACCAGCAAACAGTTCGACCTTGTATTCTATCATTACCAGGACTATAAATACTGCATGGCCAATGGCTGTTTTCTCGGCCAGTACCCTATTACACCGCAGCAGCTGAAAATCATTTATAAACCTTATATCCAGGCGCTGGACAAGGTGCACCACCAACTCAAGGCAGCAGGCATCCAGGGCACCTTCCATGAAATGATGGAAATACCCCGGTTTAAGCGCTCCTTTGGCACCAAACTCAAATATTATTTTAAAGGACGCGTGGGAGAGTTTTTCTGGAGAAATTATATTACCCGCTAAGCAGCTCAGGCCTCTTTGCGCCTGCGCTTCCATTCCTTCAGCATAAAGCGGAAGTACACTATCCAGCCGAGATTTTCCCGGATGATGGCCGGCTTGTCTTCCAGAAACAACTTATCAGGGTTGTTGGCAGAAAAGCCGCTCATATTATAGCTGACCACTGGTATCGGATAAAAGTGTTTTTTGTAGCCGTTATCTCCCCATACCCGGATGTTCAGGTCATAGTCTGAATACACCTGATAACGCAGATTATACGAATATTTCTGAAACACAGATGCGGGATATAAAATAGCCTGATGGTTGATACAACCTTTGGCCATCCTGTATCTGGAGAATTTGCCGGTGAGCAGGCCAGTAAGCTCTTTTCTGCCATCGTTGTGATATTCTTTTGTGATGCCGTAGTAGACTGCATTTTCATCCTGCAGTTGAGCAGCCAGCTCACTGAATCCGGGCAACAGGCGGTCATCAGCGCCCAGAAAATGTATCCATTTGCCGGAAGCCATTGCCACTCCTTTGTTGAGTGCGTCGTAAATACCTTTGTCTTTTTCGCTGGTCCAGATAAGCCGGTATTGGGAAGCATATTCTTTAAGAATGGCTACAGTCCCGTCGCTACTGCCTCCATCGGCCACCACTACTTCAATATCTTTAAAGGGTTGCGCCGCAATAGAGGCCAGGCATTCTCTGATATCCTTTTCTGCGTTATAGGTGGCGATAATTATACTGATCGCTGGCTTTGCATTCATGCACTACGGTTGTTAAACGGCCGCTAATTTAGCGCATTTCAGGCATTAAATCCTGGTTGGCTTCCATCGGTGCCGGCGACACCAGGTTTATTGCTGCTCTGTTTTCATTACCCCATCTGTCCATAGCTTCCACAATAGGAAGGATGCTCTCTCCCAATGCAGTCAGAAAATACTCAACTTTCAACGGGAAGCCGGGATATATTTTTTTGCAGATGATACCGTATTCTTCCAACTCCCGGAGATGCAAATTGACCACTCGTGCCGGTGCCTCAGGAATGGCCCGGTGCAGGTCTGCCGGCCTTCTGGTACCCAGGCCGATGCCATGCAGGATACAGGCTTTCCATTTACCACCCAGCACTTTAGCGGTAATATTGACTCCACATTCCAGGTTCTCCGGTATTTTCCTTTCGTACATAACTACTTTAAAGTTTCACTAAAAATAATACATATTCCCCTATCCCTTTATCGGCCATAGGGAATAATTTCTCCTTACTGAATAATTATTCCCTTATTGTCCGGGGTTAAGGGAAGACGCACTTTTGCATTGTAAAAATGAATCAGCTATGCAAACGAAAACAACCAACAAAGTGACCGTTATCGGTCTTGGTATGATGGGATCTACACTGGCACAACTGCTGCTCAACAGTGGCCATGCCGTTACTATATGGAACCGCAGCAGCAACAAGGCAGCAGCGCTTATCGAACAGGGAGCTGTGTTAGCAGGTAGTCCGCAGGAAGCTGTAGCGGCCAGCCCTCTCGTGATCATCTGTGTAATGGGCTATACCGCCACCATGGATATTCTGAATACACCGGCCGTGGCGGCCGCCCTCGCCGGCAAAACAGTGATACAGCTCAGCAGCACCAGTCCCAACGAAGCCCAACAAACCGCCGACTGGACTATTGCACAGGGAGCTATTTATCTGGATGGCGCCATACAAGCGGCTCCCAGCCAGATGGGCCGGCCCGATACGCCTATCTTTTTCTCAGGTGATCAACAGGCCTATGAAGAATATAACGACATCCTTCGTGTATTTGGCGGCGGTCTTACTTATCTGGGAACTAAAGCCAGCCAGGCTTCTGCAGTAGACCTGGCCACCCTCTCCTATATCTATGGCTCTGTGCTGGGATTCTTCCATGGCGCCCGTATCATGGAAGCCGCCGGCCTTTCTGTAGATGATTACAGCACGCTGGTAGCGGGCATCACACCTTCTTTCGGGGACTTCCTGCAACATGAAGGCAAAATGATACATCGCAATGACTTCAGCATTTCCGAAAGTCCGCTCAGCATTTCTATTGAAGCGGTAGGCCGTATCCTGCAACAGGCCAGAGAAGCCGGTATCAACGACAGCTTCCCTCAATATGCCAACAATGTGATGCAGCAGGGAGCCGCTGCCGGCTACGCAGGGGAAGAACTGGCAGCACTGATCAAAGTACTGCGTCAACAATAAAAAAACGTGTGCTTCCTGTATGAAGGAAGCACACGTTTTTCCGTATAGGCTTAACAGTGATAATCCTATACCTCCATTTCCAGCTTCACCAGATGCAAACCCGCCAGCGGTCCGCCCGGGAAATGCTGCATCACACCACCCTGCACCAGTCCGCCCAGGTCAACACCCGCCAGGCCCATTCTGTCAAGTAACTGACCGGTGACTACTTTAGCATCCTGGTCATCTCCCGAAAAAAATATGACCCGCTTACCTTCCTGAGAAGCAGGCGTAGCACTGATCAACGCAGGAGGCAGGGTATTGAATATTTTCACTACTGCTGCTCCGGGCACATGAGCAGCTACGATTTCACTGGAAGTTTTACCACCCAGGTCAGGGATAATAAATTCGGGAGTGATGACAGGATTGAGGGCATCCAGCACAATTTTACCGCGGAGGTCCGGCAGTCCGGCCGTAGCCGCCTCCAGGTACTGCCATTGTACAGACAGCAGGATAATATCAGCAGTGGCAGCGGTGTGCCTGTCTGTGGCCGTTATACCCGGATGTGAGGCCGCAAACTCCTGCAAGGAAGCCGGTCCCCGGCTGTTACTGATCATCACTTCATAACCGGCTGCTGCAGCCGCTTTTGCAAAAGCCTGCCCAATGGCACCGGCTCCGATAACGCCTATCTTCATACTTTTCATGGATAATTGATTTGAAACAATACCACAAAATTAGGATGAGCATGAGGTGGTCACCAATGATAAATGATAGGAAAATACCTTGACAAATATCAAGACTTATGGCGGTTTTGAGCGGCACGGACACGGCTCAACGTTTCTGGCGTCACGCCCAGATAGGAAGCAATCATATGCAGAGGTACCCGGTTCAACAGGCCAGGATATTTTTCCATAAACTGCCGGTAACGTTCTTCAGCTCCCATGCTGATAGCCGCCTGTATACGATCGTTGGCCGCCATCAGGCTCCGATGGATGAGGGTTTCCGCCATCTTCTTCAGCTCCGGTATCTGTTGTTGCAGTCGTTCAAAATCTTCTCCCGTAAACATCACCACAGTAGTATCTTCCATCGCATCAATATTAATAATGGCTGGAAGTCCCGACATCAGGCTTTGCCGGTCGCCCGCCCACCAGTTCTCTGGTGAGAAACGCATGATACGCTCAATTCCCTTATCATCAATAAAATAGGATTTCAGACATCCCTTACATACAAAAGCATAGTGTTTCCATACTTCTCCCTGATGCAGCAGAAACCGGCGCCGCCGCAGTAACCTGACTGTACTGCAGGATCTGATCAGGGCAATATCTTCCGGAGTGAAGGTACCTTTGTTTTGCAGGTATGTGATAAATACGTCGAACATGATGCTGGATAAGAACTTCCAAATGTAAAGTTGATTTTACAAACAGCCAAGTATGGCGTACCTTTCAAGCAGGAAACCTACTGTATGCATACTCTTCCGGACATCCGGCAGCTGTTCAGGCCAGTACAGCCTGCAATAAATCAGGAGCAGGTCAGCTACCAGGAACAGCCACCTTCACTCCTGCTGTCAAAATATATTTACTGCTACTGGCAACTAAGCTCCCGTGGCCCGCTGGCTGAGCCTTTCACCTATCGTGTGGTAGCAGATGGCTGCATAGACCTGTTTTTTAATACAGATACTCCGGAAGATTTTTACATCATGGGATTTTCCACTACCTATACGGAGTTCCCGCTGGACAACCCTTTCAACTATATCGGGATTCGTTTCCTGCCGGCAGCCTTTCCCCTGTTGTTTCGTATCGATGCCGCCGAACTGACCAACCGGTTTGAAGCGTTAAAAGCCGTAGCACCGGCTTTATCGAAGGGGCTGACACAACAGGTACAGGCCCATCAGCAGCTATCTTCGCTGCAACCATTGCTGGACAACTATTTCGGGGCTATACTATCTCAAACATTTCATGAAGCAGACAGTCGCTTTTTTGATGCGCTGGACCTGATCCTGAAAACCCATGGCACGCTCAATCTGAATACAGACCTGCATACCGGTATCAGCCCGCGGCAGCTGCGGCGTTTGTTTGATTTTTATATCGGCAGTTCCCCCAAGACTTTCAGCAAAGTAGTACGGTTCCAGCATATCCTTCATGCCAAACCTTCTGCACGCAGCCTTCGGGAAAACAAACTTTTTTATGATGCCGGCTACTACGACCAGGCGCATTTTATCAAAGAGTTTAAAACCATGTATGGGCTCACGCCTACCATCGCGCTCCGGTGAGTTTGTCCGTTTTTTACAATACCAGCCACCAGGATTCCCGCAATTTTGTGTCATCAATAAAAATGAACAAGATGAAATTAAATGCCGGTATCATTACCCACAAGATTAAGGAAAGCAAAGAATTTTATACACAGGTGCTGGACTTTGGCGTCACCTTCGAAAATGAGTTTTACCTGCTGATGCATACGCCGGGCCATGAAGCTGAACTTAGTTTCCTGCTGCCGGAACACGCTTCACAGCAACCGCTCTTCCAGCCAGCCTTTCAGGGCAAAGGTGTTTACCTCACCATTGAAGTGGAAGATGTAAAAAGTGTATATGAAACAATTCAGAAAAAGGGAATATCTATCAAAATTGCATTGCGGGAAGAACCCTGGGGTGACCATCATTTCGCAATAGAAGATCCTAATGGCGTAGGTATCGACATCGTTCAGTATGCTGCACCGGAAAACTGAATCAGTTTTTTGGTACATTTAGCAGGACTGTAAAAACCCATGTCAATGCAACGTTTTACCCTCCTGCTCCACGTAATTATCATGTTTAGTCAGCTGCCGCTGAAAGCGCAGCAAATAGAAAAAGGATATTTCAACCCGAAAGATTCAGGCAATTGCTACCTGGCCATTCCTCCACTTTCCGGAAAAATAAAAGGAACACTTGTGCTGTTTGCCGGTTTCACCGGCATGCAGCGCTTGCTGGGCGAAACCAAACTTCATAACGTTGCCTTTGGCAACGATATGCTCACCATTTTTGCGCCTACCTATAACCATCTGTACGCCAGCCCTAAAGCCATCGAAAATATCAACACCATCCTCCGGCATGCCGTGAGTAAGTACCATCTGGATACCACCCGCATTGCCTTCGCGGGCTTTGGTATTCCCGGCAATATTATTATCCGGTATGCTGAACTATGCTTCGAAAAACCGGAACAATTTCCCGTACGCCCCAGGGCTGTGATAGGTGTGGACTGTAACCTGGACCTGCCGGAACTCTGGCGCTGGAGTGAACGGCAGGTACAACAAAACTTTAACCGGGAAGATGTGGAGACTGGAAAATTTTTGCTGGGAACACTGAAGGAGCAGCTAGGCATGCCGACAGACAATCCCGCTGCCTATGCAGCCGTCACGCCCTATCAGCGCGCTATCAAGAGCACTGGTCACGAGCAATACCTGAAAAACGTGCCCGTACGATTGTATTATGATACAGACATAGAATGGCGTATCAACAACAACCGCCAGGGTTATGACGACACCAATCTCCCTGAAGGTTCCGATTTTATTTGCCGCCTACGGGCCTTGGGCAATACTGATGCAGCATTCGTCAGTGCCAAACATCCGGGCTACAAAAGCAATGGCATCAGAACAGTGACCACCTTATCTATTATAGATGAAATTGACTGTATCAGATGGCTCAAAGAGAAGATGAATATTTTTGATGCCGCTACCTGGGTGCCGCCATACACTTTATCTGTACCAGATAAATGGGGTACAGAACGTTTTGACTTTCCGGTGGAGTTTGCGCCTGGCATACCCTACAAAGGAGTAGAAGACCTGCGTTTTGCCCCGGGATGGGGAGAGACAAACAGCCCCGAACATTGGAGCTATACCTTCCTGTGGTGGCTGGAAGGACAACCGGTCATCAACGCAGCCAGCATCCAGCAACATCTTACAGAATACTACAACGGACTTGTAGGCAGAAATATCATCAGCAGAAAAATACCCGAGGATAAACTGGTACCGCTCAAAGTACAGATTACATCCGCCAAAACGCAACCCGATGATATAGCGACCTACACCGGCACTGTATATATGCTCAATTATATGGCTCAGACACCCATCACGCTCAACTGCATCATACATCTGCGGTATTGCAGCGCACAACAACGTACTGCTGCATTCTTTGAAATATCACCCAGGCCTTACACAGATGTTATCTGGAAAACCATGAACGGACTCTGGACGGGCTTCTCCTGCGGGAAATAAATTTTGTCGTTTTTTTCCAAAATCAGCCGTCATCACCTGCTACTTTTGTATAAAAAACAATATGGAAAAAAGATGGGGCTTAGTCCTGGCCTTGCTTCTGTTGTTTTTCACCGGTACCAAAGCTCAAACAGCAAAAACGATTAAAATGGCACTTCCCGCACAAACATTAAGCATTACCATACTTCGTCCGGCCAACGACGTGTATACGTACCTGTCAGTACCGGCCAATTATTCCGAATGTATGAGTCGGACAAGAAGACTGTAAAACGGGACCTTGAAACACTCAAGATACTATTGGAACAAAAAATACCACAATAATTGTCAACGGTGCCCTTGATGGGGCGCCGTTTCTATAAGCTGTAAGTCATATAAAATGCTACTTCCCCTGGACATGATATTGGATCATACAACCTGAGGTGAACACCCGAAACCGAGAAGCCATGTTTTTTATAAAATGTCACGGCCGGTACATTGGTGTTCTGCGTTTCCAGCTCCAGCAGCCTTACTTGCAGCTTTGTGGCATGTTGTATGATTGCCTGCATCAATCTGGAGCCAATCCCTTTTCTTCTTCCACTGGCAGCCACCGTTAATTGTGCAATGTAGAGCGTATTGTTCCATGGCCGCTCTTCACCAATGATGAAACCAAGCAGCTTCCCTTCCTCCCAGGCTGCAAAAGAATGTCCCTGCGCCAGTACTTCATTCAATTCATCCAGCTCTTCTTCACTGGTATGCCAGGTTTTATGGACAGGCCGGTCCAGCGTTGTCAGGCGAAAATCAAAAATGATATGTTCAGTATCAGGCTGCGATACAGGCATATAGGCCAGTTCAGAGGTATAACCATTATGCCCCAACGATCGTATATCCGTAATAGTGAGTTTCTTAAACGATGATATAGTAAGCATGAAAGATCCTTTCCGTTTTCCTGAAAATTACATCATCCCCTGCAAAAAAGAGTGATGAATACTCAATAACTAAATTTTTAGTTTTAAAACTAAATAGTTAGTTTTATAGTAAATCTCTCAGCTATGCGAAAAATCTTAGGTACCATCGGCCTGGTATTGTCATGTATAATAACCCGGGCGCAGGGCGTAGACAGGAACAAAGTAATGGAATACCTCCAGGACCAGCAGTACGATGAAGCTATTGCTTATCTGCAACCGGCGGTCAACAGTCAATCGCCGCGGGAAATGGCTTTGCTGGCCTACACCTACTATCAGTCCGGCAAGCTGGCCGATGCTGCCACTACCTACGAAAAAGTATTACAGCTAGACAGTAATCATATACCTGCACTACAATACCTGGCCTCCATCCGTTCGCAGCAGGAACTATTTCCGCTGGCGCTCACGCTGTATCAAAGGATCACCCAACTGCGGCCCAACAGCGCCCAGGCATGGAAACAGCTGAGTTTTACCGCATTCCTGGCACAACAACCGGATTCCGGATTTACCTGGTTATGCAAAGCTTACCAGCTCAATCCGGCAGACCCCAAAGTGGTGTCCCGCCTGGCAGAAGAATGGATGGATAAAAAAGCCTATCCACAAGCCGACTCTATCGTCAAAGCATTTCTGATAAAAGACTCCACACAGACTTCCGTACTGATGACCGCTGCCAAAACAGCTTATCTTGTGAAAGACTACCGGCGTACAGTTTCCATCGGAGAAAAGCTACAGAGCCTTAATATCGTTTCTCCCAATACTTTTATCTATGTGATAGCTGCCGGTTACAATCTAAAAAAATATACAGACTGTATCCATATTTACGATTATATGCTGAGCGGCAACGCAGCGTCTGAAAACATTACCTATTATGCTGCCCTGGCGCATACCGCCCTCCGCCAGTACAGCGAAAGCAATGAGCTGTTGCAGCGGTGTATCACCATGGCTAAGTCTTCGAGCCTGGAGAACTATTACAACAGTACTTCCGTCAATTACGAAAGTATGCGTCAATACAAGCCCGCACTCGCAGCGCTGGACACGTCGTGGTATCTCTCACACAAACCTTTACGCCAATACAGTATGGGACGGATATACGAAACCGTGTTAAAAAATGACGCTGCTGCGATGAAGTATTACAAGCGTTATCTGCAGCTATATAAACCCGGCTCACCGGATGAAGATGAGATCTATCGTTATTTAAAGGATAGAATGAAAGTTAAGCCCCAGCCGGTTTTAATCTCTGTTAGCCAGAAGGACAAACAAACAGCCCAACAACAACCTTAGGCATCAGTGGTTCAGCATACTGCCGCGTGCAGCCAGCGCAGCGTCTATCTTCACTTTCAGGTAGCTGGTGTACATAACCATAGCATGTTGTGCACCGAGCTGATTGAAGTAGTCGGTTAATGTATTATTCCGGTATCTGGGGTCCAGCGCTGCGCCAAAAACAATATAGTTCCGTTCCTGTCTGGTATATGCATAGGCATACAGGATGCCCGCCAGCAGTACATAAGCGTCCCACAGGCTTACCTCCAGATTTTCGTAGGTAACGATGATTTTATCGGAAGCCGGACTGGGCACATATAGTCTTGAAGCATTTATCAGACCGGATACGGTCGGGCATTTCGGTATTACATCCTGTACATTTTCGAAATGCCAGGCCTCCGTGATTTTATTGTCCAGGTCGGTGGCAAAGCCGCTATCGCCTGCAGCCGGAGCTGCAAAGGTAAACAGGTTGGTATTATTGTAGTTAATACCTTCCTGTTTCAGCGCTGTAACAAAATAAGATGCATAAACATTGGCAATATTGCCACCCAGGCTATGCCCTGTGATGATCACTTTTTTGTTTTTGGAAACAGCCTCGGTCTTCAGGAAATTGAAAATACGGGGAGAGCCCGGCTTGAGCCTGTCCTGCATTTCAGCTACATTATTAAAAGCCCTGCTGGCGCCGGCACTAATCCTGGCGGCGCCGCTGCTGGTATAATGCCAGGTCACCGTGGAGAGCACATCCAGATCTTCCAGTATCCAGTTAGCAAAGGCATCCCAGTCCTTGAAAATATCAATAGGCGGCAATGAGCCTCTGATGGCCAGCCCATAAACCTCCCCGGTAGGATCAGACGCAATAAAAGCAAAGTTGCCGTCGGTTGTTTCAATACCTTCCCATACCAAGGTCCACCCCGGAAGATAAGTATTCAGATCAGCCCTAACATTCTGACTGTAAGAGATGGCAGACAACAACACCGCTGTTTTGGCCAATACTGGCACCGCTTCCACGGCATAAAGGGTTTCTTCCAGTTCCATAACTTTCGGAGTTTAGAGGTGATACAATCCGGAGATAAAAGATGGGGTCGTCTGGAGCTTTGTATAATCAGGATTTCATGGCCGGCATCTCCGCTCAACTAATTTACCAAGAATATACCGGAATAAAAAACGTTACGGAACCTTCCGTAGCCTTTATTAACAGGCACTGCAGGCATTAATAAAATCAGGAAGATTACTGTATCACCTGCTGTAATGCCTGAATAAACTCATTCCGCTCTACAGGACTGATCACCAACTTTTTTTTGTTTTTCAGGATGATCATCACCATACTGGCTCTATCGGTACACCACATTTCATAAGCACCCTGCTGCTGTGACGCAAAATATCCCAGATAACCAAACATACCTCCGGAGCCAAAAGTGCGTATACTACCCCGCAGCTCATCCGCCGCCAACGGGAATGCCTCCGCTATATCTGCCAATGCGACTTTCTTACGGGACAATGGGCGTATAATAATCAGTCCATCCGCTGTCAGTTCATATGCCACCGGCTTTAGCGACCAGGTAACGGTTGTAAGCGCCAACAATATCAGTGCCGGTAAAATAGAAGCCACCGTTCCCTCCCGCCCGGCAAAAACCGCGACGATCAACAATACAAAACAAACATCTATCACCAAATTGGTAATAATTCTGGAGGTTCTATCCAGCCGGGTTGAATATTTCATAGTAACAATATATACAAGACAATTTACATTAATTGCCCCAATAACCGGCAAAGAAGCCGGGGTACGGCATGTTTATGTCTACCAGTCCCGGCTATACGGCAACGAAAATTTATAGTAGCATGAAATGCTCCATGAAAGCTTTTGCAAAAGCTGAGGCAAAAAGATCTTTGTTGAGATTATTGCGGAAAGGATTAAACATGGGCAGCACCTTCATAACATGATAAAAAGGACGGCTCAAATCCTGAGAATTGGCCAGTATAATAAAAGTGAGATCTTTCTGTGATATTCTGACAAATAAGGCCGAATAACCAGTCCACCAGCCGGTATGCCACATCACCCGTACGCCCTTATAGTCTTTAATAAACCAGCCCAGGCCATATTGAATGGTTTTTCCTTTCACCGTTACAAAAGGTGTAAACACTTTTTTCCAGGTGGCTGAATCCAGAAAACGTTTTTCATCTATAGCCCTCGCATAAACAGCCAGGTCGGCTACACTACTTTCCAGGCCGGCAGCCGGACCAAAACCGTAAGAGAATTTCATAGGCACCAGTTTTTTATACTGCCAGTCATAGGGCCTAGCCACCAGTCGCATGAAAGAATCCCGGCTGTATCCTGTAAGCCGGAAGCTGGCACTGTCATCGGTGCTGGGAACCGTTCTTGCTAACCCTAAGGGCCGTACGATATTTTGCAGCAGCAGCTCACCGAAGCTATGGCCGGAAGCTTTTTCAATAGCCTTCCCCAGCTGGTTGTACCAGCCGCCATTGTAACGGAAAGTGTAACCAGGCTTAAATGCGTTGAAAGAATTCCCCATGGCGGTATGGGTCAGCAGATGTTTGATCCGTATCCTTTCATCGCTGCCCCAGCGGGCTCCCAGATTAATACTATACCGCGCAATAGGGTCATCCAGTTGGATACGGCCGGCTTCTACCTGCTGCATCAGAATAATAGCGCCAAAGGTTTTGGTGACAGAAGCGATCTGGTACACGGTATTTTCATCCGGTGCCAGTTTGCCTTCTACGTCTGCATACCCAAAGCCTTTTTTCCAGACCAGCTGCCCGCCATTTACAATACCAGCAGATAACCCCGGAATATGATAACGTTGCCGTAAGGCTTCCAGCCTGTTTTCAAAAGCTGCAATATTATCAGCATTCCACATACTATCGGTTGCCTTCACGGGAACGGGCGTACGAACAATGGCATGCCGGGTTTGACATCCGGTTAACAAACATCCGGTCATCAACAGAAAAAAAACGAAAAAAGTGATTCTCATGCAGTACTGTTTTTCCTGCAAAATTCCTTTCTCCATCCCTACCAACCTACTCAAATCCGGATATGAGCACTATTTCATGTGGCTTCCATGGCCTGTTTCCGGTAGGCCGACGGGGAGAGTCCTGTCATGTGTTTGAATACCCGCTGAAAAGTGGCCAGTGAACTGAAGCCACAGTCATAGGCTACCCCCGCGATGGTCCATGCCACTGCTTCCGGCAGCAGGATCCTTTCTTTAAAAGCTGCCACTCTATAGGAATTGATATACTCGTTGAAGTTTTTTTGCAGACACTGGTTCAATACTGCAGAAATTGTTTTCTGCGGAAGCCCTGTATACAGGGAGAGGCCGGCCAGGTTGAGCGCAGCATCCAGATAAAGCCGGTCTTCTTCCATTGCTTTATTCAGCAAAACAAGTGTCGCCTGGCTCACTGCTTCGTCTGGTGCAGCATTGACTGCTGCCTTTCTGACAGCGGTCGTTTCCTGATAGGTCATGATAAACCCCTGTATCCCCAACCAGTAGATCATCACCGCCAGCGGCACATATACCGGATACCAGCCGAAAGTGTTCAGCATAAAATCGGTATAACGGGGAAGGACATACGGAATCAGATAAACCAGCCAGATCAGCTGAAATACCAGGAACACCCTGGCAAACCGCTGCAGCAACCGGTAACGGGGCAGAGCTGCCATATCCTGTACCTCCGTCTTTATAGCAGTCAGATAGCGCACTGACCACCACAAATAACCTGTCAACGATATCCAACGCGGAATATCCGCATATACATTCCAGGTATCCATAAAAACAGCCCAGGGGCCTGGCCGGTTACGGATGATACCCATTAGTACCCCACCCACAAAGACATAGGCTGTCAGCACCGGTACCAGATCAATGATCACTGGCAAAAAGTGTATCCGTAACCGTTGGGTAATCCGGAAATTGGTATCCAGCGAAGCTTTTATATAAAAATAAATCAGGGGACCAAAGGGCATTGTGATCACCCAAGGAATAAAGTTGGATATAAACTGCAGGAGGCCTGAGTTAAACCAATTTCCATAGGAAGCATATAAGTTAAAAGCAGCCAAAGACAGCATGCCCAATAAAACCGCTAACAGCCGGTTGGGCAACCGGTTTCTACTGCCGAGCCAGAGCAGCACACCTGACACCACTCCCTGTACAGCGCCTAATAAAATAATTGTCCTGAGAAAATCTGTTACCAGAGACATCGCTTGTATTTGAATAACGTTTCATACAAATTATTTCACCAGCGCCGCCAGTGCTTTGATACCTTCTTCCAGCTCTTCCGGCGCCAGAGAGGCATAGCCCAGGCGCAGCGCATGGAGCGGTGTATCATCAAAAGCATATCTTTCGGTAGGCATAACGGAAACACCTTTTTTCAGCAGCCGTTCCGCCAGTTGTTCTGTATTGACTTTGTGGACAAACTTCACCCAGTAAGCCAGTCCCCCTTCCGGTTTACGGAAGGACACCCGCTTACCGAGATAGGTATGCAGCAACTGGTCCATCCTCTCCCTTCGTTCTCTGTAAATATTGATAGCTCTTTTGGCGTGTCGGTTGATGGCGCCTTCTTCCATCAGTTCCGCTACGGCCTGCTCCATAATAGGATCGCCCTGACGATCTACCAGCCTTCTGAGCTGGGCCAGCGCATGGATAAACGCAGGTGGGCCGGTAACATAACCAATCCTTACGGCCGGAGCCACCAGTTTACTCAACGAGCTGATATAAATAACATTGCCGGCATTTTCATTGCTGGCCAATGGCAGCAGGCTTTTGGCACTGAAATGAAACTCATGGTCGTAATCATCTTCTATAATGGCAAAACCATAACGATTGGAGAGTGCCAGTAATTTCAGCCGCCGTTCCATCTTCATGCTCACAGCCGTAGGAAACTGATGATGTGGCGTTACATACACTGCCTTCAAGGGCGTGGTTTTGCAGACCTCTTCCAGCGCTTCCACTACCAACCCTTTTTCATCCACCGGAATATGGACCATCCGGGCGCCAGCCCGTACAAAGGTTTGCCAGGCAGGGAGATACCCCGGACATTCTATGGCCACCGCATCACCAGGCTGCAGGAGCGTTTGCGCTGTGAGATACAACGCCATCTGGCTTCCGCGGGTGATACAGATATTTTGCGGATCAGTATTCATGCCTCTTTTAAAAGAGAGCATGTTGCTGACTGCTATCCGCAATCTTTCAATACCCTGTTCATGTCCGTATCCCAGCATACACCAGCGGGCTTTCTGCTGAAAGATGCGCCTGTAGGCCTTTGCCAGTTCCTCCATCGGCGCCAGCCTTACATCAGGCCAGCCATCATTAAATACGATCAGGTTAGAAGCCACCGCATGAGCAATGGGCTGCAGTTCTTCATGATCATTAAAAACAAAATCATGATGCTTTTGCTGCGTCTTGCCTTTCATGCCGGGCAATTCATGAGATACGAAGGTGCCGCTTTTATCAGTCGTTGCCAGCCACCCTTCAGCGATCAGGTCTTCATAGGCCAGCACCACTGTTTTGCGGTTGACCCCAATATCGGCCGCCAGCACACGGGTACCTGGCAAAGGAGCACCTGGCTTCAGTCTCCCTTTTTTTATCTCTGTAATAATACCCTCCGCTATCTGCCGGTAAACAGACAACTCATTGTTAAAATCAAGTGACAGTATTGTCTTCCAGGGTCTTAGCATCTGGACCATCTATTTAAGTTAAAACTGGATTACTTAGACCATCCAAAATTAAACAAATTTTGTGTCATCAAATCAGCTGATGAACATTATTCTTTAATCAATTAATTACAGTTATCATGGAAAAGAAAAAACAACAGTCCGCTTTCTCTTCAAAAGATTTTCATCAGACTTTTGCCCGTCCTGTATATGTAAAGCCGGAGAAGCTGCTGCACAAGAATGTAGAGCAGGCCGGCGTACACGATCAGTTCTCCACTGAGCGTAAGCATCCTGTATTTTTTGTAGACCTGCCCACCAAAAATGTGAGCATGACCATCGGTGGTTTACTACCGGGCCAGTTGACCAACAGACACCGTCATACCTACGAAACTGTATTGTATGTGATTGAAGGGAAAGGTTATACGGAAGTGGAAGATGAAAAAGTAGAATGGCAGGCAGGTGACGCCGTATACATCCCCAGCTGGGCCTGGCACCGCCATCAAAACTTAAGCGACAGCGAACCCGCCAAATACATTGCCTGCGAGAACGCGCCACAGCTGCAGAACCTGGGCGTAGCCCTCAGAGAAGAAGAAGGCAGAGACCTGTAGACAATTACGAATTACAAATTAAGAATTACGAATGAGGGATGAGGAGCAGGCTGGTTGTTCTTCAGGCAACCAGCCTGCACTCATCTTCAAAAAATCATAGCAAACATGAATAACAACAATACTTTCAGCGGCATCATCGCCTACCCCATCACACCATTTGATAAACAGGAACGGGTGGATATTCCGCTCTTTAAAAAACTGCTGGAACGCCTGATACAATCGGGTTCTCATGGCATTGCCCCACTGGGAAGCACCGGCGTACTACCCTATCTCAGCGACGAAGAAAAGGAATCCGTGCTGGAAGCAGCCATACAACAGGTAAAAGGCCGGGTACCCGTGCTCGCAGGTGTCTCAAACCTCACCACCGAACGCACCATCTATCATGCAAAATTTGCAGAAAAAGCAGGCGCCGATGCCGTAATGATCATCCCGATGAGTTACTGGAAACTGACCGACGACGAGGTCTTCCGGCACTATGAAAAAACAGCTGCCAGTATATCCATTCCCGTTATGGCATACAACAATCCCGCCACCGGTGGTATAGACATGTCTCCCGCTCTGCTCAAACGTCTGCTGAAAATACCCAACGTAACCATGATCAAAGAGAGCACCGGTGATGTACAACGTATGCACTACCTGCGTCGGGAACTGGGAGAAGAGGTAGCGTTTTACAATGGCTCCAATCCCCTAGCCCTGGCCGCTTTCGCCGCTGGCGCCAGAGGATGGTGCACCGCCGCTCCTAACCTCATCCCCGATCTTAACCACCAACTATACGAAGCTGTTTGCAGCAACAATCTCCCCAAAGCCAGCGCAGTCTTCTATCAACAGTTTGAACTACTCCGCTTTATCGTAGCCAAAGGACTACCCAAAGCCATACAGGCCGGCCTGAAAATACAGGGCATCGATTCCGGATACCTCAGAAGCCCGCTACAGGAGCTTACTCCGCAGGAATACGCTGAATTGGAGAATATATTGTCGTCCCAGGGCTGAAGCCCTGGGCTATATTACAGCCCAGGGCTTCCTATTTACAGGCCTCAATTCCTTCATCGCCACAAATTTCAATCTATCATAGCCCAGGGCTTCAGCCCTGGGCCCCTAATCAAATCCATCGCCGTTTATTTGGTTATTTGATTATTTTTAGCTTCCTTGGCATAGAAGACCATATGCAAGATCAGGCTGATATAGAACTGTTACACCGCCTCCGGGAAGGAGATGAAAATGCTTTCGCTACTATCTACAAGCGTTACTGGAAACTGTTGTTTACAGTGGCGGCCAATAAACTGGACAGTCTGGCTGAAGCAGAGGAGCTGGTACAGGATATTTTTTCCGATCTCTGGGACCGGCGTAATACGCTGGAGCTCACAGGGCAACTGTCTTCCTATCTGGCTGTGGCGATGAAATACCGGGTGATCAATCTGCAGGCAAAGAAAAAAAGAGCGCGGGCCTACTCTTCCTATGCACGCGGGACCATGTCTCCGGAAGATCACTCCACTGAGCAGTGGTTAAGTTTTGAAGACCTGAAGGACCAGTTATCCGGACTGGTAGCTGCTCTCCCCGAACGATGCCGTATCACCTACCAGCTTAGCCGCGAGATGGGCCTCTCCCATAAAGAGATCGCGCAACAGATGAATATTTCCGAAAAAGCCGTGGAACATAACCTTGCCAGAGCCGTCAAAACACTGAAGACCGGCCTGAAACACTTTTCTGCCTTGCTTTTCAGCATTCTCCCCTGATACAATTTTATCTATTATTAATTTTTATTTTCTATTTAAGGGTAATTTTTAATTTTTTTTAGAAATATATGGGGATTTGTTCTTTTCGATTGACTTAATATAAAAGAATCACTTTTGTATGAGCCAGGAAAACGAACAACACCGGTACGAAGTGCTGGCTGAAAAATGGCTGGAAGGCGCTATCACGCCGGAAGAAGCAAAAGAATATGCTGATTGGTATAATGCCCGTCAGGATGATGAGGTAATGATACCCGCTTCTTTTGCAGCAGGAGAAACAGTGCATGAAGAAAGAATATTACGTAAAATAGAAGAGAAAACCGGCCTTCATGGCAGGGAAATAACGTCAACACCTATACGCCGGCGCCAATGGTGGAAAGCTGCAGCAGTAATAGCCGCCATTATTACCGCAGGCTACACCTGGCATCACTGGTCTGCCACACCTCCGCAAAACCAGCCACAGACCGCTGTTACGGATATACTACCCGGGTCAGACAAAGCAGTGCTCACCCTGAGCAACGGCCGGCAGATACTACTCGACAGCGCCGGCAACGGAGCACTCGCGCAACAAGGAAATATAAACATCATCAAAAAGGAAGACGGCAGTATCCTTTACGTAAACGCCCCTACGAACAATGCTACCGATACCTTATACAATATCCTTAATGTTCCAAGAGGCGGCCAGTACAAGCTAACCCTCCCGGATGGATCACGGGTATGGCTCAACGCAGCCAGCACACTACGTTACCCTGTGGCCTTCAGCGGCAGGGAGAGAATAGTAGAACTCAGCGGCGAAGCTTACTTTGAAGTAGCTGCCAATGCGGCCAGACCTTTCCGGGTGAAAGTCCGGGATATGCAGGTTGCCGTACTGGGCACCAGTTTCAACGTGATGGCTTATTCCGACGAACCCGGCATTCATACCACCCTCCTGTCCGGCGCTGTAAAAGTTAAACAAGGCAATACCGAAAAACAACTCACTCCCGGCCAGCAGGCTGTGGTAGACAATATCAGCGGCAGTATTTCTGTTGAAGCTACAACTACCGAACTCGCCACCGCCTGGAAAGATGGCCTGTTTCGTTTTTCTGGCAACAATATCCCAATGGTACTGCGCCAGGTAGGACGCTGGTACAATATAGATATCATTTATCAGGGGAATATTCCTAAAGGCCATATAACGGGCAAGGTGCCACGAAATATGAAACTGTCCGGTGTCATACGCATCCTGGAACTCAGCGGTGTGCATTGCCGGCAGGAAACGGGCAGGCTCCTTGTTTTTCCCTCATCATAAATTCCACCGTCACATTTTATTCACCTAAAAAACAACCGTATGACCATTCAGTATTAACCAAAATCAGTTTACGTTATGAAAAAACGCGCGACAAACCGCGCTGCGGCCACCCAATAAAAAACCAGGAGCGCTTGGACCCGCCCCTGGCCGAATGTTCGGGTTGCCGTAAAACAATATCCGACTAAGATTATTGATCTCTAAACCCAAACACTGCAAATCTATGCAATTGGATTGTTATGCCGAAACCGTGCCTGTACCACGGTTCTTATTCACCATTCGCCGTAACAGGCGGCAGGCAATGACGCACAAAGGTTATTGCCTTAGCAATAAAGTTCTCAGGGTCATGAAACTAATCACCATACTGCTGACCGTCTTCTGTATCAACGTCTCAGCGGGGGTATTTGCCCAGCATATCACCGTGTCAGCGAAAAACAAACCGCTCGAAAGCGTATTTGCCATGATTGAACAACAGAGCCACTATACCTTCGTATACCGCGATGAATGGCTCACCGGCACCAAACCGGTCAACCTCAGCATCTCCGGCGGCTCCATCGATCAGGTCATGAAAGCAGCCCTGCAACAACAGCCGCTCGCCTATGAAATCATCGACAACACCGTGATCGTAACCCGCAAGGCTTCCAACAGCAGCCCTGCCCCAATACAGACACTGGCCAGTATCAACGGAAGGGTCACCGATGAAAAAGGCAACCCGCTGGCTTATGTCAACATCGGCATCAAAGGCACCCAAAAAGGCACACACACTGATGAACAGGGCAGCTTCAAACTGGATGTCCGTGAAACCGATGTACTGGTGTTCTCCCTCGTAGGATATACGCCCCGGGAGATCACTGTAGGACAACAGACCGTTATCAATATCTCCCTGGTGGCCGCCATCAGTGACCTGAACCAGATAGTGGTGGTAGGTTACGGCACTCAGAAAAAAGTGAATATCACCGGTTCTGTTGCCTCCGTAAAAGGTCAGGAGATCGCTAAATCACCGGTCACCAATATCTGCAACTCCCTCGCTGGCAGACTGCCTGGCATCCGTGCTATCCAGAACAGCGGCGAACCCGGCAAAGATGGCGCCCGTATCGATATCAGAGGATTCGGCGATGCACTCGTTATTGTAGACGGTGTACCCTCCAGCTTCGAACAGCTGGACCCTTCAGAGATAGAAAGCATCTCTATCCTGAAAGATGCCGCTGCCGCAGTATACGGTATCAAAGCCGCCAACGGCGTAGTACTGGTGACTACCAAAAGAGGAAATCTATCCAGACCTAAAATCACCTACAGTACCTATGCAGGCCTGCAAAGCAATACCCGCTATCCCCGTTATGTCAATGCCGCTGAATTTGCAGAACTGACAGACGAATCGCAGATCAACCAGGGCCTGGCACCGGTATATGGCGCCGACAAAGTACAGCAATACCGCGAAGGCAAGCCCGGCTTTGAAAGCACCGACTGGTACAAGGCTGCCATTCGTAAAAACACACCACAACAATATCACAACCTCAATGTCAATGGTGGCACGGAAGCTACCCGCTACTTCTTCTCCCTCGGTTATCTCAACCAGGAAGGGATGTGGAAAAGCGGCGACACCCGTTTCAACCGCTACAACTTCCGCAGTAACATCAGCACCAAAATCAGCAAACGCCTCACCGCAGAGCTCAACCTGGGCGGCCGCCTCGAAAACCGCCACTATCCGGCCGCCGAAGCCGTTACGCTGATGGACCAGGTACAACGCGCCTACCCTACCTACTCGCTGTACGCCAACAACAACCCCGACTATTACGCAGTGACCAATTTCAGCCAGAACGTACTGGCATCTATGAACAGTGACTATTCAGGATATTCCGCTCAGAAATTCCGCTACCTCAGCGGCATTGCAGCCCTTACCTACGACATACCGTTTGTGGACGGGCTGAGCGCCAAAGCACTCTACTCCTACCAGTCAGGTACAGCCAACAATAAAAAATGGGTAAAACAGTTTAACCTGTATAACTATAACGCCGCTACGAAAAAATATGAGCCGGGTTATCTAGGCAATTCTCCTTCCAATCTGTCGCAGGACCAGCAACAGGAAGACAACAGCCTGCTACAACTGTCTCTCAACTATACCAGAACCTTCGCCCGTGATCATCACGTCAAAGGCCTGCTGTTGTTTGAACAGAACCAGACCACCAAAAATGAATTCAGTGCCTATCGTGAGTTTGCACTGGATGCACTGGACCAGCTATTTGCGGGTGCCAGCACCAACCAAAAAAACAACGGTAAAGCCAGCGAAGCCGCTTACATGGGCTATGTGGGCAGGGTCAACTACGACTACAAAGACCGCTACCTGCTGGAGCTGGGCTTCCGCTACGACGGCTCCTACAAGCTGGCACCTGAGCACAGATGGGGTTTCTTCCCTACTGTATCCGCCGGCTGGAGACTGAGTGATGAAGCCTTCTTCCGGAATATTGCCCGCACCGTCAATAACCTTAAAATCAGAGGTTCCTGGGGCCAGATGGGAGATGACGGTACCACACCGCCTTTCCAGTATCTCACGGGTTACAAATATCCCAGCGGTGGTTATATCTTCGGTAAAAATATCGTGAGTGGCCTCAACCCATCCGGTATCCCCAATCCGATGATTACCTGGTTTAACGCCACCACAGCCAATATCGGCTTTGAAGCCGGCTTCCTCCAAAATATGTTCACCATTGAGCTGGACTATTTCTCCCGTAAAAGGACCGGCCTGTTCGCCCAAAGATCACTCTCCCTGCCTGGCACTTACGGTGCCACCTTACCGGAAGAAAACCTTAACAGCGACCGTACACAGGGCTTTGAACTGGTGTTGGGCTACAACAAAAAAATCGGTAACATCCTGCTCAATGTTTCCCCCAACATCACCTGGACCCGCACCAAAAATATATATGTAGAACGTGCCAGCTCCACCAACGCGTTGTCCAACTGGAGAGACAATACCTCCGAGAGATGGACCAACATGATCTGGGGATACAAGGCTGCAGGCCAGTTCCAGAGCCAGGAAGAAATTGCTAGCTGGGCTATCCAGGACAGAAAGGGCAACACCACAATCAAACCAGGCGATATCAAATACGAAGACCTGAACGGCGACGGCATCATCGATGGCAACGACCGCACTGTTATCGGAAGGGGTAACAACCCTGAATTATACTACGGCCTCAATCTTTCCGCCTCCTGGAAAGGATTCAGCCTCACGATGCTGTTCCAGGGTGCAGCCAACTACAGCGTACTCATAGATGGCGCCATGAGAGATCCGTTCAGCAACGGCAGCAATGCCTATGCTTTCTTCACAGACCGCTGGCATCGTAAAGACATCTATGATCCGCAAAGCGAATGGGTGCCGGGCAAATATCCTTCCACCATCGCCAATGGCCTCGACAACAACAAAGGTGTGTCTTCCTTCTGGCTGAAAGATGCCTCCTATCTCCGCCTGAAAACGCTGGAATTTGGGTATGCATTGCCTAAGTCTATCCTCAGCGGCGTAGGCATAGAGCAACTGCGATTCTACTTCTCCGGCCAAAACCTGTTCACCTTCGACAACCTGAAATTCATAGATCCGGAAATGCCTACCAACGATGGCACCAACGCTGCCGGCAACGGTAAATACTATCCGCAGCAAAGAGTGCTGACACTGGGCCTCAACCTGCAATTCTGATCATCTATTGATTCATTCAACCTAACATCATGAGAAAAGTATATAAACATATATCCTTTGCGCTGCTGCTGACACTATCAGCTTCCTGCAACAAAGACTTCCTGGAAAGAAAAGCACAGGACATCATCTCCGATGATGCCGCCTATGGCTCTCTTTCGGGCATACAGGCTCTTACTGCAGCCTTGTATAACAACATGCAAACTGAAGCCTTCGATTACACCGTAGAAGGTAATCAGGCCGCCTTTCCCAGCCAGGCTACAGACGAAGCTGTACGCTCCTACAGCTGGGGCGCCACACTGGACCCTATTCTGGGTGATGAAATGTTTGGCTGGTGGAAATATGACTATGTAAGGAATGTCAATGACTTCATTGAAAAAATACCGGAAGCCAGAAGTATCAGTGAGGAACAGAAAGCCCGCTTCCTCGCAGAAGCCCGGTTTGTAAGGGCTTTTTATTACTTCTCCCTGGTGAAACGTTATGGTGGGATACCGCTGATCACCAAAGTGCAGAAATTCAGTGGTAATCTGGACGAGCTGAAAGTGCCGCGCAACAAGGAACAGGAAGTATACGACTTCATTGCATCTGAACTGGATGCTATTGTTGACCAGTTACCCGAATCCTATAACACAGAGGAACGTTACCGTGCCACCCGTTACGCCGCCCTGGCCCTGAAAAGCAGAGCCATGTTGTATGCCGCTTCCATTGCGAAATATGGGACCGTTCAGCTGGGCGGTGCAGTAGGCATAGCAGCTAACGCTGACGGCTATTGGCAGAAAGCCTACGATGCAGCCGGGAAAATCATCAGCAGCGGTAAATTTCAGCTGTTCAACGGCTACAGCGACAAAACCACCAACTTTCAGCAGCTGTTTATAACCGGCGCCGACCTCGATAAAAACAAGGAAGTCATCTTTGTAAAAACCTATCAGTCGCCAGACCTGGCCCATGGCTTTGATTTTTACAATGCGCCGCAGAGCTTTAAAATAGACTATGGCTGCGCTACCAACCCAACCCTGGAACTGGTGGAAGCCTTTGAATATACAGACGGCACACCCGGCAAACTGCGTGTACAGGACGATGGTGGCAACCCCATCGTATACAACAACCCGGCGGACCTGTTCAAAGACAAAGACCCCCGTTTCCTCGCCAGTATCCTGTATCCGTTTGCTCCCTGGCAGGGCGGTATCGTAGAGCTGAGAAGAGGGGTGATCGACAACGGTATCCAATACACCGCTGCCAACCTCACAGATACCTATGGCAGCGGTGCCAACAGCATCCCGAGAGTAGGCAAAGACGGGCCGCTGCTGAGCGGAGATCCCACCAAAACAGGATTCTACCTCAAAAAATATATGGACCCTGTCAACCGGCTCGCTGACAACCGTTCCAGCACACCCTGGATCGTATTCCGATATGCAGAAGTATTGCTTAACTACGCTGAAGCCGCCATCGAACTGGGTAAGACTGCCGACGCCCTCGCCGCTATCAATCAGATACGCGACCGTGCCGGCATCAAAACACTGGGTGCTGTCACCCGTGATCAGGTAAGACATGAGCGTCAGGTAGAACTGGCCTTCGAAAACCACAGATGGTGGGACATATGCCGCTGGCGTATAGCCACCGACGTATTAAACAACACGCAGTTCCATGCGCTCTACCCCTGGCTGATGTGGGAAAACGGAAAAGCGCCGGCACAGATGAAATACACTTTTGGGATAGTGCCTGCCCCTAAAAACACCCGCACCTTCCTCTCCAGAATGTATTATCAGCGTATACCCACAGGCGAGATCGACAAAAACAGTAATCTGGCACAAAACCCGGGCTTCTAATCAACAACAAAAAGATCATTCATGAAACAATATATGCTCCATACCTGCATGGCACTGCTACTCGGCAGTACCCTGCTTTCCGGTTGTAAAAAAGACAACTACCCCGCTCCGGATGCAAGTCTGCAGGGTAGGTTAACAGATACCCAAACCAATGAGCCGGTGCCCGTGCAACCATTCAACGGCGCCGTGATCCGGTATTACCAGATAGGATACAGCAGCAACAACCCTAATCCGATCAATACTGCCGTACATCACGATGGCTCTTATGCCAACAATCTGCTCTTCACCGGAAAATACCGAGTGGTGGCCGAAGGTCCGTTTTACTACAAAGACACCATCACCATCGATATCAATGGCAACACACAACGTGATATCCCGGTAACACCGTTCCTGAAGGTAACAGCAACAACCAGCAATATCAACAGCGGCAGCGTAACAGTCAAATACAATGTAAAACACAACAATAACACACAAAAAATAGCCAGGGTGGCCACTATCATTGGTACTACAGAAGGGATCGATGTAAATAGTTATACGTTCAATGATATGCAGGACGTGCAGAATGTCCCGGATGAAACAATTGAGGCGACTACGTACGAGAAAGTATTTACGGGGCTAAAAGCCAATACAGTCTATTATATCCGGGCTGCGGCCCGCATCAGCGGAGCAGACAATCCGGCAGGATATTATAACTATACGCCAGTGATCAAAATAACAACATCAAAATAAACCTATCCCTACCCCAATGCTAAAATAAAACAGGGCGGGAGTGTCCTATCATCCTACGCACTTCGCTGTATTATTATTCAGTTCAACCTTCAGGGCTGCGGACCTGAAGGTTGCTGATTTTAATTTACACACAGATCTCTGCTCATCAGGAGCGTCAGCGAGGAAAAAATTAAGGGACGGTTTATTTACCTGCCAGCAGTATCAGGTCTGTCACGGTGCTGCCATCATGGGCGGGATACATTTTACGTTGCAGATCGATTAGCTGCAAACCATTTTCAGCAAAGGCTTTCAGCAGGTAGTCTGCTTCGTGGAAATATTGATACAACTGATCACCGGAACTGGAAGTCCTGATTCCGGAACGGGCATAATCATCTTCCATAGTGCTGAGATACAGTACACCACCGGGATTCAGGGTGGCAGCCGCATCGCTGATCAGCGTGGTTGTTTCTTCACGGGAAAGATAGGGCAACAAAAAACCGGCTACAATGCCATCAAACGGTTGCTCCAGTGAACGTACTTCTCTCCCATCCATCAGTTGGAAAGTGGCGCCGGGATTGTTTTCCCGGGCAAGTGCCAGCATATTGGGAGCCAGGTCGGTGGCCAGTATACGAAAGTCGGGCCGCTGCTGTAACAGATAACGGGTCACATTACCGGGGCCACAACCAATCTCCAGTATGTTTGCCTGCTGCCGGGATATGCGCTGGCAGAACAGATCCAGCGTATCATGGTACAACTGTATGTCCATAAATTTATCCTGGTACGTGCGGGCATTTTTATCAAATACCCCAACGGCCATCGCTGTTTTGTTTGGCTGAAAATGTTCTTCCATGAGACCTGTTATTTGTCAACAAGATACAAAAAAGCCACCAGCAGAAAGCTGATGGCTTATCCAATCCAACACCTGGCTGTTTAGTAACCGGCGTTCTGTTTTAATACTCCGTTGGCAATATCCATTTCCTGTTGCGGAATAGGTAGTCTTCCCCGCTTGGTGACGTCCCAGTCCATGTTAAAACGGCTTTGATCACCGTCATATTCCGGTCCTCTTTTGCTGGAAGCATCAATAGCTTTTTTAGCGTATGGCAAACCGTAACGCAGCAGGTCCCAGTAGCGGATACCTTCTCCGGCCAGCTCTACACGGCGCTCGTGGCGGATACTTTCTGTAGTCGCAGGTACTGCTGGCATCTTCACACGATCTCTCACTGTTTTGAGATAAGTATCAGCTTTGCCCTGATCATCTCCCAGCCACAGCTCAGCCGCCATCAGCAATACATCTGAATAACGGATGGAGCGGTAGTTATTGCCCCAGTTGGCATCACTGTTGGCACCGGCCTTATATTCGATATGGGTACTGTATTTTTTGTTGAAATAACCGGTATACTGCCAGCTTTTGGCGATAGCGCCAAAGTTATGGCCATACAGGATGGTTTCGTCCCGACGTGGATCATTGGCCTCAAATTCTTCATAGAGGGACTGTGTGATGGTAGCATAGCTCCATCCCGCCGTATATACGGGATCGTTAATACCTCTCGGCGCAAACATGTGTACACTGAAATTGCCCTGTCCGAGGCGCTGATCATTCACATTGCTCACGGTGATCAAACCACTGAAGTCAATCTCGAACACTGATTCAGGACCAAATTCGCCAGCTCTCCGCCAGATGCCGGCAAAGTCATCGACCAGCTTAAAACCACCTTTATTGATAACCTCTTCGAGATAATCACGCGCCACTGTTTTATTGATCACTTTGGAACCTGCCAGCAGATCTTTTTCATACACTCCTTTATAGAACAGGTATACACGGGCCATCAGCGCCTTGGCGCCCCAATGGGTCACATGACCGCCTACCTGTCGTTGTGAGGTTTTCGGGAGATCTGCCATCGCTTCTTCCAGGTCTTTGGCGATCTGGTTGAATACCGCTTCGGGGCTGGCCTGTGGCTGGTTGTATTGATTGGCATCTACCAGCGGCGCTGTCACCAGCGGCACATTTTCGTACCAGCGTACCAGTTCGAAATAAAAATAGGCGCGCAGGAATTTAGCTTCGGCAGTTGTTACCCGCTTGAAATCATCAGAAGCGGTTACCTTCCCGATCTTTTCGAGATATACGTTTGCTCTGGCGATACCGGCATAATAAATAGACCATAAACCACGATAGGTCTGGTCTCCGATGGTGACGATACGAAGCTGGTCCAGCGCTTTGATACCAACTCCATCACTCTGCGTTCCACCGCCGGAATAAGCGTCATCAGAAGCGGCTTCGCTCCAGCAGTGACTGGGATGGAATCCCATCCACTGGCCCCATTGCAGCACATGGTATACACCAGCCAGGGCCTGATTGGCTTCTTTTTCATTACGGAAAAAATTACTCTCCACAATCTGTGAAGGTGGATCCAGCTCCAGGAAGGATTTGGTACAACCGGTACCTGCCAGCAACAACGATATACATACGTGTTTTATATAACGAAATCTTGTTTTCATACTCGTAAGAAGGATTATAAGTTAACATTTACGCCTGCACGGAATGCTCTGGCCTGCGGATATACGCCGTGGTCCACACCGAGGTTCAAGGCATCACGGGCACCGATCTCCGGATCAAAACCAGTATATCTGGTGAAGGTAAACGGATTATCTACGGCAACGTATACACGCAGATTATTAAGCTTTGCTTTTTTCACCAGGTTTTCTGCCAGCGTATAACCAACCTGTATATTTTTGATGCGGACGAAGCTGGCATTTTCGATGTATACGTCAGACACATTGTTATGATTACCATTGTTGTCGGCAAAGGTGAAACGGGGATATCTGGCAGCAGATCCTTCTTCCGTCCATCTGTCGAGGAACTGGCGCGGCATATTGGCCATTTTGATATCATAGCGGTAGAGCCCATTCAGCAGCTGATGGCCAAACATGCCTACGGCAAACATGCTGAAATCAAAACGTTTATACGTCAGGTTTAGGTTGAGGCCAGCGGTCAGGTCCGGGTTCGGATCGCCGATCATCGTCTTGTCATTATTATCCAGTTTACCATCACCATTGATGTCAACGAACTTCAGGTCACCAGGTACCGCTCTGGGTTGTACTTTTTTGCCATCAGGACCAACGTAGTTGTCCACTTCTTTCTGGTTCTGGAAAATACCGGCCGTGCGGAATCCCCATAAATAACCGATGGGATAACCTACTTCCATGCGGGTAACAGCACCAGCGCCGATGTAGCCGGTACCAGCCACCGCTTTCGCCGCATTATTGATCGCAGTCACATTATTTTTATTGTATGCTCCGTTAACGGTTACGTTGAAGCTCAGGTCTTTGTTCACTTGCTGTTTATAGGTAATGCCGAGTTCCACACCTTTGTTGGACACCGAGCCTCCGTTGACATAAGGGGAAGGATTTCCTACAATAGCAGTGATGGGTGGGTTGAACAGCAGGCCGATGGTGTTTTTAATATAGTAGTCTGCAGTCACGCCCAGCCTGCCTTTCCACAGCTCTACGTCTACACCGAAATTGGTTTGTTCGGATGTTTCCCATTTGAGATTGGGATTGGGTACTGCGCCGGAAGCCACACCGTTGAGGTAATATTCTTCACCGGTAGGTTTGATAAACGTATAGCCGTTACCGAGAACCATGCCGGCAGCCCAGGGGAAAGAGTTGTCGCCGATGTTTTCATTACCGTTCTGACCCCAGGAAGCACGCAGCTTCAGGAAGGTGACAGTATTGGACTGATAGAAGTTTTCTTTTGACAACACCCATCCACCAGATACGGAAGGGAAGGTAGCAAATGGATTGTTGCGTCCAAAACGGGAAGAACCATCACGGCGCAGCGTGGCAGACAACAGATATTTGCCATCGTAGTCGTAGGCCACCCTGCCGAAGTAAGACAGCAGCGCCCTTACATCAGCACCACCATTCACTTTATTCAGGGTTTCGTTGGTAGCCAGATCTATGTAGGCCATATTGGGATCGCTGGTGATCAGGTCCGGCCGGGAACCATTCAGGTTTTCAAAAGTAGATTTCAGGGCAGTATGTCCTAACAACGCCTGAATATTGTGTTTGCCGAAGGAACGGTTATAGGACAGCACATTCTCCACCTGCCAGGTATATCGGCGGGAAAAACCTTTGCCCACAAGGCTTACATCTGTTTTAGAAGCACTGTTAAGATAGTATTCCGGTGTAAAACTGCTGCTGCTGTAATTGTTCACTTCAATACCCAGGGATGAACGGAATTTCAGTCCGTTCATGATATTTACTTCTCCATAGGCATTTCCCAGGATCTTATCGTTTTTGTTTTTACCGTTGGCGAGCTGCATAGCAGCCAGTGGATTGGTAGGGCCATCGGTGATGATGGAAGAGATACCGTATATCTGGTTCCCGTTGCGGATGGCGTTTACTGGATACAGCACCGGATTTTTGAGTCTGTTTGTATCTGTTTCATACACCGGTGTCAGCGGATCGAGGTTCACGGCATTGTTGAGTACACCGCCGTAGTCGGCGTTGCTGTTGATACCCCGGCTGGAGGTGTTCATATAACTTAAGCTAACGCCTACACGCAGAAAGTCCTTTATTTTCTGGTCACCATTGAGGCGGATGGTATAACGCTCAAACTGTGAGCGGTCGCCGCCTACAATACCCTGCTGGCCGAAGTAGGAAAAGGAAGTGAAATAGGTGGTGTTTTCATTGCCACCACTGACGGACACGTTGTGACTCGTAACCGGCGCATTTTTGGTGAAGGTAGCATTTTGCCAGTTGGTGCCTTCTCCATACTGGGCTGGATTAGCAAAGGGAGCTGTCTGATTGGCATTTTTAGCCCCTTCGTTCATCATTTCAGCGTACTCGGTACCGTTGAGTAGCGGCACTTTCCGCCAGGCGTTCTGGATGCCGTAATAACCGTCATAGCTAACCTTTGCAGGTCCTTTCTTACCGCTTTTAGTAGTAATGAGCACCACACCGTTGGCGCCTCTGGCACCGTAGATGGAAGCAGAAGCGGCATCTTTCAGCACATCCATCCGTTCAATATCATTGGGGTTGAGGTATTCGATGTCATTTACCGGGAAGCCATCCACGATATACAGCGGGTCCGGATTTTTGTTGGTACCGGTACCACGGATACGGATCATCGGTTTTTCACCGGGTTGTCCGGAAGGGCTCAGCACCAGCACACCCGGCGCGCTGCCCTGCAGGGCCTGCTCTGCACGGAGGATGGATTGTTTGCCGATAAAGTCGTTGTTTACCGTGGTGATGGAGGTAGATACATCACTTTTTTTCTGGGTGCCGTATCCGATCACCACCAGCTGGTTCAGCTCTGTGGCTGATTCTTTCAGTCTGATAAGCAGGGAAACCTTCTCTCCTGCTGCCAGGCGATGGTTTCGCGTGTATTGTTTGATATAACCGATAGAGGTAAACGAAATGGCATAAGGGCCGCCTGCAGGGATGCCTGTGATCAGGAATACGCCCTGGCCGTCTGTTACCTGGCCTTTACGGAAAGAAGAATCTGCATTGGTAACGCCAACGGTTACACCGGGCAGCACTTCACCTTTTTCGTTTTTGACCACACCGGTGATGGTACCGCCGGTTTGCGCATGTGCCGTCAGCGCCAGCAGCCATAAGGAAATAAAAAGCCAGCTGCCTCGTCTGAGAGACTGTTTGGTAAATTTAATCATCATAACGTTTGTTTTGTGGCATAGAGCCGCCATGCTATTCATCGATGGATGAATAACTGTTATCTGTAGGTGACTTTAAAAGATGGATTATTTACTGATGTGATAACCGGTGTTATCTTTTGTCAAAGTCAGTTGGTTTAATGTTGCTATAGTATGAATAATGTCATCTGCTTCCTGTTGTCCGGTGAGTGTTCCGCTGAAGAAACATCCTTTCAGGTCTTCGGAACTGGCGTTGATCTGTATTCCGTATTGCTGGTATAATACGCTGAATACATCTGCTACTGGGCATTTTATAAATTCAATATGGCTGTTGCTGATCTGCACGGTTGGCTCCGGCAGCTTCACAGGCGGAGCAGCCGGCTTAGTGACAGGTGCGTAGGCATATACCGCCACGTCTCTGTTGCCTTGTTCCCAGGCCAGTTCCTGCCCGGGTTTCAGGTAGGTGCCGGATGAGCCGTCTGTTTTCACCACTACCTTTCCGCTCATCAGCCTTACTTTGATACAATGGGCATGCTCCTGCGCACTCACCATAAACACTGTTCCCAACGCGGTGGTGGTTACGTCCCCACTATGAACCGTAAACGGTAAGGATGCCTTTTTAGCCACGTCAAAAACAGCTTCCCCTTCCAGGTACAGATCGCGGTGATATTGCGCATACGCTGTATCATAACGTATAACAGCCGCAGGTTTCATGGTAATACGGGAACCATCCGGTAGTTTTATCGTACTATCGGCACCGTTATACACCTGTACAGTAGTATATACCGGCTGCTGTACTGTGATCTGTGTATGTGCCAGTGGTGACGGCTGCTGGCGGTTGCTGTGCCAGCTCAGTACCAGAAGCCCGGTGACGGCCGCTGCAGCAGCGCCTATTCCCGACCACAATATCCTGCGCCGGTTGTGTCCGTATGTTTTCTTACGTATAGCCGATAACATACGGTCCGACTGTTCTTCCGGCAATACCATCTCTTCACCCCATCCCTGTTCATCCAGCACCTGTTCCAGCGCTTCCGGATGCGCATACAGGTAGTCGGTGATCTGTCGTTGTTCTTCCTGAGTACAACGACCTTCCAGGTATCGTGCGATCTGTTCTTTTGAAATGGGCATTTGATATAGTTATACGTACAGAAATCTAAAACACCCTTACTGCGGGAAAAATATTTTTTTCAGAACGGGGAAAGCCGCGGCAGACAATCATTACCACAGCCACAACAGACATAAATGCAATAAACCGCCCAGGCGGTGACGAAGAAATTTCAGTGCTTTGGACATATGCCCTTCTACTGTTTTGGGAGAGATAGACAGTTCACGGGCTATTTCGGGATAGGAAAGCCCCTGTATTTTTCCCAGCAGAAACACCTCCCTGCGTATAGGCGGCAACGTGTCTATCAGTGTAGACAGTTGCCGCATCAGGGCGATATCCCTTACTCCTGGCTGTATGACAGCGTCTTCAGCCAGGGTCTCGGTCATATTGATATAGCGGATACGCCGGCTGTCGCGCCGGTGATAATCGATAAATACGGTTTTAGCTACCTGAAACAATTGTGTGGTAAAAGCAAGCCCGGGGTTAAGGCTTTTGCGGCTGCTCCATAGTTTCACAAATACTTCCTGTACCAGTTCTTCACAGATCTCTGCATCACGGGTATAGCGCCACATAAACGCATATACGCGGGTATGGTATTCCCGGTACACGGCTTCAAAAGCGGCTGCATTCCCTAACTGTAACTGTAAAATATCAGGCATCCCCATCGGTTGATCGAAGGGGCAAATTAGTAAAAATGAGCGGTTTAATTACGTATAGCCCTGCTTGATAACATTTAATTAAAAAGCGTATCTTTTACAAGAAGCCCGCCAATGCAGATCCATACCATGCAGTGGCTGACTAGATCTTCAGCTCAAATGTCTTTTCGGCGAGGATCTTTCCATTCACCTGTATAGCGATTATATGTTTTCCGGCGTAGTGCTTACGCGTAGTCATGTCTTTAAACTGTTGTTTTTTGGAGAACCGTATTGTTTCTCCGGGAGGAAGCACCGCTTCCTTCAGTTTAAAAACCTTCTGCGACCGTTCTCCGGATGATTTAGGATAATGCACTACATAGTCTATCACCAGCTTCTGCGGAGTAGATTTTTCGCTGGTCAGCTGAAACGCAAACTCCATCGTATCACCCAGCTGGATGGAGGATTGGCTCAGCTTAAATTTGTCCAGGCTAACTTTTACATTCTTCTCAAAATTGAAGACACTGAGTGAATCCTTGTCACCTTTTTTGATAAGCGTACGGCTGGCATGTTTAATAATCCAGCCGGTATGCGGATGATCAGCATCCCAGCCCTTCACCAGCTGCAGCATATAATGGCTGTTATCTTTGGAGATATCATTGAGATGATTGGCTACTGATTTTCTTACATACAGGGATTCATCTGCTTTCAGTGATTCCAGTATACCACGCGTCAGGGAAGGATCTTTAATGACAGCATCGAGCTTAAAAGACCAGGGAAGCCTGGGCCTGCTGCCTTCAGAAGCCAGTCTTCTCACATGATGATCATCATCTTTCGCCCATTGATGCATGGTCTGCAGGGTCCTGTTAAAATCTTCTTTCAGGAACTCCCGGATGGCAAACTCCGCAGAACCCAGTGTTGTAAAGTATTTCAGCGCTTCCATGGAACGATCAAAATGAGCTTTTCCATACAACGCCACAAAATCAGGCAGCACCATCGCCGTATAGCCTGTTTTCAGGGAAGGTGCTGCACGGAACAGGACATCTGTTGCTTTGGAAAAACTCTGGGGAAGATGTTTGCCCAGCATCAATGAAGTATGCCGCAGGCGGGCATTCAGCTCGCGGCTTTCCAGGTTCTCTGTTACGTCCTGCAAAAACGCTGTTGCATTAAATTTTTTATCCGCATCTGCAAAAACACCCGCAAAATGCCGGTAGAATGCGCGATTAAACATTTCCTTCAGTGGCTCCATCTCCGCAAATTAATCAAATTTCTGTCTTATGATTCAATATTACAGAGTACACTAACTGGCCACTTGTCGTAGACACCCAGCTTCTCCGCATCCATATCGTTCTTTATTCTGAAAAAACTCGCTTCCAGCTCTTCAAAACTGCTATCATAAGCCAGGATGCCCGTTTCCTTCAATCCTTCCACTATCTGTAAAGTACCTATTTTCTCCAGCCGATGCGAAAATGCAGCCAGGTCTTTGTGATCAACACCTAGCTTATAAACACCCATAAAGAAGTTTCTTTTTCCTCCTGCATAATTCCATACTCTTTCAATGCCGGGTTGCATGACCTTGATTTCTTCCGGCGGAAACCCGCTATCAATCCGGTGTCCCAGAATATCCCGGGAATACAGGTCGCTGAGTACCGGCTTTTGGGTGTCATAATAGGTAGTAGGCACAAACATATAGTGGCATTTACCTCTGTACTGGTCTATCTGTGCACAGATAGCCGCCACATAGTGCCCATCGCTCAACTGGAAAGTCAGCAGATCATCCGGTTGAAAATGAAAGTTGGTGATTTTCCTGTATTTTTTTCTGGCCCTGATCTTAACATTGGGTTGGCTGATTTTCTGCCAGTAACTGTTCAGTACCCGTTGTCTGGCTTTTCCCTCCTTTTCGCTGTAGCGGTTCCATTCCTCCACACCTGCGCCTTTATCGATAACCGAACGGATGAGTTCCAGCCGGGAAGGAGTCATCAGCCCAATCTCCCAATAGGCCAGCCCACAGCAGGTCACATAAATTTCATCATCAAAATCATCATAGCTGTCATCTCCATTTTCCAGTGGGTATTTCCTTTCAATGTCAGCAAGGTCACATCCACTATCGTATAAGTCCATGATACCCCAGTAGGTATCGTGTGCTGTGTCTCCGTCAATTATTTTTACGCCGTCGGTAGCCATGTTTCATTGATTTCGTTAGTGAGCAACGGTGTTTAATCGTTGTTCCAGTTCCTTTATCTTTTTATCCTGCGACTGTAGTAAATTTTGCTGAGTTTGCAGCTGCTTATTTTGTTCTATCAGGTACAAAGTCAGTTCTTCTATTTTCTGCAATAGTTTTGCCTGATTATCTCCCACGTCCAGACCATGCTCCTTCACTTCAGCTGCAGAAGGGATTTCCGGTAAACGTTTATTTTCCTGTATGAATTTTTCAACATGAGTAAGAGATGGTAATTGATAGGAAGGATCAAATACGAAGTCGGACCAGTTATCCTGGGTAACCATTACCCTGGTAGAAGTAATGGTTCCTCTTACAGCGAGTTTGGATTGAGGGAATACGGTACCAATACCTACATTACCATCTTTGGTAATCCTCATCCGTTCAGCATTTCCGCCCCAGATAGCAAAATCAGCCCCTGCATTAATAGTCCCTACATAAGGAGTATAATTTGTTGAAACATCCCATGCCAATATGGAATAGTTACCATTGGGTGCAGCAACCGCCATTGCGTGAGCGCTACGTATCATATCACTTGCATTGACTCCTCCATTCACATCCAGTTTACTGGTGGGGTTAGCTACACCGATCCCTACATTTCCTTCAGTAAAAACATGATTGGTGCCATTTTCACCGGTATAGTTAATCGTATAGTCATTACCGTAGCCAATAATACCTTTGCGCACACCATTGGGCCGGAAAAACTCCACAAAGCCGGCATTGGCTGCGTCGCCCGGATACAGGCCGACAGCCCCTTTTGTACCGGTATAATCGGCACCAATTTTAGCTCTTCCGGAAATAAACAGATTGGCCTCCTGTGGTCCGTTAAACTGATTTTTAATATAGTCCTGCCCGTTAGATAACAGCGGACAAGCTGCGACACCTGCAACCAGCATCCAAATATGCTTCATGATATAGGTTTTGAATTCGGGGGCAAGATAATAAAATCATGCAATGGGTCTGCTTTTCCTCATTTATTTTTCTCTCCATACCCACTATCTGGAAATAATAGCTACATTGCCATACAGATGTAGCAACCATGAAAATAATCCTCACTGAATGGTATCGTGAATGGCAGGAAAGTATGTCACAACAACCAGACCCAGTTACGTTGGACCTCACCAACAAAACCCAGCTTCAGTTTCTCGTGCTTTCCCTCGGCAGGGGTAACTTTGATGAAATAAGTATTGAAACAGACAGCAGTGAAACACTGAACTATATTACCGAACTATTGAAAGGTACCGGTGGTGCAGAGCCCGCAGTCGCGGATACTGTCGTTACAGCCAGCAGGCTTTATCAGGCGGATTATCATATCTTCAGGCAGGAACCTTACGGCATTTTCTTCGTCAATCCGAAGCCCCGTCCTGATTTGTTTGCTGCTACTGACCGGGGAGAATATGCAGGCCGGCAGGATCCTTAACGGTGGGGTGTTCCAGCTCCCATACCCTGGCAAAATAACGGCCATTGTCGCGGATATAGAGATAGTATTCATAGTCGTTCCGGAAATAACGGAACATTTCATAGGAAGGCCGGTATTGTTTCATAAAAGCATCCAGTGCAGGGGATTCCAGGCCAGTGATTTTTTTGACAAGTACTTTAGTGAACCGGTGATCTACATACTTCTCCTGTTCATCCCGTTCGAGCAGTTCCCGGAAAGCCTCCATGCGCTTGATTTTTTTGGCATTGAAGATCATATCCAGATTGATGCCCACTCCTGCCTGACCGCTGTTAGCGCCGGTGAGCAGCTGTGGTGCATAATCAAATACTTTCCGGTATTCGTTGCGGTGTTCCAGTGAGTCCTGGCTATAATCTTTCAGTTTGTTGGCCGATACATCCACTGTGGGCAACATCCGTATATCCACATGCAGCTTCATGTCAAACGGACGGTTGGGGTGTATCTCATTGACCGGAAATTTCATGGTGGCCTTACCCTGGTAGGAAAAACTGATGGAATCTGTGAGTGGTAATCTGATACTGTAGCGGCCCGCCGAGTCGGTTACGGTGCCGGCGCCGGAATTACTCATCACACTTACACCGGCCATCCCAAAACGACCCGTACGATCGTATATGGTGCCGCTCACACGTACCTGCCCTGTTGCAGCCAGCTGCAACAAGACTAACACAAAGAGTAATATCGTTCCTTTCACCGGATGTAAAATGCTCATTGCTGCTTCAATACCCTATTTTTTCATTTTTCTGTCGATCTTTTCCTGCAGGGAAGCAATAACGGCTGTACACTCTTCCAGCCGCTGATAGTTGGAGCTGCCATCTACTGCCAGATCTTTTTTAGTGACATCAACACCACCCAGGAAAGCTTCCAGGTTGGAGAGATAACGGGGCTCCTGTCCGTACAGGGCATCATATATTTCATCATTGAGCTTATCCCCTTCTGCCCTCAGATCATTACTAACCAGATCATTGACATTGCGCATGCTGTTCATTACCGCGCCCATTTTTGTTTTCAGCGCCTCCAGGTTGTCGGGGTCTTTTTTTCCGGGCGCAATGTTATGACGAAACAGGCTGTCGGAGAGCGTCTTCCTTGTTTTCATGTACACACGCAGGTCTTCTTTCAGCGTTCCCAGGTGCTGTCCGAGGTCAGCGCCTTTCTCACGGGTAAAATACTTATCTACATTGTTGTTGAGGTGCTTCACCCAGGTGAGCAGACCGGTAGTGATGTCCAGCACGGCCGGATTCGCTGACTGTGCCATCACATTACCGGAAAAAGCCAGCAATACCAGCAGTGTCAGTGTTATGCGTATACTTCTGAAGGTCATCTTTTTCACTGATTATGATATCCAAATTTTTTACAAGATAATAAAAAACAGCGCAATGGGCCAATATAAACCGGAATGCTCCTGAATGTGCACCATCCTATCCTGAACCGGCCAGAGCAATCATTCATAAAAAAATCAAAAAAATATTCCGGATTTTTGTCCAAATCCTGCCGGGGGATTCCGTCATAGTGGTATAAAATCATAAAAGCAGTAGAAAAAATCTGATAGGTATGAAAGAATTTCTGTTTATCATTCGGGGCGAAGATGAGCCCGGCACAGCGTCTCCTGCCGAGATGCAGCAACATCTTGAGCACTGGCAGCAATGGCTGGGCGAACTCATTCAGACAGGTCATTTTGTAGCAGGCCACCAGCTGGCAACGGAAGGTAAAACGGTGATCAGTACTACAACCATCACTGACAGACCGCTGGCAGAAGGAAAAGAACTGATAGCCGGTTACCTGATCCTCAGAGCCACCAACGCAGCTGCAGCCGCCGGGCTGGCTCAGGCTTGCCCCAGCCTACGCTATGGCTGCACTATTGAAGTTCGGGAAATAAGACATCTGGAAAGTGAGTAAGCCATCACATATTCATCAGGCGGTCAACCATCTTTTCAGGCAGGCGTCCGGAAAGATGGTGGCTGTGCTGGTGAAAATATTCGGTCCGGAAAACTACAGCCTGGTAGAGGATGTGGTACAGGATGCCCTGTTGAAAGGCCTGGAGACCTGGAAGTTCAATGGAATTCCGGACAACCCCGAAGCCTGGCTCTTCCGCGTGGCTAAAAACAAGGCGATTGATATTATCCGCAAGGAAAAACATTACTACAACTTCGACTTTTCCTATACCGAAAAACTGGCCTTATCAACAGAATACACGTTGGCCACCACCATCGACCAACACTGGCAGGAACAACATATTAAAGATGATTTTCTGGGGATGATGTTTGCCTGTTGTCTTCCCGAAATTTCACCGGAGAGCCAGATCACTTTTATGCTGAAATCACTCTGCGGCTTCAGCACCAAAGAGATCGCCCGTGCTTTCCTGACTACAGAAGATACTATCTCCAAAAGACTGTACCGTACCAAAGAATATTTCAGGACTAATCATATCAAACCGCGGATACCTTCACCAGATCAGCTTCCACAGCAGCTCCATGCAGTACTGAACTGTATCTATCTGCTGTTTAATGAAGGGTACAGTGCCACTCATAACAACAAACTGGTCCGGGAAGATATCATTGAACAGGCGCTGTTTTTATGTCAACAGTTGCTGGACAATGAGTACACCAGGCAACCGCGGACCTGTGCACTCATGGCCCTGCTTTGTTTTCATACCGCCCGTGTCGCAGGCAGACTTACGCCCGACGGCGCCCTCATTCCGCTGGCAGCCCAGGACCGCCGGCTATGGGACCAGTCGCTTATCCGTGCCGGCAACGACTGGATGAACAAAGCTGCCTCCGGCCAGGATGTTTCCTCTTTTCATCTGGAAGCTGCCATTGCATATCAGCACTGTATCGCACCCGATTATGCGGCTACCAACTGGAAAGTCATCCTTTCCTATTACGACGCGCTGCTCAGCCTCACCCACGACCCAGTAGTGGTGCTGAACCGCAGCATCGTACTCCTGGAATCAGCCGGCCCGCAACAGGCCCTGCAGGCGCTCCAAACACTGGAAGGACACCGGCAGATGACACGTTATTATCTTTATCATGCTGTGCTGGGAGAAATCTACAAACGCCTGGGAGAAAAAGAAAAGGCGGTAGCCTGTTTTGAACAGGCAAGGGTGCTTACCACCTCCACACAGGAACAGGGTTTTCTAGCTAAGAAAATAGCGGAATGCTGAGTTATACAGCTACAATGGCTGCCGTTGGGTAATCAGTGTACCCTTTTTCTCCTCCCTGATAAAAAGTGGCTGTATCGGGCGCCGTCAGCGGGATATTATGCCGGAAACGATCTACCAGATCAGGATTGGCAATAAACGGTCTGCCGAAAGCAATCATATCCACCAGTCCGGCCTGCAGCAAAGCTTCTCCGGACGCAGCGGTTTGTCCGCCTGCCAGTATCACCAGGTTGTGAAAACGCTGACGTACAGCTTTCAGATAATCTTTCGTAATAGGCGCAGAGCCGCCTCCAGACTGATCAGACAGATGCACATACAAAACATCCAGTTGCTGCAATGCTTCGATGATATACAGATGTGTCGCTTCCTCTTCTTCATATGCCGGCAAACCATTGATCTCTGCAAAAGGAGATAAGCGTACGCCTGTACGTTCCTTACCGATAGCAGCTACCACACCTTCCATAATCTCCAGCAGAAAACGGCTGCGGTTGGCGATGCTGCCACCATAGCGGTCTGTCCGCTGGTTAGTGAGCGGATGCAGGAACTGCTCCGGCAAAAAACCATGTGCTCCATGTATCTCTACACCGTCAAATCCAATAGCGATAGCATTTACAGCGGCCTCCACATGTGCCTGTACCAGCGCTGCTGCATCGGCAGTGCTCAGCACTTCCGGTTGTGCCATGGGTAAATGAAGATCTCCCGGCACACGGATCTGTCCTTCGGCTATTAAGGCAGAAGGCGCCACCAACAGTTCACCACCCTGATTCAGCGGGTGTCCAATGCGACCGGTATGTACCAGCTGCACAAAAATTTTTCCGCCCTGTTGATGCACTTCATCCACTACCTTTTTCCAGGCTGCCAGCTGTACATCGTTATAAATACCGGGAGCATCCAGATAGCCGACACCGTTAGCTGCTACGGCGCTGTTTTCTGCAATGATTAAACCGGCACCAGCCCTTTGTCCGTAATAGCGGGCCACTATGGCTCCAGAAATCCCCTGCTCAGAACGGCGTCTGCTCATCGGCGCCATCACTACTCTGTTTGCGAAGCTGTGGCCGGCTTTCTCCAGCGGCGACAGTAGTTTCATTTCGTCTGTCATATCCTTGTTTTGATGTCAAAATTAATAACAGACACCACGGCAAAACTTGGATAAATAAGGGTTTGTACTGTATATTCAGAGGTTGATGATTTACTCGTTGGTATATCTGTCAGGGCCTCTTCCACAATCACTTATGACACAATTATAGCCTAGGGCTTTAGCCCTGGGATCAAAGGATTTATTCATTAACTTGCGGCCATGACTCTGGATGAAGCACTGATCACCGCAGCCCGCCGTTATTGCAAAGACAATTATACCTACTGGGCCAACCGGTACGCCAAAGAACGTTCCGGCTCAGATTTTCCTGAGTACGCCTATTCTGATAAAGACTACGATCTCTTCCCGCGTTATAATGTGCTGGCAGCTATGCTGGGAGAAGTGGAGATGCTGGTAGGTAAATCCTTTCCTGCCCTGCTCACCTGCCGCGAAACACTGGCCCATATTGGACATGCAGCCCAATCACTTTTTACTGTCAGCGACAATCCGATAGAAGCCGCTGCCATACAAAACGAAAGGGAAAAGTTCATTCATTATGTAGAAAACATCACGCCCGGAGAGCTGACAAAAATAACACCACTGCCCTATCGCAGACGCCTCAACGAAAAAGAGCGGGAAAATGTCCGGCAACATCTGCTGGACCGCTGGAACTATGATGGGGATTATTGGGATCCATTAGTAGAAAAAAGCCCGGGCAATATATTATTCCTTGCCAAAATGCATCTCACCGATGCCGATTATCAGGCTATCAAAGATTATATATGCAGTCATTCTACGCCCTACCTGCTGGAGATAACGGAAGAAGCTACAGATACAGAGATCACCTGCAGCGAATTTCATCCCGACTGCTATGAAACAGCGTACTGTGATTACAGTTATGACTGGCTGCTGTATGGTTCGTATGAGTCTACTATTACTTTTGCAGGTGAACAGCTACTGAGCTTTATCAGACAGCTGTTCGCCGGACGCGAACAGCTGTTCAATCAATGGCCCGAATAAACCGGAAGATTTAGTTGAGCCCGCCGGGCTGCTGCCGCAGGCTTTTGGCGATGGTTACTTCATTAAAATAACCGTTGGCCATAGCGGAAGGTAATTTTGTGCCTTTGGGGGCAGGCCATGGCAACTGGGCCATCGGCCATTTACATTCCTCTTTAAAGAGGTTATAGTATTTTATCTTTTCGCTGGTAACATCATAGGAATCGCTCCAGAAGGCATTTCCCAGCCGATAGTTGTTATTAAAATCCTCAAAACTGTCGAATAACTCAAACACATAATCGGCGGCAAGCAGCATATCATGCCAGGCTTCGTCTGCTGTGATATGGCCGGCCATAAACGCATTTCTGGCCACCACGATGGCACGCCAGCATTCATATCCCCATATCAGCTTAGGCGGACGGCCACCAGGGCGCGATTGCAGGCAATCGAGGATATAGACCTCCGAAAGATGGGTAAGCGCTGCCAGCCGCTTACTCACAACCTGGTCCTGGTTCCGCAGGTTCAGCGTCACTGCAAAGATTTCTGCATGATAACCCTTGGTAAGTAGCTGCTGTGACACTTTCCGGTAATTCTCCTTGGTCAGTACACCCCAATCGTGGTCCAGCGACTTCTTGAAGATGGCCGCATCCAAAGGTTTCAGCGCATAATATTTCCCGCTGCCCTGCAAAGCAGCCAGAGGACAATATTCCAGCGTTTCGCTCCAGTAACCGGAGTAGAACATATCTACCACATGCAGGCGCAATGCCTGCCTTTTATCTTCGCTTAGCCAGGTAGTGCCACTAGCCTTATAATATTGCTGCTGCTCCCTTATCGGCAGGTTGCAGAGGTAGCGCGCAATCAGGATAAAAGAGCTTGTCAGAAACAGGAATACACAGATGGCGATCCACTGTGGCTGGGTTGGCATGGTGTGTTCGTTCATCAGTTTTTGCAGCAGCACAATGATATAAAAGAGAGATACTACTGCCAGTGTGAACACAAATATTGCCAGGGCGTATAACAGCGGCTGGGCCGTTTTGAAGGCTTCAAAATTACGCCAGCGGGCTTTTACAGGGAATGGTCTTTCGTATGGGTTGTTTTGTAACAACGGGTTCATATATACGTTATTTCGAAATGCGAAGGTACAATAAAACAGCAGTTTTTTGTTAACAGGTGCTGAATCAAAAAAAGACAAACCCTGTAGAAGGATTTGTCTTTTTTCGTATAGCCGACGGCATCAATGCAGGGGAGTATCACTGAAGCCGGACGTTCCTTTGATCACTCCTGCCAGTTCGGGGTTATGTTTCTTTTCCCGCGTAAGTACTTTGTAGGTGATGATGATACTGAACAACATACATACCGCACCGATCAGGAAGTGCATACCAGGAAAATAAAAAGGCGCTTTATCGGTGGTAAAATAGGCGAAGGTGCTGCTCATAATCAGCGGGCCTATGATGGTGGTAAGACTCATCAGGCTGGTCAATGCACCCTGCAGCTCACCTTGCTGGTTAGGTGGTACATGTCCGGAAATAACGGATTGCAGGGAAGGACCACAGATACCGCCGAGGCAGTAAGGCACCAGGAAAGCAAACATCATCCATCCCTGGGTAGCAAAGGCAAACAGTACCAGGCCCAGTGTATATAACGATAGCCCCAGGTAGATGCTCTTCTCATTGCCTATCTTGGGATTCACCACTCTGGTGAGTCCTGCCTGTACACCACCTACCAGTACACCTACTACTGCCAGGGAAATACCCACCATTTTTTCGCTCCAGTTAAAACGATAGATAGTGAAGAAGTTCCAGTTACCCTGTACAGACTGGCTGCCCAGGTAAATCAGGAAGAAACTGAGTGCCAGCCCACCGATTTCGGGATGCCGGGTCAGGAATCTGAGGGAGCCAAATGGGTTGGCTCTTCTCCAGTCGAACGGACGACGGTTTTCTTTACTCAGCGATTCAGGCAGCAGGAAGTAGCCATATAAGCAGTTCAACAGGCACAAAGCAGCAGCAGCATAGAAAGGTGCGCGGATACCCCAGGTAGCCAGCAGAGCGCCCAATGCAGGGCCCAACACAAAACCAAGCCCAAAGGCAGCGCCTATCAGGCCAAAATTTTTGGCTTTGGAAGTTTCATCTGTGCTCACATCAGCAATATAGGCCGTAGCTGTTGTAAAGCTGGCGCCGGTCATACCGGCGATGATACGGCCGATAAACAACCAGCTATAAGCAGGCGCCAGAGCCAGAATGATGTAGTCAACACCAAAACCCAGCAGGGAAAGCAGCAGCACCGGACGACGGCCGTAACGGTCGCTGAGGTTGCCCACTACCGGGGCAAACAGGAACTGGGTAATGGCAAAAACAGATAATAACAGTGCGCCGTAGGTACTGGCTTCATTAACGGGAATGCCTTTCAGCTGGGCTATCAGGTCGGCCATCACCGGGATGATCAGCCCCCAACCCATTACATCGATTAATAACGTAATAAAAATAAAGCTGATAGCAGCTTTTTTGGAAGTGGTATGCATAGTTGTGAATTACAAGGATTTGTTTTATGTGGGGAACAATATTCGTTCCTGATCAACAGCAGACTACGTTGCCTGCCAGCGTTATTCAATCGTCGCTATGGTATTTTTCATGGTCTCCATCTTCAGGCAGGGCATCAAAGTTACACCTGTTACAGCTATTGTAAAACACATTCCGGCTAAAATACCTCCCCTGCCGGTAAAAGCCACCATTTCGCCGGTGAAAACCATAGTTTAGGGAAAGCTTAACATTTTAATGATTAATCATTAATGACTAATCATTAAATTTGGTTAAAACAGAAACCATGAAACGTTTTGAGAATAAGGTAGTGCTGATCACCGGTGGCAACTCCGGTATAGGCAAGGCATCCGCCATATTAGCCGCCCGTGAAGGCGCCAAAGTGATGATTGCAGACCTCAAACTGAATCAGCAAACACTGGATGAAATATTACAGGAAGGAACAGCAGCGGCCTTTGTGCAATGCGACGTATCCAAGCCGGAAGATATGGAAAAGGCCGTTGCGGAAACGGTAGCCCTCTTTGGCAGGCTGGACGTGGCACTCAACAACGCCGGTATTGTGGATGCGGCCCCTATCCATGAAAAAACCATTGAAGAATGGCATAAGGTAACCAGTGTCAATCTCAGCGGTGTATTCTACGGCATGAAATATGAAATCGCCCAGATGCGCCAACAGCCTGGTGGTGGCGCCATTGTCAATGTAGGCTCTATCATGAGCCAGGTCGGAGAAATCGGTATCGCTGCCTACACCGCTTCCAAACACGGACTGGTGGGCATGACCAAAGTAGCCGCACTGGAAAATGGTACCGCCAATATCCGTATTAACACCATTGGCCCGGGTTATATAGAAACACCGTTGCTGATGGACAACGCATCGGCTGAAAGCAAGGCCTATATGGAATCCAAACATGCCATGAAACGACTCGGCAAACCGGAAGAAATCGCCAAAGCCTTTTTATTCCTGGCCTCCGATGATGCCAGTTTCTGCACAGGCGCCTATCTTCCGGTAGATGGTGGTTATCTCTGTCAGTAAACAACTTTTTGTAGTTTTAGGCTATGAAAAACATGGAAATACCTGTCCGGAGAAAACTGGGCCTCAACCTTCTCCGGACTTTCAACTGGTCCTATGATCAGTCTCAGCTTTTTTTTGCCCATTATGAACTGACATCCCAACAATATAATGTTTTAAAAATACTCCATACCGCCGCACATGCACTCTCCACTTCCGAAATACTGGAACAGATGGAAGAAAAAAATGCAGGCGTGTCAAGGCTGGTAGACCGGCTCGTGGCCAAAGAGCTGGTAACAAAAGTCCCCAACCCCAGCGACAAGCGCCTGGTAGCCGTTAGCATCACCAGCACCGGACTGGAACGTCTCAAAAAAGTGGACCGCAACCTGGACAAACTGGACCATGTATACGCAGCCCTGGATGATCACGAAGTAACACAGCTAAATCGTTTGCTGGAAAAAATCAGAACTACCCCTCCACTCTTCCGATAGCTAAAATCCTTTGTTATGAAACAGGAATTCATGCTTTACATCCGCAATGCAGGCGACGCCAAAGCCGCTATGACAGCAGCTCAGCACCTGGAATTCGTAAAGAAATGTGAAGTATATATCAAACGCCTGCAGGAAGCAGATCAGCTGATAGCAGCCCAGCCACTGTTACACAGCGGCTGGCTGCTCTCTAAAAGTAAAACCGGCTGGAAAAGCACCGCCATCGATCCTGCAAAGGAAATACAGGTGGGCTATTATCATATCAGGGCCTTTGATCTGGAAGAAGCTATTGCTATTGCCAAAGACAACCCTGAATTTGAATATGTGCCTTCCGCTACTATTGAGGTAAGGCCTGTTAAAACCACAGAAGAAGAGACGGGGTTCCAGTACCCCGAAAACGAATGACCGCTTATGCCTTCTTGCCTGTAAACAATGCGTAGATGGCCATTGCATGGCCATGACCCAACGCGTACTCTTCCTTCAGCCAGGCAACAATCTGTCCAGCTTTCACTCCCGGCGCCAGTGCTCCCTTCTGCAGGAAACCTTTTTGCTCACCGAGCTTTCTAAAATCCTCCGGAGATTTTCCGGTTTTTGTCTGGATATTGTCGAGATATGCTTGAAAAGACATGGTATTATTTGTTTTGAGGATAAGCGTAATTGAGCATCCATTTAATGCCGAATTTGTCTTCACACATGCCGAAATAAGCGCCCCAGAAGGTTTTGTTGACAGGCATTTCTATCTTGCCACCTGCTGAAAGTACTTTAAACAGACTGTCCACCTCTTCTTCCGAATCTGCATTGATCACCAGATGTATGTTGTTGCCCAGCTGTAAACGCTGCTCCATAGACTCCAGAAAATCTGTAGCCATCAGTATGGCGCCGCTTTTAGTAGTCAAACTGATATTCATGATTTTGTTTCGTTCATGTGCCGGCATATTTTCACTACCGGGTGTATCACCGAAACGGGCAAACGAAGTAAACTCTCCGCCAAATACTGATTTGTAAAAGTTCATGGCTTCTTCAGTATTGCCCATGAAATTGAAGTAGGTTGTAATTGCTTGCATGATTTTCTCTTTTTAGGATATTACCCCAAAGGTAACAACAGAAACCAATAGATATAAAGGGCAAATACGACAACCTTAGGTGGGTATTTGCGTCAAAATTTACTTTTACCTTTGAGTATGATCCGTATATACATTCTCACCCTCCGCAGAGCGGTTATAGCATCCATCGCCGATTGTCAATATGTTTTCTCGATGGTGAATTCCTTTCTTGCAGAGAGCGGCAAAGCTCCCTTGTTCGAGATCAAACTGGCCGGCATTACACCGGAAGTCAGTTACAACAACGGGGCCTTCTGTATCAAACCGGATGTACAGCTGGATGCGATAAATGATGCAGACCTCATTATTGTGCCGGCACTCACTGGAGATATGACCACAGCCATTATGGTGAACAGGGAATATTCCCTGTGGGTAGCTGAACAATATAAAGAAGGCGCAGAAGTGGCCTGCCTCGGCTCCGGCGTATTTCTGCTTGCTTTTTCCGGCGTGATGAAAGGAAAACAGTGTACCACCCACTGGAACTATGCCAATGAACTCAGGTATTTTTACCCTTCCGTAGAAGTGGTAGATGAACGCATGATCACCGACCAGCACGGACTGTATTCCAGCGGTGGCGGCAGCGCACACTGGAACCTGCTGCTGCATCTGGTAGAAAAACATGCAGGTCGCGAAATTGCTATCTATACAGCCAAATACTTCACCATAGACCTCGACAAAAACATCCAATCGCCTTTTATCGTCTTCCATGGCCTGAAAGACCACCAGGATGAAGTCATCAAATCTTCACAACAGCATATCGAAAAAAACTACAAACAGCGGCTCAATGTAGAAGAACTGGCCGCTCAGTTTAATATGAGCCGACGCACTTTTGAACGTCGCTTTAAAAAGGCCACCCGCAGCACAGTAGCAGAATACATTCAACGTGTAAAAATCGAGGGCGCCAAAAAACAACTGGAGATCGGCAGAAAGTCCATCCACGAAGTAATGGTGAATATCGGCTACACTGATACCCAAACTTTCCGCGATGTGTTTCGCCGCATCACCGGTATGACACCAGTAGAATACAAAAACAAGTATGCCCGGAAGATGCTGGAATAATTGTAAGATGCCATTTTTTTAGAAAGCCATTTCCCCTACTCTTTCCCTGTTCAACTTTACTCACTTCGGTTTATTTTCAGAAATTTTTGAAAATACCGAAAGTTTAAATACTTTTGACATCAGAAAAAGCAAATGCACTGTTATGAACATCCTTGCTTACCTGATCTACTTTGCCATTACCTACATCATCACCGTCCAGGTAGGACTGCGTTTTTACCGCAATGGCAGCATCTTCCTCCATGGCCTCATCCCCCACGACACCACGCTCTGTGAAGCGATTAACAACATTCTCCTGGTGGGTTATTATCTGGTGAATATAGGCTACGCCACCCTTATGATCATCTTCTGGGGCACCATTCACAACTGGACGGAAATGCTTTCAGTCATCACGGGCAGCACCGGCTTCATCATTCTTTCTCTCGGTGTACTGCATTGTTTCAATATGCTCACCATCTATTTTATCAGCAAACGGAATCAATTATTTCATCCCATAAAATAATAGTATATGCAAGCTTCCCTGAATTTTACGACCTATGTGATTTACCTGCCTATAGTGATTGTTGTCACCTGGCTGGTAGCATGGATACTGTTTAAAAACAGTAAAGTATTCATGCTCGACATCTTCCATGGCAAACAAGATCTGGCCATAGCCACCAACGCGCTTTTTGAAACAGGTTTTTATCTGCTCAACATTGGCTTTGCCTTTCTGATCATGAAAGTAGACTGGAGGATTTCAGATGCACAGACCCTTGTGGAAGTATTGAGCAGCAAACTGGGTGGGTTCTTTATTTATCTGGGCATTATGTTGTTCTTCAACCTTTATCTTTTCTTCCGTGGCAGAAAAGTATCCAAAGCCCGCAACCAGCAAGCCGGCCTTCATCCAGCCCAATAAAAAAAACAGGGCAGGACTTAGATAGTCCTGCATTCATCGGAAAGGGATATTTCACCCGAATTAAAAAGAAAAGCTGCTCCTTTATCAGGAACAGCTTTTCAGTATTGAAGGCAAGTTAAAAAATGGATGTTATAAGCAGATTAGTACAAAGTAAATTCTACTCTTCTGTTTTGCTGACGGCCTTCGGCTGTTTTATTGGAAGCGATAGGCTGTGCAGCGCCATATCCGGTAGCTTCGATTCTGGAAGCATTAGCGCCTTTAGACACCAGATAAGCTTTGATAGCTTCAGCGCGGCCTTTAGACAGACGCAGGTTAGTAGCTGCAGAACCGGTATTGTCGGTATGACCGGCCAGTTTCAGGCTGAAGTTTTTCTCTACCAGCAGCGCTGCTACTTTATCCAGGCTGGAGAAAGAAGTAGGTCTGATAGTAGCTTTACCCAGGTCAAATTCCAGGTTATCGATCGCATCTTTTACCACTTTTTTATCTGCTTCAGTAACGATGATTTTTTCTTTCACCACCTGTACCTGAGGAGTGGGTAAAGGACAACCAGCACCATCTACTTTAGTACCAGCAGGTGTATTAGGGCATTTATCCAGATAATCAGGAACGCCATCACCATCAGTATCCTTTTTCATATCAGCGATTTCACCTTTCAGCTGATTGATAGCAGACTGGTTGCGGGAATCGCTTTCTGCCAGAGAGTTTTTCAGGGCAGCATTTTTATCCTGTAAATCCATTGCCAGTTGAGCAGCAGGATTTACGACAGCCAGTTGTGGTTTTCTTTTCTTGCCAAGGGCAAATTCAAGACCCAGACGTGCAGTAGAGAATTTGTCTTTATTGCCGCTGTTAACGCCGTCAAACACTTTGCTGTCCACAAAATTCACGTTGTAACCCAGATCGATGTTTACACCGGGAGCTACTACGAATTTTGCACCTACACCTACCGGAATAAACATTTCAGTATGTCTGGCTTTACCACCGGAAGTCATTACTGCAGTCTCAGCACCATCGGCTGCTGTCACCACAGGTTTGAAGCCCATTACACCAGCACCTGCGGAAACGTATGGTATTACAAAACTCTGTTTGTTGATCCAGTTGATAGATCCCAGGCTAAACACACCACTCAAAGACGCGGACCAGTCGATATCTGTTTTAAAGGATTTGATACCACCTGCAACCGCATTACCATGTATATCAGTTAATGTCTGTGCTGCTTTGGTAGCTCCTTTTACCTGACCACGCATGAAGTCTGCCTGCAGGCCGAAGTTGTGAAATATTTGTTTTTTCACATAAGCACCATACACAAAACCAACATTCTTAAAGTCGAAATTATTAAAATAGTAAGGGCCTCCAAACGGACTGATAGCAGCGGAACCACCGCCCCATACGCCAATAGACCATGTACGGTAATCTTTCACACCATTAAAGGGAGTAACACGGGTAACCTTTTGGGTACTATCCTTTTCCTGCGCATATGCAGTTCCGGTCAATGCTAATACAGAAGAAGCCATCATGAGAGACTTCCCAAGAGTTGTAAACATCCTCATAAAAAATTGGATTGGGTTAAATTATAATATTCTGTTCGTTATAAATAACATTCTAAAGTTGTTAATATATACGGTACCGTTGTTAGAACAGGATGGCATTTTACAAAGTCTGTGCCAAGAGTTAACAAAAACATAAAAAACAAATGAGGAAAATACATCAAACACCTACTGGTAGCCAGTTTCAGCGTATTACATTTTTTTTCGTGGAAATTTTACCACATCTATAACACCAAAATAATAAAAGGCCCGCCTGATACGGGCCTTCCTTAATGTATTTATTAGATAAAAGCAAATTAATCCTCTTCTTTCAGCCCTGGGAATCACTAACAGTTTCTATTACAGCCTATACATTTATAAAACATCTTTCAGAATACCATAAGGATCATATGGCATCCGCTTGCTGTTGCTGATAGCCCATAACGCCATCGCCTGTACGACGGGCAAAAGGGAATGCCCTTCTTCTGTCAGCTCATAAAAAACAGAAGAAAAAGGGCCGGTACCCGGATGTTTTTTCACCAGACCATCGTTCTCCAGCTGCTTCAGGCTCTGGGTCAGCATCTTCTCGGTAATGGAAGAGATATCCTTTTTCAGCTGGCCATAACGTTTTGGACCAGGTAACAAATGATAAATAATACTGGGTTTCCATTGCCCTCCTATTTTGTCCATGATGTAACAAACGGGGCAATTGAGCATTCCTTCAGCTTTGTTTTGCTGATAAGTGGAGTTTTCCTTGATGGCGGTCATACTACATACTTTCGGGTAAGTCCTTGTCAGGACGAATCAACAAAAATAATTTTGCTGCTATCAAAATCATTTATCTATGCGATACACAATAACAGGCTCACTTGGCAATATTAGTAAATTATTGGTTACAAAATTAGTAGAAGAAGGACACCATGTAACCCTTATCAGCAGCGATCCTCAGAAGGCAACGACCATTAAGGACATTGGTGCTGTTCCTGCCATTGGTGATATACAGCAGGTTAATTTTCTGACAGATGCTTTCAGCGATGCAGATGCAGTATATACCATGGTACCCATCCAATTTGATCATAGTGATTGGAGAGCACAGATCCGTCAGACCGGGCAGATATATGCACAGGCTATCCGTCAGGCGGGCATTAAACGGGTGGTCAACCTTAGCAGCATCGGTGCTCATTCACCAGACGGATGCGGGCCTGTCAGCGGACTGTATGATGTAGAACAGACATTAAACCAGCTGGAAAACATACAGCTAACCCATTTGCGTCCTGCGAATTTTTACATCAACTTTTTTGCAGAGGTCGCGCAGATCCGGCATCAAGGCCTTATTGGCAGAAATTATCCAGCCAACACGCCTGTGGTTATGGTAGATATACCTGCTATTGCAGATGCAGCAGCGACGGCACTCACCACTGCAACGGAGCATCTGAGAAGTATTCAATATATCGTCAGCGATATACGCACAGCCGGCGAATCAGCGGCTGTACTCGGACAGGCTATCGGCCGGCCGGAACTGCCCTGGGTAGAATATCCGGACAATGAATACTATGACATACTGGTAGCCAACGGACTGCCTGCAAATATCGCAGCCAACTATATAGAGCTGGGTACTGCTATCAGAACCGGAAAACTATTCGAAGACTTTTATCAGCAATCCGGTATTCCAAAAACCGGCAGCAAGCTGGAAGCCTTCGCACAGGTGTTTGCAGCGGTTTATCATGCAGCGAATGTGTAACGAGATAACACAAAGAGGCGCGGTTACCCGCGCCTCTTATCTTTCAAACAGCATTACTATCGTGACAATCAGATATTGATCGCTCCTTTTCCGGAAGCCATCAGGAACGCATCTTTCAACGCTTCAGAGTAGGTAGGATGCGCATAGCTGAGGTGTGCCATTTCATCAGCGGTGGTTTCATGTGCCATTCCCACTACCGCCTGGCCGATCACATCAGCCGCTCTGGGTCCGATAACATGTACGCCCAGCACTTCGTTGTACGCTTCTGCCACCAGCACTTTCACAAAACCTTCCGTGTCCATGGAAGCCCTTGCACGGGCACTGGCCATATAAGGAAATTTACCAACCCGATAAACAATACCTTTGGCTTTCAGCTCTTCTTCGGTAGCGCCTACACCGGCCACTTCCGGCCAGGTATAAACAACACCGGGGATAAGATTATAATTCATATGCGGCTTTAATCCATGAATCACTTCCGCCACCAGCGTACCTTCTTCTTCCGCTTTATGCGCCAGCATAGGACCGCTGATCACATCACCGATGGCATATATGTTGGGTGTAGTGGTTTGCAGCGTATTATTTACTTTGATCTTTCCATTTTTCTCTGCCTCCACTCTTGCGGCCTGCAGATTTAATCCGTCTGTATAGGCCCGTCTGCCAACTGCTACCAGGCAATAGTCAGCTACCAGCTCCTGTTGTTTGCCGTCTTTATCCAGATAGCCCACTACAGCTGCCTCTCCGGTATTAACGGCCGTTTGCACCTTGCTGCTCAGGTGTATATCAATAGACAGTCCGGTCAGTGATTTCTGCAATGCTTTGCCCAGATCCCTGTCCATAGAAGGAATCAATGAATCTGCATATTCCAGAATGGTCACCTTTGTACCAATGCGGGCATATACAGAAGCCAGTTCCACCCCTATCACACCACCGCCAATAATGACCATGGAAGCCGGTTGGGAAGGCAACGATAAACTTTCCGTAGAAGAGATGATTCTTTTTTTGTCGATAATGATACCAGGCAGGGAAGATGGTTTGGAACCAGTAGCAATGACAAAATACTTACTGGTAAGCACCTGCTCCTCCTTGTCTGAAGACACTTTGAGGTGTGTGGCATCTATAAAACTACCCAGTCCGTAGTGTACATCGATTTTATTTTTCTTCATCAGATATACCAGACCCAACGCATTTTGTTTTACCACCTCGTTCTTCCGGTGAATAAACTGGTTGAAGTCGAGCTCCATTGCAGACAATTTAATTCCATGCGCTTTAAACTGTGCATCTGCTTTATGATAATGCTCTGAACTGTCCAGCAAAGCCTTGGCCGGTACGCAACCCACGTTGGTACAGGTACCTCCCAGTGTATCATATTTTTCTACCAGGGCTACCTTATATCCCAGTTGTGCCGACCGGATAGCAGATACATAACCGCCCGGACCGGAGCCTATCACAACAATGTCGTAATTGGTTGTATTCATCTTACATAGTTTAATCTCAGATAAAGAAGCAACTATAATGCTGCTACCCGGCAAAGGTAAGTCAATTTTATCAAAATATACCATTCGGTATATTTTGATAAATTATTGGAAGGCATATTTATGTGCGGATATAAACGAGGCAGCTGTTCGGGGCGGCCTACCCAGCAAAACGGGCAGATCAGGGCTTATCCAGCCTGCCTGGTGCTGCCGCTGTTCGGCTGCATAGGCGAGGAAAGTTTCTATAGCCCAGGATGGCAGACCACGCTGTTCCATTTGTAGCCTTGCCGCCTCTTCACTGACCGGCACATAAACGACGTCTTCCTGTAAAACCGTACTGAGCAAGGCAGCCAGCTCGTAGTAATTAATGGCTTCGCCCCCACTGAGTAAATAGGCTTGCCCCTTGTGTTGTGAAGGTTTCATCAGTATCTTACTGGCCGCTTCGGCAATATCGAGCATATCGATATAAGTCCTTTTACCATCGCCAGTGGGTTCGAATATCTTTCGTTGTGTTTTGACGGTATGGGCTACTCCCAGCAGCCAGTTCTGCATAAAGCCATTGGGCCTCAGCAGCGTACCTGCCAGTCCGGAAGACCGAAGCTGTTCTTCAATCTGGCCATGGGCCCTGGCGATAAAAAGGGATGCATCCGGATCGGCCATGGCTGATGATAATTTTACGATATGCTGCACTCCCTGTTCCCTGGCCACTTCTATCACATTACACTGGGCCTCAACCATCTGCTCGTCTGTGGCCGAAGCCAGAAAAACCGTGCTGCTGTTTTCCATGGTCCGGTATAATGTATCCCTGGCGGCCATTTCAGCGGCCATCCATTGGACGCCTGGCATTTCGGTTGTTTTGTCAAGGTTACGTGTGACTGCAACGGCAGGCATCTGCGCCTGTGAAAGCAGCCGGAGTACAGCTCCGCCCACCCTGCCGGTGGCTCCAAACACCGTGATGTACTGTTTACTTTCCATATGTATTTATTATTTTTATGGGCGCAAACCTAACACTACAAACCGCGGGTCTGTTAACGTAAAACGACGCAGTACCAACGTAAAAAGACGAAATGAAATCAGGGCATCTATCTCCATTGTATGAACAACGGCAAGTTATCCATGAGGAGCCGGGCTACCAGCTCAGCATGCACACTATTGGCTTTCATCAGATCGATCTCCGGTGGGCCAGCTATGTGAACATGCAGGAGAAGACACTGGCCTTTCAACCACAGCGCCCATCCATCGTCTCTCATTTTCGTTTGGAAGAGCCACTGGGCCATATCCCTGTCAGCACCCGCAGCTTCGGTGCGCAGCAGTTTGTTGTATACCGCGAAGACGCCCAGGCTTACGACCTGAAGGTATCTGCCACCGGCAATAAGACCCGGTCGTTCTTTGAGCTGGCATTACCGGAAGATTTTTTTGACCAGCTGTATACGGAAGACAGCCGTTTTATGACAACTTTCCGCGACACCAATTTCGTACAGGCGCCAGCGTTTGATTTTGTGGCCTCCATAACCCCTGCGATGCGTACTATCATCCATGATATGCAACATGCGCCGTACACCGGCCATCTCAAGGGTATTTATCTGGAAGCGAAGGCCACGGAGCTGTTTCTGCTCCAGGTGCAGCAGCTGGACCACCAACCGGCCGGTATAAAACTCAGTGCTACCGACATCGAAAGCCTGCATGCCGTCAAAACCTATCTGGACATGCACTATAAAGAACCTTGTACACTGCGCTCCCTGGCGCGCATAGCCTGTATCAATCAAACCAAACTCAAGGCTGGTTTTAAGACATTGTTTAACTGTACAGTTTTCGGTTATCTCAATGATCTGAGGATGGAGGAAGCCAGAAGGCTGTTGCAGGAAGAGAAATGGTATGTCAATGAAGTGGCGGAACGGATGGGCTATCAGCACCCACATCATTTCACGGCCGCTTTTAAAAGAAAATTCGGTGTACTGCCGGGCAGGCTACGGCGCTGAGTCAATAATATTTGTTGTTTTACAGTATATCCGTTGGCGTTATTGCATCACCGAAGGCTTATGCAACATATTCAAAAGTACAGATGCCAGCTGTTGATGTTCCAGTGGCTTGCTGAGAAAACCGTCGGCCCCGGCCTTGAAAAACTCATCTTTGAAGAACACTTCCCCACTTACCAGCACTACAGGAATCTCTTTCAGCACCTCATCTTTTCTAATAGACCTAAGTGCTTCAAGCCCGGTGATCTTACTCATTTTATGATCCATCAGAATAAGATCCGGATGAAAGGTCCGGGCTTTCATTAAACCTTCTTCCCCATCCTGTGCCTGTATCAGTGAACAATCACGGGTCAGCACTTTTACACTGTTAAAGGTAGACAGGTCATCGTCGATAATCAGAATCCTCTTGCCTGAGAAAGAATGGGTGGCTGGCTGTTGTTCATCATCAATCAGTGTAGCATTATTCATCATTTCACTTTTCACGTCCTTTAGAACAACCTGAAAAGAAGTACCGAAGACCGGATTGCTTTTTAGTGAGATCTGACCATTCAGCCGGGTGATGATGTTCCGTACGATATCAAGGCCAATGCCGCTGCCATCGTTGTTATTGTCGTTGGTGGTCAGGTAACGTTCAAACAAGCCAGCCTGCAATGCTTCGGGGATATGACCATTGTTATGTACTTCCATACAAAACCATCCTTCAGGACTGCTGGATAGGGAAAGCGTAATATCAGCGTTCTTTTCCCCGTATTTGATAGCATTGGCCAGCAGATTGATGAGTATCTGGGAGACCATTAGCCGGTCTGTATAAATGACCGGTGCTATTTGCCGATAGGTCAGTTTAATCCGCTGATGCTGATTTTCTGCGAGCGGGGCCAGCATGTCCATGATGGAACTGACCCAGGGCACCACCAGAAAATCGGTCTTATTCACCGGATATTTTCCATTTTCGATCCTGGACATCTCTATTACACTGTTCAGGATTTGTATGGCATTAAGCACGGCTGGCCGGGTGCTTTTGATATACTGTTCAAGGACTACTGCATCCTCTTTATTTTCGATGTTGTTCAGATGCCGCTGTGCCTGCTGCACTGACTGGAACACTGCATTGACAGGGGTTCTCAGCTCATGGCAAGTATCTGCCAGAAACTTGCGCCGGGCATTATCATGTCCTTTAATGGCATCTATGAGCAACCATATCACTGCAATGATCAAAAACAAAGCACCACCATTGCTCCACCATCTAAACCGGTGGTAGTTGACGGGATTGAGCGGCAATGGCCGGATCACATGATAATAATCGTTTACCTCCATCAGTATTACGGCGCCTATCAGGACCATCAGCCATTTATCCCTGTTTTTACGGAATATCAGGGAGGAACCTCCGATCAAAAACACAAAGAGGAGAGCTTCCATCAGCGTAGTAGGCAATACCGCCCCCAGCAATGCCCCGAAATAAATGGCGCCTGCACAGTGTATTCCCAGCACAGCATATTTCGTGATGCTGCTTAGCCCCTTATGATTTAAATAGATTAAAAACAAAAAAGCAGTCCCTTCCGTGATTACGCCACATAACAAAGCCAGAGACGGAACCAGCGAATAAAAATACAGGCCTATGCCCAGTACCATCACACCCGTTAAAAGTCCCAGAATATTAATAATCCGGATAGCCGGTTTATCCTCTACAGGAGCCGATTGGGTGCCAATATTAATAAAATCAAGATACAAACCAGCTATATGGGTTTTGATCACGTTATGCATTACCGAAGCTCTTATTTTGAGGTTACAGTTTCCGATGACAGGTATATATTGCCCACAAAATTTTCAGGAAAATTACAGATTAGGATAAATTATACATTACATTTAAATTTACTAAAATTACTTTTACCGCCAAAAGAATAAAATTTATTTATAGTTTCTATGATATCAATCCCATTCGACGAAAGGCTGGATACCGCTATATTAAACAGGGTTTACGCCGGAAACGCCCAATATGCCGAACATATATTCGCCCATTATCTGGAAGGTATCGACCAGTACCTCACACAGATTACAGTCTCCATGAAGAACTGTGATTATAAGCAGGGCGCCATTACCAGCCATCTGCTGGTTAACTGGATGAATGGTGTTGGCCTGACCGAATTACAGCCAATCTTAAAAACCATGGAAGAACAATTTCAGCAGGGTAAAAAAGAAGACCTTCCTCAGAGTCTCGCGGCCCTTACTGCTGCTGAAAAGGAGAAAAGACCCATTGTTGAAGCACAACATATCAGGTTACAGGAGTTGCTAAGCATGCGTTAACCAGGTTCCCCGAAAGCAAGAACACAAGTCCTCAGATTTCTTCTACAACAATATTTTTCTGAGACAGTTGTTCCTTGATGGCAGGGAGGTCCGCATCATAAAAAAGCGTCATGGTCCGGAGATGGGGGAAATGTTTAACATCTTCAAAATCCCTGATATTAAACGTATCGTCCTCTCCATCCCAGAACCTTAGCAGCTGACCATAAATTTCATCTCCGCCATCCTGGTGAATTTCGGTAATCTTCTCTGCATATTTTTTATCTACTTCCAGGGACTGGAAATAGGCCAGCACTTCGGGTATAAATGCATATCCTTCTGCTTCAATATCTATTTCCCGTTCCTGGTGGTTCTCTACAAACTCGTATAAATTAAATTCCGGCTTCAGCAGTTTTTGTTCATACATCAGTTGTTGTACCACTGCCAGTTTGAAGTTAAAATCTGTGAATTCAATTTTCTCTCCTTTAATTTTCCGGTACTTGTATTTATCAGAATAGACCTTTGGTGCGGGAGCAACATATTTAGTGATCACCACTGTGGTGATAGCATTATCTTCTATATCAAACCACAGGTTCATATCCCCGACCACCAGGCTTCCGCTGTCATCGTTTTTTACCGTTTTTCTTACGTGCCCGATATTTTGCTGATAATACTCCTGATAAGCGGTTTGTTCTACGCTGAACTCCGCCGTAAAAGCTGCATCAGGAGAAAAGGGATAACCCGCGGGCAACAGATCCAATGTAAGCCCTTCCACTGCCTGTCCGTTCTGGGAATAAGCCAGTACCCCCAGCTCGTCCCATGTGTAGATATGATTGTATTTTGTTTTGGTGTATCTGGCTTTGCCCAACACCTGCTGCAATGTTTGTATGTTTAGTGGGAACTGCATGCTCTCTCCATTCATCAGGAGGCTGTTATCAGCTATTGTTATTTGCATGGTCTTATAAGGATTGGTATTTACAATACAGTTATAGGTCAGAACGTCGGATCATAAAGTACGCCAGCTCTATATCTCCTCTCTTCAAATTATCCACCCGCCTGAGCCCGGCCTTTTCCAGCACTTTCTGAGAGCCGATATTGTCCAGGTCTGTGACGGCCACTACTTCATGGGTGTCTGTATTGGTAAAACAGTAATCCACCAGTGCTTTGCTGCTTTCGGTAGCAATGCCTTTTCCCCAATACGCCTGACTAAGCGTATAACCTATCTCCACCTGTGAAGGCATATCTGCAAAAAACCTTGCCAGACACATTCCGATAAAATCGTTGTTTACCGCATCAAATATTCCCCAGCGGCCAAATGGTCCTTTTTTATAATCTTCCAGCGCATCATGGAAAGCTTCTATATACTGTTCCGGTGTCCGGAAAGGCAGATAACGGGTTACGCTGTCATCTTTAAACAACTTGCAGAAGATAGACAACTCTGCTGGCAGAAACTCACGGATAACAATCTTACTATTTTGATAGTGGATACGCATAGGCTAATGATACTAATAACACAAATGTACCATTTTCCCATATTTTATCAAGATAGCATTAACGGAAAGGAATATACGTATAGTTCACATGTCTGCACATACTTACCCATCCAGCCCCCGGGTTTATCGCATACATAATAATATTGACAAGTAATTTACTTATATTCGTCACTATTAGCAGATAAAATTATTATATGAAAGGATACGCATTATTACTTCTCCTGTTTGTTTCATTGTCCGGGTATGCCCAGAACACAATCAATAACTACAAATACGTGCTGATACCGGAAAAATTCAGTTTTTCAAAGGAAGAAGACCAGTACGGGCTAAACAGCCTGACCAAAGCCCTCCTGGAAGAAAAAGGATTTACCGCCTATTTTGATGATCCCAAAGTACCCCAGGAACTGGCCGGCAATAAATGTAACGCCCTCAATGTGGAGGTATTACAGCGGAAATCACTCTTTGTCACCAATCTTACAGTCCTGTTAAAGGATTGCCAGGGAAATATCCTTTTTAAAAGTAAAGAAGGTAAAAGCAGGGAGAAGGAATTTATGACCTCCTATAATCTTGCGCTGAGAGATGCTTTTGAGTCACTGAAAGAAGTACCGTATGCTTATAACGGCACCGTTCATACAGTTCCTCAGGTAGTGGCCATCACTCCGGCTCCTGCTCCTGTTACAACATCAGTTCCTGCTCCTGCCCCGGCTCCGAAACCAGAAGAGATAAAGGCAGCAGCCGGCACCTTGTATGCTCAGGCAACAGCCAATGGATATCAGTTGATAGATACCACGCCGAAAATAGTTTTAACGCTCCTCAAAACTTCCGCGCAGGATTATTTTATAGCTGACAATGATATATCTCACGGCATCGTGCTGAAAAGAAACGGGGAATGGTATTTTGAATACTATAAAGACAATACATTTTTTGCGCAGAAACTGATGATTAAATTTTAAGCGATAAAAACATTTTTAAGATCAAAAGAGGGGGTGAGCTAATGTGCTCACCCCCTCTTTTGGTATAAGATCTATCTCTCCAACTCCACTAGATATCTTTTATCACTCAGTAATTTGCTGCAAAAATAGCGCAGCAGTGGCAAACCCAATACCACAAAGGCATTCAATATCACCACTGCATAGTATCTGCAGTCCTTACAATATAACCATTCATTAATACTACCGTCACTGCAAAAATTACACTGAAAAATTACCGCAGGAAGCATTTCCAAAACTCAATACTGCAAAGGATTACAAGAAATTCCATCAATACTGCAGCTTTATCACGGCCAGACAAAGATTTGGTTATTTAGCAAATCTTTGTATTTTTGATTGCAGTCAGGCCACCAAATCATTTACAGCGAATAGTTCTTTTCATTTACAAACACACGTTTAATACAAAAAATCCCGAAGCGAATAGCTGTCCCCGTCCCCCCCGGAACAGACAAATTGGCTCAATCATTTTCAGAAAAGAATTATAGCTGACTATTATATTCTAAATACAGCAGTAGCAGAAAGCACTCTGCCCGTATCGTATGTGTTAGCCATTTAAAACAAAACTCAAAAATAACTATTATCATGTTTCACCAAAACTGGACCCTGTTTCAATGCCCTTTTTATTTAGTATCCATTAAACCCGGAATATTAAGTAACGCCCATCCTGTAGCCAACAGGTGATCTTTGTAACTGCTGCTGTTTATTTTCCTTTATAAGAAGTGACAGTGATCATTTAAACATTTCCTTCGAAATGTATGTCGCCGTATTGTGCTTACACCACATTACCGGTGCCTTATTCCCTGCCTGCAATGGGAATAAGGATTGTTTGTGCCGACAATAATTGCTACTTATGAAAATCTTAACGAGTGTCCAGAGAACGATCTGGATTACCCAAAAAATATTTCCTGCATCTGCCCTTTTTAATGTAGGCGGTTACGCCGAAATAAAAGGAAACCTGAACGTCCCCATATTAATATCGGCCATAGAAGCCACTTTGGTGGATATGGACATTATTACATCCGGATATACTGCATTTAACGATTTGCCATTGGAAGAAAATCCTTCCTTTGTTAAATGTGATATCAGCAGGCTCAACTTTTCCGACAATCCTTCCCCGGCAGACAGCGCGCACAGCTGGATGCAACACGATATGCAGCAGCCTTTTGACGTCAATAAAAATCTGCTGAAAGTCACTATCATTCAGTGTTCCGACGATGTATACTTCTGGTATGCCAAAGCGCATCACCTGATATTTGATGGATATTCCATGTCTCTCTTCTTTAACCATACAGCACGGCTATATGAAGGAAATGAGAATATCGAAAAATTAACACCCTATCAGGATTTTATTGAAGACGATGAGCAATACCGCGGCTCTATTGATTTTCAGAGCGACCGTAATTTCTGGACAAACCGGTTGAAAAACCACCCGGCCGCCAATGCCTTCCAGTCCTGCATGAATACCGCCCCTACTGCTTCCACGATTTCAGCACGCAAGGAAATCAGCATCAAAAGAACATTATACGAACAAATAGAAAAATTCTGCACAACCCATAACTGCACTGTATTTCATTATTTCATTTCTATTATTTTCGTCCTGAACAAATGTTATGGTAACGAAACACCTATAATCGGATTACCGGTCTTTAACCGCCGTAGCAAAGGGTTTAAGCGCATGATCGGAACCAGCGTCAATACATTACCCTTTACAACACCTTTACAGGACGACCATTCTATTTCAACACTGATCGTTCAGATCAAAAATGAGCTGAAGGAATGTTACCGGCACCAGCGTTTTTCATTGTACGACCTGCTGGAGGCGCTGGACAAAAAAGGCAACATCTACAACATCGTTTTCTCTTTTCAGAAAAACACCTATGATGCAGGCTGGAGCGATCTTTCCTCATCTATCCATTATCTTCATAGCGGAGAGCAGCAGGAAGATCTTGTTTTCCATTTGTTGTCTTATTCAGATGAAGCGGACCTCCTTTTATCCGTAGACTATCGTCAGGATTTATTTTCCGGCTACAGCATTGATAAAATCATGCAGCATTTTATCCATCTGACGGAAACACTGCTACAACAACCCACTGCGCCCATTCACAATATTTCATTCCTGTCAGCAGAAGAGCAACATCAACTGCTGGTTACTTTTAATGATACCAGCATATCTCTACCATCAGACCAAACAGTAGTTGACCTCTTCGAAATACAGGCTGCAAAGACTCCTGCAGCCGTTGCTCTGCTATATGAGCAACAGACCTTATCTTATCAGCAACTGAATGAACAGGCCAATCAGCTGGCCGCTTTCCTGATACAGCATCATCAGGTAGAACCGCGTCAGCTGGTGGGCCTGTGTATACCCCGTAATAAGTGGCTGTTGATCAGTGTGTATGCTATCCTCAAAACGGGTGCTGCCTATGTACCAATAGATCCGTTGTATCCGCAGGAACGCAGGGATTATATGATGGCCGACTCACAATGTACCGTGGTAGTGGATGAACAACTACTTCACACATTCAGGTCTCTGCAGCACGAATATCCTGTCACCAATCCGGTCCATCGTGCTTCACAAAACGATGTGGCCTATGTGATCTACACGTCAGGATCTACCGGCAAACCCAAAGGGGTGATGCTCACTCACCTGAACGCATATACGTTTATTAAATGGAGCCAGCAGGAATTCAGCAACACCGTATTCGATATCGTATTCAGTGCCACCTCCGCCTGCTTTGACCTCTCTATCTTTGAATGGTTTTACCCTTTATCTATCGGTAAAAAAATACGGTTGCTGGAAAATGCCCTGGCTATTCCGCAATATTTGCCAACAGCCCAACAGGTATTCTTAAACACGGTACCCAGTGTAATAGGCTCATTGCTGAACGACCAGACAAACTTTAGCATGGTCAATGCTATCAATATGGCCGGAGAAGCAACGCCACCCAGCTTTATACAGCTGCTGGATATTCTGCGCATAGAAGTTCGCAGTCTGTATGGCCCTACGGAAGATACCACCTTTAGCACCGGTTTCAGGTTAGACCCGGCATATCCGGTACTCATTGGCAAGCCCATGACCAACACACAGGCCTATGTACTGGGAGATCAGCTACAGCTGATGCCGGTGGGTGTTACCGGAGAAATCTGTCTGAGTGGTGACGGGCTGGCGGACGGTTACCTCAACAATCCAACCCTCACTGCTGAAAAATTCGTTCCCCATCCCTACATACCGGGCGCACGCCTGTATAAAACAGGAGACCTTGGCAGATGGCTGCCAGATGGTAATCTCATCTTTGTCAGCCGTAAAGATGACCAGATAAAGATCAGAGGGTACCGTATTGAACCCGGTGAAATAACCATCTGTCTGCAACAGCACAGCGATATCACCGGGGCGGTGGCCACTACGTTTACCACACCCGGAGGAGAAAAAGAACTTGTCGCGTATTTCGTGAGCGACCGGGAACTGGCACCAGCACAGATCCGTCAATACCTGTCGGAAAGCCTTCCGGCATACATGGTACCAGCGTATTATGTACAGCTGCCTGCTCTGCCCTTAAACAGCAATGGTAAAGTCGATAAAAAACAACTGCCTCTTCCTGATGTTAATCATGCTGACGGCCTAACAGAATATGTTGCTCCCCGCAACCATACCGAACAGCAGCTGCAGGAGATCTGGCAGGAAATGCTGGGTAAAGAAAAAATAAGTGTTAAAGCCAATTTCTTTGAGCTGGGCGGCCATAGCCTGAAAGCCAGCCGGCTGGCAACTCAGATCCATAAAACATTTGAAGTGGCAATAGACCTTAAAGACCTCTTTAAGGTTGCAGTACTGGAAGATCAAGCCGCACTGATAACCAGCGCGCAGAAAAGTACCTTTAACGCCATCTCTTCTGCTGCGCCAGCACAGGACTATCCCCTATCTTCCGCACAGCACAGGTTATGGATACTAAGCCAGTTCCCCGAAAGCAATGTGGCATATAATATGCCGGGGGCATATCTCTTTGAAGGGCCTGTCAACAAGGCCGCACTGGATTTTGCTTTCAACAGCCTGATAGCCCGTCATGAAATACTACGTACGGTTTTTATACAGCATGAACAGGGAGAACCAAGACAACGGATACTGAATACAGCAGAAATAAATTTCAGCATCCGCTATCTTGACCTGCGGCTGGAAACAGCTGCTCCTGAACTATTCATCCAACAGGACTTTGAGCAGCCTTTTATACTCAGCCAGGGGCCTTTATTACGGGCTGGTTTATATCAACTGGCTGATGAACGGTGGATATTTACCTATGTGATGCATCATATCTGTAGTGATGGATGGTCGATGGGTATTCTCATCAAAGAACTGCTTAGCTTTTACAATGCATATATCAGTGGTACCTCAGCGGATATGCAGCCACTGCCTATCCAGTATAAAGATTATGCCTGCTGGCTGCAGGAGCAGCTTCAGGACAACGCCTTGCAGGAACACCGGCAATACTGGCTGCAACAACTGCAAGGACCTTTACCAGTACTGGAGTTACCATTGGATTATCCCAGACCCGCCACCCGAAACTACCATGGCAGCAGCGTCTGCACAAAACTGAACAGCAGTCTGACGACCAGACTAAAAACATACTGCCGGCAACAGGAGGCCACGCTCTTCATGGGGTTACTCACAGTAGTCACCACGTTACTGCATCGCTATGCGCATCAGCAGCAGATTATGATCGGCAGCCTGTTGGCTGGCAGAGAACACAGCGATCTCGAAGAACAGATCGGCTGTTACCTGAATACCCTGGCACTACGGATGCAGCTGGAAGAAAACAGCTCTTTCAGCAGTTTATTACAGCAGGCCAAAGACACTACACTGGGAGCTTTCAGACATCAGGCCTATCCCTTTGACCAGCTGATAGATGAATTGGGTATTGAATTTGAAAGGAACAGAAATCCTGTTTTTGATGTAACGGTAGTACTGCAGAATATGGATGCCAACTATCAATATCTGCAACAGTTTCATCATCTGCATATTCAAAATTATATAAAGGAACATACGACCAGCAAATTTGATCTTTCATTTGAATTTGCTGAAGTTGATAATGAAATAGAAGCGCTTTTCATCTACAACACCAACCTGTTTAGTGAAGCTACTATCCTCCAGCTGGCCGACAATCTGGAAAGCCTCATGGAGGCTATGCTTCAGCAGCCAGGTACGCCGGTGAAACAATTAAACTATCTACCCTCGCAGCAACAACAACTGCTACTCGAAACCTTCAACCAGAACACGACTGACTATCCCCGCGATAAAACTATTTTCGAACTGTTTGAAACACAGGTCAATCATACACCAAACCATACTGCGCTTGTATATGAACAATGCCAGCTTACCTACAAAGAACTGCACCTGCAAGCCAGTCAGCTGGCAGCTCATCTGCAGCAGCAATACCAGGTAGCGCCAGGAGAAAGGGTTGGCATCATGCTCAGCAGATCAGAAAAAATGATCGTGGCCATACTCGCTGTGCTGAAGACCGGCGCCGCCTATGTGCCCATAGAAACAAACTACCCGGCATCCCGTATAGCCTTTATCATACAGGATGCCGGCATTAAAACACTGGTCACACAAACGGATTTTATCTTTGACCTGGATTATTATACCGGGAAGATGCTGGCCATCGATGTGCTGGAGCCTGGTACCACAGCGCTTTTCACCGGTGTAAACTACGCACCTGTCAGCCCGGCTTACGTGATGTATACCTCCGGCACCACCGGTACTCCCAAAGGAGTGGTAGTAACCCATCGTAATGTGGTCAGGCTGGTAAAGGATACCAACTATATTACCTTTACCCCTGAACAAACCCTGCTGGCCACCGGCGCCTTCTCTTTTGATGCCACCACTTTTGAATACTGGGGCATGTTGCTGAATGGAGGCAAACTGGTGATCTGCCCCACAACAGCACTGCTGCAATCCCACCTGCTGGCAGCAACACTAAGGGAAAATAAAGTGGACACCATCTGGTTCACCGCTGGCTGGTTCCACCAGCTGATAGATGCAGACATCACTATTTTTGAAGGTCTCAAAACCATACTGGCCGGAGGCGACAAGTTATCTCCACAGCATGTAAATACTTTGTTGCATCATTATCCGGAACTGAACATTATTAACGGTTACGGACCTACGGAGAATACCACCTTTTCACTCACCTACCGTATTAATGCACCACTTACGGATATCCCCATCGGGAAGCCTATCAGCAATACAACGGCGTATATCCTCGATGAACAGGATGCCCTGGTACCTGTAGGTGTTACCGGAGAAATCTGCCTCAGCGGCGACGGACTGGCAGACGGATACCTCAACAATCCGGCACTCACGGCCGAAAAGTTTGTCCCTAACCCTTTCCGGCCCGGGGACCGCATGTACAAAACAGGAGACCTGGGCAAATGGATGCCGGATGGCAACATCGCATTTCTCGGCCGTAAAGATGAACAGGTGAAAATCAGGGGATATCGTATTGAACCTGGCGAAATAGCCGCCTGCCTGCTGCAACATCCGGATGTTACCGATGCGGTGGTCACCGCTATTACCAGCCAGGAAGGTGAAAAAGAACTGGCAGCCTATTTTGTGAGTACGAAGGAACTACAGACGACCGAACTACGTAATCATTTGTCGGATGCCCTGCCGGCATACATGATGCCGTCGCATTACATACAGTTACCTGTATTGCCGTTGAATGCAAACGGCAAGGTAGATAAAAAACGACTACCGCTTCCAGCAGCAGACAGCACTCAAAATGGCGTGCCCTATATCGCACCCCGCAATGAAACAGAACAGCAGCTGCAAGCCATATGGGCAGACATTCTTAAAAAAGAACACATCAGCGTTAAGGATAACTTCTTTGATCTCGGGGGACATAGCCTGAAGGCCACACATCTGGCTACCCGCCTGCATAAAGTGTTTGAGGTAAGAATTGATCTGAAAGATCTTTTTGAAGTAGCCGTACTGGAAGACCAGGCAGCATTGATAGCACAGGCGCAGAAAACATCCTTTGTGGCGATTACACCTGCTGCCCCCGCACAAAATTATCCCCTCTCTTCTGCACAGCGCAGATTGTGGGTATTGAGCCAGTTCCCCGAAAGCAGCGTGGCCTATAACATGCCAGGGGCCTATATGCTGGAAGGACAGGTAGACAAAGCTGCACTTGACTTTTCCTTCAATAGTCTGATCACACGCCATGAAAGTCTGCGGACTATTTTTATACAGGACGCTCAAGGTGAGCCCAGGCAACAGATACAACCTGCTGACAATGCCGCTTTCCAAATCAGCTATCATGATCTCCGGCATACACCATCAGCAGCAGATCCATACATCCTACAGGATTTCCAGCAGCCTTTCGATCTCGGCCGCGGACCTTTGCTGCGGGCCGGTTTATATCAGCTGGCAGATAACCGGTGGATACTCACCTATGTGATGCATCATATCTGTAGTGATGGCTGGTCAATGGGTATTCTTATCAGAGAATTATTCTCTTTTTACAACGCCTATATCACAGAAACGGCCGCCGATTTAAAACCGTTGCCTGTCCAGTATAAGGACTATGCCTGCTGGCAACAACAGCAGCTCAGCAGTGACATATTACAGGAGCACCGTCAATACTGGCTGCAACAGCTGCAGGGGCCTGTTCCCGTGCTGGAGATACAGCCGGACTTTCCAAGACCAGCACTAAAAACGTACAACGGCAGCACTGTCAGCAAACATATTCCGGCCGCCCTGCTCCATGCCTTCAAAACAAACTGCCTGACACAGGACATCACTTTATTTATGGGATTGCTGGCGGGTGTCAATGCATTGTTGTACCAGTACAGCAATCAGCGGGATATCATTATCGGCACTCCTATTGCCGGCAGGCAACATTCCGACCTGGAAGGACAGATAGGTTTCTATCTCAATACCCTGGCGCTTCGCATGCAGTTTGATAAAGACATTACTTTCAGCGGTCTGTTGCAACATGCCCGGAAAGTGACCATGGATGCATATCAGCATCAGGCCTACCCCTTTGATCAACTGATCGATGAGCTGCCACTTCAACGGGATCTGAGCCGCAGTGCATTGTTTGACGTGATGATCATTCTGCAGAACAATGATTTTAATCTCGAATCAAATATTCAGGGACCCGGTTCCTTTAATATCACTAAATACCAACAGGCAGCCAATGAAGCCAGTAAGTTTGATCTGCTGTTTGAATTTACAGAGGTCGACGGAGGCCTGACACTGCATCTGTCGTACAACACAGACCTTTATAAAAAAGAAACTGTAAACAGACTGGCAGACCATCTGGCACAGCTACTGGAAAGCGTTAGCGCTATTCCATCCCAGCCTGTTAATACAGTACAATATCTTGGACAGGCCGAGCTGCAACAACAGCTGGTTACTTTTAATGATAACCAGCTCAACATTCCATCCGGCCAGACTATACTGAGCCTGTTCGAAACACAGGCTGTTGCTACACCACAGGCCACAGCCCTGTTATACCAACAACATGCTTTATCCTATCGGCAACTGAATGAGCAGGCCAATCAGCTCGCTGCGTTCTTACAGGAACAACATCAGATACAGCCTGGACACCTGGTGGCTATTTGTATGCCCCGCAGCCAGTGGCTCGTCATCAGCATACTGGCCGTCCTCAAAACAGGTGCTGCTTATGTACCTATAGACCCGGTGTATCCGCAAGAGCGTAAGGATTATATGCTGGCAGATTCGCAATGTGCGGTAGTAGTAGATGAGCAGCTGCTGGATACATTCTGTAGTGTACAACAACAATATTCTCACAACAATCCTGTCGATCATCCACAGCAGGATCATATGGCATATGTGATCTATACTTCCGGTTCTACCGGAAGGCCTAAAGGCGTAATGATCACACACCGTAATGCATTCGCTTTCATCAAATGGTGTCAGCAGGAATTTAGCGACACAGTCTTTGAAACACTGTTCAGTGCTACATCCGTATGTTTTGATCTTTCTATTTTCGAACTCTTCTTTCCATTATCTACCGGTAAAAAAATCCGGGTACTGGATAGTGCACTGGATCTTCCGCAATATTTACCCGCTGCCAGCCAGGTATTATTAAACACTGTACCCAGTGTTGTAGCTACCTTACTGAACGACCAGGTGGACCTCAGCTCTGTCACTGCATTAAATATGGCCGGAGAGCCGGTACCACCGCAGTTTCTGGAGCTACTGGATACAACGCGTATGGAAGTACGAAATCTCTATGGTCCTTCGGAAGACACCACCTACAGTACTTTTTACAGACTACATACCGGAGCCCCCGTACTTATCGGGAAACCTATCGCCAATACACAGGCATATATCCTGGGAGAAGGGCAACAGTTGTTACCACTGGGTATCACCGGAGAGATCTGCCTGAGCGGAGACGGGTTGGCCATGGGATATCTGAATAACCCGACCCTGACAGCCGAAAAATTCATTCCTAATCCCTTCAAACCAGGCACACGCCTGTATAAAACGGGAGACCTCGGCAGATGGACTGCTGACGGCAACATCGTATATCTGGGCCGCAAAGATGAACAGGTAAAAATCAGAGGTTACCGTATAGAACCCGGTGAGATAACCGACTGCCTGCAACAACACCCTGATATTACCGATGCAGTCGTTATTGCCACCACCACCCCGGATGGTGAAAAAGAGCTGGCAGCCTATATCGTCAGCGCCCAGGAGTTGCAGCCGGCCGAGCTCCGTTCTCATCTGTCGGCCAGCCTTCCGGCTTATATGTTACCGGCGCATTACATACAACTGCCTGCACTGCCGTTAAATGCTAATGGTAAAATCGACAAAAAACAACTGCCACCTCCTACAGCGGGCCATTCGGGAAGTACCACGGAATATGTAGCGCCACGCAACGATACGGAACAACAGTTACAATACATCTGGCAGGAAATGCTGGGGAAAGAAAAGATAAGCGTTCAGGATAACTTCTTTGATCTCGGCGGCCATAGCCTCAAAGCCATGCGGCTCATATCCAGGATCAACGCAGATTTCCAGGTACAACTCAATATCCAGGGAATATTCCGGAGACCAACAATTGAAGGCGTGGCAGAACAGATTCTGCTGTTGCATCATCAAAACAAACAATCACAAAACAGAGAACAGTTAATACAAATTGAGATATGAGAGACTTCCTGGATAAAATAAAGGACAACAATATTTTTCTGGAGATCATAGACGGTGAGCTGAAAGTATTTGCCAGTAATGCTGCTGTAGACCCTGAACTGATTGCAGAAATAAAACGAAGAAAACAGGACCTCCTGCAGATACTGCTGGACAATGCACCCACCACAGCTGCAGACATGTCTGGTGCAAGGATTCCGGTTGCACAGCCGCAGGCGTTCTACCCCCTTTCTTCAGCGCAGCGCAGACTCTGGGTATTGGGCCAGTTACAGGATGTCAGCAGGGCTTATAATATGCCGGCGGCCTATTCCTTTAAAGGCACCTTTGAAATGGAAGCACTCTCCTTTGCTTTTAAAAACCTCATCACTCGTCATGAAAGCCTGCGGACAATATTTCTTCAAGATGAAGAAGGTGAGCCGGGACAGGTGATTCTGCCCGCAGAAAAAGCGGTAGCTGCTTTCAGCCCTTCTTATACAGATCTGCGGAATGCACCACAGCAACAGGACTTATTACAACAACATATACAAAAGGATTTCGAGCGGTTTTTTAATCTTACCCAAGGCCCGCTATTGCATGCAGCCATCTATCAGATTGCAGATGACCATTGGGTGTTTACCTATGTCATGCATCATATCTGTAGCGATGGCTGGTCGATGGATATTCTGATACAGGAACTGTTATTGTTCTACAACAGTTATGCAGCCGGCCAGCAGCCGGAGCTACAACCGTTGACTATTCAATATAAAGACTATGCCTGCTGGCAACAACAGCAGCTGGGTGAACAGGCCTTACAACAGCATAAACAATACTGGTTAAAGCAGCTGCAAGGTCCGCTGCCTGTGCTGGAGTTAGCGGTTGACAAACAAAGACCTGCACTGAAGACGTATAATGGCAACAGCATCCGAAAAACAGTCCGCCCGCAGGTAGCTGCCGGTCTGCATGCGCTCTGCCGCCAGCAGGATGCTACCTTGTTCATGGGATTACTGGCAGGTGTTACAGCCTTACTACATCGCAACAGCAACCAGGAGGATATTATTATCGGTAGCCCGATTGCAGGCAGGGAACATGCTGACCTGGAACGACAAATCGGCTTTTTCCTGAATACGCTCGCACTGCGCATGCAACTGGGTGAAAACACTTCTTTTGCAGCACTCCTGCAACACGCAAAACAAACAACCCTACAGGCATACCGGCATCAGTCCTATCCTTTTGATCAATTGCTGGATGATCTGGCACTGCAGCGGGACATGAGCCGCAGCCCGCTGTTTGACGTCCTGGTAGATTATCATGATAATAAACATCGGGCATTAACCACGGCTAAAACCCTCCAGGGGCTCAGGATTAGCACTTATGATACGGGAGCCCCAGCAGTCAGTAAGTTTGATCTCACCTTTATTTTTATAGATTCAGCAGAAGGACTAGACCTGTTGTTGGAATATAATACTGATTTGTTTGAAGAAGCGACTGTCCATCGCATGTTTACCCAGCTGGAAGAATTGATGGCAGCGGGTATCAGCACACCTGACAAGGTTATCGGTCAGCTTTCCTATATTCCGGAAGCAGAACAACAGTTGTTGCTAAAAGATTTTAATACTACTCCCGCACTCTACGATGGTTATATTCCTGTTTTAACGTTATTCAGAAAACAGGTAACACAACACCCGCAGGCCACGGCTGTAATATTTGAAAACACTGTTCTCTCCTATCTCCAGCTGGACGAGGCTTCTGACCGGCTGGCATCTTATATCAAAACACAGTACAATATCCTGCCGGACCAACGCATAGCGCTCATGATGGACCGCTCCGAAAAGACCATCATTGCCATGCTGGCGGTTTTAAAAGCTGGTGCTGCTTTTGTTCCGGTAGATCCGGTATACCCACCAGCACGCAAACAGTATATCATTCAGGATGCAGCCACCGTGCTGCTGATCACTCAGACAGATTATATATTTGATATTGATTATTATCAGGGACCCGTATTTGCGGTTGATGCCCAGCTGGACGGACTTCCGGAAGCGGATAAGGCTGTTGGGACTGATACTCCCGGCGATAATCTCGCTTATGTGATCTACACTTCCGGATCTACAGGGCAGCCTAAAGGTTGTGCTATGACCAATGCCAACCTATCTCATTATATACAATGGGCTAATGCCGGGTACTTCAACAATGGCCAAGCGCCTCACTTTGCGCTCTTTACCTCCATCTCTTTTGATCTGTCTATCACCAGTATATTCTGTCCGCTCACATCCGGAGGGACACTCACAGTATATAATCAACAACTGGACATTGCCTCCGTACTGCAACAATGCTGTGATCCCCGCAGTGGTGTAAATGCGATAAAGGTCACTCCCTCGCATGTGAACATGATCGCACAGCTGAACCTCACCGAAACGGCCATCAACACCGCTATTCTAGGGGGAGAGCAGGTAACAACGGAGCAGGTACGTACACTCAAATCACTTAATCCGCAGGTAAAAGTCTATAACGAGTACGGACCTACGGAAACAACAGTAGGATGTATCGTCAAAGAACTCGATGAACATACTCCCATCCTCATCGGCAAACCCATCTACGGCATAGAGATCTTCATTCTCTCTCCGCAGGGGCAGCTTTGTCCGGTAGGTATACCCGGGGAAATCTGCATCAGTGGCGCAGGTCTGGCAAGGCAGTATCTCAATAATCCACCACTCACCGCACAAAAATTTATTCCTAATCCATTCCGCCCGGGACAACGCATGTACAAAACCGGTGACCTCGGCAGATGGCTCCCTGATGGACAAATACAATTCATCGGCAGAAAAGACGAACAGGTAAAGATCAGAGGCTACCGCATAGAACCCGGTGAAATTGAAAATGTGTTGCTGACATATCCGAACATTAGTGAGGTAGTAGTCATTGCGGTAAATAATAAAGAGGGTGACAAAGAACTGGCAGCCTATTTTACCAGCCAACGGACACTATCTACAGCCGATATACAGTCATTCCTGGCTACACAGCTGCCGGCGTATATGCATCCTGGTTATTTCATTCAGTTGGAAACACTGCCCCTTACCCACAACGGGAAAGTCGACAAGTCCGGATTACCTTCTCCTACTGAACAAACTTCCGGCCGCGCCGTATACGTAGCTCCGGCCAACGAAACGGAACAACAACTGGTCAGCATCTGGCAGGAAGTTCTCGGAAAAGAAAAAATAAGTATGCTGGACAGTTTCTTCGACCTTGGGGGACATAGCCTCTCGGCCATCCGTTTAGCCAACCAGCTGCAGCGAACTTTTAAAATTAAAGTAGACCTCAAGGATATTTTTGCCCGAACAACATTGCAACAACAAGCAATGTTTGTAGCGGCAGCCAACAGCATCTCATTTAATAATATTACGCCCGCTGCCCCTCAGGCAGATTATCCGCTATCGTCTTCCCAGCACAGACTCTGGGTACTCAGCCAGTTCCCCGAAAGCAGTGTGGCCTATCATATGCCCGGGGTGTTTCTGTTCGAAGGCAGCCTTCGTATCGATGCACTCAACACCGCCTTTAACAACCTGATAGCCAGGCATGAAAGTCTGCGTACCGTATTTGTGCAGAACGAACAGGGAGAACCCAGACAGCTGGTACTTTCCGTAGAAAAAGCAAGCACCTTCGCTGTTAGCATACTAGACCTCCGTGCCATGCCGCAACTGGTAGACCAGCATGTACAACAGAATCTCCGGCAACCGTTTGACCTGAAAAACGGACCACTGCTGCGCGCCGCCTTATACCAGCTCGCTGATGATAAATGGGTATTCACCTATCTGATGCATCATATCTGTAGTGATGGATGGTCTATGGACATCCTGATTAAGGAACTGCTACAGTTTTACAATAGCGCTATCACCGGCCAGCAGATGGAGTTACAGCCGCTGGCTATACAATATAAAGACTATGCCTGCTGGCAGCAGCAGCAACTTAGTGGCGAAACACAGGAGCAGCATCGGCAATACTGGCTGCAGCAGTTACAGGCGCCTTTGCCCGTGCTGGAACTACCGCTTGACAAACCCAGGCCTGCACTCAAAACCTATAACGGCAACAGTATCATTAAACCTGTTGCACCTAAAGTGGCAGCGGCGCTACAATCCCTTTGCCTCGAGCAAAGTTCAACCCTGTTCATGGGCCTGCTGGCAGGCGTTACAGCCTTGCTGCATCGCAACAGCAACCAGGAAGATATTATCATCGGCAGCCCCGTTGCCGGCAGGGAGCATGCAGACCTGACGGAACAGATCGGGTTTTATCTTAATACCCTTGCATTACGCATACAGCTAAACGAAAACACTTCTTTTGCTGAACTCCTCCAACAAGCCAAACAAGTCACTACAACGGCCTACCAGCATCAGGCATTTCCTTTTGATCAACTACCGGATGCCCTGAACTTACAGAGAGATCTGAGCCGAAGCCCACTGTTTGATGTGCTGATCGACTATCATTATAACAAAGAAAAAACCAATGTCCAGCAACAGTTATCCGGACTGACCATCAGCAAATATCAGGCAGACGCGCCAGCAGTCAGCAAATTCGACCTCACCTTTATTTTTATGGAATCGGCAGAAGGACTGGACCTGCTGATGGAGTATAACACTGATTTGTTTGAAGAAGCGACCATCCATCGTATGTTTACCCAGCTGGAAGAATTGATGATAGCGGGTATCAGCATGCCTGATAAGGCTATCGCCCAGCTTTCCTATATTCCAAAAGCAGAACAGCAACAATTACTAAAAGCGTTCAATACCACTCCTGCCCTCTATGAAGGCCTTACTGATGTATTAACGTTATTCAGAAAGCAGGTAAAACAACATCCCCAAGCCACGGCTGTCATATTTGAAAACACCGCTCTCTCCTATCTACAGCTGGAAAAGGCTTCTGACCGACTGGCATTTTACATCAAAACACAGCACAATATCCAGCCGGACCAGCGTGTAGCACTCATGATGGACCGCTCCGAAAAGACCATCATTGCCATGCTGGCGGTTTTAAAGACCGGAGCCGCCTTTGTGCCGGTAGACCCCGTGTATCCTCCTGCGCGCAAACAGTATATCATACAGGATGCAGCCGCAGTATTGCTGATTACTCAGACAGACTACATTTTTGATATTGATTATTATCAGGGACCGGTGTTTGCGGTAGATGCCCAGCTGGATGGACTTCCGGAAGCAGATAAGATTGTTTGGACTGATATCCCCGGTGATAACCTTGCTTACGTGATCTATACTTCCGGATCTACCGGGCAGCCTAAAGGTTGTGCCATGACTCATGCCAACCTATCCCATTATATTCAATGGGCCAATGCTTACTACTTCCATAACAGCAAGGCACCTCACTTTGCGCTCTTTACTTCTATCTCCTTCGATCTGTCTATTACCAGCATATTCTCTCCGCTCACGTCCGGTGGAAGGATAACCGTGTACAATCAACAACTGGATGTTGCCACCGTACTGCAGCAATGCTGTAATCCGCGCAGCGGTGTAAATGCGATAAAGGTCACGCCTTCGCATGTGAACATGATCGCACAGCTGAACCTTGCCAAAACAGCCATCCACACGGCTATTCTCGGAGGTGAACAGGTAACGGCAGAACAAGTACGTACACTTAAACTGCTCAACCCACAGGTAAAAGTCTATAACGAATACGGACCTACGGAAACAACTGTAGGTTGTATCGTAAAAGAACTTGATGAACATACCCCTGTCCTCATCGGCAAACCCATCTACGGCATAGAGATTTTTATCCTCTCTCCGCAGGGGCAGCTTTGTCCGATAGGCATTCCGGGAGAAATCTGCATCAGCGGCGCAGGTCTGGCCAGGCAGTATCTCAATAATCCGCAGCTCACAGCCCGGAAGTTCGTTCCTAATCCGTTCCGCCCCGGACAACGCATGTATAAGACCGGTGACATCGGCAGGTGGCTTCCCGACGGACAAATACAATTTATCGGCAGAAAAGACGAGCAGGTGAAGATCAGAGGGTATCGTATAGAACCCGGTGAAATCGAAAATGTGCTGCTGACATATCCAGGTCTTTCCAGCGCAGTAGTAATACCGATCAATAATAAAGATGGGGATAAGGAACTGGCAGCTTATCTGGTGAGCGATCAACAGCTCTCTACAACGGAACTACAGTCATTCCTGACTGCACAGCTGCCGGCGTATATGCATCCGGGTTATCTTATTCAGCTGGAAACATTGCCGCTCACCCATAACGGAAAGGTTGATAAATCAAAGCTGCCAGCACCTACTTCAGCGCTCGGGCTGGAAACGGCATATGTAGCACCGGCCAACGAAACAGAACAGCAGTTCGTTGACATCTGGCAGGAGATCCTGGGCAAAGAAAACATTGGCACAGCTCATAGTTTCTTCCTCCTTGGTGGTGACTCTATCAAAATACTACGTATGCTCGCTGCCGTTAAAAAAGTTACCCAGCTAGACATTTCAGTCGCGGATGTATACCAACACAATACCATCGCTGAGCTGCTGGCACACGTACAATCCGGCGCTCCACAGAGAACCCAGCAACAGGCAGAACGACTGCAAAAAGAAACAGCAGTAAAAGCAGCCATCCAAACGCTGAAAGACACGGTACTGCAACAGATCGAAGATGTCGACAATATTGAAGACATCTATCCGATGAGTGATATTGAAAAAGGAATGGTCTTTGAATCCGTGCTGCACAAACAACAGGGCATGTACCATGATCAGATGGTGCACCAGCGCAGCTTCCCTGACTTCAATCCACAGCGCTTCCAACAGGCGCTGCAGCTACTGGCTGACAAACATGCTATTCTCAGAACTGCTTTCAACATCACTGATTTTGATAAAGAGCTGCAAATAGTTTATAAAAAGATAGAAGCCGGATTACATTACGAAGACCTGACCCATCTAAACAAACAAACCCAGGAAAGCGCTATCCGCGACTTCCTGGCTGATCAGATGCAGCTGCCGTTTGACACCACCGTTGCCCCATTGTGGAGAATGGCAGCCTTCAATCTGGGCAATAGTGACATCCTCTTTGTCTTCCAGTGTCATCACGCTATCATCGATGGATGGAGCGATGCGCTCTTCATGACGGAGCTCAACAATCTTTATTTACAACTAGCCACCAATCCAGGTTTCACCCCTGAAAAATTAAATATCTCCTATAAAGATTTTATCATACAACATGAGATAGACAAGGCAGATGATAACATCAAGACGTTCTGGAAACAGGACCTCTCCGATGCCGTACGCCTCGATATTTTCACGACCGAAAAGAAACTACAGGTCCTGCACTATCCACTGGAAAAGGCATTAATGCAAAAGCTGAAGCAGGCAGCCACCACACTACAGGTTTCCGAAAAAGCTATTGCTTTCAGCGCTTACCTCTACCTGCTCAAGGTGCTCAACTTTGATCAGCAGGTATTGACAGGGCTGGTCACCAATATGCGGCCTAATCTGCCTAATAGCGATCAGTTGCTCGGTTGTTTCTTAAACACCATTCCTTTTTATCTGACGGTAGACGAACAGCAAACCGGCGTCGAACTGGCCCTCAGGGTACATGAAAAAATGGTTTTGCTGAAAGACAAGGAAAGACTCAGCATGTTCGAAATCGGCAGGTTACATAACAAAGAACAGGCCGGCAATCCTTTCTTTGACGTACTCTTCGACTATGTGGACTTCCACGTTTTTGATGAAGTACAGGAACAGGAAAGAGCTGCAGCTATATCTTCCCTTGGTATTACCGGCGGTATTGATCTCACCAACACTTACCTGGACTTCATGATCAATCGTACCAAAGGTCATGATATTTTGTCCCTGCGGCTTACACATGAACTTAAAGCAGGTATGCGGCCTTCAGACCTGGTGGAGATATTTACCGGTATACTGGAGCATATCACTACTACCCCGTCACTGCCACTTCATAAAATCAACTATATATCTGAAACACAGCAACAGCAATTACTCCAGGCGTTTAATACAGTGCCGGCGTTATATAGTGGTTATACTTCAGTACTGGATTTATTTGCCGAACAGGTAAAACAGCATGCAGATGCTGCCGCAGTTGTGTTTGAAAACACTTCACTTTCCTATCGGCAGCTCGATGACATGTCAAACAAACTGGCATCACATCTGCACACACAATACAGCATACAACCCGATCAGCGCATAGCGCTCATGATGGACCGTTCCGAAAAAACCATCATCGCCATGCTGGCTGTTTTAAAGGCAGGAGCTGCCTTTGTACCGGTAGATCCAGTATATCCGCCTGCCCGTAAACAGTTTATCATACAGGATGCAGACACGGCACTACTCATCACTCAAACAGATTATATATTCGATATAGGTTTTTATCAAGGCCCGGTTTTCGCTATTGACGCGGAGCTGGAAGTTATAACAAACAATCATCATCTACCTGCTAAGCATGAGGGGCAGTTGCAGCAGTCTCCACAGTGGCTGGCCTACGTGATCTATACTTCCGGATCTACAGGTCAACCTAAAGGCTGTGCGATGACTGCTGCTAACTTATCCCATTACATCCGCTGGGCTAACGCCTACTACTTTGGAGCGGACGGCGCTCCCCATTTTGCACTCTTCACCTCTATCTCCTTCGACCTGACTATCACCAGTATTTTCTGTCCGCTTACTTCCGGCGGTACACTCACCGTGTACAATCAGCAACTGGACATGGCGACGGTACTACAGCAATGCTGTGATCCGCACAGTGGCGTAAACGCCATCAAGGTCACTCCTTCACATGTGAATATGATTGCACAGCTGGGTCTGACAACTACCGCCATCAGCAAGGCTATTCTCGGAGGAGAGCAGGTAACGACAGAGCAGGTGCGTGTACTCAGATCCCTGAATCCGCAGATGAAGGTCTATAACGAGTACGGACCTACGGAAACGACTGTAGGATGTATTGTAAAAGAGCTTGATGAACATACACCCATCCTCATCGGCAAACCGATTTCCGAAACGGAGATTTTTATTCTCTCCTCCCAGGGACAGCTTTGCCCGATAGGTGCACCGGGAGAAATCTGTATCGGTGGTGCCGGGCTGGCAAGGCAGTATCTCAACAACCCTCAGCTTACTGCACAGAAATTTGTGATGAACCCTTTCCGTCCGGGACAACGCATGTACAGAACCGGAGACCTCGGCAGATGGCTACCTGACGGACAGATACAGTTCATCGGCAGGAAAGATGAACAGGTGAAGATCAGAGGTTATCGTATAGAACCCGGTGAAATCGAAAATGTGTTGCTCGCCTGCCCCGGTGTGGATGCCGCCATTGTACTGCCATGGGCCAACCAGGCGGCAGAAAAGGATCTTGTGGCATACCTCTTAGGAGAACAAGCACTCTCCATAGCAGACATCAAATCGTTCCTTACTACGCAACTACCTGCGTATATGCATCCGGGTTATTTTGTCCAGCTGGAAACATTGCCACTGACACATAACGGCAAAGTTGACAAAACCAGGCTGCCATCCCCTGCAGAACAGGCTTCCGGAGGGGCCGTCTATGTAGCTCCTACCAATGACATAGAACAACAGCTGGTAGACATCTGGCAGGAAGTCCTGGAAAAAGAAAGAATAGGTATCAAAGATAATTTCTTCGACCTCGGCGGACACAGTCTTTCTGTAGTCCGGATTCTTTCGAAAATCCGCAATAAATATAATGCAGACCTCAAAATGGATATCCTGTTCAGCAACCCTACCATTGAATTTATCGCGCTCGAAATAGCCAGACATCAATGGGCTACCACAGGAAATACGCACTCAGGATTGAATGAAAAGTTAACGGTTACAATATGAAAAAGCTACAGCATATCATCGATCAGCTGATCAAGCTGAATATACATATACACGTTCAGGGCAATGATCTCAAAATATCAGGCTCCCAGGAAAATATTACACCTGAAATCATCCAGCTTATCAGGGAGCATAAAGCCGGACTGCTGGAATTTCTGCAATCCATCAATAAACAATCCGATGCAGGCATTAGTCCAGCTGCCTTTCAGGAGGATTATCCACTATCTTCCTCCCAGCACAGATTATGGGTATTGAGCCAGTTTCCCGAAGGCAGTGTTGCCTACAACATGCCTGGCGTGTACCAGTTTGAAGGCAATCTTGACATCGATGCACTTACCAATGCCTTTAACCGGCTGATTGACAGGCATGAAAGTTTGCGTACTGTTTTTGTGCAGAATGAACAGGGAGAACCCAGACAACGGATACTCCCCGCAGATAAAACAACCGCTTTTGCAATTAATACGCTGGACCTTAGGTCCACACCGCAACTGGTGGACCAGCACATACAACAGGATTTTCAGCAACCATTTGACCTGAAAAACGGGCCACTCCTCCGCGCCGCCTTATACCAAACCGCTGATGACAAATGGGTATTCACCTATCTGATGCATCATATCTGCAGCGATGGATGGTCTATGGACATCCTGATTAAGGAACTGCTACTGTTTTACAATAGCGCCGTCACCGGCCAGCAGATTGAGTTACAGCCACTGGCCATACAATATAAAGATTATGCCTGCTGGCAACAGCAGCAACTTAGTGGAGATACCTTGCTACAGCATCGACAATACTGGATGCAGCAACTACAGGCACCGCTGCCAGTGCTGGAACTGCCACTAGACAAACAAAGGCCTGCGATTAAAACCTACAACGGTAACAACGTTTATAAGAAGCTAAATACGCAGGTGGCAGAGAAGCTGACCAACATTTGCCGCCAGCAGGATGCGACCCTGTTCATGGGCTTACTTACAGGAGTGACAGCACTGCTCCATCGCTACAGCAACCAGGACGATATCATCATCGGCAGCCCTATTGCCGGCAGGGAACAAACCGCACTGGCCGAGCAGATAGGTTTTTATCTGAATACGCTCGCACTGCGCCTGCAGCCGGGAGAAAACACCTCTTTTGCAGCCCTCCTGCAACAAGCCAAACAAGTGACGCTACAGGCCTATCAGCATCAGGTATATCCTTTTGACCAGCTCCTTGATGCATTGGAACTACAACGGGATATGAGCCGGAACCCGCTGTTTGATGTCCTCATCGACTATCACCACAACAAGGAAAAAGCAAGCACCCAGCGGCAGTTACAAGGACTGAAAGTAAGTGGATATGAGGCAGATGTACATCCGGTGAGCAAGTTCGATCTCACTTTTATGTTCATCGACAACCCCGAAGGTCTTCATTTATTGATAGAATACAATACAGACCTGTTTGAAGAAACGACTGTCCATCGTATGTTTACCCAGCTGGAAGAACTGATAACAGCCGGTATCAGCATGCCTGACAGGGCTATCGGTCAGCTTTCCTATATTCCGGAAGCAGCACAGCAACAATTACTAAAAGAATTCAATACCACTCCCGCCCTCTATGATGGACATATACCTGTATTAACATTATTCAGAGAGCAGGTAGAAAAACAGCCACAGGCCACGGCTGTAATATTTGAAAACACCGCTCTCTCCTATCTTCAGCTGGACGAGGCTTCTGACCGGCTGGCATCTTATATTAAAACACAGTACAATATCCAGCCAGACCAGCGCATAGCGCTCATGATGGACCGTTCTGAAAAGACCCTCATTGCCATGCTGGCGGTTTTAAAGGCCGGAGCGGCTTTTGTACCGGTAGATCCCGTGTATCCGCCGGCACGTAAACAGTATATCATACGGGATGCCGAAGCAGTGCTGCTGATCACTCAGACAGATTATATTTTTGACATTGACTATTACCAGGGACCAGTGTTTGCGGTAGATGCCCAGCTGGATGGACTTCCCGAAGCGGATAAAACTATCCTCTCTATCGGCAGCGCTGATGATCTGGCTTATGTGATCTATACTTCCGGCTCTACAGGGCAGCCTAAAGGTTGTGCTATGACTCATGCCAACCTGTCCCACTATATACAATGGGCCAATGCCTATTATTTCAAAAATAACGAGGCGCCTCATTTTGCACTCTTTACGTCTATCTCTTTCGACCTGTCTATCACCAGCATATTCTGTCCGCTTACGGCCGGTGGTACCATCACTGTATACAACCAGCAACTGGACGTTGCCTCCGTGCTGCAACAATGCTGTGATCCGCGCAGTGGCGTAAATGCGATCAAGGTCACGCCTTCGCATGTGAACATGATCGCACAGCTGAACCTTACCGAAACAGCCATCCACACCGCTATTCTGGGTGGTGAGCAGGTAACAACAGAGCAGGTGCGTGTTCTCAAGTCTCTCAATCCACAGACAAAGGTCTATAACGAATACGGACCTACGGAAACAACCGTGGGATGTATCGTAAAAGAACTTGATGACCATACACCCATCCTCATCGGCAAGCCCATCTATGGTATAGAAATCTTCATTCTTTCTCCGCAGGGAGAACTTTGCCCGATAGGCATTCCGGGAGAAATCTGCATCAGCGGCGCTGGTCTGGCAAGGCAGTATCTCAACAATCCACAGCTCACAGCACAGAAGTTCGTTCCTAATCCATTGCGCCCCGGACAACGCATGTATAAAACCGGTGACCTCGGCAGATGGCTCCCTGACGGACAAATACAATTTATTGGCAGAAAAGACGAACAGGTAAAGATCAGAGGCTACCGCATAGAACCCGGTGAAATCGAAAATGTGCTGCTGACATATCCGGGTATTTCCAGTGTAGTGGTAATACCGATCGGTAATAAAGATGGCGATAAGGAATTAGCAGCTTATCTGGTGAGTGAAGAACAGATCACTATAGCTGAGCTACAGTCATTCCTGACGGCACAGCTACCAGCGTATATGCATCCCGGTTATCTTATCCAGCTGGAAACATTACCCCTCACCCATAATGGAAAAGTAGATAAATCAAAGCTCCCGGCGCCCACTTCAGCTCTGGAAACAGCATACATAGCGCCAGTCAACGAAACAGAACAGCAGTTCGTCAACATCTGGCAGGAGATCCTGGGCAAAGAAAACATCGGCACAGCCCATAGTTTCTTCCATCTCGGCGGCGACTCCATCAAAATACTACGTATGCTCGCTGCCGTTAAAAAAGCTACACAGCTGGATATTTCAGTAGCCGATGTCTACAAACACAACACCATCGCCGATCTGCTGGCGCATGTACAATCCGGTGTACCGCAGAGAACACAACAACAGGCCGAACGGCTACAAAAAGAAACGGAAGTAAAAGCGACTATTCAAACGCTGAAAGAGGCTGTACTACAGCAGATTGAAGACACCAGCAATATCGAAGACATCTATCCGATGAGCGATATTGAAAAAGGAATGGTCTTTGAATCCGTACTGCACCGGCAACAGGGCATGTACCATGATCAGATGGTGCACCAACGCAGTTTTCCTGATTTCAATCCAGACCGGTTCCAACAGGCACTGCAGCTGCTGGCTGACAAACATCCTATTCTGAGGACTGCTTTTAATATCACTGATTTTGACAGAGAACTGCAGATAGTCTATAAAAAAATCGAAGCTAAATTACATTACGAAGATCTGACCAGCCTGAGCAGACAAACACAGGAAAGCAGCATCCGGGGCTTCCTGGAGGAGCAGATGCAGCAGCCGTTTGATACTACCCAGGCTCCGCTGTGGAGGATGGCCGCTTTCAGGCTTGGCATTACGGAAGTCGTGTTCGTTTTCCAGTGCCACCATGCCATCATCGATGGATGGAGCGATGCACTCTTCATGACTGAATTGAACAATCTTTATTTGCAACTGGCCACCAATCCGGGTTTCATTCCTGAAAAATTAAATGTCTCCTATAAAGATTTTATCATACAGCATGAAACAGACAAGGCAGACGACAACATCAAAACATTCTGGAAACAGGACCTTGCCGATGCAGTACGCCTGGACATCTTCACAACCGAAAGTAAATTACAGCTCCTGCATCATCGCTTTGACAGCACCTTGATGCGGCAACTTGAAAAAACAGCTGCCACACTGGGTACTTCTGAAAAAGCAATTGCCCTTAGCGCCTATCTCTATCTGCTCAAGGTGCTCAACTTTGATCAGCAGGTAATGACAGGAGTGGTTACCCATATGCGGCCTAATCTGCCAGGCAGTGATCAGCTCCTCGGCTGCTTCCTCAACACCATCCCTTTCTACCTGGCTGTAGACGAGCCACAGACCGGCGCCGAACTAGCCGCCCGTGTACACGAAAAAATGATATTGCTGAAGGATAACGAAAGACTCAGCATGTTCGAAATTGCCCGTTTACACAACAAAGAACAGGCTGGTAATCCTTTCTTTGATGTACTCTTCGACTTCGTTGACTTCCACGTTTTCGACAATATACAGGAGACCGATCAGTCTTCCACTCTGCCCTCCCTGAATGTAGTAGGTGGTGTAGACCTTACCAATACCTATCTCGACTTCATGATCAATCGTACCGGCGGCAACTATGTGCTGTCACTCCGGTTGACCCGTGAACTGAAAGCTGGACTGCAACCCGCCGATTTAGTGGCGATGTATACCGCGATACTGGAGCATATCGTTACCACTCCATCACGCCCGCTGCATCAGGCTGGCTATATCCCTGAAACACAGCAACAGCAATTACTCCAGGACTTTAATACCATCCCCTCCTTATACAATGGTTATATTTCAGTAGTGGATTTATTTGCCGAAAAGGTGAAACATCATGCAGATGCTACTGCGGTCGTATTCGAAAACACTTCGCTCAGCTACCGGCAGCTTGATGAAATTTCAAACAAACTGGCAGCTTATCTTATCACACAATACAACATACAACCCGATCAGCGTGTAGCACTCATGATGGAACGTTCAGAAAAAACCATCATTGCTATGTTGGCGGTTTTAAAGGCTGGCGCTGCATTTGTACCGGTAGACCCGGTATATCCACCGGCGCGCAAGCAGTATATCATACAGGATGCAGCCGCTGCACTGCTGATCACACAGACAGACTATATCTTTGATATCGATTATTACCAGGGACCGGTATTTGCGGTAGATGCTCAACTGGATGGACTTCCGGCCGCGGATAAAACAATATTCCCTATCGGCGGTGCTGATAATCTGGCTTATGTGATCTACACTTCCGGGTCCACCGGACAGCCTAAAGGTTGCGCTATGACCGCCGCCAACCTGTCCCATTATATACAATGGGCCAATGGCTACTACTTTAAGAATGGTCAGACGCCTCATTTTGCGCTCTTCACCTCCATCTCCTTTGATCTGTCTATCACCAGTATATTCTGTCCGCTTACGTCCGGAGGGGCACTCACTGTATACAACCAACAACTGGACATGGCAGCTGTATTACAGCAGTGCTGCGATCCGCGCAGTGGTGTCAATGCTATCAAGGTCACACCTTCGCACGTGAACATGATCGCACAGCTGAATCTTGCTGAAACAGCCATCCATACCGCTATTCTCGGGGGTGAACAGGTAACAACAGAACAGGTTAGTATACTCAAATCACTCAACCCCGGGATGCAGGTGTATAACGAGTACGGGCCTACGGAAACAACCGTTGGATGTATCGTAAAAGAACTCGATGAACATACACCGGTCCTCATCGGCAAGCCCATCTCCGAAACAACCATATTTATCCTTTCCTCCCAGGGTCAACTGTGTCCTGTGGGAGTTCCGGGAGAAATCTGTATCAGCGGCGCAGGTCTGGCAAGACATTATCTCAACAACCCACAGCTTACCGCGCAAAAATTTGTTCCCAATCCATTCCGGCCAGGTCAACGCATGTACAAAACCGGCGACCTCGGCAGATGGCTCCCCGATGGACAAATACAGTTCATCGGCAGAAAAGACGAGCAGGTGAAGATCAGAGGCTACCGCATAGAACCAGGTGAAATCGAAAATGTATTACTCACCTATCCGGGAGTAAATGCCGCCATCGTATTGCCATGGACCAATCATACCGGCGATAAGGAACTGGTAGCCTATCTGGCCACCAGAGAACAGCTTGCAACCGCAGATATCAAAACGTTCCTGGCCGCACAGCTGCCAGCGTATATGCATCCGGGTTATTTCCTGCAACTGGAGGCCTTGCCACTCACGCATAATGGCAAAGTTGATAAAAGCCGCTTACCTGCGCCGGATGCCACTCACGAAAGAAATGTAGCATACATGGCCCCTACCAATGAAATTGAACAACAACTGGTCAATATCTGGCAGGACGTCCTCGGAAGAGAAAACATCGGTATACTGGACAGCTTCTTTGACCTCGGCGGGCATAGCCTCTCGGCCATCAGACTGGTGAACCAGTTGCAGAGGGCGTTTAAAGTGAAGATAGATCTGAAAGATATTTTTGCGAGAACAACGCTGCAACAACAGGCATTGCTGATAGCCGAAACGGATAACATCGCAATTAACCACATAATACCGGCTACTGTTCAGGCAGACTATCCGCTATCTTCCTCCCAGCACAGACTTTGGGTATTAAGCCAATTCCCCGAAAGTAACATCGCCTACAATATGCCAGGGGTCTACCTCTTTGAAGGAGCCCTCAACATCAATATACTCAACAGCGCTTTTAATAATCTCATAGCCAGACATGAAAGTCTGCGTACCGTATTTGTGCAGAATGAACAGGGAGAACCCAGACAACTGATACTGCCCGTATATAAAGCAGGTACCTTTGCTGTCAACGTTCTGAACCTCAGCGCCACACCACAACTGGTGGACCAGCACATACAGCAGGATTTCCAGCAACCATTCAACTTGAAAAACGGCCCATTATTGCGGGCCACCTTATACCAGGTTGCTGATGACAAATGGGTATTCACCTACCTGATGCATCATATCTGCAGCGACGGATGGTCTATGGACATCCTGATCAGGGAACTGTTACTGTTTTACAATAGTGCTATCAGCGGCCAGCAGATTGAATTACAGCCGCTTAACATACAGTATAAGGATTACGCCTGCTGGCAACAACAGCAGCTCAGCGGAGAATCCCTGCTACAACATCGCCAGTACTGGATGCAACAGCTGCAGGCACCACTGCCAGCGCTTGAACTGCCGCTTGACAAACAAAGACCTGCACTCAAAACCTATAATGGTAATAGTATTATCAAACCGGTGACGCCTAAAGTCGCGGAGGCGCTGAAATCCCTTTGCCGTCAACAAGACACCACGCTGTTCATTGGTTTACTCACAGGGGTAACTGCATTACTCCATCGTTACAGCAACCAGGATGATATTATCATCGGCAGCCCTATTGCCGGCAGGGAACATGCTGATCTGGCCGAGCAGATAGGGTTTTATCTGAATACCCTCGCATTACGCATGCAGCTGGAAGAAAACACTTCCTTTGCCGAACTCCTGCAACACGCCAAACAAGTGACCCTGCAGGCCTATCAACATCAGGTATATCCCTTTGACCAGCTCCTTGATACGCTGGAACTGCAGCGGGATATGAGCAGAAGCCCGCTGTTTGATGTACTCATCGATTATCACCACAACAAAGAAAAAACAAGTACCCGGCAACAGTTACAAGGATTGAAAGTGAGTGGATATGAAGCTGGCGTACATCCTGTGAGTAAGTTTGATCTCACTTTTATGTTTGTCGATAATACCGATGGCCTCCATTTATTGATAGAATACAATACAGATCTGTTTGAAGAAACAACCGTCCAGCGTATGTTTACTCAACTGGAAGAATTGATGGTGGCGGGTATCAAGACACCAGACAAGGCTATTGCTCAACTTTCCTTTATTCCGGAAGCAGAACAACAGTTACTACTAAAAGACTTCAATACTACTCCCGCCCTCTATGAAGGCCATACAGATGTATTAACATTATTCAGAGAGCAGGTAAAACAACATCCGCAGGACACGGCAGTCGTATATGAAAGCTCTGCCCTCTCCTATCTCCAGCTGGACGAGGCTTCTGACCGGCTGGCATCTTATATCAAAATACAGTACAATATCCAGCCAGACCAGCGCATAGCGCTCATGATGGACCGTTCTGAAAAGACTATCATTGCGATGCTGGCGGTTTTGAAGGCAGGTGCTGCTTTTGTACCAGTAGACCCGGTGTATCCGCCGGCGCGCAAACAGTATATTATACAAGACGCCGCGGCTGTACTGCTGATCACTCAAACGGATTATATTTTTGATATTGATTATTACCAGGGACCGATGTTTGCGGTAGATGCCCAACTGGATGGACTTCCGGAAGCGGATAAAACAATACTAACTATTGGCGATGCTGATAACCTCGCTTATGTGATCTATACTTCCGGATCTACCGGGCAGCCTAAAGGTTGCGCCATGACCAACGCCAACCTGTCCCATTATATACAATGGGCTAATGCCTACTACTTTAGAAATGGCCAGGTGTCTCATTTTGCGCTCTTTACTTCTATCTCTTTCGACCTGTCTATAACCAGCATATTCTGTCCGCTCGCATCCGGCGGTACGCTCACTGTATATAATCAGCAGCTGGACGTAGCCTCCGTACTGCAGCAATGCTGTGATCCCCGTAGTGGCGTTAATGCGATCAAGGTGACGCCTTCGCATGTGAACATGATCGCACAGCTGAACCTTACCGAAACAGCCATCCACACAGCCATTCTGGGCGGTGAACAAGTAACAACAGAGCAGGTGCGTGTTCTCAAATCTCTCAACCCGCAAATAAAGGTTTATAACGAATACGGGCCTACGGAAACAACGGTGGGATGTATCGTAAAAGAACTTGATGAACATACATCGATCCTCATTGGTAAACCCATCTATGGTATAGAGATCTTCATACTCTCTCCACGGGGAGAGCTCTGTCCAGTCGGAATTCCAGGAGAAATCTGCATCAGCGGTGCTGGTTTGGCAAGGCAGTATCTCAACAATCCGCAGCTCACAGCACAAAAATTCATTCCTAATCCATTCCGCCCCGGACAACGCATGTACAAAACCGGTGACCTCGGCAGATGGCTCCCTGACGGACAAATACAATTTATCGGCAGAAAAGACGAACAGGTAAAGATCAGAGGCTACCGCATAGAACCCAGTGAAATCGAAAATGTACTGCTGACATATCCGGGTATTTCCAGCGTTGTCGTAATACCAATCAATAATAAAACCGGTGATAAAGAATTAGCAGCTTATCTGGTAGGTGAAGAACCAATCTCTATAGCTGAACTACAATCATTCCTGACGGCACAGCTACCAGCGTATATGCATCCCAGTTACCTTATTCAACTGGAGGCATTACCACTCACCCATAATGGGAAAGTGGATAAATCAAAGCTCCCGGCGCCCACTTCAGCTCTGGAAACAGCATACATAGCGCCAGTCAACGAAACAGAACAGCTGTTCGTCAATATCTGGCAGGAGATCCTGGGCAAAGAAAACATCGGCACCGGCCATAGCTTCTTCCATCTAGGCGGCGACTCCATCAAAATACTACGTATGCTCGCTGCCGTTAAAAAAGTTACACAGCTGGATATTTCAGTAGCCGATGTATATAACCACAACACCATCGCTGAGCTGCTGGCACATGTACAATCCGGTGCACCGCAGAGAACACAACAACAGGCCGAACGTTTGCAAAAAGAAGCGGCAGTAAAAGCGACTATTCAAACGCTGAAAGAAACTGTTCTGCAACAGATAGAAGATGCCGACAATATCGAAGACATCTATCCGATGAGTGATATTGAAAAAGGAATGGTCTTTGAATCTGTCTTACACAAACAACAAGGCATGTACCATGATCAGATGTTGCACCAGCGCAGCTTCACAGACTTCAACCCAGATCGGTTCCAACAGGCGCTGCAGCTGCTGACGGATAAACATCCTATTCTGAGGACTGCTTTTAACATCACTGATTTTGACAGGGAGCTGCAGATAGTTTATAAAAAGATAGAAGCCGCGTTACATTACGAAGACCTGACTAAGCAGAACAGACCGACACAGGAAAGCACCATCCGGGACTTCCTGGCAGAGCAAATGCAGCAGCCGTTTGATACTACCATTGCCCCGCTGTGGAGGATGGCGGCCTTCAAACTTGGTAGTGCAGAAGTCGTATTCGTATTCCAGTGCCACCACGCCATCATCGATGGATGGAGTGATGCGCTCTTCATGACGGAGCTCAACAATCTTTATTTGCAACTGGCCACCGATCCGGGTTTCATCCCCGATCAATTAAACATCTCTTATAAAGATTTCATTATACAGCATGAAACAGACAAGACAGACGACAACATCAAAACGTTCTGGAAACAGGACCTTGCTGATGCCGTACGCCTGGACATCTTCACGACTGAAGATAAATTACAGCTCCTGCATCATCACTTTGACGGCGGCTTAATGCGGCAACTGGAAAAAACAGCTGCTACTTTGGGTACTTCCGAAAAAGCAATCGCTCTCAGCGCCTACCTCTATCTGCTCAAGGTGCTCAACTTTGATCAGCAGGTACTGACCGGACTGGTTACCCATATGCGGCCCAATCTGCCAGGCAGTGATCAGCTCCTCGGCTGCTTCCTCAACACCATTCCCTTCTACCTTACTGTAGACGAGCTTCAAACCGGCGCTGAACTGGCCACCCGTGTATACGAAAAAATGATATTGCTGAAGGATAACGAAAGACTCAGCATGTTCGAAATTGCCCGCTTACACAACAAAGAACAGGCTGGCAATCCTTTCTTTGATGTGCTCTTCGACTTCGTTGACTTCCACGTTTTCGATAACATAGAAGAATCCGGGCAGCCTTCAGGTCTCCCCGCCCTGGATGTAACCGGTGGCGTAGACCTCACCAATACCTTCCTGGACTTCATGATCAATCGTACTGGTGGCAATTATGTACTGTCGCTCCGCCTGACCCGTGAACTCAAGGCCGGCCTCCAACCGGAAGATTTAGTGGAGATGTATACCGCCATATTGAAGCATATCATTACCACGCCGACGGCTCCGCTACATCAGGCCAATTTCATCGCAGCAGCGCAACAACAACAATTGTTAACAGATTTTAATGCCATACCGGCACTGTATAGTGGCAGCACATCCATCCTGGAATTGTTTGCGGAGAAAGTAAAGCAACAGCCCGATACAACAGCGATTATCTTTGAGAACACTTCACTGTCCTACCAGCAGCTCGATGATGCATCTGATAGCCTGGCATCGCATCTGATAACAACCTATCATGTCGGGCCCGATCAGCGCGTGGCGCTGATGATGGACCGTTCAGAAAAAACCATCATCGCCATGCTGGCGGTTTTAAAGGCCGGAGCGGCTTTTGTACCGGTAGACCCGGTGTATCCGCCGGCACGCAAGCAGTATATCATACAGGATGCTGAGGCGGTGTTGCTGATCACTCAGACAGATTATATTTTTGATATTGACTATTACCAGGGACCAGTGTTTGCGATAGATGCTCAACTGGATGGACTTCCGGCTGCTGACAAAACATCACTGTCTATCAGCGGCACTGATAACCTGGCTTATGTGATCTACACTTCCGGATCTACCGGCCTGCCTAAAGGTTGCGCTATGACCAACGCCAACCTGTCTCATTATATCCGGTGGGCCAATGCTTATTACTTCAAAAATAATGAGGTGCCTCATTTTGCACTCTTTACCTCTATCTCCTTTGACCTGTCTATCACCAGCATATTCTGTCCGCTTATAGCCGGGGGTACACTCACCGTATACAACCAACAGCTGGATATGGCGACTGTATTACAACAATGCTGTGATCCACATAGTGGTGTAAATGCGATAAAGGTTACCCCTTCACATGTGAACGCGATTGCGCAGCTGAATCTCAATAAAACCGCCATCAGCACAGCTATTCTCGGTGGTGAGCAGGTAACAACAGAGCAGGTGCGGGCGCTTAAATCGCTCAACCCTTGGATGCAGGTCTATAACGAATACGGACCTACGGAAACAACGGTCGGATGTATCGTCAAAGAACTCGATGAACATACCCCCATCCTCATCGGTAAACCCATCTCCGGCATAGAGATTTTCATCCTCTCTCAGCAGGGGCAGCTTTGCCCGGCAGGCATTCCGGGAGAAATCTGTATCAGCGGTGCAGGTCTCGCAAGACAGTATCTCAATAATCCTCAACTCACCGCACAGAAGTTCGTTCCTAATCCATTCCGCCCCGGACAACGCATGTACAAAACCGGAGACCTCGGCAGATGGCTGCCCGACGGACAAATACAATTCATCGGCAGAAAAGACGAGCAGGTGAAGATCAGAGGATACCGCATAGAACCCGGTGAAATCGAAAATGTGCTGCTGGCCCACCCCGGCGTGAATGCGGCCATTGTCCTGCCATGGACTAACCATACAGGCGACAAGGAGCTGGTAGCATATCTCGTGGGTGAGCAAACAATTGAAGTAGCAGCACTGAAAACCTTCCTGTCTGTACAGCTGCCGGCGTATATGCATCCGGGTTATTACCTGCAGCTGGACACCCTTCCGCTCACGCCTAACGGTAAAGTTGACAAAGCCAGGCTGCCAGCACCATCTGAGCAGACCACCGGACGCGCCGAATATGTAGCCCCCACCAATGACACTGAACAACAATTGGTGTACATCTGGCAGGAAGTACTCGGAAAAGAAAAAATAGGCATCAGGGATAACTTCTTTGATATGGGAGGCCATAGTCTCACCGCTATCCGTCTGATCACCCGTATCAAAAAAGAATTCTCCATAGAAATAAACATGAAGGATGTCTTCGCAGATCCAACCATTGAAGTACTGGCAGACCTCATCAATAATGATCTCTGGCTACAGGATTCTATGGAAGAAAACGATGACGTGTATAGCGAAATAAAGCTGTAGTGCGGCCATAGGCGTGAAGACAATCAAATAAAATCAAATGATTTTAATACTAATGTTATGAGAGCGTTGCTATCCAAATTAAGGAAGAATAACATACAACTGAAATTATCCAACGGTGAACTATCTGTCAAATATCAAAAAGGCAATATAGACAAAGCGCTTTTAGATGAAATCGGTTTGCATAAAGCGGACCTCATTAATTATTTAACAGCGCTTAACCTGAAGACGGTTGCAACTATTGCTCCTGCCACCTTGCAGGCGGACTATCCCCTATCTTCGTCCCAGCATAGATTATGGGTATTGAGCCAGTTCCCCGAAAGCAGTGTAGCCTATAATATGCCTGGCGTATATCAGTTTGAAGGAAATCTTCATATTGACACACTCAATAGTGCTTTTAATTGTCTGATTGACAGGCATGAAAGTTTGCGTACTGTTTTTGTACAGAATGAACAGGGAGAGCCCAGACAACAGATACTCCCCGCAGATAAAGCCACTACTTTTGCGGTCAATATACAGGACCTCAGGACCACACCACAGCTGGTGAATCAATATGTCCAGCAGGATTTCCGGCAACCATTTGACCTGAAAAACGGTCCATTATTGCGCGCCGCCTTATACCAGATCGCTGACGACAAATGGATATTCACTTATCTGATTCATCATATCTGCAGCGATGGATGGTCTATGGATATCCTGATCAGGGAACTGCTGCTGTTTTACAATAGCGCCGTCACCGGCCAGCAGATTGAATTACAGCCACTGAGCATACAGTATAAAGATTATGCCTGTTGGCAACAGCAGCAACTTAGCGGAGAATCCCTGCTACAGCATCGCCAATACTGGATGCAGCAGCTACAGGCACCGCTGCCGGTGCTGGAACTGCCGCTTGACAAACAAAGGCCTGCACTCAAAACCTATAATGGCAATAACATTTATAAAAAGCTGAATACCCGGGTAGCGGAACAGCTTACCAACATCTGCCGTCAGCAGGATGCCACCCTGTTTATGGGCTTACTCACAGGAGTGACCGCACTCCTCCATCGTTACAGCAACCAGGAGGATATCATCATCGGCAGTCCTATTGCCGGCAGGGAACATGCTGCACTGGCCGATCAGATAGGGTTTTATCTGAATACGCTCGCACTGCGCCTGCAGCCGGGAGAAAAAACATCTTTTGCGGAACTTCTGCAACATGCCAAACAAGTGACATTACAGGCATATCAGCATCAGGTATATCCTTTTGACCAGCTTCTTGATACATTGGAGCTACAGCGGGACATGAGCCGCAGCCCACTGTTTGATGTACTCATCGACTATCATCACAACAAGGAAAAAGCGACCACTCAACGACAACTGCAGGGGTTGAAAGTGAGTGGGTATGAAGCGGAAGTACATCCGGTGAGCAAGTTTGATCTTACTTTTATGTTCATCGATAACCCTGAAGGACTTCATCTACTGATAGAATACAATACAGACCTGTTTGAAGAAACAACTGTCCATCGTATGTTTACCCAGCTGGAAGAACTGATAGCAGCGGGTATCAGCACACCTGACAAGGCTATCAGCCAGCTTTCCTATATTCCGGAAGCAGAACAGCAACAGTTACTAAAAGAATTCAATACCACTCCCGCCCTTTATGATGGACATACGCCTGTATTAATGTTATTCAGAGAACAGGTAAAACAACATCCGCAGGCCACAGCTGTAATATTTGAGAATACCACTCTCTCCTATCTCCAGTTGGAAGAGGCTTCTGACCGGTTGGCATCTCATATCAAAACACAGTACAATATCCAGCCTGACCAACGTATTGCGCTCATGATGGACCGTTCTGAAAAGACCATCATCGCCATGCTGGCGGTTTTAAAGGCAGGAGCTGCTTTTGTTCCCGTAGACCCGGTGTATCCTCCTGCACGTAGGCAGTATATCATACAGGACGCCGAGGCGGTGTTACTGATCACTCAGACGGATTATATTTTTGATATAGATTATTACCAGGGACCGGTATTTGCAGTAGATGCCCAGCTGGATGGGCTTCCGGAAGCGAATAAAACAATACTATCTGTAGCTAATGCGGATAATCTGGCTTATGTAATCTATACATCCGGATCTACCGGGCAGCCTAAAGGTTGTGCTATGACCCATTCCAACCTGTCCCATTACATTCAATGGGCCAATGCTTACTACTTCCATAATAGCCAGACGCCTCATTTTGCGCTCTTTACCTCTATCTCATTCGACCTGTCTATTACCAGTATATTCAGTCCGCTCACAGCGGGAGGTGCTATTACTATTTACAATCAGCAGCTGGATATGGCGGCTGTGCTGCAACAATGCTGTGATCCGCGCAGTGGCGTAAATGCGATCAAGGTCACCCCTTCGCATGTGAACATGATCGCACAGCTGAACCTTGCTGAAACCGCCATCCACACGGCTATTCTGGGCGGCGAGCAGGTAACAACTGAGCAGGTACGTGTTCTCAAGTCCCTCAATCCGCAGATAAAGGTCTATAACGAATACGGGCCTACGGAAACAACCGTAGGATGTATCGTCAAAGAACTCGATGAACATACACCGGTCCTCATCGGCAAACCCATATCCGGCATAGAGATTTTCATTCTCTCTCCGCAGGGACAGCTTTGCCCGGCGGGTATTCCTGGAGAAATCTGCATCAGCGGCGCAGGTCTGGCAAGGCAGTATCTTAACAATCCTCAACTCACAGCACAAAAGTTCGTCCCCAATCCATTCCGGCCCGGACAACGCATGTACAAAACCGGTGACCTTGGCAGATGGTTACCAGACGGCCAGATACAGTTTATCGGCAGAAAAGACGAGCAGGTAAAGATCAGAGGCTACCGTATAGAACCCGGCGAGATTGAAAATGTGTTACTCACACATCCGGATATCTCCCAGGCTGTTGTGATCGCTGTCAATAATAAAAACGGAGATAAGGAACTGGCGGCTTACCTGGTAAGTGAGCAACAGCTATCTACAACAGACATACAGGCATTCCTGACCGCAGAACTGCCGGCGTATATGCATCCCGGTTACCTTATTCAACTGGAGACATTACCCCTCACACATAATGGGAAAGTGGACAAATCAAAACTGCCCGCCCCCAGCAGCGCATTATCTACCGATGCTGCGTATATTGCACCTGTCAACGAAACAGAACAACAGTTCGTTGATATCTGGCAGGAGATCCTGGGTAAAGAAAACATCGGCACAGCTCATAGTTTCTTCCACCTCGGCGGCGACTCCATCAAAATACTACGTATGCTCGCTGCCGTTAAAAAAACTACACAGCTGGATATTTCAGTAGCGGATGTATATAAACACAATACCATCGCTGATCTGCTGGCATATGTACAATCCGGTGCACCGCAGAGAACACAGCAACAGGCCGAACGACTACAAAAGGAAACAGCAGTAAAAGCGGCTATTCAGACGCTGAAAGAAACTGTCCTGCAACAGATTGAAGATGCCGACAATATCGAAGACATCTATCCGATGAGTGATATTGAAAAAGGAATGGTCTTTGAATCAGTGCTGCACCGGCAACAGGGCATGTACCATGATCAAATGGTACACCAGCGCAGCTTCTCTGATTTCAACCCGGATCGTTTCCAACAGGCGCTGCAGCTGCTTACGGACAAACATCCTATTCTGAGAACAGCCTTTAATATCACCGATTTTGACAGAGAGCTGCAGATTGTCTATAAAAAAATAAACGCAGCATTACATTACGAAGACCTGACTAAGCTGAACAGGCAAATACAGGAAAGCACTATCCGGGACTTCCTGGCTGATCAGATGCAGCAGCCGTTTGATACCACCGTTGCTCCCCTATGGAGAATGGCGGCCTTCCAACTTGGCAGCACGGAAATCGTGTTCGTTTTCCAATGCCACCACGCTATTATCGACGGATGGAGCGATGCGCTCTTTATGACAGAGCTCAACAATCTGTATTTACAACTGGCCACCAATCCGGGTTGCATCCCTGAAAAATTAAACATCTCCTATAAAGATTTCATCATACAACATGAAATAGACAAGGCGGATAACAACATCAAAACGTTCTGGAAGCAAGACCTCTCCGATGCGGTACGACTCGATATTTTCACGACCGAAAGTAAATTACAGATCCTGCATCATCGCTTTGATGGCGCCTTAATGCGGCAACTGGAGCAAACCGCTGCCACACTCAGCACCTCTGAGAAAGCAATTGCCCTCAGCGCCTACCTCTACCTACTCAAGGTACTCAACTTTGATCAGCAGGTACTGACCGGACTGGTCTCCCATATGCGGCCTAATCTGCCAGGCAGCGATCAGTTGCTCGGCTGTTTCTTAAATACCATTCCCTTCTACCTCGCTGTAGACGAGCTTCAGACAGGCGCCGAACTCGCCACCCGCGTACAGGAAAAAATGGTCATGCTGAAAGACAACGAAAGACTCAGCATGTTCGAAATTGCCAGGCTGCATAATAAAGAACAGGCAGACAATCCTTTCTTTGATGTACTCTTCGACTATGTTGACTTCCATGTCTTCGATAATATAGAAGAATCAAAGCTGCCTTCCAGTCTGCCCGCCCTGGATGTAACCGGTGGCGTGGACCTCACTAATACTTACCTGGACTTCATGATCAACCGTACCGGCGGCAACTATGTACTGTCGCTCCGCCTGACGCGTGAACTCAAGTCTGGCCTGCAGCCGGAAGATTTAGTAGCGATCTATACTGCGATACTCCAACATATCATTACTAGTCCTTCACTGCCCCTGTATCAGGCCGGTATTGTCGCAGCCACTCAGCAACAGCAGCTGCTCAATCAGTTCAATACAATACCGGTACTCTACAACGACTATACGTCGGTATTGGAATTATTCGCTGAACAGGTGCAACATCAGCCAGATACAACTGCCATCGTCTTTGAAAACACTTCCCTCTCCTACCAGCAGCTCGATGAAACATCCGATAAACTGGCATCGTATCTGAAAACAGTCTATCATGTTCAGCCCGATCAACGTGTAGCGCTCATGATGGACCGTTCAGAAAAGACCATCATCGCTATGCTGGCGGTTTTAAAGGCTGGCGCTGCCTTTGTGCCCGTAGACCCGGTATATCCGCCGGCACGCAAACAGTATATCATACAGGATGCAGCGACGGTACTACTGATCACTCAAACAGATTATATCTTTGATATTGATTATTACCAGGGTCCCATGTTCGCCATAGATGCGCAGCTGGATGGGCTGCCGGCTGCCGATAGAACAATACTATCTATCGGCGCTGCAGACAATCTGGCCTATGTGATCTATACTTCCGGATCTACCGGGCAGCCTAAAGGTTGCGCTATGACCGCCGCCAACCTGTCTCATTATATACAATGGGCCAATGCCTGGTACTTCAAAAACGGGCAGCCGCCTCATTTTGCGCTCTTTACCTCTATCTCTTTCGACCTGTCTATTACCAGTATATTCTGTCCGCTTACATCCGGAGGTACCATCACCGTATACAACCAGCAGCTGGACATGGCAGATGTACTACAGCAATGCTGTGACCCACGTAGTGGTGTGAATGCCATCAAGGTCACCCCTTCGCATGTGAACATGATAGCACAGCTGAATCTTGCTGAAACAGCCATCCATACCGCTATTCTAGGAGGTGAACAGGTAACCACAGAGCAGGTACGTGCACTGAAATCACTGAATCCGCAGATGCATGTCTATAACGAATACGGACCTACGGAAACAACGGTGGGATGCATTGTGAAAGAACTCGATGAACATGCACCCATCCTCATCGGCAAACCCATTTCTGAAACCACTATATTCATCCTTTCTACCCAGGGTCAATTGTGCCCTGTGGGGGTGCCCGGAGAAATCTGTATCAGCGGTGCGGGCCTGGCAAGACAGTATCTCAACAATCCTCAACTCACCGCACAAAAATTCGTCCCCAATCCATTCCGCCCCGGACAACGCATGTACAAAACCGGTGACCTCGGCAGATGGCTACCAGACGGACAGATACAGTTTATCGGCAGAAAAGATGAACAGGTGAAAATCAGAGGTTACCGTATAGAACCCGGTGAAATTGAAAATGTACTGCTCATTCATCCGGATATCACCCAGGCTGTTGTGATCACGGTAAATAATAAAGCCGGTGAGAAAGAGCTGGCAGCCTACTTCGTCAGCGCACTGGCCTTATCAGCAGCAGACCTGAAGAGCTTCCTGTCAACACAGCTCCCTGCGTATATGCATCCCAGTTACCTCATCCAGCTGGATACACTACCGCTGACGCATAATGGAAAAATTGATAAAACGAAGCTGCCCATACCAACAGAACAGGCTTCCGGCCGCGCCGCATATGCTGCTCCTACCAATGACACCGAAGAACAACTCGTGGACATCTGGCGCGAAATCCTGGGAAGAGATCAGATCGGTATCGATGACAACTTCTTTGATATCGGCGGACATAGCCTCACCGCGCTGCGTCTGCACCATGCCCTGAGCAAACACCACGGCTATCAGCTGAAATTACAGGACATCTATAATCAGCCCACCATCCGGGAAATGGCGCTGAATAGGTCTTCCAGCCAGGCGCTGCTCAGACTGAGCAGACAACATATCAGTCATCTTAACACCATCTACTTCATTCCACCCATCTTCGGAAATGCAGTCCTCTTCAGGCCCATTGCCGAAAAACTGGAGGCAGACTATAACTGCTATGGACTGCAATACAGTGGAACAGAAGCAGGAGAAACACCTTACAATTCCATAGAACAGGCCGCAGCAGACTTCTGCGATAAAATCATCAACCATCAGCCGGAACAGGAATTTATACTGATCGGCTATTCCATGGGAGGACTGATCGCCTTCGAAATGGCTAAAATACTGGAAGCACAGCATATCCCCTTCCGGTTGATGCTGGTTGACAGAGAAGCGCCCGCAACAGGTTTCCGTATACCTGGCAAAAACCAGACAGCTTCCACTGTCAGAGAACTGCTGGGAAAATATGATACCATCATGCCGGCATACAATACTGACCGGGAAATGCTGTCCCGCTTCCTGACCAACAACATTAACAGTATCAATGCGTATCGCAATACCACAAAAATTAAGAGCCCGATATATGTTGTTGAATCGACTGGTAGTAAACACCAGGCCGATATGGACCAATGGAGAAAATGTACATATAGTACCGTAACCATCATTCCGATTACTGGCGACCATTGGGAGATATTCTCTCCCTCAGGCCTTGAAAATATAGAGATGATCATCCGGTCTTTCGCACAGAAAAAAATTCCGGCCGTCACCTCACAACTTATTTAAATCATTTATTCCACACCAATTAAATCCGTAGATTATGCAAGACAACAAGTGGTATCTGAAGCCTAATGTCGTAATTGAACCACTATTTGAAAGATGGTATGCCTGGTCTCACCTGATCTCTCCGGCTACTGCTGCGATGAATACAGTAGGCAGACATCTTAAAATCATGAACTCCTATATTCAGTCGGAACAAATCCATGCCGCAGCCGTAAAAAACCCTAAAATGCTAGGCGGCCCATTCATGGATTATCAGGTGCCTCGCGTGGAAGAAATCAAAGCGCTCAAAGAACGTACCCTGGAAAACCAGGCCAACCTGGTAGCCTTTGCTGCAGCGGTGCAGGAACTCGACAAAATGCTGAAAGCAAACGCCAATGGACATTCACTCGAAACACTATACGAAAAAGTACCCGAAATCCTGAAAGGCTACGTGGAACTGGTATATGATCTGAACAACAATCCTTCGTTCCGCTTTTTTGAGTCCTTACTGTATGAAAGCGAATTTTATAATCCGGCCTCACAAAGTATCGCCCTCTGGCTTACAGACAACGATGACCGCCCGTTTTGCTTAAGTACCCCGAAACTCGATGAGCCGAATGTTCTGCATTTAAACATTCCGTTCAACCATGAAGGTATTGATATGCTCGGCAAGATGAAGCGTCAGGGCGGTTCTATCGATGAAGTAGCTGCCATACTGGGCGTACAGGACAGCAACCGCGATCTGTTTAATACCTTCTTTACACAACAGGAACATCCCACTTACAGTAAATATGAAGGCGATAAAGTAAGAATGCGCTACTTTGGTCATGCCGCCATTCTCATCGAAACAAAAGATATCAGTGTACTCGTGGACCCGGTTATCAGCTACTATGGATACGAATCCAGCGTTTCACACTTCTCCGATATCGATGTACCCGATGTAATCGACTATGTGCTGATCACCCATAACCATCAGGACCACATCCTGTTTGAAACACTGCTTCCTTTAAGACATAAAATAAAGAACATTATCGTTCCCCGTACTACCAGCGGTGCCCTGCAGGATCCTAACCTGAAGCTGATGTTCAACAAAATCGGTTTCAATAACGTCATCGAGATCGATGAACTGGAAACCATCCGCTTCAAAAACTGCGCTATCACCGGCATACCTTTCACCGGTGAGCACAGCGATCTCAATGTAAAAGCCAAATCCTGCTTCCACATTGCCGTCAATAAGTTCTCTTTCCTCTTTGTGGCTGACTCCAGAGTACTCGAAGCCAAACTGTACCAACATGTACATAAGATTATCGGCAACGTAGACGTAGTGTTCCTGGGCATGGAATGTGACGGAGCACCATTAACCTGGCTGTATGGTCCGCTGCTGACGGAAGATATGCCACGTGATAAAGACCAGTCCAGAAGACTCTCCGGATCTGACTTCAGGAAAGGGTTGCACCTCATAGAAACCTTCCATCCCAAAGAAGCATACGTTTATGCGATGGGCATGGAACCATGGCTCAAATTCATCAGCAGTATCAAATACACGGATGAATCCAATCCGATCATTCAATCCAATATGCTCGTTGAAGAATGTGGCAAACGCGGAATTATTGCGGAAAGGCTCTTTGGCGAAAAAGAATTACTGTATGAATATGCAGAAGTAGCTGCGTTATAAATTTTTTTCTAACAACACAAAACCTTAACCGTAAAACTGGTAGTTCTCTACCGGTTCTCTTTTTACCTTAACATCTTTGTCATGAAACAGATACTTTATTTGATATCACCGGTGTTTGGCAGAAGCAGGCTTATCCGGTATATTCTGCTGGGAATTTTTGCCGGCGCCTGCAGCTTCGCTTTTATCACCGCTATCACCAGATTCATTGATCTGGCCATTAACGGTTCACTGACCCGTATAGAGCCCAGGTATCTGCTATTGTGCGCCGCTATCATTTTGTTACTGATAGGCGCCAGAAGAGCGCTAACGCTTGGTATTATTCAATCTTCCCAACAACTCTTCCGGACATTGCGGCAGGAAATTCTCGCACGTATACTGAATTCCGGCTATCAGCAGCTGACTGAAAGAAGGAATCATATCAATACCGCCATCCTCCGGGATGTATATGTGCTGACGGAAGCCTCTATGAGCATTATACAATTCTTTACAGCGCTGGTAATGGGTGTGGGCTGTCTGATTTACCTGGCTGTCATTTCAATCTGGCTTTTTGCAGTTACGATAGCGGTGGTGGTGACAGGCGTGGTGGTTTATTCCCTGAACAACCAAACCAACAGCCAGCGCTTTAATCAGGGCCGTGTGCTGGAAGACAGGTTCATGGAGTATTTCAACGCCATACTCAATGGCTTTAAGGAAATCAATATGGACCCGAGGAAAGGCAATGATATCTACGAACATAAGATAGGCCCTGTCAACAATGAATCCTACGAAAATAACGTTGCCGCACATACGGGATTTCTGAATAACCAGATGATCGGGCAAGTGCTCTTTTATCTGCTCATTGCCACCGTGCTGCTCGTTTTCAGCATTATACTGCATATCAAAGCTGGCAGTGTCGTTAGTTTTGTATTCACCCTGCTTTATCTGCTCAGTTCCATAGAAACCGTATTGGGCGCTTTACCCAGCCTCACAAGAGCCAAAGTGGCGGCCATACATATCAAGGACCTGCAGACAAAACTGGCCGGTGAAAGCACAGAAAACAGACTTCCTGCCAGGTATATATTAAAAGATGAATTCAAAAGCCTTGAAATTGCAGACCTCTGTTACTCCTATCATAATGGCGCTTTCAAAATAGGCCCTGTCAATATGGAGATCCGGAAAGGTGAAACAATTTTTATTTATGGCGGTAACGGTAGCGGCAAAACGACCTTCATCCATAACATCACCGGTATAAGAACTCCCAGTGAAGGGCAGCTTATCTTAAATGGTACACCAGTCACTGCGGCTGATCTGCCAGAATACAAGACTGCCTTTGCCGTGGTATTCAGCGATTTTTATCTGTTTGATGAACTGGTAGGTGTTCCGGAAGTAGATGCCAGTAAATGGGCGTATTATCTGCGTTTGTTTGAGCTGGAAGACAAAATAAAAATAGAAGGACGTCATTTCTCTACCACCAGTCTCTCCACCGGCCAAAGGAAACGTCTGGCTCTGATAGCCGCCCTGATGGAAAACAAACCGCTGCTGGTGCTGGACGAATGGGCCGCAGATCAGGACCCATACTTCAGGAAAAAATTTTATACCGAGATTATTCCACTGTTAAAGAAAGAAGGTATCAGTACCATTGCCATCACACATGATGATAAATATTATCATACCGCCGATAAACTTTATAAGATGGACTATGGCAATCTGATCAGAGAAGATATCAATACTTATGCCGACAGCTCTTTTCCATAAGCCGACAGCATCCTTAAAAAACATGCGTATGAATTATAAAATTTTAGCAGGGATGGTTATGCTGCTGCTTATCCTGTTTGCGCAGGCCACACCGGCTAAAACACATTCCATCCTGGAAGGACAGATCAACGGCCAGGTAATGGATGCAGGTAATTCGCCGGTACCATTTGCCGCGATATACCTCATAAAAGCCACCGATTCTGCGGTGGTTGGCCGCATGCTAACCGATGCCACAGGGCAGTACCAGTTCTCCGGTATAGCTGCCGGCGACTATTTAATAAAAGTAACCGTGCTGGGCTTTAATACTGCCTATTCCGGATTAATCAGGCTGTCAGCTGACGCCACTTTCAACGCAGGCACCATCACCATTACGCCTTCGGTCACCACGCTGAGCGCAGTAGAGATAGCAGGCCGGAAAGCTACCGTCGAAAGAAAAGCCGACCGTTTTGTCCTGAACGTAGAAAAAAGCGCCATGGCTGCCGGCAACTCCATAGACCTTCTTAAATCAACACCTTTTGTATCGCTGTCTTCATCCAATGAAGTAAAACTGCAAGGCCGGAAAACAATGTTCCTCGTTGATGGTAAACCCGTGCCGGAAGCCTCTGTACAGGATATCCTGCAAATGATCCCCGCCGGCAACATCGCTACGATAGAACTGATCACCAATCCCTCTTCTAAATATGATGCCGCTTACGGCGCTGTCATCAATATCATCACCAGAAAAAAACAACTGGAAGGCATCACCGGCAATATACGCGCTGAAGGTGCACAGGGCAAATATGGAGAATACGGCGCCAACGGCAGGCTCACCTATAAAAAGAACCAGACAACACTTTTTGGCATGGCCGGCTATACGAAAAGAGACCAGCAGTCTTTTAACGGCATGGACAAAGAACTGGGTCCAACGCAAAACACAGACCTTATTACAGAAAACATCACCAGAACATTCTATCAGCATATTTATTCCCTGCAGGCAGGCGCCGAATTCGGCCTGACAGACAACCAGACACTCGGCATACTGGCCACCGGCAGGATCAACCGCAGCACCGGCCTCTTTGAATCACAGAATGACTTCAGCAGACTACATTCCCCACTGGACTCTTCTTTATTCACCGGCAGCCCGCTTAACAACAAAGGCGCTACCTATAATTTTAATCTGAACTACCATTTAATCAGTGACTCCGGTAAAAACGAACTGACATTACTCACTACGTATACCCCTTACCGTAGTGACTTCTTCCAGTCATTCACCTCCAGGCTAGCAGATGCCAAAGGCAATACCATCCGGACTCCGGCAGATTACCGCATTGACAACAAAACAGATATTGACATCTACATTGCGCAGGCTGACTACACCCACAGCTTCTCCGGAAAATGGAAACTGGAAAGCGGACTTAAATACCAGTATACCAATTCTGCAAACGATATTCTGTATGAGGACAACAGCAGCGGTAAGTTTGTGAAGACACCTGACTTCTCCAGCAACAATCACCTGAAAGAGTCCATTTATGCGGGTTATGCGATTGCCTCCAAAGACTGGGGCAAAAATAAGATAGAAGCCGGTGTAAGAGCGGAAAACACCAGTGCAGAATATATAGGTAATTTCTCACAACACTATTTTAAGCTCTTCCCCACTTTTACCTTTCAGCACGATTTTAATGATCAGTACAACTTCAATCTGTCGTACAAAAAAACGATCAGCCGTGCACCATATAATGAGCTGGTCCCCTATACCATCTTTATCAATCAATATACCGTATTCACCGGCAATCCGGCGCTACAGCCTCAGATCGATCAGATCATCGCCCTTAATACAACTTTAAAAAAGGTGAACATATCCTTCGTTTATACCCTTACCAAAGGTATGTTCGGGCAGTTTCCACTCAGACAGGACTATGATTCCAAGGTCACCTACTTCGCCACTCAGAATCTGGACAATGCCAGTGATTTCCATATAGACATCTTTTATCCGCAGCGTATCACCAGCTGGTGGAGTACAGAGAACAGCGGATCTGCCTTTGGATACTCCAACGCAGAAGGAACGGTGCTGGGAAAATCTTTCAGCCTATCTTCCACCTGGTTTAATGTGAAGTCCAGCCATACTTTTGAATGTTCGAAAAATGTGAAACTCGAAATAGTAGCTTATTATACTTCAGCCCTGACTTCAGAACTCACCAAAATTGGCAGTGTGGGTAACATAGATGCCTCCCTGCTGATCAACATCCTCCAAAACAAAGGACAGATAAGGATTTCAGGCACAGATATCCTGCAAAGGAACGTATATTATTCCGCGCAATATTTTGATATGTACCGCTCACAGAAAAACAGATACGTAGATAGTCGCAGGCTGGGTATTGGGTTTACCTATAACTTTGGTAAAACCAAAATAGCCACGCCACCTAAAAAACTGGGTAATAATGATGCTTTACAAAGAATACAATAACGGTAACGGATATGGGAATTAATATATTTTGTTTTCATTTTGCAGGTGGTAGCCGCTTCTCCTATCATATGTATAATGCGGTAGCGCCGGCCGGACTGAATATTGTGCCGGTAGAGTTGCCCGGCAGAGGCGACAGGATACAGGAACCGCTGCTGACTGATGTTCATCTCATGGTGGAAGATATGTTCCAACAGATCAAACAGCAGCTTCATACACCTTACGCGATTTACGGCCATAGTCTTGGCGCCCTCCTGGCCTACCTGGTATCTGCCAGGATCATGCAGGAAGGGTTGAATAACCCCATTCATCTGTTTGTTTCGGGAAGAAGCGCCCCCTCTACTATCAGGACCTCCACGACGCTGGTATCATCCCTGCCTCATACGGAGTTTATCGACAGGCTGAAGGAATACGGCGGTTTTCCGGAAGATCTGCTGGCAGATGAACATATCATGCGTTTCTTCGGTCCCATTCTGAGGTCCGATTTCCGGGGCGTAGAGAATTATAGCTACCAGGGTCCCGCGGCATTGCAGGTACCTATAACGGTAATGATTGGCCAGGAAGATAAAACGACTTACGAAAATGCCTGCACCTGGGCACTGGAAACCTCCGGGAAGGTGACGGTAAAGGTTTTCCCAGGCAAACATTTCTTTATCTATGATCATCCTAAAGAAATCGTTCAGACGATTACTACCGCTTTGTATACCTCTTATATTTCAAATTCTTCACAATCATCTGTTTAACGTCCTCTGCTCAGTTTTTATAAAATTTTAGATAGATCTATCTATTTTTATAAAAAATCATACATTTGTTGCATAATTGAGTTTATGCCTGAAAAAGTAAAAGTGCGGGACCGGATCCTGAATGTGGCCACCAGATTGTTTTACCACCAGGGATTTAATCAAACTGGGATCAATCAGATCATTGCGGAAGCTGATATCGCGATTGGTTCCCTGTATAATCATTTTCCCTCCAAAAACGATTTGCTACTGGCTTATCTGAAAAAGCAGGAAGATGAATGGTTTGAAGGGATGGAGAAATTCAGTGAAGGTGCAAACCATCCAAAGGAAAGGATACTGAAGTTTGTTGACTTCAGGATTGAGCAACAGGAGCAGTCTCACTTTTCCGGCTGTCCTTTTACAAAGATCATCGCGGAGATAGGCACCCTGGATCCAAAAGTACGGCAACTGGTGGAAGATCATAAGTACCGGCAGCGTATGCTGTTGCACGGGCTGTTCCGGCAGCTTGACTACGATGGCCCGATGGATAAGAAGCTGCTGGCGGATAATTTTTTTTTAATGGTGGAGGGAGCTACCATCAACTCTACTATTTCCCGAAATATACAAGCCCTGGAAAGCGTGCGGAAGTTTATCAAAAAAATGATCTCCTGATTTTTTAAGTCCCTTCAACGGGACTATTTTTTTAAGCTAAAATAAATAGATATATCTATCTATTTGTAAAATTCATAAAATTAAAACTATGATACACCGTCACGAAACGTTTAACGGTACCTATCCGTTTGCGGCTCACTTTACAGCAGCCCCGGGTTTTGACATGCACTATGTAGATGAAGGGGAAGGCCCGGTAGTACTGTGTTTACATGGAGAACCCACCTGGGGGTATCTGTTCAGGCATCTGACCGCACAACTTTGCACCAATCACCGCGTAATTGTACCAGACCATATGGGGTTCGGGAAAAGTGAAACACCAGCCGACAGGACCTACTGGCTGCAGGACCATATTGACAATCTGGAGAAACTGGTGCTGGACCTGGACCTGCAGGACATCACCCTGGTGATGCACGACTTCGGTGGCCCAATGGGCATGGGACTGGCAGCCAGACATCCTGATCGTATAGCCAGGATAGTTAGTATCAATGCCCCGGCAGCATTTGGTCAGCCCACCCTGGGAGCCACACTGGAAGCCAATACCGCGGAATCGCCCTGGTTCACCTGGGTCATCCGGGCAGCACAGGAAGGCCGGCTGGAAGGCGTATTAAATGAAAGTCATTACAACATCCTGAGTACCCTTAAACTCAACGGATTTGAGCGTAATGAGCTCATCACGGCTACCTGGCTGAAAGCCTATGCCGCGCCATTTGCCACACCTGCCGACTGCCGCGGGGTACTGGGATGGGCCGCCGGTTTTGCGGCAGGCATGCATCAATTTGAAAACCCCGATACCATCGCCAGAGAAAAAATCAGCCGACTGCCAGCCTTGTGTATCTGGGGCTCCGCCGATCAAACCCTGCACGGCAAATACTTCATTCCCCTGTTCCGTTCCCTTTTTCCCGATGGACAGGTATATGAGCTACCGCAGGCCGGCCACTATAGCCCTGAAGATGCCCCCGATGCAATAGCATGGCTGCTCAGCCGGTTTCTCGGCCTCAACCCGGTAGGAAAACCCACACAACACATCATTCCGGTTATATAATTTTTTTTACTTTAAAATAGATAGATTTATCTATATATTATGAAAACAAAAGCATCAAGATGGTTATCCATGATCATTGTGTCTTCCGCTATCTTCCTGGCGGTGATCGACATATTTGTGGTGAATGTGGCCTTGCCCGCCATCAAAAGAGGGCTCCATGGAACAAATGGTGAATTACAACTGGTAGTAGCTATCTATTTACTTGGCTATTCCTGTCTGCTTATCACGGGTGGCCGCCTGGGTGACTATTACGGCCGGAAAAAAATATTTGTCGCCGGCATGTTGCTTTTCACTATCAGCTCCTTTCTTTGCGGACTGGCACAGTCACCCTGGCAATTGAATGTCGCCCGTTTCTTTCAAGGCATTACCGCCGCAATGATGACACCACAAGGTGTCTCCTATATTCAGGTTTTGTTTCCTGAGGAGAAAGAACGCATGAAAGCCATCGGTATCTATGGTATCATTGCCGGCTCTGCATCAGTGATAGGGCAGTTTCTGGGCGGAATGCTACCAGACACTCATTTTGCAGTGGAAGGCTGGCGGCTGATCTTCTTTATCAATGTACCGGTTGGAATAATTGCCCTGGTATTTGCTTTACTTTTTTTAAAAGAAACGCCCCGCAACACTTCCCTGAAATTTGATTATGGTGGTGTAGCACTACTCACCCCCACCCTCTTCTGCCTGGTTTTCCCGGTGATACAGGGCCGTGAACTAGGCTGGCCAGCCTGGAGTATAGTCATGCTCCTGGCAGCCGTCGCACTCTTTTTCCTCTTCAACCGGAACCAGCAGAAAAAACTGGCTCAGGGAAAAGAGCCGCTGATCAACGCACGCCTCTTTCATTATAAAGACTTTCGTATAGGGCTATACGCTTCGATATTCTATTTCCTGGTACAGGAGTCGTATTTCCTGATCACCGGCGTATTCTTTCAGGACGGCCTGGGCATCCCCTCGTATACAACCGGCACTTATTTTGTTTTTCAGGGTATCGGTTATGTGATCGCCTCTATCCTTTCTGTAAAACTAATTCAGTCCTATGGCAAAAAAGTCCTGGTAGCTGGCGTACTGATCATGATCCTGTCTTTTATCCTGCATATCTTTTTATTGGTCAGCAAAGACGCATCTGCCTTTACTTTTTCATTCGTTCTGCTGTTATACGGTGTAGGATGCGGTTCTGTGCTGCCTTCTCTGCTGGCGTTTTCTTTAAAAGGTATCCCGCAACAATTTGCAGGCGCAGCATCAGGTACTTATTACACGGCGCAACAATCGGCGATTGCCATGGGCGCCGGTATTGTAGGCGGCGTATTTTTTTACTTCACCGGTGATACCCCATTACTCACTGATTATCTTACGGCCTACAAGGCTGCTGCTATCCTGAGTATTTTTATGCTGTTCATAGTGATTGGCTTTTTGCTGATTATGCCTGATAGTAAAACCAAAACCACTCAAAAAGTACCAGCCGAAGAATTTTTTGTGTAAGTGTGCCAATACTGCTACGCTAAACATAAACAGGACAAGTCCCGGAATACAGGACTTGTCCTGCTTCTTGACACAACCGGGAATATTTTTTATTTTGCAATAACATGTTCTTCCGGCATGTTTATAAAATAAAGTAGCATGTTCAACACACTTACCGATCTGATAGGATTAAGGATTGATGATAGCAGGATGATTGAATTTATAGAGAAGAATGGATTCAAGTACCCTAAGAAACCCTTTATTTCCAATCGCTCTACAGACACTACCTATTGGGTAGAAAATAAAAAACTGGGTATTGATTTACTATTCAGTGCACGCACCTATCTTGATAACTATCCGCTGATACCAGGAGATAAAAAAGGAATTTATGTACCGGTGCTAGGTAGGGCAAGATGGTATAACAATAAATCGAATACCATCTTCCCACAGGGCCTGGATTTCAATCATGATTTTGAGTCCCTGAAGCTGAAGCTGGGCGAACCTACCTTAAAAAGCAGTGATATCTCACCTGTATGGTTAAACGACGATGGCAGCGAAAGTTTTTACCGCTGGAGCATCTGTTTGGATGAAGGCAAAGACATTTTCTGGGGCCTTGAGTTTACTGACGATCAAACGATCAACGATTTTACCCTTGGACTGGAATATAAAAATCCGCTCTTTTATCTATACGATGAATGGGTATACGAAGATGTTGACCGCTTTTTGCAATGGAAAAATTTTAACAAGACTTCTTATTTGATGTTCCTGCAATGGGCCATCGAAAGGGATTTGATAAAAACAACCGATAGTACGGCCGAAGCAATCCGGCAGGTTAAAGCGGGTGCAGCACCTGTTACAGACTGGGTCAGCGCCCTTGACAGAGGATTTATATTGTCTTCGGATTTTGCTGCTGAACGGCCGTTCATCAAGGCTTACATCAACAACTTAAGCGGACACGATATACTGTATAACCGGGATGTTTCATACGCTTTTTTAAACAGCAATGAATTAAAACAAAACTATTCCGGGGAAGCAGCTACCCAACAACTGAATGCAGTTATTTATGATGAAGCCAACTATGCCATCGTAAAATCCTTAATCGATAATCGGCTGGCCGAATATAAAAGTCACCGCTTCAGCCGGAGCAAACAATTACAGCCTGCCTAACGATTTTCCATCCACTGCAGGAAATGAGTGATCTTCTCCTTCCCAACCAGCAGTGGTTCCGGTGTAGGCGTTGTCAGGTGTAAAGCCAGCTTCCGGGCTGAGTAATGTTCCACTTCTTTGATGGCATCAAAGTTAACCAGGTACTGCCTGTTGAGCCGGTAAAACTGTTTGACAGACAACTGGGATTGCAGCTGCTCCAGCGTTTGTGAAATGGTATATTTCTGCTCCTGGAAGGTAACGATGTAAGGAGAATCATATTTGATGTAGATGTATGCGATATGTTCTGTACGTACCGTAATATACCGGTTGTTGTGAAAAACCAGGAAGCTGGTTTTTCCATCATTCCGGTCCAGACGCCGGACAAGCTCCTGCCAGTCTGGTTGGGACTGTTGCTGAAAGAAGCTCCGGAAACTGTCTATTTTCCCAAAGGCCGTTTCCAGATCCGCAGCAGAATAGGGCTTCAGCAAATAATCAACGCCATTCGATTTAATGGCATCCATAGCGTATTCGCCAAATGCAGTACAAAAAATAACCGGGGACACCACCTTTATCTGCCTGAATATTTCGAAACATAAACCATCAGATAATTGTACATCCATAAATATCAGGTCTGGCGCTTCATGAGCTGATAAATAGGCCACCGCGCCTTCGATACTCTGTTGTATGGGTTCCACAACGGCTTCCGGCTTTATTTTGGCAATCATACCTGCAAGCGATTTTGCTGCTTTTATTTCATCTTCAATTATGAGTATCTTCATGGATTATCGGCAATTTAACTACAAACGTTTCGGTATCGGGTGCGATCACAATATTCTTATTGAGCAGATGATAATACCGTTCATTGATATTATCTAACCCAATCCCAGTCGATGATTCCGGCGTCATCTTCGGCTGGATATTATTCTTTACAACAATATAATTCCCATCTGAATAAATCGCTATACGCAGTGGTTTATCCAATGCAACGATGTTATGTTTGATACAGTTTTCCACCAGCAACTGTAGGGTAAATGGCGGAATCATAGACTGCTCATGACTTTCCTGCACCTGTATGTCTACTTCAATGCCTTCTTCAAAACGAGCTTTCAGTAAAAATAAGTATGCCATCAATATCTTCATCTCTTCTGAAAACCTGATTAGGTCCATTTTTCTGTTCTCCAGGGTAAATCTGTAGAAGTCCGATAGTTTAAGGATAAAATCGACGGAATTTTCATCCTTGTCCTCCACCATGTATTTCAGGGTATTCAACGTATTAAACAGAAAATGAGGATTCACCTGTTGTCTCAGTAATTCAAACTGGGCCGCCAGGTTGTCCATCCGGGTACGCTCCAGTTCAATGCTCACCCGCTGGTTCTGATACGTTTGATACAGCAGATGAATAAACATATAGAACGTTAAATTAATCAGCACTCCTCTTACCTCAAACATCAGCATGACCGGCCCAAAGTTAAGATGAGTAAGCAGTTGCTGCTGTAAATAAGATAACAGGAACATCACCACCAGGCCCACCGCCAGGTTTTTTACCAACGGGTAAACAGCGAAGCCACGGTTTACTTCCTGAGAAGTATATACGGGTAAGGTGAAGATATTATAATACCAGACAAACAAGGAGAATACAAAGGTAATCAGTGAGTTGGCGATGGTTTCATATATATTGAACTGATGCTGGATCAGGCTGGGCAATGATACGATCACACCCAGAAACAAAGAACTCAGCCAGATGATCCTGCCAGAGATTTTAAATGTCTGTCTCTTCTTCATATGGCATCAAAGATATACGGATTTAGGCTACTGAGGACAAAAATCAGGGCCAACCCGGCATATTAGCCCCTGATCCCGGCATTCTCCGGATTAACCAGGCAACAAAGGCCATACGGCCGCATACCGGCTAAAAAGCATCCTGTTTTTTCAGCGCCGATTCTGTCCGGCACACCCCTTCTTTTGCCGGGTACAGGGTATTCCATTTTCAGGGGCAAGCGGATTCCAGTCTATTTGTGTTGTAATACAACGAACCATGAAAATATCCAAGCCGCTTAAAATCCTTTTCATCGCCGCAGGTGCAGTAACACTGGTAACAACAGCTATGACTGTCACCTCCACAGTGGTAGACAATCCGCCGGTAACCGGCGAAATACAGGCACCTGCCGAAGTACAACAGCTATTCAGACATGCGTGTTATGATTGTCATTCCAACACCAGCAACCTGAAATGGTTTGATAAACTGCCTGTTGTAGCAGGACTTGTACGGAAAGATATTCTGGCCGCCAGAGAGCATCTCAACTTTTCTGAATGGGATAAACTTCCTCCATCCACCCAACAAGCAGCGTTATGGGAAGCCTATAATATGATCCGCTCTGGTAATATGCCACTTCCCTCCTATGCCGCACTGCACAGCAATGCCAAAGTAAGCGATGAAGAGCTTTCCGCGCTGCGTAATTATCTTAATACCATGCGGGTAACAGTAAAGCCGGATAGTACTAAAGAAGCTGAAGCCAAACAACAATGGGAAAAGCCGGCATCCAGGACCACCAACTATCCGGTATCTGCCAACGGTATCCGCTATATGCCTGAATACCGCCAGTGGCAGGTGATGAGCACCACCTCCCGTTTTGACAATACCACCATGCGTGTGATGTATGCCAATCCTGTAGCCATGAAAGCCATCCGGGAACAAAAGATACAGCCCTGGCCGGACGGCGCCATCATCGCAAAAGTGGTGTGGGAGAAAACACAGGACAGCAGCGGCATCATTCATCCGGGAAAATTTCTGAACATACAATATATGGTCAGAGATGCAAAACGTTACAGCGAAACGGATGGATGGGGCTATGCGAAATTTGAAACACCAGCCTTAAAACCCTACGGCACCGTGATGACCTTCCAGGGATGCAGCTCCTGCCACCGCGCTGCCAACAAAACAGGCGGCATATTCGATCTTTCCACTCTTTAAATCATTCATATATGCGTATCATATACCTGGCCCTTGCTACTGTAGTCTTTATGAGCTGCGCCCAGACAAAACGGGAACTCCCCGCCATCAGGCCCTATGTTTTCAATGACAGCGGTCTTCGTGTAATCACCACCGTTATCAACGAAAAAGCCGGTACTGTATCTATGTTATACGGCAACAATGCAGCCATGAATTTTCATGCACAACACGCCACTGTCAATTCTCCTAAGGAGCTGTATAAGTTTGTCACCTACCGGGAACAGGATAATCAATACTGGTATGGCAGCTATATCAACGGTGAGCTGCTCAGCGTGGAAACAGTGGATATGGCGCCGTTATCCCAGGGAGAACCACCTCACTATAGTATTCAGCAGTATAACGGTTCTCCGGCAACAGACTATAACGCCGCCACCAGAACAGCATTCATCCAGACATTACAACCAGCCTGGTATCCCTGCGATCCTTATTAATTACAATCAAATATTTTAAAATCATGAAATCACTTATCATATCCGCTATCAGCATGTGCCTTATCAGCCTTTCCGCCTCCTGTTCAGGACCATTGATCAACACCACCGACAGTACCAAAGGTTTTGCAGTGGTAGAACTGTTCACTTCAGAAGGCTGTTCCAGCTGCCCGCCGGCAGATGCGCTGCTCTCCAGGCTGGAGCAGGAGAGCAACGGCAAGCCGGTTTATCTGCTCGCCTTCCACGTAGACTACTGGGACCATCAGGGATGGCGCGACAGCTACAGCCAACATAGCTTCTCCGAAAGACAGCAGCAATATGCGGCATGGCTAAAACGCCCGAATATCTACACACCACAGATGGTGATTAATGGCAGCAGTGAATTTGTAGGATCCAATGTAGCAGCCGTTAAATATGCAATCAACGAATCCCTCAACCAACCAGCATCTACGAACCTCTTACTGCAAACAAAACTGGAAAGCCAACAGCTGGAAGTATCCTGGCAACTGTTGCCCCAGCCTAAAAATACCAGGCTGCTGCTTGCCTTCGTTCAAAAAAACGGACAAAGTCAGGTACGGGCGGGCGAAAATGCAGGAAGAAAACTCTCCCATGTGCAGATCGTACAACAGCTCACTAGTGTGGATCCCGGACGAAACGTCCGCACCTCACTGTCACTTCCGGCAGGATTTAATATGCAAGACTGGGAACTGATTGGTTTTGTACAAAGGGATACTGACGGCCAGATCATCGCCGCAGCAAAAGCAACACTCAAATAATTTATCTAAAAAGACACAAATAGAACTTCACCATAAAAACACATACAGATGAACACTATCAGCAATGACCAGAAAGTAATATACACAGGAAAAACACGCACCACCGGCGGCCGTGAAGGGAAAGCAGTCAGCAATGACGGCCAGCTTGATATTTCGCTCGGATTACCGGGCAGCAGCAAAGGCTCCAATCCGGAACAGCTGTTTGCAGCCGGATGGTCCGCCTGTTTTATAGGCGCCATGGGACTTGCCGCACATGCCCTTCAAATCAGGCTGCCGGAGAATACGGCTGTTAATGCAGAAATAGACCTCGTAACAAAAGATGGTCAATATAACTTACAGGCACGGCTATACGTTGAATTACCCGGACTGGAAGCTACACTGGCTCAACAGCTTATTACCAGTGCACATGCCAACTGTCCTTATTCCAAAGCCACCCGGAACAATATCCCGGTAAGCATCGAACTTGTTGGCTAACCAATCGTTCATGCCTGTTCAAGGAGCTGCGTCAAAAGCAAAAAATGCTTTTGGCGCAGCCTTATACTTTTAGGTCTTATCTGACACTTATATACCACGCAGGCCTTTCCTGCTCACTATTCCAGAAAAGTGCAGCCTGCCCCAATGGTGATCCATCCGGATGACTTAACCGCCATACCACGCCATCATAAATCGTAAAAGTATTTGCGTACAGGACAAAGCAAATTGATTGGCATAAATAAAATGCGGATCAGCATCGGTGTGGCGGGCCTCTTCTTAAAGGGGAGTTATTTGTTGCCTGGCTGTGCGTATTGTTTATCTTCTTCCGATACCGGACCTGTATATCTGAACTTCCGGTGATCATCATTGATGTTGATGACAGCGCTATCGCTTACCAGAAAAGGTATATTGTTGAATACCGGTTTTCCCAGGCCATCGCCGGGTGCAATGATTACTTTATTGACGTTCTCTGGCAGGGTATACGATGAAAATTCTGTATCGTACATAGTATGAATCAGCCACAGCTGCCGGGAAGCGGGCCGGCTGACCAGGGTTTTAAAACCTTCGGTTGTTTGTGTCATTTCAGGATGCTCCGTTACGGCAGGATGTGGTGCGAAGCTAAAGTTGATATACGATGCATGTTGATAGCCGAACTTAAATACCAACAACATTTTACCAGCGGGAACTTTTTCATCTGTTGAAGAAGTGACCACATACTTTCCCTTCACTTTATCAGTGGAGAGATAAATAGTATCGTGCTGTTGTGTCCATATGCCTTTCACAAAAACATCCAGGGCGCCATAGCTCATGGCATATACAAAGCGGTTGTTTTCAAAAATACATAGCTCTTCCGCTACCTCCATCCGGCTGGCATTGTAATAACCTGGTATCACGCGGTTATATTTCTGCCCCTGCGCATTATTTTCCATGATGATCAATAAAAATAAAATCAGTAACCCAGTTACACGCTTCATGTTAACAGTGTCTGGCATTGATTGTTACAGCTGATGTCAGACACCCAAAGATACTAAAGGCGGGTCATTTTGAATGGCGCCGCTTTTTATCTATCTTTCGTTATTCATTTTATCACCCTTTACAAAAGCAAGAACATGTATTCCCCACTTATAGCGCTTTTGATGTGCTGTTCACCATCGCCGGATACTACACACCAACCACTCTTCACCGCAGGGGTAGCCAGTGGATTAATGGGCGGCCTCTATGAAGGATTTTATCCGATAGACTCACTGAAAACAAAAGGCGATTTTGGATTGGGCGCACCGGATAAAATAGATGGAGAACTGCTATTTTTAGACGGCAAAGCTTATCAGACACAGTACACCGGAAAAACAGCGGAGGTATTGCCCGGCCAGCGTACGCCTTTCAGCATGGTCAATTTTTTCCATACAGATATGGTTTTCCGGGTACAACAACCAATGGACAAGGCAGCGCTGTATCACTATCTCGACAGCCTTTTACCCAATACAAACGGGATGTATGCGATTCACCTGAAAGGCAGGTTTACCCACCTGAAAACAAGGGCCTTTCCACCGGTAAAAGAGCACCCCTATCCTACGCTAGCCAGTATGCTGAATCAGCAACGCTTCTTTACCTTCGATAAATGTCAGGGGGATCTTGTGGGATACCGGTTACCATCCTATATGGATAACACCAATATTGCCGGCTATCATTTCCATTATCTGTCTGATACCAAAGATGCAGGAGGGCATATCGTCGATGTTGTTGCAGAAGATGTAACCATCACCATCAGTATACTCGACAGCTATACCGTGCAAATTCCGTCTACGCCGGAGTTTGATCATTTTGACTTTAAGAAAAACAGGCAGGAAGATATTAAAAGTGTAGAGCGGGGTTCCAAATAATATTCAAAGAGGACATTTCCGTATTGTGAAGTGCCCCCAAAAGCCAGACGCTTTTGGGGGCACTTCATTTTAATGATTTATGAATGTACTATCAATATGCATTGTCGCCAGCTGTACCGGTCTTCACTATTTTCCTGGTATAAGGTTTACCATCTTTGATGACACGGATAAAGTAAATACCATCGGGCTGATCGCTCAGGTCGAGCTGAAGCCGGGCGGACTCTTCTACAAGATAGCGTATCACTTTACCGGAAATATTTAATAAGGTAATCTTTGCTCCCTTGAGTGGTTCGGCGAAGATAACGGTAACAGGGCCTGGGGTTGGGTTGGGATACATGGCCTCTGTTTTAATGACCGTTTCGCTGGCTGGTAAGGCCGCAGCGCTTAAACGACCTGTATTATTGCAGATATACTGCCTTTTTACGCGGTTACCGGCGCCGTCATAGTAGAACATGACACCACAGCTACCCTGTGGGATAGTCTGCGCTTCTGCTACAGCGGCTGCAGTCAGCAGTATAATAAATAACAGAAATTGTTTCATATTTAACCAGGTTAATAGATGAATATTAAAAGCTGAGTCCTCCTTTGTCAAGATCCAGTCGTGTGGCCAGTGCTGAAGTACCGGGTACGTTTATGCCTTTACGGTAAATTCTGTCAAAAATATCATTGCGTAAGGCGTTATTTTCAGGGCCTGCTTTTTCCAGTATCCACCGCCAGAACATGGCTCTGTTTTGCCTTTTATCAGGTGTTACCCAGGAAGAGAGCATGATGGAATTATTGTTTTTCTCTACAGGTACCAGCATGTCCTGATAACAGATATACAGTTCGTTCGCAAAGGCGATGCCCCAGCAGGCGGGTATCGCAGCGAGCGCGCTATCTTTGGTAAGCTCATACACATTAAATTTTCCGCTTTTTGTATCGATTTTAACCGTAATATTTTCCACTGACGGTCTGTTGTTGCGGAAGTCTTCATAGCTGAGGTAGGCGCCTGTTTTATATTCCCGGGTAAGCATGACCGGTGCTCTTCCGTTCATGTTGACCGGTTCTGCAATCGCCAGGCGTGTAAAGGTTTTACTATTTTTTTGCAGCGATGCTGAAGGTTGCAATAGCAGGTTTATCGCCTGTGCTATGGCTGAGGTACCGGAATTTTTGCTGACCATCATAACGGTGTCAATGGTGTTGATCAGCTGGTAGCGGTCTTCCCGTATCGGGGTGCTGTAGGTGACAGCTTTCAGGCGCAGAAATCCGTCGTTGCCGTTTTTCTGTTCCTGTATACGCAGGTCCTGTATCACACAAAGCAGGCGGGGTGCGGTGGCTGTATAAAGCGGAGCATATTGTTCTTTTATACAGGTTTGCAACCAGCGATGCATATTGGTGTCCGGCACCAGCCTGGCAGCCTGACCAATTTCATCCGCGGTGACAAAACCGATGGCGGTCGAATCCTGCATAGCAGCAGTGCTGATGTCAATACCGGAGAAAGGCAATGCTGCCGGCGTTGACATTTTTATTTGAGACAGTTTAACTTGCTGAACGGCCTGCGTTACGGGATACTGGGCCTGTAATGCTATATTACAGTGTATCATAATCAGCAGGGCACTTATATATTTCCAGTGCATGTTGATGAAAGGTTTAATGATTTACAATGAGGTGGTAATATCCCATCTCGTGTCCAGGAATACTTGTAATGGATACACAATATTACTTTCCAGCTGTTCACTGACGGAGATCTGAGTACCAGCCACCCTGAAAATGTTAAATGATTTCAGGTTGATAATAGTACAAAGGCAGGTAATGTTCTCCTTTTTAATATCAGCGGCAAGTTTTTTTAATCCTTGCTGGAATTTACTGACAGTACTATTTATCCCGAAGACTTCATATCCCTGAGCGTATCCGAATAATTGACCGGTACTGTCTACGAGCAGCGCGTCCTGCAGCAGGTATATGGTGCGTCTGCCGGGAATCTGCTGATAGGTATATTTCAGATTCCGGGGCAGCTGGCCGGGCGTAAAGTCAGTTTTTTTCAGACTGTCGGCAGACACTTTATAAATAGGAATAACGCGATAACCTGCCGGTACCTGAAAAGAGCGCTGGCTTTTCAGGCTACGAGCGATCAGTTTAAGGGTATTCTCTTCACTGGTTGCATGTATCGCTTCATTACAGATAAAGTGGCATTGTGCGACTGCAAAATCCGGCAAGCTGATGATTGCAAGTATGCCAATAAGCATCCTGGTATATTTCATAAAAATAGTTTATCTTAAAAAGAAGATATTACTCAGTTTCTCTACGGGCAGGGTTTGCCAACCTGTTGTTTTGATAGGGTTCAAATGACCTCCGTTTGCCGGGTCCATGACCCTCAGGATAGACTGATATATCACTTTACCGCTTATTTTGGTGATTGTTTTGGAGATAACACTTTTTACAACCACTGAGTGACCAACCGTCTGTCCACTGGTTGGACGAAGTCCCACAGATACCCTGTTACCTGCATTCATTTTATCTGCGATTTCACAGAAGCTTACATTAGCAGCACTCTGACCCTGCACTTGCCTTCCTGCTTCATTCGCGTATCCGCTCCACACATCCCCGTCTCCCAGTGGAACTGTTTTAGGGTCTGTACCAGGCGCTACGGCATTCCTCACCTGTTCCTGTGTCATATTACCACCCAACGATTTGTCTACAGATTCCGCAGAAGCGGGCAGGCAGTTATTGTCTCCTCTTTGACCAACTATAGGAATAGACTGGTCTGCTTCCACCACTTTAGTAACAGTGGCTCCATCAAAGAATCTTCTTCCACGAATGGCTGCATCAATACCGCCGGCAAGGCCACCGGTGACACCACCTATCAAACCGCCATAAAGGCCTCCTTTCAAACCACTGCCAAATGCCTGGCCCAGGTTCTGTCCATCAGCCAGCCCATTGCCCAATCCTCCGACAAACCCACCGGCAGCCCCTCCTGCAGCCCCAACAATCGCTCCGTTAATGAAACTGGAGGTAGCTGTCATTGCTGCGGAAGTACCCATAAAACCAGCGCCAAAAGAGCCTCCTGCCAGCGCGGAACTAACGCCTGCGCCTACACCCGCTCCGATGGCCCCTGCTGCTGCACCAATACCAAAGTATTTTAATCCGTCCCAGAAATTATTGATCTTGTCCTTGTTGGCAAACAGGTTCATCGCTCCGCCAATCAATGCGCCAATGATGAGATTCCAGAAGTTACCATCTTCATCAGCATAGATCATCGGGTTATTATTCGCATAGCCGTACCTGTTATACCCCTGTGTGCCGTATGGTAAAGGTACATAGTTGTCCGGGCTCAACATGCGGCCCAGTACCGGATCATAGATCCTACCGTTCATGTTTACAAGCGAAAACTTATCCAGATGCTCATGACCGGTAAAACCTCTGCTGAGCCATTCCGGATTGGGTGTAACGCCGCTATAGGCCCAGGTAGATGGATTACGGCTGCGTCCCCAAGCATCGAAGTTTTGCTGTGCTACTATGGCGCCGTTTTCATCCGTGATGGAAAGAAGGCTGCCAAGATGGTCTACGTATACGTAATAGGTTTTTTCAACGCCATTGGTTTTCACAATCAGCGCACAAAGACCGTTACCGCCAGCTACATAGTGCACTTCCCTTACGGTACCGTTTGCGGCAACATACTTCTCGTAAGTACCCAGATAGAATTTCCTTTCCAGGAAAGTCCCATTCTGTGAAAGCTCCGATTTGATACGCTGACCGGCAGGTGTATAGGTATATGCCAGCTGGTAGTCGTTTTCCTTGATGGTAGCCGTTTTCAGGAAGGGCGTATAGGTTATATCCTGCTGTGCGGAAGGAATCACCGGTGGCGGGGTGGTTGCTCCCGCCGGGTTGGTGATGTAGTTCACCGCATGAATCAGCTGGTCATTGTAGACATAATTACCGGCATCTGTTTTGGCGGTAATATTACCTAATGATACACCGCCGGTGTTGTCGTAGGTAATATTCTGCGTAACCGTTCCATCCAGTTTGGTGGAGGCCAGCCTGTTCAGGTTATCATAAGTGAACACTTCTGTATGCCCCTGAATGGCATCATAACGACTGGTCATGTTACCACTGGTGTTTTCATAGGTAAAGTTCAGGTCCTGTATACCAGGAGTATAAAAACGTTTAGGCCTACCCGTAGGAAGATCAAACGTTGCTATGCTGGTTTTACCATTGCCGGTAGTATAGCCGGTATAATAGCCCAGACTATTCATAGAGGTGGCGGTAAACAAGCCCAGGCCACTTCCGGTGCTGATGGCAGTTACGGTACCATTCCTGTCATAGGCCTGATTAATAATGAGGCCGGAAGGATAAGTCGTTTTACTAAGGTTACCGTAAGTATCATACTCGTATTGAAACACGAACTCAAGACCGTCGACCTTCTGCTTTACCTTAGACAATTTTCGTTTGGCGTTATATTCATATTCTTTTACTACGCCGTTAGGCCCGGTTTCGCTGGCAAGGTTATCATTGTTATACCCATTGGCAGGGTCATTGAAATAGGTATAGGAGGTAATACCGTCCGGCCCCTGGCGCTGGGTAACACGACCCAGGCCATCGAGGGTGAGGTTGTAGGTATTTCCCATATTGTCTTTCTGGCCGGTCAGCTGGCCAAATGCATCATAATCATAGATAGCTGTACCTGCATCCTTGTCGGTCATCTGTGTCTGGCGGCCATAGTCATCATACTGGTTTTTAATCAGCTCAAAACTGCCGTGGTTCACTTTTAACTGGTTACCCCAGCTGTCATAGCTGAAATCGAGTTGCCCGCCATTATCGGTGGCAGCTACAACTTTGCCTGTGGCATCGGTGGTGCGACTGGTTACCTGGCCTGCGGGATTGGTAATACTCACTTTGAGCAGACCACCGGGCATCGCCTGATAACTGTAGTTGGAAATTCCCCGGCCCTCCGTCTGTGTGGACAAGCGGCTGTAACCGTCATAAGTATAGCTGGTAGTGGCCGGCATTTCGCTGGCATAATAAGGTGCGGTCTTATTATTCACATTACCTTTGACATCGTAGGTCGTTGTTTGTAACATCACCGTATTGCCGAAGCCGCTGGTTTGTCTTTTCACTTCCCTACCCAGGATATCGTACCATATTTTCACATCATTACCACCGCCAGGCTGACTGGTAGAGCCAGAGTATACACCACCGGATGATTCCCAGGATAGTGACTGGCTGATGGCAAATCCATCAGGTACCGATGTTTTGGCCATCCTGCCAAAAGCATCATATTCATAGGTAGTGGATTTACCATCTACAGAAAGATAGCTAGCCATTTTACCCCACAGCGGATCATAAGTGTAGGTTTCACTACGGCTGATACCACCACCAGCACCAGTGCGCTTCAGCATAAATCTGCCGGAAGGATCATATGCCAATGTTTCAGAGCGCGATGTAAGGCCTGTTGCAGACAACACAGAGTTCGTCACGTTGCCAAAAGCATCGTAGGTTAATGTAGTGGTAACTGCTTTGGGCTTACCATCAAACTCTGTTTTGGTGGCAGTGAGGCCATTAGGTTTATAGGTATATGCTATTTTTTTTGTTACAGCGGGTGAGCCTTGTCTGGTATTGGTAACGGTAATGGACTCCGGGCTGGAAGGAACAGGAGATCCATAGTTACCATAAGTAATGTCCTGCGTATTGGTTTCAGTAGCTGCGATGTCTGTTCCATTCCATGCACCTTTGACGATTACACTGTTAGTGATATTACCAGTGTTATCATAGGTGTTGGTCGTTTGTCGGCCAGTGTTGGTAATGTAGTCAATATCCAATAGTTTGGTCAGCCGTTGTTCAAAACGTTTATCAAAATATCCTGATCCAACCGGCACGAAAGTATAGGTGGGGCGTGTCTCTGAAACATTGCCACCATAGGTCACAGTTTTTTTAGTGACATACGGCGCCAGGAACTGGGTATTGATTTCACTTAGTGTGGTGGTAGTGGAATAATTGCTGCCATTATCAACCGCTATTTTCCGGAAGCCCAGAAAACCGCGGCCTGTTTTTTGAAACATGGCGTCCTGATAGGTATAGCGGTTATAGGCAGTCCCTCCAATACCATCAGGAGAGCCGATGGAAGTAACTACATTCAGACTGGGTTGAATTACCTGATAAGGGTAAGCATAAAGGTATGATGATCCGCCGTTTATTTCACTTGCATTGGCATACTCATATTCCGGAGACCGGCTGTAAACAGCGGATGCACTTTTGGAAAGAGGCGAGTAAGTGATGGTGTTTTCCGCACCGAAGCCGTTTACCACCTTTGACAGCAGCCTTTCTTCCTTATCTGGCTTCAGACTTACAATCAAACCGGTTTGTCCTTTCAGGCTTACACAATCCATTTTCCCATCGCCATTGAGATCTCCGCTGATAGCATTATCTCCGTTGATGCTACCATTTTTGGTATACGTTTCCCCAATAAACCCATTGCCGGTGCTATAATAAATATTGTATCTGGCAGAAGTGCCGGACTCGTCCAGGCAATGAAGCAGGTCAGATTTACCATCCTGGTTAAAGTCGCCTACCACCAACTGATGTGCTACCGGATAAACATCGTCACCCGGCAGGATAAATCTGTTTCTCAGCAAGGGGATAGCAGATGACACCAGGCCGTTACCTTTGCTGATCAGCATTTTCCAGGTACCGAAGGAGTTATTTTTGGTATTGCGTACAAACAAATCTGTTTTGCCATCTCCATTAAAATCTCCCGGAAATACACGATAACCAGCTGCAATTTCATTGGTGGTGAATAATACCTTGGCAGCATAGCTATAACCGGTGGCTACGGATACAGGGTAGATAGACACCACATAGGATGTACTTCCTTTTATCACCAGCAGCTCCGTTTTACCATCGCCATCTACATCAAAGGGAATGATATCGTCAGCAGTTGCGATGCTGGTAGCGTAAAAGTCGCCAAAAGTATTAGCGCCAACCCCGAAGTTGGCTATTTCGCGGTTCAGCACCTGCTTTCCGGGACTGGAGAGAAATGCGCCGTATGAATTATCAGGATTAATACCCAGTATCAGCAGGTAATCCTGGCTGCCATCACCGTCAAAGTCGCCGGGGATAAAGAAACGGCCTGATTGGCTGATATATTTACAGGGGTTCGCATACAATGCTTTCTGCGGCAGCTGGTTGTAGACTTTGGAGAGGTAACCCCAACCGGAAGAAGGCGTATAGGTCCGGGTATGGTTGATAGTGATCTGCTGCAGGTATCTCCTGGCACTGCTACCACTACCGGTTTGTCCTGTTTGCATGAATACCACATCATCTTTACCATCACCATCGTAATCCTGTGCAAGGAAATTATAGTAGGAATTTTCCTTCACTCCCATTACTTCCACATTGGAGGGCAAAGAAGGATAAGTGTAAAGGGCAGATACCATACCTACCGATCCGAAAGCATTAAAGTTTCTGAATATCTGATATTTGGTATGGTACTTAAAACCGTTATTATCAAAATTATAGGAGGCTGTTAGTACATCTGTCTGGCCATCTCCATCAAAATCCCCTGCGATACAATCCTGCGAAGGCAAAAAAGGATAAGGAGGTAGTATGCGTACATCTTCTGCGGTAGCATTGTTTCCATAGTAAAAGCGGAGCGGGTTCAATGCCACCCCGTTTGTACCTATTTCTGTGATGGTTTGCAGAAAGGGCTGGCTTTGTACATTGTTGTACGCCAGCTGATAGGTTTTGAATGTCTGCCCGGAGGTAGTGATCACAATAGAAGACAACAGAGCTCCCAATATGGAGGAGAAGCCGGATTCATAGGTGGTGGTTACATCCGGGCGACTGTCGTAATTAAATTTGATCTTGTTGTACGGAGCCTGTCCCGCGGCGGTATTGCCCGTGTAGCTGATTTCATTGATGACTACTGTCCGTGAAAAGTTGATCGTTGTATAATTAAAAAGGATGTAATTACCATTCCGGTCAGTTAGTTTATTCAGATACCATACCATAGTTGCCAGTGAACCGCCTGTAGTGGCAGTTTCAGTCATCAGCCGGGAATCGGCAGTGTTCCCGAATTCCATGATGGTCCCATCTTTACTGGTCACTTTGAACGAGGTGGGGCCGGTGTACTCTGTACCTCCGAATGATTCTATTTTAGAATAATTTTCATTCTCAAAACCATACACGGTACCATTGGCGCCATTACTGCCGGTGGTGGGAAACATTCGCATGCCATCCATCACAAAGGCGTCCGTACTGTTTTCATAAGAAACAGGATAGGTAATACCGTTATAATAATTATTCCGGCCGGCCCGGGCAATGGAGGGCAATCCACTGAGGTTCCATCCAACGCCGGCAATACCGCTCCCTGCATGGGAGTTGTAGGAAAGATTCAGTTGGGGCTCCACATTATTTGTTCCTGGCGGCAGTTGTATGGGAACCGTGTAGGCAGCTCCGCCAGTGGCGGTCTGATCAAGGAAAGCGGTTGTTCCTCCTACAGGTTTACTGACATCGATTTGCGCATGCGCAATGGAGGCAGTTAACAGCGAAAGACAGAGGATACCACAAAAAAAGACTGTACAGGCAATACTCCGCCAGTACTTAAACTTATGGCATAGTCTGGCTTTCACCAGCAAAGGCAACAAGGGATAATTCATGGTTAACTCAAATATAGGTTTACAATGATGGAAACGAGGAAATACTAATAAATGATTATTCTGACTTTGGTTATTTTATGTAATGATAGGACAAGAAAAATTATTTTCAAAATAGAAAACCAGCAAGAAAATAAATACTAACGTTATTCGTTGGGCAAATTTAATTCCCTAAACTATAAATCAACAGGTTATATAACCCTTGAAAAATTACACTTATTTTTTATTTACTTTAAATTAACTGAGGCATTATTAAGAAGAGAAGGTAAGCAGTACTAGCATATCAATGATAACCATCGATTCATTCATCATCTTCCGGATTTCCACTGAACACTTTAAACTGAAAGTGCCCCCAAAAGCTCCTTGGCTTTTTGGGGGCACTTCAATTGTAGAAACGTCCTATTTTTAATTTTCTGATCAGCAAAAACTAATTCCATCCTCCACCTAATGCCTGGTAAATATTCACCATCGCATTTAACTGTTGTTTTTTTGTTTCGATCAGTTCAAACTTCGATTCCAGTGCATCACGCTGTGTCATCAACACTTCCATGTAATCAGCACGGGCCGATTTGAACAGGTCGTTGGAAATGTCAATAGACTGGGTCAGCTTCACTACTTGTTGGGATTTCAGATCGTAGCTTTTTTCAAGATTATTGATTTTAGCCAGCTGGTTGGCCACTTCCACGTATGCGTTCAGAATCGTACGTTCATAATTATAAACGGCTTGTATCTGCGTAGCGTTGGCACTGTAATAGGTCGCTTTGATCGCGTTCCTGTTGACCAGCGGCGCCACCAGTTCTCCTGCTAATGAATACAGCAGGGACTCCGGCGTTCTTAACAGATAGCCCGGATTAAATGCCTGATAGCCGACGGAAGCGGAAATACCCAGAGAAGGGTAAAAACGGGCTCTTGCCACTTTCACATCCAGCTGGGCAGCAGTTAGCGCCAGCTCCGCCTGTTTGATATCGGGGCGGTTGGCCAGTAACTGTGAAGGAATACCGGCATGAATGGAAGCCGGAACCAGCTCATCAAAACGTTGGCCGTTTCTGAGGACGGGCTGCGGATACCGGGCCAGCAGGTAGTTGATCCTGTTCTCTGTTTCCGTGATCTTCTGCAGAATGCCATACTGCAGGTTTTGGGTATTCAGCACCTCCGCTTCAAATTTACGTACAGCCAGTTCCGTTACCCGGGTGGCTTCTTTCTGCAGTTTTACGATCTCGAGGGCATTGTGCTGGATCTCCATGTTCTTTTTTACAATGTCGAGCTGGTTATCCAATGCCAGCAGTTCGTAGTAGGAGTTCGCGATTTCAGCCACCAGGTTGGTGATCACGAAATTCCGGCCTTCTACTGTAGACAGATAGCGGGCCACGGCCGCTTTGCTGGCATTATGCAACTTATGCCAGATATCCACTTCCCAGTTAGCGTATACCCCTAACAGATAGTCCGGTAATGGGTCTGGCATTTCTTTTCCCGGCTTGATCTCTGTATTAGCTTCCATAGCACCGATATTGGTGTACCGGGCTGATTTGTCTAAACCAGCAGCGCCTTTTATGCCCACGAAGGGTAAATATTCACCCTTTCTGGCCCTTACCTCATTTCTGGATATTTCTATTTCCTGTAAGGCAATATTCAGTTCCTGATTATTCTTCAGCGCAGTATCGATCAGGGCCACCAGGTAAGGATCGGTAAAATACTGGTTCCACTTCACCTGGGCAGTATTGACGGTATCCTGTGAATTGTTGTAACTCGCAGGAACGGTCTTGTCAGCTGTTTTCCCAACCAGCGCCGGCACTTTACAGGCCGCATAGGTCAGAGAAAGACAGGCTATTCCTATATATTTATATTTTCTTCTTGGCATTATGATCAGTTTCTCGCGTTAATGGTATCTTCTTCCAGAATGATGATCTTACGTTCGGTTAACGGTTTCTCATCTTCGTCTTTAATGAGTTTGCGTTTCGCGGCGATGCTGCCAAATATGTAGTACAAGCCCGGAATGAGGACCACCCCGAACATCGTTCCGATCAGCATTCCGCCCAGTGATGCCGCACCGATGGTACGGTTACCAATGGCACCCGGACCGGTAGCAAACACCAGCGGAATCAGGCCCGCAATAAATGCAAGGGAAGTCATCAATATCGGACGGAAACGGGTGCGGGCGCCTTCTATGGCCGCCTGGTATACGGACACGCCTGCACGATGACGCTGTGCTGCAAATTCCACGATCAGTACGGCGTTCTTACCCAGCAAACCTACCAGCATGATCAGGCCCACCTGTGCATAGATATCATTAGACAAGCCCATTACCTTAATCAGCAAAAAGGAACCGAAAACGCCTGCAGGCAGCGAGAGCACTACCGCCAACGGCAATACGAAACTTTCATATTGTGCCGCCAGGATCAGGTATACAAAGAACAGCACCACCAGGAAGATGTAGATCGCTTCATTTCCCCTGCCGGCTTCATCTTTGGAAAGGCCTTCCCAGTCAATACCATAGCCGTGGGGCAACGTTTTAGCGGCCACTTCCTGGATGATTTTAATTGCTTCACCACTGCTGTATCCTGCAGCAGGCTCCCCACGGATAGCAGACGAGTTGTACATATTATACCTGGTGATCTCATTCAGCCCATGTGTTTTTTTGATACTCATGAAAGCAGAATAAGGTACCATCTCATCACGGTTGTTTTTTACGTACAGGTTCATCAGATCGTCGGGCAGCCTTCTGTATTCGGGCGCAGCCTGCACATATACCTTAAAGAAGTTACCAAACCGGATAAAGCCCAGTTCATAGGTACTACCGATCAGGATGGAAAGGTTGTCCATCGCTTTGCCGATAGAAACACCTTTCTGCATGGCGGCCTGGTTGTCGATCTGCAGCTCATATTGCGGATAGTTGGCACTGTAAAAAGTGAATAAGCCTGTCAGCTCTTTCCTTTTTCTCAATGCCGCCATAAACTCATCGTTTACCTTTTCCATCTCCTTATAGTCGTCTCCGTTAGTCTTGTCGAGCAGACGCAGCGAGAAACCGCCTGCTGCACCATAACCGGGTACTGCCGGTGGACCGAAGAATTCGATAGTGGCTCCGGGAATGTCCCGGCATTTTTCTTCCAGCTCAGCGATGACCTGGTTAACGGAATGTTTACGTTCAGACCAGCCTTTGAGGTTGATCAGACAGGTACCGGCATTGGAGCCGCGACCCTCGGTCAGCACCTCATACCCTGCCAGTGCAGAAACAGACTGAATACCTTCCACATGTTCAGCAATCTCCTGTACCTTCTTGGCCATCTCGTTTGTTCTTTCCAGCGTAGAACCGGGCGGGGTCTGGATAATGGCGTAGATCATACCCTGGTCTTCACTGGGGATAAAGCCTGAAGGAAGCGTTTTGCCGACACCAAATATGCCGAATCCAAAAGCCAGCAGGATACCGAAAGTGACCACCCGGCGGTTCACGATTTTTTCCATGAGTCGTGTATACCTGCCCGTTAGTTTTTCGAATCCTCTGTTGAAAGCATCCAGGAATTTGTCGATCGGCGTTTTTTTCTTAGGCTTTCCGTGGTTATTCTTCAGCAGGATAGCGCAAAGTACCGGTGTAAGCGTCAACGCCACGATACCGGAGAGCACGATGGAAGTAGCCATAGTAATGGAGAACTGACGGTAGAAAATACCGACGGGTCCAGACATAAACGCCACCGGAATAAATACCGCCGCCATTACAAAAGTGATGGCCACGATAGCACCGCTGATCTCATGCAATACTTTTTTGGTAGCCGCATAAGGAGAAAGATGTTCCTCCTCCATTTTGGCGTGCACCGCCTCAATCACCACAATCGCATTATCTACCACAATACCGATTGCCAGTACCAGTGCAAACAAGGTGATGAGGTTGATCGTAAGCCCGAAAAGCTGCATAAAAAAGAAGGCCCCAACCAGTGATACCGGAACAGCCAGTGTAGGAATCAACGTAGAACGCCAGTCACCCAGGAACAGGAACACCACAATGGCAACCAGCACAAAAGCCTCGGCCAGTGTATGGATTACCTTTTCTATAGAAGCATCAAGGAAGCTGGACACATCATAACTGATTTCATAGTCCATCCCCGGCGGGAAAGAGCCTTTCAGTTCTTCCAGTTTCGCTTTTACTTCCTTAATCACATCGCTGGCGTTACTGCCATAGGTCTGCTTCAGCACAATCGCCGCAGAAGGATGATTGTTGAGGTTGGAATAAATATCATAGAACTCACTACCCAGCTCCACGTCTGCAATGTCTTTCAGTCGCAGCAGCTCTCCGTTTGGATTAGCCCGGATGATCACATCCTTATATTGTTCCGGCTGATTATACCGGCCTTGGTAGGTGAGTACATATTCCAGCGCTTCCGAACGTTTACCATCACTTCGGCCAAGACGTCCGGGGGAACCGATCACACTCTGGCTTCCCAGTGCGGCCATCACCTCATCCGTTGATACGTTGTAAGCACGCATCCTGTCGGGTTTCAGCCAGATACGCATCGCATACTGCCGGCTACCCAGGATCTGGGCATTACCGATACCTTTTACCCTGCTCAGCTCGCGTAAGATGTTAACGTTGGAAAAGTTATACAGGAAATTTTCATCCGCTTTGGGATCTTTACTGTATACGTTAACATACATCAGCATGTTGGGCTGCAGGATATTCACCACAATCCCTTCGCGCTGCACCAGTTCGGGCAGGCGGTTTGTTACCTGCTCAATACGGTTTTTTACGTTTACCACAGCCTGGTTGGGATCTGTACCCAGATCAAAAACCACCTGTATGTTTGCTTCACCGGCGCTGGTAGCGTCTGAAGTCATGTATTTCATCCCGGGTACGCCGTTAACCGACTTCTCCAGTGGAATGAGCACCGATTTGACCAGCACATCTGCGCTGGCCCCCGGATAGGCTACACTCACGATAACCCTTGGCGGTGCAATGGAAGGGAACTGTGAGGTAGGTAGTGTATTAATTGCCAGTACGCCCATGAAGATAATGACAAGGGATATCACTATCGCAAAGACCGGCCTTTTCATGAATATATTGAACATGGCTATTGCTTTTGGAGGTTTACATTATTCCGTTGGTAATTTTAAATGGGAGATCACCTTCGCTGGCTCTTCATAGTCAAAGGAGATCTTATCATTATCTTTCACCTTCCGTAAACCCTCCAGCAATATTTTATCATTTTCAGAAACACCTTCTTTCACTACATACAAATCGGGCATTTCAGCACTGATAGTGATGAGTTTTAACTTCACCACATTATCTTTATTCACTACAAAAACATATTTCTTGTCCATGATTTCCATGGTCGCTTTCTGAGGAATGATCAGCGCATCTTTCAGCGGCATATTCATGAGTATGCTACCGGTTTCTCCATGTCTCAGCAGTTTATCGGGATTAGGGAAAGTAGCCCTGAACGCGATGTTGCCGGTTTCATTATTAAACTCGCCTTCAATGGTCTCTACTTCACCAGGGTATTTGAACACCTGTTTATTAGCCATCAGCAGGTTTACTTTTACAGCTCCTTTTGATTTCAGGCTGGCCTGGTAGTCGAGGTATTCAGGTTCAGAAACATTAAAGTATACCCACATGCGGCTGTTGTCAGATAAAGTGGTCAGCAGATCACCATCTCCTACCAGACTTCCCAGTTTTAAATGGAGGCGGTCGATGATACCATCGAAGGGGGCTCTTATTTCAGTAAAGGCCAGGTGCACTTTGGCCAGCGAGAGTTCTGCCCGGGCTTTTTGCAGCTTGGCATTCGCCAGTGCCAGTTCATTTTTGGACACTACATTTTTGTCGGCCAGCGTTTGTGTGTTCTGTACTTCAATTTCTGCCGCTTTGTTTTCAGCCTCTGCCTTGGCTAACTCAGCCTCATAGAGCTTGGGCATGATCCTGAACAACAGCTGTCCTGTTTTCACGGCCTGGCCTTCATCTACGGCGATACCCTGCAGATAGCCCTTTTCCTGGGCCCTCAGTTCAATGTTTCGGATAGAACGGATCTGACATACATACTCCCTCGTAACGGAAGTATCCATTTTTACAGGACTAGTAACAAGGAACTTGGTATCAGCTTCCTTTTCTTCTCCTTTTGATGATTTACAACTTGTATGGCATAGCAAGGCATACAAGCCCATGAGCATGGTGATTCTTTTCATAGTATGTTATACTTGATTCAGGTGGGTTTGATCATTCTTGTTGATAGGCACATGACATCCCGGACTACACAGCAATGTGCCATGCAGACAACCGGACAATGTTTTGTAAATAAAATATGGAAAAGGTCAGACGCGTGCTTTCAGCCTGCCTAGTAAGACAGGAATCAAATCCTTATGACACGGTTTACGATAACCTTATCAGTAGCCGCATAGGAAAAGAGGGCGAAGAAAGGTGGGTGGGTAGTGTTCTGGCTGGGAAAAATACATCCAGGCTCGAGTGCATAAAAAGAGGAAATATGGCAGATACCGGTCTCTAACAATTTTTTGAAAGAGCCCGATTCACTTTCCTCTTCGATTTCCGTTTCTTTTATTCTATCACTTGTTTTTCTTTTACCGGAAGATGGTACTTTGCTTAGATGGTCTTTGTGGCCTTTCATGGCTTCAAACTCCCTCTGGACCGATTTTCCAAAGTTCTGTTTGAAAGAATAATCGACACTGGCTCCATGCGTATGCGCATACCCCTTCAATAAAATAAAAAACAATGACAGAATACATCCGATTATTATTCTCATCATTTGGGCTCAAAAGTAATATCAAATTAATTAAGTAGGTATAGTTACAAATTAAATTTACTTTAAAATCCGGGGCATGAAGAAACAGGAGCCCATGTTATAGTCATGGCAGTCGTTCTATCTTCCACAATTGTTGCATCAGACAACTTTTCCTAATTTGCAGTACAATGCAAAAGATCCCGGTCCGATATATCAACCAGGCACTTCAGGAACCCGGCTTCTCCGGTGGATTCAGTATGCGGGCCCTTGAAGACTTCATGGAAAAAAAGGATATGCTGCAGGAACTGCACCGGCATAACTTCTACTACGTATTGGTACTGAAAAAAGCCACTGGCGAACACAGTATCGATTTCACGCCCTACCCTGTCAAAGATGATACTGTATTTTTTATGCGGCCCGGGCAGATACATCAACTATTCCTGAAAAAGAGCAGCCGGGGTTACCTCATACATTTTACGGAAGATTTCTACGCACCAGCTGAAGCAGCTGCCAGACAAGTATTACGACGTATCAGCACCAGGAACTGTTTTCCCATGGAGCAGGCACAATTCAGAAGACTATACCAGGTACTTGAAATAATACACCGCGAATACACCGAAAAGCAGGACCGATATAAACAAGCGATAAAATCCGCGCTGGATATCGTCTTTCTGGAAATGCTGCGACAGGAGGGGCAACAGGAATCGCCCGATGAACATCAGGAATATATGCAGAAACGGTTGGATGAATTGCTGGAACTGATAGAAAAACATCTACCGGAGCATAAACAGGTTGCATTCTATGCTGCAGCACTACATCTCAGCAGCTACCAGCTGAATGCTGTCACCAAAACACTGCTGGGTAAAAGCTGCTCTGAACTCATCAATGACATGATTATTCTCGAAGCCCGCAGACTACTCCTCGCCACTACCAACCAGGTAAACCAGGTCGCCGCGATGCTCGGCTACGAGGACATCTCCTACTTCATTCGCTTTTTCAGAAAACATACCGGCTTCTCCCCTAAATCCTATCGCAACAACTTCAGATAAATCCTATCAATTTTGGTTTTTGTCCTACTTCCGGCTATCCATATCGGGTAGATTTGTATAAATTATAAACTATCTACTATGCAAAACATATGGGATGAACGCTACGCGAACCAGGAATTCGTCTACGGCAAGGAGCCTAACATTTTTTTCAAATTACAGCTTGATCGTCTCCCGATAGGATCAATATTGATGCCCGCTGATGGGGAAGGCCGCAATGGCGTGTATGCTGCGGTAAACGGCTGGACCGTTACTTCCTGCGACCTGAGCCAGGAAGGCCGCAAAAAAGCCCTGCAGCTGGCAGCCGAGAGAGGCGTTACGCTGGAATACCTGGTGGGTAACTTCGAGGAGCTCAGTTTTCCGGAATCGGCGTTCGATGCCGCAGGGCTCATCTTTGCGCATGTTCAGCCGGATCAGAAATCTCTTTTATTCCAGATGGTAGACCGCAGCCTGAAGCCAGGAGGATACGTGATCTTCGAGGCATACAGTAAACAGCATGTAAAACACCAGCAACTCAATCCTACTGCAGGCGGGCCAAAGAACGAGGAACATCTGTACTCCGCCAAAGAACTGCTGCAAAGTTTCGGACATTACGATATACAACTGCTGGAAGAAACAGAAGTACAGCAGAAGGAAGGCATTTATCATACCGGGACCGGTGCTGTGGTGCGGTTGGTGGGCAGGAAGCCACTTCTGTAAAATGAAATGTTAGCGGCCGCAAACAATGGCACAGTTCTGGTGGTTATATGGGAAAATCACTTAATGAAAAAAATATATCTGTTTATAACCACTGTAACTGTAATGCTTTTCAGCTCCTGCTATACAGTATCCCCTGCGGGCAATAGCGGGAAAATACCTCCGGGACAGGCTAAAAAAATGACTGGTTCTCAATCTGCCAGACCATATGCACCGGGGCAGCAAAAACACTAAGTGTCTTGTTTAGAAATAAAAGTCATGGCTTTACGGTCCCTGTGCAAATGCAAACACAGGGACTATTCTTTTTCTTTCTGGGGTCTTTTCTGAACACAGCTCCCTACGGATCAATTGTCTATCTGATTTAGAAGAATAACCCTCATTGAACAATCCAAAATTACGGCATAACAATGCCGTCATCCTGCTATATTCCTGCCGGATAAAATGTGGTAATAGAATATTGACCTTCTGTTGATCCAGGCTAATCCCTTTTTAGTATTTCCCGCACTTCAACAGATCCGCCAATTTTGAAGATCGGGTTCTCTTTCGCCATGGCCACCGCTTCATCTATATCTTCTGCTTTAACAACCACATAGCCAACAATAAACTCTTTGACTTCTGTATAAGGCCCGTCAATGACCATATTAACAGCCTTCACCGCTTTTGCGCTTCCAGGAGTTGGTAGCAGCGTGTTTCCCTTGTCTGCTAATTTATGCTGAGCGGCGATACCGGCCAGCCAAGCCATACGTTCCTGCATCTGTTCAGGAGATGGTTTAAAATCGGCGATATCGTTTAATCTAAATATTAATGTGAATTCTTTCATGGTCTTATATTTTTACAAGCTCTCTAAAATCTTTTGATAGTCTGCCTGAAAACCAGGCATTGCTGTTCCTTCTACCCTAAACGTATGAACTTCTGTAGCTCCTACATACGCATTAAACGCGGCACTGACATGGGAGGCAATAAACTCATAATCCTTAGGCCAATATTCCAGTTTCCCGCCAGAGGCTATAGCCAGATACACTTTTTTGCCATTCAGGTTGCACTTTCTCATGCCATTCTCATCAAAACCATAAGTAACACCAACCCGAACCAATTGATCTATCCAGGCTTTTAGTAAGGCCGACATACCCAGGTTATACATGGGAGTACCAAGTACCAGAATATCTGCATTGCTTACATCATTGACCACAGCATCGGCATATTCCAACAACCGGCGCTCCTCTTCATTTACTGACCGCGGGTCCTTATAAAAAGCTCCGATCAGATTCCCATGAAGAAATGGTGGTAATTCCTTTGCCAGATTTCTTTCAATTACAACATCAACTTCCTGCCTGCTGATTAATTTATCAACAATAGCCAAACTCAGGCCTTTACTGTACGACTCGTTTTCCCGGGCACTGGAAATAATGTGCAAAACCGTCTTCTTCTTCGTCATAGAATGATATGTTTATTACCATGACGATTGAATATTTCAAAAGAGGACATGAAAAGTCTCTTTTTTAGAAAAAAACTATCATTTATTTGTCAGGAGGTAAGAGTATTGATATGCTTGCTACAGATAAGGTGATTGCGGATTGTCACTTCATAAAAGATAGATATGAACCTGAAATACCAATGTTCATCGATATCGCTATTACTTATAATAAAAGTAAAAAAGTATATTCACGATAAATCAAAAGCGGCAGGCGAATCGCCCGCCGGGATAAATCTGGCTCCTTAATATAAGGAGATGACTGGTAAACAAAAAAATTTGAGCAAACACCAAATTTTCTTCGCAAAAGATATAAATCAATGCTCCCCAGTACCTAAATTAGAGAACAATTTAAACCATCATTTTTATGAAAAAAGTTACCGGGATTGGCGGCATATTTTTTAAATGTAATGACGCCGCCGCGATGAATGACTGGTATACAAAAAACCTTGGTATCCCAGCTACCGATTACGGCGCCACGTTTTATTGGAGGGATATCGATAACCCTGAAAAAACGGGTTCCACCACATGGAGTCCGTTCCCGGATGACACCAGCTACTTTGCCCCCTCACAAAAGAATTTCATGATCAACTACCGCGTTGAAAATATTGAAAGGCTGGTGGAAGAGCTAAAAAGTAATGGTGTAGTCATTACAGATGATATTAAAACCTACGAATACGGAAAATTCGTCCATATTCTTGATCCGGAAGGCAACGCCATTGAGCTTTGGGAACCAATTGATTAATCAAGTATAGTTCTATATTAAACAAAAAACTCCCAAACCTCTTTGTGCATGCTATGTGTGATTACAAATGTGCAGGGCTCCGTTGAGCAGGCTTGAATTCCAGCATCTCCCCGGCCAGCGTATTTATATTTAACCATTCGCCTTCTGCGATTCGAGTACCTCTTTTATTCGAATAAACTTCCACAGGCTTGCCGCTCCAGGGATTCCGGAGGTTTAAGGATCTGCCTTTTTCACTTTTCACCCGAACAAATACAACCTGATTACTCTCTATTGCCGAGGATATCAGGAATGCACCGCTGGCCCTGATATTTTCAAAAAAAGCGTCCCTGTTTTGCGGCCAGCACCCAAAAATGCGCAAGCCTTTTCCATTCGACATACACAGCATTTCATTAACGGTATTCGGAACGGTACTACAATTTTCAATCCCATGCGGATTATTGAGCTGGAAGCCATTAGGGTAAGTATGATTACTATATGTCCGGAGTTCGTTCCAGATACTGTCTGCCGGATAACCAATGCGTACAGCAGCGGGGAAGAAACTATTTGATCCATTAAAATCGCGCCAGCGTTTCATTATATCTACCGTATTGAAGGCCGTGCGAAGTATGGCGGTATCGCTGTCGGGCCCAATTTGTCCGGCTGGGTAAATATGCTGGATTCCGAGCGTATTATCTCCCCACCAGGCAGTGCCTTCCTCTGTATATCGAAAAACGCTTCGTCCTTTCATTATCTGTTCAGGATAGGCTGCCATCTTCTCCTGCATGTATTGCCACTGTCCCTGCAATTCGCTGTCCTTTCTCAGGAATTTCGCCATATCCGTTGCCGTTGTAAACACCATCCTTACAAGCCCCAGGGAAAGAATGGGATTAACGGTCCCAATTGTTCCTTCATGGATGGCGTCATTTTTAATTACATACCTGCCGTTGTCCAGCTGCAGGTACTGTCTCCAAAATTCAGCTACTGCCCTGATGAAAGGATAAACTCTTTCCGCAAATACTGGGTCATATGTGGTGTAGAAGGCGAAAGACAAATTGGTCACACAGTAGGCTGCATTACTTTTCTGTCCAAAGAAAAGCCCTTCGTCCTCCACCTGTCCTCCGGAGATATAGTCCGGGTGCTGCCGCATCATGATTCCATTTTTCCTGGTCGTTTCTATACCGCATGGCCCAATTCCCACCGGATACAGTATGCCATCCGATATCCCTGTAATACGGGCTGCATAATATTTTCCACGTTCCATAAAATCCAGCAGCGGCGCTTCATAGGGAATGGCCTGCTGAAGATGATTGCTCGAATACAATGCATAAAATGGAGCGATGTAGTTGTAGTTGAGATGGTAATCGCCGTTCCATGCTGGAATTTCGCGTGTGATCCAGCTTCCGAAAATCCCAGGTGGAAATTTAGGATCGCGGCTACAGGAAGCCATTGTATACTGCGACCTGTAGTATTGAGCTTCCACCACACTATCATTGATTGAAACATAGCTTTGATGCCAGAAGTTATGCCACCAGTCTTTATGCTTTTTTCCGGCAGCCCTGATACCTTCGGGGTTCATTTTCCGTAGCTCCGTCATCATCCTGTCCACAGCTTTATCACCTTTGAAACCCGATGTACTGGCGCAAATGATAGTTCTGGATTCTCCAGGCTGAAGACTTATCTTTCCTGAAGTACTTCCAACTACACGAAAAGAAACACAGGCACGGGTCTTTATATCAACATCCTCATAAAAGCCACGCTTCAACCACAGTATGCCATCAGGGCCAACACCTTTTGTTATGCTGTCTGCAAACTTATGGTCCCCCTTCTCTGGTGAAACCAATTCGATACTACCACTGAGCATCGTATGCCCGGTATTCTTTAACTCAATAATCAACCAGTCATGCTGTGCAGCCATCCAGGCAACCATATGCAATGCTGTATCTCCTTTGAGAAAATCCCCGGTGGTTACTGCATTATAAAAGTCCTGCTCTACATGATAGGTCGCGGATTGTAAGGAGGGTATATGAATAACCAGGCTGGCAAGAGATGCAGGAAATGACTCATCGAATCCAGACTTCAATCTCCAGAAATCGTTCCTCGCCAGATAAAACGACAAACGATCCGGAGCTCCGCCCAGAGCAGCAGCTCCGGAACCATTACCTAAAAGAGGACCGTCTACTGCAACATTATTGGGTGTTTTTACAGGAACAGCATTAAACACAGATTTATGACGACTGATAATCATCTCCGCCCTATCCTGCGCACCAACAACCAACCTGACCGACAGGAAAAACAGAAAACATACAATAAACCTGGAAATCATATTCCGGGAAACTATCCATCGAAAATGTACCAATATCATGCGATATATATTAAGTAAAGCAGAGAGCCTTAAATATCGGGCAGAAGTCAGCATAATACTACAAGGATATTGACATAATTATATGTTATTTATGCGCAGAGAATCATCAGACCCGCCGTTCATAAAAAAATATATTTCTTCCCTTTGATTTGTAAATAGAAACACTATATTTGTTTATGTTCATACATATGAACGAATTGTTGGTCAGCTAGGAAAAGTAAAGAAAACATCAATCAGAATCAAAATAGCATAGATATGCCCGGCACCGGGCATACCACGCCTATAGCCCGGAAAGAGGAATATCATTCAGGTCAATAGTGAACAATAGTATATCGATAACCACATTATGTTCCAACGTTATGTAAAGGCTGCTGCCTGCATCCTCACCATCTTTACGGCCTGCAATCATCAGGATACGCAGGACCAGTCGTCTGAAAAGGTGCCTGAGATAGTGGACTATAACTTCCACATCCGGCCAATCCTTTCCGATAAATGTTTTGCCTGTCATGGCCCCGACGCTAACAAGCGGGAAGCCGGACTACGTCTCGACATCGCCGACAGCGCCTACAAAGCACTGAAAGACGACCCTGGCGCACATGCGCTGGTACCCGGCAATCCCATGGCATCGGCAGTGTACCAGCGCATCAGCACCACCGATACTTCCATGCGCATGCCGCCGCCAACTAGTAATATGGCGCTCAGCAGTTTTGAAGTAAAACTCATTGAGAAATGGATCAAACAAGGTGCTAAATATAAACCACACTGGGCTTTCGTTGTACCGGTATTACCCGCATTACCAAAGGTAACGGACCCCAAATGGGCACACAACGAGATCGACCTTTTCACACTCGCAAAGATGACGGAAAAAAGTCTGTCACCCAATCCTGTGGCAGATCACGAACGCCTGCTGAAACGTCTCAGTATCGACCTCACCGGCCTCCCTCCCACCCTGGATCGGATGGAGCGCTTCGCTAAAGATACAAGCGACAAAGGCTATGAGCGAATGGTGGATGAACTGCTGCAAGACAGCGCCTATGGAGAGAAAATGGCCGTTCACTGGATGGATGTTGCCCGCTATGCAGACTCCCACGGTTATCAGGACGACAACTACCGCAGCATGTGGCCCTGGCGCGACTGGGTAATACATGCTTTCAACAGCAATCTCTCCTACAAGGATTTTGTGACCTGGCAACTTGCCGGTGACATGATCCCCAACGCCACCCGCGAACAACTGCTGGCATCAGGTTTCAACCGCAATCATAAAATCACGGAAGAAGGCGGCGTAATAGATGAAGAGTACCGCATCGAATATGTGACCGACCGCACCAACACCTTTGGCAAAAGCCTGCTGGGCATCACCATAGAGTGCGCCCACTGCCATGACCATAAATACGATCCCTTCTCACAGAAAGAATACTACCAGCTCTTTGCCTTCTTCAACAACGTAAAGGAAGTAGGACTGGAATCAACCGTAGGTGGCCCTGAAACATATGCCAAAAAGCCTTTCATGGAGATCACCAAAGAAGATCTCAAAGGCGTACTGCACTTCCTCAACAAACAGGACACTGCCAGGCTGATCGTATCTGTAATGGGAGAAAGAGATACAACAAGAAAGACATTTATCTTAGGCCGCGGCAACTACGACAATCCCACTATCGAAGTAACACCTGGTACACCACAGGCCATATTGCCTTTCAGTACTACCAGCTACGCGGCCAACAGGCTGGGTCTCTCTAACTGGTTGTTCGACGCAAAGAACCCACTCACCGCGCGCGTTTTTGTGAACCAGCTATGGCAGGAATTCTTTGGCAGAGGTCTTGTAAAAAGCACTGGTGATTTTGGTATGCAGGGCGACCTCCCCAGCAACCCCGCGCTGCTCGACTGGCTGGCTGCGGATTTCGGACAACATGGCTGGAACATCAAAAGACTGGTAAAACAACTGGTGATGTCGGCCACCTACCGTCAATCAGCAGTGATTACCAGGGAGAAGCTGAAGGCTGACCCGGAGAACATATACCTTTCGAGAGGGCCGCGCTTCCGTCTCCCGGCGGAAACAGTGCGTGACCTCGTGTTACAAAGCAGCGGGCTGCTCGTACATGAAATCGGAGGCCCCAGCGTAAAACCTTACCAGCCCAAAGGACTATGGGAAATGGCCACCTCGGGTCGGGGGCAGCTTTCCACCTACCGGCAGGATCATGGCCCAAGCCTTTACCGCCGAGGGCTCTACACATTCATCAAAAGAACGGTGCCGCCACCTTCTATGATGATATTCGATGCCAGCAACCGCGATCAGTGTGAAGTGAAACGCTCCGCTACCAACACACCGCTGCAGGCCCTCATGATGCTCAATGATCCTACCGTGCTGGAAGCTTCAAGGGTATTGGCTTCCCGCCTGCTGCAGCAAGGAGGCAACACACAACAGGACATACAACAGGCCTTTCGCATGATCGTTTGCCGCACACCGCAAGCACAGGAAACTGCCGCCCTGCTCAAATACTATGAACAACAACAATCGTATTATAAAAAGCAACCGGCCAATGCCGCTAAACTGCTGCACCATGGAGAATACCCGATGGCAGCCAACCTGGATCAGGCTTCCTGGGCTGCTATGATGCAGGTGATCACCACCATTTATAACCTGGAAGAAACACTGTCCAAAACATAAACCGGCGATGATCATACCCGCTTCACCATCATTCTCTCTTAAAAAAATGACAAGATGAAAAACGAATTCATAGAGCATCACCTGAATATGAACCGCCGGAAGTTCCTGTCACGGCTCAGTTTAGGTATCGGCAGCGTAGCACTTGGTTCTTTGTTGATACCCGATCTGTTCGGGAAGAGCAGTACTAATGAAACGCCCTTCATCCCCGGTATGCCACACTTCGCACCCAAGGCCAAAAGGATCATCTACCTGTTCCAGAACGGCGCACCCTCACAACTGGAGAGCTTCGACTACAAACCCAAACTGCGCGACATGATGGGCCAGGAGCTTCCCCCATCCATACGTATGGGACAAAGGCTCACCGGTATGACCTCCGGGCAGTCGTCGTTCCCGCTGGTAGGTTCCCATTTTGACTTCAAACAATATGGAGAAGCCAGGGCATGGGTGAGTGATCTCTTTCCGCATACTGCACAGATTGTAGATGATATCTGTATCGTGCGGTCGATGTTTACCGAAGCGATCAACCACGATCCGGCGCTCACCTTTTTCCAGACGGGTGCACAGCAGGGAAACCGCGCCAGCTTTGGCTCCTGGATGAGCTATGGCCTCGGCAGCGAAAATAAGAACCTGCCCGCCTTCTGCGTTTTACTGTCACGCGGCAAAGGCAACGGTCAGGGAGTGTATTCCAAACTGTGGTCCAACGGTTTCCTCGACAGTATCCACCAGGGAGTGCAGTTCAGCAGCGGCGATAACCCGGTGCTGTATCTCAACAATCCCGAAGGTATTGATATGGCCAACCGCCGCCAGATGCTCGACCAGCTGGCTGCTTTGAATGACCAGTCGTACAAAGACTTTGGCGATCCGGAAATCAGCACCAAGATCCAGCAATACGAGATGGCCTACCGTATGCAAACAGCTGTGCCCGAACTGACCGATCTCTCAAAGGAATCGGATGACATCATTAAACTTTATGGACCTGAATGCCTTGTTCCTGGCACCTTTGCAGCCAACTGCCTGCTCGCAAGAAAACTCTCTGAAAGTGGTGTGCGTTTTGTGCAGCTCTATCACCAGGGATGGGACCAGCACGGCAACCTGCCCAATGAAATGGCTGGCCAGGCAAAGGATGTAGACCGCGCCTCCGCTGCACTAATCACCGATCTCAAACAACGTGGCCTGCTCGATGAAACACTTGTGATATGGGGCGGTGAATTTGGCAGAACAAACTTTTGCCAGGGTAAAATGACAGCAGACAATTATGGCCGCGATCACCACCCACGCTGCTTCTCCATCTGGATGGCCGGCGGCGGAGTAAAGCCGGGGATCGTTTATGGCGAAACCGACGAGTTTGGGTACAATATCGTGAAAGATCCTGTGCACGTACACGATTTCCACGCCACCGTATTACATCTCATGGGACTTGATCACGAAAAACTCACATTCAAACACCAGGGCCGCCGTTACCGCCTCACCGACGTCGCCGGAAAAGTTATACCAGGGCTCATGGCCTGATAAAAACATTATTCATGAAGAGAAGAAAATTCATACAATCGTCTGCGTTAGTTGCCGCATCTTTTTATATTTCCCGTGATCTCTTTGCACATCCTAAAGGACCAGTGTATGGCCACCAGGATATGCGCTACACGCTCGATACCCGCTGGGGCACACTCGACAGCAGCCGGCATCCCGTAAAGGACTGCCATGAGATGGTACAGGACAAAAAAGGCCGTATTATCCTGCTCACCAATGAAACAAAAAACAATATCCTCGTTTACAATAAATCCGGTAAGCTGTTGGAGTACTGGGGGCATGAGTTTCCCGGAGCACATGGTCTTACGCTCGCCAATGAAAACGGTACCGAATACCTGTTTATCACTGATACGGAAAAACACCAGGTCTATAAAACTACCATGGATGGCAAGATAATAATGACAATCGACTATCCGGCAGAAACAGGACACTACACCAAGAAAGAGGAATTTGTGCCTACCGAAACCACCATCGCGGATAATGGCGATATCTATATTGCAGATGGTTATGGCGCGCAGTATATTATACATTATGACCGCAATGGCAAGCTCCTGAATACTTTTGGCGGCCGTGGCCAGGGCGATGCACATCTGGACAATGCTCACGGTATCTGTATCGACCGCCGCCAGGGCGCTCCTTCCCTGCTGGTGACAGACCGCACCCGCAATTGTTTCAAGCGTTTCAGCATGAGTGGTCAACTACAGGAAGTGATATCCCTGCCCGGTGCCTGTGTATGTCGTCCGGTGATTAAGGGTGATCATCTGTATGCGGCCGTATTGCGCTCACCCGACATGAATGTCAGCGGCAGCGGCTTTGTTACCATTCTCGACAAAAACAACAAGGTAGTATCCAATATTGGCGGTACCGCACCAGTGTATAACGGCAGTGAATTGCAACCGATGCAGCAGGCAGAGAAACTCTTCGTTCACCCGCATGATGTATGTGTAGATAACGATGAAAATATTTATGTAGCGCAATGGGCCGCTGGCAAAGTGTATCCATATAAACTCAGGAGGGTATGATGAAGTGGAATCGTATCCGCTGGCAGGAGGCCGGCAGCCAGCTCTTATTCGCCACTAATATTTTCGTGCTGGTCTTATTCGTGGCTGGTAGCAGGATCCTGGTGCCGGCATGGTTGCAGGTACTGGGGCGTATGCATCCTCTGGTGCTGCATTTCCCGATCGTATTGCTCATACTGGGCGGACTGCTGCTGTTTATACAGCTGCGCGAGCCGGAGGCCAACCGCTGGAAAATCCGGTTTACTTCCTGGCTCATACTCGGGGCAGCAATCAGTACAGCCGTCACCGTTATCATGGGACTACTGCTCGCGCGGGAAGAAGGTTATACTGACAATGGCAATATACAGTGGCATAAATGGGGCGGGATAGCTGTGTTATGGGGCGCTTCCGCCTTATACTGGCTGCGCGACTACCGCAAGCCCTGGTTACCGAAAACAAGTGCACTCGCAACTGTAGTCTTGTTACTCGTGACCGGCCATTTCGGTGCCAACGTCACACATGGTAATAATTTCGTACTGGCACCTGTTACACCGCGTAATACAGCTGTGCCATTGGAGAAAGCTCTTGTGTATGAACATCTCGTGAAGCCCATTCTGGAAGAAAAATGTATGAACTGCCACAATGCAGGGAAAGCGAAAGGTGGCCTGTCGATGGAGTTACCACAACAATTACTCGCCGGCGGTAAAACCGGTAAGTTGTTCATCCCCGGTAATCCCGCCATCAGTTTGATGATGGAGAGATTGCATCTTCCGGCGGAAGATAAAAAACATATGCCTCCCACCGGCAAGCCACAGCTCAGCGAAGAAGAAGTGGCCCTGCTTTATTACTGGATCAAAGGAGGTGCCGACTTCAAAACACCGGTGGCATCACTACCAGCGCATGATAGCCTGCGGTTACTCGCCGCTGCACGCCTGCAACCCGCAGTATCCAAAGAGCCGGTATATAATTTCTCTCCCGCAGATGATAAACTGGTACAGCAGCTGAATAACAACTATCGCGTCGTGTACCCGATAGCGTTACATGCCGCGCCCCTGGTGGCGAACTGGTATAATAAAGACAAGTTCAACATCAAATCTGTCAGTGAACTGTTGCCTGTAAAGGAACAGCTGATAGAAATGCATTTGCAGAAGATGCCGGTACAAGATGCTGATCTTGACGTATTGGCGCAGTTTAAACAGTTGCGGGTACTCAATCTGAGTTTCACCAATATCACCGGGCAAACACTAACCGCACTCGCTAAATTGCCACACCTGCGGAGCCTCTCTTTGTCTGGCACACCGGTTACACTACAACAGCTCATGAGCCTGAAATCTGCACCTGCCTTACAAGAACTGTATGTATGGAATACCGGCCTATCCCCCGCCGATATCCTGCAGGTGCAAAAAAATCTCCAACAGGTCACCGTGGTGAAAGGCTTCACTAATGACAAGGGAGAGCAACTGAAATTGAATCAGCCGACTATACTCAATACCCTGGCTGTTTTCAGGAACAGTATGCAACTGATACTGCAACATCCCGTAAAAGGAGTAGAGATACATTACACCACCGATGGCAGCGCTCCCGACAGCCTGCACTCGCCTGTATTCAAAGACAGTCTCCTGATTACCGCCAATACCACAGTGCGTGCTATCGCCTGTAAACAAGGCTGGTATGCCAGCGATCCTGTACAGTTCTCCTTCCACAAAACGGCTTATGCACCCGACAGCATCTCACTGTTAAACCAGCCTGAAGGCGCGTATATTGCCAACGGTGGCAGTACGCTAACAGACGGACAAAAGGGCGGCATGGACTATAACAATGGTAAATGGCTCGGCTATACGAAAAACGAACTGCAAGCTATTGTGCGGTTCCCTCAACCAGTACCACTTAAATCTGTAACAATAGGCGCGCTGCGTAACGTCGGTTCATACATCTTCCTGCCGCAGCAGATTCAGATATGGGGCGGCGCCGATCCGCAGCATCTCAAATTGTTGAAAAAGATCACTCCTCCCGCAGGCAAAAAAGATGATCCGGTTACAGCCATGGATATTGACTGTTCATTTCCCCTCACACAGGTATCCTGTATGAAGATAATGATGACACCAGCCATACTTCCATCCTGGCATCCCGGCAAAGGAAAACATGCCTGGGTATTTGTGGATGAACTATTGTTTAATTAGAAAAGTAACACTCAGTAGAACCAAATGTCTTATATCGGCGGATATAATTTTCTTATAGCCGCTAACTTAACTGAACAAGGAAAGATGAGCACTCATCTTTCCTTGTTCGGTTTTAAGGAAAACTACCATGCACTTACACTATTTCACCAGAAGAATATCTACTTAACAATTTGTTAATCCATCCTAACGATAATTAATTTCATTTATACATATCTTGAATTATAATAGCAGTCTGCTATACTGTACTGTAAATTGATAACCCGTTACCCATAACCTATAAAATCAAACGCCTATAAGCATTCAAAATACCTATAACACCCTATCTATTAGTTAAAAGGTTTTCCACCAGATAAAATAATCTGTCAAACATAGTTTGGCCCGACTACCAATCGGGCAGGCACTCCTATATACCGTCAAGAACAAAAAATCCATATGAAATCAGTTACCCGAACATCTCAAACGCTACTACTGTTAGCAGGACTAACTACATTCAGCTTCTACAGCTGTAAAAAGAACGACCTATCGCAAACATCTCCACAATCCAGTACCATGCCCAGGTCTGCCGGAGATGGGAAAAATGACCTATTGGGCTATGGCTATGATGTTACCGGCGAATACGCCAACTCCAGCGCATCCCGATTCAAGGTGATCAATGTTGAGCAATTACAGCTGGACCAGCCCACCCGTATAGAATGGGACCAGTCTAAAAGACAGGTGGGCAACCTGGTGGCCGGAGAAAATGCCAAATCATTTCTCGAAAAAAAATCGCTGAAAGTTAAAGGATCCGCTGGTATAGGGGTTTTTAAGGCCACCATTACCACTTCCTTCAGTAGCAGCGATGCATTTTCATCGACGTATGTGTACAGCGGCTTTGACCTGATCATTCAGCAGAAAAGAGTAAAAATGAATGCCAGCATTGCTTTGCTGAAGCAATACCTGACCCCGAACTTCGTGGCCGATATTCAGAATGAAACGCCACAGTATATCGTAAAGACCTACGGAACACACGTTCTGGGAGACATCACACTGGGGGCTAAACTACAGGTATTATACCGGTCACAGACCAGCAGCTCCGATAAAATGAAAGCTTCAGAAGCCGGTATAGACGTAAGCGTTGGAAAGGTATTCAGTATCAATACCGGTTTCAGTCACACCGAACAGGAAACACAGTCGAATTCCTCTCAGTCGCTGCACTATCAGACCATCGGCGGAGATCCTTCGAAAAAACTGATCGGCCAGATCCCTATCGGCCAAACAGTCCCCAAGGTGAGCATTACAGACTGGCAGGCTTCTTCCACTGTTGCTAACGCTGAAATGATCGATTTTAATACTGAATCATTGGTCCCGCTCTATGACCTGGTCAGCGATCCTGTCAAACAGGCTGCCTTAAAAGCATATATCGATCAATATCTGAAAGACCGTCAGGTGGTTTTAGTGGAATTGCCGAACAAAATATATGCAAAGATTTCTTATGAAAACCCTGGTATGTCTACGAGCGACGACTATTCCTGGACTTCTTATTTTTACGATTATTACATTCGTTTTTACAAAGCAGATAAAGTTACTCCGGTGACAGTCAACAACCTGACCGTTAACTACAGGATCAATACTTCCAGTTCGGATGATCCCCGATTAAACCAAACCGGCGCCACAAAAACCTATCAGGTCACCAATTCCAACTATATCAGTTTAGGCAGGGATGTATACCAAAACACAGATCGCTACGATAGTTATTCCATCACTACATTTAAAAAACTGGAAGTGCTGCCAGGAAATGGTTACGAACCTATGCCCGAATAACACAATGTTTGATAACGACAAATTTTTAAAAAAATGATACCACAATATTTTAAAAAAAATATGCCCTGGTTGCTGGTTATGGCATGTCTCGCATTTTTTGTAACGCCCGGTTGTAAGAAAGAAGAAAAACCTAAAAGCAACCCTTATGAAAGAACCAGGCCCCGCAGCGCCGGAGATGGTAAAAATGATCTGTTGGGCTACGGATACGATGTCACCGGAGAATATGCGCATTCCAGTGCCTCCAAGTTCAGCGTACTGAATATAACAGCTTTTCAAAAAGATAATCCTACCCGCATGGAATGGGACCTCTCCAAAAAGCAGATTGGAAAACTGGTATCCGGTGAGAATGCAGTTTCTTATCTTGACAAACTCAAAGTCAATCTGGACGGCACTTTTGGCTTTGGCATTTTTAAGGGAAGTATCAAAGCAGCATATTCAGACAGCAACGCCTTTTCTTCCAAGTATGTTTACAGTAGTTTTGATCTGCTGATCCAGCAGAAGAGAGGTAAGATCAGCGGAGGTCTTACGCTGCTGAAACAGTATCTCCAACCCAGTTTTGTATGGGACATCGAAAATGAAAGTCCGGAATGGATTGTCAGCGCTTACGGCACCCACGTGCTGACTGACATTACATTGGGCGCCAAACTGAGTGTGATGTACCGGTCTGAAACCACCAACAGCGCCAGAGAGAGAGCTTCCGAGATAGGCGTTGACGTTAGTGTAAATAAAGTGTTCAGTGTAAGCGTTGGCTTAAACTATACCTATACCAAAAAGGAAACAGAAGCCAACTTCTCCCAGGCACTGCACTATGAAACAATCGGAGGTGATCCGTCTAAAAGCGTGATAGGCGATATCCCTGCAGGCAGCACCGCACCAGCCGTGGATATCTCAGCCTGGCAAGCATCTTCCTCTGTCAACAATTCAGAGTTGATTGACTTCAACAAAGAAGGAATGATCCCTATTTACGAGTTTATCGACAACCCTGTAAAGAAACAGGCTGTTATCGATTATCTCAGAAACTATCTGCAAAACAATGCAGCCTTCCTGCTACGGACCTATGTAAAGATTACGGCGGAGAATCCCGTTTTCAAAAAGGACCAATGGGGAGAAGGAACATTCTATGACTACTACGTTAACTTTTACAAGGAAGATAAAGTTACTCCTGCTACCGTGAGGGATATTACCGTTCCATATGTTCGTGCTTCAAAAGATATGAAGACCGGTATAATATCCTATTCTTCTAATCCGCCGAGCACCATCAGGATCGTAGATGCAAACAGAATGTATATAGGAAGGGATTATGGCTCCTATAAGGCTTACGTCAACGGCCAACCGGAAACAACCAGCTGGTATGAAGCACGTCCGGGCCAGGGATATGAAATATTACCATAGATTCATTTTACTATTCATCCATGTTTCAGGACATGCCAACATAGTTGAGCATGTCCTGAAATTTTTCAACATCATAAAAAATAACGGATGTTTCCTTTCTATCTATCCTGCAACATAAAAAGATTAACACGGCTTTTTATCCTGATTTTGTTTGCTTTGGAAAGCAAAGGTCAGGAGCATCGCTTTAGCATCTCCACTGGTGGTGTTGCAAACATAAACAGCTTCAATTGGTCCATTGCGGGAAACATACAGGGCATGGCACCCAATATTTTATCTGAACTGAAATTTAACCAGGTCACCGCATTGGGTGTTTACGCAGAAGGTGTTTTCCGGCCTTTCAAAAGAATAGAAATACAGGGCCATTATCAGAAAAATGGTACCATAAGTGGCACAGTGCATGACGCGGATTACAATGGCGACAACAGAAGTAAAATCACCTATGATGAATATTTCCAAAGCAATCAGGGACACCTCGAAGCCTTTTCAGCCCGTGTTGTTTTAAATGGACTTATCAGGAAGAACTACACCCTGAACATAGGTATTGGCTATAACAATACGCAGCAGAATTATTTTCTGTTAAGTCCGGATAATGAAAAACTCAGGACTACATATCTGGCAAAGTGGAGAGGTCCTACCCTCTCAGCAGGCGGGAAATACCATATCACCCAATCCTTGTACCTGGAGGGTGTTTTTACATTTGGACTGCTGCAATACAATGCTGTAGCCAACTGGAACCTTGCACGTGAATTTCAGCATCCGGTTAGCTTTAAACAGGAAGCCAATGGCAATAGCCTGGATGTTAAACTCGGAATAATATACCAGCTCAATACCCATTTGGGCGTAATGGCCAATGGTGTCCTTGGCAGATCAACCACCAAAGCAGGCACCGATATTGCCTATCTATCCAACAATGCCCAGGTAGTAACACAGTTCAACGGAGCCCATAGCAGATATGCCCGGATAAGTATGGGTATAATATTCGGATTTTAGGTATTAAACGGCACTTAGGTAGTTGCTACCAGAAACACCTCTCCGCTTGCAGGCAAGAGATTATCGGTTCTGTCCTTAAAATACATATCTGTCATATCCTTTGTAGAAATGGTTTGAATTTCTTTCAAACCTGCATCCTTCGCAAGTTCTACTATTTCTTCGACTGAAAAAAAACTTACAAACGGAGTTCCGGAAGCGGCAGCTCCCTTAATTGCCATTTCCAACAGAGGCCGGTCTTCTTCCTCCAGTAATTCCAACGGCAGATAAAACGCAATTGCGATGGTAGAACGGGATGCAAGCAAAGTCATTTTTTTCAGGGTGTCTGTAATTGCTTCCCGGGTAAGGTAGAGCGTAACACCCGTACAGGATACAAAGGCCTGTTGGTGAATATCAAATCCTTTGTTCAATAACTCGTCCCACCAGGATGAAACTTCAAAATCGACAGGTACAAAATGGAGATTTCCGGGAATTTTGTATCCATTTTCAATGAGCTTCTCTTCTTTCCATGCCAGCGTATCGGGCTGGTCGATTTCATAAATATCAACCTGCGAACTGATGTCTGTATTCCTTTGGGCAAAAGTATCAAGTCCTGAACCCAGCAAAACATACTGTTTAACTCCTTTTTCAATTTGTTCTTTGGCGACATCTTCAATGAAGCGCGAACGCGCTACAATAGAAGCCCGAAGCCGTTTGGTATATTTCATGTCCGGACGCTCCTGCCAATCGTCAGGCGGAACTATCAGTTTCAATCCAATTTCATCTTCAAGTATAGAAGGCTTTGCATCTATCTGAACATGTAAAGCTCTCCATAATGCTGTTCTGACTGCCGTATTATCAGGCTGTATTATTTTATTTGTTCCCATTTTCTCACTTTATATTGATTTCAGTTAACCCGTCAAAATTAAGTAGCATTCTTTTTATACAATTGGATAAAACCGACAGCTGCTATCATCTCCATTCCGGAAAATCAGGGAATCGCTCATTTGCATCTAGCAGAAAAGATGTAGGCGTGGTGCCTGCAAAAAATTTAAATTCTCTTATAAAATGAGATTGGTCAAAATAGTTTTCCCGGTAAGCAATTTCTGTCAGAGATGCAACGCTGGCTTTGCGCAGCATTTTTAGAGATGCCTGAAAACGGCATATTCTTGAATATAATTTAGGAGAAATTCCGACGTACTTTTTAAACAAGCGTTCCAATGAACGTTCTGATATTTTTAAATCCGCCTGTACCTGTTTTAGTTCCCTGCCTTTCTGAATCTGCAGGATCGCAACGGTTATTTTATCGCCTTCTTCTTTACAGCCAGCCGTTTGTTGCAGGAAAAACTGTTCCAGTGCCGCGATTTGCTGCGCTAATGATGATGAATTTAAAAGTTGATTATTGATGGTAGTCTTAACAAGATCGTTGATATCAATATGCTGCTGTGTTAATTCTATTGCCTCTATTCCAAACACACTCTTCAATGCTGTGGGCTGAAAACTAACCCCTATATTCCGGAAACACCCTCTTGCACTAAGCTCTGCATATTGCGTAGCTTGTCCGAATAAAAAAGACTGAGGCAATACCTGATTGTCTTTATTGTAAATAGCTGTTGGATTTTCCTGAAAAACAAAGCCTGGTACTCCCTCAGGAATTATCTTAAATTTCTCAATAAGGTCGGTGCTGTCATTTTCCAATACCCAAAAGAAACGAATGTATTTTCGAAGGGATGATATCGGAAGTATTATTTTAGCGTCCATTTTTTTACTTTTTGAGCTATTATGCTTTGCCTGCCGGTAATTTAAGTGATCTTTTGATTACAAAAAAGATAAGTCTCCTCTCACATTCAAGCATCCCGCCGTCTCCGGATCTCCGGAATACATTCATCTAATCACCTGATAAACAAAAGCTAAACAACATCATCTTATCTACATTTAAAATACCTAGTAATGCTATGTATTTTGTTATACATTTGAAATATGAATGAAACCTTTGTGGCAAATTGGAAATCTCAGGTTAAAAAGGGAACGTTAACTTTTATCATCCTGAATATCCTTAAAGACAACGAATACTACGGCTACGAGCTTATTGAACAGATAAAGCAGCATACTGATATGGAAATCGCCGAAGGAACACTTTATCCGTTGATGAACAGGTTAAAAGCCGAAAACCTGGTCGATTCAAAGTGGGTGGAACAGGAAACGGGCATCCCCCGGAAATATTATTGCCTGACCACCATGGGCGCTAAAACCCTGGCCCCTATGAACGAATACTGGAAAAATCTGGAACGCTCCATCCATAAAATAATCAAATGAAAATAGAGAACATAAAATTTAACCTGCCAGCTTCAAATAGAGTATACAATGATTACATGAAGCGTGTTAAGAAAGCTACCCGTTCCCTTTCGACGGAGAACCAGGATGATATCTACATGGAACTTAACAGTCATATTTTTGAAGCTATTCAACATAAAGACAAGTCCAATGAAATAGATTCATTACTGGATATTTTAGAAAAGCTGGGGCCTCCGGAAGAAGTATTAAAACCCCTGGTAGCCGATAAAAAACTGGAACAAGCCACCAAAACCTTCAACCCCATCCATGTTTTTAAAGCTCTATTGTTAAACATCACCAATGGTGTTTCCTATATCATCTTCCTGGTGCTCTATCTTCTGTTATTCGGATTTGTATTCCTGATTATTGCCAAACTGATAAATCCATCCGGAGTTGGATTGTTTTACAGGGATGCTTCCTTCGTAGTGCTGGGAATGGCCAGTAACAAGGATCAGGAGGGATTAAAAGAGGTACTGGGTTTTTGGTTTATTCCTACTATGCTGTTCGCAATTGTTTTGTTTTATATACTCATCACCGCTCTCTTAAAATTGAAAAAAAGCCTCAATCAAAAACTATGTTAAAAAGAGTAATTATTGCCAGCCTGTTGACGTTAACCGCCAACACTTCATTTTCCCAAAATTTTAATCACCAACGTCTGGATAGCCTGTTTAATATTTTGGAAGCAAAAGATAAATATATGGGTAGCATAGCTGTTTCACAAAACGGCAAGACACTATACACAAGAGCTATCGGGTATAGTGATATTGAATCTTCCCTTAAAGCAGACACCAAAACCAAATACAAAATCGGGTCTATCTCTAAAATGTTTACCGCCGCACTTATCCTGAAGGCGGTGGAAGAAAATAAACTATCATTAGATCAAACAATTGATAAATATTATCCTCAAATCCCCAATGCAAATAAAATAACGATTACACAATTGCTCAGGCATAGAAGCGGTATTCATAACTTTACTAACGATAAGGCCTATATGACATATAATACACAGGCCAAGTCAGAGAAAGAAATGATAGAGATCATTGCCGGGCCGAAAAGTGATTTTGAACCGGATACACAATCCGAATACAGCAATTCGAACTATGTAGTACTAAGCTATATCCTGCAGAAGCTCTATGGTAAGCCTTATGCTGATATCCTAAAGACTAAAATCACAACACCGGCAGGTTTAACCAGCACCTATTTCGGAGGCAAAACCGATCTCCGGAAAAACGAGAGTTACTCATACAGATTTAATGATAAATGGACTAAAGAAACAGAAACAGATCCATCCATACCCATGGGAGCAGGAACCATTGTATCAACCCCTGCGAACTTAACGACTTTCATCGAAAAACTTTTTGCCGGCAAAATCGTTTCAGACAGATCATTGGATTCCATGAAAACCTTCAACGGAACATTTGGAATGGGAATGTTTAAGCTTCCCTATTTCGAAAAGTACTGTTATGGACATACCGGTGGAATTGACGGGTTCCAGTCCGTTTTAGTATATTTCCCTGAAGAGAAACTGTCGGTGGCCTTAACTTCAAACGGATTGATATATGCAAACAATGATATCCTGTTATGCGCATTAAGCTGCTATTTCAACAGACCTTTTGAAATACCAACTTTTAAAACAGTGGAGCTAAAACCGGAGGAATTAGATCAATTCTTAGGCAACTACGCCAGTACGCAAATTCCTTTAAAAATTCAGATAAAGAAGATTGGAAATAAACTATTTGGCCAGGCCACAGGACAGTCATCCTTTCCACTGGAAGCGATATCTGCAAACACTTTTCAATTTGAAACAGCCGGAGTAGTCATTGAATTTAATACAGAAAAAAAGCAAATGACTTTAAAGCAGAAAGGACAAGTATTCCTGTTTACAAAAGAATAATCCATCTGTAGTCCTGGTTTCTTCGTACTTCTAATATATAAATCATTCATTTTTAATGCCAAAATAGAGAAGAAGGCCGTCTCATTAATACTGAGATGGCCTCTTCCCTTTTGTTTCGTATAGCCTTGCCTTATGCCGGCCCCGATATATGGATCAGAACATTTTTTAAATTTTTATCAAGCCTACTGACATAGGGTTGTCGAACCCGGGTTCTATTTTTGTTAAAACAATAACCAAAAAACTATCCAAATGGCACAATCATCAGTATTACGCGGCATAGCCACTCTTACATTTTATGCGGCAGACCACGCAGCAGCAAAGAAATGGTATTCGGAATTTTTCGGCGTAGCACCCTATTTTGACATGCCTGGTTATTTTGAATTCCGCCTGGGTGACTACCAGCATGAGTTAGGGGTAATTGACCTCAAATACGCTCCTCCAGCCAGATTAGCTGACACCGGTGGCGCTATTACTTATTGGCATGTGGATGCTATTAAAGTTACTTTCGACCAACTGATAGCACTGGGAGCCATTGAATTTGAACCCATCACCGAACGCGGCCAGGAAGGGAGCGGTTTTGCTACAGCAGCCGTAACAGACCCCTTCGGTAATATTATCGGTATCATGACCAACCCACATTATCTGCAAATACTGCAACAAAAAAACAGTTTATAGCGATGGAAACACTTGATGGAAGACAAGCCGTATACGCCTCCACCAGAGCTGAGTGGCGGAAATGGCTGGAAGAAAACTGCCAGGCAGAAACCGGTGTATGGCTCATCCAGTATCATAAAAAAAGTACAGTTCCCTGCATCTCCCTTATTGAGGCAACTGAAGAAGCGCTGTGCTTCGGCTGGATAGACAGTAAAGCCAAAAAACGTAATGAGGAAAGTTTCTATCTGACATTTACCCCCCGCAAGGCGAAAAGCAAATGGAGCAAACCTAATATAGAACGGGCAGAACGAATGATCGCAAAGGGACTGATGACAGCGCATGGCCAGGAAAAGATTGACCTGGCAAAGCGTACCGGGATGTGGGCGGAGGAATAAAATAAAAGATCCAGGTTGCCGGAAAAGTGATTTGTGTATTACCTTTGCGACGGTATAAACAAAAAACATGAGTCAATTTCCGCATATAAACCTGCCATTAAAGAACAAACTGACATTCACCGCTAACCCGGTAAATGTAGTGCCATTGCCAAATGGAGAGATCCTGATGAACTTTGCGAGTCAGCCACTGATTACAAAGCTCAATTCCAACCTTGAGATTGTTTGGGAAAAAATTATGCAGGGACAGAATACAAACTATGTAAGCAGTAAGCTGTCTGCCTCTTCTGATGGCCGCCTGATTGCTATTGCGGGCATGAGCGATATGCGGATCCTCGATGCAGAAGGGACTACCGTATTACATACTGTGGAACATGGCTCCTGGGGCTGGTTCCTGGGTGCTGCCTGTTACTTCGCCAAGGATAATAAAACAATCTGGTATGTATTGCCAGGTGAAGAAAATGAAACTGACGAGCTGCAGATAATGGATGCTGCTACTTTTGAAGTAATTGCTTCTTATCCACTGCTGGAAAGCCATCAATACGCCTATACATTTCATGCCACGCCAGACAATGGCATTATCCTGCTGGAGGCCTCTGCCGGCCAGGAGGAAACGATACTGATGCAGTTGCAGCTGAACGAGGGTATCATCTCGCTGACAGAACTTACCCAATGTGAGAATGTGATCATGGGCAACTTTGCACCTTCCGGAAAAGAGTTTGCTATGGCTCCTCATTATGATGGGCCGTTGGAAATTTACTCTTTCCCTGAAATTGACAGAATAGCGGAGCAGGACCAGGATTCTATTTTCGATGGCAGTAAAGATTTTCCTGCGTCAGAACCGGATAATATCAACTACAGTGTATTCTTTGTAGATGATAATAACATCCTGGTAGTTTCCCAGTTTGGGAGATTATTATTGCTCGACAGAAAAGATTTACGTTGTAAGGCAGAGGTAATGCCAGAGGGTATTGAATTTACAGCATATGACCTGGATGGTAATCCTACTACCAACCCGGATTATATCTTTGATTACAGCAGTAGTATTATCAATGTAATGATTGTGCATGACAAGCTGTTGCTGACGACCGGTGAAGGTCAGTTGCGCAGTTATGATCTGCCTATATGATATAAATATTTAAGGATGTCTCCTGGTTTCGGGAGACACTTTTTTTCAGAATGCCTTCTGTGAGCCTTATACCATCACAGTTGTATGCGGAGTTTACTACTAATCTCCGTTGCTTCATCGATGATCTCCCGTGGATAACCAGCTATTTCCAGCAGCTTAATAGCATTTCTCGTCGTAAGCTGACCATGTTTCAACTTGTGATCAAAATGAAGCTGATCTCCTATTATAGTTTCTGAAAAATGATACAGCTCATAATCATCGGACAGCATTGCAGATAGCTCTATATCATGCGTGGAAACAAATACGAGATTATTGTACCTGTTCAGATAAGAAAGGATGGCACTGGCTGCAGCAATACGCTCAACGGTATTAGTGCCTTTAAAAACCTCGTCCAGTATAAAGAAGCTTTGTGGAGCAGGTACCACTTCCCGGATCAGGGCATGCATTACTTCTACCTCCTGGAAATAATAGCTCCTGCCATCCTGCAGACTGTCATCAATCCGGATAGAGGAAAAAAGCCGGAAGAAAGGCGCATGGAAAGATGTCGCAAAACAAGTGTGGATCGTTTGCGCCAGCACTATATTAAGTGCAACCGTACGCAGAAAAGTAGTTTTACCAGACATGTTTGACCCTGTAATTAAAACACTTTTACCATTCACATTGATATCATTAGCCGCACAATCTGGTATCAGCGGGTGACAAAGCTTTGTTGCTTCCAGTACACGAGACACAGGCAAGGAAACCGGAACACAGGTTTCTGCAACGCCCGCACGCAGCGAAGCAATGGAAATACAGGCATCCATATTCCCAATAAAACGGAAGATCACCATAATATCCTGCCTCCTTTTCCGGAGTTCATCTGCCAGGGAATAAAAGGCAAAAAACTCTACAAGCAGGAAAGCTTTCACATATTCAAAAAGATAAGCAAACAACCTACTGATATCATCCTGGCTACCACTATATCCAAAATTGATAAAAAGACTTTTACGCCTGAAGGTTTTCATCCGCCGTAAACTTTGTAATGCCTCATCATTGTTAAATGGCAGTTCCCGCGCACACAATTTGCGCGTCAGCTCCATTAAAAGATGAAGTTGTGGGATCGACCGGATAAAACGTGCAGTATTATTCTTATTCCAGTAATGCAGGAAGACATTAAAAAACAACGGCAGCAACAACCATATCAGCAAAAAAGGATATCGCGGCGATAACACCAACAGCAGCACAACACTAGCCAGGGAAGCCACCACAAGGTTATACCAGGCCGGCCGGGATGGAAGATTATCTTCCAGCAGGCTCGAGATATAAGCAGCATCATTGCTTTGTAAAGTTGTCATGAGTAATTGGACTTCTTCCCGTGTGGCAGTATTGCCTGCAAAGAAAGACACCTGCTCCTCCAGCAGTCTCAGTCTGGCGGCATCATTTCCGGGCTTACTCATTAAATCATATAGGAACTGTTGTCCTACAGGTGTGCTGGTGCGATCTATAAAACGGAATACGTCATCAAAATCAATATCAGCCTTAGTCTGACTTGATAACAGATGAAAGTCATCACCAATATTCAATGCCAGATAACTCCCAATCCTATTGAAGTTGAAGTACTCATCCTTCATCATTCCCCATTGCTGGCGTATCATATGAAGCTGCCTGCTTCTCCTGCGTTTGTATTGATTGATAGACAGAAATATCACTCCTGTCAGGGTAAATAGGAATACAAATAAGTATGGCATAATCATGTGAGGTTGATAAAACCCCAACAAATGTACTTTATCCCGTTATAAATGGGATCAAATCCAATGAGCAGGTTTCAGATACCTGGACAATCAGCCATCAGAAAACTATTATTTAAATGATGCATCATGATTGTTTTAATAATTTTTATGACAATGAGATATATAGGAAATTTGCATTGTCAGATTATAAAACAGAATCAAGATATTTAGTCAACAAGGCCACAGATAAGGAATACGCTGGATGGCTAATCGTCCTGTGTTCCTTATCTGTGACAAATAACATTGTGTTTATCTTCTTTTGCGTCTGATCAATATAGCAGCTCCAAGAGCCAGCAACAATCCTGGCAACACCCACAGCAAAAAGATCTTCTGTACTTCAAGGCCGCTGGCTGTTATGTTTATTTTTTTGTCATTACCTTCCGGAAGGATGGTATAGATAGGAAACTCACCATAGCTTAACCAACTGAAAAGCGAGGTGCTAAAATAGAAATTGGCAAATTGCTTATCTCCATGCACAGCAGTCAACTCACTGTTGGAGATGCAGTCTGCATCACCTGTTACAATGATGCGTTGTTCTTTACCGTGCACTTTCCGGCTAAGGCTCAGGGCCAGCGGCACTGATCTTTTGTCATCGCCATTGGCGGCAGAAAAAACGATCTGACCAGAATCAGTCACCAGCTTGTCCTTTTTAATCCAGCTCTGAGTAGCATCGGAGATTAACAGCGGTTTTACAGTAAAGCCACTATTGTTATCCCATGTAAGGCCAGTTGCACCAGGCATGGATACACGCAAACTGTCTTTATAAGCTTTGCCTACTTGTTGCGTAAACGTCGCAGCTGTACTGGTCAGGTAAGGTAGTGCCATGTCGGGCGCCATATCTTTGCCTGGCTGCGCAATGATACCATCCATCAGCTGTACACCCAGGCTTTGCAGCAGGGGATTAAGCACTGCCTGTTTTCCGGGCTCACCGGCTATCAACAGGTTGCCACCGTTATCAATGTATTTTCTAAGTTTTGTCAGGACAGTTTCGCTAAGGGATGCCTTAGGATCAGCCACCACCAGGGCAGTAATATCGGTCGGAATATCGGCTGCTTGCGCATTAACCGTATCTACATCAAACCCCTGGTTTATCAGAGCATGCCTAAAGGTGGGTTCATTGTTCAGCTTCTTGTATTCCCTGTCTCCTGAGTTATGAATGCTACGTTCCAGTTCTCCTGTCAGGAAAGCGATTTTGGGCATCCTAGACTGTTGCAGACGTTTAAAGGCAGCAGCTATCTCCGATTCACCCGGAAAAAATTCCATATCCTTAAAGACACGAAGAAAGGTGGTTTTATTCTTATAGCGCAGTTGCATAACAAAGCGACTGAGCTCCGGCTTCAGGTCTATCATTTTCCGGATCTCTGCTGGTGTTCTAAAAATATTTATATCCAGCTTCTGTGCCTTTGCTTTCTGCTCTGCTATTTCCTTAAGGCTTTTACCCTTGTAGTATTTGAGGTCGTCCTGGCTGTCATCATATGTGCTGTCATAATAGTTTACAAACTGGAAGTTGATGTCCGGTTTGAACCTTAAATAGGTTCCCCATCTCCCGATAAATCCGTTCCGGGCTTGAGGCAGGCCCATATAATAATTCCGGTTTAACAGATTGTTATAAGCAATTATCTCAAGAGGACCATCGTCAAACGCTTTAGTAATGTTCTGCAATTTAGGCGTAAGTGTATTGGATTTCAGAGCAGTGGCATCATAGTAACCGGTAAAACGGGGGCGTGAGCTGAAATATCCTAATAACAGCACCAGCATGAACACGACAACATACCGCGCACCTTTTACGATCATTGGCTTAGACTCCATTCCACCTTTCAGTTTGAGATAACTAAAAGCCAGGAACATGGCCGTAACCAGTACGAAGTAAAGTACGTCGCCTGTGGAGATTAACCCTCCCAATAACTTGTGTGCACGTCCTGACAACGAAAGGAAATAGGTAAGATCTCTTACAAAATCAATATTCTGCCAAAGAGAACCAACATAACTCAGGGCTGCAATCGCTACAAATGTACTGATGGCCGCTACTACCTGGTAAGTGGAGAGGCATGACATGAAAAGACCGATGGCTGCATAAGTACACAGCAACAGATAAAAGCCCAGGGTAGCGGAAAGCAGCATACCCACATCTACCGACTGGATATTGAAGACGCCTGCCACCATAAAAATGGCGGCAATTCCGACCATCATCAGGCTATATACCATGGTGGCCGCATACTTCCCAAGTACGATCTGCCATACCTTTACTGGTGAAGAATAAAGCAACCGCATGGTACCACTGCTGGTTTCCCGGCTGACAAGCCCCATTGTCAGCAATGGTATATAGAGATACAGCTTATCCATCACTGAATTAAAAAAGCCATCCTGACTGAGAAATATTCTTTGGGTGAGGTTCGCTATGAACGTTGCAGATATGCCACCAGCTTCCTGGTAATTGAGGTAACGCTCCAGCAGGCCCATGTAGGTCAGGGCACACTGTACGAGGAACGCAATCATCAGGAACCAGACTATCGGCGAATAGAAAAGTGTACGTAGTTCCGTCTTTGCAATTTTGATAATCGTTTTCATTTATGAATGATCAGAGAATTAAGATTGAGAGGATTTAATAGACAGTTGTTTGAAGATGGTATCCAGCGCGGTCTTATCGAAGTTGATCTCACGCAGGCGCCAGCCATTATGCACTGCAGCAGCAGTCAGCCTTTCAGCTATTTCCTGGTCGCAGTCGAAATGTACCCGCAGCAGCTTTTCTGTGAGGAACTCCACCCTGGTCACACCGGCTACTTGATGCAGTGCAGCCTCAGCCGGTGCGTTTTCCAGGTGTATGACTACACTGCGGGGTTCTACGTAATTATTAAAGGCGTCCATCGTATCAGCAAAAACAATCTTGCCACCCTCAATCATCCTGATGTCTTTACAGAGCAGTTGTACCTCTGTGAGGATATGTGATGAAAAGATTACGAGACAATCCTTCGCTATCTCTTTGATCAGTGCTCTCACCTCTATGATCTGGTTAGGGTCCAGACCATTGGTAGGTTCGTCCAGCACTACCAGGCGGGGACGGTGAATAATAGCCTGAGCGATGCCCACACGCTGCCGGTAGCCACCGGAGAGGTTACGCAACAACCGCTTGCTGAAATGGGTAATACTGCAACGTTCCTTTACTTCCGCTAATGCTTTCTGCACCTTATCTTTCGGCACCTGCCGCAGGTTGGCACAATAGGTCAGATACTCGTCTACCGTCAGCTCCAGGTGAAGGGGCGCCTGCTGTGGCAGGAAGCCCACTTCTCTTTTGGCCAGTTGCGGCTGTTCTCTCATGTTGAATCCATTAATATACACCTGTCCTTCGGTTTGGTTAAGCGTTCCACAAAGGATATTCATTGTGGTAGACTTTCCCGCGCCATTAGAACCCAATAGTCCCACTATGCCTGTCTGGCTGAACTCCATGTTGATATCACGGATCGCCCAGGCAGCGGAATATTTGTGAGAGAGATGCTCAATTTTTACGATGCTGTTCATTATGTTTATTGCTATGATTGCTATGATTTATGGGTTGTTAGGCATGCCTGGATTGTATTGCATGAAAAGGTACGGTAGCTGCAAGACCAGGCGGTCTGGTTGGCGCAGCGTATATGACGTTGTGCTGCCATCCTTTTTATACAGTGTATGCGTAAACGTTATTCCGGCGAACAGTGGGTCTACAGAAAGGCGGCGCATATCAAACCAGCGGTAACCTTCCATGGCAAATTCACGGATACGCTCTTCAATAATGAATTTGATCAGTGCAACCTGGTCGCCCGTTACAACAGCCGGCACCGCTGCGTCGGCAGCCGGCATGCGATGCTGACGCAGTGTTTCCACATCCGCTACAGCACCCGGCTGGTCGTTGAGCCGTGCTTTGCATTCGGCTCGCAACAGATATAATTCCGATAACTCCAGCCCATACCTGGTGTACTGCACACCATATTTTCTCAGGCGTCCACCGGCATTGAGGGACCCGTCAGGATTCTTGTTGGTATACAGGAGCAAGCGAAGATCGGAAGCTCCGTACAGGGCTGCTGTTTGCGGTGTCAGCACCAGCCCGTTATTACCATACAAATTCCCATTATATCGGCCATTAGAATAGACCTTGAAGAGCACGGATTCTCTCAGGTCAATAAAATTATTACCAGGCCCTTTGGTTGGACCAAGATTGGGGTCCATAGGCAGGAAGGAGCCGCCGGTTCCCATGGTCTGGTTATAATCATACAATTGGGCACTGCCTGCTCCCAGGTCGTTGAAAGCTGCATTCAGCATTGGCAAGGCATCATTATACCGACCCATAAACAGGTATATTTTACCTAACAAACCTTCTACTGCCGGTTTGGACATACGGGTACGGATAGCAGGAACTACCGGCAGGTCGGGCAGGGCTTCTGTAAGGTCCTTGATAATAAAATCATACATTTCCTGCACAGTACCTCTTTTAAATTCGGTAACTGTGATATCCGCCTGCGTAATAATAGGGAAACCCAGGTCAGTGCCTGCCGTAGCAGCCTGATATGGTTTTCCATAAAGATTAATGAGCTGGAAATTGCTCCAGGCACGGGTTGCACGGGCTTCCGCGCGGATGCTCCTTTTCTGCGCGTCCGTTCCTTCGGTGGAATTCATGACCTCGTTGATAATCTTGTTCAACTGGTACATATTGCTCATGAGGCCACTCAGCAACAATGGTTGACGCTGATATGAATCATTCGGATAGTAGATCACATCCTGCCACTGGAAAAGCCTGGTCATATGTTGGGAAACAGGACTGAACAGTCCATCCTCTGCCGCCAGGTCATCTTCCATTAATACGACTTCCTGCCATCCCCCTGCATTACGGGACTGATAGAAATCAGGACTGTTCATCAGTTTATCATAATCGGATGTAGAAGATGCCACCTGACTGCCCAGTGGCACCATCTCCAGAAAGCTTTTGCTACAAGCGGTAAAAGCTACAGGGGTTGTGACGCAGATCAGGATATATAGTAATTTCTTCATCATGCTGTGTTATTTAAAATCAGATTAAAGTGTTACTCTTAACCCCAGGCTATAGCTGTGTTTAGACAATGGAACAAATGAACTTCCGACACTCGGGTCCGCATTGTATTCCGGATCAATACCGTAATGATTGGCTTTCCATATCATAAAGTTGCTGGCCTGCGCAAAGACACTGGCACGTTGTAATCTTAAACTTTTCACCAAAGCCGGCTGCAGCTCGTATGATAAGGAAATATCCCTGAGTTTTATATAGGAAGCGCTTACCACATTTATGTCTGCATAGTTAAAGTAGTCCATATTTCTGCGGTTATAATCAATTGCCGGACTGGAAACATAGGAAGGCACATTGGTAAATGCTTCATCACCTGGTTTTTGCCAGCGGTCAAGAAAATCTGTTCTGAGATTACCACCGAAGTAGGCACGGTTGGCAAGACGGCCGGAGCTTGTATAGGTCACAACCCTGCGCATCACATGACCAAGGTTGTAGATGAGATTTGCAGACAGGGAAATACCTTTATAACTGAAAGTGTTGGTAAGTCCTCCGCTGAATTTAGGCTGTGAAACGCCCTTATATACCAGGTCGTCACCAGTTGCGATGTTGGGATTTTTGGTCACCTTATTATTGGCCAGCTTTATTTGCGGATCGCCTAAACTGTCGAGCCCTGCATAATTGTAGGCGAACACCGCGCCGAGTGCATAACCAGCCACCTTAGCGGACCCTATTTTAGAACTTGTTGTGTTGTACATCGGTGAATTTACGCCCCAGGATAGCAGTTTATTCTGGTTATAGCCGAATACCCACCGGGTAGTCCACCTGAAATCATTCGTGCGGATGTTCTCTGAATTCAACGTGATCTCTATCCCTTTGTTGTTTGCCTTTCCGAGATTACCGGCGATTTGAGTGAATCCTGTAAATGGATTTGCAGGAAGATAACTGAGCAGGTCAACTGTTGTCTTACTATATCCTTCAATACTACCATTGATGCGATTGTTGAACAAGGCAAAGTCGATCCCCATATTGATAACTTTCACACTTTCCCAGGAGAGTTTTCTATTGGCCGCACTTCTGATGCTCATGCCATCTCCGGCTATACCACCACTCGATGCCTGTGAATTGGGACTCAGTACATCATACAACGTTGCAGCCCCTACGTAAGGCGAATTTCCCAGAATGCCATAAGTACTTCTCAGCGCAAGCGCATCAATCCATTTGACCCCAGACATGAATGATTCCTTATCTATCCTCCATTTGCCACCCAAGCTCCATACCGGTTTGTTCTGTGAAGACACGTCACTACCAAAAAGGCTGCTCTGGTCTTGTCTCCAGCTCATGTCAGCACTGTACTTCTGGTTAAAAGAGTAGCTTGCCATCGCAAAGTAGGAATTGAAACGTGTGACAGTTTTAGCAACCGTGTAGAAAGTACCGTTCAGATACCCTGTGCCGGTTACAGTACCTTGTACTCCTTTGGACATGGTAAGATAGTCGAGCACCGGATACGTACCCAAATCCCGGTTATATCCATATATGTAAGTACTGGAGTTAAAAGCGTATTGTTCCTGCGCTTCCTGTCCTGCCTGCAGGGTAAGTGCATCTTTTCCTTGCCGTGGCTTGGCCTCATACACCAGCTGGTTACGCACCATCCAGTTATGCTGGTCGTTGGTGCTGGTATTGTAAGTGCCTCCCGTCACCGGCAGATAATACACAGGGGTAGAAGCAGCGGTAGGCGCCACGGTAAAGCTCAGCAGCGTTTTCCGCAGGTTGAGGTTCCTATTGTCGGTATAAGTATCATAGGTACCAGGGGTTTTCTGATAGCCATAAGCGCCCTCAAACCGGAGCCCTTTCCACAGCTTCACGCCCACTCTGGCGTTTACATTCGCGCTCAGATTGGTCTGTTTATTTTGCTGATAGTTTAGATCTTCCAGTGGGTAATAGTCCAGGTTAATACGGCTGCGGGCCTGGTAATCCTGCCGAAGTGAATCGCCATAACCTGTCATATAAGGCATATTGATACTTCTGCCATTTGCATCCTGGAACTGCTGATAAGGCAACACATCATTCATGAGGCTCAATATGGCCTTACTGGTATTGACGGTGTTGTTCAGTGCAGTGTTCAAGGTAATGGTGACGCGTTTGCCGGCATTTAAATGCTGGGTGAGGTTCAGTCTGTAACTATTGCTCTCCTGTCCTCTATTGATGCCCTGAACATTTACATACCCCATGGAAAGGTAATAGGAATAAATATTGGTACCGCCGGAGGCAGAGATGGTATGGCTGGTAGTTACAGAAGGCCGGGTGGTAAGACTTAACATCTGTGATCTTCCATCAATGTTGGCCAGACTATCAAGGCTCTTGTTGGCCTGATCTGCGGAAATCAGTCCCCGATACTGGTTGTAAAGGATCATATCGTGAGGAGCTACATAACCAGAGGAAACACTGGCCCATGGATAGCGTACCGGGTCAAATACTTCCCGTGCCGCCTGTATGAACTGCCTGCTGTTAAGCATTGGATCATGAGCCCACTCCGGCTTGCTCTGAACAGTTACAGAACCACTATAATCAATGTTCATGCGCTGGTTCTTTTTACCTTCACGGGTAGTGATGACCACCACACCATTAGCTGCCCGGGCACCGTAGATGGCAGCTGCCGCCGCATCTTTGAGCACCGTGATGTCTTCTATATCATCCTGGTTCACAGCACTGAAATCAGGGGAAACCATACCATTGATCACGTACAACGGCTCCATATCCAGCATCACGCTGCTATTTCCCCGGATCAGGCTTTTCCTTGATACAATGCCATTAGCATTGGACCTGGCCTTTACATTGTTGAGACCAGCGCTCACATTGAGACCTGCCACCTGTCCATCCAATCGGCCAATGATATCTGTTACATCCCGGCTGCCTACCCTATTCTTGAAAATCTCCATGTCAGGTTTAGCAAAAGAGCCAGTAGCCCTTTCCTTGCTCACCTGCTGGTAACCGGTATTGTATACTACGGTTACAGCTGATAATTGTGACAACTGTTGTTTCAGCGTCACACTCATCTGTTCACCGAATCTTACTGGTACCAGGCGCGTTTCATAACTGATACTCCTGAATATCAGCGTATCGCCTTTCTCTGCGGGAAACACAAAAAAGCCTTTTTCATTTGTTGCAACAACACGTTTGTCGCGCTTTGTCATGACTGTAATACCAGGCAGTGGGTTTCCCTGTTCATCTGTTACAACACCATGTACACGTGGCAATTCCTGCTGCACTTGTTCCTGCTCCTGAACAAGTGAATTTTTTGCCCCACCCTTTTTCCGGATAAATACGGTCTTGCCCTGGATCACATATTCCAATGGCAGCCCCTCCAGTATAGTGCTCAATGCTTTTTCCAGCGGCACGTCTTTTAGTTGCACCGAGACAGGTTTCATGCCGCTAAGGCCATCATTCGTATAAAAGAACTTGTACCCCGTTTGCTCGGAGAGCATGGAAAACAGTTGCGCAGGCGACGCTTTCCCTGAATAGCTGACTTTTTGTGCCTGCACAGCCGTACTGAGTTGCAGTAGTAGCGCCAGCAGCACCACGCTGCCGGCTTTACTGAATGATTGGTTTTTGATTGTTGTAGGCTTTCTTCTCCTCATAGGAAGGATGATAGGGACATTGTCACCTTTAATTTGCATACGCTTGCATCATTTGAGTTTAAGAAATGAGCAGCGGTTTATGCTGATTCAAGTTAAACGTCATGACAAGCCGGGGGCAGGACGCCTCACTGACACCCGGTTTTTTCATTTTGTTCACCAACTTGTTTCAGAATTTTCTCCGCTGCTTGATTTTGGCTTCTATTATGGCATTATGTTACTGTTGAATGATAAGCTTATTTCCATTCCCGAAAATATAATGTAATTCATTAGATCCCAGCCCCTGTAATACCTGTTCGAGGGTGAGCGATCTTTCAATTTCTCCGCTGAAAGTGGTCTTGGGCACTGCTCCCCGGAATTCCACTTCTATATTGTACCAGCGAGCCAGTTGCCGCATCACTGTTTTAATATCTGCGTTCTCAAACCAGAAGAAGCCATCTTTCCAGGCCATCACCGCTTTCAGATTAGCAGTTGAAACAGTGGTGCTTCCATTGGGCATTACAGCCGCTGTTTTGCCGGGCTGTAACAAAAGACTTTCCTGCCCGGTATTTACCTTTATCAATCCCGATACCAGAGTGGCACTTGTATGGCCTTCCTCGGGATAAGCATTAATATTAAAAGAGGTCCCCAGCACCTGTATGGCTGTATTGTTCACTGTTACTATAAATGGTTGATGCGCGTTCGCTGCTACCTCAAAATAGGCCTCCCCGGTTACTTCCACATTTCTTTCTTTTCCGGTAAACGCTGTTGGATAGCGGATAGAGCTGGCAGCATTCAGCCAGACTTTTGTTCCGTCTGCCAATACCAGCCGGAACTGTCCTTGCCGTGGAGTACTCAACTGATTATAACCGACACCTGTTTCCTGGCCTTTTACTTCATACTGCAGACTACCATTTTGCTGATGTACAGCAGCCGTTCCCTGCAAGATAACCTGGTTGCCAGTACTATCAAGTGTGATATGGGAGCCATCAGCCAACGTTAGGATGGCCTTACTCGACCCCGGCCGAACATCAGATATCTTCGCGATCGTATTTCCGGATGGCTCTTTGCGGTGATCAATAAAATAATAAGTGCCCAATGTCAGCAAGCCCGCCAGCACGGCTGCAGCCCATCCCCAGCGACGTATAAAATGGATCCGGTGAACAGCAGGCGGCATCTCACGTAAACCGCCAGGAGTCTGCCTATCGGTCGATAATACCATTGCCAGTTCTCTTGCAACAAGCTCCTGGTCCAGCTTTTCCGCAAAGCCAGCTTCTTCGTTCATCCATGGACTTAATAATTCCTGCCAGTCATGCTCATCTCCTTCTCCGGCAAAACCAAACAGCTCTTCCTGTTCGGAGGCAGAGAGGCAGCCGGACTTATATTGTTCCAGTAAATAACTAAAACGTGATGCATCCATAATTCGAGATTCATTATTAAAGTGGCGCGGGAAAAACAAACGTACTAATCTTCTAAAAAAAATATTTTCTGACAAGCAAAAAGTGAATGTGTAATCTTCATATCCGGCTAAAAAACATCAAGTACACCAGTAGCCAGGGTAATGGATAACCTGCCTTCGCCAAATGTTCACGGATCTGCTTTAATGCAGTTACCAACGTATTCTTCACGGTGCTCACGGAAAGAGATAAATGTGTCGCAATTTCGGAGGGTTTCAGCCCTTCTTCCCGGCTTAACTGATAGATACGCCGGCGCTGATCGGGCATTTGCTGAACAGCATCCCGCACGAGCTTCGTTATTTCAGCTACCGTCGTGGGTTCTGTCATTGTTATAGACTCTCCTTCATAAAAAACATCCTCATATACCTTGTTTTCACTACGGAGTATCAACAGGTTTTTGCGTAGTACCGCTCTGCATTGCCTGGTGGCAATACGCAGCAGCCAACCCCGCATTTGCCGGATTTCCACGAGCATGTCGCGCTGCAGCCATACCTGCAGAAATGTTTCCTGCAGCGCTTCACGCACATCTTCATCATTAAGGGAAAATCGGCGAACCAGCGAAAACAACTGCGGATAATAGTAGGAGAAAAAGACTCCAAAGGCTTGCTCATCGCCAGACGCTATCTGCTGAATAAGCGCATTTTCATTATTTAAAAAGTTGCTTGACAAATTTTAATGGTTGATGTTCACTGGGGCTAAATTTAATGCAAAAAATTTGTCGTCCAAATAATTATTCCATTTTCCATGGTGTACCCTTCCTCAGGCAGTCCGCTCTGGAAGCGGCACACAAGCATCTCATATATACTGACCAACCAAAGATTATTACTTCTGAGCGCACTTAAAGTGCGCTTTCTTTTTTGTGGTGTGATCACGCAGGAACTATATCAAAAACTCTGTTAACGACATTTTTAAGGGATTTTTAAGCTGGATGAATGCGCTGATTCACTGCCACTAATATTACTTTTGTGTAATTTCAGCATTATACATATAATATGAAATGCTATTTCTCTGACCTTTATGGGATCAGCATATATTAATTATTTTTAAAAACAGCACTGTCCATGAGCCAACAACACCCTAATCTGGAGATTATCGGTAAATTTTTTGAAGCCTATAGCAAGTTTGACGCCGAAGCGATGAAAGAAGTAGTAGCAGAAGACGTTAAATGGACGATCCCGGGGCATCATCCAATGAGCGGTACTAAAGTAGGTATCACAGAAGTACTTGCCTACTTCTCAAAGCTAAGCGAATCAGGGTTCAAGGCAGATCCTATTGTATTGGGTGTAAATGACAACTACGTGATCGACTGCCACCGCGGCTGGAGCAACCGGGAAGACGGCAACAATGTAGATATGTTATGGTGCCTGCTGTGGAAAATCAAAGACGGTAAAATTGTGGAAGTGGTGAATTTTGCAGCAGATCAGCATGAAGCAGACCACTTCTTTTACAAGGCATACCAGCTGAAACCTATCCAGGAAAGAATGGCCTGAACATATAGGTAACAATAAAACAGGAAAGCCACTTCAAAAGACTAAAAAAAGTAAAACCTGCGCTACAATGACGCAGGTTTTACTTTAATACCCTTTATGGTACAAAATCCGATTCTATGCACTTGCTCGTTTGCGTCTAATAGAGCATGAAGGTCATGATGGTGCTACCATTTTTACTGGTGACTTTCCCATACATATTTCCGCTGTCAAAATAATAATCCAAAGTGAACTCATTATTTTGTAAGAACGTATCCAATAAAGTGACGTTATACGTGGCATAACCAGGCGCCAACACGACCTTATTGCTCAGCTTGTATAACCCTGTTGTTGGATTAAAATCATAGTCATAACGGAATCTGGTCGCATATATAGCACTTCCTTTGAATAACAGCCCTTCCATAATTATCTTCTTATTAGGAACATCCCATACCAGATTGATCTCGCTCTTGTCGTAAGAATTCGGATAAGCTAACACCAGTAAGCTCAATTGCTTCAGAATAGTAGTACCTGCAGGATTAGTGCCTGGCAAATTAGCTAAGAACGGAAGATTCAATCCCATATAACTCTGCCCTATCATTTGATTCAATGGAAGAAGGGCAGTCTCCGAACTCCGGACCTCTATCTTCTCTCCACTCTTTGTTTGTATAAAGAGTTTATTGCCATCCAGCAATATTCTTGTAACAAACGTGCTCCCAATCTGTACCCCACCCGATAATTCCATGCCATTGACAGAAAAAGAAAAATTCCCGGAGGAAAGCTTGATTTGATTATTAACCACGCTCATTACTCCCACTTTTCTTCCGCTCGTATTAGGAATAATCTGATAAGTAACGCCGCCATAGTCAAAAAGAGAGACTTTATTACTTGCAAAAACAGCTTTTACTGCATTAATATTTGCCAGATAACCTCCATTCAAATAAGCATCCTGTTCCTGTTTGGTTGCTTTTGCCAAAATCATTTGGGTTCTGAATTTACGGCCTACGAGGAACATTGAATCGGAGGTAACCCGAACAAATTCAAATTCATTGTCGTCTTTAAATCCTTGTCCAACAACACCTCCGCTCACAGCAGGATTTGGATCACTTAACAAATGAATGTAATTATACGTCTCAAAAGAGAGAATCGGTGCGTTTACCAGTTTAACCCTGTATGCAGATACCTGCACCGAAGCGCTACTGGTATCATTGATATCTGATACCATGCAAACCCGGTCTTTCTTTCCTTCAAAATCGAAGTTCATATAAAAACCGAAGTTACCTTTCAACCCGGTTGAATTCGTGACTTTCCAACCATACTGGGCCTGCGTGAGTAGCTGCTTGTATTGTTGTTGCTGCTCACTCATACGCTCATCAGGCGTTTTATTAAAAACCAGATCTACATCTGAACGGCTACAACCTGTAACCAAAACAGAGATGACAAATAAGAGTTTATATAAATTCTTCATAATCTCATGAATTAATATGGTAAATCATTATTCAGTTTACTTTCTCAATTTCACCAATTGAAAGTTGAGATAACTGGTCTTGTCACCTGCTTTATAAAAGCCTCCGGAGTTGAAAAAAGTTTCATCACGGCGGGAGAGATCCGGCTTACCCACTGACCAGTCCACCTTGAAAGTTGAGCCAGTCAGATAACTGGAGATATTGGTCATGAAGGAAGCCATGAAATAACCGGCATTGGTATAATTTACTCCGGTTCCCTGGGTGGCTTTTACAAAAGTGATGGAATGGCTAACCGGATCCTGCGTATAGGTGAAGTTATAATCCGCGTAGATTACTGGGTTCGTCCCGGTTTTAAATGGTACACTGACTACCAAAGTGCCAGTGGTCGCATTAGCAGGTGTAAATATATAAGTCAAATCCTGCACCACATACTTGGCGGATGCACTGTACGCGTATACTGCAGCTTTAAAGTTATCTACAGCGGTCTTTACGTCAGCAGAAACAGTCGCGGTATTATAGCTTAGTTTTGGATCAAATAGCCCCTGGTTGAAAAACCAATATTCAAATGACTGAAAACTTTTATCATTAAATTCATTATACATTGCAAATGCCACCTCTCTTTGCAGTTTCCTGAAATCAACACCGAATTGATCTCTGAAATAATTTACAACGGCAGTTTCTTTTTTCTTCAGAATATCATATCCTGATCTGGGTATCTTTCCGGCTTTATTATCAAACCACAATTGTCCATATGCTAATAAAAATCCAGCCGTTTCCGCGAAATCCTCCATTACATTGGCTCTCGCGTATCGGGAAACAAAGCCCAGAGAATCGTTATCCTTATCCGGATAAAGGGTAGAATTGCGCCAGGATTCTGTATAGTCTGCCCTGGAGATATTCTCAAATTCCAATGGCAGTCGCTGAATCTGAGACAAGGTATGGGTGAATTCATGGTGTAGGGTCTTTAGCCTTGGACGCACCGCTTCCGGATCTGCGATATTCACCGCATTCACCTCATAGAGGGTAATATTTCTACCACCACTGGCAGTAGCTAACACGCGTGATCCATCAGATTGGATAGAAAATGATCCAAATAAAACCCATTCTTTGGGAACGCATCTTTTCACAAAGGTGTTGCCTCCTGCGATTTGATATGGCTGTATATAACCACTCAAGACCATCCCCATTTGTTCTTTTACTTTGTTTTCCGAAGGCGGCACCAGGTTTTCATCAATCGATCCTTTATAGCGGTCAAAACGATAATCCACCTCTATATTATATGGATCCGTAAAGTTTTTAGTTAACCAATTATCAAGTTCGGTAGGTGTATAATCCAAATCCTTATTGAATTCGAAATCCACCTTCTCTTTTTTCCTGCAGCTGGTTACACCTAGCACTAACAGGAAGGAAAGCATGATACAAAATATTTTCATAACCAAATTTTAAATGTGATCTATCTGGGGTTTTTAGGTAATCCTGAAAGTGCTGCACTGGCAGGTATTTGAAAAACACGGCGCAAATCATCCTTCTTTAACACCTCATATGTTGTATCCCAATTGCTATTTAATTGCCTGTGTGAAATCTCTATTCCGAGGCGACTGATATCCAACCAACGAATCCCCTCATGTGCAAAAGCCTTTTGTTTGAAGTCCATTACAGTACTCATCAGGCCTGCTTTGATATCTGTAGTGTTATAGAAGCTTAAGACCTTCGCCTCGGTAATTGTATGTAACATCGCATCGTATCCTTCAATCCTAACTTGCGCAAAGTCATTCAGATCCTTTAACGCCGATGCATAATCACCTGTATTGATATAAGCTTCCGCCCTGTTCATCAGCGCCTCATCCGCTGAAAACAGGCATTGAATAGTGTAATAGGTCCAGTCAGTGGTATATGGATTTGCCCTATAGGTATAGGTGGGGTATTTTCCCAGCTGCAGTTTATCGGGAATTCCACCAAAGCGAGTATAATACTGGTAAAATTGCTTCCCGGCAACAGTATTCCCACTGATTATTTTCTCCGTGGCCAATCCTGCTCCATAACGACAACTAGCCGCGATACTACTGAAATTGGAATAGACATTTGCCAGCAACAGGTTGAAGTTCTGCTGGCTGCTCGCAAATAAAGACGGCGAATTACTACCAGCCGCCTTCAGTGCTCCGGCTATAGGTCGGAGATTCTGTTTAAAATTATTCTCCGGAAAAATAGCACTTGCATATTTTATCACTTTATCATACTCTCCCTTGAAAAGGTAAAACCTTGCAGCAAAAGCATTTGCCGCCTGCTCGTTGAAATGGAATTTGGGCGATTTATAGGTAATGCCTTTAATCAAACGGATACCTTCGAGCAAATCCTTTTCAATATGCTCATAAACAGAAGCAACTGTCCCCCTTTCGTAATTTTTGAAAGCTGTATTTTCCGGAACAGTGAGATACGGTATCCCTGGAGTTGAGTTATCACCATTGATCTGATAAGATTTCGAAAACAATGACACTAACATATGGTGTGCATAAGCCCGCGTCAACAAAGCTTCGCCTTTGTATTGCTGGCCTTTTGTTCCAAAATTATTTTCATCAACGGCCTCAATGGCATGATTCGCTGCTGCGATAGCCCTATACATATCCAACCAATAGGAATTGGGAGAATAGCTATCTGAAACTTGTGCGACTTCTTTCCATAGATAGCTGTCACGGGCAATATCATTTAAGGAGAAATCACCAGGTCCTTTATCTACGCTATTGTCTGAGGCCAATTCTGCAAACAGGAAGTAATCAGCTGATGGATAGGCGGTCACTAATAACTCGCCTACTTTTTCCGGAGTGTCCAATTCGGTACGCATATCCGGATTGACGTCAAAATACTTCTTACAGCTTCCCAGCAATAATGTTAGCAGTGATAAACTGATAATATTGTATATATTTTTCTTCTTCATTTTATTCAATGCTTTTAATTAAAAACCAGCTTTCAAAGAGAAGGTAAATTGTCTGGGCACCGGTAAGGCCACTCCCCCGCTTCCAAAAAACTCCGGATCGGCTCCATTCAACTTCTTATCTGCATAAAGCAGCAATACATTGTTCCCCACCAGGGCCAAATCGAGATTTTTCATTTTTAACCAGGCCGCATAAGACTTTGGCAGGCTATAGCCCAGGGTAACATTCTTTAAGCGGATAAAATCACCTTTGGCCACCCGTTGATCTGAAGAATTATAGGCACTGTAAGCATACATGGGGGCGCTGGACATATGTGACTGGGCCACCAATGGATCTACAATAGTTGGAATGGTCGTGTTTTTTTCATCCCCAGGTACCATCCATCGGTTTAACCACTCTTTAGACATGCCGATATCATCACTCAAAGTAGAAGTGAATACAGGCGCAAGACGTACGTAATTGCCCATACTGAAGGTAAACAGGAAGGAAAGGGATAGATTCTTATAAGCCAGCTGGTTATAGAAACCTCCGGTCAAAGTAGGATCTACAGGTCCATGATATTTCAGATACTGCACATTAGTGCTCTGAAAGTCCACCTTCATGGAATTTCTGTATCCAGACTCAGAAATGAAGGTAGGGTATCCATAATAGGGATTCAGTCCATCGAACTGTACAGAAAACAATCCCCTCTGTGCATAGCCTTCTAATGGGCCACCTTCTGCTCTCACTAAATTCGCCAGTGTCGGATTAATCACCAATTTGGTGATCTTATTTTTGTTATTGGCAAAATTGAAAGAACTTCGCCATCTGAAATTCTTTGTTTGAACAGGATTTCCTGCGATAGTCAATTCAAACCCTTTGCCAGACATAGTTGCGTAATTGGCGATTTTCTGTACCTGGCCACCTATTCCGGATGTAACAACCGGCCCGATCAAATCAAAAATGTCGCGCTTATAAAAGTCCAGTGTAACATTGACTCTGTTATTGAAGAAGGCCAGGTCCGATCCCACATTTGCTTCATACAATTTCTCCCAGGTCAGGTCTGCATTCTCCAGCGCTGAAATGTTGACATATTGCTCTTTATCTGTCTCTATAGGTCGATACGTAATACCATTATTATAAAGCACAGATTTATTTCTGGCGTTACCTAAGTTTGCGACCAGGCCGTATGTACCTCTTACTCTCGCACCACTGAGGAACTTTCCTTGTTGGTTAAAGAATTTCTCCTGGTCAATATCCCAGGCAGCGGAAACATTCCATGTTGGCAGCCACCCGAGACTTTTCCCCTTAGCTTTGGTTTTACCAAGCATATTCGAGCGATCGAATCTGGTCGTAACATTGAAACTATACTTGTCGGCAAATGCATATGCGCCACGAGCCATCATTGCAGCGAATCGATCTTTGGAATACCCCATTCCATAATAAGGCAGGTTTTGATATTGTGCATCCTGGAAGTATCTGTAGTCTGGATGTACTAAACCTGAATTGCTGTACTGATAGCCAACCCCGTCGAAATTGTCGTACTGTCTGTCAGTAGAGCGGACTTCCATGGAGCCAAAAATATTCAAACGATGTTTTGATCTAAACTGCGCATCGTACTCCAGGTTATTCCGAACATAATAACTCACCAGATTATCGGTGTTGACATTATAGAAACCTCCGTCGGCTAAAACAACGACTGGCAGCGAACCTGGCACATTGGGATCTCTAAACAGGAAGGGGTTATTTTCCATGATGTAAGGATCACTATTATGTGCCTTATATGCCCCCACCATATTTGAGTTTTCCATTACATAATGCTTTCTAAAGGTAGTAGCATAACGATAGGATCCATCTGCAGAATAGGTAAGATGTGGGATAATTTTATACTTAAACCCAGCCTGCACTTTCAGTTCATTCAGCCCAAGGTCGATGTAATTATTTTTCAGCTCATTTAATATATTGAAGGGTGCAAAGTTCCTTCTGAAGTATTCCAGATTACCCTGCTTGTCATAGGGCGTCATCAACCGGCTGGTATTCATGGCATACGAGAACGGATTGATATCAAAATCCCTGGTAAATCCGCCGGTAGAAGGATTCGTTCCTCTCGTGAGGGTACCGGGTGTACGTTGGTCTCTGATGGAACCATTAAACAACAGCTCTCCGCTAAACCTGTCACTTAATTTGAAGTTGGTTCTCAAATTCGCTGTATACCTTTTTACTCTGTCACCCACGGTTTGACCTCCATCGTTCATAAAACTGGTAGATGCATACGTCTGTGATTTTGCGTTCCCGGATGAATAACTTAAAGAGTGTTCCTGCAGCAGGGAGTTCTTGAACAAGATATCAAACCAATCAGTATTGGCATCTGCATAACGTTTCAAAAATTTTTGTCTTGAAGCCACATCATTTCTTAAAGCAAACGAATCTGCTACGGGGTCGTAGTCGTACATCTGATCATACATCTTATTAAAAATGCCTCCATCTTTCGAGTTCTTGGAAGCACTATGACCAAAATACCCTTTACGCTCCATTTCCAGCAAAACAGCCATCTGCTCTCCCGAATTCATCATATTAAATTGCTCATACCTTGGCTTCAGGTAGGTGGACAGCGTAGAACTATAATTTATCTGTGGTGCTCCGTTTGTTTGTTTTCCTTTTTTTGTAGTAACAACAATCACCCCATTCATCGCGCGCGCACCATACATGGCTGTAGCTGCCGCATCTTTGAGGATATTGAAAGATTCGATGTCATCAGGATTTAACCCCGCTACAGAGGAACCGATCAACGTGTTAGGATCTCCTGTAGACAAAGCCTCATTGGAGATATTCACGATATCTTCCAGGATGATCCCATCGATTACCCAAAGCGGCTTATTGTCGCCTGATATCGAGGTAGCACCCCGTACCCTGATCTTGGGTGCTGCTCCAAATGTGCCGGAAACATTCTGTACAGACACCCCTGCTACCTGTCCTTCCAGCATGCGTGATACATCAGGAACACCAGCACGTGCTACATCTTTTGCGTCAACCTTGGTGGAAGCCCCGGTAAACAGCTTGCGATTTATATTCTGGTAGCCCGTCACCACTACACCCTCCAGCTTTGTTTCCATTTCCTGCAACACGATATTCAGCACCTTGTTGGCGGGACTGAGCTTCATTTCTTTGGGCTCAAATCCTATCATGGAACAAACCAGCGTGGCATTATGGGGCTTGCTTTTCAATACAAAGCGTCCGTCTTTATCAGTGCTGGTACCAGCTGTAGTGCCTTTAACAACGATGGACACACCTTGCAGGGGAACACCGGCTGGATCAACAACTCGCCCTGTTATATCTATCAGCGTATCACTGGGAAGATTTGGTTCTTCATAAAATGGAGGTGGGTTGGATACAGGTTTGGGAGAAACCAGGATGCTTTGTCCATCTATTGAATACTGAAAAGGCTGATCTTTGAAAACTTCGTCCAGAAAGGCTTTCACAGGCATAGCTGACGCAGAAACAGTCACAGGCTTCGAAGCTTTTAATACAGGCCCACTATATAAAAAAACGAAACTGGTCTGTCGTTCAACAGAAGAGAAAACAGATTTCAATGAGACCTTTTCGGCAGAAAAAGAAATGCTCTGTGAACTACCAGAAGCATAAACACTAAGAAAACCAACAGTTAAGAAAACAATCGTTAGCCTCATTACTAACAGGATTTTGGTGACATGGCGGTTTCTTGCACGAGCAAACCACCTACAATAAGCAATTTTTTGCATACTTTTGCTTTGTTTGGTTGACGAAAAATTGTCCCGGACGGACTGTTTTTATGACGCCCAGACGCCAGGCCAGGGATGTTACCAGCATCACTGGCCTTTTGTTCAGGCAGTATTTTTTATTTTGCTTAAATAAGTCCTGTCTACATCCGTGATGTGTTACAGGCGAGCCTTGGCAGTTGTTGTGTCGGCATTTACAGTATTATTAAAGTTTTGTTTTCCATCCTGAATCGTACTCCGGACTCCCGTAAAAATTCCAATACGCTGGATAAACTTACATTGCGGTACATCTTACCGTCTATGGTAATGCCTGAATCCTTTCCTTCATAACGCACCTTGATATCATACCATCTTTCCAATTGTCTCATCACCGTTTGGATGTCAGCATTATTAAAACTGAACAACCCATTTTTCCAGGCAAGTGTTTGAGAAAGATCGACATCCGTTAATACCGCTATTTTATTGGAACCATCTGTTACTGATGTTTTCGGTTGCCGGTCGGCAGGCAAGGCAACGGCAATGATAGCTTGTTGGCCAGGTTTGAGAACAACTTTGCCTGTCCCCGCAATATCGGCCTCATGGCCATCTGACAACGAACTACCGCCAGCGCCTACACGAACACTTCCCTCGAAAACTGTTGTTTTGATCGTTCCCTCGTTGACGTAAGAATTTATATTGAATCTGGTCCCTAACACTTCAACAGTCGATTTCCCGTCCACATCAACCAAAAATGGTCTGGAATTATCTTTGCTCACTTCCAGATAAACCTCACCGGTAATTTTTATTTGCCTTTTTCCACCATCAAAAGATGATGGAAAACTGATGCTGGATGCTGCATTCAGCCAGGCTTTTGAGCCGTCTGGCAATACCAGCTGATACTGACCACCATTCGGTGTAGTGAGCATCAGCCTTTTACCTGCAACTGAAAGTTTCTCTCCGTCGGTATAAGCAATCGTTTCACCCACAGCAATACCGGATTTGTCAGACGCCAGATCAATTTGTTTATCATCCAGGGTCAGAACGGCCTTATCGGTTCCCGGTAAAATACTATTGACACTACCCTCATTAACCGAAACAATTCCGGAACCCATAAACCGCCGGTGATCCGACATAAAAATAGCTGTCGCAACACCTGCTATTAATAATATAGCAGCAGCATAACGAACCCACCCACGCTGCAGGAAACGCACACCATCCGCTACAGGCTTAGCTTTGCGCACCTGCATTCCGGCATGCAATAACAACTGGTCCCTGACGCTATTGACATCTTTATCAGAAAATACTGTTTGGGAATCACGGGCTACTTCCTCTGTAAGCGCCATTATATCTTCCTTATTCAGCATTTCTTTGTATTCCTCCGGCTCTCTTTCGATAAAAGCACACAATTCCTCCACCTCGCCGGGCGTAACTTCATTCCTGATAAATCGGGAAAGCAAGTCCTTATAATAAGTTCTTGATTTGTACATAAACTGATATAAGACTTTGGGAAAAAGAAAAAAGGCTATGCGAGCCCGATATTTTTTAAAAAATTTTTTGGAGAAGCCAAACAAGAACAGGAGTAAGCTTGCTATGTCGCTTCAGGTAATCACGCAAAAAAGAAAGCGTGTTGACCATATGGTTCTTTACCGTGTTGGGAGAAATATTTAACTCACGGGCTACTTCATCATAACTTTTTTTATCATTCTTGCACATCTCGTATATACGACGACGTTGGGGCGTGAGGGAGCTCAACGCTTGTTTCATAAGATGCCTATAAGGCTTATCACTCTCCTCAGATAGGGCTTCCGGTTCAATTACCGGCTCGTAATAATTAATCAGTTGTTCCCGCAGACTACGGTTTTGGGCTATTTCCTTCTGAATGTCATAAGCCCGGTTATGACAAACACGGAACAGGTAATTGCGAAAACTCTTCTCCACTTCTATTTTTCCCCGTGCCTCCCAGATCTTAATAAAAACGTCCTGTACCAGATCTTTTGCTATTTCAGGTATCTTAACAAGGACAATCGCGTAATTGAAAATTTCCTGGCAATAGCGCTCATATATCTCGGCGAAGGCTAGTGAATCATTATCCTTTAGTAGTAGGAGCAGTTTTGTATCTGGATATGTAGAATACCTGTTAATGGCAAATAGGTTTATCGTAAAATTATGAATATTTCCGTGATCTCGCGTCGTAGCACACAGCACCATCGCTGTATCATAGTAGCTTACGATAAACTAAAAAGCCTGACCGTTCTGCCAATTTATCATACAATTGCATTGCCGTATGGTTTGTTTCCTGGGTTTGCCAATAGACCCTGGAACACCCATTTGTTTTAGCAAGGCTATACACAGATTCAATGAGTTTTCGGGCGACTCCATTTCCCCGGAATTCCTGCGACACGAATAAATCCTGTAGGTAGCAACTTGGTTCTACTGTTATAGTACTGCGATGATAAAGGTAGTGCGAAAGCCCTATTAGTCTTCCGTTACCCTCCGCAACTATGGCATGGACAGGCTCATAAACATCAAAAAAGCGGTTCCATGTGGTCCGGGAAATCATAGGATCTAACATTTTATCTCCCCATCGCCCGTAAAATTCATTATAGCCATCCCACAAGGCAAGCCATTGTTCAAAATCTTCCTGGTACAGTTTTCGGATAATAATTTCCATAGTTAAATATAAATAAATCCGTTAAAAGATTCCATTTGGCTTTATAATTTGGCAGGAGAGGATACACGAAAGGGCTGATCACCTAAGGAAACAGATTATCAAAGAAAAAGCGTTTTTTAAGTAAACCCAATCTGGACTTCTTAGCAAAGCAAACCGATATAATGGATAGTTATTCAAGATTTCAGAACAAAAAATAACCCTGGTTCTTTTCTCCCAAGTAGCTTATCAGGTGTTACATTTAGGCCTATACGCTTTAATTCATGGTCTGACTGGAACCAGCTATCACAAAATCAAAAACGTTTTGTGAACAAGGAGAAGAAAGATGTGTTGGGGGGTTTAGTGTAAACAGGTATGTCAATAATTCAAAGTGGAAATTTTATAGATTAGCCAATGATAAGATTAATAAAAGTGACCATCACTAGTATTATGGAAATCGTATTACTCTTTTTCCTGTATCGTGTTTTTTTTGATTATTTCCCCTTTACCCAACCAGCTGGCCCATTTATGATTGATGGAGATCATTATCTGATAACTCCTATATCTTTTAGCATAGGAACTTTTATATTGAATTTTATCTTTTTTCATAGCAGTAATAGGTCTAAAATCCAGGTATCTATATACGCTTTGGCCTTTGCTATTTTAACTATGTTGATTTTTACAGCTGTTTATGCCATCCATACAAGTCCATCGTTCTATTTTATGTTTACTTTTAAAATGGGGATATATTTCTTTTGCTGGCTTTTATTAGGTGCAATAATACAAAGTATAGGGTTTCAGTTAATGTCAAAGAAAAGGGCATAATAACTACGGCAGCATCAATAGCCTTCACAATAATGTGTGGACAGGCTGTAAGAATATCCTGTACTATTTCTTCTTTAGATAATTTTTCCTGTATTAGATCAACTGTAATACGTCCTAATTAGCACAAATAATTTAACTAAATCCTTTTTTTATTTCTTTCGTATTTTAGTAAAAGCTGATTAACCTGTATAACGTACGGGAAAGAAATCGGGGTTATACAAAAGGAACTCGACTAAACACTCAACTAAAAAACAAAACCCCGCGCCATGCGCGAGGTTTGAAACTTGTCTGTGATCCCGCTGGGACTCGAACCCAGGACCCATACATTAAAAGTGTATTGCTCTACCAACTGAGCTACGGAATCGTTAAACGGAGCGCAAAGATAGACATAATCTCTTCACTTCCAAATTTTTTATTGCCAGGGGCAATAATATTTTTATACCGCAGTAACTTAATCTACTCTTTATGTCGCGCATTATTCCAATTTTCCGAATGTTTGACTATGCCAAAGCAATACAATTTTACATTGACTGGCTCGAATTTGAAATTGTCTGGGAACACAAGCCGGAAGGCAGTCCGGTGTATATGCGGATTGCTAAAGGTGATGTGGTGATGGATCTCTCGGAACATCATGGTGATGGTACTCCTGGCTCCAGGATCAGTATTACGGAGTTTAAAGGGCTGAAAACTTTTCATGCTGCCCTGATACAGAAAAACTATAAATACATGAAACCCGGACTGGAGCGCGCCGAATGGAACCCGGAAGTGTTGCTGATGACAGTCATCGATCCGTTCCTGAACACCATTATCTTTGAAGAGCCTTTATAGATCAGTATATTTCTTTACCGAAGGGAGCAAAGGTAAGGCTCATCAGCTTAAAATGCTGGCGGCCAAAAGGAATACCTATAACCGTAAGCGTTAGTAACACCCCAAAGAAAAAATGGCAGAGCGCTACCCAGATACCGCCGGTGAAGACCCAGATGATATTAAAAAGGGTGGCCAAACACCCAGTGGGACCAGGTACATCTCTTATTTCACGACCAAAGGGCATCAGGGTAAACAATCCGATTTTAAAACATTGTATACCGAAAGGGATACCGATAATCGATACACAAAAAAGCAGTCCGGATACCATATACCCCAGGAAAGCAGCGAAGCCACCAAATATCAGCCAGATAATATTTCCTATTAAGTTCATACGCGTAATATTACAGAAAAACGAATACATTCCATAGCAGTCTGCTTTTTTTCTGCAGTGGATAATTAAAACAAAAACGCAGCCGCTGAAAACGGCTGCGTTTCAATGATTATACGAAAAGATTATTGTTTGAGCAGATAAGGTGCTATTGCTTTACGCCAGATAGCATAGCCTTTAGGGTTCATATGCAGCATGTCTTCTACAAACAGCTCCGGACGCGGTTTGTGTTGTTTGTCCAGCATCAGGGAAAACACATCGATGAAATGGGTGTTGGCTTCTCCTGATAAAAACTGCCTGATCAGGCGGTTACCTTCTTCTGCGGTTTTAATGTATTGTACGCGGGAAGGACTGGGTTTGATAGAAACATATTCAATAGGCACCTGCGGTAGTTTAGCCCGGATCACACTGTACAGTTGTTTGAAGCGGTTAAGCAAACTGTCTGCAGTAGCGCCTTCCGGCATATCATTCTCTCCTACATATATCACAATTTGCCGGGGATGATAGTCGAAAATCAGTTCGTTGGCGTAAGTGATCACATCATTGGTGACGGCGCCACCGAAGCCTCTGTTCATCACTACATAATTGCAGAAGGTGCGTTCCAGGTCATTCCATTTACGGATAGAGGAGCTACCGATAAACAGAATAGGCCTGGCCGGCGGTGTATACATCTCATCATACTTCTTGATAGCCCTGACATCCTCTTTATATCTGGCAGGGCTCTGGGCCTGCAGACTTTGTACTGCCAGCAGGCATAATAACGCAGAAAAAAAACACTTGATCATGGACACAAAATAAGGAAGAATTACGAATCAGAGAACCCTGCCCCGTAATTCTTCCATGCATCAGGAGCACATTACTGTTTGGTAATCATTTTAGTGTATACCTTACCGTTATAGGTCACTGTTACCACATAGGTACCGGTTGGCAGGTTTTTAGTATCCAGACTGGTCCGGTGCTGCCCTGGTTGCAGGTTACTGTTGAGCACCATGGCCACCCGTTTCTGTTGGGTATCAAAAACCTCTATGGTAGTACGACCCGCCTCTTTAACATCCAGATCGATATAGGTAATCTGAGGGAAAGGATTAGGGAAAATGTTGATCGATACTTTTTCCGTAGAAGCTGTCTTTTCCGCTACCGGCGGCGTTTCCGGAGTAGATAGCAACATAGGTGCGCCACAGGTAGCGCTACCTTCTGCAATACAGAAATCAGCAAATCGCACTGCTTCGTCGCGCATGCCGGTCACCAGTTTGCGGTAGATGCCCCATTTGGGCCGGCAGAAAGTAGTGCCGGTACGCCACATATCAATATTGTTGTTGCTATAGGTCAGCAGGGTACTGCCATCGCTTATTTTTTTGATGACCAGCTGATACGAACCGGTAGAGGTGAACGTAATTTTTTCTTCCACTTCTACCCAGGTGCCTCTGAAGTTGGCGAGTGGGGCACTGGCCTTTTCACCGCCACCAGACAAACCAGTGCCTGGCGTATATATCACCTGCAACTTCTGCGGGTTGCCGGCACGGGGTGTCAGCGTGATCAACGGCGCATCGGCATCATCCCCATCCCCTGCTTTTATCTGATGTAGATGACAGAAACCCGTCGTGGGTATAAAACCGGCATCTATTTTAAATTTCCACCGGTAGGTGACGGTCTCACCATAGGCAGCCTTCACATTGGCAGGAGAAGGTCCGAAGGTCTTGATCTCATTCCGCTGCCGGTCGGTATTGGGCCCACAACGATCGTTGTCCGGCGTGTTGTGAATGAAGAAGACAAACACATTTTTATTCAGCTCATTGTCAAATTCCTCGGTAATATGACGACCAAAAGAAGGATGGGCGCAGTCAGGTACTTCACTGGCAGTACCACTGCCTAAAACGCTTTCTATCAGTTCATAGGTGTTGCCAGGGCCGTTGGCAGAAAGCACCACCTGGGCATGGCTCTGGGAGAGACATAATATGCCGGCGGCAGATAAAAGGGCTGCCCTGCAGGATGTAAGCATACGCTCCCGCAGAAAGGGTTTGTTGGGTACAGGTTTCATAAGTGTTTATTGTTTTTGAGGGTTGTAGATTTAGTATTTTGGTTAAAAATGCAATCGATTGTTTAAGTTAACAATTTAGTGGGAAAACAACAAATGAATCTACTGTACTGTAAAAGATATTTTTCCGGTATGGCTATTTTTTTGAGACCTCTACAATACACAATTACCCGGCAAGGCTGGTTGTACCTTTTCGTATATGCCTGACAGTTCTATATTACCATCGCTGATGTGGCTGCACATTTTAAGGTCTGCGCCGCAGCGCAGACCTGTACCACCAACAACAATTTACATCGTAAATACTTTACCCCCTACCATCACTTCCTGCGTGGCCTCGTCAAAAGTAGCTTTCATACCGGTGCGGTAGGCTGCATTCCCCATGATCAGGGCTATAGAGTGAGAGTATGCTGCTTCAATAGGAGCATTCGGCTGTTTGCGTTCCCGCACACAGGTCATCCAGTTTCGTACATGCGCACTCGTGAGTGCATCACCTCCTGTATTGGCACCTGTTTCCACCTTTTCCTGTGTATTCAGCGACAGGGAAGGCAACAGATTGGCATGCATTCCCATTTCGCTGGCCTCTCTTTCTGTGAGCCCACCGGTACTACTGATTTTGTTGGTAGACATATCGATAGTGCCACCATTGGAATAATAGATCTCTTTAGTACCTCCGGCAGAATTGTGGAAACGGCTGCTATACATCACCTGAAAACCTTTCTCAGGCTCATTGGCCGGACCGTAATCAAATACCGCTGTCAGCGTATCCGGATTTTTACGACCATCATGCCACATATAAATCCCGCCGTTGGCCACGGCACTACGTGGGTGTTTCAGACCGCTGAACCAATGAACCGTATCAATCTGATGAGTCATCCATTGACCGAAAATACCGGAAGAATAAGGCCAGAACAGGCGGTACTCCAGGTATTTACGCGGGTCCCAGCTGTCTTGCGGACGCCCCGCCAGAAAACGTTTCCAGTCGGTATCAGACTCCCGGATATTTTTCACCAGTTCCGGCCTTCTCCAGCGTCCTGGCTGATTTACGTTCCAGGTCATTTCCACCATGGTGATGTCCCCAAACTTCCCTTCTTTAATGAAGTTGGCCGCCGTATGATAACTGCCGCCACTACGCCTTTGTGTTCCTACCTGCATGATCTTGCCGGATTCCTTCACTGCTTTGAGCGCATTGCGTGCATCTTCCATCGTTTCTGCAAAGGGTTTTTCACTATACACATCACACTTGTTCTTCACCGCTTCAATCGTGTGATAGGCATGCTGGAAGTCGGCCGAGGCAATAAACACGGCGTCCAGGTTTTTAATGCGGTACAGCTCATCATTATTCATACAGGCCTGTACGTTATGCCCCGTCTTCTCCTGCAGGAAAGCCTTCCCCTCCTCCCTGCGCCGGTTCCAGATATCTGATACAGCTATCAGGTCAAAGTTCAGTTCCTTATTGTGGCTGAAGAAAGAAGGCAGCAATGCCTGACGGGCACGATCTGAAAATCCGACCAGCCCTACATTTACCCGGTCGTTGGCGCCCATGATACGGGCATAGCTGCTGGCTGGCATGCCCATGGCTGTAATGGTAAGTCCTGCGCCGGCCATCAGTGATTGTTGCAGAAATTCCCGCCTTGTTTTTTTGGTGGATGTCATTGTAGCGTATTTTATTTTTTTCGGGAGAGATGATATACTTCTTTTAACTGCTCCTGCAGATAAACCATGGCTGCTGCGTATTCCCTGGCGGGGTCTGTCCACTTGCACTCCATCATGATACGCCCTTCATAACCTATTTTTTTCAGCGCAGCCAGGTAAGGCCGGAAGTCTTCGCCCGCAACACCTGGTGCTGTGCGTTTTTCCCTTTCCGCAATATGGCAATGTACCAGGTTGCCCCTGGCCTGCTCTATATTGACGGCCGGTTCATTTTCGCGGAGCATGTGGTAGATGTCTGCTGTCAAACGAAAATTGGGATGAGCTATCGCTGTTACCAGACGGTTTCCTTCGGCGACGGTGTTGATGAAGTTGGTTTCGGTAGCATTCAGATTTTCCATGGCAATGAGACAGTTATGCTGCTGCGCGATGCCGGCCATTTTGCGGGCCAGCGTAATAAACCTGTCCCTCGCCGCCACCGGATCTGCCCCTTCCGGTATCTTGCGCGCCTCCCCGCTTCCCAGTACTATCAGCCTGATGCCGGCTTTCTCTGCCCGGCGCATCACAGTGTCTACATACCCCAGCACCCAGGCTTCATCTACCGAAGGGCCCATCAGTTTAAGATAACCGGGAATAAAAACATTACAACTCTGTACCTGACAGCGGGCAGCTTTCAGTTTCGATAGGTTGACTTCAAACTGCGCCTCACTCAGCGACGGCGACAGCAGCTTGCGGACTGTCTCTTCCAGGAAGGTAAAGCCGGCAGACCGGGCCAGACTATCATTTTCTATGGAAGTAGCAATACCAATGACCGGCAGTTTCGTTTGTGCATTCGATTGCAAAAAATAGGAGGCGCCCAGGAAAAACAGGCATATCAGCATACTTTTCATAAAGTGGAAGACCCGGATAAAAACTGGCCTGACGAAAAAATAATAATTATCCGGGAGAAATCAAAGCCCTCATTTTTCCTCACGACCGCAACAACTCCAGTAAAGGCTCTACCTGCCGCCGGTAATCATATTGCAAGTCTTCATGCAACCCCACAACTACCTTCACGATCTTCTTCAGCTGCGCTGCAAATAAGTTTTGCAGTACCGTACTCTGCTTCGACAACAACCCCGAGTCACTCAGGCACTCACAGAAATAAATCAGCAACTCCGCCTCTGCTGGTTTCGAACCCATATACCGGATATGTTTGTTAGTGATACGCAGTATTTTCCGCAACTGTTTTTTAGCATTATGCAGATTACTTCCCTTCATCCCTTCAAAACCTGCATCTATCTCAGTTTTCACGGAATTGATATATCCCTGCTCATCGTCTGCATCAAACAAGAGATAAGTAAGCAGTTCTTTATTTTCTTTTTTATACTTCGCTAACCGTAAACATAATGCTGCCAGCTGTGCCGGTGGCACTGTTGCCAGTTCTTTCTTTAGTTCATTGATCGTTGCCGTTTTCATATGATATCGCTCTGCCTTAAAATCCCGAAAATACAATTAAATAGCATGGTATAACACCTATGTCCAACACCACACTGCATAATTAACTAAATTGCATCTCACTGAAAACCCCCATTACTCACTCTAAACAGCCTCAGACTATGAAAAAGTTTCATGTACTGGCAGTTGCCACATGGTGCCTGCTGGCAGTTACTTCCGCCTCCGCACAAAAGATAGACACCGCAGCTATCCACAGGGCCTGGATGGCCTACATGACTCCTGGTCCCGAACATGATCGACTGGCTAAAATGAATGGTGACTGGTCCTGTGAAATAACCTTCTGGAAAGCACCCGGTACACCACCGGAAAAAACAACCGGCACCTGCAGTAACAGCATGGTGATGGGAGGACGCTATCAGGAAGGCCGCGTCGTTTCTCAAATGGAAGGCAGATCCTTCGAAGGACTCAGCACTACCGCATATGATAACTCCCGTAAAATGTTTATCAACACCTGGATAGACAATATGGGCACCGGTATCATGATGCTGGATGGTAAATGGGACCCCACCATTAGCGGTATCGTATACACTGGAAAATATCACGATCCCATTAGCCATAAAATGATGGACATCCGCCAGGTGTATAAATTCCAGGACGATAACAACTACACCCTGGAGGCATACCGCATGATGAATGGCAAGGAAGTAAAAGATATGGAAGTAAAATTCAAACGCAAATAGGCTCCGGAGCGGCTGCCCCGGGTTAGGCTGGGGTGGTCCGCAGCGGCCTGAGGCCCTTGCTCAAAAGGCATCGGGCGTTGTTTCCTTTCGCCCTGACTGCCCATAACCCGGTTGAGGACACTGCCTAAAACTAATATTTAACAACAGGAAACAAATAGTGACCATCAAAACACATAAATATCAAAACGAATATAAAGAAATAGGGCACGGATATTAATTCCGGCAACACCTGCTGATCTTAACTCCCTACTTTTGAACCGTCTGCTATTGATCCCGGTATCATACCCGGAAAAAGGCTACCCGCCTATTTCCGGAAACAGGAGTTCTTCCTCTTTCAGCAGGCTCCCCCATTTATGAAAAAAATATCTAGTCATATAGTTTGTTTTCCTAAAAAACCCTATTTGTTGTTTTTAGCTGTTTTGCCGACCTTTCAATTCTTTGTTGATAACCTTACAGGTATTGCCCAACGGGTAATACCTGATTTTTTTATTACATTTAAAGAAATAACTCATATCAGGAAACTATGATCCGCACGCTGATTATCGATGATGAACCTGCCATCCGAAAAGACCTCGAATGGCTGATGAAACGCTACCCCGACTTTGTGGTGCTGGGTAGTTGTGGCAGCATCGCGGAAGCCAGGGTAATCATCCCCAGTACAGAACCGGAATTGCTGCTGCTCGACATAGAACTGGCCGATGGCACCGGTTTTGACCTGTTACAGGAATTTCCCGACCGGAACTTCCGTATCATATTTATCACCGCGTATAACGAACACGCTATCAAAGCCATCAAATTCGGGGCTTTCGATTATCTGCTGAAACCTGTGGATGAAGAAGAACTGATGGAAACGCTTAAACGGCTTGTTGCTGAAAGCCCGGTAAATACCCGCACACAGATCGATATTACCAGAGGCCATCTTCAACAGAAAAAATCCGGGTTGGTGAACCGTATAGTGCTCCGTTCCTCCCAGTACCTGCAGGTGGTGCCTTTCGAAGAAATATTGTATTGCCAGAGCGATAGCAGTTATACCACTTTCTATCTTACCGGTAACAGAAAGGTAATGGTCTCCCGTCCAATTAAGGAATATGATGAGCTATTACCCGAAAGCTGGTTTATCCGTATCCATCAGTCCTATATCGTTAACCATCATTTTATAGACCGCTTTCTGAAAGACGGTATACTGGTTCTGAAAGACGGAACACAGATACCGGTTTCGGCGCGTAAACGAGAATACGTCAGGCAGTTCCTGATGGGTGATCATTAATTTTTTTTGCATGCATAGCAGCTATCGGCCTTTTTTGCTTTTCCTCCTGCTTTCCGGCATCTGTAGCTGCCGGCAGCAGCCACTGTCCTCTACCCCTGCTGTCACACCTGTATTTACTGCTTCCCAGGTGGTAGGAGCTCCTTCTGTTTATCAGGAATATTACAACAAAGGAGATTATCAAAATGTGCTCCGTATCCTGGATTCAACCTCTAATACAGCCCTCAGCGAACAGGATGAAAAACAGATGTGGAAGGCAGCAGCCGTGCAAGGCCTGAAAGAACTGGAATCCCGGCAACAACAGATGCTGGACCTCAGCCGGCAATACAACTATCACCAGCAGATTATCCTGGTCCTCATCATGATCCTGCTGGCCCTGGGCATTTTTACCACGCTCCTGCTCATCCGGCAGCGCAGACTGGTGACCACAAAAATGAGCCTGGAACTGGAACAGCGCCTGCTGCGCAGGCAGATGGAACCCCATTTTATTTTTAATACACTCTCCGTTTTACAGAGCTTTATCCGCCGCGATGAGAAAGACAAATCCGTCAGGTACCTCAACAAATTCTCGCGGCTGCTGCGCCTCACCCTGGAAAACTCCCGCCATGGCCTGGTGCCGCTGCACCGGGAAACCGAAGCCATTGAAAACTACCTCAGCCTGCAGGTGGTACGGTTCGATAACGTGTTCGACTATACGATACAGGATATTCCCGAAGAAGACAACAGTGATATCTGTATTCCGCCCATGCTGTTACAGCCCTTCGTGGAAAACGCCATCCAGCATGGCATGCGTAACATAGCCCACCACGGACATATCAGCATTGCCCTTGAACTGAAGGAAGACATCCTGCACTGTATAATCGAAGACAATGGCCAGGGATTACAGCCGGTGAAAAAAAAGGAAAAACACACACTTTCCGGCACCGTCGTGCGTGAGCGGCTGAAGATGCTCAGTCATCAGACCGGGAAAGCTGCCACCCTGACGATCACCGACAAACAAACAGAAGGTCGTACTGGCGTAAGGGTTACCCTCATGATTCCTGTCCAGCGATGCTAATATGCCTGCTGTCTTTTACCAAACTTAGACAACAGCGTTGTCATTCTGATGGGCTCGTTTCTCCCCGGGGAAATATGTCATATGCAGATTAAAAAAAGTATTATTTTTTGGTTACGGTGAACAAATACAGCAATTACTGTTTATTATTGGTACATATTTGTTATGTGAATGCATACTGAGATACCTGTGATGTGATAGATGATCTATACCCCAAAAGCAAAACCATCATTCATTCATCACCATAAAACCATTTCCAATGGCTGCATTAAATCCTTATCTCAACTTCGATGGTAATTGCGAAGAAGCCTTCAACTTTTACAAAAGCGTATTTGGCGGGGATTTTACCAATCTCACCCGTTTCAGTGATGTTCCCAAAGAATATCAGGCCAGTCCCACAGACGGTCAGCTGGTGATGCACGTGTCACTACCAATCAGCGATGGTTCTGTGCTGATGGGCAGCGACCGTCCGGCATACATGGGAGCTATAACCAAAGGTGACAGTTGTTATCTTTCCATCACTACCACCAGCGAGGAAGAAACCCAAAAACTTTTCAATGGCCTTTCTGCCGGAGGCAAAGTGCTCATGCCACTGGACAAAACATTCTGGGGCGCCTATTTTGGTATGTTCTCAGATAAATACGGTGTGCTGTGGATGGTGAATTACGATTACAACCAGCACAGCTGATTTTTGTGGTCTTTCCGATACTCCCGGTCAGCACCGGGAGTATCATCCAGCATCGTACAACCCTCAAAATTCAATCTTATGGGCAACAGGACATATTTAATGATCAAGACCGATCCGGAAAACCAGGAAGTACTGTTTGAAGGCAATAACAGCCTGGCGTACTTCTGGCTGCTGTTACTGGAAAAGCACGATATTGAACGTGTGAAACCTGCCTTTCAGATGTTATACGAGACAACAGATGAATCCATGGACGGAGAGCCGATTGATACAGACATCCGGATTCTCCGGAGCGAGGCCCTTCAAAACGGGGCTGTGCACCGGTCTTATATCGGAACCGTTTATCCTGCCCTGTTGCCATTATACGACGAGTGGCTGGCTTACCTGGCTGCTACCCCCTCCCATGATGATATATTGTATATAGACCTCGAAGAATTCAGTGGTTTTTATGCCAATGTGAACCAGTTTCTGGAAGAACTGCTGAGTTTTTATACCCATGTAAAAAAAGGTGATGCCTATTTTGAGCCGGTGATTTCCTCCACCACTGGCTGGGAGGCTATCGGCAGAAAACAGTTTTATGAATTCTCCGCACATTACCGCAGCACGCCGGAGACTGTCCCTTACCGGAAAAAAATAACGTCCGGACAGCCCATTTCCGCGGGTTACAAACTGTTACTCTGGATCTGGGGAATCATTAGCGTTGGACTCTTTGCCACCGGCATATACGCTGTCACCCGTTTTCAGGCGCTCTGGTCCAAAGTGCTGGCAGCCCTGATTATCCTGACGGGTGTCCTGTTGTTGATCATCGGAGGGTTTACCCGGATCTATGAACGAAGCCAGCAGAAAAAAGCCGCTCCCTGACAGCCTCCTTTCTTCTTTACATTTACGGAGATAATCGTTAATACTGTAACTTAGATGCGGATGACTATTTATACGAAAGAAGAAATGATGCAACTTCCCCTTTACCAGATTGATGCCTTCACTGATCGTTTGTTTGCAGGTAACCCGGCCTGTGTAATGCCACTGGAACACTGGCTTCCCGACGAGGTGCTGTTGAAGATAGCCCAGGAAAATGCAGTAGCGGAAACGGCCTTTTTTATTCCTGAAGGAGATGATTTTGCCCTTCGCTGGTTTACACCTGAAATTGAAATGGACCTATGTGGTCATGCCACACTGGCTACGGCCCATGTTATCCATACCATCCTGCAGCATCCCGGTGACGTGCTGCGTTTTCATTCCCGTAGTGGTCTGTTGAAAGTAAATGTAGAAGGGGCCCGTTATGTGCTGGAATTCCCTGCCCGGCCGCCGGTGCCTGTTGAGCTGCCGGAGAGCATCCGGCTGGCATTGGACCGTATGCCCGTAGCGGTCCTCCAATCCAGGGATTATGTGCTCGTATATGCGTCAGAGGAGGATATCCGGGAAATACAGATAGACCGGCAGGTGCTGGACCGTATTAACCTCGATCCTGGTGGAGTGGTGATCACGGCTCCGGGTAGTGACTGTGATTTTGTGTCTCGCTTTTTTACGCCGCAGGCTTCTATATTTGAAGATCCGGTGACCGGCTCGGCTCATTGTTCGCTGATTCCTTACTGGAGCGGGCAGCTGGGCAAAAAAGAGCTGCTGGCCCGGCAGTTATCTGACAGAGGAGGTACCTTGTATTGTGCCGATCAGGGAACAATTGTTAAGATCGGCGGTGAGGCAATGACTTATTTCACTGGAACCTGCCGGGTGAATTTATGAAAGGCGAGCACATCAATATTCTGAATTTCAATCATTTACATTAATAATATTTCAATCTGGATAGAGAGGTAACATCATAAGCGGGTATATTCGTAACAGTTTTTTTGTTAATCTTTAAATATGTTAAAATAATTACCCTATTATGTGCCAAGTTTTTGTTAAATTTAGCTTAACGACACACACCTCAGGATGGAATATGATTGTAAGGTTCCAGTCCTACCGCCCAGAATAACCATAAAAAGACTCATCTCTAGCTAACCTCAACAATGAAAATTTGCACTGCAGATGAAAGAAATCACTGTATTATTTAAAGCGCTCCTTCATTTAGGTAACAGCAACCTTTATGAAAAGGAGGAAAATCACCGGATCAGCAAAATCAACATTATTACTGCTCTACTGATTCTATTGAGTTTGGGACTCGGTTCGGCCTATTGGATACTTTCAGGATACTTCTCCATTTTTGTGGCGACTGTTATCGAAAGCGTTGTATTTTTCGGCGTGCTTTATCTTAATAAAAAGAAAAAGCATGTAGCCGCAGGGATTACGCTTCAGATGATCATCAATCTGGCGATCATCTATTACGGACTTATTCTTTCTGCAGCTGTGGACCCAATCTGGCTGACACTTTTCCTGCTGATTTGCTGCCTCTCCTTTATCAAAGTAGGTGCCGCCCAGACGTATTGCCTGGTTATTTCAGCAGTATCCCTCTTATTCCTGGAGCTGAACCGCTCTATGCATTTTGTGCCGCCGCTGGACTTTAGCCCCGCGATGCTCAACTTCATCTATTATTGTACGGCATTTACAGTGCTGACTCTTACCTCCGTTTCACTGGTATCTCTTGTACATTATAATGCAAAACTGTTTCGTACCATCAGTCAGCGTAACCATCAGCTGACCGCCCTCAACCGCGAACTGCATGCCGCCAATACACGATTGGAGCAACAGGTAAAGGAAAGAACGGCCAATCTGGAAAAAGCTGTTACTGCTAAAAATATCTATGTACGTGAACTCACACACGAACTGAGAACACCGCTGAATGCCATCTACAGCATCGCCCAGCTGAAACTGTTGTCTGGCAAAGACAAAGGCCAAAGCGAGAAAAAAATTGATGAAGATCTGTTCATCGCCTGCCGTAACCTGCAAAGCCTGATCAATAACACCCAGGACAAATGTAAACTGGAAACCGGCAACTTCGACGAAGTCAAAAAGGAATCCATCCTGCTCTTCAGCTGGATCACCAACATCGTCAATATCTACCAGTATTTCGCCAATGAAAAAAGAGTGAAGATAGAACTGGAAGTACAACCCAACTTTCCTTCTGCCATCCTGGAAGACAGTATCAAGCTCACAAAAATTGTGAATAACATCCTGGTGAATGCTATCAAATTCACCCGTTCCAATACCAGTATCTTCCTCCGCATCTACCGTGACGATACCCACTGGTACGTTGCCGTAAAAGACCAGGGCGCCGGCATTTCTCCTGACAGGATCTCCACCCTGTTCAAGGAGTTCACCCGCACCACCATCAACTTCGCCGAAGGCAGCGGCCTTGGCCTCAATATCACCAATCACCTCGTAAAAATACTGGGTGGCACCATCCAGGTACGCAGCATTATGGAAGAAGGAACAGAATTCGTAGTCACCTTACCGTTAGTACCCTTTACCGGCGAAGTCAAATCTGCTACCATTGAGCTTCGTGAAAACAACCTGATTTCCTTTGAAGGTAAAAAGATACTGGTGGTGGAAGACGACATCATGACCCAGCGTTACCTGTCTCTCCTGCTCAGCAAACGTGGTTTCTCCATCATGCATGCCGACAACGGACCAGAAGCCATCAACAAAGCCTTTAACCAGCCCGATATCATCATCCTCGACATGAGCCTACCCGGCAAATCGGGAAAGGATGTGCTCATAGAACTGAAATCAAATCCCACTTTAAAAAATATACCTGTCATAGCCGCATCGGCGGATACCGATGAAACAAATATTCAGGAAATTTTACTGGAAGGGGCCTGCGATTACATGATCAAGCCTATCGACTTCAATATCCTGATTGATGTATTAGTGAAAAACCTTCTAACAGGAGCAATCGTTAAAAATTAGTTTTAAGCAGATATCAACAACCGTTTCAACCGTTTCCCTTTTTTTAACTCGCGTATACCTGCGCGAATAGGTACCTTTTTGTTTATCACCGATTGTCGTTGTTTATGAATCAAACCGAAACTGCCAAGATTGTCATTCCAAGGCTGTACTGCCCCTTTTCCACCAGTATCAGTCCTTACGTGGAACTCGTTTCCACCAACACGTTCGACTTCCTCCACAAATACCAGCTGCTGAACAGCGCGGAGGAAGAACGTTATTTTGCCCGGTATAAAATGGCCTGGATGACCTGCCGTACGATGCCGGAAGCGGACTTCGAACTGCTCTGCTGTATAGACAATCTATACAGCTGGCTGTTTGTGCTGGACGAGCAACTGGACCATGTAGACCCTTCCACCGCGTACATCCGGGAAGAAAATTACCTCCAGCAACTGGTGGATGGCTTCTCGTATGTGCTCAAACACAAGGTGTCTGCCATCGACAACAAATTTTTCCATGCGCTCAGTGATATCTGTATCCGCCTGGATGCGATGAGCAGGCCCAGCTGGCAGTCACAGTTCCAGATCAGCGTACAGGCCACCTTCGAAGCGGCCATCTGGGAAGCCAAAAACAACAAAAACAGGGAAAGACATCCAACGGTGGCGCAATACATGCATATGCGCCTCTTTTTTTCTGCAGCCAATATCGGTACCGATATCAATGAGCTGGCCACCGGCGTATGGCTGCCCATGTATGTGCTGCAGCATCCAGCCATCGTACACCTCACCTCTCTCGCCAGAAGAGTGGTATGCTGGGCCAATGACCTGTTCTCACTCCGTAAGGAACTGGAACATGGCGACGAGCATAATCTGGTAATGATGCTCAAATACCACCACAACACTACCCTTGAAGAGGCAGTGTTGATGGCGGCATCTGTTCATGATAATGAAATAAAAGAATTTGTATCCTGCAGGGCGGCGTTACCGGATTTTGGGGAAGAGCTGAATAAAAGGATACAAGTGTATGTGAACGGACTAGAGACAATGATCGCCGGCTTCTTTCACTGGAGTATTACAGATACTCCCAGATATAACCCCTATTGATATACGTTCACTGTAGAGAACGTGACCGGTAATTTTGTAAAGCCCGTAATAATTGTACTGGGCGTCATTTCAATCTTCACTCCCTCTTTTATCCGGAGATCTCTGATCCGGGAGAATACTACTTTTAACGCTATTTCTGTTTCCATTTTAGCCAGTGGCACCCCAAAGCAGTAATGGATACCATGTCCGAAACTGAGGCTATCAGCGTGATTAGAACGTCTGAAATCAAACTTATCAGGTTCAGGGAACACTTCAGGATCATGGTTGGCAGCTATCAGCCAGACGTTAAGGTAATCTCCTTTTTTGATCTGCTGCCCGTGCAGCTCCAGATCATGTTTGGCAACCCTTGTCATGGATTTGGCAGAAGGAAGCACCCGCAATACTTCATTGATAATATTGTCAAAATCTTCGGGATGATCCAGGTAGTGATCCAGTACTTCCGGATGGTGACAGAAAGTATAGGCAATGTTACCCAGCAGTGAAGAAGTGGTTTCAAAACCAGCGAGGAACATACCTACTACTGTGCCCAGCAAGTCTTCGCTATTGAGCTTTTCACCATTTACTTCTGACGCCAGCAGATGAGAGATCAGATCATCCTGGGGTTCTATCCTTCTCATTTCAACCATTTTGTCGAGATAATCAGCAATCTGTTGTTGCGCAGCAAACGATGCCTGCATCTCTTCCATTGTTTTTACATTGGTAACGATAGTGGTAACCCAGCTATGCACCTGCTGATGATCTTCTGCCGGAATGCCGAGCAGTTGGGCAATCACGCGGTTAGGTAATGCAATGGCAAAATCATGGATAAAATCCATCTCCCCTCTTTCGAGCAGCGGGTCGATAATGTCTTCGCACTGCTGACGGATCCAGTCAGCATGTTTGGAGATAACCGATGGTACAAACACTTTGGCTACCAGGGAACGGAGTTTTTTGTGATCGGGCGGATCGCTCTGGTTGAGGTTTCTGCCCATGATGTTTTTGCCGAGGTTAGGGATAAATAAATTGGAAAAGGAATTATAATCACCCAACACTTGTTTCGCTTCCTTATGCGAAAAAATCTGCCATGCGCCTTGCACGCCGTAGTAAAAAACAAATTCCGGATCATACACAACCGGATTTTCAGCTCTCATTTTTGCAAACCAGGGAATTGAATTAGGAGAAACCATATGTGATAGCATTTTATGCGGGCATCACATGAAATGCCCGCAGGTACAAGAAAAACGGTGATAAAAACAAGTTAAAAACGGTGATAAACAGATATGCCGTTAAAGAAACAAAAAGCAGGAAAACTTACACTATGTGTTGAATTAAGTATGTGTTAACTGACCGTTAATCGATGATATTTTACGAATAACCCTGATGATATCAATCTGATAGAATCCTTATCAATTGCGGGAAAGCGCTTGTTTCAATTAATAAAAATATTACCTTTCAACTTTGTTAACAACATCATTATCCCCTGTCATTTATGGTAACCAAAAAGAATGCAAAAACCGCCGTTTTACCAGATGAATTAGCAAATATCCTGCATGATCTGCTGCGGGATGCAGAAGGATTACGGGAATCTGACGTGCAGTTGGCAGCCAATACTACAGCTGCTGCCTGGGCACTGGTACCGGAGCCCAAATTTGATAACAAATATACGTATCTGGTGTTGAGCAATCATATCCCTTACCTGTTATCAGCCGGTCGTTTACATGAAGCACATAATCTGGCTGGTCAGTGGGCGGCAGATGTGGAAGGCGGTGGCGAGCCAGTCAGGGAAACCAAACCCTATGTTTTACTGGGTGCCTCCCTGTTGTATCTTCAAAAAACGGCACAGGCCAAAACCATCTTCCGCATGGCGAGGCGTTACGGGGTGCGGATGCACGAATTTCAGGGGATGCCCCGGTTTTACAGGACTATTGCCGATGGCAAACTGAATGACGAAGTTGTTATCCAGCAGTATTTTCAGCAGGAAGTAATACAGGCAGAACGAACCCGGCATGCCGCTACATCCGCAGAGATAACGACCGACATTACCCGTCAGATCGAAACACTGAACACCAAAGGCCAGGAAGCCTATGATGAACGCAACTATGCAAAGGCCGCCAGAATATGGATACAGGCACTGGACCTCATACCCCCTCCACAAGAGTATTTCAGCGACAGCGGCTGGCTCAACACCGCCATCGGTGATGCCTGCTTTATGCTGAAAAAATACCAGGAAGCCCTGCAATACCTGCTGGCTGCCAAATCCAATATTGTAGAAAACGGATCGCTCAACGCCTTTACCATGCTAAGGCTCGGCCAGATCATGCTGGAAACCGGAGAAGAACATGAAGCCCGGGAATACCTGATGCGGGCATATTTGCTGGGAGGAACAAAAATATTTGAGAAAGAGGATGTCAGATATTTTGAACTGGTAAAACATCAGCTGGAACTGAAGAGCCAGTCCACAGGCCACTGATGAACAATTAGCTGGAATCGGTTGTTCCCTACAGGACCATCTATTCCTGATCTAAAATCATTTCCATGAAAAAACTGTTTTATCTGCTCTTCGCTGGTCTGGCAATAGCTTCAGCCTGTCAGAATACACAACAAAAAGATGAAAAAGCCGCAAAGGAAAAAGCAAATGAAGCAGCCAATGCTGCTGACGCATCCGTGGCCCAGCAGGCTGCCAGCGATTCAAACGCTGTCAACGCGGTAGTTGCTGCCATCCAGTCCAATATCGACCATGCGATGTCTAAAATAGCCATGCCGGATTTCCAGAAAGCCAATGCCCGAAGCCTGGCGGAAGACTTCCATAAGTATCTTTCTAAACTGGTCAATACCAACAGCGGAAAAAAAGCCAATGAATACATGGACAAACTCAATGACCTCAAAAAAGAATACGATAAAAAAGTGGCAGCTGAAAAACTCGATCCGGTAGATAAGAAAAAGCTGGAGAAATATATAACAGACATGCTAAGCGCCGTGGAAAACGCCAATCCGTGATCCGCAACGCCGTATACCATAACAATGGCCTGTGCAGCAGTTTGCACAGGCCATTGTTGTTTACTGGCAGAAAAAAACTATTACGTATATATATTACCGTTATACCCCTGTTAACATTACGCTGGCAGAAAATCTGCTTTCTCCGCCCATACCGATCCGGGATAACTGCTTCTCAGTTCCTGCCAGTAAGGTACCAGTGCATCGAAATCCCTGTGAGCTGCGAAAAAAGCCGCTACACCAGCCCAATACAAAGCTTCCTGATGCAGGGAAGGATATTCACTGCTGTAAGGCAATTCCTGCAACAAAGGAATAGCCGCAGCCGGCTGTCCGATGCGTACCTGCAGCATCGCTTTGCCCAGTGTCAGTTCGGCGATGAACTGATGCGGAGACAGATAACCGGCTACCTGACGGATCACACGGCCATCGGGTGTGTACATAAACAACGCCGGGGTCCATATCAGGGCATGCACCAGGTACTTGTCTGAAAATGCCTTGGTGAGGTTGCCGGTGTTGTATTTTACCAACACATAGTTTTGTTCGAGGTATTCCTGTACCGACTCATCTTCGTAGGTGAGTTCGTCCATCCGCAGGCAGCCTTTACAGCCTACAGACCAGAAATCGATCAATACAGCCTTTTTAGTGGCCCTGGCCAGTTTAAACGCCTCATCCACGTTTTGTTCTGTGAAGTGTTTTACGGTTGTTTGCATAAAATGAATTTTATGATTCAAAGGTAGCAGCACCACATTCATTATAAAAATGAATAGTTTTCGTATTTTTAATGAAAATCTCTCATGATTACAACCAATGATCTGCAGCTGGTAGCACATATTGTGGAGCAAGGTTCCCTTACCCGTGCTGCTGATAAAATGTTTCTGACACAGAGCGCGCTGAGCCATCAGTTGAAAGACCTGGAAAAACGGGCAGGCATGCAGTTGTTTGAGCGGGTCAATAAAAAGCTGTTGCTGACGCCTGCCGGCAGAAGGATCATGGAGAGTGCCACCAGTATATTACCACAACTGGCCCGGCTGCAGGAAGACATACAAGCTTGCCGCAAAGGCCGGTTACACAGTCTGCGTATCAGCACGGAGTGTTATACCAGTTATCACTGGTTGCCGCGTGTTATCAGTCAGCTGAAGGCCCTGCATACAGAAGTGGAGATATCGATAGTAGTGGCAGCCACACAGAAGCCACTGACCTATCTGATGAACGGGGAGCTGGATCTGGCCATCATCAGTAACACGGCCCCCCATCCGGCCATTCAGACCCAGTCTTTATTTTCCGACAATCTGGTGGCGGTACTGCCTGGCCGGCATCCGTTGGTTGGCCGCAAATCATTATCTGCCGTAGATTTTGCCACCGAAAACCTGCTGACCTATGATGTAGCCGAAGAATCCAGTGCCTATAGCGGGCTGCACGAGTTCTTCCGGGAATCACCACCTGCCAGCATCACCCGGCTGCAGCTGACAGAAGCCATCGTGGAAATGATCCATGCCGGCATGGGCATTAGTATCTTTGCTACCTGGGCTATAGCCCCCTACCTGAAAAACAGGGACCTCGTGACCCTTCCGCTGAAGTCACCACTACGCAAACGCACCTGGAAAGCCGCCTACCTCGACAAACAAAATCTGCTGATCCGGCAATTTATCAATCACATCCGGCAGCATTTCAAACCGGAATAAATAACTTACTTTAGTTACAAAAAAGATGCGTTACCTATACGTTACCCTGTTATGCCTGCTGGCAACCGCCTCCCTCAAAGCCCAGTCTGACACAGCCGCCGTAAAACATGCTGTAGATAAATTATTTACCGCTATGCACAGCAGCGACAGCACCACTTTAAAGGAATGTTTCTCCCCTAATGCCGTATTTCAGACCATCAGCAACGAAAATGGAAAAACGGAAGTTAAAAATGTATCCGTGGCCCGTTTTGCGGAGATAATCGGTAAAACGCCCAAAGGAGATGTCGACGAACGTATCACCTATGGAGCCATACATATCGATGCTGCCCTGGCCTCCGTTTGGACGCCCTATCGTTATTATTATCAGGGCCAGTTCCACCACTGTGGTGTTAATGTATTCCAGCTCGTAAAACTCAACGGGAAATGGAAAATCCAGTATGTCATTGACACCCGCCGCAAAGATGCCTGCGTAGAGGAGGAAAAGGCAGCACAATAGTCTCCCCCTACAAAACACTTTTAGAACAGGCGCCCCTGCCTATATGGGTGCGCCTGTTCTTTTTTTATCTTCCTTACACCGTTTATCCATTCCGGCAACCAGCAATAAATATTTATGTAAGTAATTACTATTACCCATACAAATACGAAAACATTCGTACTATTTTTGTTTCAAAATTCAATCCTCCCCAAATGATGAAACGATTATCCATTTATGCCTTTGTCATGTTAATTTATGTTACTACTTACATAAATAATGCATTTTCTCAGACCACGCCTGCATCCTACGCGATTAAAGGTACTTTCGCCACAGCAGACAACAGTCCTGCAAAAGATGTAGTGGTACAGCTGCTGACAGCAGCTGATAAAAAACTGGTCAAGCTGGAATATACCGACGCACAAGGTAATTTCAACTTCGATCGGATACCAGCCGGCGAATACCTGGTGGCCACTCAAAGCATGGCCTACAGCCCCTGGCTGTCCGCTCCTATCACGCTGCGACAAACCACTCAGCTGGGCACCATCAGGTTGCAGCCCACCTCCACCACCCTGCGCGAAACCAATGTGGTGGCAGTCAAACCATTTATCCAGCAGCAGTACGACAAAACGGTCCTTAATGTGGCCAGTTCTATCTCTGCCGCCGGCAGCACCGCCCTTGAAGTGCTGCAAAAAGCACCGGGCATCACCATCGATCAGAATGATAACATTGCCATGCGCGGCAGACAGGGCGTACTCTTCATGATAGATGGTAAACTCGTGCCCATGTCAGGCCAGGAACTGGCCAACCTGCTCAGAAACCTGTCTGCCAACCAGATCGAAAAAATAGAGCTGATCACCAACCCTTCCGCCAAATATGATGCAGCAGGCACCTCCGGCATTATCGATATCCGCCTCAAAAAAGGGAACAGTAGCGGCACTAACGGTAACGCATCTCTCAGCTATGGCCAGGGCAGATATCCCAAACTGAACCCTTCATTCAACTTCAACAGCAAATTGAAACGGGTCAATATCTTTGGTTCCTATAACTATGCGTTCCGGCAGGATTTTAATGACCTTACCATTGAACGGCAGTTTTACGACAATAACAATGAATACACCGGCAGCAACAATTATCAGAACTTTTTCCGCCACAGCACAAATAGTCACAACGCCCGTATTGGCGCGGATTACAGCCTCACATCAGACATTGTGGTAGGCATTGTGGCCAACGGCATCTTCAGCAAAAATGACATCACTACACATAGTGATGGTCAGTCTCTTGATGCACATCAACAGAAAGCAGGCTCCTTCCTGACCCTCGGTGATAATCATCCTCAGAGAAACAATGGAAGCATCAACCTCAACTACAAACATAAACTGGACACCACTGGCAGAGAATTAAGTCTGGACCTGGACTACGCCCGGTTTACCTCCAGTGAAACCCAGAACTACACCACCTCCTACCACTATCCGGTTAAGCCGTCCTATGTACTCTACGGCGATCTTCAGGGCGATCTTCTTATCCGGTCTGTAAAAGCAGATTATACCCAGCCCCTGAAAGCTATCGACGCAAAGCTGGATGCCGGCATCAAAAGCAGCTGGGTAAAGGCTGATAACGATGTTCGTTTTTTTGACAGGAGCAATGGCACGGATATACTAGATGCGGGCAAAAGCAACCATTTTATCTATGATGAAAACATCCATGCAGCCTATCTGAATGCATCCAAAAAATGGCCCCGACTCAGCATACAGGCAGGCCTACGCGTGGAAAACACCAATGCCAAAGGAGTACAGGTGACCAGTAAAGACAACTTTGACCGCCACTATACTCAGTTCTTCCCCAGCGGTTATATTGGATATACTTTCAACAAAACACATGACCTGGGCTTATCTGTGAGCCGCCGGATCAACAGGCCCTCCTATAGAGATCTGAATCCCTTCAAGGTATTTCTGGACCCGCTGACCTACGCTACCGGTAACCCCTATCTGAATCCGGAAATCACGGAGTCGGCGGAACTGACCCATACCTTCCTGGAAAAGTATGTCACCAAAATCGGGTTCAGTACCACTACTGATAATATCCTGATGGTGCTGTCTCCCGACACGCTTCCCAATAGCGTGATCCAGACAGGCCGCAACCTTGCCCGTTACAATTATTACAACTTCAGCTTCAGTTTTCCGATCACTGTCGGCAAATGGCTGAACAGCACCAACGATGCGCTGGTATATTACGGAGAATACAAAGGCGATCTTGTCAATACCCATCTGAATGCCAGCAGGGTCACTTTCAGCTTCAATTCCACCAATACCGTGATCATAAATGCCAACACCACCCTGGAGATCACCGGTAGTTATGACAGCCCTTCCTACTATGGTTTCCTGGACCTGAAGGATTTCTGGTTTGTGAACATCGGCGCACAACGGCAGCTATGGCATAAAAAAGCGTCCCTCAAGCTGAACCTGTCTGATGTTTTTGGTTCCAGCCGCACCAGTGCCTTCACCCGGTTGACGGGTTATGGTGAGACATTTCTTCAGCGGAGAGACAGCCGTGTATTGACGTTTACCTTCAATTATAAATTCGGTAAAAGCACTGGCAATAGCAGCAGTAAAAAGACCGGTGGCGCAGAAGAAGAAAAACGGAGGGCCGGGTAAAAATTGATATATTAGTTCCATGAATCTCGTTAATGAACTGGAAGAACTGGCACTGGCCACCCGTCTGAAAAGGCTGAGCGATCGCCTTTCGCAGGATGTAAGCAGGATATATAAAGAAGCCGGCCTGGCCTTTGAGGCGCGATGGTACCTGATTCTGGAACTACTTGTCAGACAAAAACAACTGGGCATTACTGAGATATCTGAATCGTTGCAGCTCACCCATCCGGCAGTGGTACAGTTTGTAGAACAGATGCTGGCACATGGACTGGTCAAAACCACCACCGACAGCAAAGATGCACGCAGAAGGCTGATCTCCCTGACAGCCGCCGGTAAACAGACCTATAAAAAACTCAGCCCTGTGCTGGCTGTGATCCGGGATGAGAATAAGAAATGGCTGGAGGAAGCCAGTGCAAACATGCTGCAGGTATTGTCAGAACTGGAACTGGCACTGGACAAAAAGAGCATGTACAAAAGGATCAAAATCAGTCTGCTCGAACAATCCGACGTTTGATATATTATTATAAAGTGGCCCAGGACTAAAGTCCTGGGCTATATTTGATTTATTTGGGAGCTGAGATTAGCCTTTTGAGATCTTGACCATTTTGTTGCCTTGCAGGATGGTGGTACCGCTGCCGATGATTTTGATATCACCGAGGGTGGTATACATGCTCATGGTGGCAGAACGCATTTTCATAGCATCCAGGGCTGTTTGTGTAATATCTTCATGAGCTTCTTCACTGATGTTGGTGGCTGTCAGCGTATAGTCATCAACGGCAGTCACCTTCACATCGGCGCCGGCGGTAGTTTCCACGTTTTTGCCTGCGTCTACACTTACGTTTTCTGAAGCTTTGAGATTAATATTTTTGGCGGTGAGATTAATAGACTCCAACGCGGTGATATGGATATTTTTTCCGGCGGTATCCAGTTGGATGACGTTGCCGTTTTTATCGGTGATGGTAATACTTTCGGCGCCGTCGGCATCATCGAGGCGGATGGTATGGCCGCTGCGGGTACGGATGGCTTTGATATTGTTCTGAGGATCACCGTAGTCCGTTTTGGCGTCACCGTTATAGGCGGTGCCCATCACATAGGGAGCTTCCGGATTACCATTTTCGAAGCCTATCCATACTTCTTCGCCGAGTTCGGGCACAAAATAAAACCCTTTACCGCTGCCGCCATGGGGAGCGATAAGTCTGATCCAGGGTGTGGAGCCTTGTTGCTGCCAGCGGAAGCGGGCACGGATGCGGCCCAGCCCTTTGGGGTCGTTGTTGTCGGTAACGATGGCGCTTTGTGGCTCACAGCCGGCCAGGGGCTGCAGATTGATTTCAGGCATGGCTGTATCTGCAGGGATGGCTTCAAATGTATTTTTATACAGGCCGTTTTCCGTACACATATGTTCCAGGCGCGTTACTACAAACTGGCCGTGATTGGCGGTGCCGAATACACTTTCATTGATGGAGATGATATCGCCTATACGCAGGGCTGTATGCTGACTGGTACCTTTGAGCACCACCATACGGGCCTGGCGTCCTTTTTTCTGCAGGAGGGTAAAGTCGTCCACTGTTTCCTTAGCGGCACTGTCGAAGCCGTGATTCAGCTTGTGCAAGGATGTTTTGCGATATAAGCGGTCGCTCACGTCCTGCATATGGGCGGAATACTGGTTCATTTTTCCGGAGGGCTGTGCAGTGGTTTCATTTTCCACTACCTGGTTGCGGCGGTATTCATAGCCTGTAAACCGGGTATTGTTGGGCTGTACTTCCAGACCGAGGTCAAAATCGACCAGGTCTACCTGATGGGTCAGGGAAGTTTCCTGCGGGCTATAGTTGCCGAATACGATTTTTTGTCCGTCGTAGAAATACCATTCGCCATAGCGGGCAGCCAGGCGTTCCAGGAAATGCTGGGTGGTTTCCTTGTATTGTACGATATATTTCAGTGCTTCAGTGGTGGAAGGATTGATGGATGGGGAGCTGCAGTAGGGACTGGCTCCTTTCATCGCCTGAGATACGATCTCCTGCAGGGATTTCATTTCAAAGCTGGCGATATGGGGATCGTCTTCCAGCAGAATGGTGGGGCTATATCCCTTAACGATACAGAAGCCATGGGTGCCATCACTTTCCTTGCCGGCGTTGATGCCAGTCACGATCCCGTTGAATTGCAGCGGCTTATAAGTCCCTGGCGCAGCTACGGGTTCAATGGTAATGCTGATTTCCTTTCCGAGGAATTCCCTGCCGGCGGTGAACAGGCCTTTGCCGAGCTGGGAGAGCCAGTCATAACCAATCAATATCTCAAATGTGTGATGTCCCTGAATGGTCTGCGACAGCTGCAGGGAATGAAAAGAGGAAAAGCGACTTTCGCCGATGGTAAAGGTGGTCCGGGTGTATAAAGACATGTTAACGCAGGATTAAACTGATGAATGATTGCAGGTTACTGACAACGGGTTAAGACAAATATCTGGTCATAGTAAAGAAATGGTTTAGTCAAATAACATCCTATTGCTTTGGAGTCCTAAGATAAGTCATTTAAAATAATTAAAATCACATTAAGAATAAATATAATCATTATTTGTTAATACGGATAAATTAGGATGTCATAAACAGATCTTTTCCGATCAAAATGCATATTGCTTTTACAATATGATCATCCATGGATAAGGACCCTGTTTTTCAGTTCAGCGAATACTTCGATAATGACTTTTTACAGGAACTATATGAGAACAACATTTCATACGCGATAGGCTTATTTGAAATATTCTGTGAGATAACCGCTCCTGATTTAATCAGTATCAGCCTGCATGTGGAGGCTGCAAACTGGGACCGGGTGAGGTTCCATCTGCACAAACTGGACCCCAACCCGAGTATGGTAGGACTACTACCGCTTTCTCACCAGATTCAGCAACTGGAAACCAAACTTATATTTCAGGATACCGATACAGCGGTTACCGATTTCTATAACATACAATCTGCTTTATTAGCAGCCATACCCTATGTCCGTGAGGAAATAAACAGAATGAAATTATTTGTCGCCGGCCATTAAAAATAGCATATGGACCTATTAAAGTTATGTACAACAGCTATCAATAGCACAACTTCCATTTTCACAACTGTCTTTAAAACGTTGAGTAAACGGAAAACCATAGAACGACAGGAGAAAAGCGAAAAAAACAAACTGGTAAGTACTTACATTTTAAACACCAGTACAACCCACATCAATCAATTAGACGAAACCCTGCGGCAGTATATATCTATTGTACAACGCATCAAGGACCAGTTGCGGGTATACATTTACACTTCCCATAACATGAGCAGAAGCAGAAAACTATCTGCCCTGTACCAGCTCCGGGAGGAACTCATCAACACCTATTCCGGCTCCAGGCACTATTTTGACAGTACGCCCTATGGTGGTCATGCTCATATTGTAAAAAGCAGCCTGCTTAACATCATGCTCACGCTTGAATCATCTATGGAATATAATCCGGAAGATTTACTGGATGCTATTAACCTCATTTCAGCCGACCAGGACCTACTGAGCAAAGGTATTAGCAGGTCTGTTCACCAAATGCGCCAATCGCTGGAGCAAAGCCATTTATAACATGCGTATCCTTTGTTTTTATCCTGGTAAAAATCCAGGTCCTTATATCAGTTATTTTATCGAAAAAAAACAGCAGGACCTTCATCTGTTCCAGTCTCATCGTAACATCATCCAACAATGTCCTTCCGGTCGGTTCGACCTGGCAATACTGGAGTGCAATGATCAGTCATGGAGACAACTCCGGAGGCTCAGAAAAATGACATCGGCCCTCCGGATATACCAGCCCGGCTGTACGATCATGATACACCGCTTCCCTTCCAATCCTGATCTGACGTTATACAGAGAGATTCCAAAAGCGTTATACGATTTTGCACTGGAAGGCTTTTCGGAGAATCCTGCCCCTCCTGACCTCTTCCGCATGTTGTTAGCCAAAAGAAAACAACGGTTATTCAATAAATGGATGATCACGTCCCTGAAAGGAATGATCGGAATAGGAGACAGAATCAATGAACTCATCTCAAATCATATGAAGGAAAGAGGAATACAAGCTACCATCATCGAGGTAACGGACGATTTCGAGTCATTGTTTCAGGACCAGATGCCAGATTTTGTAATACTCCATTGTCATAACCGAAAAGGAGATTTTGGTATTATCAACAGGGCTACACATATGATCCGCCGTATTCATCCTGATTGTCTTATTTACATCACCTGTTACTCGAATGCCATCCTGCATTATTATGAAACATACAAGTTAGATGAATACTGTTGTGATCAAATACTGACGCTGGATGCCGATACAAAATTATCCCTATTCATGCAGCAACTGCGCCAGGATCTTGCCCTTTCGTATTTACGGCCTGCTTTTCAGTCATAAAAAAGCCCCCATGCAACTGCATGAGGGCTGATAAAATATACCAGTGTAAGTTCCGGGCTGTTATTTAATGCCTGTCACGTTGATATGTTTGATAACTGAACTGTCTCTGATTTCCTCACTGGCTATTTTAATGACGGTATCATTGATGGATAGGTCGCCAAATACTTCGGTCTGATCATCTGCCTTGCGGCCTGTTTTTACCGGCACCCATACGGCTTTGCTATTCACTACCTTGATCACATATACGCCCTGGGTGGAATTGAGCACTGCTTTGGAAGGCACTACAAAAGCCTTGTCGCTGCCGGTGAGCGGGATCGCTACTTCAGCTACCATACCGGGCAGCAGTTTTTTCTCTTCGTTGGTCACGTCCATCTCGATACTCTGAGAACGCAGTCTTTCATCGAGGGCACCGGACAGCCTGCTCACTTTGGCGGTAAACACGTCGTTTGGCAGGGACTTGGTAGTGAATTTCACTTCACTGCTATGACTGAGATAACTATTGTATGCTTCAGGGATGCTTACCACCAGACGGAGTTTTTTCTGCTCCTGCAGGGTGAATATCGGCATATCAGAGCCTTTACCCGCAGGGCCCACATAAGCGCCGGCACTCACATTTCTTTTGCTGATAACACCATTGAACGGCGCTCTGATCTCCAGGTAGTTTCGGGTATCTCCCACTTCGCGGTAAGATGCTTTGGCCGCCTCCAGCTGTGCCAGGTCTGACTTCTGTTTGGCGAAAGCGATATCGAGGTCGTTCTGTGAAACGGTACCGGGGGTTTTGCTGGTCTCCAGCAAACGGTCGTATGTAGCTTTGCTAGACAGGTAGATAGCTTCCTGGGATTTGAGTCTGGACTCAGCTCCGGAGAGCTGGGAGTTCAGCTCGGGTGCTTCCATGGTCACCAGCAGCTGGCCAGCCTTCACTTCACTACCTACATCTACATATAATTTTCTGACGAAGCTGCTCACTTTAGCGTATAGGTCTACCCGTTGGAAAGCCACCAATTCACCTGGAATTTTTATTGAAGATGACAGTTGTCCCTGTTGCAGGGTGAAGGCTTCCAGGGCCGGAGCGGCAGCTGCAGCTCCTTCCTTGTGCTCCTTGTCATCCCTGGCCTCTGAAGAGCCACAGCTTTGCAGGGCGGCAGCAGACACGCCAACGGATAAAAATATGAGGGCAAATTTTGATGCTGGTTTCATAAAACGATTTTTATTTCCTGTGATTCTCATGGTATTATTTATACTGACTGCTTTTCCGGTTATGCTTTCATGGGAATAAAATGTATACTTTCTTCATCTTCCGGATCAAGCGAAACACTTTGTGTAGTGGCTTTTCCCTGTCCCCAGGCAAATGCCAGCGGTAAAATAAACAGGGCTGCGAAAGTAGAGGCAATCAGCCCTCCTACTACAGCACGACCCAGTGGTGATGACTGGTCGCCGGCTTCACCCAGCCCACTGGCCATCGGGATCATACCTACCACCATGGCCAATGCTGTCATCGCAATAGGACGCATACGCAGTGCAGCCGCTTCTTTGGCCGATACCAGCGCATTACCGTTGGTCTTCCTGATCTGCTCTGCATTGGTGATCAACAGTACGGCATTGGAGATAGATACCCCTACCGACATGATCATACCCATGTAGGATTGCAGGTTCAGCGTAGAACCGGTCATCATCAGCAGTGATAAAGACCCCAGCAGTACAGCCGGCACAGTGGCCAATACGATCGCAGATACTTTAAACGACTGGAAGTTGGCCGCCAGCATCAGGAATATCACTACTACCGCTACCATCAGACCACTCTGCAAACTGCCCAGGGTATCACCGAGCGTACTGCTCAACCCGATCAGCTCAACATTTAGCCCACGTGGCAACTCACCCAGGGAGTTAATGGCTTTCTGCACATCTTTAGATGCATCACCCAGGTCTTTTTTATTCAGATTAGCCGTTACCGTTAGTATCGGCAGGGCGCCCAGGTTGTCATTTTCTCCATAGGTGGTTTCAGGACTGATAGAAGCCACATCGCTCAGAATAGGTCTGGATGAATTCTTCAGCAAAGGTATCTCTCCTATGTCATTTTGAGAAGCCAGTTTATTTTCCGGCACCTGTACCTGTACGTTGTAGCTCAGTCCGGCTTTTTCATCTACCCAGATATTTTTTTCTGTCAGCCTGGAAGAGGATGTGCTGGCAATGAGTGAGCGGGACACGTCCCCTACGTCTACACCCAGCTGTGCCGCCCTTACCCTGTCGATATTGATGTTGAGCGCGGGGTAGTTAACAGACTGCCCAAGCTGTACATCACGCAGGTAAGGGATCTCCTTCAGCTTCGCCACCATTTTCCTTGCGTACTCTTCGTTCACCTTTTTATTTCTTCCGGCAAAACGTACCTCGATAGGTGTAGGTGAGCCCTGGCTCAATATTTTATCGGTCAGCTCGATGGGTTCGAAAGAGAGTTTCATGACAGGGTCTATCTTATTTACCCGGTCTCTGATCTTATCTTTCAGCTCGTCGAGATTGGTATGATAATCTTCTTTTAAGGCCACCTGCACTACTGATTCATGAGGGCCTGCCATCCAGAGGAAGATAGGTGCCGTAGAGAACAGCTGCGGGTGTGTACCCACAAATGCGGAGGTGATGGACACATTTTCTTTACCAACGATATCGTTGACCGCATTGACTACCTCTATCGTTTTTTTCTCTGTTTCCTCGATGCGGGTACCATCCGGCTGGCGCAGCCTTACCTGGAACTGGCCACCATTTACTTTAGGCAGTACGTCCCTTCCGATGAGGCCCATCTGGAAAACTACGATCAGTCCGACGATGAGCAGGTAAGCGGTTACGATTACTTTTCGGTAAGGCATCATGCGATCTATAAAGCGGAGGTAACGGGCACGTATCCTTTCGAAACGGCTGATTTTTCCGTCACGGTTGCTGTCTTCCCTTTCCACCAAAGCTTTTTTCTGGCCCCAGGTATTGCCTTCTCCTTCGGCGGTAAGGCCACCGGCTGCAAACTCTTCCTGGTCGGTCATTACAGAACCGTCTTTCTTTTTGTGGTGTTTGGTTTTCATGATCCAGTTGGCCATCACCGGTACAAAAGTTTGTGCCAGGAAATAAGACACGACCATGCTGAAACCGATAGCCAGTGCCAGTGGCAGGAACAGAGAGCCGGGTATGCCGCCCATGGTAAAGGCAGGCGCAAATACGGCCAGGATACAGAAGAGAATGAGCAGTTTAGGGAAAGCGATCTCCTTACAAGCATCCCAGATGGCCAGGGACTTGGGTTTGCCGAGGTCCAGGTGCTGGTGGATATTTTCGATCGTCACGGTACTTTCATCTACCAGAATACCGATGGCCAGTGCCAGGCCGCTCAGGGTCATGATATTGATCGTTTGACCAAAGAGGCTCAGGAAGAGGATACCGGAGATGATGGACGTAGGGATGGTGAGGATAACGATCAGCGCGCCGCGGGCATCTCCAAGGAACAACAACACCATTAAACCGGTGAGGATCGCGCCGATCACACCCTCAGACAACAGGCTTTTCACGGAATTGATCACATAGGTGGACTGGTCAAATTCGTAGCTCAGTTTCACATCTTCGGGCAGCTGGGCTTGTATTTTGGGCATTGCCTTTTTCAAATTCTGTACTACTTCCCAGGTAGAGGCATCGGCTGCTTTGGCGATGCTGATATACACAGAGCGTTTGCCGTTGATCAATGCATAGCTGGTGCTCACGTCGGCACCGTCTTCTACTGAGGCCACATCACGGAGGTACAGGTTCTGTACTCCGTTTTTAAATAAGGGAATATCTTCAAAATCCTTTATGTTTTTGATAGTGGTATTGGTGGGGGTAATATAGTTTTTGCTACCAATGCGCACGTTCCCGGAGGGAGCGGTCTGGTTATTGAGGCGCAGGGCTTCTACCAGCTGGTCTGGTGTCATATTATGGGAGCGCAGCAGCTCCGGGTCTGCCTTGATCACGACTGTACGCAGGTTACCACCAAAGGGAGTAGAACCAACCAGACCGGGGATAGAGGTAAAGGACGAACGTACGTATACGTTGGCCATATCGAGCAGTTCGTTGTTGCTGCGTTTGTCACTGCTGAGTACCAGTTGTCCTACCGGCAAGGTGGAGGCGTCGAAACGTATGATGAAAGGCGGATTGGAGCCAGGTGGAAAGATGGCCTGGATACGGTTGGAAAAGGCGCTCACCTCAGCAGCAGCCTGGGCCATGTTGGTACCCGGATAGAAGTTGATTTTGATCAGCGTCAATCCTTGTATGTTCTTCGTTTCCACACTTTTCACCCCGTTTACAAACAACAGGATATTGATATATTGTTTACCGAAGAAAGATTCCATCTGGGTGGCAGTGTAACCACCAAATGGATGCGAGAGATAAATCACCGGCATGTCCAGCTTCGGGAAGATATCAATTTTGATCGTGGTGACCGCTTTGATACCGAAGAAGAACAGTGCCGCCACCATCACCAGGATAGTGATGGGTTTACGAAGTGCGAAACGAATAAGGTTCATACTATCTGTTTATGAAATGTCATTTGTCTATGGCCGACGGTTATTATATGCCGGCCACCTATATCCAACCGTTAGAGTTCTTTTTGAAACAGGTTAAAATCACCGGAGGCAGAAGCTTTCAGGAGCAGGGCCTGCCACACGTTGCTGTAGGCGATGTCTCTGTCTGTTTCTGCTCTGATGAGCACATACAGCGCCTGTGTCACATCTACCAGATTGGTAAGTCCGTTGCGGTAGAGGACAGATTTCTGCAGGTAAGCGTCTGATGCGGCTTTTACCTGTGCAGGCACTTCCCGGTAATTGTCGAGGGCATTGGCAATTTTGGTATCCGACAGTTGCAGTTGAGCACGCAGCTGTTGCCCTGTCAGATCGTATTCTGCCTGTAACCCTGTACTGATCTGCTTCTGTGCTCTCACTTGCTTTGCGATACGCAGCGGCTGTGTGAGGTTCCAGGTAACGCCAACGCCTATCAGATAATTGGTGCGGGTAGGTTTTACGCCATCCCAGTATCCCTGCGTATAGGCGTCTGATTTCAGCGGACCATATCCCTGCTCAAAACCGGAGCCTCTTGTCTGCAGCACGCCCACCAGTGAAAACACAGGATAGCTGAAGGTTTTGTAGTATTTGGATTGTTCGTCGCTCAGCGCGATACGGCTTTTGTACCATTGCATCAGAGGATGGTTTTGTACATCGGTGGTATCGTTGAGGAATGCCGGCACACGGGACACAAAAAAGGTATCGAGGCTGAAACTGGCTGGAGGCACACCCATCAGCTGGGCCAGCAGATTGGATTGTGTCTGTTCAAAGTCGATGGCTCTGGTGAGTGCGATCTTTGCACTGGACACTTCAGCATTGGCCTGTGAGGAATCCACACCGGCACTCAGTCCGTTTTTTACGCGGGTGACTACCACCTGCCGGAAGGTGTCTGCCCTGCTCAGGTTTTTCTGATAAGACAGTGTCAGCTTCTGTGCTGCTACCAGATTTAAATAAGCAGCTGCCACCTTCACTTCGTGCTGGAAGATTTCCTGGTGCCAGTCTTTGCTGTCACGGTCGGCCACCGCCTGGGCTGTTTTGATCTTTTCCTTGGCGCGGCCAAAAGCAAAGAAGTCCCAGTTAATATTAGTCAGGTATAAACTACCGAAGGCGGCATTCCAGTTCTGGTCGGGCATAGCAGCACCGGAAGAGGCAACGCCTAATCCGCCAAAGCCGTACAGTGGCCCGTTCTGGCCGTTGATGGTACCGTAGTTCTGTTGCGCTGATACGTTCAGATTAGGGAGGTAGTCCCGTTTGGCTTGTTCCACACTCGTTTTGGAAGCTGCTGCATAGCTGGATTTGGCCTTAATGGTACCATAATTATTTACAGCCGTTTGTATAGCATCCTTGAGGGTCAGTACCTGCTGTGCTTTTGCGGGTGTTGCAAACACACCGGCCAGCAAAAGCAGGATCAGCCATCGTTTATTTCCAATCATGTAGGGAGAATTTTGCAGCATGGTATAACTAAAGTTGATATTCCGGATACAAAATGACTCCATCATTTTGAAGCAATTTTGAAGTAGTCAACTTTTGTTACCAAAAAGCAAAAAAAGAAAGGAGGGGCCCGTTAAAAGCCCCTCCTGTACTAACTTTCAGACCATCTACAAATATGGTGGCCAGTGAATATTTTTATGCGGATTGCATTTCGGCCGCTTCAAATTTATCTTGTGCCGCTTCATTGATCACACTATCCGGACAGAAATCTACCTGTAGAATATGTAACGGCGCTTTGTAGTGGTAGGACACGCGGAAGTCGCAGACCTCACAGATCTGTTTGACGATAGCCAGCCCCAGCCCTACGCTTTCGCTGCATTGGTTGCTTTTACGGAAACGTTCGAACAGCTCTTCCGGCGGGGTTTCCGGCGGCAAGCCCGTATTTTTAATCACCAGCTTTTTATGAGTGAGAATGAGCTCGATGGTACCGTCCTGTATATTATGCCGGATAGCGTTGCCCAGGAGATTATTCATGAGCATATCCGCCAGTACAGGATGTATTTTCAGCAGGATGTTTTTATCCAAATCCCGCTTCACCTGAATGTTCTTCATTTCCAGGCGGTCTTCGTAGGCAGCTAATACATCTCTTGCCACGCGGCAGAATTTGATATGCTCTGAAACTACAAACTCATTATTTTCCAGCTTGGACAACAATATCAGTGAGCGGTTGATTTTGGAAAGTTTCTCCACAGCATGATGCATATCGGCTATCAGCGCTGCCTGACCTTCATCAATATCTGATTCGCTGAGTAGTTCCAGCTTGCCCCTCAACACCGCCAGTGGTGTTTGCAGCTCATGGGAGGCATTTTCACTGAATTCCTTTACAGCGGTATATTCATCTACGGCCTTGTCTGTCATTTTCTTCAGGAACGTGTTGAGTTCTTTGAACTCCACTGTATTGGTTTCCGGGAAGGCAATTTTCTTTTTCAGGTCGAAGCCGTGGATTTTTTTCATGGTCTGCCGCAGCGTATGCAGAATATGCTGTGACAGAAAACGGGCGGAGAGACCTACACAAAGGACGATCAGCAGCAGTTTCCAGGCCACAGTATCCAGAATGGCGTTGAGTATCTGACGGGAAGCCGGAATATAATTGGAAGAGGAAACCTCGTAATGTTTACCGTTGACGGTATAATAGGAGTTGACCGTAAGCCTGCTTTCAAGGCTGTGGCGGTTACCATCCGGGTCGGGGTCTTTTCTGATGAGCACACTATCATTGGGTAGCGCTGCCAGCTGTGTTACCACGGTTGGGGAGGTATCCCTCAACTGACCGGGTGCAACGCCATTTCCCAACCGGGCGGCAGTATGTTCGTTCACTGCTTTCAACCGCGCTATTTCCACATCATCAATCTTCTTCTCTATATTATTCAAACAAATATAGGAAGTGATAGGCGTTGTAATCACGATCACACTGATAAACCACAAGGTGAACTTATCGACCAGCTTCATGTTTTGGAAGAATTAAATTTATAACCAAGGCCGTATACCGTATCTATATAATCTGCTCCGTTCGCTGCGCTTATTTTCTTGCGAAGATTCTTAATATGCTGATATACGAAGTCAAAATTAGCCAAATTATCGGTATAGTCGCCCCAGAGATGCGTGGCGATGGACTGCCGGGACAGGACCCTGTTTTTGTTGACCACCAGATACAACAGCAGGTCAAACTCTTTGCGGGTGATGTCCAGCAGACTGCCGTGCACGGTTGCCTCCAGCGTATCGGTGTTCAGCGTGATCTCATTGAAAGTGACGATGTTACTGCCTGACAGCTGTTTACGGCGATAGATAGCCCTGAGACGGGCATGCAGTTCTGGCAGGTGAAATGGTTTGGTGATATAGTCGTCTCCCCCACCTTCCAGGCCGCGGATCTTATCATCCATGGCATCTTTGGCCGAAATAATAAGTACGCCGCTCTGAATACCCTTTTCTTTCATGAATTTCAGCAGCTCCAGCCCATTACCATCGGGCAGCATAATATCCAGCAATACACAATCGTAAGAATACAGCAGTAATTTCTCCTGTGCCTCATCAAAACAATATGCCAGCTCACAGATATATCCTTCCCTTACCAGAAAATCGTGAATACTGCTGGCTATTTCCTTATTATCTTCTACAACTAACACCTTCATAACTGTGATACCGAAAGTTGTTCTTTTGATGTATGCTGATGCTCCTGATGTGCGAAGATCAGCATGGTTTTAAAATATTGATAAAGTGCTAATTTATGGTAGAAATTTGAAGCAATCTTGAACTGTGATGGGTATGATAATGCAAATCTTCCTGATAAGTGAAGATCATATATTTTTTTATTTTATTTATTTTAATGCTTAATTAATTACGTTAAATAACATTATTATTACAAGTAAATCGTTACAAAACCAGGGCGAATTTTTTATATTCGCATTGATCAAACGCTCATCAGGAGCATCATGGATCATCAGATCTATCATAGTTATAGTTATGAAAGCAGTATCTTTTATATTAGCTTTATCGGCTATATTGATAACCGGCTCTGCTTGTCAGAGTCAGCAGAAAAAAACGCAGACTATGAATACCGCCGCATCCGCCAATCCATACTATTCCCGTACAGACACCGAGAAACTGCATGTCAGCAATGCTGAATGGAAGAAAGTCCTGCCACCGGAGTTATACGCCGTGGCCAGGGAACAGGCTACTGAACGGCCTTTCTCCGGTAAATACTGGGATAGTGATGTGAAGGGGACTTATTACTGCGCCGTATGTGGTAATGCCCTTTTCCGTTCTGATGCCAAATTTGCCAGCAGCTGCGGATGGCCCAGCTTCTTTGAAGCTATCCGTCCCGGCAGTGTTATTTACCGGGAAGACAACTCCCATGGCATGCACCGGACTGAAGTAATGTGTGGACGCTGTGAGTCGCACCTGGGGCATATCTTCGACGATGGACCTCCACCGACACACAAAAGATTCTGCATGAACTCTGTATCGCTCGACTTCGAGCCAGAGCAATAACCAGACTACGGTCTGGCATATACGCCGATCAGACTACCGCCATTTTTTATAGCGGGCGGGTATTCTTTATATCATTGTTTTGATGAGACGACCCAGTTTACGGATAGCCTGCTCTATATTTTTATTCCAGTTTTTATTACAGCTGATGCGGATATAGTTACGGAAGCCGCCGGTACTGGAGAATAATGGCCCCGGCGCGATATTAATCTGACTGTCCAGTGCCATCTTCTGCAACTTAAGAGCGTCTATCCGTTTGTCCAGTTCCACCCATAATACCATACCTCCATCAGGATGACTGATACGGGTACCTTCCGGGAAATGTTGCTCAATACACTGGGTGGTAAGCAATACCTGCCGATGCACCAGGGGCCGCAGTTTCCGCAGATGCCGCTGATAGGTGCCGCTGGTAAGGAGATCTACCAATGACAGTTGTAATACCGAAGCAGTAGCCACATTGGTAGTGGCTTTTAACTGCGCCACCTTCTCCATAAACCGCCCCGGTGCACACCAGCCTATACGATAGCCGGATGCCACCGTTTTTGAAAAAGAGGCACAGAACAGTACCCAGCCATGTTTATCATAGGTTTTGATGGTGGTAGGCCTTGTAGCGCCGAAATACAATTCGCCGTACACATCATCTTCAATAACGGGCAGTTGCTGCTTCCAGGCAAAGTTTGCGATCCATCGTTTTTTTTCATCAGACAGCACCACACCGTTGGGGTTGTTGAAGTTGGACGTAAACAGGCAGGCAGCGATGTCATATTGTGCTACAATTTCTTCCAGCTGTTGCAGGTTGATTCCTTCTTCCGAATCACAAGGCAGCTCTATCACTTTCAGCTCCAGTTGTTCGAGGCATTGCAGAATACCGTAATAACAGGGCGATTCCACCACTACCGTATCACCCGGCCGGGTAACGGCCCTCAGGCTCAGGCACAGCCCCTCCAGGGCGCCATTGGTCACCAGTACATCCTCTGCAGCAAGGGCGCCATTCCAATAAAAGGAAAGCCGCGCTATCTGTTCCCGTAAAGTCTGGTTCCCATAAGTAGATTCATATTGCAGGTGCTGACCGGTAAGGTCGCGGGAAGCTTTCTGCAGGCTGCGCCGGATGGCATTGAACGGGATCATATGTGTTTCCAGCGAAGCGTTGAAGAAAGAGATAAACCCCGGCGGATATGGTCCCGCATCTACCGGCATTTTGCTGATGATACGGCTGACGTTTACCTCTCTGACGGCAGGCGCTGTGGTGGCTGCTTCGGGGAGATGTCCATGAGCACCTGATTTACGCAGGGCCACATAACCCGATTTCTCACGGGCAGATAACAGCCCTTTGTCAGTCAGCAAAGCATAGGCTTTTAAAGCAGTACCTACGCTGACTTTAAAATGATCGCTTACCACACGCAATGAGGGCAGCTTCTCCCCCAACGGGTAAGTATCATTGTTAATCAGGGTTTCTATCCTGTTGGCGATATCGATGTATTGAAAGTCTTTCATCTGTTACACTAAAATATTCAATTTCTGTATCTGTTACAGTTTCCTGAAAGTAAATAATTTTGAGGAAACAGTGATAAAAAGAAATCTCAATGGAAATATTAAACAGCCACAGTACAGACATAGACGACATTTTTCATCTTTATGATGAAGGCACCAAATTCCAGGCATCCCGCTTTATCCGGGTATGGCAAGGTTTTGACCGGGCGATGGTAGAAAAGGAGATTGCGGAAAACAGACAATGGAAACTGGTAGTGGACGGACGGATTGCATGTGTGTTTGCCACTACTTTTAATGATCCGTTGATATGGGGAGAGAAAGACGAAGAGCCATCGTTATACATACATCGTATTGCCACCCATCCGGATTATCATGGACGTGGGTTTGTGAAACATATTGTAGCGTGGGCCAAGGCATACGGGCGGCAACATCAGCGCCAGTATCTGCGGCTGGACACCGGCAGTGGTAATGAGCGGCTCAACAACTACTACGTCAGCTGCGGGTTCACCTATATGGGTGTAAGAGAAATCCCAGATCCGGAGGGCTTGCCAGCACATTACCGGAATGGAGGCTTTAGTACTTTTGAAATCAAACTGTAACAGTTATCTTTCCACTATATGAAAACTTACTATCTACCTTTACTGGCGGCCTTCCTTAGCAGCTGGCTGCCATCCGGCCGGGCCCAGGCTCAGGAAGCCGACAGCCTCTCCTTCTGTAAAAGCGGTGCTTATGCTATGAGTGATGGCAGCCAACTGATCATCTCTCCCTCCTATCTGCCGGACCTGCGCTACCGCCGTACAGACGGCACTTGCGGCCGACTGTTCCGACAGCCGGACAGCAGCTATCAGTCCGGGCCGGGATGGGCTAACCCGAAAAACCCGGATGTTTTTGCCCGCTTCGGCAATTGCGCTGACGGAACAATCACCCTGCGGGAAAAAGAAAAGACCACTACCGGAAAACGTATATCCTTCCCAGTTATACCCTTACATTTCACCAGCCATGGGGCTACCCTTTACGGCGAGCTGCACCTGCCTCCCAACAATAAGCCACGTGCCGTGCTGGTATTACATTTCGGTTCAGGAGGGGAATCAGCTGTATATTACAACTACCTGCAGCACCTGTTGCCTTTGAGTGATATTGCCGTACTGGTATATGATAAAAGAGGCACCGGTAAATCTAGCGGCCGGCTGAGCGCCAACTTTGAGCTGCTGGCCGCCGATATGGCCGAAGTCGTGAAGGCCGTACGGCAGCTGCCTGCTGTAAAAGGCCTCCCCGTGGGCCTGATGGGCGAAAGTCAGGGTGGCTGGATCGTTCCGCTCACCGCCTCACTGACAAAAACAGATTTCCTCATCGCCAGCTACAGCCTGCTGATACCGCCCCGGGAAGAAAACAGGCAGGAAGTGCTGCACGATTTACACCAGCAGCATTACAGCAAAGAAGAGATAGCACAGGCCATGGAAGTGGTAAAAGCAACCGACCAGGTATTCCGTACAAAATTTACTGGCGGCCAGGAACAGCTCGCAGCCCTGAAAGCCCGCTACCGCCAGGAGAAATGGTACAAGGACCTGAAAGGCGATTACACCGGCATCATCCTTAACGCCAGCAGGGAGCAACTGGACTCCATTAAAACCATCTTCCCCGTGGACATCCCCCTGGACTACGATCCACTGCCCGCCTTCCGAAAAGTGAATGTTCCGATGTTATGGGTGATTGCAGGCCAGGACACCGAAGCTCCCAATGAAGCCACTATTGCCGCTTTGAAGAAAGATCTGGCAACACGTAAAAACATAGACCTCGTTATTTTCCCTCATGCAGACCATGGTATCATCGAAATGAAAGATACGCCGGAAGGCCCGGTGGCATTGGGCCGCCAGTCACCCGGGTATTTTGATTTGCTGAGAGATTGGATACTGACAAGGGAAATCCGCAAACAGTATGGCGAAGCCCTGCAGTTCACACATTCTTCAAAACACTGATTTTCAGTTTTTTGGAGAAATTTTTAAAACTTTCTCCAAAACCTGTCTTATTCTGTTGCATGTAGTTGTTATCTGGATATAACCTTTTAATTTTAAAGCCATGAAGAATTTTTTGTTTTTATTCAGAAATGACAACGCTAAACTGCCAAAACGTTCACCGGAAGAAATGCAGGCCACTACTAAATTGTGGATGGACTGGATTGGCAGCATTGCCGCACAGAACAAACTCGCAGACCGTGGAAACCGACTGGAACCAAATGGTAAAGTATTAAGACCTGGTAACGTAGTAACAGACGGTCCTTATACAGAGATTAAAGAAGCGCTGGGTGGTTATACCATGGTGAAAGCTGCTTCCATGGAAGAAGCTGTGGAACTCGCCAGCGGATGCCCTATTCTGCAACTGGGTGGTAACGTAGAAGTAAGAGAAATCAGTATTTTATAATCATCTGCTTAAAATCAACAAGCCTATGTAATATTGCAGTATTACATAGGCTTTTCTGTTATGGAAGAAAAAGAACTGCTCCCCCATCTGTTCAGGACGGAATACAGCAAGATCACCGCTGTATTGTGTAAACTACTGGGATTTGAACATCTGGATATTGCCGAGGATATTGCCAGTGACACTTTTTTGGCGGCCTCCGAAACCTGGGGTATCAAGGGTTTGCCGGAAAACCCGGCGGCATGGCTGTACACGGTTGCCAAAAACAAGGCAAAGAACCATCTGAAGCATCAGGCGGTATTTCAGGAAAAGGTAGCCATACAATTAAACCGGGCCGCCACCAGCGAAGTACCGGACATAGATCTGTCTGCTCAGAACATCAAAGACAGTCAGCTTCAGATGATGTTTGCTGTATGCCATCCTGCTATTTCAGTGGAATCGCAGATAGGGATGGCATTGCGTGTATTGTGTGGTTTTGGCATCGATGAAATAGCAGACGCGTTTCTGACCAGTAAAGACACTATCAACAAACGTTTATTGCGGGCTAAGGAGAAGCTAAGGGAAGAACAGATCAGCATTTCCTTTCCGGGTGAAGCTGAGATCCCCGGCCGGCTGGACGCTGTACTCCGGACCTTGTATCTGTTGTTTAACGAAGGTTATTTTTCAGTGAGCCATGATCATTCGCTGCGTAAAGAACTTTGTCTGGAAGCCATGCGCCTCACTTTCCTGCTGACAGAAAATGAGAGCACCAACGCACCTTCCGTGAATGCGCTGCTTTCCCTGATGAGCTTCCAGGCTTCACGCTTTGAAGCGCGGACCGATGCCAGCGGTGACACCATTTTATATGACGACCAGGACACCAGCCTGTGGGATGATGATCTGATCGGGCAGGGAGAATACTTTCTCGGGTTGGCATCCAAAGGAAATACTATTACCAAATACCATCTCGAAGCAGGCATTGCCTACTGGCATACCATCAAAGCAAACACTCCTGAGAAGTGGGAAAACATCCTGCAACTCTATAACCATCTGCTGACACTGGAGTATTCTCCTGTAGCCGCACTCAACAGGACCTATGCCCTCTCCCGTGCCAACGGCAAAGAGGCTGCTATCAAGGAAGCCCGCAAGCTGGAGCTGAATGATCATTATATGTATCATCTGCTGCTGGGCGAATTATATGCGGGTATAGATAACAAAGTAGCCATTGCTTCCCTCAAGAAAGCGCTTGCATTAAGCCATTCCCCTGCCGACAAAAAAGTGATCACCCATAAAATAGAGCTGCTCAGGGAAACTGCGTAACCTGTTGCACCACCATTGCATACAGTTTTGGTATCAGTTGCATTCTATGCTGCTGAAAGGCTGCTTCATCAGTCTTCAGGATGGCAGCTGCCACCAACGGGAGTTGCAGCGTGGCCGTTATCTCTTCTGCAACAACAGCGGGGTAAAAACTACAGGCCACATCAAACCCTTCCCAACCTTCAAAAGACAACCACTCGCTCACCACCATCAGACAATATGGATGGGGATGCAGTTGTTGTTTCAGCTCATTCAGCGGCAACCAGTAGTTTCTTTTCAGCTGCGCTGCTTCTTCAATAGCCAGACAAATTTTATCAAGGGCTGTCTCGTGATCGTTTTTGTATTTACGCAATATCCTTTCCGTTATTGTAAAACGGGCCTCCTCTATGCCTGCCAGTGTTTTGGCAATATCATACTGATGCTGTTCCAGCTGCTGCTGCACCAATTCAGGCGAAGCATCCGTTTTGCTCAGGACAACTGCTGTTGTTTCCTCTTTAAACAAAGCCGCTGCAGCAGCCACATCACCATTTGTTTTGCTGAGCAGCATCTGCGCATGCCGGATGCCAACGGGGAAGCATGTACGTAGTTCGTCTATCTCCTGTTTTCTTTCCATGATACTGCAAAATAAACTGAAAGAATCCGGTATTAATCATTATTGTCTTAATCCGTACAAATATTGTCTTACAGGATACAACCTACATAAAAATATGTATACTTGATTTGATAAAATGTCTGTAGCATCCAATGCAAGGTTTTTTAGTATGAGATAAAAGGAGCCAACAGCGAGGCATTCAATTACCATCAATCAAAATCAATAATTGTACATCCTGTGTGCAGTGGTACAACATACACTGCAGCAGGCGGCAAACCATCACGTGCATTTACTTTACCGGTATTACTTCCCTTGCGGGGGAACAGCTGTTTTTTTGCCTTAACGCATAGGAACGGCCAGTGAACACCATGACTCAATGATTGGTATGACGTCCCGACGGATGTCATACAGGGAAACCTTTTGCCTTTATAAATCCGTGTATCATCCTGTATTCCCTAACAAATCCATACCAACATGAACAGAAAACGCTTACTTCTGCTGGCATTTTTCGTGTGTATATGCACGTTAGCCAACGCCCAAATCAGAAACCTGTCAGGGACCGTCAGGGATGCAGACGACGGGCATCCATTACCGGGTGTATCCGTACGGCAGCACAACGGCTCGAAAGCCGTCCCCTCAGACCATAACGGTCGTTTTGTAATAACCGTCCCCATTGGCGCCACGCTTGAATTCTATGCCATCGGTTATGATCCGCAACAAATAACGGTAGGGCAACAGGACAGTTTGATCATCCGTCTGAAGAATAAAGAAAAACAACTTGGTGAAGTGGTGATCACCGCCTATGGCAATACCCGGAAGCAGGCCTTTACCGGCACCGCAGCCGTCATCAGCAATGAGAAGTTCAAAGACCTGCAGGTGTCCACCATCACCGGTGTACTGCAGGGAAATGCCAGCGGCGTACTCGCCGTTAATACCAGTGGACAGCCGGGCGAAAACCCTACCATCCGTATCCGCGGCATCGGTTCCTTTAATGCCAGCAATGACCCGCTGATACTACTCGATGGATCTCCCTATTCCGGCAGCATCAACAGTATCAATCCCGCTGATGTGGAAACCATTACTGTTCTCAAAGATGCCTCTTCTACTTCTATCTATGGCTCCCGTGCAGCCAATGGTATTATACAGGTCACCACTAAAAAAGGTAAAGGCAAAAGCCATTTTGAGCTCTCCGGACTCACCGGTTTTTCCAGGAGAGCCGTGAAAGAATATCCTACCGTTAGCCCAGCCCAGTATTATGAAATGACCTGGGAAGCCCTGCGCAACGATGCGCGTGATAACCCCGCCCTGCTGACGCAATACAATGTACCCAGTGCGGAAGCCTATGCCAGCAAACAGGTAGCGCCGCGCCTGGTGTACAATCCCTTTAACGTAGCCCAGCCCGTAGGACTGGATGGCAAAGTGTTGCCCAATGCTCAACTGCTGTGGAACGATAACTGGATGGACGAGATGACCCGTACCGGCATCCGGCACGACATCAACATGAACGTGTCTGGCAGTGATGCCGCGAACACGATTCGTTATTACCTGTCTGGTGGTTATATCCAGGACCAGGGCATACAAAAGGAATCAGACTTCAAACGTTATTCCGGCAGGGTGAAGGTAGATGCCACGCCCATTAAATGGATGCAGGTGGGCATTAACTCCAGCCTGGCTTATTCCAACCAGAACTTCCCTTATCAGGGTAATGGCGGCGCATCCAATGGAATTGGTTTCGCCCGCACCATCGCTCCCATCTATCCTGTCTATCTGCGTGATCCGGCCAACGGCAACTTTCTGCTGGACGGCAACGGCAAAAAAATATTCGACTACGGCAACAACAGCACCACAGAAGGTGTACTCAGACCCTCTGCACAGTACCGTCCTTTCAACTCGGGTCAGAACCCTTCCGGCACCACCAGCATCAACCCTATTACCAATGAAAGGTTGACTGCTAACGGCAACGCCTATATGGGACTAAACCTTTTCAAAGGACTTACCTTCCGTTCGCAGTACTCCATCGACTACAACCAGGTAGACAACAATGTATTCTGGAATCCATTTTATGGTGATGGCACTACCAGCGGAGGTCTCAGCTACCGCTCCATCACGCTGCTGTATGCGCAGAACTTCAGCAACGCCTTTACCTACGACCAAACCTTTGGTGAGCATCATATCAATCTGGTAGCCGGTATGGAAGCTTTCCGGCAGGTGACTGAAACCACCAGCTCCCAGCGTACGGGCTTTACCTATGCATATCCCACACAACCCAGTTACGGCACCACCTCCACCGCAGAAGGCATCAAAAACAAATTCCGCCTCCAGAGTTATTTTGCGCGGGCCGCCTACGACCTGGCCGATAAGTATCACCTGAGCCTGTCCATCCGCAGAGACGGCGCCACCCGCTTTGCTAAAGATGCCCGCTGGGGCCTTTTTTATGCCGCCGGCGCTTCCTGGAACCTCAACAAGGAGGTGTTTATGGAAGATATCGCCTGGCTCAATCAGCTGAAACTAAAAGCCAGCTATGGTACCAGCGGCAATCAGTCACTGCCCGGCAGTTTCCCTTACCTGGGCACTTATTCCGCTGGCGCCAATATGGGCTCTGCCAGCGGCATTATCATCAATACGGTATCCAATCCCAATCTCAGCTGGGAAACACAGAAGCAGCTGGACCTCGGCGTGGAATTCAGTATCCTGAAAGACCGTGTCAGCGGGTCGTTTGTTTATTTCAACCGCAAGTCCGCCAATCTGTTGTTTGACCGTCCACTCCCCAACTCCACCGGTATCAATGCTATCAGCGACAACATAGGCGGTGTTAAAAACTATGGCTTTGAAATAGAGCTGAATACCGTTAACATCCAAAACGGAAAACTGGAATGGCGTACATCCTTTAACGTGACCAAACTCAAAAACGTGATCACCGAAATCGCCCCAGGCACCACCCAGATCGTAGGAGGCAGCTGGTACGAATGGTATATTCAGGAATATGCCGGTGTAGACCCTGCAGACGGCAAACCCATGTGGTACAAGGACGATGCCGCCAATGCCGGTAGTAAAACCACCACCAAAAAATACAGTGAAGCCACCCGTTACCGACTGGCTAATCGCCTCTCCGACTATACCGGTGGTATCACCAACACGCTGCGGTATGGCAACTTCGACTTTACCGTGCTGGCTACCTTTGCGCTGGGTGGTAAATACTATGATGGCAACTATGCCTCATTAATGGGTGGTATGATCAGTCCAGGTACCAATGCCAACGTTGATATTTTAAACAGATGGCAAAGTCCCGACAATCCTGGCGATGGCAAGACTCCCAGGCTGAGCACCGCCACCGACAATGCCAACGCTGCTTCCAGCCGTTTCCTGTACGACCTGAGTTATATGCGTATCCGTAATATCACGCTGGGATACCGTTTTCCCGAGAGACTGCTGAAGCGGGCCTTCATCAGCAACGCCCGTGTTTTTGCGGATTTGCAAAACGCGTTCACCTTCTTTGGCGGCCCCAAAGGAGCCGACCCTGAAGCTAATATCAACGCACAGGCCAGCAACCACAACACCACTTCCAGTAAAATATTCTCCATCGGTATCAACGTAGGGCTGTAACCTTTTAAAAACATTTATCATGAAACAATCGCGCATTATCATCATAACCACACTTTGTCTGCTTGCCCTGACAGCCTGTAAGAAAGAGTTTCTCAACGCTCCCAGTCCCGAAAATGGTGATCTTACGGACAATATCGTTTTCTCCACCAAATCCGGCGCTGAAAGCGCCATAACAGGCATCTACTGGATATTCCGGTCGGAGAACTACAACGGCTATGGCGGCAGCCCCAACAACTCCGGCAACCTCACCAACAGAGGCTTGCAGACCACCATGTTTTTCTTTGAAGTAAGAGGCAATGATATTTTTGAAGCCAACCGCACCTGGTGGCGGGTAGAAACTTCCTGGGAGGAAGCAGCTGCCGGCCGTATCCAAACCGGTAACCGTACCCGGCAGATCTGGGACATGTTTTACAAAACCATCAACAATGCCAATGCTGTCATCAAATATACACCCGATATCAAAGGAGCCACCCAGGCAGAGAAAGAAGCACTGATAGCAGAAGCTCAGGCGATACGTGCCTATTCTTATTTCTGGCTGGCCAGATGTTATCAGTTTACCTACGCCAAAAATCCTGATGCACCCGGTGTGCCCATCTACACAGAACCGGCCTCCAAAGACAGCAAGGGCAATCCCAGAGCATCCCTGAAAACAGTATACCAGCTTATACTGGCAGACCTTACTGCCGCTATAGACAAACTACCCGCCGCCCGCGCCGGTAAATTCCGTATCAACAAAAACGTAGCACAGGGTATCCTCGCTGAAGTATACCAGGAACTGGCCATGGCTGATAACTCCCTCTGGCAGAAAGCCATTGACAATGCCCAGGCAGCAAGGACCGGTTTTCCACTGATGTCCAACAGCAACTATGCAGGCGGTTTCAATGACATCAGCAACCAGGAATGGATATGGGGATTTCCCGTACCGGAAGACCAGAGCCTCATCTATTATTCGCAGTTCAGCTTCATGGACCAGACCAATGGATACTACCGCAACATTTATGTGAATGCCGACTTTGTCAGCAAGTTCAGCACCACCGATGCAAGAAGAGCCACCTTCGTTGACTATAGCGCCAATCCCGCAGCCCCCACAAAGGCCTGGGGAAGCCGTAAGTACCGGTCGAGGCTCACCACCTCCATTACCGGAGATATCATTACGATGCGGTCCGCCGAAATGTATCTGATAGAAGCAGAAGCACTGGCACAACAGAACAAACTTCAGGAATCTGTTGATGTGTTGTTCTCACTACAAAGTCTGCGTGATCCTTCCGCTGTAAAGCCGGATGTATCTATAGGGAAAGATAACCTGATCAGGATGATACTACTGGAGCGCCGTAAAGAATTGTACGGAGAATCCGGCGTATACTTCTTTGATCTGAAACGTTATCAGCAGGACCTCGTGCGTACCGGCAACCATCCTTATCTGCTGACCATTCCAGCCAATGATCCGCGATGGCTGATACAAATACCGATTACAGAAATTGATGCCAACGATAAAATCAATCCGGAAGACCAGAATCCATGATAACTCAGGGTTGACAGCTTTGGCTGTCAACCCAATTTTCTATGAAACCATTGACAGGCCTGCAACGGGAGACGATACCCTCTCCATCAAAATTCTTTGTTTTAAAAATATAATTCCTGACTCCTCACGATTCTCCGGATATCTGTCAGACAACACTATCATCACATCAATTTTTATCCTTCCATCCTGCAACATCCATCTTTGCTGAAAGCCTTGTTGGTATTGAAAGTTATCCCTTTCTTCGCCGAAAAAAAACATGCAAGACTTACTGTATATTAATGATGAAAATGATAACACCTGCCTTGAATCCTTCTTGCATATCGCTGAAACACTGATGAACAGGCATCTTTTGAAAGTAAGAGATCACTACTACCGGATCGTGGACTGTGAGTTTTATTACAACAGCAGGATACACAACGATCCGTACGCCTTAACACATGAACAGTCCGGCAATTGCGGTGAATGGAATTTCCATGGCTCCGGAATGGACATCACCCTCACCAGCCAGCATGCTTCCGGTGGCATCATGATACAGGGCATTGCTAGCGTAGCAAACGGACACGAAGTGCCCTCCAAAGACAGCGCAACCTCCGGCCCTTTAAAAGTATGTTCTGAAATTTTTCAGCATGTTGGCAGTGTATGGGCGGATACTCCTTTACACTTCGGACTGGTACCGGTAGAACAATCTATTGGCCGCGGAGTCATTGAGGCGACTATATTTTCCGTTCCGCGGATAGGACTGAATATCACAAAAGACAACCATGGTAATTTCAGTAAAAGGCCGTACCGGTTTCTTACCTTTCTGCATCTTCCACATAAGGAAGGAGAAAAAATAAGAAAATACCTGACACTGGAAGCTGAAGAAGCTATCAGCCCGGTGGCTTACCAGGCGTACAATACGGGAAGGAAGTGGTAATTGGGATGATCAGTTTACCGAGCTGACAATGAGTGTTTTTATTGAAGTAATTCGTTGATACCCACAAAACGATATCCTTTATCTTTTAACGACCGGATGAGGATATCGAGTTTATTATAGAATTTATCTGTACGGGCAGGATCAGTACCAATATGCATCAGCAGCATAAAACCATTGAGCCCGGCAGGTTGCGCTGCTTCATACTGCATGATGGAGTCATAGATCTGATCTGAAGTTCGGTAACCATTCATGGCAGGTGTGGTATAGTCTGCGTTGGAGCGTGTGCCGGGTGTGAAATTGACCAATTGCAATCCTTCTTCCCGGGTCCATTCCGCGATGGTATCGTTGTACCATTCGTAGGGCGGTAAAAAATAGGGAGCAGCCGTTTTTTTAATACCTAATGTTTCCATTCTGTGGTAGTTGTCTGAAAGGTCCTGCTGAAAGGCTTTCCGGGATATCAGCAGACTGTCACGTTTTTGCCAGTCGCAGTACAGCGGATGCTGATCAGAATGTGGTCCGAGATAATGTCCATCGGCCTGCAGTTGTTTGATCAGCGGTTGAAAAGCCGGATTGCCATAAAATTTTCCGGTCAGAAAAAAAGCGGCGGGCACCCGATAGTGTTGTAATACCTGTCGTATCACCGCTCCACCATCAGCAAACTCATCGCCGGTAAAGACAAGTGTGAGCGTTTTTTGATGCGTGTTTCCGCGAATGATAGCGCCATGGGCGTAGGTGCCGGCAGATGCCGAAGGCACCGCTGGTTTAGAAGGTGCAACAGGCCTTTTAGCAGGAACGGCTTTATGTCCTTCGTTATCCATAGCAGCCAGCAGATAAACCAGTGAAGCGGTACCGTCCATAGTAGGCTCATTGGTGCTGTAGTCGCCGAAGTCGTCGTGATACACAGCCAGATCGCTCTGAAATTCAGCGTAGGCATCCGGTTTGGACAGTTTAATACCAATGAGGTTCTTGTAAATATTCGTATATACGGGACCGTCTACCAGCCCTCCATCAATCGGATAATGTCCCAGGTGCGTGAATGCAGAATGCGGATCCTCCGGAGTATCACCCTGTGCCGGCAGGCCATACACCATACTGGTACCCCATGGATTGCAGCCAAACAGCCAGTCGAAGTTGGCCTGTTCCAATGCTTCAAATGCCTTACTACCCGTAAGCTGCCGGTACCAGTAACACTGAATGGCAAATGAAGTGGTCAGGTTATTACTGCACCAGATAAAAGGGATGTAACGATAGAAAGCATTGTTTTTTGCTTTCTGCCATACTTTTTCTATGCCCGTTTTATAATATCCGGTAACGGTTTGTTTGTCTTTGTTACTGAGCTGTTTGGCCAGTTCATAATGTCCGAGGTTGATGAAAGGATACCACTGGTAATGATGGGCGGTATCCGATCCCAGCCAGGGTGTAATCTTCTCCTGTTCGGCATAGGCGAGCGCCTGTTGCCGGTAGACATCTTTTTTACCGATATGATATAACGAAGCCGCAGCCAATTCCATATCATCTACCCAGTTATCTTCTGCATAGATATAGGGAGAAAGCACAGAGGCCGTCTGGCAGACACCGGGTTGTTTCAGCCCCATAGCATAGGCTGTAACAGCTTTCTGTTGCAGGATGCCGGCATAAGCAGCGTCCTTATTACGGAGCAGCTGGTAGCCAAGTGCAAAAGCACTGGCAAACTTACCTGCAGTAGAGGCTACGCCTGTCGTTTTATTCATGAATTTACCTCTGACCTGTGGTTGACCAGAGCAGAAATATACCGGCCGCTCCAATCCTCTGCCGTAGAAATCATCTTCTTTAGGCAGCCGCATACCATGATGGTCGCGGTCGTCGGCGATCTGGTTAAACATCCAGGTATCACGCGGATGCATTTTCAATAACCAGTCGAGCCCCCAGCGGGCCTCATCCAGTACATCAGCCACCTGGTTGCTGCCCTCCAGTCCATTGGCTTCATAGTTATCACCAAATACCTGCGGGAAATCACGATACGCCGCCAGTAAATGATAGGTAGCATTAGCAGACGTAGTAGAATATTGCAGGTAATCACTGGCATCATGCCAGCCACCAGCCACATCCAGATGCGTACTGTCGGACATAGGACCATACAACGTATAGCCGTCATGGGTATGACATGAATCTTTCAAAAAAGGATTAAACCAACTACGCTGCTGACGCATATAACGCAGCACAAAGTCTGCCGTACCCGCATAAACGTTATTGGCTATACGAAAATAAGGTGACTTCGCCTCTCCCGCTTTCAGATAATAAGTCCCGGAACGTTTCCAGGTACTGAAATCCAGCCGTGCCGTCTGGTTAAACGGGCCATAATGCCCGAAAGCCTTGCCCGTCCCCGCCGTAAACACCACTCTGCCACTCGCAGAATCCACCAGCTGGAAAGCAGACGGTACCACCGTGCCCTTACTACCCCATACCGCCACTTTAATGCCTCCGGGAAGATAACCGAGCTGGTTGATCCTAATCCAGGAGCTAGTAGCCGCAAAAACACTTGTTGTAGCGAGTGCAGCCAGCGCAAAAGCGCATATTATATTTTTCAGCGCGTGTTTCATTATTCTAAATTACGAATCCCAGGACTAAAGTCCTGGGCTAAAATTGTTGGGTGATTCGACGGAGGTTTATGGATAGTTAGTTATTTTTTTCAGGATTCTTTTTTGCAGGATTTCTTTTATTGTGTTTTTTTCTGGTTGTTGTTATTTTTTGTTGTGATTGGGTTTTGTTGTGATTAGGTTTTGTTGTGATTAGGTTTTGTTGGCTGGCTCTTTACTGTAATTCTCCTGAGATGTATACCCGGACGGCCTTGTACTGGCGGTTGAAGATAAGGATGTCTGCCCGGCAGCCTGGTTCTATACGGCCGCGGTCTTTGAGGCCCATAAGGGTGGCCGGGTAGAGGGTGGCCATACGCAAGGCTTCATCCAGAGGTATGTCTGCATGCTCCACACAACGCTTTACGGCTCCCAGGAGCGTGAGGCGTGAGCCGGAGAGGGTGCCGTCGGGAAGGGTGAAGCGGTCTTCCTGGGCCACATGCTGGTAGTCGCCTTCACGATTGGTTTCTACAGCATCGGTGATCAGGAAGAGGCGGTCGCCCAGCATTTTTTTGCTGATGACGAGTGCGCTATCATCCACATGAATATTATCGGCGATGATGCTGGCATATACGCCGGCATTACAGAAGGTAGCTCCAGGCAGGCCGGTATCGCGGTGATGCAGTGAGGACATGGCATTAAACAGATGCGTTACTGCCTTAACACCATTCATAAAGCCGGAAGAGGCCTCTTCAAAAGTGGCGTTACTATGCCCGGCAGATACCACCACGCCCTGTGCATGCAGGTAACGAATGATAGCCGGATCACACATCTCAGGTGCCAGCGTCATCATCTTCACCACTCCCCTTGCCGCGGCCAGCAAGTCTTCCACCTCCTTCATCTGAGGACGTTTGATATATGCCTGGATATGGGCACCCTTTTTTACCGGATTGATATAAGGACCTTCCAGGTGCATACCCAATACAGCTGGATGAGGGTTTTCCTGCACAATCGAAATACATTGTTTGAACAAGTCTATGCTGTTGGTGGCCAACGTAAGCAGGAAACCCGTAGTACCGTTTTTCACCAACGCACGGATCATCGCCTGCAGCGCTGCTACAGATGGTTGGCTGGAAAACAAGTAACCACCGCCACCATAGATCTGCAAGTCCAGCAGGCCCGGCGCAATAAACTGCCCTCCGCAGTCGATGATGGTCGCATGGGCAGGTACCTCATCAGGATTTACCAGTGCCAGTACCTGCCCATGTTCCAGTAATAATGTTTTTCCGGTCAACACCTGTGTGCCGGTAAAAATGGTTCCATTGGTGAAAGCAGTGAGCATAAGTCTAATTTAGTTCCAACCTGTTCTCTTATTCCACATCCATAATTCTGCATGCTGGTCCAGGTCTTAATGCGTTAAGATAACTAATTCCGGGAATGTTTCTTAATCATACTTCTACAGCAACAGATAAGGAGGATCACCGGTATGATCCAGTGCATACCAATAATAAGTGTAAAGGAGAGGCTATATACAAAAAAACATTCAATTAAACACTTATTGTTATTTTATCCTTTGTTTCTGTATATTTATAACAACTGATACCTATTACATCACTAAATCTACTTTATGAGTGCTCTCCCGAGGCATAGGCTTTTCGACGCAGTAAAATTTCAGCTGGAGAAATTTCCGAAACAGGATATGCTGGCCGCCAAGATCAAAGGTAGCTGGAAGACTTTCAGTACCGCCAATGTCAGTGAGACAGTGAACCGCTTCAGTGCGGGTTTATTGCAGTTAGGTGTTGGCGGCAATGATTTTACGCCTGAAGGCGCAGACAAAATCGCCATCATCAGCAACAACAGGCCGGAATGGATATTTACAGACCTGGCTGTACAACAGACCGGCGCCGTACTGGTACCACTGTATCCTACCACCAACCCTGCCGAAATACAATTTATTCTGAATGATGCTGCCGTGAAGTATATCTTCGTTAGCAGCAAGGAGATGCTGGAAAAAATCAGAGACATCCGGGATGGAGTACCTTCGCTTAAAGAAATTTATTCTTTTGATGAGATTCCCGGAGCTACCCACTGGAGCAGCATTCCGGATATGGCCACCCCCTCCCTGCTGGAAAAGGTAGAATCTACCAAAGCCAGCATTGATTCGGATCATCTGGCTACCATTATCTATACTTCCGGTACTACCGGCACGCCCAAAGGTGTGATGCTTACCCATGACAACATCGCTTCCAACGTGGCCTACTCAAAAGTCAGTTTCCCTTTTGACGATGCCCCGCAACAAAAGGTGCTCAGTTTTCTCCCCCTTAATCACATCTTCGAGAAAACGGTTACCTATATATATCTTTTCAGTGGCATCGGTATCTATTATGCCGAAAGTATTGATACCATTGGCGAAAACCTGAAGGAAATTTGTCCGGATGGATTTACCACCGTGCCCCGCCTGCTGGAGAAAGTATTTGAAAAAATTATGGCTACCGGCAACAACCTCACCGGCATCAAGCGCCGGCTGTTCTTCTGGGCTGTATCGCTGGGTGGAAAATATGACAATATCGTCAGCGGCGGCCCCTGGTATAATTTCCAGCTGAGTATCGCCAACAAACTCGTATTCAGCAAATGGCGAGCGGCCCTGGGCAATAACATCAGCTATATCGTTACCGGTGGCGCAGCCTGCCAGGAAAAACTGCTGCGTATTTTTAATGCGGCACGGATACCCGTATACGAAGGTTATGGTCCTACTGAAAACAGCCCCGTTATCAGCGTTAACCGCAGGGTACCAGGTGGCACCAAATTCGGCACCGTAGGCCCTCCTATCGAAGGCATTGAAGTAAAGCTGGAGGAAGATGGTGAAATATGCGTTAAAGGCACTACCGTAATGAAAGGCTACTACAAACGTCCGGACCTCACCGCAGACACTGTAATCGACGGATGGCTGCATACCGGTGATATCGGTGTATGGGTAGACAACAAATACCTGAAAATCACTGACCGTAAAAAAGAACTTTTCAAAACAAGCGGTGGTAAATATGTAGCTCCACAACCTATTGAAAACAAATTCAAGGAAAGTCCGTTCATTGAGCAGATCATGGTAGTGGGTGAAGGTCGGAAATTTACCGGCGCATTAATTGTACCGGCATTTGCCTACCTTAAATTCTGGATGAACAAACAAAACATTCCTTTCACCACTCACGAGGAAGCCCTTGCCCGTCCTGAAGTACAGGAAGCTTACCAGAAAGTGGTCAATGACTACAATCAGTACTTCAATCATGTGGAGCAGATCAAACGATTTGAACTGCTGCCGGAAGAATGGAGTATTACAGGCGGTGAGATGACACCTAAGTTAAGTCTGAAGCGTAAAGTAGTACTTGAAAAATATAAAAGCGCCATCGAAAAAATCTATCAGAACGAATAATAAAATATGCCCTGACAGTATGTTTTGCTGTCAGGGCCATTTTACAGGAAATACTTTCTTTTCTTCATCCATCTCCCAGGCTCTGATCTCATCTCTCCTATCTGCCACTGCGGCATCTTCCATATCTGTTCCTGCAGACCATACAGCATTATAATGTTCGGGAAAACGGTTATATCTCCTGAAGTCTTCTTCGAATACCAGTTGTTTCCATACCAGGTCTTTGTCGTTCTGGTAAGTGATTTTAAAAACGTGACTATACAAATAAGATAATTTCTTTTCCGTTGGAGTAAGCGCCAGATAAAAAAAACGGGTTATCATATCAGAAATATTGGTCAATAAAATCCTTCCGGAAATCCTTATTCCCGGTGAGTTACAGCGTAGCGGTAGTGAATATAGAAAATATATTTCGCAACAAACAGGTAATTACGAAATAAAAAATGTTATGCAGAGATTAACAATTTAATCGTTCTGTTGCCTGGAAATCTGTGTACTAAGATTAATCAAATCTTGTTGATTGCAGTCTGGCGAATGATGAAAAAAGCTATATTTGTATCAACCCTTATCTGTATAAACCCAATCTTAAACCCGTACTTAATGACTCCCTATCAATCAGCCAACGACATCAGAGACAGTTCTGTATGCATTAAAAAAGCCAAGGAACATATTATGAACTGGCGAACTGCCATTAAAAAAGTACTCCCGGAACCGTATAACCAGCTGAATATACCCAATGCTGTTTTTATACCATTCGCAGATATACTTGCACTCGCAGAAAAATACAAACATCTGCATGGTAAAGAGATTGCAGGTGTCAGGGGCTACTTTGCAATAGACCAGCCTTATTTTGAAGATAAGATTCGCCTGATGCTGGTTCCAGTGGTAGAAGTGTCAGAAAATTATATAGTTACCTATAAGGATCTGATTCTGGAAACTACAACAACGGAATATAGTCCTACCGGCGAAAAAGCGGAGGCAGATGTTGAAACTTCTGTTTATGATTTCACCAAACCATGCCCTGATTTTTGTGATACAACAAGCCCATTTTATACGCTCCAGTCAGAAGAATAGATGAAATCATTTTCATATTTCTACCTGGCCATTGCAGTACCTTCATCTATATTGATTCCTCTTGGAATTGCGATCTGCAGGCATTTGTATCAATCAACTGCCTGCAGAATACTTATCATGTACCTGGTAGCATCCGGCAGCATCAATCTGGTGGCGATACTGCATTCCACCAGAAACAATCTTCCATTGCTGCATATTTACACCATAGTGGAAACGGTGTTTTTATTATTGTTTTTTAGCAAGATAGATCAACATAAAAGAGCAATGTCTTTTATCAAAAGTCTGTTGATCATCTTCCCATTATTGTGCATTATAAATTTTTCCTTCTTTCAGAGCATCTATCGGTTTAATTCCTATGTAAGGCCGGTGGAAGCGCTTATCCTGATATTTTTCAGTTTGTACTATTACTGGCATGAAATGCAGGAAGACAAACCAGCCAGGTGGACTGACCATGCACTGAACTGGATAGTGGCGGGAATCCTCCTCTATTTTTCAGGGGCTCTTTTTCAGTTTATCTTCTCCAACATAGTAAGTGCAACGGCGAGTTATCAGATAAAAATTTTAATCCTGAATATTCATGGAACACTGGTACTGATTATGTATCTGTTGTGGGCCATCGGTTTTCTTAAATGGAAGAAAAATTGACAGACAATATTTATGTTCTGGTAATAATGGCGATGGTGGGCAGTTGCATGCTGAGCATCGCTTTTATCCTGATACAGATACGATCCAAGAACAGCATATTACAACAGAAGAAAAAACTACTGGACGCTCAGGTAGAACATCAGAAGGAATTATTACGCGCCATCATCACTTCACAAGAAACTGAAAGAAAACGTATCGGAATGGACCTTCATGATGAAGTGGGATCTGCCTTGTCATCCCTTCGTCTGATCATGAGTCATGCCGCTTTACTGGAAAACAATCAGTTTAATGTTCAGTGTAAACAGATCATTGATCAGATTATTCAGGATGTGAGGAATATCTCCCACAACCTATCACCATTAACCGCAGGAGCCTATAGTTTTTATGATGCTGTAGAAGACCTCTGTGCGGTGGTACAGCAATCGGGTAAAATAAACATCCGGTTGCTATTACCCGAAGAACCGGTATTACTGGAAGAAAACACTGCCCTGGCTATCTACCGGGTAATGGCAGAATTGATGAACAACACCATTAAACATGCCACTGCAGATAACATTGTTATCGAAATGAAAACAACGCCCCGGGAATTACAGATTGATTATGCAGATGACGGAATAGGGCTGAAAGACGTACTACTTCCTGAAAAAAAAGGAATGGGATTACATAATATAGAAAGCCGGCTGGGTATGTCTGGTGCGGTGTATACCATAGCCGGTAGTGAAAGAAAAGGATTTGCTATACATATAAGTCTGCCTTTATCATGAGCCGTATTCATATTGCATTAATAGACGATCAGAAGCTGTTCCGCCAAAGCCTGGCCTTGCTGATAAAAAGTATTCCTGGTTTTGAACTGATCATGGAGGCGCAGGATGGCCGGGACTTCCTTCTGCAATTGTCTGCCCATACAGTATTGCCCGAGATCGCCCTCGTAGACATGGAAATGCCCCACATGAATGGCATTGAGCTGAATGATACCCTGCAGCAACAATATCCGGCCATTAAAGTAATTATATTGTCTGTCCATGCAAAAGAGCGACTGATAGCCAGGATGATCGAATCTGGCGCCAGTGGATATTTACTGAAGAACTGTGACCAGGAAGAGCTGATAACCGCCATCCATACTACCTTCAGCAGCGGTTTCTATATGAGTGCACAGGTATTGAAGGCTATACAACTAGCCAGCAAAGAAAAAAACACGCTCCTCCGGAATGTAAACAATATACCCATCGAGCTCACCAAAAGAGAAACTGAAGTATTACAACTGATTTGTAAGGAATATAATAACACCGAGATAGGTGAAACCCTGTTCATCAGCGCCCGTACCGTAGAAGGACACCGCAACAATCTGCTGGCCAAAACCGGCCGCCGTAATACAGCAGGCCTCGTCCTCTTTGCTGTAAAGTTTGGTATTTTCGATACCGGTTTTTAAGCTTCCCTTACACCTATCAAGGACGTACCCGTTAAAAGAGTAGCAGCTGCAGAACCAGCCTATTGATTCACCAACATCAACAACCCGGCAGTCAGTTATTTACTTTCAGAAAAGGAAGTGATGTGACAGCCAACTATGTTATCTCCGGCACCACGCAGCATAATAATCCTGTGTCTCATTAGTGTGGGGTAAAAATCAAATTCAAGGAAGCCTACACCGAGCCATGGCACATCCTTGCAAGCCAAAAGAAAACGGGGTAAGTCTTCTAAGAAGACTTGTCCCGTCGAATGATTTTTCAGCGAGGCTTAACGGGCCGCTTCCTGCCACCAGCTATCCATGGAGGATTTACCACCACCCGTTATCATCAGCACCAGGCATATACCAAGTACCAGCAGATGAAATTCAAACCCCTCCTGCCCTGCCGGCAGTTTACCAAACCAGTTCATGAAGAAACCGTTCTTCCTGTGGATGCAGATAATCATACCTGTAAACAGTCCAAAAAGAGCCACGGCAACTATCCGTGTAGCCATTCCCGTAAGCAGACAAAACATACCGGCACATTCTACAAAAATAGCCATCACTGCAACAGAAGATGGCAAACCGGCCACTTCAGTCATAAACTTCATTTCTCCTGCCAGGCCAGGGCCACGGAACCACCCGAACATTTTCTGTACCGCATGCGGGAACAGTACAATTCCCAGTGTAAGTCTTAATATCAAAGGTGTCCAGCTGTTGTCTGTTGCCAGTAATTCAGGGATTATTTCCTTGTGCATCATCTTTTTTGCAAAGATGATCCATCTGTGGTGGCAGGATAGTGCGGTTTATCAAAAAATTGCTGTGATTTATATCACACTATTGCTGGCTACGGATACGGCTAAGGGTTTCTCTTGTGATGCCGAGGTAAGAAGCGATGTATTGTTGTGGCAGCCGCTGTTCTATGGCTCCATAGTCGGCCTGAAATGCCCGGTATTTTTCTTCTGCCGGTTTCTGCAGCTGCAGAATGCGCCGTTGCCATAAGGCAAAAGATTCCTGTAATACCAGATGGAAATAACGTTCCAAGCGGGGTATCTGGTCATACAACGTTTTGAGGGTTGTTATATTGATCTGGAGTACTTCGGTATGTTCCAGGGCTTCTATGTTATAGATGGAAGGCGTTTGCGTGATCAGGCTATGGCGGTCGGTGATCCACCAGTTTTCGAAGCCAAAATGAATGATACGCTCCTTCCCTTCCTTGTCCGTTTCGTATTGGCGAAGGCCGCCTTTGATCACAAAATAATCACGTTTACAGATATCACCTTCCTGAAGCAGAAAGTGATGCCGCCGTAGTTTTTTCAGTTCCAGGGCATTAAAGAATGTGTGCAGTTCATCTTCATTCAGTTGGACATACCGGCTAATATGTTGAAGCAATAATGAATACATGCCCGAAAGTAATGATTATATTTGAAGCATGGACCAGGCATATCATCATTTCAGTATTCCCGTGACACCGGATTTTGAATCGGTATTCTCTCATTTTTATTTTGCCGAAAATACAGGTGATACTGCTATTACCAAAACACTGCTGCCTTCTTATCAAACTATCCTGGTCTTGATTTTTGGAGGCAAAGCGTTATTGCATTCGCGGCAGGATACACAACTGGATATTGACCAGTGTATTGTGCTTGGGCCGATCAAGCAGGCATTTGACTATACTTTACTTCCAGGTACACGCATGCTGGTAGCCAATTTCAAAGATGATGCCTTTTTCCGTTTCTTTGGTAATGCGGCTTCGGAGAAAGAAACGCCACTGCACCCTGACCAGCTGCTGGAAGACAACTGCTTCACCGATCTTTGGACTGTATTGAGCCAGATAGACCAACCCGACCAGCAAGTAATCTATATCCTTGAATTTTGCAGGCCCTATCTGCAGCAACAACATCCATTATCAGAAAAACTGGCTGGTTTCCGGGATGATACCCTGAATCCCATTAAAGCGATCGCAGGTGCTACGGGGCAAAGCGAGCGTAATATTCAACTGCATCACAAAAAACAATTTGGATACACTGCCAAAGAACGGCTGCGGTATCAGCGTTTTATGAAGGCCATTCAACATCTTCAGCGACAGCTCACCAATGGTCTGACAGCCGACTGGTTTGAGTTAATTGATACCTGTGGCTACTATGATCAAAGCCAGCTGATACACGACTTTAAACATTACCTGCATCTGAGTCCTACCCAGTATATCAAATTCCAGGAAGACATCTGCATTTCGCAGCACTGATTTCGTTTTCTTACAATACTGCCTTATCTCACCATGCTACTTTTGTATCATACAATCATACAAAAACAAGCATATGAAACATCTAATTATTTATGCCCATCCTAATTCCGATAGTCTCAACAGCCAGCTGAAACAATCACTGACAGGTCATTTACAGAAGAATGGTCATGAGGTGATGATAAGAGACTTGTACCAGCTTAATTTTAACCCGGTCTTATCTTTAGCTGATATACAAGGCCAGCGCGCAGGCCATGTAAGTGAAGATGTACAACTGGAACAAACCTTTATCTCCGAAGCTGATTGTCTCACTTTTATTTATCCTATCTGGTGGACAGGCCTGCCGGCTATCATGAAGGGATATATCGACCGGGTGTTTAGTTATGGCTTTGCCTACCGCTATGATCAAGGTGTTCAGAAAGGACTGCTGGGAGCCAAGCCCACTGTGATTATTAACACTCATGGTAAATCACATGCCGAATATCAGGCTATTGGAATGGACCATGCCCTCCTGCTTACTTCAGACAAAGGTATCTTCAGTTACAGTGGGCTGGACATCAAAAAACATTTTTTATTTGACAGGGCAGACAGAGCGGGGAAAGAACAGATCGGGGAATGGACGGAACAAATCAGAGCTGTATTTGCTACACCTTGCCCGGCGTGATAATACTCATATTAATCAGGTCCTGGATGTCATTGATCAGTAGCCTGCAAGGTTCAAAATTACATCCCAAAATCATTTTATCCTGCTTTATTATAAATCACCCGGTTTTCATATTCGCCTAGTATCACTCTGCCGTATATGATTTTAGTCCAGCCATTTTCAAAACCATGATTATTGGCTATGAGAAAGCCTTTGCCGGTATCTTTTTTAATGATCTTGTGCGCATCAATATAACGCCCCTTGACTTTACAGAATACAATATCACCTATGGCATACTCCGTTTCTTTTTTAAAAGTGAGTAAAGTACCGCTTTTCAAAATGGGTAACATAGAAGAGCCAAATGCTTTCATTTTTCCTGTTCCAACTGTTTCCAGTTCGTTTTTTAATCTTTCATACTTGTTCATAACATTAAAATTTAGTGTCAATACATAGGAAGGTTAACCTGGTGGGATCATCAGGGGGCAATAGCAAGCTGCATCATTTATACCGCGATAAATGACAACAGGCTTCTGACAGAAGATGATTAAAAACTTAATGATGATTTATTTCAGAACAGGACAAGGAAGAAACAATACGTTGGATATACAATACGGAAGAATTTAACCGGGGTAACGTTAGGATACAGGAGGAGTAAACACTTCAGTGGATGCAGCAGAAGGCCACTTCTGCTTAACATATGGCTGCTATCTTATAGAGATCTGATTCAAAAAATTCTTATCACCAAGAACCTTAAACTGATGCAAAGTAAAACAAATGTTTCCGGAAAACCTAATTTATCGGGAAAGGCATAACGCAGACCACTATACGCTGACAAGAACCCCGCCAATGAAACCCATAATGTATGGGCCATTGACGGGGCTTGATTATTGTCACTGTTACTATTATCGTGAGGCCTTGTGTGCAGCTTCAATCAACTCCAGTGTATAAGTGATCTCCGGATCTTTATCTGCCTGCGTATAGCCGATAAATTTATCCATTGGTACTTCCCGGTCGGGGATGATACCACGGCCATTATCTTTGGTGGCATTAAAGAAATAGAGTTCGGACAGTGGTACGGTGAGTATACATTTGGTGCGTGGCAACAGATAATTCCTAAACCAGGCGGCTGTGGTGGCGGCTTCTCCACTACCGGTTTCCTTACCGATCACTTCTCCCCTTTTGTTTTTTTGTACCAGCGAAGCAAAGTAGGTAGCTGCAGAAACAGTACCACCGCCGGTCAGCACATATACTTTTCCGTGGAAGGCGTCTTTATCGGGAGGGAAATTTTCCAGCTGCCCTTCTTTCAACCGGGCGTTGCCTATATAGAAGCCGGAGCTGTCTTTATCGAAGCGCTGGTACAGGAAATTCCGGTTGCTCTGAATATCTTCATCAGAGAGCCTTCTGCCGTTGTCTGCCACTGCATATTCCGGATAGGCGATATCGATGGTGCGGGTGCGGTAGTTGTATACGTTCCGGAAAGGAGCATCTGCCAGGAAAGAATACAGCAGGGCTGAGATAGCGGGATTACCGCCACCATTGCTGCGGATGTCGATGATCACCTGTTTGTAGTTGCGTTTTTTCACTTCACGGAAAAACTCGCTGAACTCTTTATAGGCATCTGCTTCGTTGATAGCAAAGGTATTGACGGTCAGCAGTCCTGTCTGTGAGTCATCGAAATAATTGTTGTAAATATAGTAGGCGCGCTGCAGCAGATTGAACGGAAAAACAGACTGCCGGGTAGCATGATAGGCTTCTGTAGGATTGGAAGCGGTGAGACTTACCTTACGGGACTCTTTGCTGCCGGGGGCGAGATAGGTTACCGGATAGGTTACCTGGTGAGGCGACTGCAAACTGAAGATCACCTGAAAATCAGGATACAGGCGGTCCATACCGGTGGTAATGAAGCCGTCGCTATATGCCGAAGTAGCCAGGCTACGGAGTATGTCCTTTGCCGGCGTGTTGTTGATGCTGGTGATCTCAGCACCAAAAGGGATAGCAGCACCTTTAATATTGACAAAGATCTTTCCGCGCTCAATCACTACCGGGAACGGGAAGAACCGCATGCTGGCATATAGTTCACGGGAATGATCATTAGAGAGCCGGAGGCTGGTATGTACGTCTCTCACCAGATAGACAGGTGAATACTGTAGGCAGGCCAGTAGGTCCGGTTCTTTGCCCATTACCTTTAAGAGTGAGTCCACTGAGTGCTCGAAAGTGAGTGAATCGGTGAACTTATATGGATTGGGGTGTTGTTTTTTCAGGATGTCTACAGCGAGTCTGAAATCGGCTATAAAGTCTTCTTTAGTGAGACCGGCCAGTTTTTTCTCCTGGGCCGATGTGTGCAGGCATGACAGTGCCAGCATGGCGCCAGCGCCAAATGTCAACAACTTCTTCATATGTGCAGTGTTTTTTTACAAGTTAATACAGTCGCTATGAGCCGATCAGCTCCAAAATGCCTTCATTGCGGATGATCATCATCCCCTGGCGGTCTTCCGTGATACCTTCTTCCAGCTTGTAGGTATAACGTGGACGGCTACCCTCCATTACAGTAGGCAGATATCTGAAGCGGATATTGCTGTGTTTTTTCAGAGCTTCTCCCACTTCTATGATATGGGTGGAAACGATGAACAAACAACCGGAATAGGCCGCAAACGCTTCTGTAACCGCCAGCGTACCATCATAGGCATCCTTTACGTTGGTACCTTTAAACAGCTCGTCAAACATCAGCAGCAGCCGTTTCCCGCTGGCAGTGGCTTCTGCCGCCTGTTTCACCCTTACCACTTCTGCATAAAAATGGCTGTATCCCAGGCTGATATTGTCTGACACGTTGATGGAAGAATACAGCCCTTCCCTTACGGAGAAGGAAAACTGTGCGGCCGCTACCGGGAAGCCCATATGTGCCAGATACATTCCAATACCTACCGACTTCATCAGGGTGGATTTTCCGGCCATATTAGCACCAGTAAGGAACAGCACATTGCTGCCTTCCTGCATGAGAATATCATTGCCGATGGCTTTTTCTATGCAGGGATGATACAGGCCGTTGACCGACAGACTGTTTTTTTCAGGAGACAATGCCTGTGCGTAGTTAAACCCTTTAGTGCGGGCCACCTCACTAACGGCAATGTATACGTCGAGTTCCGCAATGAATAACAGCAGATCTTCCATTTCCTTATGGAGCCTGTTTTTGAGCAGATGATCATAGAAGGCCAGTGTTTTCACCGGTAATGCCTTATAGATGTCCATATTGCACAAACGCTCCAGCTGTTTATCTGCCAGCACCTGCCGGATGGAGGCCACCCTGGCTGCATAAGGCCCCTGTAAAACAGCCAGTGTTTCCACAAAGGCATAACATCTTTTTACGGTCACAATAGTGGCCTGCAGCCCTTGCACATTGGCACGGTAACGTTCATCACGGGCCAGGGAAGAGAGACCTTTTTTGATGAGCATATCAGCTAATGTCAGTAATGCACTGCTTTTGCCGCCGTTATCCAGGTATTCCCGCATGAGGGTCAGCTGCGGCACATCAAAAGGAAACGCCAGATTTGCCTCCTGAAAAAAGCGGAAAATACTGCTCCGCTCATTGATGGCAGCTGCATTTTCCAACGGAGCCTGGAACATCCCGTCCAGCAAACGCTCCCCACCTCTTGTCTTCACCTGGTTGAACAAGTGGTATACTGAACCATGCCGGAATTTCCCCAGCAGGTTCAGTTCATCCATTGTTTGCCTATCTATACTAAAGCTCATGTTATAGCTGTAATTTTTTATTTAGGTGTCCCAGGACTAAAGTCCTGGGCTATTTTCGATTCGGACTAGTCCTGAGCTATGAAGTCCTGGGCTAGCCTACAATAGCCCGGGACTTTAGTCCTGGGATTTGCGTCCCTTTTGAAGGATGTCCAGTATACCTTCATTGCGGATGATGATCATACCATGACGGTCGTCTGTGATGCCTTCCTCCAGCCTATAGGTATATTCCGGCGTATGTCCGTTCATCCGGGTGGGCAGATACAGGAAACCGATACCGGCAGATTGCTGCAACTGCTCCCCAGCTTCCACGATATGGGAAGAGATGACGAACTTACTGTTCTTTTTACCGGCAAAAGCTCGTGTAACCGCTACCGTTGCCTCATGGGCATCCTTTACATTGGTACCCCGGAAAAGCTCGTCAAATATGACCAGCAGTGATTTGCCACTACTCAGGGCGGCAGCGATCTTTTTCACCCGCAGCACTTCTGCATAAAAGTGGCTGGCCCCGATACCCAGATTGTCCGGCAGGTTGATGGTCGTGTAAATACCATCCAGTACGGAGAACTCCATCAACCGCGCTGCTACGGGAAAACCCATATGCGCCACATACAATGCAGTACTCAGGGAACGCAGGAAGGTAGACTTACCGGCCATATTAGCTCCCGTCAGAAAAATCACGTTCCGGTTGCTGCCCATCGATACATCGTTGCCTACCGGGTTTTTCAGGCCCGGATGATACACGCCGTCGAGTTTTAAGATACCGGTGCCTTTGTCTAACGCTTTCGGGAATACGAATTTTTTCTCTACCGCCACTGCAGCTACGGAAAGGTATACATCCAAAATATACACATGGCCCAGCAGCTGGATGATCTTCTGTCTTTCACGTGTTCTGAACAACAGATCATAGGCAGTGACAGCACCATAGGATAATTTTCCTTTCATGGATTCGTTCAACGCAGGTTCCAGCGCCGGGTCGGCCAGCAGCAGCGCTATTTCCGTCCGCTCCCTGGCATAGGCTGCAATGCCCGCCACTGCCGGGCCTTCGACAAACCGGTGTACATGCTGCAGCAAACCTATCACGGCGGTAACGCCGTTGTAAATATCCTTTTCACTCAGTGTAGCCTGCACCGTATTTTTTGAGAGGACATCCCCGTTTTTCAGATACTTCTCTGCCATATCAAACAGGGCTGCATCAAAAGGGAAAGCTACCTGCAGCTGCGCAAAATGCGCGATAATACTGCTGCGCCGGTTGATTTCCTCCTTATCCGACAACGGCTGACGGAACATCTCTTCGAGACATGCTTCGCCGCCACGGGTGTGGGTATGGTTGTACAGGTCGTAGATACCACTGACATCCCGCTTGCCGAATATGCGGAGGTCGTCTATTGTTTGTTCGTCTGTTTGTAATATCATCGGTTCCCGTTTTTATTGTCTTTTACGACGTAGCAGTAATATGGTTCCGGCCAGCAGCACGATAACAGGCAATACCCATACAAATATTATCTTCTCGATATTGGCTATGGTGCCGCTGATCGTCAGTTTAGTATCCCGTGCCTCCGGCCTTGGTGTGAAGATGGGGAAGGCTCCCTCATCCAGCCAGCTGTACAGGTCTATGCTCAGAAAACCTCCACCCTGGCGGGTGTTACTCATAAAATCGGCATCACCGCATACGACTATACGCTGTTGTTTGTTATTCACCTGACGGGTCAGCGATACGATGGTTGCATAAGAAGACTGTTTACTGTCGCCTTCCTGCGGATTAAGCACCGGCGGCACAGAATCGGTTACCAGCGTACCCACCTTCATCCATGCTTTTCCGGAGAAGGTAGTCAGGATAGTGGTAGGTTTGTAGTTGCTGCTATCTGTCACAGCGATGCCGGTCACGCCGGGCATCAGTACTCCCAGACTGTCTTCTCCTTCCTGCTGTAGCTGCCGGACGGCCTTGAGGACAGGGTCTTGTGACAGGTAGGTAGCAGCAGTTGTTAAATATGGTTTTACCATATGCGGCATCTCATCTTTGGACACCTCTATGAGGGTGCCATCCATGAGTTGCACGCCCAGCTGTTTCAGCAGCGGATTCAGCATCTGTTGTTTGCCTGGCTCGCCCAGGATCATCATATTACCGCCGTTCTGCAGGTAACGACTGATTCTTTCTGTAGCTACCGGACTCAGTTCCGTTTTAGGGTCTGCCAGCACCAATGAGGTAATACCAGCAGGTATTTCCCGGGTATCTGCATTCAGGGTGTCTGCATCAAAACCCAGATTGATCAACGACGTACGAATTCCTTTTGCAATAGCATGCAACATGTATTCGCGCTCCCCTTTTTTATGGATGCTACGTTGTAGATTACCTGTCAGGAAAATATTCTTAGGCAGCGAGGCCTGTATCAGGCGTTTGAAGGCAGGCGCCACCTGTTGCTCTTCGGGCCAGAATGTAGCATCATCAAAAGTGCGCAGGAAAGTGGTCTGTCCTTTGTATTTCAGCTGCATCACCAACCGGTAGCTTTCCGGCTGCAGGTTGACCATCCGGCGCACTTCTGCCGGTGCTTTAAAACCAGCGAACTTCACGTCATATCCTTCTGCCATCTGGGTGGCTATCTGCTGCAGGGTTTTACCCGGCCAGGTTTTATACAGCGAACTATCTGCATCATCGGCATCATAATAATACACGTAGTTGAATTTGATGTCCGGTTTGAAGCGCAGGTAAGGTTCCCACAGACTCCACAGATAATCGTTGCGATTTTCCGGCAGGCCACGTTGTACACCTGGTCCCAGCAGGTTGGTATACAGCGTGATCTCCAGCGGCTCGTCACCCAGCTCTTTTAATATCCGTTGTGTATTGGGATGCAGTGTATTTTTTTGGGTGGCGGTAGTATCCCAGTAGCCGATAAAGGCAGGACGGGAACTTACATAACCTATCAGTAGTACAGATACAGACACCAGCAGGTAGCGGGCCGTTGTTACAAACCACGGTTTGGATTCACGACCGGCCTTGAGTTTGATCAGGGTAAATGTTACAAACATATACATGATCATCACAAAATAAATCACATCCTTGGTGGTGATCAGTCCTCTCAGCATCTTGGTAGTACGTCCGGAAATGGAAAGGAAATAAGTCAGGTCCCGCACGATATCATACTTCTGCCACAAGCCACCGATGCGGCTCAGCGCAAAGATGATAATAAAACTGCCAATGGCTGATACGATCTGGTAATTGGTGAGACTGGACATAAACAGGCCGATAGCCGTATAGGTACATACCAGCAAATAGAAGCCCAGTGCGGCAGACAACAATATTCCGTAATCTGCATGGTATATATTAACAACACCCATGAGCATAAACACGCCTACAATGCTTAATAGCAGCAGGTTGTAGATCATGATAGCCACGTACTTTCCAAGTACAATCTCCCGGGTTTTGATGGGAGAAGAATATAACAACCGGATAGTACCATTGTTGATTTCTCTGCTGATCAAACCCATTGTCAGCAAGGGAACAAACAGATACAGGTTTTGCAGCACATTGGCAAAAATGCTGTCCTGCCCTAAAAAAACCCCTGAGGTCAGCGAGATACCAAAGTCCTTGAATTTAGGATTGTTCCTGATGGCTATATCCTGCCAGTTGGCGATATTGAGCATGGCGTAGGTATAATACACCCCACACTGCACCATAAATGCGATTGTTAAAAACCAGGCCACCGGTGAATAAAAGAGTGTCCGGAGCTCTGTTTTCGCAATCCTGAATATCATCTTCATGTATAAAAATTATTGGAGCGATTGAATAGATAATTGCTTGAAAATATCATCGAGCAAACCTTTGTCGAGACTGATTTCCCGGAGGCGCCATCCCTCCTGCACACTGGCGGCGATAATCCTTTCGGTGATTTCCTGGTCGCCTTCGAAATAAATGCGTACCTGGGTATCATTCAGGACTTCCACTTTCGACACGCCGCTGATCTTCTGCAGTTCAGAAGCTGCCGGCATATTTTCCATATGCGCCAGCACACTATGCGGTTGTACGTAGTTGTTGAAAGCATCCATGGTATCGGAGAAAATAACCCTTCCTCCTTCTATCATCACGATCTCCCGGCACAGCAGGTGTATTTCGGAGAGAATGTGGGACGACAGCAGCACGGTATGTTCCTGGGCTATTTCGCGGATCAGTTTACGCGCTTCTATCAGCTGGTTGGGATCGAGACCATTGGTGGGTTCATCCATCACCACCAGTTTGGGTTTATGGATGATAGCCTGTGCAATGCCTACACGCTGGCGGTAACCTCCTGACAGATTGCGTATCAGGCGGGTGCTGAAATGGGAGATGCCACAACGTTCTTTGGCTTCTTCCACAGCTTTGCGGATTTTACTTTTCTCCACAAGTCGCAGCTGTGCGCTGTATTGCAGGTATTCGTCCACGGTGAGGTCAGTATATACGGGCGGGTTCTGTGGCAGAAATCCGATCTCTCTTTTAGCCAGCTCCGGTTCTTTCCGGATGTCTTTACCATTCACATATACCTGGCCTTCGGTTTGATTCAGCACACCGCAGATGATATTCATGGTAGTGGACTTACCGGCGCCGTTGGAGCCCAACAGCCCGATTACGCCGGTATGGCCTATTTCCAGGTTAATATCGCGGACGGCCCAGGCACTGCTGTACCGGTGGGATAGCCGGTCGATTTTTAATATAGTGTTCATAATATGTTTTGAAAAAGTAGATGTTGATGCAAAGGCTTCTTTAATAGGAGAAGGCCATGATCGTTTGTTCCTGTCCGTTAGTACCTCCCGGCAGCCCTACCAGCGCCAGTGTCCAGTTTCTGAACACCCACTGATGTATGCCTCCCGGCAGCGGATAGTGGATACCGTTTGTTGTATAGCTGGTGATGAGCGTGTTGCTGGCGGCATCCCTGAATTCGAATACATAGTCTTCGAGGGCAGCGTTGACAGGATAGTTCCGGAAGCCCGTCACGCCTTTGTAGGGGAGGCTGCTGACTTCCGCATCACCGGTTTTATTTTTGATAACCACCTTTATCGGCGCACTGCCCAGAGAGAGGTTTACAAACCGTAATCCGGTGGTACTGTCACCTAAGGGATGGTAAGGCAGCACATCATTGGTGAACACGGTATCCGGTGTATTAACCGTACCCGTTAAAAACAATGTACGGGTAGCACCGATGGGGAGGTCTAGCGTCAGTTTGAACAGCGGCGTGCTTTTATCAGTGGTATCAGGATACTGATACAACCACAGTGGCTGGCTTCCACTGTAAGACCTGAAACGGTTGACCAGCGGGTTGAATGGTACCTTATAATCCAGTTGTACAGCCCGATAATAATCGAAAGGATTTCCACCTTTGAAGTTGGTCACCAGCGGACGGCTGTCGGGCACGGCGTTGATGATGGTCAGGGAGGCTGTACCGGGTGCCACTTTATCCTTAGCGCAGGCCATCAGCAGGCTGACCATCAGACATGGTATGAGGTAGCGCAGACATTTTTTATAGGAAAGCATATTAATATCCGAGATTTTGAGTGAGGAAATGGTTTACATTGATCTCAGCAGGAGGTATTGGATACAACAGCTGGAAATCACCGGCCCATGGCTGTTTCAGCGGAATAGCGGACAACACGTTATGTGCTTTGGCTGTTCGCTTGAGATCAAACCAGCGGTGTCCCCATTCTGCAAAAAACTCTGTCTGTCTTTCCTTGGCTACTGCTGCCAGCAGCTGATCCTGGTTTAAGGAAGATGGTAAAGCCGGCAGGCCCGCCCTGTTACGGATAATATTGAGATCACTGATGGCGCTGGATATACCGCCAGGACCACCGTTGGCAGCGGCTTCCGCCCGTATCAGGTACATTTCCGCCAGGCGTAGTGCTGTTTGATACTCTTTGAATGGCGCGCCGAAACTACTGTTAGCACTGCCTATTTTGTATTTGTTAGGATAATAACCCAGCGCAGGCGGTGGTGTATTAGGCGATGCTGCTGGTTGGGTGCTGTCTACCCAGGATACGAAACGTTTATCTCCTGTTTCAAAGGCTTTCAGCTGGATATCTGTCAGACAAATTGAGGGATAACCCGTGCGCAGCGGGTTAGGTACCAACTTAAAGCCTTCCGGCAGGGCATTGTTCAGCATAAAGACACCGGCTGGTTTCAGCTGCCAGAGGGCTTCCCGGCTGGTCGGCGCAAACACATTGTCCAGATTGGCTTCCAGCTGATACAGGTCTGTATGGTTGATAACCCCGGAGGCAGCATCAGCCGCATTGGCATAATCACGCTGATAAAGATAAACCCTTGCCAGCAGGGCGAGTGCGGCATAACGGTTAGGGCGTATTCTTTCGTTGCTACTGGTGGGATATGCTTCCGGCATGGTGGTAACAGCATCTTTGAGGTCCGCTACCAGCTGCTGATATATCTGCTGCTGCGGTGTCCTCGACATGATACGTGTTTTGTTAAAATCCGTGGTCAGCGCCAGTGGCACATCTCCGAAAAAGTTGGTCAGATAGAAGTAGGAAAAGGCACGTACAAATTTTGCCTCTCCTGTCAGCGCCTTGCGCACACTATCCTTGAGGTTGGGCGAGGTAGAGGCGGCAATACCTTCTATCACTGCATTGGCGGCATATATGGAAGTATAGGCTGAATTCCATATATTAAAAATGAAACCGTTGTTGTAGGCGGTGAGCTTATTGGTATTGGGAAGATACCAATTCTGATCACCGGCCCCCTGGTAATTATACATTTCATCGGAGGAAACCCCTCCAAGCAAGGTAGACAAGCCGGCAGCAAAGGAGTTCTGTACAATATCGGCTGGCTGGGCAGAGCTTTCGGCATTGATCATTCTGGTATAAATCCCCGCCATGGCGCCATTAGCCTGTTTTTCAGAACTAAACACCTGACCGGTGGAGATAGTATTGATAGGATCAGGAACAGATACCAGTTTTTTACAGGAAGAAAACACAACTGCCAGCAACAGGCAGCGGTAAGTATTGGTTATTATCTTTTGATACTGCATCACTGATCATTTTAAAAGTTAAGCATAAAGCCACCGGTGAGTGTTCTGGCAGACGGCAGTGCCAATGTTCCCTGTATTTCGGGGTCCATTCCTGCAAACCGGGTGATGGTGAAAACATTTTCTGTCTGGATATAAAAGCGACAGCCTTCCATACGGGCTCTTTTAATGAGCTTCTCCGGGAGGTCATAACTGATAGCCAGGCTTCTTAACCGGAGGTAGGAAGCATTGGAGAAGATGCCATCAGAGTAGGTGAACAGACCATCAGAAGAATTGGAAAAAGCCGGATACCGGGCATTATCACCTGGTTTAGACCAGTGATCACGAAGCGATTCCACGGGGAGGTTGTACTGGGAACCCGGAACGATGGCCGCTAAAGGATTTTCGCCCAGTTGTTTTTTGAAATCAAATAAAAGATCGAGCCGTAACCCTTTCCAGAAAAGCTGGGAGCCGAAGCCACCATAATATCTGGGTTGCTTGTCAATGGCTACATAACGGTCATCATTGTTGGTACCGGCCAGGTTGGTGGGCACTACATCCACCTTTCCATTCTTGTTGTGGTCTTCATAACTATATTTTCCGGTCTGAGGATCTACTCCCAGCAAATGCAGGTAATATCCGGTAGACAGTGACTGTCCCACTCTGTATTGTGTAGCATAAGGAGACAGTTCCAGGCCGGGATAAGACACCAATACGTTGCGGTTGGTGGATATATTAAAGTTCACTGACCAGGACAGATCTTTGCTGCGTATCAGCTGGGCACGCAAGGTACCCTCCCATCCGCTGTTTTCCACGACTGCATCCCAGTTGGCCACTACGTTGGGAAAGCCGGTGTATAGCGGGGTAGGCAGACTGGTAACCTGATCGCCTGTACGATTACGGTAGTGGGCTACTTCCAGGTTAATGCGGTCGTTCAGAAATCCCAGCGACAAGGCCCCTTCAAATTTTTTGTTGGCTTCCCAGTGATATTCCTGATTGATAGCATGAATGGGCACAAAAGGCTGTACGTTGTCGTATTTATTAAGTAGCTGGGCATTCAGCATAGAGGCCCATTGCGACAGATACTGGTAATCACCGATGGAACCATCACTACCAGTGATACCATAGCTGCTTCTGAGTTTAACAAAACTAAACCAGGAAGGCAGTATAGCCTTCATCCATGGTTCTTCCGAAGCCACCCATCCCAGCCCCACAGAACCGAAATTGCCGAACTGGCGGCCGGGAGCAAAGCGCGAAGAGCCATCTCTTCTGCCATTGAGATTGATCAGGTATTTATTGTCCCAATTATAGGAGATCCTTCCGAAAACGGCCGCATACTTGTAACGGCCGTATCCTTCCATCGTCTGTTGTATCGGAGCATTCGCCGGGCTTTTGATTAGATTATCATCCCCATAACCCAATGCGTAGGTCACAAGACCATTGGTAGTAGTGTTCTGAAGACTTCCACCCGCCTGCACCGTCAGCCCCCCTTTACCGATAAAACGGCTGTAAGCCAGCTGCGGCTCCACAATCCAGTTGGTATTTTTGGTACTGCCGAAACTAGCCAGACCAGATGGGTTCAGGATGGGGTTCAAGGATGCAATTGGTTGAAAGAAGTTATTGTTGCCGCTGACATAGGAATAACCACCGGTAGTGCTGAAAGTAAGTCCTTTGATGATCTCATATCTTACTTCCAGATTGGAGTTGAACTGGTTTTGCTGATTGACGTTGTTTCTGAGCAAATAAGCAAAGGGATGTTCACTCAGTGGTTGTTGTCCGGTACTCCAGTCGGTGAAATTGAGATTACCTTTGCTATCAAAAACTGATGGTGCATTAGGCGCCAGGGAAAACAGCGTGGAAGAGGCCTGTATAGCATCCACACCGGTATACCCAATGATGGTACCAATGCGCAGGCTAAACTTCTGGTCTTTACTTCTGTGCTGAAGGCCGGAAGATACGGATGCCGTCTGTGTAGCCCCACTGCTGGCCAGCATTTCCACCTGACGGGAGTAGTTGGCACTGACATAAAAATTATTCTGATTATCGCCACCAGACAGGCTGGCGGATACTGTGGTGAGTTTACCAGTGCCTAACACTTCCTTGCGCCAGTTGGTATTACGGGTGGTGTCCCACACGGTGAGATCCGGCGCATTGGCAGGTGTAGGAGTAATCCCATCATTCTTAAAGGCTTCGCGGCGCATCTGTAAATACTGTCTGGTATCCATCAGCGGCCAGCGACGGGGTACTGTAGTAATACCCTGTTTGGCATCGAGTGAAAAGGAGGTTTTGCCTGCCTTGCCTCTTTTGGTGGTGATGATGATGACACCATTGGCGCCACGGGAACCGTAGATGGCCGTAGCGTCAGCATCTTTCAGTACTTCAATGCTTTCTATATCTTTCGGACTGAGGCCAAATAAAGGGCTTTGTCCCTGTGTTGCAGAAAGACCACCCTGTACATATCCTGGAGACACGCCTGCCTGATAGGTATTTCCGGTGCTTACTCCCAGCACGGTGAGTGGCACGCCATCAACAATATATAAGGGATCTGACAGGAAATCCTTACCCAGGGAGTTTCTTCCCCTGATTTCCAGTTTAACGGGCGAGCCGGCATAACCACTGGTTTGTGTCACCAGCAGGCCGGGCACCTTCCCCTGCAGGGCGAGCAGGGGATTCATGACCGGTTGTTGTGCAATTTCAGTTCCGCTGACGCGGGTAATATTACCTGTGGCCAGGCGTTTGCTGGTTACGCCATAAGCCTGTACCACAGCCTGGTCCAGCTCACTGGTGGCCACTCTCATTTTAACATACATCGGCACCCCCACCAGTCCTGCCGGCAAAGTCACTTTTTCATAACCAATGCTGGAGAAGGTCAGCATCTCCTTGTCTTTGAGTTTTTTCAAAGTGAAGAAACCTTTCTCGTCTGTTTGAGTACCCTTGCCGGAACCGCTGGCAAAGACACTTACACCGGGCATGGGCATATTGGATTTTTCATCGTATACCACGCCGGTGATCTCCGTGGCCGGCGGCGTACTGTTAAAATCAGGCGGTGTGTCGGACTTACGGAAAACAACGATGGTGCTGCCTACAATGGTATAGTTGAGCGGCAGTTTGGCCAACAGTGTTTTCATAAAAGCGTCCAGTGGCTGTTTTTTGGCATTCACCGGAACAGAGATGTTCACATCTACATGTTCAGGATTAAACACCACGGCATAGTTGGTCTGTTTTTTTATCTCTGCAAAAACCTGTTGCAGGGATACCTTATTACTACTAAAAGTAATGGTCTGTGACCATCCTTTGAGTGGCAGGCCCATAGCAGCTATCAGGAGCAGCCATATCGTCTGCTTGACAGACCGCCGATGCTGCGGGACATTCCGCTGTTGATGACTCAATTCTGGCATAACATTTTTTGGTTGATTTGTAAATAATCAGGCAGATGATATTTCCGGCAAGACATAGCTCCGCCCTTAAGCCTGATGGCTTTTACCGTTAGAGACATACCGGCCCTTACCGTGCAGAGCCGGTATGTTCACATCATCACCTTTGTTGCTTTTTGATTTTAGTTTCTCTTATGGATACTTTATGGCATTACTATTAATTGCTTTCCTTCTATCCTGAAATGAACCCCCATTGTCTCCAGCACAATCAGTGCCTGCGGCAGGTTCAGATCCCGTTTGATTTCCCCGCTGAATATAATATCTGTGCTTCCTGGTTCATATATGACTGTTACATCGTACCATCTGGACATCTGCCGCAGCACCTCTTTCAGGTGGGCATGGTCAAACCGGAAGGAGCCGTTTTTCCAGGCGATGGCCATTTCCAGGTCAGGACTGTCTATGATGTCCATTCCCTGTGCGGTGATCTGCGCTTCCTGTCCGGGTTTCAGCACCGAAGCCTGTTGCCCGTGCACTACTTTCACACGCCCGTCCAGCAGGGTGGTACGGATATGTTGCTCATCCGTATAAGCGTTAACGTTAAACCGGGTACCCAGTACTTCCACAGTTGCCTTTCCATCCACATCTACCCGGAAAGGTTTTTTGGCATTGGCAGCCACTTCGAAATAGGCTTCCCCGCTGATCTTCACCTTACGTTCCTTGCCGGTGAAAGCGGTAGGGTAAGTAATGCCCGACGCAGCATTGAGCCATACGGCAGTTCCATCGGGTAGCTGTACCTTATATTGTCCGCCACGGGGCGTAGAAAGGGTATGGTATTCCACTACATCGGCATGGCCCTCATAGTCCAGTTTGCCGCTGTCATTATGTACGGTGATACCCTGTTGCTGAAGGATGCTGCCATGGGCGCTGTCCAGCACGATCTCCTGGCCGTTGGACAGCTTCAGTACTGCGCGGTTGGAGCCGGTAGTAACGGCCACGGCTATAGGTGGTATTACCTGTTTCCTTTCCCGCATCAGCAGCCTGGCAGTGCCGGCAACGGCCAGCAGTAACACCGCCGCTGCAGCATATCTTACCCAGGTCCTTCGTAAGAAGGGAATAGTTCGGACGCTCTCTGTTTCGTTTATAGATACCATCAGCCGGTTGAGTATGCGCTGGCTGGCATCGGCGGAGAGGGCTGGCTTCTCTTTCATAGATCCGTCATAAGCCTCCTGCAGCACCACTTCCAGCGCCTCATTGTTTTCTGACGGGTTTTCCCGCAGCCAGGCAAACAGGGCGGTGCTCTCCGTTTCGGAGATGACGCCGTCCAGGTATTTTTGCAACAGGTCTGAAGGAAATTTATTTGGTTCCATACTAATAAGACTAATGAGTAAAAGAAATGGGTGGATGCCTCGGAAAAAAAATTTTACTTCATGGCTATCAGTAGCATCAGCAGGGAAATACTGCCATGTTCCAGCAGATATTCCCGGATGGATTTCACTGCCAGTGACAGATGTTGTTTGAACGTATTACGGGAGATGTTCATCTGTGTGGCGGCCTCTTCATAACTCATCCCCTGCTGACGGCAAAGGATAAACGCTTCCCGCCGTTGCGGCGGGAGGTTGTCAATCGCTTTCCGCAGCAGTTCTTCATACTGTTTCTGCTCCACCGCATTCATCAGTGATTGTTCATGAATCCCCAGGGATACCCGGTGCATCACCTCATCCCGTATGGCATCGAACAGGGAAATCCTGTTCAGCTGGGTAAGGGCCGTATTACGGGCCAGGCGGTATAAATAAGCAGCAAGAGAGGACTTAATATCCAGCTGGGACCTGATTTCCCAGATCTTCAGGAAAACATCGTGCACCAGGTCTTCCGTCAGCAGCGGATTTTTGGTGAATTTCAGCAGGTAGGTATAAATACCTCCATGGTATTGTAAATAGATAGCAGTAAATGCCTCCTGGTCACCAAGGGCAAGTTGCGTCAGCAATTCCTGTTCATTCATTATGTTGCGAGATATCGTACGATCCACTCCCCTACACCGGAAGCAAGGGTAAATTTAATATTAATTGCCACAAAAAAAGAAGCTTTTCGCACCCGGCGGTACTTGAATTTGTCCATTATTATAAAATACCATAAGTTTATTACTCGTTACGTTTTTGCTTATTCTTCATTTAATCTTATCCAACTTTACGTCACAATGCAACCAAATCTCGCGCGTGCCACCATTGGCCTGACCAACAATTTGTACCATGTGAAAAACCTGCTTCTCCTTCTACTGCTTTTTGCCTTCCTGCCATACAGCTTCGGACAAAACAGTGATGTCCCCGATAAATATGCCGGCGGTAAAAAGGTGATCACGGAATTCAGTAAAATTCTCAACCCTAATGGCATCCAGGAAAACTTCGAAGCCAATATCGGCGGGGTGAAACAATGGGTATTTGTAAGAGGACAGGACAAAGACAATCCTATCATCCTGTTTGTTCACGGCGGCCCTGCCTCTCCTATGGCGCCTGTCACCTGGATCTGGCAACGCCCGGTGGAAGAGTATTTCACCATGGTCCAGTACGACCAGCGGGCTTCCGGCAAAACCTATCTCGCCAACGATACCACCACACTAGGCCCCACTATTCATATAGACACCTACGTTAATGATGCTATCGAACTGGCAGAACAGATCCGGAAAAAGTACAACAAAAAGAAACTGATCCTGATGGGACACAGCTGGGGCACAATCGTGTCTATGAGAGCTGTGCTGAAACGCCCGGACCTCTTTTATGCCTACGTTGGTGTAGGTCAGAACATCAACACGATGGACAATGAGCGTGTCAGCTTTGAGTTTGCCCTGAAGGAAGCCTCCCGCCTGAAAAATGAGGAAGCCCTCAGGGAACTGCAGTCCATCGCGCCCTACCCCGGCGATAAACCACTTACCCGGGAAAGGATCATCATAGCCCGCAAATGGCCTCAATACTATGGCGGACTGGCAGCCTACCGGCCAGAGCCACAGTATTTCTATAATGCGCCTTTCCTCTCACCTGATTATGACAAAAAAGATGTTGCCGCTATCGATCAGGGCAATATGTTCAGTCTGTCCCGTTTATTAGCGGAGTTTCTGGCCGTGGACCTTAAAAATGTCAAAACATTCCCGATCCCGGTACTCATGTTTATGGGACGGCACGACTACACGACACCATCCGAGCCTACCGACGCCTGGCTTAAACAGGTGAAAGCGCCTTATAAGAAAGGGATATGGTTTGAAAAGTCTTCTCACCTGATTCCTATTGAAGAGCCAGGCAAATTCCTGCTGACACTGGTGCAGGACGTACGCCCGCTGGCGCTCAAATAATACTTAATATCCCTTTACACTATATTTACCCGCATCGGGGCGCTTCCTATAGCGCCCCGATTTATTATAGGACTCCTTCCATATCCCGTAAAAATTTTCCATCGCTGCGCAGATGTGATTCGACAACAAAAAGCCGCATCATCCATTTGGATAATGCGGCTATGAAAAACCGTGCTATTGTAGTCATTACTGGCAATACCAGCAAGGCTCCTTCGGAGAAGGTTGTGTATTGCAGGTTTCGATGATGGTAGTACAGTTGGGCTGATTGGTGATGGGAACAAACCCACCGGCAAGCAGCTGTTGTTGTGTACCATTGAGTACTGCAATAGCAGCTTTATTGAAAGCCAGTTTTTTCTTAAGTGATATTTTTTTCTTCATAAAAAATTTTTTACGCTGAAACAGGTACTACATGCAACGCACACACTGCATTCCGGCGCGGGGAATGGTGGGGCAGGTCCTTTGCTGGCCGGTAGGACAATCGGTCAACCTTGTCAGCTCCAGTCCGCCCGCGATCAGCTGTTGTTGTCTGTCGTTCAGCTGAGCGACTGTTTGTTTGTTGAAGGATAGTTTTCTTTCTATGCTTACTTTTTTCTTTTTCATAAGAAGCGTTTTACCGATTATGAATGATCAGGGGCACAGCTGGCAGATGTGTCCACCTGGAGGAATAGTAGCACAGGAATCCAGACGGCTGGTGCAATTAGGCAGTAAGGTGATGATAGCACCGCCTGCTATCTGTTGTTGAGCTTCTGCATTCAGTGGAGCCACTGTTTGTTTGTTGAAAGACAGTTTTCTGCCGATGTTTATTTTTTTCTTTTTCATAACGAAAGTTTTAGAGACGATAAATTAAAATGCGCAGAATTGGCATAAGTGGCTTCCCACAGGGATGGTTGCACAGGTATCCAGAACGGTGGGACAGTTGATTCTGGAAGTAACGGTAGTAGTAGGAATACCGCCGGCAATCTGTTCCTGCTGGCTAGCATTCAAGGCCCCTACGGTGGATTTGCCGAGTGTCAGCTTTTTACTGAGGGATACTTGTTTCTTTTTCATGGTGATACCTTTAGTGTGTTAAGGAGCTTACAGGGTGTTGCAGAGCTCACAGGGTTTGGTGCGAACGGGTGCGGTAGCACAGGTTTCGCCCTGTGAATTGCAGGTAATAAGTTTGGTAACGGTAACAGTAGTTACTCCGCCAGCAATCATTTGTTGTTGGCTCACATTCAGCGCAGCTACGGTAGATTTACCGAGTACCAGTTTTTTGTGGAGGGATACGTTTTTCTTTTTCATATTTTATGCTTTTAGGCCATTACAGAGCTCACAAGGGCCGGTAGGCATCTGGGCAGTATCACAGGTAACCGCAAATGACTGGCAGTCGATTGGTCTGGTAATGATGAAGCCGGCACCGCCTGCAATCTGTTGCTGCTGTTGCATGTTGAGGTTAGCCACTGTCTCTTTGTTGAGCGTCAGTTTTCTTTCAAGGTTTGCTTTTCTCTTTTTCATAAAATAGGAATTGATTGGCCTGCTTCCGGCAATACAATGCCATTCGGGCAGGCCCGGGTGAAAGAATAAAGTATTTCCAGAACAAATCACACCTGATGGCGGCCATTTAGGCCGTCAGTGCAGGTTTGATACATAAGTTAAAAGGAAACTACTAGCAGAGAATACACTGGTCTTCCGTGTAGCGGAAAGTGTTACAGGAAGCGTAATTGGTTTCCTGACATGCAACCTGCCGGGTAATAGGCAGCAGACCACCAGCTATCATAGCCTGATGTTGTGCATTGAGGGCGGCAATTGTTGTTTTGTTGAAAGAAATTTTCTTTTGGACAGTTGTTTTTTTCTTCATAACAGGAGGATTTTACGGGTTTATTTCAGATTATATCTTGCTGGCGTTAGGCTAACGACTCCGTATCAATAGTGGAATAACTCACGCAGTTATTTCGAGATGCTGAAGATAACAAAATTGAATAGGAAAAAAAATTTTTTCTGCCAGTAGATAACCTGCGAGCATATACCCGTTCCTGTTAGGTCAAGCCATCCTTTGTTTGACCATTTCCAGCAGATGCAGTTTATCTGGTTTAACCTCCTTCATATATTCAAGGCCCCATTCATACAATGGTTCGAAGATGACACATAACTTACTGCCAGCCTCCGTTAGCATATACTCCACTCTGGGTGGCACTTCGGGATATACCTTTCTGCAGATAATACCATCCTGCTCCAACTCCCTTAACTGGCTGGTCAGCATTTTCTCCGTGAGGTTCTCACAGGTATTCCTCAGTTCACTATATCTTTTTGGTTGTCCATCAGACAACATACTGAGTATATATAACTTCCACTTGCCACTGATAGCTTTCACCGCAAATGTCAACGGACAATGTAATCTCGGATCTCTCATATTTTTTTAAAAAAATGTGTTTCAGCAGACGCCCGGCAATCCATAAAACCTACTAAAAAGTAAGTATGCCACTAAAAAGTAACCACTTACCGGCGACTATGTAAAGATATACCTTTGGCCCCGAAACTATCAGAAACATATGAAAAAAGCAGTATTATCATTGCTGACCGCAATGATCAGCATCTTCGCCCAATCCGCAACAGCGGCCACTGACAGCTCCATGACCATACAACTCATCAGGAGCGCCACCGTAAAAGTTACCGTCAACAACAAACGTATCCTCACAGACCCAATACTGGCCGATAAAGGAACAGAAGCACCTATCCCCTTTGCCAACGATAAAAAGAATCCGGGTATCGATCTGCCTTTCAGCAGAGACCGCGTGTTAAAAGAGGTGGATGCTGTCTTACTCACCCACTACCATCCGGACCACTTTGATGAAGCAGCTGAAAAAATGCTGCCTAAAAACATGCTGATATTCTGCCAGCCGGGAGATGATATCAAACTACAGGAAAAAGGATTTACCAACACCCGCGTAATCGACAGTAGCCTCACCTGGGAAGGTATCACTATCTCCAGATACCTCGCCAGTCACCATAAGGGCGCTGTTGGCGCTCCACCTTTCGGCATCTCTTCTTCCTATTATCTACAGACAGGCAAACAATCCGTGTTCTTCACCGGTGATGCCATCCTCGATGAGCTGTTAACCAATTCCCTGCTGCGCACCCAGCCACCAGTGATTGTGGCTAATACCGGCGAATGCCAGTTCACACGGGAAAATCCGGTACTGGCACCCGGCATCACCATGACACTAACCACCGGTGAACTGAAAACCATTACCACTCTACTCCCCTCCACTACCATCATCGCTGTACATATGGATGCCATCAATCACTGCAGCCTTAGCAAAACAGCACTGAGGAAATACATAACCGATGAAAAACTGAAAAGCCGCATCGTAGTGCCCAATGAAGGTGATGTTCTTCCATATAAGCAGGTAAACAGAAAATAATCAGGATTAGTGCAATTATCCATAAATTAGGGCTTCATCAAGTATGGCGCTGCAATGGACCTCTGGCAATATATCAGCATTTTAAGACAACCCGATAAAACCGGTATTTTCAGGAAAGACAATACAAATGAAAAACTGGAAGCACTGGAAAAGATCCGTGCAGAAGGTTATCCGGGCCTTATTTATTGTTTGATACCATTGCTAAAGAGCACCAGTCACCCAAATATCCGGGAAGCAATTTGTGATACCATCGTTCACTTGTTCCGGAAAATGAAGACCAGGGGCAGATTGTATGAGACAGTCAATCAATGTGAAATATCGACATCAGACATCGATTTTTATGAAGCAGCCTTTCAAAAAAATCAGCTGATAGTATTGCTGGCCATTAGTTCGTTGAATGGAGACGGGTACCTGCGGGAGAAGGCTGTTAAAAGACTCGCAGCTTTGCAAACTCCGGAAGCAATTCCCTTTCTTATATACCGGTTGGCGGACTGGGTACCACAGGTCCGCCAATCGGCTATTGAAGCGCTGACACCACTTACACGTCCGGATTTTATTGATGCCTTTGTAACGCATCTGCCGCTGCTACAGTGGCTACGGCAAGTACAAAGAACAGATCCGGGGCCTGTGGCAGAAGAGATCCGTGATTTTATTATCCATCGTAACAGAGCAATAGTATTACAACATTTCTCCCGTTATCCTGATAAAGCGCGTTTGATACTGGCACAACAACTTTCCGCCTCCTATGCCGGTGACAGCCGGGAGCTCAGTATTTTCATCCGCGATCAACTATACCTGATCAGATTACAAGCCCTGGAACATTTTGGAGATCTTTCAACAACAGCAATCGAAAAACTACTGACTGATAAGTCTCCAAAAGTACGGATACACACACTTTACAAGCTGCAAGGTGCAGCTAACTTCCACAATATTATACAGCGCTTTATTGCTGATGATGCCGCCAGCATCAGATCCTTTGCCCGATTTGTATTAAAGGAAAATGAGATCGATTATAAAACCATCTATTATAACAATCTGCAGGAAAACCGCCAGATAAGTGGTTCCATGGCTGGTTTGGCAGAAACAGGCGCAAAAGAACATGCAGCTGCTGTTGAACGTTTTTTACATCATCCCTTTCCGCATATCTGCTGCACTGCGTTTCTGGCTCTGACAAAACTGGATGAGCCGAAGGCCCGTTCATTTGCGATCAACCATATGGCCAATGAGATTCCAGGAATCAGGAATGTGACCATCGGGTATCTCTCCAGGGTGGCAGACAAAGCTGTGCTCGAAACCGCCAGACTGCATTTCAAAACCGGCAGCATCGAAATAAAAAAATCCATGCTGAAGCTGTTCAGTCAATCCGGTGGCTGGCCCACACTGGCCGACCTGATACTGGGCACGATAGATACACACGAAACTATCCGGCTACTAAGCACAACTTATCTTGCAACCTGGAAAAACAGGGCTATCACACTTTACACCAAACCCTCTCCGGAAGATATGGAGCGGGCAAGGATTATTCTTGGCCTTGCTCATGAACAGCATGAAAAAGAAACTTATTTCAGCACAAATCCCCTAACGGGACTTGACTTTTATCTCCGCTAAGATTAAATCTGCGGGCCTGTACCTTATCATATTCCTTTACATAATCAGGATGTTCAGTACCCATCAGCCGGTCCCATACCCGGAAATACAGGCCGTAGTTGCCTTTGAACTTACGGTGATGCAGATTGTGATGCACAGAAGTATTAATCACCTCAAACAACCAGCTATGCCGAAGCCAACGTGGCATCAGCTCATAACCCAGATGTCCGTATACATTGATGATAAAACCCGTAATCGTAAATAGCAGAATTGTCAGCGGATGCAGCGGCATGATACAGCTGATCAGCACCAATACGCCACCTTCTGCCACTGCTTCCAGAAAATGGAAGCTGTAAGAAGTCCAGGGAGAAGGATTGATACTTTGATGATGTACCAGATGTGTTAATTTGAATAATTTAGGATGATGCAATAAGCGATGCATCCAGTAGAAATAAGTATCATGCACTACCAAACTAAGAGCCAGACTTACGCCGATATACCATATCGGAAAGTCATGAATATCGCTATAGACGAGCGTATAATGCCGTAGCGGCGTATTGAGGATGGCCACTCCAATGACCGTAAACACCAGCGTACTTTGTGCGGAATGCAATATCTCCCGGATAAAGTCCTTTCGGGAAGCGTAACGCTGCTGTATCTTCTGTAGTTTTAGCCTGGTGGGGAACAGCAGGTAAAAGATCACGAAAGGTATTCCTGCCAGTAAAAAATACCTCAAAAGGGAAATGCTGAAAATACGGACAATGCCTTCTACTATCGTATTCATATGGTCTGATGCTTCATTTTGATTACTCAAAATTAGCAACAGCACGCACTTCGACAGGTTAACAAAGGATAAGAAACGACATTAACAAAAGATAATTTCATTTATTTTTTGCCCCTCTCCTGCAGCCTTTTTCTTATCCTGCTGAGAGACACAGGTGTAATGCCCATGATGGAGGCGAGGTATTTGTCGGGTACGCGGTTTACAATATCAGCACGGCTTTTGACTAGCTGCAGATAACGTTCTTCGGGCGACAGCAATACAAAGGCTTCGATGCTATCCAATGCTTCAGCAAGCATTCTCTTTAAAAAGTATATGCGTAAGGGTTCGAATTCCGGATGCACCTTTAACACCTCTTCGAGCCGGTCATAGTCTATCTCCAGTAAGGTGGTTTCTTCCAATGCCCTGTAATTGAAGCGTGCAGGCTGTTGGCGAATAATGGTATCATGAGAAGCAATAAACTGTCCTTCCCAGCGAAGAAACATGGTCGCTTCTTCCCCGCTTTCTTTTACCATATAGGCCCGCATGATGCCCTGCATCAGGTAGGCTAGTTTTTTAGCCGTATCACCCTCACGGATATACATTTCTCCGGCTTCCAGTTTGTGCTGCCTCGTAGCCACAAATAAAGGGCCCATATCCGCCGGTAGCACGCCATTAAGACTATTCAGCAGATTTTGCAGTGTATCAATTGAAAAGGACATTTCCACCATTTTATATGCCACATCAGCATCGGACATCAATAATAATAATTTCTTTTGTTTTTGCTGAACCTTTTCCTGCGGAGACTGTTTATCCTGCAAACAAAATAACCACACATGAAGAAAGTACTGTTGTTTCTACTCCTGCCTCTGGGAGCCCTGTTAGCATTTTTGGGATTTAAACGAGCTAAGGAGCCTCCTGCAGATTACATTATTAAAGGGATAGTCCGGACCATGGAGGAAGATGCACACCCTGTTGCCAAACCATCTGAGTGTGTAGTTATAACAGGTGATCAGATTTCCTTTGTGGGTAGCTTTCAGGATGCTAAAAACAATTATTACAAAGAAGGCACAACAGAGATCATTGATTGCACCAACAACCTGGTGATTCCCGGATTTATGGATGCCCATGCACATATAGGCATAGCATCTCTGACGGCGCCCCTAGCTGATTTAAGTGGTCCTCCATATGGTCATGTTACCTCTATTCCTATTCTTCGGGATAGCCTGGGGGCATATATCACCAGAAACTATCCCCCTCATTCCAACACCATGATCATAGGGAATAATTATGATGATTCCCAATTGGATGGCCACCAGCAACCTACAAAAGAGGACCTGGATAAAATTGATCCGAACCATCCCATTTATATTGTTCATGTAAGTGGCCATATGGGCGTAGCCAATTCAAAATTCCTGCAGCTCCTGAACTTCAACGATAATACACCGGATACAGCCAAAGGAGGTACCGTTGTAAAAAATAACGGTAAACTAACCGGTCTGCTGCTGGAAAATGCTCATCTGTATGCCCTCTCAGTAGCTCAGGGGCTCGCCACCCCTCCTGGTCTCACTCAGGAGCAACAATACCAGTCGGGGTTAGCCTTATTGAAGGAACAGGAAAAGCTATGGTTTAAATATGGCATTACCACTATGTGCGAAGGCAGGGCCAATCCTGAGTTGATAGCATTGATCAAGCGGGCCAACCAGGAAGACAAACTCCTCGGAGATTATATTGTGTTACCCGACTTCGACTCCAATCCAGACCTTAGTCAGTTTAAATCCAGTTACAACAAATATGACAAACATTTTAAAATCGGGGCCATTAAACTCACCTTCGATGGTTCACCACAAGGAAAAGATGCATTCCTGAGCAAACCATACGAAACCCCTATGATAGGACAGGATAGCACCTACCATGGCCACCCCATCTACAATTACCAGACTGCTCTGGCAAATGTCAGAAAAGTGGAGCAGGCAGGCATGCCAGTCCATATCCATATGAACGGAGATTCAGCCATTGATATGGCACTCAAGATCTTTGAAACTTTAAAAAAGGAGAAAAACGCCAAAGGGGAACCGCTGATCAAACAACAAACACCCAATGTACTCATTCATTGCCAGACAAGCCGTAAGGAACAGTTGAAGATGATGAAAAACCTGCAGCCATATGTCATCCCCAGCTTCTTTCCCACTCATGTGTACGTATGGGGCGACTGGTATGTACAAAATGTACTTGGCAACCCACGTGCCCAGTATATCAGCCCACTGAAAGATGCCGATGACCTGTCGCTGGATTTCACTATCCATACCGACGCTCCCATCACTCCTCCGGATCTTCTGGCCGGGGTATATGGAGCCGTAAATCGGCTGACACAGACGGGCAATCCTTTGGGCTTAGATCAGCGGATCAGCGCGTACAGGGCTTTGAGAGCCATTACAAAAGATGTAGCCCATCAATGGGGAGAACAAGCCACCAAAGGCAAGCTGGAAAAAGGTTATAAGGCAGATATCATTGTTCTCAATAATGATATCATCACTGTCGATCCCAAACTCATTAAAAAGACAATGGTGTTGTATACCTTCAAAGATGGTAAATGTGTATATGCGACGGCAGGAAGACTACCACCCCGCATTCCCGGTTACAAATGATTTTTAGCTATTAAAAAACACCGGTCGGCAATATGCTGACCGGTGTTTTTTATTTTATGCAAAGGTGCTGATTCTAAATATCTGTTACCCCAACATCATTTACGCGACGCAAAAAAGATGCAGCTGACTTTCCTACCTTAGGCAGTACCATAAGGCCATTTGACCTATTCCCGGAACAGTATTCCCGGACATTCGATCTATGCCCCTAACCCCACTGCAAACCGCGTTCTTTAACATTTAAAAATAACCATTATGCCATCTTTTGATTCCGGCCTGCACGCCACCCATGAACAAACCACCCGTATTCTGCAGCATATCACCAACCACTGGATATCCTGTTGTGTTTACGCTGCAGCGAGGTTTAATATTGCAGACATACTGGTGGCGGGACCTAAAGACCTGGAAAGCCTGGCCGCTGAAACCGGTACCCACGCGCCTTCTTTGTACCGTTTACTACGACTGCTGGCAGCCAACGAAATCTTTGAAGAAGTTTCTCCGCGTGTATTTGCCAATACGCCCATGGCCACCGCACTGATAGGTAACGCTCACGGCAGTATGAAAGCTTTTGTACTGGTACAGCTGGGTGAAATCTACAACCCATGGGGTGAGGTAGTAGAAAGTGTGAGAACAGGGAAAACTGCTTTTGATGAACATTACCGCGCTAATTTATGGAGTTACTATAAAGCACATGAAGATAAAGGGTTGAACTTCATGAAGGGCATGACCAACCTGACCCAGTTTGCTGATACAGCCATCCTGGAACAATACGACTTCTCCCCTTTTAAAACCATTACAGACATAGGCGGCGGCAACGGCGCCCTGCTCTCCGCCATCCTGAAAAAAACACCCAATACCTCCGGCATCATATTCGATGAACCCTATGTAATCACACAAACAGCTGCCCTCATAGCAGCAGATACAGCCATCAAAAACCGCTGCACCACCATCGGCGGTAATTTCTTTGAACAGGTACCTGCAGGCACAGACGCCTACATAATGAAATTGATCCTCCACGACTGGACCGATGAAGACGCTATCAAAATACTGAGCGTTTGCAGCCGTGCCATGCGGAAAGACAGTAAGATCCTGGTGATAGACGGTGTAGTGCCCGAAGGCAATACACACCATGGCTCCAAACTTGCGGACATGAACATGCTGGTAACTACAGGCGGAAGAGAAAGGTCAGCTGCAGAATTCGATGAACTCTTCCGTCGCTCAGACCTCCGGCTGACAAGAGTAGTGGACCTTTCCATTACGGAAGTAAGTATTGTGGAAGGAGAAAAGTTGTAGCTTAATGCTTCCGTTTTGTTTTAATTTTTTTATTGCGGAGCGCTGTTACCTCCCGCCAGGAGATGGTATTGAGGACATCCTCTTTTTTACACCACCCTCTCCTGGCAATCGTTACGCCCAGCTGCATCAGATCGAAATGCATCTTGGCATGCGCATCGGTATCGATCACCAGCTGCACACCTTTATCTATGGCCATTTTCACGAGATCGTCCTGCAGGTCCATTCTGCCAGGTTGCGCATTGATCTCCAGCGCAGTGCCCGTGGCGGCCGCCTTGTCTATCAGCTGGCGCCAGTTGACCGGATAAGCATCCCTTGTGCCTACCAGCCTGCCACCAGGATGCCCGATACAGTTGACAGCAGGATGTTCACAAGCCTTCAGCAACCGCTGGGTATTATCCTGTGCCAAACCACTATGAATAGAAGCTACCACCCAATCGAATTTTTCGAGCAGATCATCCGGTAAGTCCAGCTGACCATCCGCCAGTATATCCACTTCCACGCCTTTTTTGATAAAGTCACGTCCTATTTTTTTGTTCACCTGGTCTATCTCTCTGAACTGTCGTATAAAATCATCCGGTTCCAAACCATGTGATATCCGTTCACTGGGAGAATGGTCTGTTACTACCAGATATTCGTACTGCGGAAACGTTTTCATCACATAACGGGCCAGTGCTTCTATTTCTTCTTCACCATCGCTCCATTTGCTGTGCAGGTGCATATCTCCTTTGATATCTTTTAGTGTCACCAGGACAGGTAATTTGTTTTTGGCTGCCAGGTCTATTTCCCCTTTATCCTCCCGCAGCTCCGGAGGAATGAACTGCAGCCCTATATACCGGTACATTTCCTCTTCTGTTTTTCCAGCCAGGTATTTATCTGTCTTCAGGTCAAAGAGGCCGTATTCATTCAGCTTCCAGCCCTTCTCTCTGGCAATGATGCGCAGGCGGACGTTGTGTTCCTTTGAACCGGTGAAGTACAACAGCGCCGCGCCATAGGCATTTTCTGTCACGATACGGACATCCACCTGGGTCTGGTTTTGCAGCAACAGGCTGACCTTAGTATCTCCTCCTGCCAGTATACGAACGATACCTGGCAGCTTTTGTATTTTATCCGCCAGCTTTTTCTGGTCTTTTAAAGTGGCCATTACAATGATATCAATGTCTCCCACCGTTTCCCTACCACGCCTCACACTGCCCGCCAGCTCGGCTTTACGGACTTCAGGGAACTGCCGTATGGCCTGCAGGATTTTATTCCCTGCCAGTAGCGCATCCCATAACAACAGGCGGGACTGGGCTTCTTCAAAAAGATGCAGCCCGCGTTTTATGTTTTCAATTTTTTTGTTGCCGAAGCCTTTAATGCCTTCCAGCCGTCCTTCGTCAATAGCCTTTAACAACTCAGCCCGGGTGTTGATGCCCAGTTGCTCATGTAATACTTTCACCAATGCCGGCCCAAATCCGGTAATATCCATCATATCCAGCAGCTCTTCCGGGATTTGTTGCTTCAGCTCTTCATATTTTTTTACTTTACCTGTTTTCAGGTATTCGATGATTTTTTCTGCAATACTGGAGCCTATCCCATTTAATTGGTCCAATGCTTTTTTATCTTCTGCATAGGCGGAGATATCCGCCTGCAGGTTGTTGACGGTACGGGCCGCGATTTCATAAGCGATGGCACGAAAACGTTCTTGGTTGCCGAGGTATTTGTAACCGGAAGCCATATGATGCAGTAGACGGGCTACCGTAGCATTTTGTTTGATGGTATTTTCAGTAGTCTGGATCATGGCAAACGTATTTTAATTTTTCGGGAACCTGATAAACGACGTGCTGGTGGTTTAACCATCTTCAGAAAATCTTTTTCCTGCAATAACCTGATGGCTTTGTTTTCACTGGCTTTGGTGAGTTTGCTGCCGGCATGCTCTCCTACCACCAGATAATTGAGTGCATGTGATACGCTGCTGAGCACCTGTCCACCATGTTGTTCCACCATTTCGGCAGCCTCACCGCGGGTGAGCCCGGCGAGTGTACCAGTGAAGAGGAATGTTTTTCCTTTCAGGGTATCATCTGCTTTCGCACGATGTCCGGCAGCATGCATATTTACGCCCAAACGTTCCAGCTTCTTCAGCGATCTTATATTTTCCTTGTCTGCAAAAAAGTGGCTGATACTCTCGGCCACCTTCGGGCCTATTCCTTCTCCTCTCAGGTCTGCCGGCTTTTTCCGGGCCAGGTCCGGCAGATAGCCTACCTTTTTTGCCAATACCTTCGCCGTGGTAAGACCTACATAATGAATGCCCAACCCGAAGATGAGACGCTGTAGAGGCTGATGTCTGGCCCGCTCTATCATGCCTATTAAATTGGACGCTGATCTTTTACCCCATCTTTCCAAAGCAGCTACCTTGCGCTCATTCAGCTCAAAGATGGAAGGGATGTCTTTTATCAGCTTTTGCTCATAGAACTCCCGGACATGGCTTTCTCCCATGCCTGTAATGTCCATCGCATCCTTACTCGCAAAATGAACGATCCGTTCCAGCACCTGGGCCTGGCAGTTGATATTCACACAATACCATATCTGTTCGCCGAAGGGCTTTTCCAGCGCATGCCCGCAAACAGGGCACTTTGAAGGAAAGCGTATATTCGTCTCCGTTCCCTTCCTCATTTCCGTTACCGGTTTAACAATATAAGGAATCACATCACCTGCCCGTTCCACTAAAACGGTATCGCCTACACGAATATCCTTGTCCTTTATCAACTTCTCATTAAAAAGAGAAACAGAAGAAACCGTTACACCGCCAATCGCTACCGGGTCTATTTTAGCCACCGGCGTAATAGCGCCCATGCGACCCACAGAAAATATAACCTTCCGTAGTTTGCTATTGGCCTGTCTGGGCTTAAATTTATAAGCAACGGCCCAGCGCGGGTGGTGGCTGGTCATGCCCAACAATCGCTGTTCAGTGGCATCATTAACTTTGATGACCAGACCGTCTATCTCATATGGCAGCGAATCCCTTTTCTTTTCAAACGACTGGCAATAACGAACAGCCTCCCGGATGGAAGTGACGACCTTCTTCTGTGCAGCGGGTGTACCAAATCCCAGTTTAGCCAGCAGGTCCAGCGTGCCGGCCTGTGTTTTAAGGGCAGCCGGCGCGGGACGCCCTTTCTTCATCGTATAATAACTGACATGATATAATACCGCTTCTAGCTTTCTTTGTGCGGCGGCCTCCGGATGAATCATGCGTAAAGTGCCGGCAGCAGCATTCCGCGGGTTGGCCATAGGCGGCAACTGATGTGCGATACGTTCCTGATTAAAGGATGCGAAACTTTTTTTACTCATCAATACTTCTCCCCTGATCTCTATGGTAGCAATCCCCAAAGCAGCAAAGGGCGCAGATGCAGGGATGGAAGCGATGTTCCGGATGTTGCCGGTAATATCTTCTCCGGCGGCACCATCTCCTCGTGTAGCTCCGCGGAGCAGTCTGTCGTTTTCGTATATCAGGGAAATGCCTGTTCCATCAAATTTGGGCTCCAGGCAATAAGCAGACTCATGATGTGTGACCTGCCTGGTTTTAGTAATCCAGTCTCCGAGGTTTTGTGTGTTATAGGTATTTTCCAGACTTAACATCGGCACTTTGTGCTTAACCGCAGAGAGCGCAGAACCTAAGCCTTCGGCCACTTTCTTCACGGGTGACCCTGACTTTGCCAGCGCAGGATGTTCCTTTTCCAGCTGCCTGAGCCAGGCAAACAATCCATCATATTCATAGTCACTTAAAACAGGATCGCTCTTTATATAATAACGCCAATCGTGATACGGAATAACGCGGTACAATGCATCCATAGTGCTCTTTGTATCCTTTAATAGCCGCCCTTTTTTGTAATGTGCCAGAAGGCTTTCCGACAACGATTGTAACGCAGCAGCCTGTTTACTGTTATACTGCTTCATACACTTCTTTTAACATTGATGAAGACCAGCCACCATTCTGTAGAAAGGGCCACAAGATACATGCCGTTGGTATGTCAGGTTCTGCCGCGGAACTTTCCTTCTATACTTACTGTTATCATTGTATGAAATCCGCTCAACCCAAATACACCTTTTACAATAAGCCGCTCACTATTTTCATTACCGACATATACAATGTATGCCGGTTTATCCTTCGTTTTTTTGCAGAGGTGTTCCGGCCTCCCTATGAATTCAGGGAAACGATCAGACAGTGTTACAATGTTGGCTATAAATCGCTGGCACTGGTGTCATTGACCGGATTTATCACCGGTGTAGTATTCACTAAACAATCACGGCCTTCGCTGGCAGAGTTTGGCGCCACTTCATGGCTACCGGGCCTTATTGCCATTGCAATCATAAGAGCGCTGGCGCCGCTGATCACCTCTCTCATCGTAGCAGGCAAGGTGGGTTCCAACATAGGGGCTGAACTGGGCTCCATGAAGGTAACGGAGCAGATTGAAGCCATGGAAGTATCTGCTACCAACCCGTTTAAATTTCTGGTGGTGAGCAGAGTGGTAGCCACTACCATCATGACCCCTATGCTGGTAAGTTATATGGCCTTTGTAGGATTGCTGGGGGCCTATCTCAATGTGCATCAGCACGAGAATACCAGCTTTGCTGCCTTTTTCCAGCACGGCTTTTCAAGCATATCCTTTCTGGATGTTTTTTCTTCACTTTTTAAATCGGTGGTTTATGGTTTTACAGTTGGTATCACCGGCTGCTACCAGGGATTTACTGTAGAAAAAGGCACACAGGGCGTAGGTAAAGCGGCCAATACTGCTGTGGTTATTTCCATGTTCATGATTTTTATTGAAGAGATGATCATTGTACAGGTCGTCAATCAAATCAGACCTGCTTATGTCCATTAAACCAATGCCATGAAAAAAGAGCCCGTAAATATTGACAAACAAGATACTGTGATCAGTATAAGAGGACTCTACAAATCATTTGATGAGCTGGATGTATTGAAGGGTATGGACCTGGACTTGTACAAAGGAGAGAATGTAGTAGTACTGGGACGTTCGGGCGCCGGAAAATCAGTATTGATAAAATTGATTGCGGGCCTGCTCAAACCCGATAGCGGTACCATCAAGGTAGCCGGTGAAGAGGTCGATAAACTTAATGCTAAAGAATTACAGGAGCTACGGTTAAAAATAGGATTTCTCTATCAGGGCAGCGCATTATATGACAGCATGACTGTAAAACAAAATCTGGAATTTCCACTGGTTAGAAACAAGCCCAATCTCAGCAGGAAAGAAATTGACGAGGAGATCAATGAAGTACTCAAACATGTAAGATTAGAGGACAGCGGTAACAAAATGCCGTCAGAGCTGTCCGGTGGTCAGAAAAAAAGGGTGGGGCTGGCACGCACGCTGATCCTACGACCAGATATCATGTTATATGATGAACCTACCGCCGGGCTTGATCCGGTCACCAGTGGAGACATCATTACACTAATTAATGAAGGACAGAAAAAATACAAGACCAGCTCGGTGATCATCACCCATGATCTTACCTGCGCTAAAGCCACCGGCGACAGAATGGCACTGATTCAAGACGGAAAATTCAACCGGGAAGGGTCTTTTGTAGAAGTATTTGCAGAAGGAGATGAAGAAGCGAGGAAATTTTACGACTACAATTTCATTGTTGATACATGAATAAACACCTCTTGATAGTGATGCTTTTTTCGATGATTGCACTCGCCATCATCGCGGCCGGCATATGGACGCTTGGTGGCCTGCACAAATCGTTTGAAAACAAGTTTCACGCCCGGGCGGTGTTACCGGATGTCAACGGACTGAAAATAGGAGACAATATCTGGATTGCAGGCGTCAAAATTGGTATCGTTAAAGATATTGATCTGACAAATGAAGGAAGCGTGTTGGTCATCATGAGCATCGAAAAAAAAGCAAGAAAACATATTCACAACGACTCCAAAGTAAAACTCGGCACAGATGGTCTTATCGGCAACAAGATCATCATCATTTATGATGGTACTCCCAAAGCTCCGCTGATAGCAGACGACGGCTATCTTAAAGGAGGCAACAGCGGAAATGATATGATGAACGTATTGGATTCCAGCAGTAAAAATCTGCTACAAATCACCAACAATCTCAAGGAAATCAGCCACAGAATATTAACTGGTAAAGGCGCGATCACCACACTGCTCAATGATTCCACGATGGCCATCAATTTACAGAACAGCCTGAGTGATGCCAGGAATGCTATCACCAATATCCGTAGTGCTTCCGCCAGTACTCCCAAAATGATGAACAATTTCTCTGACTTCTCTCATCGTCTTAATAAAGAAGGATCATCGATCAACAACCTGCTGGCAGATACTGTCAGTTATGCCAGGATCAACAAAAGCATAGCCAGGCTGCAGGAAACCATGGATACCCTGGCTGCATTTTCTGCCAACCTGAAAAGAGCCAGCGATGAACTAAATAACGGCAATAACAACGTACCCAATGTACTACTGCATGATGAAGCCACCGGCGCGCAACTGAAGAGCATGATCAGCAACCTGGATACTGCCAGTATTAAACTAAAGGAAGACCTGGAAGCATTGCAACACAATTTTTTATTCAGAGGATTTTTTAAGAAGAAACAAAAAACAACGCAAAAATAATCGTTCAGGGACTTGGTGCCCTCCCGCCGTTACAACGGGAAGGCACCTCGTTCCAGGATGACCACTTAAACAAAATTAGTTTCCTACTGCTTTCTGAGCATCTACAACGCCCCATCCCAGCTGACCGTTTTTAAGCGGGTAGTTGGAACCAGCTCTTTGCATTCTGGCTACAATGCTATCTCTTGGATAAGAAGGATACTTGCTCCATACAAGGGCTGCAATCGCTGCGCAACTGGCTGTTGCCACAGAAGAACCACCTACTGTATTAGGCGCATCTCCTGTATAGGCAGTAGTCAGCGGATTAACACCGGTAGTTGATTTTTCCATCACAATAGTGAAAGCCACTTCTCTTCCGAAATGACAGTCTTCACAAGGAGTAGTGAAATTGTCTCTCACACCTGTTACAGCCTGCACTTCCGGCATAGTAGCCGGGTAAATAACACCGAGCCAGGGTCCGATGGTAGAGTTGGTGGTACCTGCAGCACAGAACATCAGTTTTCCTTTACTGTAAGCATATTGGATACCATCGGTTATATGGCCGAAAGAAAAGAGTGAGCCCATGCTCATGCTGATAATTTTTACATTGGCATCATCAGCACCCAGTACATAAGCATCACCGACACCCTGTACAGATTCTGTGGACATGATCACCACATTTTCAGCGGCGTGTACGGCAATCAGATTGCTGTTATACGCAATACCCGCACTGGCGCCGTTTACACCACGTGGAGATGCAATCACACCCGCCATTTTAGTACCATGGCCACAAACGTCTGCAGGCGTACCTCCGGGCCAGGTGGCCACTTTGGTGATCGTTCTGCCTGAGGAAGCACCCTGGTTGAAAGCACTGCCCAGGTTGGCCTGATCAGGACTTACACCGGTATCAATGAGCATTATTTTTACGCCACTGCCAGTAGACTGTGTCCAGGCCTGGGGAATGTTGTGAATAGAATAGTTCCAGGACTGTTTAGCATTCGGTGTAATGGTGGTATAGTCTACACCTGGTACCAGCGTGGATTTGGGCAGGTTGGAGTCACAACCAAACGTTAAAATAGAAGTTCCGGAGGCAGCGCCACTGCTGGCAGGAGCTACCTGCATGTTACGTCCATAACCTACTGGCTCTGCATAGCGTACCATTTTGGATGCACGGAGCGCTTTTACAGTAGCCAGGCGGCTGGCTTTTACGTACAAAACAGGCAGTTTGGCAGACTGGTAGGTAACGGGACTTTTCTCCAGTTTGTTGCCTTTGCCCTGTTCATTTTCAAGGATGATGTTCAGCACCTGTTGACGGGCAGCTGTCCAGGCAGAGCTGTTGACATCAATTCTATCAAGTTGTTTGCTGATGTCTGCTGTACCGTCAGGCTGGTAACCTACGGACAAAATGCTGTCACTTTGTACCAGTGCACTCCAGACAACATTGTCATTTACCATTTTCCAGTCGAAGCCACCGGTTTTTTTAAGGATTTCATAGACCTGTGCATTAATTACAGATTTTGGTACAACGCCCTCTACTGATTGCGGGGCATTAGCCTGCAGTGTTGTTTCTGTTCTTTTACAGGAAACAACAGCTGCTAAAAGAATACAAGCTGCAAATAAATTAGAAATTCTCATGGATTTCATTTAGAGTGAATAAAGATGTATGGTTTGTTTAATGGTCATTGTTAAGTTGTTCATTAATGTGGGCGGCCACTACAGCGGCTCCCTCCTCTTTAGTCATGGAGATGTGATCACCGGGTGCAATGCAGGCATGTGAACGGGTCGCAAACGGCGCCCATCCCAGGCTTGCATCACTGTCCTCTCCTGGTCTGGCGGCGGCTTTGATCAGTGTCAGCAGGGTATCTGCCTTGCCGGCTACCGTATACTCCATAAAGAGGCTGTGCGCGGCCATATCAAACATGCGCATCACAAATCCCAGATGTTCCTTTTCTTCTTTTACATGTTCCTTCAGATAGTCCAGCACAAACGGGATCACCGCTTTAGGCTCCAGTCCGGCCATTGCGGGTTTCAGCGCCCTCGCCCATTCAGGGTAAGGTTTGGAAGCAATTTTATACACTTCAAATGCTTCCAGCAGTGATTCATACAAGGCATCATTTTCCAGGAAAGTTCGTTTAGGCGCTACATGTGTATCGAGGATAAAGAGTGCTTCCACTTTTTCGCCTTTCTCTTCCAGCTGCCGGGTCATTTCATAAGCTACCTGGCCTCCGAGTGAGTGGCCGATAAGGCGGTAAGGCCCTTCAGGCTGCACTGTCTTCATCCATGTGATATTTTGCGCAGCGATAGCAGGCACGTTGTCGAATGGTTTCTCTCCTTCAAAGATGCCCATCATCTGCAGTCCGTATAAGGTACCGGTATCTTCCAGCGCTTCACCCAAAGCACCGTAACCTTCGCAGATACCGTTGCCGCCGGGCAGGAAAAAGAGCGGTGTTGCATGAAGACCTTTATTAAGCTGAAGTATATGACGGTTACCACCGAAGCCGGATGTATGATTTCCTGCGTGTGCAATGGCTTTTGCAGCTGCACGCTGGTCCAGCACTTTGGCCAGTTCCCCGATAGTAGGATAATCGAAGATGTCGCTGATAGCAATTTCTCCGGTCAGTTTTTTACGGATGGTAGCGATCAGATGTATGGCCAGCAGGGAGTTTCCACCCGCTTCAAAGTAGTTGTGGCTTGTACCTATCTGTACAACTTCCAGTTGTTCCTGCCAGATCTCCGCCAACACTTTTTCTGTTTTGGAAACAGGGGCTACATAGATATTTTCTGCATCCGCAGACTGATCAGGATCGGGCAATGCCTTTTTATCTACTTTACCATTAGCGTTCATCGGCAGGCGTTCCAGCGCTATTAATCTGGAAGGCACCATATAGTCCGGCAGTTTTTCCTTCAGGTAATCGAGCACAGTTTCCCGGTCAAAATCTTCTTTAGGTACAACGTACCCCAACAGTTGTTTATAGCCGTTTTCAGCGGTCCTGGCTATTACGATCGCCTGGCTTACCATGTTGCATTGCAGCAGTACACTTTCCACTTCGCCCAGCTCTATACGGAAACCACGGACTTTCACCTGATCATCCTGACGGCCCAGGTATTCTATTGAGCCATCCGGCAGCCACCGTACCATATCACCGGTTTTATAAATTCTTTCACCGGGCACTTTACTGAATGGATGTGGGATGAAACGTTCTTCTGTGAGTTGTGGCCTGTTGAGATAACCACGGGCCACACCATCGCCTCCTACATACAGTTCTCCGGCAACACCCACCGGCACTGGCTGCAGGGAGGTATCGAGGATATAAGCAGTACGGTTGTTCAACGGGCTGCCAATGGGAGTGCTGGCAGTGAGTCCTTTCTCATGGATAGGATAACTCAGCGAGAAGGTGGTGTTTTCCGTAGGTCCGTAGATGTTACTGATTTTAATATCAGGATAAGCAGCTCTGAAACGGACTACATGTTTTTCAGACATCTTCTCACCACCGGTGAGGATAGCATGCAGTCGTCCGAATACTGTTACATCTGTATCTACCAGCTGGTTGAACCATCCGGTGGTGATAAACAATACCGTTACGTCCTTATCATACAATTCGCGTTTCAGCACTTCCGTATCCAGCAAGCTGTTCTCCGGACTTAATACCAGGCGGCCACCATTCAGTAGCATGCCCCAGTATTCAAAAGTGGTGGCATCGAATGACAGGGAGCCGGCAGAAAGTATCGCATCCGTTTCCTTCAGTGATACATAGTTGGGCTGCATCACCAGACTGGTAACGTTGCGATGCGTAACCAGCACACCTTTGGGTTTGCCGGTAGAACCGGAAGTATACATCACATAGGCCAGACTGGCGGCGTTCAGTTTGTTGCTTACCGCTGCCGGCTTATAAGCGGGCAGACTGTCCTGCAGCTGATCTATGCAGAGATGTTCCATCTCCGGCCTTTCAGCAGCCAGGCGGGAGGCATAGGCGCTAATGGTAAGGGATACCTTACTGTTGCTTTCTTCCAGCATAAAGGCAATCCTTTCTGCGGGGTAATCAGGGTCCAGTGGCACGTAGGCACCGCCGGCCTTCAGGATGCCCAGTATCACCACCATCATTTCCAGAGAGCGGGGTATACAAACAGGCACCATCATTTCTTCGGTTACGCCTTTATCCTGGAGATAAAGTGCCAGACGGTCTGACCATTCGTCCAGCTGACGATAGGTCAATACTTCGTCTTTAAACAGCACTGCTACAGCATCCGGTCTTCTCTGTACCTGTTCTGCAAACAGTTGTACGATGGTCTTATCTTTCGGATAAGCCACGGCTGTATTATTAAATTCTTCCAGCAGCAGTTTTTCATCGGCTGCGTCCAGCAGCGGCAAGGAAGCTACACGTGTAGCCGGTGCCGTTACAATCGCCTGCAGCAGCTGCCGGAATTGCGACATCATGCGGGTGATGGTATCAGCATGGAAAAGGTCTGCACAATATTCCACACTGGCGCCGATGCCTTCACGGCCTTCTCTGAAAATAATAGTAAGGTCGAGTTTGGCGGTAGTGTTGTCTGCTCCTTCTTCCTTCATCTCCAGTGATCCCAGTCGCAGCTCGGGCACGTCCGGCAGGTTTTGTAATACCAGGGCTACCTGGAAGACAGGGTTGCGGCTCAGGTCACGGTCTTTCACCACTACGTCCACTATTTTTTCGAAAGTCACTTCCTGATGCGCATAGGCTTCCAGTGTTGTTTGTTTTACCTGTTGCAGCAGAGCGCTGAATGAAGGATTGCCACTCAGGTCTGTTCTGAAGGCCAGGGTGTTGATAAAGAAGCCTATCAACCCTTCCAGCTCCTGCCTTGTCCTGCCGGCCATAGGGCTGCCCACACAGATATCTTCCTGTCCGCTGTAGCGGTACAGTAATACCTGGAATGCCGCCAGCAGCGTCATGAACAGGGTCACTCCTTCCTGCTGGGCCAGCGTATGCAATTGTTTGGAAAGTTCACGGTCCAGTATAAACGAAGTAGTCGCGCCTTTAGAACTTTGTATGGCGCTTCTGGGATAATCCAGTGGCAGCTGCAGCGCTTCGGCACCCGACAGCTTCTGCTGCCAGTAGTTCAGCTGTTTGTCCAGCATATCACCGGAGAGGTATTCCCGCTGCCAGATGGCGTAGTCGGCGTATTGCAGCTCCAGTGGCGTCAGTTGCGGTTCATAGCCGCTGGTATAACCATCGTACAACGTTGCCAGCTCGCGAACCATAATACCGGTAGACCATCCATCTGAAGCGATATGATGGATAGTAGCCACCAGTATATGTTCTGTCTCGTCCAGTACAATCAACTGCATCCGCAGCATATGGTCTTTTGTAAGATCAAATGGCCGTGCTGTCAGTTCTTCCACCAGCGTTTGCAAGCCAGCGGTATCTGTTTTGTATTGCGAACCTTCAAGTATCTCCATCTGCCAGCGGTCTTTGTCCTGTACCCGCTGCCATGACTGGCCTTCACCCTGTTCTATCACGGTCCTTAAAACCTCGTGACGGTTGATGATAGTCTGTGCTGCGCGGGACAGTGCTTTTTTGTCCAGCTTACCTTTCAGACGCAACACCGTAGGCAGATGATAATGTACGCTGCCTTCAAGCTGGTCAATAAACCACAGGCGTTCCTGACTAAAGGACAACGGTATGTTGGCAGGTCTTTCCTGGCGGATGAGCGCTGTTGTGTCTGTAGCCGTATTGCGGGATTCGAGCAATGTGGCCAGACTTCTGATACTCGGGTGATCAAATATATCACCGATGATTACTTCCAGCTGCATCTTTTTCCGGATGGCGGAAATAAGACGGATAGCCAGCAGAGAGTGGCCTCCCAATGCAAAGAAATCATCATCCAATCCGATTTTTTCTACTTCCAGCAGATCAGACCAGATAGCAGCCAACCCTTTCTGAACAGCTGTTTCCGGCTCTGCAAACCCGTTAACATCCTCTGCAGACCTATCAGGATCGGGCAGTGATTTTTTATCTATTTTACCATTGGCCAGCATCGGGAATTCGTCGAGCACGATGAGAGTAGCCGGTACCATGTATTCGGGCAACTGCGCACGCATATACGACCATACGCCTTCCATATCAAAGCCGGCAGCCGGTACAACATAGCCCAGCAAACGTTTGTTGCCGCTACTATCTTCCCGAGCAATCACTACTGCCCTGCCTACACCATCAGCCTGTTCCAACACCCTTCCTATTTCACCGGGTTCTACGCGGTAACCGCGGATCTTCACCTGATCGTCTATACGGCCCAGGAATAAGATATTACCGTCAGACAACAGTTTAACGCGATCGCCTGTACGATATAAGCGGGAGGTTTTATCCGAAGAGAAAATATCTGCTACAAATTTTTCTGCTGTTAGCGCCGGATTGTTCAGATATCCGGCTGCCACACCTTCTCCGCCAATGTACAGCTCACCCGGCACACCCGGAGGACATAACTGTTGTTCCGGATTGAGTACATAGATGCGGGTATTGGAGAATGGCCTGCCTACCGGGATAAATGCACCATACGCCGTATTTTCCCGGACGACATGCATCAGTTTACCTACCGTTGTTTCCGTAGGTCCGTAGTGGTTAACCACTACACATCCAGCGCCTGCAGCACGGATAGACTCCACTACCTTGCTTTCCAGGGCTTCCCCACCGAATATCAGCAGTTTTCCGGGCAGCAACAGTTGTTCCGGTTCAGACAAGGCTTTCCAGTGAGATGGCACGATCTTGATACAATCAATGGCATGATCTTCAAAATAGGTCAGTACCTTCTGTGCATCATTGATGGTGGTTTTAGAGAACAAATGCAACGTCGCACCTATAGACAGCGATGCAAACAGCACGGTATTTCCGAGGTCTGTAGCAATGCTGGACAGCAGACCGAAAGAATTGCATTGATCTACCGGCAGATGCGCACGCAGGCCTGCAATATAGTCTGCCAGGTTGTGATGGGTGACCATCACACCTTTCGGCGTTCCGGTACTACCGGAAGTATAGATCACATAAGCAACATGATCCGGCGCCGGTAATTGCAGACTTTCTGTAGTCGTATAGGCGTTGAGTTTAGCCTGCTCCTTATCAAGGCAGATCACTTCCAGACCTTCTGTCACAGGCAGTACATGACTGTTATTACTATGACTGATCATCACTTTAGCGCCCGTATCCTGCAACATGTATTTAATTCTTTCTGCAGGGAAGTCTGGTTCTATAGGCACGTAAGCAGCGCCGGCACGAAGGATGCCCATCACTGCCACGATCATATCGAGTGAGCGGTCTATACATACCGGTACCAGTACATTGGCGCCTACTCCCTTGCTACGCAGGTAATGTGCCAGCAAAGCAGATTGTTGTTCCAGTTGTCTCCAGGAAAGCAGCTGTCCTTCAAAAGCGAGGGCTGTTCTGTCAGGCGCATGTTTGGTGGCCGTTTCAAACCAGTCTATGAAAGTCTGTTGCCTTGGATAGGCCACTGTAGCAGCACTGAAAGTAGCAGACAACTGTGTTTCTTCTTCCGGGGAGAGTAATGCCAGCCTGCCGATTTTTTCCTGCGGATGCCTGATGATGGCTTTCAGTAATGTTTCAAAATGCGCCAGCATCCGCTTCACGGTCGTTTCGGTGAAGAGGTCCATGGCATATTCTATACCCGCATGCAGCCCCCCTTCGGAGTCTTCCGTCATGGAGAAGATGATATTAAAACGTGCAGTCGTATGCGTTACCTCCTCCGGAACAAGCGTGAGCTGATGCAGGTCAAACTCCGGTGCTGCCGGTGTATTGTCCATCACAAACATCACCTGGAAGAGCGGTCTTCTGTTCGGGTCTCTGTCTTTCACTACCGCTTCCACTATTTTTTCGAACGGCACGTCCTGGTGTTCGAAAGCGTCCAGTGTGGTTTGTTTTACTTGTTGCAGCAGCTCTGTAAACGCAGGGTTATTGCTAAGATCACTGCGGAGGGCAAGGGTATTGATAAAGAAGCCAATAAGCCCCTGCGTTTCCTGCTGAGTACGACCAGCAGCGGAAGTACCCACACTGATATCATCCTGCCCACTATAACGGTGCATCAATACATTGAAGGCAGTAAGTAATACCATATAGAGGGTAGCATCTTCCTTACGGCTTAGCTGATGTAGCTGCCGGCCCAGTTCCTTGTCCAGCGACAGGCCTGTTCTGGCGCCACGCATGCTGATGGTGGATGGCGGTGTAAAGTCAGTGGGAAGGTCCAGTGGTGCTACACCATCCATTTTGTTTTTCCACCACGACAGTTTGCGGTCCATTACTTCGCCGGTCAGGTGGGCTCGTTGCCAGATGGCATAATCCGCATATTGTAATGTGAGCGCTGGCAGGTTGTCTTTGATGCCAGACACACGGGCGTTATACAACGCCATCACTTCCCGGGTGGCGATTCCCATAGACCAGCCATCAGCCGCAATATGGTGAATGGTGAGTACCAACAGGTGCTCATTGTCCTGGAAGCGAAGCAGCTGTGCACGCAACATATGGTCACGGGAAAGATCGAATGGTGTGCGGATAAGCGCACCAACATAGGTTTCCCGGGCTGTTTCGTCTGCATAAGCCGTGTGATCATCGATAACAGTCAGCTGCCAGCTATCCAGCGGCAGCACATGCTGATACACAGTACCATCTTCTTCCTGCATCACCGTGCGTAGCACTTCATGGCGGTTGACCAGCTGCTGCAGGCTGTACTCCATCGCGGAGATGTCCAGACCACCTTTGAGACGGAGCAGCAGCGGGATATGATATTGTATGCTGCCTTCCAGCTGGTGAATGAACCACAGCCTTTCCTGGCTGAAGGACAAAGGAATTCTTTCACCTCTGGTTTGTACAGAGATGGCTGGTGCCGCTTTGTGATGACCTTCCGCTGATGTTAACCAACCGGCCAGTTGCGCGATGGTAGCATGCGCAAAAATGGTTTTGATAGGTACTTCTACCTGCAGATGGCTTCTGATAAGCGCGATCAGCCGGATCACCTGGAGGGAGTTACCACCGCTTTCAAAGAAATTATCGTTTATCCCTACCCGTTGTCTGCCTAACACTTCCTGCCAGATATCTGCCAGTACTTCTTCTATATGCGTGCGGGGTGCAATGTATTCTTCTGTCAGCAGTCCGTTCTCATCCGGTGCTGGCAGGGCATTTTTATCAATCTTACCATTGGCAGTCAATGGGAATTTGTCCAGTTCTACCCACAGTGCTGGTATCATATACCCTGGCAGTCTGCTTTTCAGATGATCGAGTATAACAGCTTTGTCGTAGTTAGCAGCAGCTACTATATAGGCTACCAGCTGACGGGTGCCATCATGGCCTTTTCTGGCCAGTACTACGGCCTGTTTTACCACTTCACAAGCAGCCAGTGCGCTCTCTATCTCACCCAGTTCTATACGGTAGCCACGCACTTTCACCTGTTCATCCATCCTGCCGAGATATTCGATAGTGCCATCTTCCAGCCAGCGGCCCAGGTCACCGGTGCGGTACATCCGGTCTTCCGGTATATCGCTGAACGGATCAGCTACAAACTTAGAAGCAGTAAGCTCGGGGCGGTTCAGATAACCAGCAGCAAGGCTATCACCGGTCAGACAAATCTCGCCCGGTACTCCTACAGGACAGAGACGGTCTTGCCGGTTGAGGATATATATCCTCGTATTGCTGACAGGACGGCCAATTACAGGTGTGCGGTCTTTATTACCGGCTACCAGTTCATAGCTGGTGGCTACCACCGTATTTTCGGTAGGCCCGTAGTTGTTGACCACCTTATAAGCCAGTCCACTGACATCTGTTGCCGGCAGCTGGTCGCCGCCAGTCAGCAGGTATTGCAGCGGAATAATTTTGTTGGCTGAAGCCTGAATAAATTCCTGTACCTGTGCAGTAGAGATGAATGCATGGGTGATGCCTTCCCTGCGATGCAGTGCAATCAATTCAGTCATGAGCAGGCGGGTATCTTCATCCGGCAGGTATACAGAAGCGCCGGCAGCCAGATACGGCCACACTTCCCATCCAAAGGCATCAAAGCCTACACCAGATACTGCGGTGGCCTTGCTATGGAAAGTAACCTTAAATGCTGACTGATGCCAGTGTATCAGGTTGTTCAATCCTCTGTGAGGCACCATCACTCCTTTAGGCAGGCCGGTAGATCCGGAAGTATAAATCAGATAAGCCAGATCATTGGGCCGCACTACAGGCAATACGCCTTCTGGCACATATTTGTTGATCATCTCCCTGTCTTCATCCATCCGGACAACAGTCATATTATCCAACACCGGCAGGTTGCTACCGTGAATGCTGTCAGTGATCATCACTGATGCGCCGGTATCTTCCAGCATATAACGGATACGGGCCAACGGATAAGCCGGGTCTACAGGCACATAGGCAGCCCCAGCCTTCATGATGGCCAGCATGGCCAGTATCATCTCCGGTGAGCGGTCCAGGCAAACAGGCACCCAGGTACCTGCTGTCACACCTTTATGCTGAAGGTAATGCGCTAGTTGAGTGGCTCGTTCCTGTAACGTTTTATAGGTGAGCGTTGTCTGACCGGAAGCCAGGGCCGTAGCATGCGGACGCATGGCCACTTGTGACTCAAACAACGATACGACTGTTTCCCTTACAGGATAAGCACTGGCAGTATTATTAAACGCTTCCAGCAGATATTTTTCTTCCGCATGGCTCAGCATCTGCAGCTGACCTACAGCGGTGTACGGAGCATCGGCCACAGCGCGCAGCAACTGCTCGAAATGCATCAGCATACGGCTGATCGTTTCTTCGCTGAACAGGTCTGTGCAATATTCAATACTACCCATCAGGCCATCAGAGCCTTCTATCATGGAGCAGCTCAGATCGAACCGGGAAGTGGTATGCGTCATGTCCTGCTGCTGTAACGCCAGAGGGCCCAGTTTCAATGCCTCTCCTTCCGGTGCGTTCTGCAGTACAAACATTACCTGGAACAAAGGTGTTCTGCTTACATCCCTGTCTTTTACCACTGCATCCACTACTTTTTCAAAAGGTACTTCCTGGTGTTCGTAAGCGCCGAGGGTAGTCTGTTTCACCTGCTGCAGCAATGTCGTAAAGGCCGGATCATTGGAAAGATCACTGCGAAGGGCAAGGGTATTGATAAAGAAGCCTATCAGTCCTTCTGTTTCCTGTCTTGTTCTGCCTGCAATAGGGATACCTATACAGATATCTTCCTGACCACTGTAACGATACAGTAATACCTTGAAGGCCGCCAGCAGCGTCATAAACAAGGTAGTACCCTGTTGCTGTGACAAAGACTGCAGGCTTGCAGACAACTCACGGTCAAATCTAAACGAATACATGGCACCTCTGGTACTTTGTACTGCAGGTCTGGGATAGTCTGTAGGCAACTGCAAGGTAGCTGTGCCTGACAGCTTATTTTTCCAGTAGCCCAGCTTTTCCTGTAATACTTCACCAGAGAGATATTCTCTCTGCCACAACGCATAATCGGCGTACTGGATTTCCTGTGCAGGCAGGGATGGTGTACGATGTTCCGTATAGGCGGCATATAATTCCACCAGTTCGCGAACGATGATGCTGGTAGACCAGGCATCGGAAGCAATATGGTGCAGATTTACCACCAGCACATATTCATCCTGAGACAGGATAATCAGATGTGCGCGCAGCATATAGTCATGTTGCAGATCAAATGGAGTATTGATCAGGCTGTTGATGTACTCCTGCAAAACAGCTTCATTTGCTGCAATGGGCGTACTGGAAATAATCTGCAGTTTCCAGCTGTCGGCGCTGAGTACGCGCTGCCATGCTTTTTCATCTTCATGTTCTATCACCGTGCGCAGCACTTCATGTCTATCAACGATTGTTTGTAGTGCTGCAGACAGGGCCTCTTTGTCCAGTGCACCTTTCAAACGCAGTACAGATGGTACGTGATAGTGCACGCTGCCTTCCATCCTGTCTATAAACCACAACCTTTCCTGGCTGAATGACAACGGAATACGGGCTGGCTTTTCCCTGCGCACAAGGGCTGGTACCCTGGCCTGCGGCGTACGGCTTATCAGCTGCGCAGCCAATGCTGCTATCGTAGGATAATCAAATACATCACCAATAGAAACTTCTGCCGCCAACTCCTTACGGATGGCGGAAATCAGGCGGATAGCCAGCAGGGAATGTCCTCCCAGTGCGAAGAAGTCATCATACAAACCTACCTGCTCTACTTCCAGCAATAGCGACCAGATAGCAGCCAGTTTCTTTTCTGTGGCTGTTACCGGTGCTACGTAGCCCTGTTGTGTGTCCTGGCTATCTTCAGGGTCTGGTAATGCTTTCCTGTCTACCTTTCCGTTGGCCATTAACGGGAACGCCTCTACGACAGACCATACAGCAGGATGCATATGGTCCGGCAGTTCTTTTTTGACATATGCCAGCATAGCATCCTTGTCAAATACACCGGCAGACAGCACATAGGCCAGCAGGCGTTTTTCACCATTGCGGTCTGGCCTTGCCAGCACCACTGCCTGGGAGATAAGACCACTTCTCACCAATACATTTTCTATTTCACCCAGCTCCACGCGATAACCGCGAATCTTCACCTGATCATCGGCACGTCCCAGGAACAGGATATTGCCATCGGGCAGGTATTTTACCAGGTCACCGGTACGATACAGCAACGTAGCGGATTCCGGCCGGAATGGATCAGTTACAAAGCGAGTGCTGGTCAGTGTTTCCTGATTCAGGTAACCCGCTGCTACGCCATCACCGCCAATATACAATTCACCCGGAACACCGGCTGGACATAACTTACCGGAGGCAGACACGACGTAAATGCGTGTATTGGAGAATGGTTTTCCAATAGGTATCTGTTGTTCGTAAACAGCACCTGGCTGTACGATGTGCATGAGTTTTCCAATAGTCGTTTCCGTTGGTCCGTAGTGATTGACCACTGTGCAGCTGCTTCCGGAGGTACGGATCATTTCTATGACACCAGTATCCAATGCTTCTCCCCCAAACACCAGCAACTCACGGGGCAACAGTAAATTACCCGGCAGTGATAAGGCTTTCCAGTGGGAAGGCACAATTTTGATACAGTCTATCGGGTGTGCTTTAAAGTAGTTACTGATCAGTTCAGCATCGTTGATAGCATCTTTTGTAAAGACATGTAATGCTCCGCCGGTGGCCAGCGCGCCGAAAATAACCGTGTTACCAAGGTCTGTGGCAATGCTGGACAACAATCCAAACGAATGACAGTCTGCCAGCGGCAACGTATTTTTTAAGCCATATACATAGTCCATCAGGTTCTGATGGGTGACCATCACGCCTTTCGGATTGCCGGTACTACCGGAAGTATAGATGACATATACGGGTTGTCCAGGCACATAGTGCCGTGGCAACCTGGTAGCAGGCATGGCTTCTATAGCCTTATTATCTGCATCCAGTGCGATCACTTGTTTTTGTACGTTCAGCGGCAATTTGCCGGTACAAGCCGCACTACTCACTATCACACTGGCCCGGGTGTCTGCTATCATATAACTGATTCTTTCTTCCGGAAAATCAGGGTCCACCGGCACATAAGCGCCGCCGGCCTTCAGAATACCCAACAGGCCCACCAGCATGTCTGTAGAACGTTCTATGCATAAAGGCACCAGCGTACCAGTGGTAACGCCTTTGCTGTGCAGATAATGCGCCAGGCGGGAAGCCCGGGCATCCAGCTCCTCATAGGTCAGCACAGCCGTGTCGCATCTTACCGCCACCAGTTCAGGTACACGGTCTGCCTGCTGCTCAAAAAGATCCGTAATCGTAGTATGTGCGGGATAATCGACGCTGGCAGTATTCAACAACGACTGTTTTTCCGCTGAGGTCAACAGATCAATGTCTTTCAGCGTGATCGTTTCTTCCACTGCGATCTGATGCAATACCTGTTTAAAATGCCCAGCCATGGCATCCAGATAACGATCATCCAGCAGGGCGGTATTGTAAGCAAACAACAGGCTTGTTTCCGCCGCGATACTGATGATAATAGTCAGCGGATAGTTGGTATGTGGATGTGATTCCACATGGCTTACTTTCAGTTTCCAGTTCTGGGCATTCACCACTTCATTGACAGGATAATTCTGGAACGTAATGGAGGTATCAAACAAATCTCCGCCTAATCCTGCCCACTGTTGCACCTGAAGCAGGCTGTTATATTGATATTCCCTGCTTTGCTGCTGGCTTTCCTGTAATTCCTGCAACCAGGCTGCTACCGTGCTGTTTTCTGCTATTTCTGCATGCAGTGGCAGGGTATTGATATATAACCCCACTCCCCTTTCTACACCGGCCAGGTTCTCAGGACGGCCTGATACCGTAACACCATAGGCCACATTGCGGCGGCCTGTATAGGAATATAACAGGTACGCCCACACGCCCTGCATAAGCGTATTGACTGTAATATGATTTTTTTGTGCGTAGTATGACAACTGTTGCGTAGTTGTAGTGTCCAGCAACAGTTTTTTGCTGCTGTAGGCACCCACCCCTTTGGTACGGGCTGTAGTAGCGCCGATAAATGGCAGCAGCGTAGCTTCTTCCAGTCCACTCAGATACTGCTTCCAGTATTGTTCCGGCTGTTCATCACCAAGGCGTTCCAGATAACGGATATAATCTTCGAAGCGGTCTTCTTTTGCTGATGGTAACGGACTGCCGGTTACCACTGCTTCATAGTTGCTCAGCAATCCTTCTACCAATATAGGCAGAGACCAGCCATCCAGCAGGATATGGTGAGATGTCCATAACATCCTGAAGTGATTGTCTTTGAGACGAACCAAAGTCAAACGCATCAGGGGTGCTTCATTAAAATCAAATCCACGACGCAGGTCAGCCACTTTAAATTCTTCAAAAAGGTGGTCCTGTTCTTCTTTAATGAGATGCGAATAGTCCAGTATCTCCACCGGCAACGTCACTTTGTTGTATACGCATTGCACCGGTATACTAAACTGATCGTAATAAAAGGCTGTGCGGAGAATAGTGTGTTTCTGCAGCAACAGGTCCCAGCTTTTCACAAAAGCTTCTACCTGCAAGTCTTCCAGTTCCACTACCATTTGCTCCGTATAGGTACCTCCTTCTTCTGCATACAGTCTGTGAAACAACATCCCCTCCTGCAATCCGCTCAGGCGGTACAATCCGCTGATTTGATTACGACGGGGAGCACCATTCCAGGTAGCATCCAGGAAACTGTCCAGTTCCTCGTTGGAAATAACGGCACCCAGCCCATAATCTGCAGGCGTAAAAACAGGTTCCGGCAGGGATGCGCAGTGTACGATCAGCCGTTCCAGATGCGATGCATAACTGGTTGCAAGTTGTGCTATACTGTCTTCGTTAATATGTTTGCGGCTATAGCTCCAATCCAGGAATAGTTTTCCTTCTTTTACAAGCCCGGTGATGCTCAGTTTCTCCGGTATTGGGTATCCGGCGGCGATATCTTCTCCAGAGGATTCCGATGCACCACTGAACAATCCGGCTTCATCTTTCAGGTTGTCTGATTGTCCGAGATAGTTAAAAACGATATCCCATGGATCATTTCCTTGTAAGGCAGGTACTTTTTGGAGATATTTCAGTACCCCGAAACCGATACCTTTATCGGTTATTTTCCGCAGCTGTTCTTTAATGGATTTCAGCGTATGACCCGCAGGGCTGCCGGTTTCCACTTCCAGCAGTACCGGAAACAGATTGGTAAACCAACCTACTGTACGGCTGGTATCTATGCCTGCTGCAATGTCTTCTCTGCCGTGCCCTTCCAGGCCAATCACGACAGAAGACGCATGGTTCCAGTCTGCCAGTGTCAACGCCAGCGCGCAAAGCAGGATATCATTAATTTCTGTATGGTAAGCTTTTGGTGCTTCCTTCAGTAAACGGAGGGTCAGATCAGGTGTCAGGTTGACACTATAACTTCCCATATCCGCTGCCGTTATAGCCCCTTCAAATATATGATCGGTTTTCAGCGGCACTTTTTTCTGCATCACTTTTTCCCAGTAAGGCAGCTGTGCCTGTCCACGGCGGGATTCACCGTATGTTACCAGCGCTTGTTGCCACTGGCGGTAGGAACTGCTTTTCCTTGATGGCAACTCCTGTCCCTGCAGCAGCTGCTGCATATCTTCCAGCAGGATACGCCAGGACACCGCATCGATAGCCAGGTGATGTATGGCCATAAATAAACGGTTGGCGGCTTCCCCATCAGGTGTCTGCACCAGTACTGCGCGCACCAGAATGCCACTGGTGATATCGAGGCTGGCCTGGAACTCGTTGCAGGTGGCTGTTATAGCTGCCGGCAGCTGTTCCTGTGGAACCGTGCGGAGGTCTGCCACATCCAGTTTGCCTTCATAGGTTCCATATTCCTGTTCCCACTGGCCTCCATCGTGATGATAAATAAAACGCAGTGCATCATGGTATGCCATCAGCTTTCTGATAACCGGTGCCAATGTAGCCACAGTAACGCTTTTATCGATGCCCAGTAGCACACTTTGGTTGAAATGGGAAATATCTTCCGCTTCAACATTAAAATACCATTGTTGAATAGGCAGTTGTCCGCTGACGCCGGTCAGTACGCCCTGTTCACCGGTTACCGCACTGGCCTGCTTCGCCATCATATGTGCTGCCAGTCCGGCAATATGCTGATGTACAAACAAGTCTCTGGGCTGTAACTCATAGCCCGCGTGCCGGAGGCGGCTTACTATCTGTATCGTGATAATGGAATCTCCACCCAGTTCGAAGAAATTATCGTATATCCCTACCTGTTGTACGCCCAGCAGATCTTTCCAGACACCTGCCAGCACTTCTTCCATCGTATTACGAGGCGCAACATAAGCAGTTGCAGCGCTCTGCAACACCGGTTCGGGCAATGCTTTTTTATCGATCTTGCCATTGGCTGTCAGCGGCAGCAGATCCAGCACTGTCAATACAGCCGGCACCATATATTCAGGCAAACGGCTTTTAAGATCTGCCAGTACGGCATCTTTATCAAAATCGTTATCAGCCGCAACATAGGCTACCAGCCGTTTGTGGCCAGTCGCATCCGACTTCACCAATACAATCGTCTGCTTTACTCCTTCATAAGACAGTAATACACTTTCAATTTCTCCAGGTTCAATGCGGTAGCCGCGGATCTTCACCTGATCATCCACACGGCCCAGGTAAACGATATTACCATCCGGCTGCCAGCGTGCCCGGTCTCCGGTGCGATACAATCTGGCTCCAGGCACTTTACTGAATGGATCAGGAATAAATTTCTCTGCGGTCAGTTCAGGCCGGTCGAGGTAACCGAGTGACAGCCCATCACCTCCCACATACAGTTCTCCGGCCACACCTACTGGCACCAGCTGCTGAGCAGCATCCAGTACATAGGCTGTACGATTATTTAACGGCACACCGATGGGTGTATTAGCGGTAAGCCCCTGACTGTTGATATGATAACTTAAAGAGAAAGTAGTGTTTTCCGTAGGGCCGTAGATGTTACTGATGCTGATATCCGGATAGGTTTGCCGGAAACGCTCCACATGTTTTTCAGACATCTTCTCTCCTCCCGTAAGTATGGCGGAAAGCCGTGCAAACACAGTAATATCAGTATCTACCAGCTGATTAAACCAGCTGGTGGTAATAAACAGCGCCGTTACTTCCTTGCTGTATAGTTCCTGCTTGAACACAGCACTGTCCAACAGGCTGTTTTCTGCACTCAATACCAAACGGCCGCCATTCAGCAGCGTGCCCCAGTATTCAAAAGTAGTGGCATCAAAAGCCAGCGATCCTGCAGACAAGATCGCATCTGTATTTTTAAGAGAAACATAATTAGGCTGTAATACCAGGCTGGTGATATTCCGGTGGGTGACCAGCACGCCTTTGGGCTTGCCGGTAGAGCCGGACGTATACATCACATATGCCAGATCCTGCGGTGAAGGCAGGGTATCAAGAGCCGCTACCGGCTGGCCTTCCAGCAGTTCGGGCATCTTGTCTAAAAATACCAGTTCCGTTTCCGGCCTTTCTGTAGTGAACCGCTCGTTGAATGCGGTGGTAGTGAGCAATAGATTACTCCTGCTTTCTTCCAGCATGAAGCTGATCCTTTCTGCCGGATAAGCCGGATCCAAAGGCATATAAGCCGCACCAGCCTTCAGAACAGCCAGGATACCTACCATCATTTCCAGTGAACGTTCCATACAAATCGGTACCAGACTACCTTTCTGCACACCTTTGCTGCCGAGATAATGGGCCAGCTGATTAGAACGTTCATGGAGAGCTTTGTAATGCAGCACCGCTTCTCCAAATATCACTGCTACCGCATCCGGCGTTTGCTGTACCTGTGCCGCAAACAATGCAGGCACAGACTGATCATCTGCGTAAGCTACAGCGGTATTGTTAAAGTTCGCCAAAGCCTGCTGCCGCTCTTCATCAGTGAGCAACGGCAGCACACTGATCATGGTATCCGGCGCCTGTAATATGGCGATCAACAGCTGCCTGAAATGCCCGATCATTCTGTGGATCGTCTGTTCTTCAAAAAGATCTGTACAGTATTCAAGACTTCCTCTCAGGCCATCAGCGGTTTCCTCCATCACCAGCGACAGGTCGAACTTTGCACTGTCATTGGTGATTTTTTCTTCAGACAATGACAGACTTCCGACGCTTCCATCTTTGGCCGGCGGTGTATTCTGCAATGCAAATGCCACCTGGAATAATGGGTTTCTGCCCGGATCACGTCCCTTGACCACCGATTCCACTATTTTTTCCAGTGGTATCTGCTGATGATCATAAGCACTTAAAGTGGTATTTTTTATCTGCCCGAGTAATGATATAAAAGTAGGATGATTACTCAGGTCGCTGCGCAGGGCCAGGGTATTGACAAAAAGACCGATCAGTCCTTCCATTTCAGCCCTTGTTCTGCCGGAGATCGGACTGCCTATGCAGATATCTTCCTGTCCGCTATAACGGTATAACAACACCTTAAAAGCCGCAAGCAGCGTCATAAACAGCGTCACATCCTCCTGCCGCGACAGCTGCTTTAACTGGTCAGACAACTGACCATCTATTGTAAAATGAAGCGTGGCACCTCTTGTGCTCTGTACCGCAGGCCTTACATAATCCAGTGGCAGTTCCATCGGCGCTACACCTGACAGCTGTTTTTTCCAGTAGTCAAGCTGTTGCTGTAACAATGCACCACTCAGGTGTTTGCGTTGCCAGATAGCATAATCAGCATATTGAATTTCCAGTGGTTGCAGCTGGTGAGTCCTGTTGGATACGTAAGCATCATACAATTCCTGTAATTCGCTGACCAGTATGCCGGTTGACCAGCCGTCTGACACGATATGATGTAGTGTTAATACCAGTATATGTACTTCTTCTTTCAGGATGATCAGCTGCGCGCGTAACAGATGATCTTTAGCGAGATCAAACGGAATGGAAACGTAGTGATTGATTGTTTCCTTTAATACGGCATTATCATTGGCATATGCGGTTCCATCGACCACTGACAGCTGCCACTGATCTTTTGCCATAACATATTGCCATGGCTTGCCGGCTTCATCTCCGGATACACGGATAACTGTTCTCAGAATTTCGTGGCGGTTCACAATCTCTCTCAGCGCCATTTCCAGCGCCTTGCGGTCCAAGGCACCTTCCAACCGCAGAGCTGCCGGCAGGTGGTATTGCACGCTGCCTTCCAGTTGATCAATAATCCATAACCGTTCCTGACTGAAGGAAAGCGGTATAGGCGTTCCGGCTGTTCTTCCGGAATCCGCCACGATGGCCACATCTGTTGCAGCAGCTGTACGCTGATGATATTGCCTGAAATAAGTGATCAGGTGATGTTTGTTATCCTTCAGCACTTTCAGCAGATTGCTATCGACTTTTTTATCCTTGTTAACTTTTACAACGAGGTCGTTTTCATCATAGGATATTTTTACTCCGGAATCCTGGGCCTTTCCCAGCAAGTCAACGATATCAATTAAATTAAAATCCGACATATACGGCTATTTGATTTAAGTAAGAGATATAAAGGGTCAACGGACATTTTACAGTGTAATCGTTTCAAGATCCTCATCGTCATCAGTGGTATCTTCCTGGTTAACTTTCACGTAGCGGGCCAACTGCTCTATGGTAGCCAGCTGGAAGAAAGTCCTGACGGCCACTTCCACCTGGAATTTTTTACGGACCGTTGACAGCAGGCGTATTACCTGCAGCGAGTGTCCTCCCAGCTCAAAGAAGTTATCCTGCACGCCTATCTTTTCCAATCCCAGCAGATCCTGCCATACTTCCACCAGCAATGCTTCTGTTTCATTACGGGGAGGGATATACGTTTGTGAAGACAATTCCTGTATATCTTCCGGTGAAGGCAATGCTTTGCGGTCTACTTTTCCATTGGCTGTCAGCGGTAGTTTATCCAGGGTAATCAACAGTGAAGGCACCATATATTCGGGCAACCGGCTTTTGAGCAAAGCCTGCACGCTGTCTCTGTCGAAATCGGCTGCAGTCACTACATAACCCACCAGTTGTTTATGCCCTCTCCTGTCGGGTCTGGCCACTACTACCGCCTGTTGTATCTGTTCGTGCTGTTGCAGGGCATGTTCTATTTCGCCCAGTTCCACGCGGTAGCCGCGTACCTTCACCTGGTCATCGATGCGGCCCAGGTATTCCAGGCTTCCATCCGGCAGCCAGCGGCCCAGGTCTCCGGTGCGGTACATACGTACAGTCATACCCGTTATAAACGGATCGTTGATAAACTTCTCTGCTGTTAGCTCTGGCCGGTTGAGGTAGCCCCTGCCTACGCCTACCCCGGAAACACAGATTTCTCCGGGTACTCCCACAGGACACAATTGCATGTCTTCACTGGTAACATATATATTGAGGTTCTGCACAGGATATCCCAGCGGGATATTGGACTGTGTCGGCGTTTCATACATAAAGTAATGACAGATATCATCCGAAGCTTCTGTAGGGCCATAGGCGTTTACCACAGGTATACGGGAATAATGCGGATGTGTAAACCATTGGGCCAGCACCTGCTGAGTGACTGCTTCACCAGTTACCATTAAGAATTCCAACTGTTCCAGCTGAGCGGGTATATCTTCCTGCAGCACCGCTGCCAGATAAGAAGGTACCAGCTCCAGAATAGTGACCTGCTGCCGTTCTACAGAACGGATCAGGTTTTCAGGATTCAGTATTACTTCGTCCGGATACACAATAGTTGTTCCTCCGCAAAGCAATGCGGAAAACATCTGCCATACCGAAATATCGAAGGTATACGAAGCCGTATATGCAATGACAGAACGGTGGCTCACATGCAGGTCGTGGATCTTTGCATACAGGTGGTTTAACATACCCCGGTGTTCGATCAGCACGCCTTTAGGAGTTCCGGTAGAACCGGAAGTATAGATGATATAAGCCAGATCTCCCGGTGATGGTCCTAAAGCCGGAGGTGTCAGCGGGCGGAGATACAATTCGTCTTCCCGGTCGTCCAGTACTATCACCTGAACGCTGGCGGCTGATTCCATTTTTTGTTTCAGGCGTACATTACTTACCACGATTTCAGCCTTCACATCCTGTAAAAGGAATGTGGTCCTTTCCACCGGATAAGCAGGATCTATGGGCACATAAGCCCCGCCAGCCTTCATAATGCCGAGTATACCCACCAGCATCTCCATAGACCTGTCAATACATATCGGCACAGGCATATCTTTTCTGACGCCCAGGTTTTGCAGGTAATTAGCCAGCTGGTTGGATTTTTCTTCCAGCGTCCGGTAGGTGAGTTCTTCGGCTTCAAAGATAATGGCAGTAGCATCCGGCATCCGGAAAGCCATCTCCCTAAGCAATGTTATAATGGTTTTTCCCTGCGGGAAATCTGCTTTTTTATGATTCAGGTCCTGGGTCAGATATTGGTATTCTGCTGCCGGCAACATTTCCAGTTGTTGTAAAGTGGCATTATCACTACCCGTCATCTGTATCAACACCTGTTCAAAATGTCTGCCAATGGCTTGTACATAAGATTCTCCGAGGAGGTCTGCATTATACCGCAGCGTAACACGAATGGTGTCAGATACCGCCACTAGTATTTCCAGCGGCAGATTCGTTTGTTCATGTACCGCAACATTCTCTATCTGCACCGGCCATTCCTGTGTCTCCAGCACTTTGCTCACCGGATAGTTTTCATATACCAGCAGGCTGTCAAACCAGTCGCCGGAAATGCCTGTCCAGCGCTGTATATCGTCTAATGGTGTATATTGATATTCCCTGCACTGCAGCTGAGAGGCCTGCAATTCCTGTAACCATTCTGCCACAGGTTTTCCCGGTACGATCTGCGCGTACAACGGCAGGGTATTGATATACATACCCACCGCCTGTTCCACACCCGGCAAACCTTCCGGACGGCCAGACACTGTAGTACCGTAGGCCACATCCCTGCGACCGGTATAACGATATAACAGGTACGCCCACACGCCCTGCATCAGTGTATTGGGCGTGATACGATGACGCTGTGCAAAACGGTTGATCTCACTGGTAGTCAAAGTATCCAGCTCGAAATGCTCCTGGTAGTAGGTACCTGTGCCACTGTTGCGTTCTTCAGTAGCGCCTATAAAAGGCAACAAAGTAGCTTCTGAAGCATCTTTCAGGTAATTGCGCCAGAATGTTTCTTCCTCTTCCCTATCGCGATGTTCCAGATACCGCACATAGTTTTCGTAGCGGTCTTCCTTTACCGCTGGCAAAACGGTTTGTTTGACAACGGACTCGTATATACGCAACAGACCTTCCAGTATCAAAGGCAATGACCAGCCATCAAAAAGAATGTGATGGGAAGTCCATAACATACGGTGGCGGTTTTCCTCCAGCCGGACCAGTGCGAGGCGCATCAAAGGCGCTTCCCTGAAATCAAATCCATTGTTGCGGTCAGCAGTTGCATAAGCCTGCAGCGCCTGTTGTTGTTCCGCTTTTGTCATGTTGCGGTAGTCCAGCACTGTTACCGGCAGCTGTACATCTTTGTATACACATTGTACGGGGATACTGAATTCATCATAATGGAAGCTGCTCCGCAAGGCGGTATGCCGTTGCAATAACAGGTTCCAGCTTTGTACAAAGGCGGCTTCATTCAGTTGCAACAGATCGCAGGCAAACTGCTCCATATAAGCACCTGAGTTTTCGTCGTACAGTCCGTGGAACAACATCGCTTCCTGCAGGCCGGTAAGGCGGTACAGCCCATCTATACGTGCGCGTCTGGGGACACCGTCAGGCGCTGCATCCAGGAACTGGTCCAGTTCCTCTACACTGACTTCCTTACCTAAACCAAAATCAGACGGAGTAGGCAATGAAGTTAATTGTGCCACACAATGTTCAATCAGGGCTTCCAGATGAGTGATATAAGCCGCCGCCATTTTTTCGATACCGGCCGCATTAAAGTGTTTGCTGCTATATTTCCAGCGAAGCACCAGCTCATCCTCCTGCACCATACCATCAATGGATATCTTCTCTATTACAGAAAAATCCTTTCCTATGGCGCTTCCTGGCGATTCTGCGGCTATCCGCAATACGCCTTCCTGCGCAGTGATGTTGCCGGTTTGACCGAGGTAGTTAAATACAACATCCCATGGATCTCTTCCCTGTAAAGTGGTTTCTTTGTTAATATATTTTAATACACCATATCCCAGGCCCTTATCCGGTACGCTCCGCAACTGCTCTTTCACGGATTTTAACAGGATACTGATGTTGTTATGTTTTACGGCTAACGTTAACGGATACATGCTGGTGAACCAACCTACGGTACGGCTGGTGTCTGCATGGGTCGCTATGGATTCGCGCCCATGGCCTTCCAGGCCTACCACCACTTTGGCTGTTTGATTCCACTCGGCTAAAGTAACAGCCAGAGCAGACAGCAGCAGATCATTAATCTCAGTATGGTAAGCTTTAGGAGCTTCCTGCAACAGTCGTCTGGTTTGCCCGGCATTGAGCCGTACTACATGATTTAGTGTATCCGTTACCGTGATAATACCATCAAACTGTTTATCGGTCACCAGGGGCGTATAACTTTCAGCGGCCTCTTTCCAGTAGCCCAGCTGCGTCTGCAGGCGGTTTCGCTGACCGTAGTCTGCAAGTGTATTATACCACTGGCGATAGGAGTAACTTTTAGGCCCCAGCAGTTCTGCGCCTTTTCTACGGGAATCGTTTTTCAGCAGCAGTTCCAGGTCTTCCAGCAGAATACGCCAGGAAACACCATCTACTGCCAGGTGATGTATCACGATCAGTAACCTGTTTCGTTCTTCCTGGGCTGGCGTCTGGATAAATACAGTACGAACAGTAATCCCCTGTTCTATGTAGAGGCTACGCTGGTAGTGATCACCCAGTGCGGTAATCTTCTCTGCCAGTGCGCTTTGTGCTGTTGTACGCAGATCTGCTACTTCCAGGATACCTTCGTGTATGCCATAGGTTTGCTGCCAGCCATTTTCATCCTGACTATACACAAAACGTAAGGCGTCATGATAACGCAGCAGTTCTGACACGGCCCATTCCAGCACAGGTATATCAATGCCTTTGTCTACCTCCAGCAGGATGCCCTGGTTAAAATGGGTTTCACCGGTTGTATTAGCAGTATGATCGAAGTACCATTGCTGAATAGGCAGCAGACCACTGTTGCCGGTCAGCAGGCCCTGTTCTCCCTGACTGGTGGCGCCCTGTTGTTTTGATATCAGCAAAGCAGACAAACCGGCTATGGTCTGATGTTTAAACAGGTCTGAAGGATGCAGGTCGTATCCTGCGCGTCTTGCCCTGCTTACCACCTGTATGGTGATAATGGAATCACCACCCAGCTCAAAGAAATTATCGTATATCCCTACCTGTTGTACCCCCAGAAGGCTTTGCCATATGTCGGCGAGCTGTTGTTCTGTTTCATTGGCCGGCGCTACATAGGCTTCACTGGCGAAGACAGTGTTATCCGGCTCCGGCAGTGCCTTTTTGTCCACTTTACCGTTAGGAGTCAGCGGCATGGTGTCCAGTATGATGAACAGAGAGGGCACCATATATTCCGGGAGACGTTCGCGCAGGAAGGCCGCCACCTCTTCGCGGGCGGGCAGCTGTTCTCCGGCGATATAGCCAATGAGGCGTTTATTGCCACCGGCATCTGTTTTCACCAGTGCTACCGCTTCGCGTATATCGGGGTGCTGCAACAACACATTTTCAATTTCACCCAGCTCTATACGATAACCGCGAAGTTTCACCTGGTCGTCTATACGGCCCAGGTAGCCGATGTTACCGTCCGGCAGCCAGCATGCCAGATCTCCGGTCCTGTATAATCTGGCGCCCTGGCCGGCAAAGGGATCAGCTACAAATTTCTCTGCTGTCAGTGCCGGATTATTGAGGTAACCTTTTGCTACCTGTACCCCACCAATATACAGTTCACCGGCTACACCCAGTGGTATCGGTTGTCCGGCCACATCCAGGATATAGACGTTTACGTTAGTAAGTGGTTTACCGATGGGTAACATATCCCGTTTTCCGATATCCTGCGGACGGAACAGATAGGCAGTAGCCACTACCGTAGTTTCCGTAGGTCCGTATTCGTTATAGAAGTCCACATGCCGGCCCCATTCCATGGCCAGGTGCAGGCTGCAAGCCTCACCACCGGAGACCACCCTTCTCAGGGAGCCATAATTACCGGGTGTAATGGAAGAAAGGAAGCCGGGTGTAGTATCGAGATGGGTAACTTTTTCCTGCTCCAGCAGCTGTTCAAACTGTTGTCTGTCCAGCCTTAGCGCTTCAGGGATCATTACGAGCACCGCTCCGTTTACCAGCGGCAGGAACATCTGTTCTACGGCCGCATCGAAACAATAGTTGGAAAACTGTAATACCCTGTCTGCATGATCGATGCCAAAGTCGCGGCTACGATGACTGATAAAATTCACGATGGATTCGTTGCTGATCACCACTCCTTTGGGCTTACCGGTAGAGCCGGAAGTGTAAATCACATAAGCCGGATCGGAAGGCGTGGCTGACGGCAATACATCCGGCAAATGCTGCAGCTGTCTTTCATTCCTCCATTCATCGAGTAATATCAGCTCTGTATCGTCCTGCTGGTTAAACAAATACTGATGCGTACCGGTCGTAATAATCAGTTTACCTGTACCCAGGTCTTCCAGTATGCGGCTGATACGTTCGGCCGGGTGAAGCGGGTCCAGTGGCACATAAGCGCCGCCTGCCTTCAGGATGCCCAGTATGGCTATCATCATCTCCAGCGAGCGATCTACACACAAGGGGACCAAAGAACCAGCCCTGATGCCTTTATGCGCAAGCAGACATGCCAGCTGGCCGGCACGTTCTTCCAGCTCCTGATAAGTCAGGGCTGCATTTTCAAACACCAGCGCAGTAGCTGCCGGCGTACGCATCGCCTGTTCTGTAAACAGGTTTATCAGTGTTTTGCCAGCCAGTTCCGGTTGTTCACTACGGGTATCATTAAACGTAAAAAGCAGTTGTTTTTCTTCTTCCCGACCTAACATCGGTATAGCCTGTATCAGGGTGCCAGGAGCCTCCGCAATGCCACGGAGCAGTTGTTCGAAATGCCGTACCATCCTGTCTATCGTGTCAGGACTAAACAGGTCCACACAATACTCTATACTTCCGGAAAGGCCGTCGGCACTATCTTCCATGGTGAAGCTAAGGTCAAATTGTGTGGTGGCATAAGACAATGGTTCCGCTGACAACTGCAGTCCTTCCAGTTCCAGCGCCGGTGTAGCAGGCATGTTCTGCAATAAAAACATTACCTGAAACAACGGACTTCTGCTAAGGTCACGCTCTTTAATAACGGCTTCGACTATCTTTTCAAAAGGTATCTCCTGATGCTGATAAGCACCCAGTGTTGTTTCTTTAATCTGCTGCAGCAGTGTACTGAAGGGCTGTTGACCGTTTACATGGCTGCGCAGGGCCAGTGTATTGATAAAGAAACCTACCAGTGCTTCTGTTTCCTGTCTGGTTCTGCCGGCCACGGGACTTCCCACACATACATCTTCCTGTCCGCTGTAGCGGTACAACAAAACTTTAAATGCAGCGAGCAGGGTCATAAAGAGGGTCACATCCTGTTGGCGGGACAATGACCGTAACTGCGCCGTCAGCTCCTTATCGAGGCGGAACCAGGTTACAGCGCCGCGGGTACTCTGCACTGCAGGCCGCGCATGATCTGTAGGCAGCTGCAATACTTCCGTACTATGCAGCTTTTCTTTCCAGTATTCCAGCTGTACAGCCAGCACATCATCAGACAGATAACGCCGTTGCCAGATGGCATAGTCGGCGTACTGCAGCGGCAACAAAGGCAGACTGACTGCTTCATTACGGATAGCTGCTGTATAAAGTGCTACGAGTTCTTTTACGATTACTGCAGAAGACCAGCCATCAGACGCAATATGATGCACCACTGTTACCAGCAGATGTTCTTCTTCGGACAACATGATCAGGTGCGCACGCAGCATATGATCACGGGAAAGATCGAAAGGAGCATGTACCAAAGACTGCACCATAGAAGACAAGGCCAGCGGGTCTTCGCGAAACACCGGTTCATCCGTGATATGCAGCTGCCAGCTGTCTTTATCCTGGATACGTTGCCATGCCTGACCATCGTCCTGTTCTATGACAGTGCGTAATATTTCGTGGCGGTTCACAATACCCTGCAGCGCTGCGGTCAGCGCGACTTTGTTAAGTGCGCCTTTCAGCCTTAATACCACCGGGATATGATATTGTACGCTTCCTTCCAGTTGATCTATAAACCACAGGCGCTCCTGACTAAAGGAAAGCGGAATTTTTTCCGGCCGTGGCGCAGCTTCTATGGCTGGTAATATGGTGACCTCCTGCTCCTGATGCAGGATAAAGTCTGCCAGCAGCGCAACGGAAGGATGTGTAAATACTGATTTTACCGGCAGCTCTATCTGCAGCTGTTTACGCAAAGCAGCTACCAGTCGCATCGACAAGAGAGAGTTTCCTCCCAGTGCAAAAAAGTTATCGTTAACGCCTACACGAGGAATATCCAGTATATGTTCCCAGATACCTGTCAATAACTGTTCTGTTTCATTGCGCGGTGCCACATATTCACTGGATGCCAGCGCGGCCGCATCAGGATTAGGCAAGGCCTTCCTGTTGACCTTACCACTGGCTGTCAGCGGTAAGGCGGACAGCTCCATCAGCAAGGCAGGTATCATATAATCCGGCAGGCGGCGTTTTAATCCGTCCATAATGGCGGTACGGTCAAAGTTTCCTGTGGGCACCACATATCCGATCAGGCGTTTGCTGCCGTCGGCAGCATCTCTGGCTGTCACCACGGCTTCGCGTACCAGCTCACTCTCCAGCAATACACTTTCTATTTCTCCCAGCTCAATTCTATATCCTCTGATCTTCACCTGATCATCTATCCTGCCTGCATATTCAATGTTGCCATCGGGCAACCAGCGGCACCAGTCGCCGGTTTTGTACAGACGGGCGCCCGGCATATGATTAAATGGATCTTTGACAAATTTTTCCTGCGTAAGTGTATCACGGTTTAAATATCCTCTTGCTACCTGTACCCCACCGATATGCAGTTCGCCAAAAACGCCTGCAGGCAAAGAGTTACCGGTACTGTCCAGGATATAGAGCTGCGTATTGGCCACCGGCTTACCGATGGATACGATATCCGTTTCCTGGAAATCAGCCGGCACATCCCAACAGGTAACGTCGATGGCTGCCTCCGTAGGTCCGTAGAGGTTATAGAGTCCTGCATGCGGAATTTTTTCCCTGAAGCTGCTCACATGTTGCGACTTCAGTGCTTCGCCACTGCACAATACACGCCTGAGGCCCGGCACTTCACCCTGTGAAACATTTTCCAGGAAGATGTGCAACATGGAGGGCACAAAATGTATGGTAGTGATACCATAGCGGTCAATAGCGGACTTCAGATAGTCTGTATCCTTTTGTCCGTCGGGCACCGCCATCACCAGTCTGGCGCCGCTTATCAGGGGCCATAACAGTTCCCATACAGATACGTCGAAGCAGAAGGTTGTTTTTTGCAATACAGCATCTTCCTTTGTTAAGGAGAAATACTGTTGTGTCCATAACAAACGGTTCACTACACCAGCATGTTCGTTCATCACGCCTTTAGGCTTGCCGGTTGATCCGGAAGTGTAGATCACATAAGCCAGCTGATTTGGATCTATAGCCTGTTGTGGCGGAGTGACCGCATAAGAACGAATCTGTTCTTTTTCTTCATCCAGCAGGATGATACCTGTAGTGCCGGCAGGCAATGCACTTACGCCGGTTTTATCTGTCAGGATAATATCCGCATGGGTATCAGACAACATATGTGCAATCCTTTCCTGCGGATAGGCAGGATCTACCGGTACATATGCCCCACCTGCCTTCAGGATACTCCAGATGGCCACGATCATGTCCAGTGAGCGTTCCAGGCACACCGGTACCAGTGTTTCCTGTTTTACGCCTTTACTGTTGAGATAATGGGCCAGCTGATTGGTATATTCATCCAGTTCGCGGTAAGACAAGGCGGTGTCTTCAAAAACGACAGCAATAGCATTGGGTGTTCTGCGGACCTGTGCAGAGAAAAGCTCTACCAGGTTTTTGTATTCCGGCCAGGTAACGGCCGTATTATTGAAGGTTAGTAGCTGTTGTTGTTCCAATGGTGTCAGCCATTGCAGTGCGGGCAAAGGAGCAGCCGCATTTTCCAGCATCTGCTGCAGGATGGTTTCAAAATGACCTGCTATCGCCTCCATGTATACCACTGGCAGCAGGTGACTGTTATAGCTGAAGCGGATATTGATCACCGCGCCCGCGCCGATGAGGATTGTTAATGGATAATTGGTTTTTTCCTGTACTGCCACATTCTCCACCTGCAATTGCCATGACTCGGCTTCAATCACTTTGCTGACCGGATAGTTTTCAAATACCAGCAGGCTGTCGAACAGCTCGCCAGCAAGGCCGCTCCAGCGTTGGATAGCATCCAGTCCGGTGTGTTGAAACTCCCGGCTTTGCAGCTGGTTGGCCTGCAGCTCCTGCAGCCACTGTACCAGTGGTTTATCTTCCTGTATAGCTGCATGCAGCGGAATGGTGTTGATATACAAGCCCACCCGTTGTTCTATGCCCGGCAGGTCTTCCGGACGGCCGGAAACCGTTACGCCATAAGTGATATTTTCATGGCCGGTATAGTGATATAACAGGCACGCCCACACGCCCTGCATGAGGGTATTGATGGTAATATGATGCTGATGGGCGAAGGCAGCTATTTTAGCGGAAGCAGCTGTGTCTAGTTTCACCAGATGATCTTTGTAATCGCCCGTTTCTTTGGTGCGATCAACGCCTGCTTTGATGAAAGGCAGCAGGGTGGCTTCTTCCACGCCCTGCATATAGTTGCTCCAATAGGAAGCTTCCTGTTCCTGGTCTTGTTTATCGAGGTAGCGGATAAAATCTTCGTAGCGGTCTTCCGGCGCAGCAGGCATTACTTCGCCTTTTACAGCTGCTTCATAGGCCCGTAGCAGTTCTTCTACCAATATCGGAACAGACCAGCCATCAAACAATATATGATGGAAAGTCCACAACAAACGGTAGTTATCGTCTTTCAGACGGATAAGGGCGATGCGCATGAGCGGCGCCACCTTAAAATCAAATGCTTTGCGGCTATCGGCCAGCATAAAATCCCGTATCGCCTGTTGCTGACGGGTTTCGTCCATCTGGCTGTAGTCCAGTATCTCCAGCGGAAGCGACACCTCCTTGAAAATACCCTGCAACGGAATCGCTGCTTCATCACTGAAGAAAGCTGTACGCAGGATGCTGTGTTGCCGGATCAGCTGTTCCCATGCAGTACGGAAAGCAGCCGGTTGTAATGACAACAGGTCGCATGCAAACTGTTCTATGTACGCACCGGAAGTTTTGTCGTACAGACTATGAAACAGCATACCTTCCTGTAATGCACTCAGGCGGTACAATCCGGAGATCTGGTCACGCCGGGACGGGCCGGTGTGGACAGCATCCAGAAAGGCATCTAATTCATTATTGGAGACAATACCATTCAGACCATAATCCGAAGGGGTGAAAACCGGTGTCTCCAGTGTCGCACAATGAGCTGTCAGTGTTTGCAGCTGTGCAATATAATCTGCGGCCAAAGCCTGTATCTGTTGTTCATCAAAATGTCTGGTACTGAAAGTCCAGACCAGCACCAGCGCTCCATCCCTCACAATACTGTTGAGGGCTATTTTCTCCTGCATCACATACTCCTCACCCACGCCGGCGCCGGATGATTCATTCACCAGGCTTAAGAAGCCCTGTTGTTTCACAACATGATCTGATTGCCCCAGGTAGTTGAACACAATGTCCCAGGGATCTTTCCCTTGCAGGGAGGTAGTTTTAGCCAGATGTTTAAGCACACCGAAACCGATACCTTTATCCGGTATGGACCGCAGCTGTTCTTTCACAGATTTGAGGATCTCCCCAGGAGCAGTGCTACCGCCGGTTTCCAGCAGTACCGGATACAAGCTTGTAAACCATCCCACGGTACGGCTCATGTCCATGCTGCCGATATCCTGGCGGCCATGGCTTTCCAGTCCTATACAAACGCGGCTTGCCTGGTTCCATTTGGCAACTGCCAATGCCAGCGCACTTAATAAGATATCATTGATTTCGGTATGATAAGCCCTGGGAGCCTCCTGTAGCAGCTGCTGTGTGAAAGTGGCGTCCAGTTTTGTTTCCAGGCTGCTAAAGTCCGCAATGGAAACAGGTCCATCAAAATTTCCGGTGGTGCGTATACGTTGCTCCTGGCCTGCTGCTACTGTTTTTTCCCAGTAAGGCAGCTGGCTGGTGAGGCGGCGTTGTCCGGCATAGGCCGTCAGTGCTTCCACCCATTGACGATAGGAGTTTCCTTTATCGAGTGATAAGGTGATGGTTTCTTCGCCCACGGCCTGTTTGAGCAACACTTCCAGGTCTTCCGCCAGGATGCGCCAGGATACGCCGTCTACAGCCAGGTGATGTACTACTATCAGCAATCTGTTGGCGACTACGGTATCGGCTGTTTGCAGTAAAACGGCCCTCATCAGGATACCTTTTGTGATATCGAGGCTGCGATGCACCTCACGGCTATACGCAGCGATATGCTCTGCGAGGTCTGCTGCAGCCACTTCCCGCATATCCTTTATTTCCAGGCCGGCTTCATAAGTACCATAGGTCTGATGCCAGCCCTGATCATCTTTCTGATAAACAAAACGCAGCGCATCATGATAACGTACCAGTGCTTTGATAGCCGCAGCAAGATGTGCCGGTGTAACCTCTTTTTCAACTCCCAGCAAAGCACTCTGATTAAAATGACCCGCAGCTCCTGCATTGGTGTCAAAAAACCATTGCTGTACCGGTAACAGGCCACAATCACCTGTCAGCAGCCCTTGTTCGCCAGTGGTCCCTTGTTCCTTTTGTTCGGCCATCAGTACTTCAAGGCGTTCAATCGTCTGATGCGTAAACAGATCACGGGGATGCAGTTTGTACCCGGCCCTTCTTGCCCTGCTCACTACCTGTATGGTAATGATGGAATCACCACCCAGTTCAAAGAAATTATCGTATATGCCTACCCGTTCTATGCCCAGCAGATCCTGCCAGATCTGTGCCATATCACGGCCTGCCTTGCTTTGCGGCGCCACATAGGTATAGGAGGACAGACCTGTCATATCCGGCTCTGGCAGCGCCTTTTTATCAATTTTACCATTAGCCGTCACCGGTAGTTTTTCCATCGGCACCAACAGAGAAGGCACCATGTACTCCGGTAATTTTTCTTTCAAATAAGCAAGAATAGCCTCACGGTCAAAGGTGCCGGCAGCCACGACGTATGCCGCCAGTCTTTTAACGCCTTTATCATCTGTTCTTACCACTACTACGCCCTGCGTCACCAGTTCAGAAGCCAGCAGCACACTCTCCACCTCTCCGGGTTCTATCCTGAAACCACGGATCTTCACCTGATCATCCATACGGCCCAGGTAAACGATATTGCCATCCGGCTGCCAGCGGGCCCGGTCTCCGGTACGGTACAACCTGGCGCCAGGCTCTTCACTGAAAGGATTCGGGACAAATTTTTCTGCAGTGAGTTCAGGTCTGTCGAGATAACCAAGTGACAGCCCATCACCACCCACATATAGTTCTCCGGCCACGCCTACCGGTACCAGCTGCTGAGCAGCATCCAGCACATAGGCGGTACGGTTATTCAGCGGCACTCCGATAGGTGTACTGGCGGTGAGCCCCTGACTGTTGATATGGTAACTTAAAGAGAAAGTAGTATTTTCCGTAGGGCCGTAGATGTTACTGATGTTGATATTCGGATAAGCTTGCCGGAACCGCTCCGCATGTTTTTCAGACATTTTCTCTCCTCCGACAAGGATAGCGGAAAGCCGCGCAAACACAGTAACATCCGTATCTACCAGCTGATTGAACCAGCTGGTAGTAATAAACAGCGCCGTTACTTCCTTACTATACAGTTCCTGTTTAAACACAGCGCTATCCAGCAGACTGTTTTCCGCACTTAATACCAAACCGCCACCATTCAGTAGCATACCCCAGTATTCAAAGGTGGTGGCATCAAAGGCCAGCGAGCCCGCAGACAGGATTCTATCGGTATTCTTCAGGGAAACATAATTAGGTTGTAATACCAGGCTCGTGATATTCCGGTGAGTGACCAGCACACCCTTGGGCTTACCGGTAGAACCGGAAGTATACATCACATACGCCAGGTCCTGCGGTGAAGGCAGATTATCAAGATCCGCCACCGGCTGTGCTTCCAGCAGTTCGGGCAGCTTGTCTAAAAATATCAGTTCCGTTTCCGGCCTTTCTTTGGTGAATCGTTCATTGAATGTTGTAGTGGTCAGCAACAGATTACTCCTGCTTTCTTCCAGCATAAAGTTGAGCCTTTCTGCCGGATAAGCCGGATCTAAAGGCATGTAAGCAGCGCCGGCCTTCAGAACCGCCAGGATGCCTATCATCATTTCCAGTGAACGTTCCATACAAACCGGCACCAGACTGCCTTTCTGTACACCTTTACTGCGGAGATAATGGGCCAGCTGATTTGAACGCTCCTGTAATGCACCGTAATGCAATACTGTTTCTCCAAACATCACCGCTACTGCATCCGGTGTTTGTGCTGCCTGTGCGGCAAACAATGCCGGCACAGACTGATCGCCTGCATAATCAACAGCAGTATTATTGAATGCTGTTAAAGCCTGCTGCCGCTCATCATCAGTGAGCAACGGCAACACACTGATCATTGTATCAGGTGCCTCTAATATGGCTGTCAGCAGCTGCCGGAAATGTCCGATCATCCTGTTGATGGTCTGCTCATTAAAAAGATCGGTGCAATATTCCATCCTTCCGGTAAAACCTGATTCACTCTCTTCCATGGAACAGGTCAGATCAAACTTGGCCGTGGTATGTTCTGTGCCGACAAAGGAAAAGGTAACACCGTCCAGCTCCAGCTCCGGCGATGCCGGCATATTCTGCAGGGCAAACATCACCTGAAACAACGGGTTTCTTGCCAGGTCTCTTTCCTTTACCACCGCTTCTACTATCTTCTCAAAAGGAAGTTCCTGATGATCGTAGGCTGCCAGGGTAGTTTGTTTGATCTGTTGCAGCAGGGTGTTAAACGCAGGCTGCCCGCTCATATCACTGCGCAGTGCTAATGAATTGATGAAGAAACCAATCAGGTTTTCCAGCTCTTTCCTTGTTCTTCCCGCCACCGGCGTACCTACACAGATATCATCCTGCCCGGTATAACGGTACAACAGCACCTTAAAAGCGGCCAGCAGCGTCATAAAGACGGTAACACCTTCCTGCTTCGAAAAGGCCTTTACCTTTTCTGATATATCACTGTCAAGGCTAAACGAAACGATAGCACCACGATTACTTTGCGAAGCAGGCCGGGGATAGTCTGCAGGCAGTTCCAGCACCGCTGTACCGGACAGTTTATCCTTCCAGTATTGCAGCTGTGCCTCCAGTGTTTTACCGGATAAATATTTCCGTTGCCACAAGGCATAGTCGGCATACTGTGTATGCACTACCGGTAGTTCAGGTATCACGCCCTTCACCAGCGCATGATACAGCTCAACCAGTTCTTCTACGATGATACCGGTAGACCATCCATCAGCGGCAATATGGTGCAATACCGCTACCAGCAAATATTCATCAGTACCAGGAGCTATCAGATGTGCCCGCAACATATGATCTGTTGACAGGTCAAATGGTTTGTCGATGATGGCTTGTATAGCCACAGGTAGTGCAGCCGGATCGTTATAATAGTCAGGAGTCAGCACATCCAGGTCCCAGGCATCTTTGCCAAGTACCAGCTGAGTGGCAACACCACCGGTTTCGCGGAAGACGGTGCGCAGCACTTCATGTCTGTTGACGATTGTTCTCAGTGCATCGCGGAGGGCTGTTATCTGCAAATCTCCCTTCAACTTCAGCACTATCGGTATATGGTATTTCACGCTGCCTTCCAGCTGGTCGATGAACCACAAACGTTCCTGGCTATACGACAAACGGATATCCGAAGCTGCGGCAGCAGCGCCGGCGATGATCTGTTCTTCATCTCCGGCGCCTGCCTGGTGCAACAATGCTTTTATTTCCTCCCGGTGTAATTTTATCTCTTCCAGGAGTTCCGGCGCGATGCCGGTATTTTTGGGTGTCTTAAATTTAATTTTACCATCTTCCAGAAAAAGCACTACGCCATTCTCTCTCGCCTTCGTCACTACTGCTATTGCTTTATTGAAGTTAACCTCAATCATATGTTATTATTAAAATAGCCTGTAAATGTTGGATGATATCGCAGCCTACAGCTCGTGTACATCGTATGCTTCGTTGTCGTCGGTGGTGGCCGATGTAAGGGCCTGTACATATTCGGACAACGCTGCTACGTTTTTATACTCAAAGAGTTTGCTGACCTGGATGCTGATGGAAAGCTTCCGTTTCATATAAGACACTACCCTTACCGCCAGCAGTGAATCACCGCCCAGCTCAAAGAAGTCGTCGTATATGCCTACCCGTGGCACTTCCAGCAGTTCCTGCCAGATGTCGGCCAGCGCGCTTTCCATTTCATTGCGCGGAGCGATGAATTCTCCCTTCTTCATGATTTCATCCGGGTCTGGCAGGGCACGGCGGTCTATTTTACCGCTGGCCGTCACTGGCAGCTGGTCCATTTCTATGAGCAGGGCTGGCACCATGTATTCCGGCAGTTTTTCTTTCAGGTATTCGAGGATACCGTCTTTGTCAAACGTACCCTGTGGTACCACATAACCTACCAGCCGTTTATTGTCTGCACCATCTGCTCTGGCCAGTACTACAGCTTCGTTTACCAGGCCGCATTCCAGCAGCACGGTTTCAATTTCACCCAGTTCTATCCTGTAGCCACGGATCTTCACCTGATGATCGATACGGCCGATGTATTCAATGTTTCCATCGGGTAACCATCTGGCAGTGTCACCAGTACGATACAGGCGGGTTCCGGGGATTGAGCTGAAAGGATGAGGAATAAATTTCTCTGCGGTGAGTGTTTCTCTGTGGAGATAACCGCGGGCAAGGCCAGGGCCGCCGATACACATTTCACCGGCTACACCCACAGGGCACAGTCCCATATAACGGTCCAGTATGAATACGCTTACATTGGCAATAGGCTTACCGATGACCACTACATTGTCTTCCAGTACAGGCTTGTCTGTAAGCGTGGTACATACTGTGTTTTCCGTAGGTCCGTAGGCGTTAACTACACGAATACCTTTTGCCTGCAGGTATTTGGCGTCTTCCCTGTTGAGAGGTTCCCCGGCAGATACGATTGTTTTCACAGGCCCCAGCACATCCTTGATAATATGCTGGTAAGATGGAGGCAGTGTCACCAGTTCTACCTGCTGGGTATTGACCAGTTCTGCAAAACTGTCGGCAGACAACAGGTCTTCCTTACGAGGCAGTACCAGTATACCACCACTCAGCAGCGTATTAAAGATTTCATAGCAGGAAGCATCAAAGCCGAAAGAAGCAAACTGCAGGGATCTCATGCCAGGCTTCAGCCACAGGGCATCCCGCTGGCTCAGCGCCAGGTTCACCACACCGTAGTGTTCCAGCATCACCCCTTTGGGTTTGCCCGTAGAACCGGAAGTAAAGATCACATAGGCCAGATCATCCGGCTGTGGCGGATTTTCAGGATCTACGGCTGGGTATCGCTGTATAGTTTCCCATTCATCGTCTACCACTATAATCTTCGCACCCGGACGAGCACCATAGAGCTTATCACTGCAGGCACTGCTGCTGACCATCACTTTTGCACCGGTGTCTTCCAGCATATAACTGATACGCTCTGCAGGATATTCAGGATCTATTGGCACATATGCCGCTCCCGCCTTCAGAATAGCTAAAATGCTGATGATCATTTCCAGTGAACGTTCCAGGCAAACGGGCACCAGTGCACCATTGCTAACACCTTTTTTGCGGAGATGATGCGCCAGTTGTGCTGAACGCTCATCCAGTGTTTTATAGCTCAACTGATGCGTAGTAAACACCAGCGCGGTGGCTTCTGGCTGTAATGCTACCTGGGCTTTCAGCTGATCGATAATTGTTTTTCCTGTTGGATAATCTGTTGCCGTGTCGTTAAAATCATACAACAGTTCTTTTTCTTCCGCAGCATTCAACATCGGTATAGTTCCTACAGATACAGCGGGTGCTGCAATAATGGAACGCAACAGTTGTTCGAAATGCTGTATCATCCTTTGGATGGTAGTTTCTTTAAAGAGGTCCACACAGTATTCCACACAACCTACCATACCGCTGGCTGTTTCTTCCAGGGTGAAGTTCAGGTCTACCTTGGTTTTGGTATAAGGTATTTCTTCGTGTGTAAACTGTATGTTGCCCAGGCGCAGTTCCGGTACCGGTGGTACGTTCTGCAATACAAATACCGACTGGAACAGCGGTGTACGGCTTACATCCCTGTCTTTCACTACTGCATCCACAATCTTCTCAAAGGGCACTTCCTGATGTGCAAAAGCTCCCAGTGTGGTTTCCTTTATCTGTTGCAGGAAAGTGGTGAATGCAGGGTTGTTGCTCAAATCAGCGCGCAGGGCGATGGTATTGATAAAGAAGCCGATGAGACCTTCCGTTTCCTGTTGTGTTCTGCCTGCCACCGGTGTACCTACGCAAATATCATCCTGTCCGCTGTAGCGAGACAGTAATACCTTAAAGGCAGCCAGCATAGTCATAAACAGCGTCACACCTTCTTGTCTGGACAATGTATGTATCTGATCTGTCAGTTGTTTGTCGAGTGTGAACCAGCTTCTGGCTCCGCGGGTACTTTGAACAGCCGGGCGGATATAATCCGTAGGTAACTGTAACGGTGCTACGTCGCTCAGCTTATTTTTCCAGTATGCCAACTGTTGTTCCAACATATCACCAGACAGATAGTTACGCTGCCAGAGGGCATAATCGGCGTATTGTATCTGCATGGGTTTTAACTGTGGTATGCGGTCTTCCAGGGCAGCGGCATACAGCTCTATCAGCTCTTCTACCAGGATCACGGTAGACCAGCCGTCTGAAGCGATATGGTGCAGGATAACCACCAGCACATATTCTTCTTCTGAAAGCGCAATCAGATGTACACGCAACATATGATCTTTCTGCAGATCAAATGGCAGACTGATCAGGCGGTCTATTTCGGCGTGCAGGGATACGATATCCTGTTTCCAGGGCGTTCCGTCGATGATATCCATCTTCCAGTCCCATGCTTCTTTTACACGCTGGAAAGCTTGTCCGTCTTCCTGTTCCATCACTGTCCGTAAAATCTCGTGGCGGGCCACGATGGTTTGCAGTGCATTGGCCAACGCTGCTTTGTCCAGCGTACCTTTCAGCCTTAACACCGTAGGTACGTGATAGTGCACACTGCCTTCCATCTGATCAATGAACCACAAACGTTCCTGGCTAAACGAAAGCGGCACCCTTGCAGGCCTTTCCTTGTGGAGGATGGCCGGTGCTGCTGTCCGGACATTGCTCTTGTCCAGATGTGCCGCCAGTGTTTTAACAGTGGGATAATCAAACACGTCGCCGATCACTACCTCTGCTGTTAGTTCCTTGCGGATGGCCGATATCAGACGGATCGCCAGCAGGGAGTGTCCGCCCAGGACGAAGAAGTCGTCATGCAGCCCTACGTTCTCTACTTCCAGCAAGGCTGCCCAGATAGCGGTCAGCTTTATTTCAGTTTGTGTTACAGGTGCTTCATATTTATCCGTCTGTACAGTAGTAGCTTCAGGATCAGGCAATGCTTTACGGTCTGTTTTACCATTGGCCAGCAGCGGGAAGTGGTCCAGGACTACAAGGGAAGAGGGATGCATATATTCAGGCAATTCTTTCCTGATATATTCCATCACACCGTCTTTGTTCAGCTCACCTTCCGACACGATATAAGCCACCAGACGTTTGTCGCCAGCGGTATCTGCCTTTACCAGCACGGCTGCCTGGCTGATCAGCTCACAGGCTGCCAATACAGCTTCTATCTCTCCTGGTTCTATCCTGTAACCTCTGATCTTCACCTGATCATCGATACGGCCCATGAAAAGTATATTACCGTCCGGCAGGTATTTCACCAGGTCCCCCGTCCGGTACAAACGTTCCGTAGTATCCGGCTGGAATGGATCGGCAATAAATTTTGACTGGGTAAGTGTTTCATTATTGAGATATCCTTCGGCTACACCAGTTCCTCCAATCCACAGTTCACCCGGAACCCCTGTGGGACATAGTTTCCCGGCAGGGCTCACCACATACACGCTGGTATTGGAGAATGGCCGGCCAATAGGTACGGTTTTATTGTATACGTAGTCGTCTTTTACTACATGCAGTAGTTTTCCTATAGTCGTTTCCGTTGGACCATAGTGGTTAACCACCACACAACCGGTGCCGGTAGCACGGATACTTTCGATCACACCTGCATCCAGCGCCTCCCCACCGAAGATGAGCAGTTTACCTGGCAGCAGCAGATGATCGCCGGAGCTGAGTGCCTTCCAGTGAGAAGGTACTATCTTGATACAATCTACCGGGTGTTTACGCAGATATTGATGGATAATATCGGGGTCATTGATAGCATCTTTAGAGAACAGATGCAACGCACCGCCGGTAAGCAAGGAACCGAAGATCACCGTATTACCAAGGTCTGTAGCGATGCTCGACAACAGACCGAAAGAACGGCATTCTTCCAGTGGTGTTGCCTGCTTCAGTCCAAACGTATAGTCTACCAGGTTACGATGAGTGACCATAACGCCCTTAGGCTGTCCGGTACTACCGGAAGTATAGATCACATAAGCTACCTGGTCGGGATGATGCGGCAGCTGTATACGTTCTATACGCTGATGATTCAGCTGCTCGCTGTCCAGTTGTACGATATGCAACGCATCATGCTGAGGTAATGCACTTGCACAGGCTTTGCTGCTCACTACTACACTGGCAGCGGTATCCTTTAACATATAAGCGATCCTTTCTGCCGGGAAATCCTGGTCTATGGGCACATAGGCGGCACCTGCCTTCAGGATGCCCAGCATGCCCACCATCATATGCAGTGAACGTTCTATGTACAGTGGAACCATATCCCCGGGACGCACTCCATGGTCCAGCAGGTAACGGGCCAGCTGATTGGCGCGTTCTTCCAGCTGTTGGTAAGTAAGCGCTCCAGCCTCATATACAACGGCTACCTCTTTCGGTACACGATCGGCCTGTGCTTCAAACAGCGTGGTAACCGTAGCCCTATCTGGATAAGACACTGTAAAGGTATTCAGCAGCGTCTTTTTCTCTGCCGGCGTGATCATCTCCAGCGAAGCCACTGTAGCGGTTCCCAGTGTGATAATCTGTTCCAGTACACGGCGGAAATGGGCCGCGATCATTTCAATAAATGATTCCTGCAACATACCACTGTTGTAGCTGAACAACAGGCTTGTTTCTGCAGCAATACCAATAATGATCGTCAGCGGATAGTTCGTATGCGGATGTATTTCCAGATTGTGGATCCGTAGCTGCCAGTCTTTTGCTGACAGTACTTCGTTGACAGGATAGTTCTGGAAAGTGATGGAGCTGTCGAACAGATCACCGGTAATGCCAGCCCATTGCTGCACATCGTTCAGGCCTGCATACTGGAACTCACGGCTCTTCAGCTGGCCTGCCTGCAGTTCCTGCAGCCAGGATACGATATTCGTAGTTTCTTCTATTCTGGTATGAAGCGGGAGAGTATTAATATAAAGCCCTACCCTTTGCTCAACACCTGGCAGATCTTCCGGTCTTCCGGACACGGTAACACCATAGGTGACTTCCTGGCGGCCGGTATACCGGTATAACAGGTACGCCCACACGCCCTCCATCAGCGTACTGGTGGTGATATGATGTTGTTGGGCAAAAGCCGCCAGCTGGCGGGTAGCTGCTTCGTCGAGCGCGATACGTTTTTCCTTGTATACTCCGCTGCCTTTGGTTCTGGTAGCAACAGCATCAATAAATGGCATCAGCGTTCCTTCAGTAGCACCTTCCAGGTATTTTTTCCAGAAGGATGCCATTAGTTCTTTATCCAGCTTTTCGGTGTAGCGGATATAGTCTTCGAAGAGATCTACCGTTACAGGCGGCAGCTCTTTGCCGGATACTATCAACTCGTAGGTATTGAGCAAACTGTCTACCAGCACGGGCAATGACCATCCATCCAGCAACATGTGGTGCGAGGTCCAGAGGAGGCGGTAGTTATTTTCGTGCAGGCGCAGCAGTGAGAGCCGCATCAATGGAGCCTCACGGAAATCAAATCCCTGACGCAGGTCTTCCGCCTTGAAAGTCTCAAAAGCCGCTTCCTGTTCTGCTGCATTGAGATGAGTATAATCCAGTATAGCCACTGGTATTTCCACCTGCTGATATACGCATTGTACCGGTATGCTGAATTCATCATAATAGAATGCACTGCGCAGAATGCTGTATTGTTCGAGCAAACGGTTCCAACTATGAATAAAGGCCTGTGGTTGCAGATTTTCCAGATCACATATAAACTGTTCGATGTAGGTTCCACTTTCCCCGTCATACAAACTATGGAACAGCATACCAGCCTGTAATCCGCTCAGCGGGTATATACCAGCCACCTGTTTACGTCTGGCTATGCCCTGATAAGGTGAGTCCAGGAAACGATCCAGCTCTTCTATGCTAATATTCTGCCCCAGACCATAGTCGGACGGTGTAGCGACAGTTTCGGATTGCTCCACACAGTGGCTGATGAGCGTTTCCAGCTGTTGGATATACCCGGTGGCCAGTTGCTGGATAGTGGCAGCATCGTAGTGCAGACTGCTATATTTCCATTGTACGATCAGCTCACCGCCTCGCACCATACAGTCTACTCCTATCTTCTCATTTACTTTTAGTTCCGGAGATGCGGATGATCCGGAAGGTTCATGGGCGATGCCCAGGTAACTACCGGACTGCATGATATTATCTGACTGTCCGAGATAGTTGAACACTACATCCCATGGATCATTACCCTGTAGGGCCGCAACTTTATTGATATATTTCAGTACACCATAACCGATCCCCTTGTCAGTCACTTTACGCAACTGTTCTTTCACTGTTTTCAACAAGGTGCCGGGCTGTCCGGCTGCCGTTGCAGGCAGGAACACCGGATAAAGGCTGGTAAACCACCCTACGGTACGGCTGGTGTCTACTCCTGATGTGATGTCCTCACGACCATGGCCTTCCAGTCCGATGACCATACTGGTGGATCTGTTCCAGGCAGACAATACCTGTGTTAATGCAGCGAGGAGCACATCATTTACTTCGGTATGATAAGCATGTGACGTACGTTGCAGCAGTTGTTGGGTTTGTGGCTGCCCCAGTCGTACATCCAGTGTACGTATATCCGATATTGTTATATTTTCCGGAGCTGCTTTTTCTGTACGCAGCGGGATATAATGTTCCCTGATTTTCTCCCAGTAGGACTGTTGTTTTTGCAGGCGAGCCGTTTCGCCATACCTGGCGAGCGCTTGTTGCCACTGGCGATAGGAACTACCCTTAGGCATGGAAAGCGCAGCAGCGCCTTGTTGCAGCAGCAGTTCCAGGTCTTCCAGCAGAATACGCCAGGAAACGCCGTCGATGGCCAGGTGATGCACCACCATCAGCAGTCTGTTATGCGTTTCGGATGACGGTGTTTGTATTAACACAGCTCTAACCAGGATACCGCTTTCTATGCTAAGTGTGGCCTGATAGTGGTTACTTAGTTCAAGGATGCGGTCTGCCAGCTGTGTTGCCGGAATGGCCTGCAGGTCTTCCGCTGCCAGCATTCCTTCATAAGTACCGTAAACCTGTTCCCATGCGGTGCCGGTATGCGTGTACTTAAACCGCAACGTATCGTGGTAAGCCACCAGTTGTTTGATAGCAGCCGACAAGTCGGTAGCATCTACTTTTTTATTAATTGTCAGTAGGACACTCTGGTTGAAATAAGGTGTATTGATACCAGCTGTTTCAAGATACCATTGTTGGATGGGCAACATGCCGCTGGCTCCGGCCAGCAGGCCCTGTTCACCTGTCAGGGTATCTTTCTTCCGAGACAACACTTCTGTTGCCAGTGCAGCGATATGCTGGTGCGTAAAGAGGTCGCGTGGCTGGAACTCCAGACCGGCGCGTCTCGCACGGCTGACTACCTGTATGGAAATGATGGAGTCTCCGCCTGATTCAAAGAAGTTATCGTAAACGCCTACACGGGGAAGATTGAGTAATTGTTGCCATATATCCACGAGGATACGTTCTGTTTCATTGCGTGGCGCTACAAAATTATCAGACAGCAGGGCAGCTGCATCAGGGTCTGGCAAAGCCTTGCGGTTTACCTTTCCGCTGCCGGTCAGTGGTATGGCTTCCAGCGGGGAGATAAAGGATGGTACCATGTACTCAGGCAGCCTGCCTTTCAGGAAAGACACGATACTATCCTTGTCAAAGGCGCCGTTGGGTACTACATAGGCGATCAGGCGCTTATGTCCGTTGGCATCTTCCCGTACTATCACTGCGGCATCACTTACCAGGGCGAAGTCCAGCAGGGCGTTTTCTATTTCGCCGGGTTCCACACGGAAACCACGGATCTTCACCTGGTCGTCTATCCTGCCCAGGTATTCAATATTACCATCAGGCAGCCAGCGGCAGAGATCACCGGTGCGGTACATCGTAGCACCTGGCTGTTTGCTGAAGTGATCGGGCACAAATTTTTCTGCTGTTAGTTCAGCTCTGTTCCAATATCCTCTGGCCACCTGTATACCTGCAATATGCAGTTCACCGGCAACACCCGGAGGTAATAAATGGCCGGATTTATCCAGTATATACAGTTGTGTGTTAGCCAGCGGCAGGCCAATAGGCACTACTTCCACTGCTGCTGTACGCGGTGCATGCCAGCAGGTTACTTCTATGGCGGCTTCCGTAGGTCCGTACAGGTTATACAGCTCCACATGCGGCAGCTTCTCCCTTATCCCTGTCACTTGTTGTGGTTTTAAGGCTTCACCACTGCACAGCACCCGTTGCAGGGAGCTGCAGGCGCCAGTAGTGATGTTTTCCAGGAAGACATTTAACATAGAAGGAACAAAGTGTATGGTGGTAATACCATAACGATCTATCGCTTCCAGCAGATAATCCGTATCCTTCTGCCCTTCCGGCCTTGCAAATACCAGCTTGGCGCCGGCAATCAATGGCCAGAACAGTTCCCACACAGATACGTCAAAAGAGAAAGTTGTTTTCTGTAAAACGGCATCTCCACTGTTCAGGCAGATGTTATCCTGTGCCCATTGCAGCCTGTTTACAACGCCTTTATGTTCATTCATCACACCTTTAGGCATACCAGTGGAGCCGGAAGTATAGATCACATAAGCCAGCTGATGAGGTTTCACAACCGTTTTCAACGGAGCGGTATAAGTACGGATAGTTTCCCATTCCTCATCGAGTTTCACCACCGCAATTTTTGTGGCAGGCAGTAATACAGCCGAAGCACTGTCACTCACCAATATCCTGGCCCTGGTATCTTCCAGCATATACTGGATACGTTCTTCCGGATAATGAGGGTCTACCGGCACATAAGCACCACCAGCCCTGAGAATACCCAGGATAGCCACCATCATGGAGTTGGAGCGTTCCAGGAATACCGGTACTAATGTTTCATGGTCTACGCCCTGTGCCTGCAGATAAGCGGCTAGCTGTGCAGAGCGTTCTTCCAGCTCACGATAGGTCAGCGATTCATTTTCAAATACAACGGCTGTCGTTTCCGGTGTACGGGCAGCCTGCTCTGCAAAGAGGCTAACCAGCGTTTTATCCGCCGGATAAGCCGTTGTAGTATTGTTGAATGTTTCGAGTAATTTATTTTCAGATGCTGTCAGCCAGTTGATATCACTGATGATGTTATGACCGGGAGTCAGCAGCTGCAGTAATACCTGTTTAAAATGGCCTGCAATGGCTTCTGCATAGCCTGTTGGCAATATCGCTGCGTTATAGTTGAAGCGGATGCTGATTTCTTCAGCCGCCTCGATAATGATATCCAGTGGGTAGTTGGTCTGTTCATGTACAGAAACGTTTGCTACCTGCAGGCGCCATTTATCAGAGGAGACAGCTTTGCTTACCGGATAGTTTTCAAATACCAGCAGACTGTCAAACAGATCTCCTGAAATACCGGCTCCGCGCTGGATAGCGTCTAGTCCTGTGTACTGGTATTCCCTGCTTTCCAGTTGACCAGCCTGTATTTCCTGCAGCCAGCCAGCGATGCGGTTGTTTTCATTCACTACCGTATGCAGGGGTAATGTATTAATGTATAGCCCTACACGCTGTTCTACGCCTGGCAGGTCTTCCGGACGGCCAGACACTGTAACGCCATAGGTTACTTCATCACGGCCGGTATAGCGGGATAACAGGTACGCCCACACGCCCTGCATGATGGTATTAACCGTCACCCGTTGTTGCTGTGCATATCGAGTAACATCAGCTGTGGTATCCTTATCCAGCAGCAAAGCGATGGCTTTATAAACGCCGGCACCCTTGGTACGTTCGGCTGCAGCACGGATAAACGGCAGCAGCGTGCCTTCATTTACATCTTTGAGATATGTCTGCCAGTAAGCAGCCGCCTTGGCTTTATCCTGTTTTTCTACATAACGGATAAAATCGCTGTAATGATCTTTTTCGTATATGCCTGTCTGTTTGCCGGTAACCAGCAGTTCATAAGTATTCAGCAAGCCTTCCAGCAGCACACTCAATGACCAGCCGTCAAACAGAATATGATGGAATGTCCATAACATCCGGTAACGGCTTTCTGTCAACAGTATCAGCGCCACCCGCATTAAAGGCACTTCCCGGAAATCGATGCCCCGTTCCTGATCTGCGGCCTCAAAGGCTTTCAACGCCTGTTGTTGCGCCGCGTCATCCATGCCGCGATAATCCAGCACGGTAAACGGCATAGTTGCCTCCAGATAAGCACATTGCAGCGGAATACTGAAATCATCATAATAAAAACCACTTCTCAGCACACTATAACGCCGGAGCAGATGGTCCCAGCTCTGTTGCAGGGCGGTGATATCCGGATTGATCAGATCACATCCCAGCTGCTCTATATAAGCGGTATTGTGTTTGTCATAGAGACCATGGAACAGCAAACCTTCCTGTAAGCCGCTGAGGCGATACAGTCCTTCCACCTGGGCCTGACGTGGAACACCTCTGAAAGAGGCTTCCATAAAGGCGTCCAGCTCAGGCACCGTGATAGCCTTGCCCAGCCCGAAATCGGCAGGTGTAAAGACAGACACCGGTCTGGAAATACAATGATTGATCAGCGCTTCCAGCTGAGTGAGGTACAGGGCCGCCAGTTCGGCTATTTCTGCAGCCTCAAAATGATGTGTACTGTATCCCCATTCCAGCACCAGCTCTCCATGCTGTATGATACTGTTGACAGATATTTTTTCCTTCACGGGATAATCAGGTGCCATGGCCACTCCCGTCAGCTCTTCTGCTCTACGGATATGTCCATCTTCATTCACCACCCGGTCTGATTGCCCGAGGTAGTTGAAGACGATGTCCCATGGGTCCTGCCCTTGCAGGGAAGGAATTTTATGAAGATATTTTAACACCCCGAAACCAATTCCCCTGTCAGGAACACGGCGGAGCTGTTCTTTTACGGATTTAAGTGTCGCCCCTTCCCCACTGGCAGCAACGGTTTCCAGCAACACAGGATAAAGGCTGGTGAACCATCCTACCGTATGGCTGGTATCAATGCCTGGCGCAATATCCTCACGACCATGGCCTTCCAGCCCGATGACAACATCCCTGCCTCCATTCCAGGTATTCACAGCCTGCGCCAGCGCACACAACAGGATATCATTGATTTCAGTATGGTAAGCCCGTGGCGCTTCATGCAACAATGCACTTGTTTGCGCAGCACTTAATCTCACTTCCTGTTTACGTATATCCTGCATCGTTATAACCTGGTCGTTGTTACGCAGCTTGTTCAGCGGCTGATAACGGGCTACCATCTGTTCCCAGTAACCTACCTGGTCAGACGACAACACCTTGCTGCCATATCCTGCCAGCGCCTCGTACCACTGACGGATGGAAGTTCCCTTGGTTCCCAGCACATTCTCTGCTTCTTCAGTATCATTCTTCAGCAACAGTTCCAGGTCTTCCGCCAGAATACGCCAGGAAACACCATCTACCGCCAGGTGGTGAACAGCCAGCAGTAAGCGGTTATGCGCTTCTCCTGCAGGTGTCAGCAACAGCGTGGCGTGTAATAACTTACCCCTGGTAATATCAAGGCTACGATGCGCAGTATCCGCGTAGCTGATAATTGTATTGGGCAGCGCGGAAATCAGCAACGGGCGAAGATCTGCCACTTCCAGTTCTACTTTCCGAACACCATATTGTTGTGTCCATCCGGATGCTTCCTGCTGATATACAAAACGAAGTGCATCATGATAACGCACCAAACCGGTTACAGCCCTGGCAACGGCGTCAGAAGTAATGGTTTTATCTATCTCCAGTAAAATACCCTGGTTAAAATGTGAGATGGAAGGCGGATTGGATTCAAAATACCATTGCTGAATGGGCAACAGTCCGCTGCTACCGGTGAGCACACCCTGCTCGCCGGCAGACTCGGCCTGCTGTTGAGCAGATAACATAGCAGACAGTCCGCCGATGGTCTGATGAGCAAACAGATCACGCGGATGCAACTGATACCCCGCTCTTCTGGCGCGGCTTACCACCTGTATAGTGACAATAGAATCTCCGCCCAGTTCAAAGAAATTATCGTGTATCCCTACCCGTTCTACGCCCAGCAAATCTTTCCAGATGCCTGCCAGTGCGCGTTCTATCTCATTCTGCGGAGCAATGTATTCATTGGTCAGCGTAGTACCGGCATCTGTATCCGGCAATGCTTTTTTATCTACTTTACCATTGCTGGTGAGTGGCAGTTTGTCCAGCTCTACCAGAATAGCCGGCACCATATAGTCTGGTAGCTGATCTTTCAGATAGGCCAGGATGGCGGCTCTGTCATAAGTACCATTGGGCACTACATATCCTACCAGCCTTTTGTTTCCTTTAGGGTCGGCTTTGGCCAGTACTACGGCCTGGCTTACCAGCTCACATCTGGTCATCACACTTTCAATTTCTCCCAGCTCTATACGGAAACCACGGATCTTCACCTGATCGTCAATACGACCCAGGTATTCAATAGAACCGTCCGGCAGCCAGCGGCCCAGGTCACCGGTTTTATACATGCGGGCATCTGGCACGCTGCTGAATGGGTCCACCACAAAACGTTGTGCAGTCAGCTCTTCGCGGTTAAGGTAACCTCTGGCCAACCCGGCACCGCCTACGTGCAGCTCTCCGGCTACACCGGCCGGTGTGAGCCCTCCATAAGGGTCCAGGATATAAAGACTCAGCGTAGGAATCGGCACGCCTATCACACTACCACTTTCTGCATGGTGTAGCCCTATCGGCTGATAGGTTACGTGCACCGTGGTTTCGGTGATGCCATACATGTTGATCAGACGGCAATTACTATACTGTTGCAGCCATGGCTGTACTTTACCCGGATTCAGTGCCTCACCACCAAAGATCACGTAACGCACCGGCACTTCTTTCGCAACACCTGTCAGGTAGTCCTGCAGCACGTAAAAAGCAGAAGGTGTCTGGTTAAGTATCGTTACGCCTTCTTTTATCAACAGCTCCCCGAAGGAGATGGCATCCTGTGCAACCTTTTTGGGCACTATCACTACACGGCCACCATAGAACAAGGCACCGTACATTTCCCAAACAGAGAAGTCAAAGCAGAAGGAATGGAACATCGTCCATACATCCTTCTCATTAAAATCATACAAAGGTGCATCTGTTTCAAACAGCCGCACTACATTCCGGTGTTCTATCAGTACCCCTTTGGGTTTGCCGGTAGAACCGGAGGTATAAATAACATAAGCCAGGTTGGATGGCTTCAGGGCTGTTTCAGGCGCAGTGTTCTTATGCGCTGCTGTTGTGCGCAGTTTTTTATCCACTTCTATCACGGTAACGCCCCTACGAGTGATTTTCAGCTTCTCTTTACAAGTAGTACTGGTAACGATCACATTGGCGGCGGTATCCTCCAGCATAAAACTGATACGATCTTCCGGATACTCAGGGTCTATTGGCACATAGGCGCCACCGGCCTTTAAGATGCCCAGTATCCCGATGATCATCTCCAGCGATCTTTCAATACAAATAGGTACCAGCGTATCTTCCTGTACGCCCTTGCTTCTGAGATGATGTCCCAGCTGATTGGAGCGCTCATGCAGCTCACGATAGGTCAGCGTCTTATCGTCGATAGATACGGCTACGGCATCGGGCGTACGAAGTGCCTGGGCCACCAGCAGGTCTACAATGGTTTTATCTTTGGGATATTCTACAGACACTGCATTGAATGACTCCAGCAGCTGCTCCCGCTCTCCTTTGGCCAGCATCGGCAATAATCCGATGTGCTGATCAGGTGTTAACACAATACCACGCAACAGCTGTTCGAAGTGTTCCCACAAGCGGTCTATTGTTTGCCCATCAAACAGGTCAGCACAGTATTCTACGTTTACATCCAGTCCGACGCGGGTTTCCAGTACGGAAAAACTCATGTCAAACTGAGCGGTGGTATGTTCTATAATTTCTTCTTTCAAGGATACATCACCCAGACTGATAGAAGGTACATCTGGAGTATTCTGCAGGCCGAAGACCACCTGGAACAAGGGACTTCTGCTCAGGTCTCTGCTGGTAACCACTTCATCCACCACTTTTTCAAATGGTACTTCCTGATGCTCATAGGCGCCCAATGTGGTTTCCTTCACCTGTTGCAGCAGCGATGTGAAAGTTGGATTATTACCCAGATCACTGCGCAAAGCCAGTGTATTCACAAAGAAGCCTATCAGCCCTTCTACTTCCTGCTGTATCCTTCCGGCCACAGGTGTACCTACACAGATATCATCCTGGCCACTGTAACGATGTAGTAATACCTTGAAAGCAGACAATAAAGTCATAAATAACGTCACATCTTCGCGCTGGCTCAACTGTTTCAATTGTTCCTTCAGAATGTTATCGATTTTGAAGGAAGCCAGACTACCCTTTCTGCTCTGTACCACAGGTCTTGTTCTGTCTGTGGGCAGATTGAGTGGTGCCACGCCGCTTAATTTTTCTTTCCAGTATATCGTTCTGGATGCCAGCACTTCGGGTATGAGCCAGTCGCGCTGCCATACGGCAAAGTCGGCGTACTGCAGTTCCAACTCCGGCAGCGAGGCCGGGCTACCCTGCAGGAAAGCTTCGTAGAAGGCTGCCAGCTCTTTCACCAGTATAGACACAGACCAGCCATCAGAAGCAATATGGTGCATCACCAGCACCAGAATATATTCATCCTGTCCGCCCTCCATCAGGTGAGCACGCAGCATATGATCAGCAGAAAGATCGAATGGGGTATTGATAACAGACAGCACATGGGCATGTAGTGTAGCCGTGTCCGTTGTACGGAGGTCCCACACGGATTCTTCCAGATGCCAGTTGTTTTTGTCCAGCACCTGCTGATAGGCGGTACCGTTTTTCTCGCGGATCACGGTCCTTAACACCTCATGTCTGTTGACCAGCTCCTGTAAAGCGCCTGCCAGTGCCTGTTTGTTGAGCTGTCCTTTTAATCTCAGTGCCAGTGGCATATGGTAAGCCAGCGTCCCTTCCAGTTCATCGAGGAACCACAAACGTTCCTGGCTAAACGATAATGGAATGAGGGCAGGACGAAGGCCGGTCATTATTGGTGGCAGCAAGCTGCTTCTGTCCTGCTGATCAAGGTAAGCAGCCAGTTGTGCGATGGTGGGATACAGGAAGAAGTCTCTTACGTTCAGCTCTGCCTGCATCTCTTTGCGGATGGCAGACACCGCACGGGTGGCCAGCAGGGAGTGTCCTCCGGATTCGAAGAAGTTGTCCCGTACTCCGATGGTATCCACACGGAGCAGGTCCAGCCATATCTTGGCCAGCTGCTGTTCTGCAGGTGTTACCGGCGCCTGGTAGTTGATCCGGCTTTTACGCTGCATATCGTCCTTGACACTCAGAAACCGGCGATCGGTTTTTCCGTTAGCTGTCAGCGGCAACTGTTGCAGCGCGATAAAATCGGAGGGGATCATATATTCCGGCAGCAGCTTGGCCATAGCATCCCGGATATCCCGTTGCAACAATGCGCAGATATCAGGGAATAAAGGGATACTGGTTTTAGCAGCAGCTGTATGGGTACGTTGAGCAACAACCGGTGCTACCACCCCATCAAAGGCATGCTGTTCCAGCACCAGATCTATCTTCAACGGATCTTCGTTGAGCAACAAACGATAATGATACCCCTTGGCTCTGGCCAGTGTCAGAATTTCCTGTACCATGGCTGTTTCCAGGTCGGGTGCTGCACTGGCGGCCATCAGTTCTTTTACATTATCTGCGGCCCTGCTGCGTATAGCCTGGTCCTGCAAGCGTTCTCTCCATAAGCGTGGGTTAGGCACATCCCTGAGTGCAATGATGTCTGTTCCTTTGGCCAGTTCAATCAGGATATCGCCTTTATCATCCAGCGTATCCCAGGACTGCCAGTCAGGGCGCAGCACTTCTTTCTCCCTGCCTACATGAACGATTACTGTATAACGATACAGACTCAGCTCATTGCCATAATCGCCCTGTTTCCACTGAATATCTACATGGGTGATTTCAGGGAAGCGGGAACTGAGTTCATAGAAGTAAGCCGGTGCAAAACAAAGTTCTTCTTCCTTCAGCAATTCCTGGTCTACCTGCCAGTTAAATTCACGGATACCGGTTTTATCCTGCAGCTTGTCCAGTTGCAGGCGGCGCTTGAAAGAAGGCAGCAGGCGCAGATCACGGACATCACCGATGATGATAGTGCCCTGGCCTTTCAGGAGGGAAACACATTTGGCCAATACGTCCGTCATGTATTGTTCTCCCGGGAAATATTGTACGATGGAGTTCAGAATGATGGTATCAACCGATTCATGCTCTTCCAGTGTTACATCGTGTGCAGCGCATAATTTAAGCGTTGTTTCGGGATATACGCGTTCTTTTTTGTCAATTCTCCGTTGCATCTGGGCCATCGACACACTGGAGAAGTCGGTACCGATATACCGCTCAATATGGCCGGCCAGCTGATAATAGATCAACCCGGTACCACTACCTATTTCCAGCACCCTTTTCGGTTTCTCTCCCAATATCACAGTGGTGATATCCTGCAGCCATCTGGCCATCAGTTCGGGTGCGATGGCGCCGCCGGTGAAGCTGTCATTCCAGCCGGTGATGTTAAACTCTTCATCCAGATCGGGGATTTCATCGGCTTTTATATAGGCTGTTTCGTACAGCTCTTTCCAGGTCTCTACCTGCTGCAGATATAACAGGGATTCTTTTTTTCGTATAGCCGTGAGGTTGGGCACGTAATAACCCGCCAGTCTCTTTTCGGTTGCTGATAAGTGTTTTACCACTACAGCGCCGGAGGTCACTTCCTCCAGGCTGTTCAGCACTTTTTCTATCTCACCAGGTTCAATACGGTAACCGCGTATTTTAACCTGATCGTCTATACGACCCAGGTATTCCACGTTTCCGTCGGGCAGCCAGCGGGCGTGGTCGCCGGTACGGTATAAACGGGCGTCGGGCAGTTTGCTGAAAGTATCTTTTACAAACTTCTCAGCTGTAAGCTCCGGCTGATGAAGGTAACCCGCTGAAACGCCGGCGCCACCCACATACAGTTCTCCGGCCACACCGATAGGCGCGGGATTACCGAATGTGTCCAGCACATAGGCTGTTCTGTTGCCCAGCGGACGACCAATCGGAATGCTTCTGCCAGGAGTCTGTTCTTTGATAGTGTAAGTGAGCGAGAAAGTAGTATTTTCCGTAGGTCCGTAACCGTTAATAACGGTGATATCAGGCCATGCTGCGCGGAAACGGCGGATATGTTCTTCAGACAGTTTCTCGCCACCTGCCATCACTACAGAAAGTCCTTCAAACAAACGAATATCATCATCCACCAGCTGATTGAACCAACTGGCAGTAAACCACATTTTTGTAATATGCCTGTTACGGATCTCTTCCTTCAACAGATTATTGTCCAGGAAATGATTCTGCGGACATAATACCAGATGACCGCCATTGAGCAACATACCCCAGTATTCGATGGTGGTAGCATCGAAAGAAGGAGATCCGGTAGACAAGAGCACATCGCCCGGGCCTAATGGCACAAAATTGCCACCGGTAGCCAGGCTTACCACATTACGATGCATCACCAGTGTACCCTTGGGTTTGCCGGTAGAACCGGAAGTATACATCACATAAGCCGGTGATGCGGGTGTGATATCAGTTACCACCGGGATAGCCGGCATGTTTCCGAGTACCTCCCCGATGTTGTCTGTACAAAGTAATACAGCATCCGGTGCAATGTCCAGCAGTAAAGCCTTATAAGTAGTACTGGTAATGATGCGGTTACCACCGGTGTCCTGCAGCATAAAGCTGATACGCTCTTTCGGATATTCCGGATCTATCGGCACAAATACACCGCCCGCTTTTAATATGGCGAGGATGCTGACGATCAGCTCAGCAGAGCGATCGAGGCATACCGGAACAAACATGCCCGGGCGAACACCCAGGCTTTTAAGATATTGCGCCAGCCTGTTGGACTGATCTTCCAGTGCGCTGTAGGTTAACTGCTGGCTGCCAAAAGACAGGGCCATAGCGGCCGGCGTCTTATGTGCCTGCTCTTCAAATAAATCAGTAATTGTTTTCTCAGCCGGATAAGCGACTGCAGTATCATTGAACCCATATACCAGGGCCTGTCTTTCAGTTTCGCTTAAAATATTCAATGTGCCGATATGCGAAGCCGGTGCTGCCACCACGGCTTTCAACAGTTCCAGGTAGTGGTCCACCATCCGTTGCATAGTGCCTTCGCTGAAAAGGTCTTCACAATATTCCAGTTCCACTTTAATACCTTCCGGGTTTTCCTCGAGTGACCAGAACTGGTCAAAAAGGCTGGTAATATGTTTCACCGGTTCGCGGGCAATGGAGGCTTCTCCCAGCTTCAGATCCGGTATATGTGGTGCGTTCTGCAATACAAAAATCACCTGGAACAGCGGGTTCTTACTGATTTCCCGCTCTCCTCCCATCATCTCCACCACCTTTTCAAAAGGAGCTTCCTGATGGTCATAGGCATCGAGCAATGTATTTTTTACCTGGTCCAGGAATGTTACAAAGGTAGGGTTGCCACTGAGGTCACTTCTAAGTGCCACGGTATTAACAAAAAAGCCAATCAGCTTTTCGATATCAATCTGCATTCTTCCGGCGACAGCACCACCCACACAAACATCTTCCACGCCGCTGTAGCGGTATAACAGCACTTTAAAAGCCGCCAGCAGTGTCATATAGAGGGTCACGTCCTGCTGATGTGAAAGTGCTCTCAGCCGGGTAGTCAGTTCTTCGCCGATGTTAAAGGTGATCATGGCACCCCGGGTACTTTTTATCAGGGACCGGTCACCATCTGTAGGCAGTTCCAGCAAGGTGGTGCCTGACAGCTTCTTTTTCCAGTAGGCCAGTTTTTTATCCAGCAACGTGCCGCTGAGGTATTTACGCTGCCATAGTGCGTAATCAGCATATTGCACACCTAAAGGCTCTATCGTATCTGCGAGGCGGCCGGCATATATCCGGTACCATTTCACCATTTCATTAATCAGTATCGACAAAGACCAGCCGTCTGCGGCAATATGGTGAATCACCACCACCAGCATATGCTCTTCAGGTGCCAGGCGTACCAGATGTACACGGAAGGTATGGTCGTGTGCGAGGTCAAAAGGAATGTTGAACAGGGTGGTAATATAAGCATGCAGCTGTACAGTATCCTCCTTATAGCGGTCATCATCTGTAAGGCCCATATGCCAGCTGTCTGGCTCCAGCACCTGCTGATAGGGGTTGCCATCTTCCTGCAATATCACCGTACGCAATACTTCATGACGATTCACAATGGTCTGGAAGGTGCGTTCAAGGGAAGCGGTATCCAGTTTTCCGGTGATCCTGAAAGCGCCGCGCATGTGGTATTGCACGCTTCCCTGCAGCTGGTCGATAAACCACAAACGTTCCTGACTAAACGACAATGGAATCTGCCCATGGTAGGTGCTGGCAACCGGTGTGATTTCGTCTGTAAACACCGGCTCCGTACCTTGCTGCTTCAGGTATTCTATGAGGTGGAATTTATGTTGCTTTAATTTTTTCAGAAATGATTCATCTATCTCTCTGTCTTCCTGAATATCCAGTAAAAGATTATCATCTTCAAAAGATATAGTGACACCACTGTCATTAGCCTGCTGCAACAGGGCTACAATATCACTAGGGTTTAAACTTGGCATTGTGCTAAGATTTAATTGAAAAATGCGGGATTAATTTTCATAGATAGTTGTACGATGAGGATCACAACACGATCCTCTTTTCTTTTCTGGCGGAGAGTTGTGTAGCCACATGTTTAGCCAGTGTGGCAATTGTTACCAGGTTAAACAATTCCCTGACTGTGATGGTGAGGCCAAACTGCGACTGTAACGCTGTAGCCAGACGCATCATCAGCAGGGAATGCATTCCCAGCTCCGGCAGTTTATCGTGTATGCTTATCTGTTGTATTTCGAGTAAAGAGCAACAAATGGCTGCTACTTTTTCTTCTGTTGCATTGCGGGGGGCCACATATTCCTGTGGTTGCAGAGAGCGTCCATCCGGCGCGGGCAGTGCTTTTTTGTCGATTTTCCCGTTGGCTGTCAGCGGAATGTTTTCCAGTGGTATCAGCACAGCAGGCACCATATATTCCGGCAGTTTGCCCTGCAGGAAATTGAGTATGACCTCTCTGTCAAATTCACCGGATGGCACCACATAGCCCACCAGCTGTGTGTTGTCGCCTTCTGTTTTGATGACCACCGCTTCGTTGACCGCCGGGCATTTCACCAGTACATGCTCAATTTCTCCCAGTTCAATACGGTATCCGCGGATTTTGATCTGGTCGTCCAGGCGGCCGAGGTATTCGATAGTACCGTCGGGCAGCCATCTGCCGAGGTCGCCGGTGCGGTACATCCTTTCCTCAAATGTTGTTTCAAAAGGGTTGATCACAAATTTCTCTGCAGTCAGCTCCGGGCGGTTAAGGTAACCACGGGACACACCAATGCCTGCCACACAGATTTCTCCGGGTGTTCCCATCGGCATCAGTTCCAGCGAAGGACCTGTGATATAAATCCGCATGTTCTGTATAGGTTTACCCAAGGGTACATTAACCTGTTCGGGCGCCTCATACATAAAGTGGTGGCAGATATCATCAGAAGCTTCCGTAGGGCCGTAAGCGTTAACCACCGGAATCCTCGAAAATGCCGGATGTGCAAACCATTGCTGTAAGGTATGTGCACTCACCGCTTCACCGGTAACCAGTAAATATTCCAGATGGCTAAGGGTAACACCGTTGTTTTCCTTCAACAACGCAGCCAGATAGGAAGGCACCAGCTCCAGCACAGTGACCATATGACGGTCTACAGTACGGATAAAGGCCGTAGGGTTATAAATGAGATGGTCGGGATAAATAATGGTAGTACCGCCGCAAGCTATAGCGGACAGCATCTGCCATACGGAAATATCAAAAGTATAGGGAGCAGTAAAAGCTACTATTGAATATTGATGAATATTGAGATCATTTATTTTGGCAAAGAGGTGGTTCAGCATGCCTTTATGTTCCACCATCACCCCTTTGGGCCGGCCAGTAGATCCGGACGTATAGATCATATAAGCCAGATCATCAGGGGCCGGCGTACTGGCGACCGGTTGAACTGATTCGTTGCTGAAAATATCCGGAATATTATCGAGCATGATCACGCTTACCGCCATGTCACGCGGGATATTTCTTTTGCCGTAGCTGCTGCTGATCATAACATAAGCACCGGTATCTTCCAGCAGGTATCGTATCCTTTCTTCAGGATATTCCGGGTCTATCGGTACATAGGCAGCTCCGGCCTTCATGATGCCCAGGATGGCCACCAGCATATTCACCGAACGCTCAATACATACAGGTACCAGCTTATTGGCCTTCACGCCTCTGCGTTGCAGATAATGCGCCAGCTGGTTAGTACGTTCGTGCAGGGCACGATAGGTGAGCGTCATGCCTTCAAACATCACTGCTATCGCATCGGGAGAACGCTCTGCCTGTTCGGCCAGCAGCGTAATCACGGAAGTATGCTCCGGCGGATTGATGTGGGAGTTGTTATTGAAGCTATCTAACAGTTTCTTTTCAGCGTCCGGCAAAATATCGATATCATCAATATCAGATTCCAGTGCATCAGGGAACTGTTGCAATATGTGCAACAGCCGTTCCCGTAACAACGTAATTTCTGCAGCATTAAAATATTGCACCTGATAGTCTATCCTAAGCTGGATAGGTTGCAGCACGCCATAGTCAAGCCAGAGCACTTCCAACGGGAAGGGCACAAATCCCGGAGGTATACTGAAGGTGATTGCATCTATGCCTTCACCGAAGTCCAGCTGGGAATTGATGGTGGCATTATTAACGATCACCTCCAGCAGATAATCTTCTGCCGGATTCACTTTCAGTTTGCGTATCAGGTCCCCCAGCAAATAGTTCTGATAGCGGTAATCTTCCCTTTGCGAAGTAGATATCTGCCGGATCAGGTCTATCAGTTTCGTTCCCGGTACATAGGTGCCTTTGAAGGGAATAACACCGGTAAACATCCCTGCAACATCGCGCAGTTGTTTGTTTCTCCGTCTATGCAGCAGCATTCCGAAATGAAATTCATCCCGGCGATGGATCCTGTAAAAGTAGATGATAAAAGCGGCGATTGTCAACTGTTGCAGGTTGGATTTGGTCTTTTCCTGCAGTGCTTCCAGAAACCGCTGGGTATCTGGCGGCAGCTCGAGGGCCAGGGATTCACTGCGTTGATCCTGGACAGCAGCGTATTGGGGTTTCTTTTGTAATAAGGACGCCGGTTTGGCGGGTATTTTATTTTTCCAGTACTCCCCTTCCTTCAGATACTCCTCGTTGTTATAGGCTGCGGCGGCCCTGGCAGCTTCTTCTGCGTATGAAGGATAGTTAAACGTTACCCCCGCGCCGGCGACCAGTGCTTTGTATTTCTTAGCTATATACCGGAAGGTGGAAGACATACCATATCCATCAGACACCAGATGATGACATTTAAAGAAGTAAAAATGAAGGGTATCCGAAACCCTGATCAGGTAATGCTGATAGGGTGGTTTCTCCTTATTGATGGGAATAGGTATTTTGAATTGTTCAGACATCCATTCCAACACATCATTCGGGTCTTTTCCACTAAAGTCCAGTTCCGGTAAATCCTGTTCCCGGAAACCCTCGTCCAGAAAAGCATGGTCTACATGGCCACTGAGATCAAACCGTAGCTTATAAGCATCAAATACATCCGGAACGGAAAGAGCTGCTTCCCTGAATTTCTCCCTGTCAAGCAGACCTGTCATTTTAGTATAGCCGCCATCGTTATTCTGCGGGCTATCCGGGTGGATCATCTGGTCCATATAGATATCATGCTGCGAAGGGTGCAGCGGAACTATTTGCAGTGACATAGTGTTATATTATGCTTGTTTAATTAGTACAGCACATGCGTGGTTCATGCACTGGCAATTGGGTATGACCATTGATATCGGTGGGGTTAACAATGCTCCTGTTAGAATTGGGTGATCAGTCCGGCATCACCATGCCGACATTTCTTTTGCGGGCTTCCTGATAATAATGGCCACCAACGGCAATATCATACACGGCCATTCCCATAGGATTAAACATAACGATGCTATCGCCCTTGTCCTGTAAAGCATCTTTACAGACAACATCAGCGATAGACAACGTATCGCCTTTCTCCAGCCCCATGATCTTGTGCATATTTTCGATGTCTGTATTTTGTCTGCATACTTCATCCCAATCATCTACCACCATAACGTCCATGTGGCTCACCATCTCCACTTTATAATCGCGCAACGAAACATTCAGTTGCAGGGAAGATTTAACAGGCGGGATGTTTACATAGGGAGCTGATGATACCGTACAGGTGATGAAGATATCAGCCACGGTATAACAGTCCTGCCAGGATTCGGCCACTACTATCTTGCTTTTCAGTGCAGGATCTACTTCAGTCAGATCAACCCCGTTGATATCATACAATAAAATCCTGTTTGCACGATCGCCCAGAATCGCAGTGACCATTTTCAGATGCATTCTACCGATAGGACCAAAGCCGATAATACCCACGGTAAATTGTTGATCTTTATTCCTGGAGGAGAGATATTTTTTAAGTATTACGCCGGAAACTGCGGCTGTACGGATGCCGCTGATAGTAGCTGTGTTGATCACACACAACGGTATTCCTGAGTCATGTTCATTCAGGATGGTGACAGAGTGCGCTCTTAACTTTTTCTGATAGATGTTATCGGGGAAACTGGCAATCCATTTGATACCTGCCAGCGGCGCCTGTCCGCCAACATAGGCCGGCATGGCAATGATCCTGTTTTTAGGATCACCATAACGCAGATAGGGTTTTATCGGTTGTGAAAAATCATTCTGATGGAGTGCAGCCGTGGCATCACTGATAACGTTTGTCAGTTTTTCCCAGTCAATTCCTATTTCACGAATATGATCAGCATTAAGATAGAGCATATTTTTATTTTTAATTAAGCGATAGATGCAGATTGTAATTTGTTAGCCAGTTGTGTTGCCCATTCCTTGTTGTAAATAGTATCAAGGTACGAATGGCCTTTGTCAGGAAATATCAACAGTGAATTGGGAGTGGTTGTATAGGAAATATCCCTGAAGTAGTTTTTAGCGGCCAGATAAACAGCGCCGGAGGAAGCACCTGCGAAGATCACCTGCTCATTGAGCAATTCCAGACAGCCTTTGATGATATCTGTTTGTGAGAGAATCACCACATCATCGATCAGGGCGTTTTTAATAATAGGCGGAACCTGGCTGGCGCCGATGCCGGAGATATATCGTTTTACCGGTGGTGCGTTAAAAATCACGGAGCCTTCTACGTCTACACCTACAATCTTGATCTCCGGTCTTTTTTCCTTGATACTTTTGGAGATGCCTGTAATAGCGCCACTGGAGCTAACGGCTACGAATATGTAGTCAATGGGCTTAGGGCAGGCCAGGATCTCATTTGTTAAACCATAGTATCCTTTATAGTTGTTGGGATCGCCGTACTGATCAGCGATAAAAGAGTTGTTGATGGTTGCGTGCATTTTGTTGACGGTATCAATACGGGTAAGCAGATAACCACCGGTGTGGTCACGCTCCGTAATTTTCACCACCTTGTAAGCAAGAAGATTCAACAGGTTTTCGTATGCCGCATTGATATTGGGATCAATGACAGGAATAAATTTCAGGTCCAGCATTTTACAGATGGAAGCCACGGCGATGGCCAGGTTACCGGAGCTGGAAGCGATAATGGTAGTATCCTGGTTAATACGTCCGGATTTGATGCCATTGTAGATAATGCTGTAACCCGCGCGGTCTTTGGAACTGCCGGAGAAATTGTTGTATTCAAGTTTAGCCCATAAAGGAGTATCTGTGTTCCGAAGAGAAATGAGGGGGGTATTGCCTATAAAGGCAGACAGGTTTTCAAGCTGTTGTAGCATAAGTTATATTTTGAAGTAAAAACTGGGGGATACCTGCATCCGGTGGGTGGATGCAGGTATAAAAGAAATGGTTATCTGAATTTATTTCAGCGAAATAATAACAAGTGTAAACAAACAATCAGAAAAAGGCCGGCACTATTCCAACTCAGCAATCAGCACTTCCTTCCTTTCATACAACAGTTCTTTTTCTCCATACAGACGTTCGGCGATGATACCTTTAGCCTCACATTCTTTCACCAGTTTGTTGGACTGTATGATAGGATTTGATTCATCGGTATACTTGATACTGCTGATAAATTCGAGCCAGGGCTCCATACCCATAGCATATACGTAGGCTTCTTTAGGGTTGAAGATATCCACCAGCGCCATGCCTTTGGCACAGTCAGAACCGGCCAGCCTACGGCTGCCGTCCTGGTCGCGGGAGATCTTTTTGGTCAGCAGCGGTCCATACAGCCAGGTGAGCGGTGCACCGTCACATTCCATACCCAGGAACATTACATCCACATCGCCAATTGCGCTATGGATATGTTTGTACAGCGCAGATTCCACAATCCTGGAATCGGCCAGGAACAACAGCTTAAAGCCGCTGATCTCTACCAGGTAACAGGATTTGGTGAGGATATTGAGATCACTGTGTTCGCCGGTAAAGGGCAGACCGGTGATAGTAGTATCTATAAACTTGATGGTTTGCATTTCATCCACGGCTACCACATTGGTAAATCCGATATTATCAAACATCAGTTTCAGGTCCGGGTCTTCCAGTTTACCACTGTTGGTGCGCGGAACGATCAGGTTTTTGATTTTATGACGCAGCGGCAGTAATGTTTCAAACAGGATGTGATCCTGGTGGTTGTGGGTGATCAGTACATAGTCGATCACATCCGGCAGGTCGGCATCAGAGAAATGTTCGATATCTGTTTCATAGCCATAGTAGCTGATCAACGGGTCTACCAGGATGCTCACATCTTTTGTTTCCACGAGGATGCAGGCATGTCCGAAATAACGCATGCGGATTTTGTCGCCGGTATATTTTTTATACGCCGGTGGTGGTGTTTCTGTGAAGAGTGTTTCAAACAGTGGTTCCTGCTCAGGTGTGATGCCCAGTATCTGTTTGATTTCAGACAGTGGTCTTCCTGTTCTCTTCATGCGGCTTATTTCATCGATGCCAGGATGATCGAAGGGGATGTCGAGATGCAACACATCTGGTTCGTTGAGTCGTGGTGTGCTCAAACAGAACGGACGGTGGTCGTTATCGGTGATCCACAAGGCGATGCTCTGGGCACTTTTATTATAGAATTCGCTTCTGTACAGCAGCGATTCAAAGAAACGGAAATCTGCGTTGTTATTGCGATCGTAATACAGTTCCACGTAGCCTTTCAGGATGTCCGGCACAAGACCATAAGCGTTTTCCAGTCCGAAACCTTTACACTCTGCCAGCAGGATCTTGTCCAGTTCTTTCGCTGCATTGGCAAATTCGATGACTCTTTTCTGACGTTTCAAAATATCTTCTTTCAGGGCTTTTACCTCGTCTACCCTACCGCCATTGAAGTCCATGAAGGGGCCTCCTTTCATCTTCGGGTTTAACACTGCTTCAGCATGAATAGCAGGATCATCCAGATAAGAATCCATGATAGTCAGGTGGCGTGCAATGGTATTCATCGCTGCAGTGGCAGGCGATATCAGATGGCTCCAGGCATACCACCGGTCATACAGCGGCTCCAGTACTACGTTAGGCTTGAGGTATACTTTTGTTTCGCTCATAATTGATATGATTTGTGATGAACAAGTAATTTCTTGGCGATGATTCCGACTATTTCGTACGGATATTTAAAGATGAAAAAGTGATGACCAGGCATCCGTCTGAAGTCCACTGGAACAAGGGTTTCCTGCTGCCAGAGCTGGATATCTTCAGGTTTCATCTCTTCCCTGGTGCCGGTAATAACGGTGATGGGTATATTTAAAGGGGAAATGGAACTATGGGCATAGTTTTCAGAGACTTTAAAATCCGCTCTCAGAATCGGTTCTATAAAATCCAGTAATTCATCATTCTGAAGAATTTCATCAGGGCTTCCATTCAGGTTTCTGATTTCTTCGATGAATGATCTTTTATCGAGCAGATGTCTTTTTTTCTCTGTGCGCGACAGCGCGCCCGGGCCGGAAGTGCCGGTGATAAAGAGATGTAACGGAGGTGTTCTTCTTTTTTCCAGGATCTTCCGGGTGAGCAGGTAGGACATCAGCCCACCCATGCTATGGCCGTAGATGGCATATGCAGACCGGTCAAGTTTATCGGCTATCTGCAGGTAAAGGTCATTCACGAGCTGGTTAACATCTTCTTTTAATGGTTCCCCCATACGTGTACCTCTGCCTGGGTACTCAAGCGGAATAATATTTAAAAATGAAGGCAGATGCTCTTCATACAACCGGTAAGAATACTTGCTTCCACCGGCAAATGGCAGACAGAAAAGATTAATTTTCTCCATAGGATCAAATTTTCCACGCATGACAGCGTTTAGTTATAGACAAAATATTCCTGTTCCGGAACGCGTTCTCCGGTACCAAATCAATAAAAGTCCGCTTGCCTAAATCTTCCGCCATTCACGGAATAATTTCCGCAAGCAATTCTTTGTTTCAGGAAAGTACAGGCTGATAAATACCACGGGCAGAAGGGAGGCTCCATGCTGTGTTTAGGATGCGCCAGGGTTTTCCAATGTATGACCGAACAATTCAAAGGTTAAGCATTACAATGGCAAGATAGCTTAAACTATGCTGAAATTGAATCGAGATATTCACTAGATACCGCCACCAGAATATTCTTCTGCAACATATTGACTCGTACCAGGATTTTCTGTTGTCCCTTTATTTCCACCACCTCACAGATCAAACCACATAAAATCCCGTCCTTGATCATCAGTTGTTTTCCGGGTTGAAAGTAATCGTCCGAGACCTCAATATCCATATCACTTACCTGTTGTGTTACCAACCGGATACTATGGATAACATCTTCTTTTACTTTGACCACCTCCTTTCCTGTTCTGACATAATAAAGTACGGCCTCCAGGCTGAGTACTTTATAGTAAGTTTCCAGATCCTCCAGATATATAAAAAGATAGGACGGAAACAAAGGCGAATCAATGTACTTTTTTCGATCCTTCCACACGCGAAGCATTCTGGTTGTCGGCAAAAAGTTAACAATGTCTAAAGCTGACAAAAAACCGGCAACTTTTTTTTCGTGTCGGGGCTTGGTATATACCACATACCAGCCAGTTATCTGAACGCTCATTTAGGGTATTTTCTAAAGGATACTCATTGTATAAAAAAGACATAGGCGATCCGTTAAGTCTATGTACTCATCACTCCTAAAAAATGATCATCCATTTTTCAGGAGCGAACAAAGCTGTCGCTATTGTGAATCCATATTCTTCACATCACTTGAAAAAAATAAAGTAGCTTATTGTTTAATGACTTATTTAAAGTTAACACATAGATCCAAATAGGTTGTTCAGAGAATTTTCCGGATAGTATTGGCTGTGCTCAACCCTTTGCGTTAGTCATTGAAAACATTTAAGGAATTTGATTACTTGAGGGTCCGTTAACTACTTTTTTTATCGTTACATACAATAATTAACACTTCTATCGTCCTTATTAGTGATTCGAATTTAGCAAACATATTTTATTCAGCAAAAAAAATTATCAGGTCACGGTGAAGCCAGAACGAAAATACAGGCATGCCGACTGCTATGTAAAATCAGCTGAAATATAAAATCAGCAACAGTAAACAGGAAGGACTACATACCACACTGCATCGTAATCGCTGGCTGCCGTTAACAATCATTTAATACAAACCACGCACTTACAAAGCTTTGACGATAAAAACGATTTTTTTCATTGCGGTAAAGCGATTTATCTTTAACTTTCCGCCCGTTGCTAAATCTTATGCATCCATACATTCTGTTTCATAAGCCATGCAGAAACCGTATTGCCAACAACCGTGTTAAACCCTTTTTGTATCATTCCAATATTTATCAATGACCACTCCCTCAACAACTGCTGCGGTCAATAAAAATACTGCAGCCAATCCTAAGCAGGCACTTCGTTTGTTTAAATACATGAAGCCCTACCGCACCTCCTTCGCTGCAGGCATGCTGCTACTGCTGATATCCAGTCTGGCCGGACTATTATTCCCCGACCTGCTGGGACGACTCGTCAATGCAGGCAAACAGCAGCCCGGATCAGAGCCCATTCACCTGATTGGTATATATTTAATAGGAATCCTAATCATTCAATCAGCCAGCGCATTTTTCAGAACAATACTTTTTGTAAAAGTATCAGAGAAATCACTGGCCTCCTTACGACAGACTATATACAATCATCTGATACAACTGCCGATGAACTTTTTCCTCCACCGGCGGGTGGGAGAACTCAACAGCAGAATATCCGCAGATATCACACTGCTGCAGGAAACCTTCACTACTACCCTCGCAGAATTTATACGGCAGCTGATCATCGTTATCGGCGGCATCGCTTTTCTGATGCTGACCTCTGCACAGCTCACCGTTTTTATGCTGGCCATCCTACCCGTGATGGTAATCATCGCAGTCATATTCGGACGCTTCATCCGGCACTTCTCTAAAAAAGTACAGGACCAGGTAGCTGCTTCAGGCACCATTGTAGAAGAAACACTGCAAGGCATCTTCAGCGTAAAAGCTTTTGCCAACGAGTTCATGGAAATGAACCGTTACCGTGAAAAAACCGATGCTGCGGCTTCTATCGGTATTCAGAATGGAAAATACCGGGCAGCCCTCTCCTCTTTTGTGATTCTGGGTATCTTCGGCGCCCTGGTAGCAGTCATCTGGAGGGGAGCTGTTATTGGCCTCGATAGCGGTCATCTGTTTTCATTTGTATTGTACTCTCTTTTTATCGGCAGTTCCATCGGCGGCCTGGCAGACGTATATACAGCCCTGCAGAAAAGTTTCGGCGCCACAGAAAATCTGCTCGCCATTCTCGATGAACCCGCAGAGTCACTGTCACCCGTTACCAGCATCGCCCCTGAACATATCCTGCAGGGTAATATCCGGTTCAAAAACGTATTCTTCCGCTACCCCGGCCGGGAAGAGGTGCCCGTACTCTCCGACATATCCTTTGATGCATGGGCCGATCAGAAAATAGCCCTGATAGGACCCAGCGGCGCCGGCAAAAGTACTATCGTATCCTTACTGTTACGCATATACGATCCTGTCAGCGGCCAAATCCTCTTCGACAACGAAGAAAGTCATCAGTACCCATTATCGGCACTCCGCTCCCAGATCGCTACCGTACCACAAGACGTATTCCTCTTCGGCGGCACCATCGGTGAAAATATCGCTTATGGAAAACCCAATGCCACCGAAGAAGAAATCATCACGGCCGCCAAAAAAGCCAACGCCTGGGAATTTATTCAACGACTGCCACAAGGCCTCCAGACGATCGTAGGCGAACGCGGCGTTCAACTCTCCGGCGGACAACGCCAGCGCGTAGCCATCGCCAGAGCCGTTTTAAAAGCTCCCCGCATCCTGATCCTCGACGAAGCTACTTCCGCGCTCGATGCCGAATCAGAAAGACTCGTGCAGGACGCCCTCAATAAACTCATGGTAGGCCGCACCTCCATCGTCATCGCCCATCGGCTGTCTACCATCCGTCAGGCAGATAAAATCATCGTTATAGATAAAGGAACAATTGTAGAAGAAGGTACACATGAAGAACTGATCAATAATCACTACGGGCTGTATAAAAACCTGTGTGAGATGCAGTTTATACAATAACCACACAACTGTTGTGAGATCGCAGCAATGGTTATTATTTTAATCATGACAATATCCTTTTTCAGCACGTAAATTCTCTGTTCCTATGTTCATGAAAACTGTCCTGTTATGTTTATGCCTGATTGCAGGCACTTCCCATTTTCTGTTTGCACAGCAGTGTACAATTGAAGTAAGCGGCTATGTCACTGAAGCTGATGGCACTCCTATCAGCGATGTAGAGGTGGAGATAGCAGACGATCTGGGTTTCACCTCGATTAAAACATTTACTGATGCAGTTGGACACTATGTGGGAGTTATCGTAAAATACATGTTCCCTGGCACCTCCACACCCATTACCCTGAATTACAAAAAGATCAATCACGTGTCGGAAAACAGAAGCATTACGGTAACAAATTCCCGTAATACGCACATTAGCGTTAGTTTAATAACAGTTGTACTCCGCCAAAATGCACCTCAATATCCATAAACAGCATATTCACTCCATTATAAAAGGAAATGCCTGCAGGCATTTCCTTTTATAATATCAACCGGACTACTATCCATCCATCATCCGGACTACTTCACTGCGCCATTTTCTCCTTATAATTGCCCCAGGGCTGAAGCCATGGGCTATATTTGTATTTCATGTTGACTGTTAAAAGATAAACAGATGGTATTACTTGATAAAAATAACTATCACACATTGATGGAATCTTTAAAAGCGGTTCCATTCAACACCTATTTCGCACGCTCCGTTGTTGAACAAAAGATCGACGGAAAAGTATATGTAGATAATATCGGAAAACCTCAGACCTTTTATATCATTCACCCCTATGGGATGTCTTTATTGTTGGGAAAAAGCGACAATAAAATGTTTAATCAGCAGTTCAGGGAATATATTATCAATGCTGATAGCCCGCGCGACAAAGATGAATGGATGCAGACATTTCCGCATGAATGGAATACGGTGCTGGATAAGTTGTTCAGAGATGATCAGCATCAACTTATCCCTGAAGTGGAACTGGACGCGAGAGTCAATTTTAAATTCAACAAAGAAAAATACCTGGATTATAAAGCCGGAGAACAGGCAGATGCCAGCATACAAATTACGCCTACCACACAGACTGTTTTTGAAACCTTGCAGGGGGCTGTTATTCCGGCTAACTTCTGGAGCAGCTCAGCTGACTTTGAGACTAACGGTGTAGGCTATAGTTTATATTACGATAACATACTGGCCTCTGTAGCTTTTGCAGCTTTCATTGAAAAAGGCGTGCTGGAACTGGGCATTGAAACTATTGATCAATTCAGGGGAAAAGGGCTGGCGCATAAAGTATGTTCCGCACTGATAGACTACTGCATAGAAAAAGATCTTGAACCTATCTGGGCCTGCAAACTGAGTAACACCGGCTCCTTTAAACTGGCCCATAAACTGGGCTTTGAAGTTTCCAGAGAGTTGCCTTACTACAGGTTAAAATATATTGCTAGATAAATTTAAGTTTTTCTTCTTCAATATCTATCTGGTGTAAAAATTTCCTGATGATGTCTTCATCAACATGCTCTGCTTCCTGGTTTTTATCCAGCAGCCACTGGCGCTGCTGATTTAAAATGTCCAGATATATGTCCCTGCTTTCATCTGGCAAAGCAGGGTCTGTATCTTCCCGGGATTTTTCTTCCCACTTATCAGCCAGCTGTTGCAGGAAGATATGGTGACCCCGCTGTTCGCTGTAGCGGGTGTTAAGATGCTCCAGTGCACATTTGGCCAATCCTTTTCTGATGACGTATTCCGCGTCTTCTTCAGACAGATAGTCATCAAAGGCTGGCAGCGGTATGCTTTTAATTAAAGACGGAAGTGTTAATCCCTGCAACAGCAAGGTGGTGAGTATTACAATAAAGGTAATAAAGAGGATAAGGTTTCTCTGTGGAAACGGCTCACCATCCAACAGCACGGGTATAGACAAAGCCGCAGCCAGCGACACTACGCCACGCATACCTGTCCAGCCCAATAACAACGGTACTCTTAAGCCGGGATAGGTGGGATCCGCGACCGTAATAAAATTACGCGCAATCATAGTGACAATCACCGCACCGAAAGCAGCTATAAACCTCATAACAATCAGCACCACCGTTATTAATAACCCATAACCAACAGCAGCCGAAAAACTGATACCCTCCTGTTTCAGGCCGGCTGTAATTTCCGGCAGGTCCAGCCCTATCAGCAAAAAGACGATCCCATTTAATACAAATACAATACTCTCCCAAACATTTACCCCGCGCAAACGGGAAGAAGCTTTTAAAAAATGATGTCTCCGGTGGGACAACAGCAAACCGCCGCTTACTACGGCCAGCACACCGGAACTATGCACTTCTTCTGCCGTCATATACATCACATATGGTGTTACGAAAGTGAGAATAATGTCCATATTGGCGTCGGTAGGCAGCCGTTTATGAATATTCATAAATATCCAGCCTACTATCAAACCGATCCCTACACCTCCCAGCAACATCCAGCCAAAACTCAGTGCAGCCTCGTACCAGATAAACTGTCCGGTTGCTATCGCCAGCATGGCAAAACGAAAAATAATCAGCGCAGAAGCATCATTCAGCAAACTCTCCCCTTCCAGTATAGAAGACATACGTTTGGGTACTTTCACAAACTTCAGAATAGCGCCGGCACTAACAGCATCCGGCGGAGATACAATACCTCCCAACAGAAAACCCAATGCCAGTGAAAAGCCGGGAATATAGGTATTGGCCACAAATGCCACCGACAAGGCTGTCAGGAAAACCACCACAAAAGCAAAACTGCCGATAATACGCCGCCAGCGCCACAGCTCTTTCCAGGAAATAGCCCAGGCAGCTTCGTACAACAACGGCGGTAAAAAGATGATGAATATTAATGAGGGGTTAATACGCATCGCAGGGATGCCAGGTATAAAACTGATCAGCAATCCGGCCCCCACCAGCAGCACCGGATAGGCCACCTTTATTCTGTGGGCCAGCATTATCAGCAATATAATCACTAAAATCAGGGTTATGTAAAAAGGAAAGTGCTCAATCATTCCGGTTGAATTTATGTGCGTAGTGCGAATCTAATCAAATCTTTGAAAAGTCAATCCCAACAGCAGCGTCAGGCTATAAAGGCAATGCCGGCGGCCTTCAAAGTTTCCATGATTAAAATTACCAACAACAGGAAAACATTTTTTGATATTTTAAATATCAAAAAATGCGCCCCTATATCCTGTTATCAATGCTCATACTGCCGTTAGCAGTTTTCTCCCAATCCCTCCAACACCGCTTCGACAGCGTATTACAAGGTTATCATCAACAGGGTCAGCTGGAAGGTACAGTATTGGTGGCCCGGCAAGGCAAAATCGTATATACGGGCCAGTTTGGTTATGCCAACCGGCAGTTCAAAGTCCCGGTAACAGCAGATACACGGTTTCCAATTGCTTCCATTAGCAAAATGTACACTGCCATTATGGTGTTGCAGCTACAGGAAGAAAAAAAGCTGGATATCGATCAACCTGTATCTGCCTACGTCCCCGAACTGCTGCCTTCCATCAATGCCCGGATCTCTCTAAGGCAGCTGTTGGTACATAGCTCCGGCCTTCCCAGTGATAAAGTACCGGACTACACTACCCAATCCATCAAACAGCCTGGCGCTTTCATCCGCAATAATGTTAAAGACACGCTGCTGTTCACTCCGGGAAGCCGCTTCCACTACAACAATGTAGACTACATTTTGTTAGGGGCTGTCATTGAGCAGGTGACTGGTAAAAAGTGGGGACAGGTATTACAGGAAAAGATCCTGACACCCTTAAAACTCACCAGTACAGGCATTGTCACACAGCAGGATATTATTCCGAAGCTGGCTTACGGGTATCACAATTATACCTATGGTCCCGGCACCGCCATGGATACGCTTCACAACGATGAGGCCCGTTATCTGGAAAACTATGCCACCGCCGGCGGGCTCTATACTACGGCTGCTGAGCTTTTCCGGGTAGACCAGGCACTTTATGACGGCCTGTTGCTACAACCGGCCTCACTAACGGAGATGTATACACCGGTAAAGGAACTGGGATTTCTCAAGTACGCCAGAGGCTTTACTGCTTTAGGCAGTTATGTAAACCGCCTTTCCTCCATTAAGCCTGGCGGGGATCTTACGGTGATAGAAAGAAGAGGTAATATCCTCGGATTTAACAGCTGCCTGCTCCGTTGTGTGGAAGACAGAAATACGGTGATCGTGCTGTGCAATACCTATACCGGTAATATGGAAAAAATCGGGGATGATATACTGCGTATCTTATATAACCCGCCAACCCACGCACATATAAAAAAATAAACTCATCCAAAAATATCTCATCTTCATTTACCTAAAAAATTTCTTTGCGCTTCTGTGATTTTTGCCCTTCGACTGCGTATCATATATTGTAAGCAGCATACAGCATGAGCACAGCAAAAGAACAGGAAACATTTATCCGGTTAATGGCGGGCACTCAGGGAATCATCCTTAAGATCTGCTATGCCTATTGCTATAATAAAACTGACCGGGAAGACCTGGCGCAGGAAATTGTTCTTACGCTATGGAAGGGCTTCCCTAAATATGACCCGACCTGTAAATTTTCCACCTGGATGTACCGGGTTTCTATCAACGTTGCCATAACATACTACCGGAACCGGATTAAAAACAAGGGGACTATTCCGTTTGAGGAGCGTTATCTGGAAATTGAAGACACCCGTCCGGATGTAACAGAAGCGGAAGCAGCCACCAATAAGCTGCAGAAACATATAACCCTGCTACCTGACCTTGAGAGGGCTCTGGTCATCCTTTATTTTGAAAAGAAAAGTTACCGGGAGATAGCCGAAATCATGGGCCTGACAGAAACAAACGTAGCCACCAAAATCAGCAGGATCAAGGAAAAGCTAAAAAAGAACATATTGAGTGATCCGGACTGATATTAATAAAATAACCAATTAAACATACAGGATATGGAAGACATAAAATTAGAAAACCTCTGGAACGATTTCAACCGGAAAGTTGAAGAGGCCAGCATATTGAATATGCAGGCCTGGATGGTCAATCTGGAAACCTTCACGCACCTGCAACAGTTTAAGGTAAAAACCATACTCAACTCAGTAGCCCGGTTTAAAACATGGGCAGTATTGCTGGGCATCGTACTCGTACTACTGCTGGGTTTCCTCGTATATGCCGATCACCTTCGCAATCCGTTTTTCACCATTTCGATGGGCATGATCATGCTCTTCAGCATCCTGGCCATTATCGTTTATCTGCGCCAGGTAATACAGATCCGCCGTATTGATTTGAGCAACAGTGTCACCGATACCTTACAACGGCTCTCCGCGCTGCAGGCATCCACCATTCATATTTACAGGGTATTATTCCTGCAGATGCCCTTTTATTGTACCTGGTTCTGGACTCCAGCCTGGATACAGGAAAAAGCAGGTGCTTTCTGGTTGACAGCCTTTCCTGTTACCCTCGGCTTTACGCTCTTATCCATCTGGCTCTTCCGGAATATCACGCCTCAGAACATGGAGAAAAAATGGTTCCGCATCCTCTTTGGAAGCAAAGAATGGACATACATTATCAAAGCCACCCATGAGGTGGAAGAAATAGAACGCTTTAAAAACAAATAGCCGTAACCCGCTCCCGAAGCTCTTTGAATGATGGAAGAAACCTCCCCGTAAAAGGAGTATTATGCACTAAGTACACTGACAATCAATGTGTGAGAACAGAAAAATACACTTTCATTTTCAATAAATTCACTATCTTACTTCGTTAAAGCATTTCTTACACCAGCGCTGATTTTTTACCGGATTGAAAAACCCGTTGTAATAAGAGAAAGGCCTTTAAACCTATAAACCCTTTAGTAGTAAAATGAAAAGTGATATTAACGCTGGCTTCCTCTTGATAAAAACCATGCTATTAAAACCTATATTGGCCGGTACTACTGAAAATGCGGAAGATGTCGAAAAAAGATCCACTATCGTCTTAAATTTAATGGCAGTAGTGCTGATTATTTTAGTAGCGAGTGTTGGAGGTTATTTCTATTTTCTCAAACCATCTGCTCTTTTTCTGATTGGGGTGCCAATAGAAACACTTGGTTTTCTAAGCGTGATTTTCCTCAACAGGTCCAAACAGTATTATAATGCCAATTTACTGATGCTGGTGACCAATGCCATTTTCATCGGATACTGGTCAACCGTACTGGGGCCGGCTATTTCACTGGAACTGTTGCTGGCGTTTATCACAGTGATCACCTTCTATCTGGCTTCCGCATTTATACTGTATAAAAAAAGTAAGATACTACTGCTTTGTATTGCCGGGTGCCTGGGAGTTGGCGCCTATATGATCCTCAACTCCTACTACAATTTTGTAGCCCCGCTGGAAATAAACAGAAATATTACCATCATCATGCGCTGGTCTACCAGTATTGTACTGCTCATATTTATACTGGGCCTGCTCATGAGTTATACCACACAAATCAACAGCCTGTTACATGAAGCCAGGCGCCTGAAAGCTATCAGCGACCGTAAAAGCATCTTTCTTCAGGATACCTTCCATGAGGTCCGTACCCCTATCAATGCTGTATTCTCCATCGCCCAGCTGCTGAAACTGGATAAACAGCCTGCGCAAAACGAAGACCTCTATAATAGTTTATACGATAGTTGTTACATCACCCGTAATATCATCAACAATGTACTGGAAATGTCCCGTATAGAATCCGGCAAATTCTATACGGTCAAAAAAGAAAATATTTCATTCGGAAACTGCCTGAAACGCTGTGTGGCCGCCAATGGCTACATCGCCTCCTCCCGGGGCATCCGGATCAACCATACCATTTCACCACTGCTGATGCATAATCCGATTTATAGTGATGAACTGATTCTGACGAAGATCTTAAATAACCTTTTGGGTAATGCTGTGAAATTCTCTAAAGGAGAAAGTGAGATACAGGTAGACTGTACTGCAGACAACAATGTCCTTATCATCAAAGTTACCAACGAAGGTGTGATAGATCCTAATATCACAGACAAACTCTTTGGCCGGTTTGTTACTGAAAACAAGAACGGTACCGGAACTGGTTTAGGATTGGCTATCACCAAAGATCTGGCCCAGCACCTGGGAGGTCAGGTAGCCCTTATGCCTGACAGTACAGGCGCGGAGAAAGTAACGATTGTCTGTGAGCTGCCCTATGAGCCAGCGATAGCCTGCAAACAAAACACGCCGGGTACTCAGTTACGCAGAAACACCTTTTATGGCGCCCGTGTGCTGTTAGTGGAAGATGATCTTTTAGGTGCATCCCTGCTACAAAAATTCTTAAAAGGATTAGGTATAAACCCCGTTATCTGCACCAATGGAGCAACAGTCATCGATAAAATCAGGGCAGAAAGACCTCATGTCATTATTTCGGACCTGAGCATGGAAGGCTTCCATGGCGCCGCGCTGGTAAAATTTGTAAAAAGCGATCCTGAATTAAAAAGCATCCCCATTCTGATTATCAGCGGGGACGCCTTTTCTAAAGAGGAAATTTTAAATACCGGCGCTGCCGGCTTTTTACTTAAGCCTGTACACTTCGATGATTTATATATGGCACTGGCTCCTCTCCTTCCCAATCATACACTGTCATGAGGCATAACGGCCGGTGTCTGTTACGGCCCAGTCGTCATAACCACGTACAATTCTATATAAGCCGGAGAGGTAGTCGTTCAGTTGCCGGTTGATAGTCTCGTTCCAAAAAGGCAACCGGTCCCGGCATTGTTCAAATGTCCGGAGATACCGGGCATGCTCCTGCTCCACAAATTCATTAGCTTCCCGGAGGCTGATACCCTTCTCCCGCCTGGCAATCAGGATCAGGTTAAACCCTTTCTCCTCCATATCATCTTCCCGCGCAACGGAATGCTGGTCGTTGCTGAGGCAGCCGCACATGTTCATACACAGCTCCATCTCTCTTACTACAGGATGGTCGTACACTTCATCCGGAAGTGCTGAACTGTTGAAGATATCCACCAGTGGGAACATGATGTAAAAACCGGTATAGGGCCGCTCCTTATAGTATTTTTCGATATCGGGTTTCTTCCCGGACAGCTGCGTCTCAATTTCGAACTGGCATTCCCTGACATAGTCGATCATATGTTCGCAGAACCGTTTAAACAAAAAGGGTTTGTTCATTGCCTTTAAACGGGTGACAATATCTACCAGGGCCCGCTCCAGTTTTCCATCGCCATTGTATGGCTGGTTGTTTAATATCCCGATGAAACCATCCAGCTGGAGGCGCATATGATGGGCGGCCGTTTTATCTGTAGAGCCCCGGTCGGAAGTATCGTCGAGGGTAAACAGCCAGGTCAGCAGCTGTCCTGCCAGCGTCACCTGATCAAGCGTAGCCTGTGGATACTCCCTTGCAGCCTGAAAGCCAAAGCGGGCTTTCATATACCACTCCACCGGCTTAAAATCGGGCGCCAGCCTGAATTTCCGGGCCCAGATAAGTGTGTTGTCCTGAACCTGATCGTAAAATGGGCTGATTTGGGAGTCGCCAGGTATCGTTACGCAGACCTGTGTAGCATTTTCCATGAGTAGAGGAATTTAAAAGTGAGGGAATTAGTAAGCATAAAAAAGAAAGCATCAGTAAGGTATAACGCATAGGGATATACGAGCAATAATTGTTTGTGACCATCAAATTCTTTTGTATAGTGTATCCTCTAATTCACCGGATTTTACATACTCACCTGAGTGCCTTTGGAGAGACAATCTAACAACAGAGACATAGGGATAACCGGTTTTGCCGCAAAAATGCGCATTTTATTTAATAAAAAAGCCTCCAAAGCGGGGAGCTTGAAGGCTTTTTTTATTTTATGGGCCCATCCGGCCCTTTACTGTAGTGGAATTTTAGCAGTGGTTATTACATAAGGACAGGTTTCCAAAAGAGTTATTTCTCTGTGTTCTGCTTCAACCAGTTTAATCTCCGCTGGTCTGGCAGATGTTGAACAGTGAATTTTTCGAATTTCGCCTGGAATCCTTTCCCATCAGGAGAGGCAGCCATCAACCCCACCATTACCGGATGATTATCCCTGAGCGGAGCATTCCGTGTCATAACATAATTTTTGTCGTCGTAGGAATAATAGATCTCCACCGCATCCAGTCTTCTGACAGCCTTAATCCAGATAAACGGTGGTGTTTTGTCCAGCGGCAATACGCTCCAGTCGCTGGTTTGGTGCGTTACTACTGTGCTCACATTAAATTTACCGTCATAAAACTCCACACCGGTTTTGATGTAATTTTCCTGGTCGATTCTGATCATCAGGCCCATCTGATCGAATCTCGCCTTATAATCTCCTGTCAGCTTGACTTTCACCTCAAATTCACCACCATAGGTAGCAAAATAAAAGGGAGCATCATCTACCGTAAAACCATAATGCGATATGCGCCAGTAATCAGTTTGGGGTGTAACAAACATGGATAAAACATTCTCTTTTATTTCCCATTTCGCGGGTTCATTAAACCACTGCATTTTCTCCAGGCTCTGGGCAGAAAGGGATTGCAGTGCGGACAGCATCAACACACTTAAAATAATCTTCTTCATATCAAAATAGCATTTAACTTTTACGCAGCATTGTCGGTTTATCAGAAAATAACCATATAAAACCAATACCTTCGCAAAGGTAAATCCTTAATAATGAATGCACAATGGTTAAAAATAACCATACAAATACATTATGAATATTCTACATACATTAAATAATAATTTACTCCGGCAAACATTTGGCAACAGCGATCCGGCAGCAAAACTTTCCAATTTCCAGTTGATTGCGCAGGTATATGCACAGGTAGAAAATTCCATTAGTGTTTTAAGTGATCTGAAAGCCAACAAAAGTTATATCTACACTGGTGGAGCTGCATCAGCGCTGGGTATTGTTCATAAAGAAGATTCCACGGAGATAACATCAATTTGGGAAGAGGATATTCTGAAGAAGATACGGCAAACAGATCTGCTTGGGAAATACGCGCTGGAGCTGCGTTTCTTCCATCTGTTAAAAAGTCTGCCTGTTGCTGAAAGGTTGGACTACCAGGTAATCAGCACGCTGCATATGCAGGACAAACATAAAAAATATGTTCCTGTTCAGCACCGGATGTTTTATATACAAAGCACGGAAGACGGCAGTATCTGGCTGGCCCTATGTCTCTACAATTTTTCGCCGGACACACATTCTACCGGCACTTACCAGGGTTCTATTATCAATACACGAACAGGTAAAGTGATAAGTCCGGATGAATACCGGCTGAATAATATCCTTACAGAACGGGAAAAGGATGTACTGTTACTTATCAAAAATGGAAAAAGAAGTAAAGACATCGCTGCATCACTTTCTATCAGCGTAAATACAGTACATCGTCACCGACAGAACATTCTCGAAAAACTACATGTCTCTAATTCAATGGAAGCCTGTAGGATGGCAGAATCGATAAAGTTGATTTAGCTACCATCAATACATCAAAGCAAACGCTTTACCAGCAGCATTAAAACAAGATTAAAACAAACTTAAATTCCACTTAAATTCCACTTAATTTCTACTTAATTTCAACAGCAACATAGTTCGGACTACTGCTATTCTAATACTGGAAAAAACAACTGCACGTTTTTAAAATATTTTTTTCAATTAACAGAAAGCTGTAATATTGGCAAGAAGTCACAACATACGTTCCAAACGTCGAGCCATAATCTCTTAGCAAATCTAAATAACCCGCATAAAAAATTCAGAGCACTGGAAAGCCCTTCTATTCATTAACCCGGCTTCAGAGGATACATATACGGCAATCATAAGGATGGCCTTGTTTGTTGGTGAATAACCCAAGCTTTCCTGTATTTATTTTTACGTATAGTCTTTAACGTTAGCTATTCAATAGCTATAGTATAACTCATTTTTTCATGCAAGCACTATAACAATCTAAAAATCAAACATCCAAAATCGCAACCAATGAAAAATCAAGCACTTCTGTTGCTGATCTGCCTTATGGCAGGATCGCTCATTACTTCATGCCGGAAAGACAATAAACAAGACAACAACGAAAAAGCCGCCATCTCCAATGATGTACTGGCACAGATCAAAGCTAAAGGATTCAGTACACAACACGTACACCCTGTAAACGGAGGCTATTTAGTAGAAGGAGATATTTTCCTTAGCACCAATGATCTCAGCAAAAAAGCAACCTACAATAAAGTAAGAGTTGCCAAAACCGAACAGTATTCCACCAACAACCTGGTAAGTGCACTTCCCCGTACAATCACCGTAAGGGTGGTTAATCTCGGAAGCGCCTTTGTACAGGGCACAGACCTGGCTATCCAGCGTTACAACGCATTAGGCCTTCGCATCCAATTCCGCCGTATTACCAGCGGCACCGCAGATATGACCATCCAGGGCTTCAATGAAGGGCCCAGCGGCGGTTATATCACCCTGGGATCATCCGGCTTCCCTACAGATGCCGGAGACCCTTTCAATCTGATACAGATGAACACAAATCCTGCCGCATATGGCAGCAGCCCCAATGTTCAGTATGTAGGTTCTGTTATCCAGCATGAAATGGGCCACTGTATTGGTATGCGCCACACCGACTATATGGACCGTTCCTATAGCTGCGGTGGTGATCCTGTGGATGAAGGTGATGGCGGCGTAGGTGCTGTATATCTCCCAGGAACTCCCAGCGATCCTGATCCGGACTCCTGGATGCTGTCCTGCTCTAATGGTGGCAACCGTACCTTTAATAGCAATGACATCATTGCATTAAACTACCTCTATCAATAATCCATCACTCCGCAGGCATGCATGAAAAAAAGAAAGGTTACACCGCCTTATTGGGCTGGTGTAACCTTTTGCATAGTTGAATTTTTTGTGGTATAGAGATAGTAAGGCCCTACCGTCAGGCAAATCAGCACGGCAGTAAGATGAGGATACAGATGACTGCTCTGGTGATAAGCACTATTTAATACAATCAAAAAATCGGTGACAGGAACAATACCCATACATAACATCAACCAACCCAAACTTCTGAATTCCTTGTTCAGCAATAGTACCAGGGTAAGGATGCCGGTTGCCATATCACGGATACCTTTGATATAACAAAAGGCAAAATTGCTGCTGAGTCCTGTCTGAATACCGTAATCAGCCTCTGCATGGAGCGGGGCAAGGAAAAAACGTACTCCGATAAAGATCAGTAATAATCCTGTGGCCAGGGAGGCGATGTAGGCTGTTTTTTGTGATATTGTTTTCATGGCTTTGTATGTTTTTATCTGATGACAACACAAAGCTATAAAGCCTTCAACGCCTGTTCATTCACCCAGGTTAATAAATTTACCTGGCCAGTCTTTTTCTGATCCGGCTGAGTGATGGCGGTTTTACACCTACATAGGAAGAAATATAATATTGCGGCAGTCTGGGCACCAGGTCCGCATAGCTGTCCAGGAACTGCAGATAACGTTGTTCCGGTTGCTGGCTGTACATAGAACGAACCTTGTGAATGGCCAGTACGTACAGGTATTCACAGATCAGGCGGCCAAACTTCTGCCCTTCTGCTACATGTGTATATAACAGTTGAAGATCATCATAGGAAATACAAAGAATGGTGCTTGGCTCTATACACTGAATGCTGGTAGATGATGGTGAATGATCGAGAAAACTGGCGTAATTACAGGTATATTCCAGTTCTTTATTGAAGTCCACTGTCAGGTCTTCTCCATCTTCTTTCGTCACAAAATATCTTATCAACCCCTTCTCAATAAATCCTACTTCGCGGCATACCTGTCCTTCTCGCAGGAAAAAATCACCTTTGTTGTAATGACGGGGAATAAATCTCTCAGAAATCCATTCTTTTTCCTCTTCAGACAGCCGTATAAAATAGGATATGTTGTCAATCAGTTGTTGGTTCATTTGCTGTGTTTAAAAGGGTTTCGCCGGATAAATGGTATTCAGCAACCATTGTCCCGACAGCTAAAATAAGATAAATCGGCAGCAAGAAAATGATTGGAAACATTTGTTTAAATTTAGTCTATGGAAAAAATCACGCCCAGGGATATACGTTATGCTGATCTCGTTGAAAAAAGATTCAACAAACGTTTTACCGGAAAGCCGGAATATATCTATCTGCCCACCACTGTGCAGGAAGTAGAGGAAGCATTACAGGAAGCGGTGGACAGCAAGCGGCGGCCGGTGGTTCGTAGCGGCGGGCATTGTCTGGAAGGGTTTGTTGCTGACCCTGCTGCGCAGGTGCTCATTGATATTTCGCTGATGACCGATATTTATTATGATGCAGAAAAGGCTGCTTTTGCTGTAGAGGCCGGCGCTACCGTGGGAGAGATGTACCGCAGGCTGTTCCTGGGCTGGGGTGTTGTTTTACCTGCTGGTGAATATCCAGGCATTGGTATGGGCGGGCATGTAGTGGGCGGGGCTTTCGGGTTTCTCTGCCGGGAATATGGCTTGGCAGCCGACTATCTGTATGCTGTAGAACTAGTCACTGTCGATGCTTCCGGGCAAGCACACTGTGTTATTGCGACGAGAGAAGCCACAGACCCTCATCGTGAACTATGGTGGGCACATACCGGTGGCGGCGGCGGTAATTTTGGCATCGTAACCCGCTACTGGCTGCGATCTCCGGATGTTACCGGATCCGATCCTTTTTCTGCATTACCCAAAGCACCGGCATCCATCACCACCTTCCGCGTGGGATGGGACTGGAAAACCATTGATGAAGCTGCGTTTTCGCGCCTCGCCCAAAATTTCGGGACCTGGTGCGAGCAAAACAGCGCCCCCGATTCTCCCTACAACCAGCTATTCAGTATACTCTTTCTGAATCACCGTAATATAGGCCGGCTGGAGATAAAAGGCCTTGCCACAGGCCCCAATGCCGCCCGGCTCATAGAAGATCATCTGGCCGCTATCGCCGCACCTGTTGGCCAGCCTTATACACAGCAGACCGAAGAAAGCCCCTGGCTGCATTTTGCACTCAATCCATTTCCTGAATTATTTCAACCAGGCTTTGATAAAGTACAGGCAAAAGTGAAAGATGCCTTTTTCCGCAAGCCCTTCACCGACAGCCAGATAACGACCGCCTATCAGTATCTTACGGTGGAAGCCGGCATAGGCGGCGTTTTAGGCATGGCCACTTACGGCGGTAAAGTAAGCACCATAGCACCGGATGCCACCGCATCGGCACAACGGGACGCTATCATGGATGTAGCTTGTAATACAGGCTGGATCAGCCCCGAAGAAGCATCCCCCAGCATGGCCTGGGTCCGTAATTTTTACAAGGACCTCTTTCCCGGCTCTGGTGGCGTACCTGTACCCAACGAACAAACCGATGGCAGCATGATCAACCATCCGGATACAGACCTCGCCGATCCCGAATGGAACCAGTCAGGCATACCATGGCATACCCTCTACTACAAGGAAAACTATCCGCGGCTGCAACAGGTGAAAGCTAAATGGGACCCACTCAATATATTTCACCATGCCTTGTCCATACAGGCTGCTGGCTGATAAGCAGCTAGTCCCGGGGAATACGTACCTCCACAGTTTTACCTGCATCCACTTTAATATGAAGCCATTTCAGAAATGCCGTATATGCCAGCGGAACAGAGGCCTGCCGGTTTGTTTCGGCCATCAGTGAAACAGCCGCATCGTAGGGTGTTTGATTGGTTACCGCCAGGGTTATAGCAGATTTATCTTTTGATAGGATACGGGCAGTAACATGATCAAAGACATATACCTCTTCTTTATCTGTATTGACATAGATACCGGGAATTTCCAGCGCCATCAACATACCGGCTGTTTCTGTCCAGGAGTTGCGTGTATTGATAAAATTACCCACACTCTCCTTTCCTTCTGCATCGCTGGGTTGTATACGCTCCATAGATGAACCTATCAGATGGTGAGTAGTCAGATGCCCGGGCATATTCACCGCTTCGGCATGTGCATGTTGAATATCCCGCAGGAGATCAGCATATCGCTTGTTACCGGTGGCACGGAACAGTTTGAACAGGGCATCGCCGGAAGAGGTGCAGATACCCGGCGCGGCGTGTTTGTTCTGAATGCTGGCCCATACAGCACCTGCCATATGGCATTGCAGCTGGTCAACAGCGCTGCCGGATGGAAAAACAGGGTCATAGGAAAGCACCCATGTAGCACAAAGCGCCGCCTGGGTTTCAGCCATCGTCAGCCAGCGTTGCTGTCCTGAATAATGATACATGGCCATCAGTGACTCCAGAAAACCGAATGCTGATTCTGAATTGGCATCCTGTGAAATATCCCCACAGTCACCACCTGTGAGCCCCTGTCTTTCAACATCGCGGAGGTAATAAAAGGCGGACGCATCTGCAGCGATCTTCGTCCATTCCCTGACATGAAAGTAACGGGATGCCATCACCAGCCCTGCCGGCACAATGGCTCCCGCCGTGGAATTAAATACAGCTATCTCCCCTGTTTCGGGAGCAATATATTGTCCGAATTCACCATACTTTTTCCAGGTAGCAGCAAAAGCCGTGGCCAGGCGCCTTGCCGCCTGCTCCCACTCCGGCCGTATGCTGGCCCCATATCCCTGCGCTTTCAGCAACAACAGGTGTTTCATCAGCCAGAATAATACATCCCCATTCTTCCTCACCATAGCCTGCGCCACCGGAAAGGAAGGATGTATTTTTTCGGAGTGCAGTTGCCCGCCGGCGGTGATACCGCCATAAAAATAACCGCTCTTTCCCTGCAGGGTGTTCACTACGAAATCAAGTTCCGCGGCAACACGCTGCCGTTCCAGTGTATCGTTCAACGCCAGCATCGGATAAGTGTTGATCATACCACTTACCCATCCCAGCTGGAAGTCCTCATTGTTCTCCGGCTTATAATAAGCGCCTGCCTTTACTGCTATGAAGTTGTTCCTGCAGATGTCTGAAGCGCATTGCAGCAGTTTACTCATAGGTAGTATATTGCGGGGCTGGCCGGGGCCGCCCGGTTCCCCGCGCACCTGTATAAAACGACTTAACACAGCTGGAATACCATCTGCTTCAAATACATATATCCGGAAATGCATTGTTACTTCATCGCCGGCTTTCCAGTCGGGGGCATGATCACCGCTGGGATGGAAGTCGCCGAAACCTGCTGCCAGTTTTCGTACAGCCGGAGCCGTTATACCCATTACACAGCTGTCGCTGCCGCTACTCTCTTCAATGATGAGACCACTATTGCCAAGGCGCGTCTGCTGGGTGGTAAGCAGGATAAAGCCCTTCTTTTCGGAAGGCGAGAAAAAGCAGATAGCCGGTGTGGCAGCATTGCCCGTTTGTAATGAAATAAGCGAAGGCCCATTTATTTCTGTTGATAAACGGGGATTATTGGAGATCGTGAGTGGTACCTTCGGGTTGTAATACATATCCTCCGGATAGGAAGGGTTGTAGCCGTTTCCGATCACACGGTAACGGTTACCGTTGTACACGGAGGCAGGCACCATCACATAATTGTGCGTGCTCCATTTACCGAACTCCAGCGATACGGCGATAGCACTTTGTGCAGCAGTGCCTTGTTCCAGCCTGCATACGGCCTGCACGTCGATAGCGCCAGGCATGGCCGTGGCAGTTGTTTTCAGCTGCCAGCTGCCATCAACCGTCTGCGCCGCATTATTGCGGAATGATTGCTCTGATACCAACGTAGTACCGTTGAATTGCCGGATACTGAAGTGCAGCGTGCCATGCAGCTTTTTAAGCAAACTATCCGCCGGTGACTGTGCAAACGCCGTCAGGCCACCACACAGTAAGCAGAACGGCAACAGATACCATCTTCTCATTGTCCCTATCAATTTTTTTATCGTTTATACTTGGCTGGTCATCGCCACACCCGGTACCCGGGAGCCATATCGCGGAATTTATAAAGATGCTATTATCAACATTTAAACAGAGCGTAAAATTCGTATTCATGCCACCGGCATACAAGCCCTTAATTGACCAATACCGGTGTTTTTTTTGCCGCTTATGGAGAGTGGCAACAGAATGATAAACAATTGCTAAATGTTGCTAAATTTTTCAATACTTTTAGTTCCTGAAGATGCCAATTTAATATGCAGTATGTTTATGAAAACTTCACCTTTCCAGCAGACCAATCGTTTACTATCAGAACGGAATGCCTGGAAATAAAGAAGTATACCGCGTTAAAATCACATGTGAACTTTGAGATCGCGCTACTGGAGAACTGTAGCGGTAAACGTTTTATTGGTGACCACATCCATGATTTTGAGGGTACGGAACTGGTATTGCTGGGAAGTTACCTGCCGCATTGCTGGCAATACTACGGACTCGTAGATGCTCAGCAACCGCCCACTGCAACAATCATTCATTTCTTTCCCGATTTTCTCGGCAAACAATTACTGGAAAAACCAGAGGCAAGACAGCTCAACACACTCTTTGAAAAAGCAGCGAAAGGCATATTGTTCAAAGGTCCTACCATTACTGCCGCCCACAACATTATGCAACAGATGTTGTTTAAAACAGGACTCAGCAGGGCAGTACTGATGCTGCAGCTGCTGGACCTGCTGTCGTTATCTTCACATGCAGAGGTACTCTCCTCCCCTTACTTCAATGTGGTGGAGAATTCAGGCGAAGCCAATAAGATCAACAAGGTATTTGATTATATCTTCCGGAATTTTACAGAAGAGATCGTATTACAGGAAGTGGCGGAACTGATACCCATGTCTCCTGCAGCATTCTGCCGTTTTTTTAAACGTAAAACCAACCGCACACTGATAGATTTTGTGAAAGAGTTAAGAATAGGCCATGCCGCCAAACTATTGCTGCAAGGGCATCATAACGTAGCCGAAGCTTGTTATCAGAGTGGCTATAACAATATTTCCAACTTCAACAAACACTTCAAGGATATCAAAGGTGTGTCTCCCCGTGATTTTATAAAACGGTATAACGGAGAGGAAGCGGTTATTCATTCCTGAACTCATAAAACGGGGCAGCTTCCACCCAGGTTTCGCCCTGGGCCGCGCCCGCTACGCCCGACTGGTATCCGGCCATCAGGCGGTTCCATTCCGCACAGCGCGGACTGTATGATTCCGCCACCTTTCCCATTTGCTGCAGGTCTGCACCTGCGGGCGTAACAATCTTCATCACCAGCAAGTGCTGGTATCTGTACAACGTGATCTTTCTGTAACCAGCCTTTCTGAAACCGGCTTCTACTTCGGGCCATATCTTCCGGTGATAGTCGAGGTATTCCTGCAGCTTTTGCTCACCGGGAACAATATTCACCACAAAAACCTTTTCCTCCGTTTTTTCTTTTGTACCACAGGCAGCCAGACAGGCAATCATTAACAGCAGGAGTATCTGTATCTTTTTCATATTTAATTCAGTATAAGGTAAATGATCAACATTACAGCAGCCAGTATACCCCAGCCCATCCACACTTTCGGGGAAAGTGCCTCTACCTGCCCTTCCGCTACCGGAGGTGCCCCGGCCCCTTCGCCAGATGAAGCAGTCAGCAAGGTAACTACCACCATCAATACAAACAGACCAGCAAACAGATATACCGACAGCAGCAGGAAATGCGGCCAGCATCCTTTGTAGGGGAAGTTCAGCAGATAACACATACCTGCAACAAGGCAGATGCTTCCTCCTCCATAGAGCACTGTGTTTACAGCAGCCCTGTTCGTTCTCTTCCAGCATACCGATGCCAGGAATACCACCGATAATGGCGGTGCAAGGATAGAAACCATGCCTTGCGTGATCTCAAATAACCCTTTGCCGGAATGCTGAAATATTGACGCCACGCCTATCGCCAGCAGAGATGCCAGCACAGTAACCCATCTTCCGGCAAGCCGTCGGCCCTTCTCATTCATCTCTCTAAACTGTGCAATCACATCCAGTGTAAAAACCGTGCTGAAAGAATTCAGTCCCGAAGCTACCGTGTCTATCAATGCCGCGATCAACGCAGCAATACACAGCCCCCGGAAACCTTCAGGCATCAGCTGTTTCACCAGTGTGATATAAGCATTGTCGGCAGTTGTAATATCACTGAACAAAATAAAGCAGATCACACCTGGCAGCAGGAAGATAAGCGGTGTAATGACTTTAAGCGCCGCAATGAAAAGCGCACCATATTGCCCTTCACGTAGATCCTTTGCGCCCAGCAGTTTCTGTACAATTGTTTGATCGGCACACCAGTAGTAGATGGCCACCACCGGATATCCTGCCAGTACAGCCAGCCAGGAGTATTCAGGATCTGAGCTGCCATGCAGCAGTTTCCAGAAATCAGGAGGAAGATGTTGAGAAACACCTCCGCTCTTTATCACCCGGTTGAAAGCCAGTATTGTCAGGATAAGGGAAGAAACAATAATGATGACCGACTGAAAGATGCCTGTGCGCACCACCGCCTTGAAACCGCCAACAGCAGTATAGCTGGTGGCAATCAATGCAATCAGCGCCACTGCATATATCTGCGGACATCCCAGTACCTGTGCAATCACCAGCCCTCCCGCATATAATGCGCTGCCCAGCCATACCACCAGTATAGATACCAGGCTGTAGATCACGAGAAAATTATAGGCGTTTTTCCCGAAACGGTGCAGCAGGTATTGCGGTATAGTGCTGATACCAGCCGAGAGATAACGGGGCAAAAAGAACATCGCGAGCAACAGCAGGAATATCCAGGCCAGCCATTCGAAATTGGCCCCCACCACTCCATGTGAAAACCCAAGGCTTGACATGCCGATCAGCATCATTGGACCTGCATTGGCACTGAACATGGAAAACCCCGTCTGCCACCAGCTGAGCGAACGTCCGCCCAGGAATATGTCCTGCCCCAGGGTTCTGCCCAGATAAAAACCCAGCGTTAAAAGTGAGATGATATAAATCACCAGCACAGTATAATCTAAACCAGTAAGAAACATAAAAGACCATTGTGACACAATCGGTGAATATGCCCTGCTGGTCCATGATCTCACCTGTTGTTACATTCCAGTATATCGCGGTACACAGATGCAGGCAGCTCCCCCTGCCGGAGGCTGGCCAGCGTACTTTCCAGCTCTGTACTGTCGGACGCCCCTATCACAATGCTGAAATCATACGGAACATTGAGCAGGAAACGATGCGCCAGGGCAGGCAGGGCAAGATGGTTTTCTGTCGCAATCTGCTGCAGCCGCTGTGCCACTGTTATGGCGCCGGTGTGTAACCATTGCGGTGGCGCTTGTTGCCAGCGTTGAAAGTTTTTCCCCAGCAGTCCCATATTCAGCGGACTGGCCGCAAAATAATCAATATTCCTTTCATTGCAGCAGGGCAACCTGTCCTGCAAAGCAGCTACGTTACAGGCATTCAGCCGGTTGAACTCCATGATCACATCAAAGACGCCTGCTTTTATATGGTGCTCAAACCATACAGGGATGTTCCCTCCCAATCCTATCTTCTGTGTAAGTCCTTTCTGCTTCAGGTCCTGCAGCACGGCCACTACCCTGTCTGCTTCCTGCGATGGTACTGCCTCGGGATCGTGTAGGAACAGGATATCTACCGCAAAAAGACCCAGCGTTTTCAGTGAGTTGTGCACGCTCTTTATCATCCCGGTGGTAGAATAATCATAATGCCCCTCATCTGCTGCGTAAGACCTGAGTCTCCCTACTTTGGTACTAATGGTTGGCAACGGGCCTTTCCACTGTTGCAGTGCTTTTCCGACATAATATTCTGCATCACCATAAGCGGGCGCTGTATCAATAGCAGTAATCCCGCTGGCCAGTGCCTGAAGTATAGTGTGAACAGCAGTCCTTTCATCCACTGTACCCCATACGCCCCCGAGACCAGCCGTTCCCAGCACTATACGTTTTGTATCCATCTACTTCTGTTTTTCCTGCAAGATAAATACCGCGCAGTCATGACCTTCCAGATTTCCTTTCAGCGCCTTTGTCTCTTTGTTGTTCCAGATATCCGTGATCCTGAATGGCTGCCAGAGGTCAAGATCCCGTGTGAGATCAATATCAAAAGTCTGTGCACCTGCATTGCTGTTGAATACACACACCGCAAAAGCCTTATCCTTCAATGGTTTCAGCAGTACCTGCATACCATTCCTCTTTACAACGGTCACTGCTTGTTTGCCCAACACGTCCTGATTAATAGCGATCAACTGTTTATGGGTAATCAGCCGGAGTATATCAGGCGTAATGTTTTTCAGGTCCATATTGACCATTAGCGGGGCTGCCAGCATACTCCATAATGCAAAGTGGGTACGATACTCTGCGAAGGTGCATCCTTTAAAACGTCCGTCAACAGAAGAAGACCGGCCCTTACCATAAAGACCTACCATCAGCAGGTCCGGATCATTCCAGCCGCCAGGCCCCCCATAGGCAGCAAGGTTTTCCTGCTGGCGGAATATTTCCATGATGCCGGTGAGGTCGGAATTATGTGACTCCCATACATCCCGGCTGTCCCAGGTGGTACGCCACAGGTGGCCTCCTGCGGCCCTGGCCCATAGCCATGGCTTGCGTTGTCCCCATTCACAGATGGAGTATACGATAGGATGTCCGCATTTTTTCAATGCATCACCCATGCGGCTATAGCGTGTGAAAGCGGTCGCTACGTCTTCCGGCGCATTACAATAATCGTATTTCAGAAAATCGATGCCCCAGGCGGCAAAGGTGCGTGCATCCTGCTCCTCGAAATTATAGCTGCCTGTAACACCGCCACAGGTAAGCCAGGCAGCATCGGAATAGATACCGAGCTTCAAACCTTTTCCATGCACATAGTCAGCAAGATACTTCATGCCATGCGGGAATCTGGCCGGATCTGCATAGAGGTTGTTGTGTTTGTCACGGCCCGCCACCCAATGATCATCAATCACCAGATACTGATACCCCGCGTCTTTCATGCCATTGGAGGCCATCGCGTCTGCCATGTCCATGATCACCTTCTCACTCACATTGGCTTCAAAAAAATTCCAGCTGTTCCATCCCATAGGCGGGGTAAGGGCCAGCGAGTCCCAGGCGCTGTAAGGTGTTTGGGCTATTGATGTCAGGCAGCAAGTCGTTGCCATGAACAGTAAAAGCATCAAACGAATCTTCTGTTTCATTATTTCAGGAGAAATTTATTTTAATAAAATACTTAATGGCGCATATGCGCTAATATTGACTTCCATCTTTTCATTCACCGCAAAAGGTTTTCCTAATGGTGTCCCTCGCAGGTCGCAATAGCAGGCTGTCTTAAAGGGATGATGCGGCGGCAGCGTAATAGTACACTTTCCGCTGTTACCCGCCTGTTCCCATAAGCGAAGGACAGTTCCTGTGCCATCGGGGTTTTCAGCGAAGGCGGTCACCATTACCCCTTTCATGGACAACTGTACACCTGAAGAAACAACAGGCAGCTTTCCGCCTTTGTTATTTACCAGCACGGCTTTCAGCGGGTAGCGATATTCTTCTGCCGGTGTGATTACGGCGCTTTCATTGTCATAATGTGTTGTGCTGCGGAGATATATCCTGGCTGACCATGAACCCTCTATCCACTCTGTGAAATTGGTGCTCCACAGGTTGTTATACAGGTTGATGAAGACATTTGGTTGATGAGGCACATAGTCTGAAGAGTACTTCCACAGCCCTGTGCGGCCGAGGCTTACGCCGGGAGCGTCCGGGGAGAACAAGCTCACACCGGCGCCTTTGTCATCGATCACAGCCATCCCTGTATTAAGGAAGCCATAATCCAGATTGCTGCCTTTCACAAAATCTGTTGCGGGATCAGTTATTCCTCCCAGCCTGCCCAGTCTGAAAGATGGATGGCTGACGTTGAGCGGAAAGCTGATCCATCCTGCCTCTGGCCATGGTTCTGCAGGTTTTCCATTAATGCTCCATATCAGTTCCAGTTCAGGAGAATTTTCGTATAGGGTGGCCGTTATACTATACCGGTGCTGAACGTTGGCATCAGGTTCAAAAAACATGGTGGCGCTTACACTTACTGGAGAAGACGAAAATACAGTTCGCGCATGGCCGCCTTTTACAGTTATATGCGGACCAGGTGTCAATGCCGGCCTTCCCAGCTCTGCATCAGCCCATTCCTGATGAAATGCCTTTACATAGCTGGCGGTATAATCGTCTGCATCCTGCTTGCTGAAACGTTCATATACATATTGCCCGAAACCATACCCGCTGTTGCGGTCTACCAGCTCCCTGCCGCTGTTTTTATCCAGCATGGAGGCAATAGCGCCATGCTCAGTATCCAGCTGTATGCGGAAGTATTTATTCTCAATGGTGTGGGTAGTTTCATTCATGCTTAATGCCGTTCCCATGGGAGCATCCTGTTTTATCAGCTGATAGTTGCGATACCCGGATGCAGGAATATCTTTTGCGATAAACTGTATTACATTATTTTTATTGGATACGGGAATAATCTCTCCGGTTGCAATATCCTTTACTGCATTGCCCGGGTTCCAGTCTGAAGACGCATGTAAGGTGACAAGGCCGCCACGAGTCCATGGTAATGGGTTGTAGACGAAGATCCGCTTGCCGTTTACGCCGGGTTCCTGCGCCAGCTCCCGCAACACGCGGTTGAGATAAGGTGTAACGGTATTCTCTGCCGTAAAGACACGGTTGCTCTTTTCTTTCCAGGACGTTTCAATATCATCATACACTCCCTGTGCACGCATCTGTTCAAAAGCGTCCCCATATGCCCATACCCCGCTACCGGCGTGGCTCATAGCCATACCGAAAGTATGCTCATTAAACAACAGATTGTTGTCATATGCTTTTTGCAGCGGTGTATTGATACTATATCCTTTGGAAGTCCAGAGGTGATAGAGCGTGTTGAGAGATTGCCAGGTGAAGAGGTCTGCACTTATTTTCCGGTTGCTCTTTACTTCGCGGGGCATCGACATGAATCCGTGTATCCATGTATCAGGCATGTCTCCCTTCACAACAGGCAGTTGAGGGTTTTCTTTCATGACTGCGTCGTAGAAATCAGAGATGCGCCCTACCCTGACCCTGGCGTTGGGAGCCAGTTTATGTGCATCTGCGATGATCCGGTCTACCTCTTCCGGAGATGGCGGGCCATCGTTATCATTTGTCTGCATCAGCGCCAGCCATGTTTTACAGGGCCAGCCAGGCGGAGGAAGCAGGGAAGTGCCGTAGTTCTTCGCCCAGTACATGGTCATCAGTCTGGAGCTGTCGGGGCCCTGCCACCAGAACAACAATGGCAGCTGCGGTGATTGAGATGCCGGATTACAGCCGATATGCAGCATCTTCACCCCGGCATGTGTGAGCAGTGTAGGCAGTATCCAGGAATGACTGGGCACATCCGACATCTTTGCATCGCGGGGTAACGGCAGTCCTGCATTACGCACCAGGCCGGAGGAGATGTTCATGCCGCGCACCAGCATCTCCGGGTCTGCTGATTCCGTTTGTATGCTGAATGGCAGCGCATGAACGGCAAAGTTGCCGTTGGACAGCATCTGCTTCACCCGCGTGGCTATTTCCGGCTCACTGCGCTGCAATATCTGCTGCATAGGCCAGCCAGAAACCGTCCATACAAATTTCCTGTTTGCATCCAGCGCCTTGTTTTTGTCTACCACTTCCAGCGCATGTTGTATCATGCTGGTGCTGTATTTCTGTACAACAGCTTCGGCAAAATCGGTATAACCGATGTCAAAATGTGTCTTAAAAACAAGGATGATCTCTCTGACAGCAGTGTCTTTCTGTGTTGACTGTGCACCTGATGTCATTACAGAGAACAACGGCCACAGTAACAATACGTGGAATTTACAGTTTCTGATAACCATTATGTTTATATGTTCGAACAAATATAATCATTCAAATCAGAAATAATGGCACTAAATTTTCTCCGCCCGGCTTGTTACCGGCACCACCAGTTCGAGCCTGATCTTCTCATCCTGTGCAGCGTGTAACGCCGCCACAGAGAATGAATGCTGGCCATGCGCAATCCGCAAGGCTTTGTTCACTGCCACCTGCTCCAGCGGTTTACGGCCATTATCAGCCACATACAGTTTCCCGTTTTTGCAGATGACCAACTGCCCTGCTTTTATATTTTTATCAATCCGCAACTCGGTATTACCGGCCCATATAATCTTCATTCCATTTATAACAGCATCTTTGGGTCCGGTGACTTTGATAGAAAATTCCAGTGGCTGGTCTTCAAACTCATTGTTTACGGCGACTACCGCAGCGCCAGCGGTACAGGTCAGTTCCGGAAACCTGTTTTCTTTTACGGTATACAGCAGGAAGGAGCCGGCCCCTGTTTTCTCCAGATGGAATTTGTAGTTGAGGTCCTGGAGCTTTTCTTTCAGGGCCTTGCTGAATTTATTGGCAGCCCTTGCCTCTTCCCAGGTATGGATTGCCTTGAATATGGACGCCTTTTCAGCACTGGCTTCCACAGCCTGCTGACTCAAACCCAGCATGTACGTGGCATTCCAGCCAATGGATTTGGCTTCGAGGTTCTCCGCATCATACAGGCTCCAGTCCGACTGATAGTTTTGGATACCGAATGTTGCAGGAAAATAACTGCTTTCAAAAACGTACCGCATGTCTTTTCCTTCAATGCCCCATTTATTCAGTACAGGGCTGAACATATGATCACCGCCACCAACATTACAAACGCTCATATAATGCCAGCAGCCTTCCTGTACAGCACTACCCATTACCCGGAGATATTTCCCGCCGTTGCGGTAATAGCTGTCGAAAAGCCCGCGGAAAAAGCGTTTGAAGGAGTATTGACCATGTCCCTGATACATACAGCTTTCCAGGCCGTCGAAGTCGATATAGTCCATTTTGCCTTCTGTCAACCATTTACCGTAGTAGTCAGCATAAACATCCTGTAGTTTCAGATCAGGTGCAAAACCTCGGTAGCAGTTGGGTTGCAGCTTCACAATAGTGGTTCCGGCCTTGTAGGTTCCTTTCACCGTATGATGAAAACCTCTTTTCACTTTCAGGAAAGTATAGGGAAACGTATGGGTGATACCTTCGTATTCGATCAGCTCCTTTCCTATCTTCAAAACGTTGGTATGATTACCTTCCCAGCCACCGAATTCATTGAAATAGGCCGTATCAGCCACTGCGATGATGGTATCTTCCGGTAGAAGGTCTTTTGTAATCACCGTACGTTGCATGATAGCGAGGTTATCGTTGGGCACGGGAGCCACATCGCTGTTATCATCCGGCTGCAGAAACTCACAGAGCGTGTGCAATCCGTAACGGATGCCTTGCTGTTGCATCAGGGCACCAAATGCCGGGATGCTCATGGGAGCGGATCCGGCAAAACTTATCTGTTTCGTCTTCCAGCGGTTGGCGGGGTTGGGATAATATTCACCCCATCCTTCATCCTGTACCCCTTTGATATTAAGTTGACCGGCATAAGCAGCCAGACTGTCGTGAGGGCCCCACCACGCGATATCTGGCCGGAATCCTGCCGGGTCCTTGATCCATTTACCATCAATGGTAGGATGCGGCAGCCCTTCGGCCAGTACAATTTTTTCTATCGTATGCAGGCCCAGTGAATCGGGGCAGGCATACAGTGCAACGGAGGAACCGATAAAATCCGCTTCTGCAGGCGTTACCAGCTGATACCTGGCAGAATTGGCCTTACCTTCAATTCCTTCCGGGTAGTCCGGGAACCGGATCATCTGTTCTTTACGGCGGTCCCTGGAATGCATACAGATGCTTGCTCCATAAGCTGGTTCCAGCTTTGCGCCATTGCCGTAATTCATTCTGAAATATTCTTCCGGCTGGGAATAAAAGGCCACATCATTCACACCGTCACCACCGATGCTGAAAGTCTGTCCTTCTTTCAGATGCGCAGGCAGCGGATATTTCTGGGGATCGGGAGAATGTATGAAATAATACATGAAAGACATATCTCCTTCACTGGGCGGACCGCTGGTAGTGTTATCATCCAGCCCCAGGAGGCCAAATGCAAACTCCTTGTTCCTCACCACTCCGATCACATCTCCTATCAGCGCGTTGATCGTTGTTTTATACGGGCCCCATACGATATTGTCAATGTTATTCCTTGGGCTTAGCGACAAAAGCTTGAATTTGAGATACTCCGCTTGCTGGTCAATCCTGATCCTGGCTTCCGCTCCGTTGGCATATTTAAGTGACAGCTCTTTCTTTTGCGGGGAATATACTGCCTGTACAGGCAAGATGTATTGTTTCCCTGCATAAAGGCTCATCAGCGCGGAACTCAGCCCACGGGGACAGTACTCCTGTCCGTTTTTCCTGTTCCTGACAGAGGATATAAACCCCTTGTTATCGATCGTAACAGTTGCGTACTTCGTCTGTAACGTGGATTGCGCGCGAAGACATATTGTATACAACAATACTGGCAACAGTATCGTGATTAGTTTTAATCCACTGAAATTCATTTATAAAAATTTAGATGCCCGCCTCAAAATTAGCACTGGTAAGCCCCAACTAATTAACAAGAAATTATCCAATATTGATGATTTATTTGCCCATCCCTTATCCGGTGAAAGTATAAAGTCCAGCTATAACACATGCCTGGCGCACAACAACAAAGCCCCTCGTCAAAAAAACGGGGGCTTTGTAAAATCTGTTTTCCTGCCTCGGGAGAAACGGTCCCATCACTTAAAACAACCATCTATTGCATAGGATCAAAATCTCCGCCCCAGTTATTATTCTGTTTAAATAAGGGGTTTCGGTCCATAATCGACTTAGGAATACCGTAAATATAATACTGGTCTTTGATGGCGATATCAACAGCATCAGTGGTAATCACGGTAGTAGTAAATCTGTTCCACACCGTATTTATATCTGACAGCGGACTTACATCCGGTTGACCAGCATTCAGCAATACAGCGATACCATGGCGCTGAGGCAAGGCTCTCAGGTAATCAAACATCTTCCAGCGGCGTAAATCATCCATACGCTTACCCTCAAAACAAAACTCTACGAAACGTTCTTTCTGAAGCACTTTCCGGATATCGGGCTGCGCGACGGCAGTAATACCGTAATTATTGAGCGTACCCGGTAAAACGCCTGCACGGCCCCTGATCTGCTTTAATACATCCAATGCCACTGTCGTATTGCCTACTTCATTGGCACATTCGCCATAATTCATTAAAACTTCTGCATAACGGATTTCAATCCAGTCGACTGCTGCATTATACACCGTGCCTTTATCAATCGTTTTATCGATGGCTTTTATGCGATAAAAACTTGAATTAGACCACAGCGGGTCCTGTGTAACGCTGTTATGCACGCCTTCTAATCCGGTGGCACCACTGTAGTTTGTTATACTGGTGAAATAAGTCCACAGATAGGTTTTATCATCGCGCATTCCCTTTAAATATTGGTTGGGGGCTCCGTTATAATAGATATTGGCGTAGAAGCGGTCATCTCTGTTGAAAAACAGTGTATCATAACTCCTTGCCTGCGATTCCCACGCAGCGCCATCTTTCATCGGGAAAGCATTTACCAGTTCCAATGAAGGCCGGTCGGCGCCCAAATCATCTTTAGACCAGTTCAGCGGAATCAGCCCTCCCTGGAAATAGGTCGCCTGCGGATAGTTATATCGGCGCACCATTACCACTTCCTTGTTTAACTCATCATCCCAGATTTTGCTATATGGGCTATATAATCCCTTACCATGTGCATCTAAAAATTCTTTGGCTGCTTTATTGGCATCGAATGCCTTTTGCCAGGAAGCGATGCCGCCCAAGCCATTAAACAAAGGGCTGGCATAAAACAATAATACTCTTCCTTTAAAAGCCATAGCCACGCCTTTATCTATCCTGCCCATATCATTGTCTGTAAAAGCGTCGGGCAGCAAGGCAATCGCATTATCCAGATCTTTTAAAATCTGTGTTACACACGCCGATGTTTTATTGCGGGGCTTCTGTAGTGCTGTCAAATCTGTAGTAGGCGCCTGTGCGTCCAATATCAGCGGCACGCCGCCATAATTACTCACCATACTATGATAAGCCCAGGCCCTCCAGAACAGCGCCTGCCCTTTGATCTTGTCTTTATCTGCCTGACCAAATGCTGCCTTGTCAATATTGTCTAACAGGATATTAATGGTGCGTATATCACTATATCTACTAAACGTATTTCGTGAGTCGAAGGTAGCGGTGCCTCTCAGCCATTCATTGGTTTGCTTTTGATAGGGAACTCCTTCATCCGTTCCGTTGGCGCTGCCATAGGTATTTCCCGGCATCAGGCTTCCATAAATCTGATTTAAATAGGCAGTGGCCATGTTTACATCCGACCATACCTGGTCAGGACCTACGGCAGAAAGATTCGTTTTATCAAGCACCTTATTACAACCTGCCAATAAGCAGGAAACGCAAAAGGTGAGTATCGCTTTATTTAACTTATTCTTCATTTTTTTACTTTTTATAGTAACACACTTTTCTACAATCTGATATCTATACCAGCAGTAAAAGTTTTCGTGGTAGGATAGCTCATGAATCCTTTTATCTCCGGATCATACAACTTAAACTTCGTTATATTAAACAGGTTAGAACCTGCCACAAAAACCCTCACGTCTTTAACAGACAATTTGTTTAACACGATTTCAGGCAGCTGATAGTTAAGGTTCAGGTATTTCATCCGCAGGAATCCGCCGTTATATACGTTGAAGCTGGAAGTCCAGGTATAGCCGGCAGAATGTGGATCGCCCGATGGATATATTTTTGGCGTAGAGCCGTTGGGGTTATCAGTAGTCCATGAATCGGCATGGTATTGTGGTACCTTTCCTCCGCCACCAAAATTTCTCCCCCAGGGGTCATTGTAAAACAGCTTATATCCTGTAAGACCAGAGAATAAAGCGTCCACGGAAAAACCTTTATACGTCAATGATATATTCAGCCCATAACTAACAGGTGCATTGTCTGCTCCAAAATATTTACCCAGCACTACCTGGTCGTAGCTATCTACTTTATTATCGGGTTTTCCATTCGGGCCACTTAAATCCGCCAGCAACATATCACCTATAGCTGGAGCCACACCATTGACGGTATAACCGGCCGGTAATTTATTCAAATCATCCTGTGTGCGTATGATACCCAAAGCCTGGTAGCCATAGCCATATGACAACGTTTTGCCAATTGGGTTAGCGTAGTCCTGCGTATTGGCTGCCACATCTTTCCTGATCACCTTATTGGTAGCATAGGTGAATACGCCTTTCACATTGTAACTGAAGTTTTTGCCGATGTTATTATTGTAACCCAGCTCTACTTCAATACCGTTGGAATTCACTTTCCCGTAATTTTCCGGTGGTAAAGTCGAGCCAAACTCATTAGGAATAGCCAGTATACGAGTGCCTAATATGTCGTAGGACTTCCGTTTCCAGTAGTCGAAACTGAACCGGATATTTTTATATATCGTCGCATCTACTCCAACGCCAACAGAATTAGATTTTTCCCAGGTCAGGTTACTATTGGGAAGGCCTCCGTATGATAAGCGTGGAGCAGAAGTACCGGTAGCACCGAGATAATAGCTGCCGTCTGAAATAATATATTGCTCCATCCATCTCCATCTGGCGTTGGGATCGTCTTTATCGAGGATGTCATTACCGGTAGTGGCGTAGGAGCCTCTCAGCTTCAGGAAATCGATATTACGACCGAGCGCGGATGACTGGAAAAATCCTTCTTTGGAAATCACCCAACCCGCAGATACCGATGGAAACCAACCCCATCGTTTGTCGGGAGCAAAGTTGGTAGAACCATCTCTTCTGACAGAAGCACTGAAAAGGTATTTGGCATCATAATCATAGTTCAGTCTTCCGATATAGGACAATCTTCCAATCTGACCTTCATTACCGCCTGTTGACCAATCGGCGTTGTTGGCGCTGGTGTATAAAAACTGATCCATCGCGATGAGCGGGAAGTTATACCGCGTCAAACCAAATTTATTCGAGTAACCCTCGTACTGCTCATACACAAACAGTGCTCCCAGGGTATGCTTACCGAATGTCCGGTCGTAGTTAACCTGCGTATTCAACTGGTACGCATCCGATTTCTCGTATGTATTCCCTAAATACGGTGTACCCGGATCTCCGCTTAATACGGAACCCACCAGTGTATCCGTGTAAATCAGGCCATTAGGACCGGTTTTCTTAAAATTATACAGCGTCTGCTTCTTAGCAAAGGTTTTTACATAGCTGTTGTCAAAGTTCCTGCTGTAGGTCCCTTTTACACTCAGTCCCTCTACAAAAGGTATTTTATACTCCGCGGTAATCAAGGCATCTATCTGCTGATTATTGTTACGCCAGTAGCCTCCATTTCTCATCATCTCTATAGGATTTCCCAACCAACCCGGATTATTCGGTTTACCATTTATATATGGCGTGGCAAAAACATCCCAGTACAATAGTTTACCCCATAGATTATCCAGGTCATCAGAAGCATAATCGTATGTAAAGTTGAATCGATTACGGGTACCATAGCTGGTACCCAGATTTAAGCCAAGGGTAAGGTTTTTCACCAGATTGGCCTGTACATTACCCCGCAGGTTATATTTTTTATAGGATACCTGTGGCAGGAAACCATCTTCATTCACATAGGAGCCTCCAATGTACGCCCTTATTTTTTCATTACCCCCCGAAGCGCTCAGTGCATACCGCTGACTGGAAGGATTGGTATAGGCGGCTTTGTAATAGCTATCACCGTTGGGATTATTTTTCAACACCCAGTTAATTTCTTCATCACTCAGGCCCCCATTCACGGCTTTTGTCAAATTCAGTCCGTCTTTCACTGGCATGTATTGGGGCAATGCACCTACACGTTGGGCGTTGTAAGTGGCATTGAAATTTATCACCGCCGCCCCACTCTTACCGGTTTTTGTGGTTACCAGGATGGCGCCGTTGGACGAGCGGGAACCATAGATAGCTGCGGAAGAGGCGTCTTTCAGAATAGTAATATCCGCCACTTCATTAGGGTCCAGTGCGTCGAAACTTGTTTTATCCCTTACCACCCCATCAATCACATACAAAGGCTCTACAGCACTGTTACTAAAGGAGGAGCGGGCCCGCACTTTGACCGTTGAGCCAATACCAGGTGTACCTGTCGGTGAACTGATAAAAACACCGGATAAACGTCCTGCCAGCGCATTTGATAGGTTAGTAGTGGGAACAAGCGCTATATCCTTCGCATTCATGGAAGAAACAGCAGCCGTCATTTTAGTCTTCTTCTGCGTGCCATACCCTACTACTACCACATCTGACAGTTCTGTAGCAGCCGTGTGCAATTTAATCGTCAGCGGCGTAGTACCGGCCATCACAAAAGCAGTACGAAAACCGGTCATCGTTATTTTAAGCCGGCTGCCAGGAGGAACATTTAACTCAAAGCGCCCTTCCGGATTGGTAATGGCCCCGTTTTTTATATCCCCTTCCTGGTTGATTGTTGCGCCAGGCAATGGCGCTCCCACGGAATCGGTCACCAGACCTTTGACGCTCACTTTGTTCTGGGCATATGTACCGGTAGCCTGTAGGACAATACACAACAATGCGATCGCCCAAAGAAACGATTTAGATTGGTTCATAAACTAAATTAAATAGGTAGCTAATAATTTGTGGAATTCGGCCGAATAAGTATTGTGCTCAGATAACGTGAAATAACATTGTATGTAAAGCTCCTTTTTTATTACGCTTTAAACCACCATAAATTTGCCGATTAACGATGTTTTATTTGCTGTGACATTCAGCCATAACACCCATCAGCACTATATTACACAACAATAGATCATTCTAAAAAAAACGAGCCCCTTCATTACGAAGAGGCTCGTTTTTCTTTAGGAAACCTTATTATATCAACTGCATTATTTATCTTCTTCAAACAGATACGATAGGCATATATTTATCCAAACGTTCACTTTCCCATTTAAAAGATCTGAGGACCAGATTCTTTTTATTGCAATACTCCCAATCTACTTTTACCGGGAAGCCGGGTATTTCAGACAATATCAGGTTGCCGTTTTTCAACACCGGCTGTACTTTAAAATAATCCTGTATACCATACATCAGTGAATAAAGGTACTCCACCTGACATTGTTCATGCGCCGTGGCCACCAAAGCAGCCGTATACCAGGGATATCCACCGGAAGAGAATTCGATATTTTCACGGGAGGCCAGGTCTCTTACACTCATCAGTTCCTGTACACTGCCTATCTGGGTAGCTACCGGCTGCAAATGCCTGACACCCGCATTCACAAGGGCCGGGAATACCAGTGCAGATCGTTCAGATTCCCCGTAGGAAACAGGAACTGTTGTCAGGCTACATAACTTCCCGATCTGGTCCAGAGAGGCGGAATGGACTGGTTCTTCCAACCAGGAGATATCAGCGCTTTCCACTTTGTCCAGAAAAAGAAGTGCTTCGTCGCAAGTCCATACCTGATTGGCATCCACCGCAAGACGGGCATTTTTACCCAGCAGGTTCCTTACAAATTTCACCCGCTCCACATCCTCCATCATCCTGCTGCCATGTACCCTTCCTATTTTCATTTTATAACAATCCACACCTGCATCCAGGAAATAACCCACCTCTTTTTCCAGCTCTTTTAATGTATAGTTAGCCCCTCCACCGCTGCCATAAATCTTCACTTCATTTCTGTTTGCACCCAGATATCTGTGCAATGGCATTTTACTGCGTTGGGCCGCTATATCATGCAGTGCCAGATCTATCTGACCAAGCAGCGCGGAAGCCGGCCCCCTGAATCCTTCGTTGCGGATAGACCAGTACATCCTGTTGTACAGATCGGCATATGGTATGCCCCCACTATGTAATAGTATCGGCAGCAAACACGTTTCCAGGATATTGTTGTACGCGCTGTATATCGGAGCCTCTCCTATAAAACCGTCCTGGTCTTCCAGGGAAAGGACTGCAATACCTAATCCCTGAAAAGGTCCCATCGTAGCATCCTCGAAGGGAGTGACTGCTTTTGCCTGTTTCAGCACGCTGATCTGTGCACACTTAATGTTAAAAAACTCACCACCTATCCTTTGCATCAGAGCTGGTTTTGGTATATGTTACTTTGTGTAGCACCGCTCTTACAGGAAACAGGTGCTTCAACAAATTTAAATGTAGCACCTGTTTATTAGTAAGTTCATTTTAACCAATACCTATGTTTTATTTGCCCTGACATACATTGCAGTAATGAAGCCTGCATACTGTATTTTATTCATTATTGTTTCTGTCAGGAGGCGTTGTTCCTAACAGGTAGCGTACAAAAAAATCGCTGCGTTTATTGCGGCCATAAGGGCCGCCATCACTATGTCCCATACCCGGGATTGGGAGGAATTCGAAAGTCTTGTTGTTTTTAATCAGCGCATTAATGACGCGGTAAGTCGATTCCGGTGGCACGTTGGTATCAGCCTCTCCTACTATCAGGAGCAGATCGCCTTTCAGTTTACCCGCGTTGGTAACATTAGACTGTTCTTCATAATGTTTGCCTACAGGGTATCCCATCCACTGTTCGTTCCACCATTGTTTATCCACGCGGTTATCGTGGCAACCGCAGGAGGCTACTGCTGCTTTGTAAAATTCAGGATGGAAGAGCAGGCCACCGAGTGCATTTTGTCCGCCGGCAGAAGTGCCGTACAGCCCCACCCTGGCGGTATCCACAAATGGATATTTTGCAGCGAGGGCTTTGATCCACAGAATACGATCCGGAAATCCTGCATCCACCAGGTTTTTCCAACATACATCATGAAATGCCTTGGAACGGTTGGCAGTGCCCATGCCATCTATCTGTACCACTACAAAGCCCAGGTCTGCGAGGCGTTGCATTTCTATATAATAACTCATAAAACTCTTGGGTACATAAGCGTCCTGCGGTCCGGCATAAATATTTTCGATCACCGGATACAACTTAGTACTGTCATAATCTGAAGGGCGGCACATCATTCCCCATATATCTGTTTTACCATCCCTGCCCTTTGCAGAGAAAGCCACCGGAAAAGGCACTCCTGTAGGCTGCCACGCGCTAAGGTCGGTTCTTTCAAGTACCGTGATGAGTTTGGCATCCAGCGTACGACGCAGTTCATTGACCGGGGGCACATTCACCTGTGAGTATTTATCGATATAATATTTTCTGTCGGGAGAAAAAAACACCTGATGATTCCCTCTTGCAGGCGTGAGCTTTACCAGGTTATTACCGTCAAAGCCGATGCGGTAGTGATGGATGAAGTATGGATCTTCATCCCGCTCCATTCCGCCGGCACGGAACCATATCTCCCGTTTTTTTGCGTCCACGCTGTCGATGCTCCGAACAACCCATTCACCTTTGGTAATCTGATTCTTTACAACGCCGGTGAGGGTATTGACCAGGTACACATGGCGCCAGCCGTCTTTTTCAGAGGTCCATAACATTTCGTTCGTTTCCGGCAGGTAGTGGGTATAGATGCGGGGTTCATAAAGAAAAGTAGTGGTTTGCTCATCGAGTATGGCGCGGGTGGCGCCGGTAAGCGCATCCACTTCCATCACGCGGAAACGCTGATTGCCGCGATCTATCTTTTCATATAAAAAATAGCGGGGATCCTTATGCCGCCAGTGCAGGACAGGCGGGCCGTAGAAATCCAGTGCTGCAGCATTTACCGCTGTCACTTTTTTATCTGCCACGGAAAAGATGTGCATCCTATACGCAGGGAAAGGATCTCCGGGCTGCTTATAAGGCTGTGAGCGCAGTTGTCCGCGGGTGGTGCCGGCAACGTCTGTAAGCACGTAATAGACTGATGAATCTATTACCCGACGGGTAAGATAACCGACGAAGTACCGGCTGTCCGGTGACCAGGCGAATGCTTCATAACGTGGAGCATCGCTGCTGTCGGCGCCATTACTGGTGAGCTGCAGCAATGTACTGTCTTTAGCGGATTGAAGAAATACATTACCATGAATGCTTCTGGCGATCCACTGCCTGTCGGGTGACAGAGAATCGGCTTCAAAGTCTCTCCATCGTGCAGGCCCCTCCTGCTGTGGCTGCGGTGTGGTAGCGGCCGGCAGCTGCCTGAGTCTGGCCGTGTCCTGTACTTCTTCCTTACGACCGGAAGAAGCCTGTACCAGGTAATATATCTTTGATGTGTCTTTGCTACTGTTAACCGTATACCAGAATTTTTCTCCGCCCGGGAGCCAGTTGGCCTCCACATTATGCCGGGATATTTTCTTTCTGGTAATGCTGTCCAATAGCTGTACTTTGTGGTAACGTTGCACCATTTCCAGATGGGTAGGCTGATAGGGCGTTTGTGCTATCCGTTGTGCCAACAGGGTTCCGCCAGGCAGGCAACACCAGGCGAGGATTCCCAAAAATTCACTGTATCTCATAAGTATATCCTGTGCTATCAAAAGTAAGTAAGTCGTTTTCCTTAACCCTTAAATATAGCCACGGCAAAATGCTGTTTTTAAACAGTTATTGACGACTTATAGGCATATTTTAACCTAAATCCCGTCTGAGAAACAGGTTTGTGATGACAGACCACAGTTGCAAAATCTGCACACTATTGGTTAATAATCGGATAGTACCGGGGCGCTGATCGCTGTATTTTAGAAATAGTTACTATCAGCAACACCAAAACTAAACGCTATGCCAGAAAACCCTTCGTTCCGGCCTTCGCTGAAATTGCTCGACGCCACCATGATCGTGGCCGGCAGCATGATCGGTTCAGGTATTTTTATTGTGAGTGCAGACATTACCCGCCATACCGGCAGTGCCGGCTGGTTGCTGCTTGTATGGCTAATCACCGGATTTATGACCCTGACGGCCGCTCTGAGTTACGGAGAACTGAGCAGCATGTTTCCCCGGGCAGGCGGACAATATGTATACCTCAAGGAAGCCTATAATCCTATGACAGCATTTTTGTATGGCTGGAGTTTTTTTGCAGTGATACAAACCGCCACCATAGCTGCTGTTGGCGTAGCCTTTGCCAAATTCACCGCCTATCTCCTTCCGTTCTTCAGCGAAGAAAATGTACTGCTGAACCTGGGTTTTATGGATATCACCGCCGCGCAACTGCTTTCCATTGCCGTTATACTGCTACTCACGTATATGAATACACGTGGTATTGAAGGCGGTAAAGTTATCCAGACCACGCTCACACTCACCAAACTGGTAAGTCTTTCCGGGCTGATAATATTCGGTCTGATAGCTATGAAACGGGATGTATGGCAGGCCAACTGGCAACAGGCATGGGAGTTGCATCCACTCAGTGCAGACGGCACGGCGGCATCTTATACCGCCCTCGCCTCCCTCGGCGCCATTGCCGCGGCCATGGTAGGGTCTGTGTTCAGCAGTGATTCGTGGCATAACGTAGCCTTTGTAGCAGGAGAGATCAGAAACCCCAAACGCAACATCGGCCTGAGCCTGTTTCTGGGCACCGCCATCGTCACCATTATCTACCTGCTAACCAACATCACCTACCTGAGCATACTCCCCCTTCATGAAATAGCTTACGCCCCTAAAGACCGTGTAGGCGTTGCCGTATCACAGGTTATATTCGGACAGGCAGGCACTTTCATCATCGCACTGATGATCATGATCTCCACCTTCGGCTGCAACAACGGACTGATACTGGCCGGAGCCCGCGTATATTACACCATGGCCAATGATGGCCTTTTCTTTAAAAAAGCCGGACAGCTCAACAAAGCAGCCGTCCCCTCCTTCGCGCTGTGGATACAATGCCTCTTCGCCAGCATCTGGTGTCTTAGCGGCCGCTATGGCGACCTGCTGGACATGATATCTTTTGTGGTCGTCGCCTTTTATATGCTCACCATTGCAGGCATATTTATCCTGCGCTTTAAAAGACCGGATGCAGAACGTCCTTACAAAGCATTTGGTTATCCCCTGTTACCTATACTTTACATTGTGATGGGACTCGCATTTTGCGGGCTGCTGTTTGTATTTAAACCACGATTTACCTGGCCCGGCCTGCTGATCACGCTTTCAGGTATACCTATTTATAAATTACTGAAGAAAAAAGAGGAAGCTGGCTTATGAGTGCACACAGGTGTTCAATTTAAATATCCTATTTTCGTCCTCAACATTTATTCACCTATACCCTATTTATCTTGAGCAAGGACTTACTGATATTTTTACTCCTCTCTGTGCTGTTTTTTATAGTACGCTTTTTTACTATCCTGATACATGAACTGGGACATGCCATTCCTGCGATCATTTTTACCCGGCAGCGGGTTATTGTCTACATTGGCTCTTACGGCGAAGACGATAGAAATATACAATTCAATATAAGCCTGCTGGAAATAAATATAAAACGTAATCCACTTTCGTGGAGAAGGGGAATATGCTTCGCTAATCATGAAGATATGACCATCCGGCAAAAAACTATCCTTGTGCTGGCTGGGCCATTATCTTCTTTTATCATTGCGGGAGTAGCTGCTTTGATCGCATTCACATTTGATATGCATGGCTCTGTCAAATTAGTATTCAGCATCTTTCTGCTTTCCGCTGTAATAGATCTGTTCACCAATCTGTATCCCAGAACCATACAGCTCCACAACCACAGGATCCTGCATTCTGATGGCAGATTGCTACTGAATTTGTTCCGGTCCTGGTCTTATGAACGATCCATTGTGAAAGGAAATAATCTTCATAAGAAAAACAAATTAAGGAAAGTGTAACAACAATATAAAGACGGGGGCCGACCCAATAGTATGGTCAGCCCCCAATCAAAAAAATAATATCTTATCAATCATTCAATCCTTTTCCCTCCAGAATCTGTTCGATACATTTTTCAATTCTTGATTCCCGGGTTTTGGATTGTTTGGGGGCAGAAAAATACAGGAGATATCCTCTTTGCCGTCCTGGTGTCAGGGCTTCAAAAGCGGCTTTTAAAGCAGGCATTTCATCCAGTTTATGCTGAAACTCTTCCGGCATATTGAACTCCGGCGTTTTTTTATACTTCACTGCTAACCCGGCCTTTTCCACTTCAATAGCTTCATAAATATAGGCTTTCACAATGGGCGCCATTTTCACTAATTCCTTGAGACTGGTGAACCGCAGCTGGCGCGCGGCCTGCACATTTTCCGTTTGCTGCACCAACAAACCATTTACATCACCCAACAAGGCTCCTTTAAAAAACAGTACCGCACAATAATCCTTAAAGCCATGTATTAACACGATGTTATTGTTCTGATAGGTGTAACAGGGAACACTCCATTTTAATTCTTCCGTCAGTCCACAGTCAAGAATAATGGTTCTCAACTGCTCAAATTCCTTCTCCCATTTTTCAGCTTTATCAAAAAACCAATCAACTTTAGAATTCATGTTGTTCACTAATTTATTAATTAACGGAAAGTACTTTTCTGTCTACAGGTCTGAAATACCATGAAATCGCAGTCAGTGTAAGCAACAGCAGGGAAGGAAATATTTCCTTCATAGGGTCACCTGATATGATATGAGAAACCAGGGCTCCTGACATTACAAAGAAAAAGCCCGCATAAGCCCACTCCTTCAGTAAAGGAAACTTAGGAACAAGTATGGCTATTACTCCCAAAATTTTCCATACACCTATAATTGTCATAAAATAGGCAGGATAGCCCAGATGTGTCATATAATCCGTTTCGGTTTTCATTTTAAGCACCTGTACCATTGCAGTGGATAACATACCTAGTGCCATCCAGAGTGTAGCGATCCAATAGATGATTTTATTCCTTTTAGTCATGGTCAATTAATTTAAATGTGTGAAGGATATAGCGGATTATTTCAGTTTATGAAGAATTTCTTCGAGGCGTTTGTGGGCCATGTTGATACCTTGTCTAAAAGGCATCTTCAGCACCTGGTCTCTCTGCGCCACGGATTCGTATATGACATGCATGTTGAGTTTACTGGTGTCGTCGCTGAGTGCTTCGAACTCATAAACTTCGAGCTGAACACCAAAGGGCGTATTCTCCATTTCAAAAGTCCGGATGATTTTCCGGGCCGGAATCAGTTCATGGATCACACCATTGGCTCTCATGGCCACGTTTCCGTGAGGATCTGAGGTTTCAATCTGCCAGCTGCCGTACTTTTTGCTTTCAAGTTTTAATACTTTCGTTCCCATCCATTGCTCCACAATATCCGGCTCTACATACGCCCTGAAAAGCAGATCTACCGGCAAATCAAACTCTCTCGTAATTACTAAGTCGATTTTGCCGTCTTCGGCATTGACTTTGGTCTTTTGTTCCATGCTATTTTTTTGTTTTGTAGGTTTTCATGATGTCTTCCAGTTTATTAAACCTGTCGTCCCACATTTTGCGGAAGGGTTCTATAAAATCGGCTACTTCTTTCATTTTTTTTGCATTGAGGTGATAATAAATTTCCCTTCCGTTCTGCTCCTGTTCAAGTAACTCACATTCAGTAAGTATTTGCAGATGTTTGGAAATAGTCGGCCTTGCCGTATCAAAATTGGAGGCTATTGCCCCCGCCGTCAAGGCCTGCGAAGCAACCAACAATAGTATAGCTCTTCTTGTCGGGTCTGCTATCGCTTGAAATACATCTCTTCTTAAATTCATTGCGTAGCTATTTGACTACAAATATATATGTAGTCATTTAACTACACAAATTTTTTTTCAGAAAAATTTCATATTAAAATATTATCATATTTATTATTTGTTAGTTAAAATAAACCTGATGATAAAAAAATGACAAGTCAATATTTGTTGACTTGTCATCTAATATTTTCCGGCAGCAGATAAGTTATGGACGCTTCACTACTTTGGCAGCCACATAAGCAAACAATCCCTGCACCAGACCGGAAACAACACCTACAAACGGCCCGGTCATCAGCATCATTAACCGTGGACTATCCGGCATCGGCATTTTCGCCATCATTTCGGCTTCCTGCAGATGCCAGGACAGGTAAGTTTTATATAACAGTATATGCACTGCCGTTATCCATACACAGTTAAAAAGACTAAGTATAAATCCGTGCAGAAAAAACTTCGAGGTACAATACTTCGCGATGAAATATGCGCAGATAATAAAAATAGCCATCCAGCAGAAAGGTTCCACATTGGAAGGAATAAAATAAACAGTGCCCAGCGCCATCGCCAGACCGAAAAACGATAACTTAAAAATTAAGCTCCAATTCATATATAACAGTTTAGGTTTGTCTCAACAGGAAATGCTCGGTATTCACAGGACTCAGTAGTGATTCTGACGCTAAATATACATTTATTCGTAGCGTTTTAAATGGATTTTATTCTTTCCCTTGCTTTAAATTTAGTGTTATCGCTGCTGCATCGTGATAAATTTAATCTTTTCAAAATCAAAAAACAACGGCACAACATCAATATGCCATTTCTCCCAGGCATATTAAACGGGCATCCAGGCATAAATCCCCCATATATATGGAGAAAGCACACATCAAGGAATATATCATCGCTGGCAACACGGCATTAAAGTAGTCGTGTTCACATGATAACCTGACCAAATCCAATACCATTAAAGCATTCCGGGCTTTTATTTATCAATTGCAATACATATATTCCGCTTTATGGTTGGATGAATCAGGATGCTTTTTTCGACTGTCATTTATTAAACTATCTATTTTTCCCGTATGAAATATTTAATACCTTTTTATTTTTTACTTATCTGCAGTAGTCACACTTTCGCTCAGGAAAAAAACCTTCCGGCAAAACCAGCTGTAGCTAGCCAGGATAGCAGCAAATCTCTCAGAGAAGTAAACATAGTTGCGCAAAAACCTTTCATCGCTATTGACAAGAATAAAATCATTTTATCTATTGACAAAAATAAAGTGGCCGGACAATCTGTTGCAGACATACTAAAAAAGGCTCCCGGCATCACCATTCAAAACAATATCATTCTCTTTGAAGGCAGACCCATAACTGCCCAGATGAAAGGGAAGACTATTCATTTAACCCTCTCAACACTAACAGACTTCCTGGGCGCGACGGCTGCCACCACCATCAATGAGATAGAGATCATAACGGTACCTCTCTCAAACGTAGACGCATCCGCCACCAGCGCGATCATTAATCTGAAACCGGCCAAAATCCTGGCCAACGGGTACAACGCCAACCTCAACCTTAAAATTGGCACCAGGTCAGAATTTGGAAATGGCGGCATAGGAACCTCTGTTAATTTTAAACACAATAAACTCTCGGGCCTGGCTGCCATCAATTATTCCAGAGACCATCAGCTGAGTAAAGAAGATGTCTCCCGCAACTTAACGCCTACAGAAAAAAACAAGACGTCTTTGATACATGAACTCAACAGCAGTAAAAGTCAACCGGAAAACATACCGTTATCACTGAGCCTGGAATATGCATTGAGCCCCCGAAGCCAGATAGGAACAGTCGTAAACGCCCTGTTTTCCAATACCCCAACAGATCGGTACAACACATCATCGATCTTCCTTCATCCCCTATCCACCAATGTTGCCGATTCACTGATCACCATGCCTGGTACTCAAAAAAAACAAGGTCAGTCAGGTGCCATAGACCTATACTATAGATTAAAACTGGATACAGCAGGCCAGGAACTAAACTTCAACACAGCCTATTCAAAAGGACATAGCACCTTTAGTAACTCGCAGGACTATGACTATTTCCTGACCGACGGCAGTTCCTATCAAACAACATCCAGTCTTAACCAGTCCTCTGTCATGGATTTAGTTACCAAAAGTATTCAGGTAGACTATACCAAACCAATCCGGAAAATAAAACTGGAATCCGGATTAAAGTATGGCTGGACCAGTGTTAACCAAAACCTGCATCAAACTATAACCAACCCTAACGGCTCTACGCAATTGAATGACGAACCTGCCTATGATGAAAATATCTTCGCGGGATATGTAAACCTGTCCGGAGCCATCGGTAACACCAGCTATTCAATTGGTGTAAGAGGAGAAAACACTGCAATTAAATCATTCCCCATAGATATCTATGGAAGCATAAACAGAAGCTATTTCGAAGTATTTCCCACCTTACTTTTTTCCAGGAGGGCAGGGAAAAGCAGCTTTGTATTGAGTTATAAAAGAAGTATTGAAAGACCTCGTTTTTCCAGATTGACAAATTTCAAATATTACATGAGTCCTTTCTACTATTATACCGGTAATCCCGGCTTACAGCCTTATTTCCAAAATGCCACCAGGTTTTCCTGGACCTTCAAAAATAAATTTCAGGTAGTAGCCAGTTATACCTGGTACAAAAACAACATGCTGGAATATGCAGAACTGGACACCATCAACAATGTTACCAGAGGATTGATTGCTAATAACGGAGACTTTAAAAGTGCTATTCTGAATCCAAATTATTTTGCCAACATTACCCAATGGTGGTACACCAACACCGGCTTCAGAATCATGCAAAGGCACCTTAACTTCGTCTCCAATCAACAATCAACCAGCTTAGACAACACAAACTTCAGCGTTAATACATCAAACACCTTCACCCTTTCCAAAAGCGTGAAATGCGAGCTTTATGCTTACTATAATTCTCCTACTTATTATAGCGCCTCCAAAACAGGCGAGTTTTACTTTGTGGATGTAAGCATCTTCAAAAATGTATTGAAGGGAATGGGACAGCTTTCTCTTTCCGTAAGCGATATTTTTTTTACGAATATTTCAAAGTCTGATGCCCAATATGCACTTATCAGCTATAAATCCAGCAACAATTGGGATAGCCGGAATGTTCTTTTAGGGTTCAATTACCGGTTTGGCAGCAAAAGTTATAAAAGTAATCAGTTAAAGAAGTCTTCAGCCACCGATGATATTAAAAGCAGGTCATATTGACCTGCGATTTCCCCCAAAGGGAAATAATCACAACTTATCGGGTAATTCACTCACTGCCCATGCCGGTTTTTCGAACCATCTTTGTATCGTCAATCCAAACAAAAACCTTCAAAATCTAACAAAATGAAAAATCAGGCAAACCTCCCAGCAGTAAAAAACATCGTTTTAGTACACGGCGCATTCGCTGATGGCTCCGGTTACAAAAGTCTCTATCAATCCCTTACCCAACAAGGATATACCGTTACTATCGTACAAAATCCACTAACTTCTCTGGCAGACGATGTGACTGCGACCAGGGTTGCACTGGACGCCCAGGATGGCCCTGCCATCCTCGCCGGGCACTCCTGGGGCGGCGCTGTTATTACGCAGGCGGGCAACCATCCCAATGTGGCAGGACTTGTTTATATCGCAGCCTTCCAGCCAGATAATAATGAGTCTGCATTGCAGTGGTTTCAGAGCATGCAGCCAGCTCCTGAAAATGGGGTACTTCCTCCAAATGAAAAAGGAATTGTTTATTATGATAAAGCCAGGTACCATGCCGGTTTCTGTGCAGATCTGAGTGAAGAAGATGCCGCCTTCATGTATGCTTCACAAGGCGCATTTTATGCCGAATGTTTTGTTACCCCGATCACCGATGCCGCCTGGAGAAACAAACCCACTTATGGCATCGTTGCTACAGACGACAAAAGTATCCATCCGGATATCCAGCGTAATATGTACAAACGCTCCAACACCAGAGTGACAGAGATCAAAGGCAGCCATGCTGTTTATATTTCACAACCACAAAAAGTAGCTGCTGTTATTGTTGAAGCAGCACAGGAAGCATCCCTTTAACAACATATATTCCAGCTTATAACACAGGCCCCATTTGCTACTAGCGGCAAATGGGGCCTGTGTTATAAGGGGAAACTAAAATTTTGGTCTTCGATTGATCTTTCGTACTTTAAAGACGAAACGGGGCACCATATTTTGCTAATCATTCATCTAACTAACAATGAGGCTTACACTAAGGGAGGAGAACACCGGTGGGGAACTGTTGCTTTTTAAGGAAGAAGCAGGTTTTGACAGATTATTTTTTACCAGAGACCGGTTCAATAAGTATTTTACGATTGCGTGGAACCCGGGAGAAAGCCAGACTGTTACCATTGATGGAACTGACTATGAATTCCCGGCCAATACCCTCCTGACTCTTTTGTTTAACCAGACATTCAGTTTTGAAAATTCAGCAGACATCGTTGCCTGGCAGTTTAACCGGGAATTTTATTGTATTATCGATCACGATAGTGAAGTGAGCTGTGTTGGTTTCCTCTTTAGTAGTACCGATCATTTGTTCATAAAGCTGGGTGATCAGGCCCGACAAAAACTACAGCTCCTATCCGATGTTTTCACGGAGGAATTCAGGACTTCAGACCATATCCAGAGCGAAATGCTGCTGGTATTGTTAAAACGACTGATTATCTATGTAACGCAGCTGGCAAAGCTGGGATATACGCCCACCAAAAAGCTGCAGGATGAAAGGTTTCATATTATCCGAAAATTCAACCTCCTTGTTGAAGCCAATTTCAAGACAGAACACTCCGTTAGCTTTTATGCCGGGCAGCTTTGCAAATCGCCCAAAACCCTGTCTAATCTTTTTGCCATCTACAATCAGAAGACTCCTTCCCAGATCATCCAGGAAAGGATTACGGTGGAGGCTAAACGACTTTTGCGTTACACCGACAAATCGATTAAACACATCACCTTTGAGCTGGGTTTTGAAGATGTACCCTATTTCTCCAACTTCTTCAAAAAGAACGCCGGAGCATCGCCTTCCGATTTCAGAAATGCCGCAGTAATATCCAATGAAGGGAAATAATCACAACTAATCGGGCAATGTGCTCATAAACGATGGCTGCTTTTCGTCTCATCTTTGTATCGTTGATTCAAACAAAAACTTCAACGAAATAAAAAATGAAAAAGCAATCCTTACTCAGCACATTAAAAGCCGGTATCATAGCCCTCTTCACCTTAGCCGGCACAACTACAGCAACTACTGCGCAAACCGTAAAAAATGTAGTGTTGGTACATGGAGCCTTTGCTGATGGTTCTGGTTATAAGGGAGTTTATGAAGCCCTTACCAAACAGGGTTTCCATGTTACAGTGGTACAAAATCCATTAACTTCTCTGGAGGACGACGTAACAGCTACCAAACTTGCACTGGATGCTCAGGATGGTCCTGCTATCCTTGCCGGCCACTCCTGGGGAGGTGTTGTTATCACGCAGGCCGGTAACCACCCCAAAGTTGCGGGATTGGTTTATATCGCGGCTTTCCAGCCAGACAACAATGAGTCTGCCATACAATGGTTTCAAACTGCCAAACCCGCTCCTGAGAATGGCGTACTGCCTCCGGATGAGAAAGGCATCGTTTACTATGATAAAACAAAGTTCCATGCAGGTTTCTGTGCTGATTTGAGTAAGGAAGAAGCGGCATTCATGTATGCCTCACAAGGTGCCTTTTACGGTAAATGTTTTGCGACTCCTGTCACTGCTGCCGCCTGGAGAAACAAACCCACCTATGGCATCATTGCTACAGAAGACAAAAGTATTAACCCTGACATCCAACGTAATATGTACAAACGATCCAACACTAAGGTTACTGAGATCAAAGGCAGTCACGCTGTTTATGTATCACAACCGCAGAAAGTAGCCGCTGTCATTATGCAGGCCGCCAAAGAAGTGTCCGGCAAATAAAACCCAGGAACGTTTTATTATAAAATAAAGAATCGGGGTTATAAGCCCCGGTTCTTTGTTTTTATCAACCTATAGTATTTCCACATATCCGCCTGTTCCATTCACCCGGATGCGCTGTCCGTCTTTGATCAGCCTGGTCGCGTTCTCCACTCCCACCACTGCCGCCAGACCGTATTCCCGCGCTATGACGGCTCCATGGGTCATCAATCCACCCACTTCAGTGACCAGACCTTTTATGGCTACAAATAACGGTGTCCAACTGGGGTCAGTAAAAGCAGTCACCAATATATCTCCCTCTTCCAGCTCAGCATCTTCCATGTTTAAGATAACACGGGCCCGCCCTTCTATTATTCCGGAAGAAACAGGCAGCCCTGCAATAGCTTCCGCAGGGATATTTTCCCGTTTATACTTCCCCGTTATAATTTCACCATCAGATGTGATAACCCGTGGTGGCGTCAGTTTTTCATACCATTTGTACTCCTCTTTTCGTTTGCTGATGATCTGGTAATCCAGTTTATTGGTACGTACTACCTCCTGAAATTCTTCAAAAGTGAGATAGTATACGTCTTCCTTTTCCTGGATGGTACCGGCCTGCACAAGCTGTTCTGCTTCCTTTAGCAAAGCCTGCTTATAAACGAAGTAATGATTTACAATGCTGTATTTCGGATACTCACGATAACCACTAAAATTTCTGATCAGGTCGATCTTTCGTTTTGTTTCATCTGCTTTTTGTTCGCCATCCGGTAATAGTTTCAGTCGCTCCAATAACGATTGTTCTTTACTGAAAGCTTCCTCTAGTCCCTGCTCAAATTTTCGTTTGCCGGCGCCAGGCTCAAAGTTTCTGATATTACTGAGTATCATGGAAATGAGTGTGGCGGGCTTTTCGCTCCAACGCGGTTTAGTAAAATCGATTTCCCCGGCACAACGCATTCCATACTTGTTAAGATAAGCGTAAAGCGTATCCCTGATCTCCTGTCCACCTTCAAATTGAATCAGTCCATCCAGGAAGTTCTCATCTTTTACGTGTTGTAAATAGTCTGTTACTTCGCGATAAGGACGTATCACATCTGCAACATCCATCAGTGCCAGTCCCATTTCCGAAGTAATATTGTTGGGTACGGATTGAGAAAGTTTATCCGCTACATTTTTTTCACCCAACCACGCATTCATCCTTTCATTGATCCATGCAGAAGCATTAATAGCAGCTATAATCACCCGTATACTGCCCGCATCAAACATCGTCTTCCTCAGTTGCTGTAAATCTTCCCGGATAAAATCAAATAATCCCGGTCCGGATTTCCCTTGGATGTTTTGTTTTAACCCTTCCAGCGATGTTTCACAGCACTTTATCAAATCAGCAACGATGGCCGGATCGTTTTCGATGGTTGCCTGAAGATCCAATCTTGGCGGATGACTTTTAGCATCCGGTTCTTCGTTCTCTTTTATAAAATCTTCCCGCTCCATGATAATCAGGAGCGCATCTTTTATAAGCGGATCGGATTGTCCGATGGTATTCAGCAAATATTCTCTGCCAGCCGGTGTAGACAGATTAGGCGCCACATCAACAAACAATCTTCCTCCTGCAGTACGCATGCGGGCGGGCGTAAATAGCAGGAAAAAAGACAATCCCAGTGGTTTTATGGGATCAGTCATCATTTGCTGATGCCCTACAGATACATAGACATGATTTTCAGCATCATTAGTTTCAGGAATGGGATATAAAGTAGTGATAGGCCTGCTCTGGACAATATAACAGGTATCATCTGCCCAACACCATTCGATATCCTGAGGATGACCGAAATGTGCTTCGATCTTTCTGCCTATGCGTTCAAGCTGCAAAATCTGCTCATCCGTCAGGACCTGACTGTTCTGCCACTCAGGCTCCAGCGCTTGTTGCCTGGTGCCTCCTTCTTTCACTGCATAAATAGCCAGTTTCTTAGTGGATATTTTCTTGTCGATTATCTTACCATTACTCACCTTATAACTATCTGCATTCACCAGACCGGAGACGAGTGCCTCTCCAAGTCCGAAGCCCGCATCAATAGACACCACCTTCCTGCTGGATGTGACAGGATCGGCAGTAAACAATATTCCTGCCGCCTGTGGAAAGACCATCTTCTGAATAAGCACAGACAGATATACTTTACGATGATCAAAACCCTGCTGAAGACGGTAAGTCACTGCCCGCTCCGTAAACAGCGAGGCCCAGCACCTGCTGACATGCTGCAGGATGGCCGCTTTTCCGATGATGTTCAGATACGTATCCTGCTGGCCGGCAAAAGAGGCTGCCGGCAAATCCTCTACAGTGGCGCTGGACCGTACCGCATAGGCATTTTTTTCACCAAGTCGGAAAAGGTGATGGGAGATCTCTTCACTAATATCTTCAGGGATAGTCACTCCTTCAATAACACTACGGAGCTCCCGGCTTAATTCAGCGATCTTCTCCCGGTCTTCCGTTTTTAGCAATGATAACCGATCCAGTAATTCGTATATGGATGGCGTTTCCTCCATGATTCGCCTAAAGGCTTCCGTGGAGATACAAAATCCATCCGGCACCTGCACTTCTTCTATCCTGGAAAGCTCTCCCAGGTTCGCGCCCTTTCCCCCCACCATGGCCAACTTTGTCTTATCGACTTCCTGAAAACCAAGTATATAGGAACTCATATTTTTAGTTTATCTGTTGTTTCATTCATTATTTCGATTGCTTTTGAGAAGTAGGTTTCAAGCACCTTGACATCCTTGTTGGAGAATGAAGCAATCAGTTTTTCTGACTTGTTCCGGAATTCTTTGTAAAGCGGCACTAAAAGCGCATTGATGTTATCCGTATTGGGTTCGATGATCACCTTCCGTCTGTCGTTTTCAGCAAACTGTCTTTTTACCAGGTTTTTCTTTTCGAGTCTGTCTATCAGACCTGTTACAGCTCCGGTGGTCAGGCCTGTTAAAGCCGCCAGCTCGCCTGCCGTCATTTGCCCCTTTTGTATTAAAAACCCTAAATATTTGTGGTCGGTACCCGTGAGTCCTGCCTTTCGGCCGATGGCTTCGTGCATCTGAATAGAGGTATATGCATGCAGCTGGCTCAGTTTCCTTATTTTTTTGAGCAAGTCTTTATCCATCTTATATCTTATTAACTAAATATCTTAGCTACTAAGATACTATTAATTTGGAAATGGGTTCAAATAATTTTGAAGATGGACGGCACTCATTTTTCTGAACACCTCGAATGTTTTATGTGATTTAATTGCAGGTAAGTGCCAGCAGTGCGATTTGAAATAGATCTAAAACCAGCGGGCAGCGGCCTTTTGGAGTTCACTGTAATCCGGGTTATTGTCAGAAGCCCAGGCGACAATCCCATCAGGACGTACCAGCAGTGCACTTATACCTAACCGGTCTTTTACACTGCCTGAAATATACCTGATTCGGTCGCCATATTCATTCGCCAGCGTTTTAAGGGAAACATTTCTATCAAAATCAAGCAGTATCCCGCGGCCATCGTGCATTAACTCGCCAAGTGTGGTACCATCTTCGAACGCAAAGTTGGGGACACTGTGACCTGTCAGTGGATGATCGCCACCGAGATGATAGTGTGTGAAAATACCCCATACCCTTCCCGCAATATAAGTAGCACCATCGCGTGTATTCATCAGGTCGCGGACAATTGCATTCAGCGCGCGGGCGGGCGGTTCAGGTTTCATGATAGCAACCTGGGCCCGTGACCAATCCAGCACCTGTACACCAATTGGGTGTCGTTCCGTATGATAACTGTCCAGCAAGCCTGCCGGTGCTTTCTTTTGGATGGTTGCGGCGAGCTTCCAGCCCAGGTTCATAGCATCACCCAGTCCGAGATTAAGCCCCTGACCTCCCAACGGCGAATGAATATGCGCGGCATCGCCGGCTAAAAGTACGTGTCCATTGCGGTAGGCAGTGGCCTGCCGTGCCCTGTCAGTCCAGGTAGTCGCTACATGCAGGGCCTTGATAGTTACATCGGTATTCGAGATACGGCGTAAAACCTCCTGCACATGTTCCAGCGTGACGGGCTTTTCTGTATTATGAAATGCTCCGCCATCAAAATCCTGTATGATCACATAGCCTGGCTGCGATTGCAGATACATACCTGTTGCCGTGAGATTGCGGCCATGGCCAAGTTTTTCGGGGTCTGCAATATCCATTAGTGTAGAATAACCGGTAAATTCCGGCTCTGTACCGGCGAATTCGAAACCGCCCATCTTGCGGACAACGCTGCGGCTGCCATCACAACCTACGAGCCACTGACCTTTAAAAGCCCCGTCACCAGCCTGAACAGTCACCCCATCCTCGTTTTGATGGAAGCCTGTAATGGCAAAACCGCGCCTGATGTGCACACCCAGGGCTTCTGCACGGTGTGTCAGCACAGATTCCAGCTCTTCCATTTCAGACAATAAAGAGGTGTCGGTGGAGCCCGGCAGACGATACTTCCACTGGGAGGTGTCAATATTATCGAAATGAAATGGAATACCGGCGAAGTGTCCGGCCTGACGACGGAGTGGTAGCCCTTGCGCGGTAGTTGGGCTGCTATGGGGATTTTTAACGCGTTTGGGTATTTCAAGTTGATCTAACAGCCCACGACGGTAAAACGCTTCAACAGTAGGTGCTGAGAGCCCCCGCATTCCGAAAGGAAGTTGTTTTAATGGTGAGTGCGGATGCTCCGCCTTTTCGAGTACCAGGACAGAACATTGGGCCAGGGCCAGTTCACAGGCGAGGAATAATCCTACAGGCCCTGCACCGGAAATGATAACATCGTAAATAGCATGATTTTGCGCGGATTCCGTGTTTTCAAGTGTAACTTTCATATTAGCATAATTGAAACACAAAATTCCGGAATGGGCTTAGCGTAAGCTTGTATAAACACGACAAAATCGTTGTTTACGGTTTGTTTTCCTTTTTGGCTTTTCGTGCGAATGCCGCTGGCGTAGTACCGCTGTAGCGTTTGAATTCCCTGCTTAGGTGGGCCTGGTCCGTATAGCCGAGCTCGTGAGCCAGGCCGGCAATATTGGAATCCGGATAAAGCCATAAATGGTTTCGTATCTGCTCAAAGCGTATCAGACCAGACACATCTTTAACAGTATAGCCGGAAAAATGCTTGAACTTCCTTTCCAATGTACGAACCGTTGCATGAGCTGCCGCTGCTACCTGGCTTACCGGCAGGCCGCCGTTTGCCTCCCGCATAGCAACTCCCGCTTTGAATAACATATTATCAATAACCATCTGCGACCGTACATGCAGGAAGTACTGTGTTACCTCAGCCAGCGCTTCCTCTATCCTACCGGCCTGAATATATTTGTTCAAGGTGGATTGAAGCCGGGCGATAGGATGCTCCAATATATGCACGCCATCCTTACCGGAAGGCAGTCCGAGCAGATCAAACACGGTCCAGGGAAAACACCTGATACCAATGATCTCCAAACGATTTTTTGCGTTTATAAGAACAGGCTGATTGAGCAGCCCCATTATAAATGGCGATGGCATTGGCTGCAAACATCCATTGTAAGAAATACTGCAGGCATCTCCGAAATGAAAAATAATTTCAGCATAACCGTCAGGCAGTACTTCAAAACCTGATGGTTGTTCTCCAAAATCTTCACTGTTGTACCAAAAGCACTTTATGATATCCCGTAGCTCCTCAGGTGGCTCAAACTCCCGGTGCTGCATTTTGAAAGATCGCATATCTGGGATGTATTATATAGATGTGAAGGTAAGTAAAGATGTATTCTGAAGTCTGATTTTTTATTAATGAACGTACTCCACCGCTGCACAGCGGATTCATAAAAGCTAACTGTACTATGATATCAGTGACGAAGTGATGAAGTGATAATTTATGAAAACAATGATGGATTTTATCTATATTTTATTATCTTTATTTAGATGAACTATAGACCTGTAGCCCAGTTTGAAACCCAACTGCAATAAACTAATCCGATGCCACGAAGATCACTACACGAAACCCTGAGAAACAATCCAATTTTTTTATTTCAACGAAAAACCTAAGACGATTATGACTCAAGCATAATGACCGGTCCCTCTATATTTTTCAACCAAATCTAAACCACATGAAAAAGACTTTGTGTCTTATTGCCATTCTCATGGCAATCAATTTCCTATTGTCTGCACAGCAACGGCAGATAACCGGAAAAGTGACAGGCAACAATGCACCTGTTCCATTTGCCAGCGTTCAGCTCAAAGGTGCTACCACCGGTGCTATTACAGACCAGCAGGGAAATTTCAAACTATCGGTACCTGGTAAGGATGCCGTACTGGTAGTCCGAAGTATCGGTTATCTGTTGAAGGAAATACCTGTAGGAGATGCCGCCAGTATCAACATTGAACTGCAACCTGATGACAAAACCATGCAGGAGGTAGTAGTTACTGCACTCAACGTAAAAAGAGAAAAAAAATCACTCGGATACTCCGTGCAGGAAGTAAAAGGTGCAGACCTTACGCAGACTAAAGATCCCAACTTCATCAACTCACTCAGCGGAAAGGTAGCAGGCATACAGGTTACAGGCTCCTCCGGCAATCTGGGAGGATCTGCCAGAATCACTATCCGCGGTATCAACTCCATCTTCGGAAACAATAACCCGCTGTTCGTAGTAGATGGTGTACCGATGGATAACAGTTTCTTTACCGGCAACAACCCCACCGCCGCCATCGACCAGGAACGCGGCCGTGGCGGATACGATTATGGCAATGCCATACAGGATATCAACCCCAATGATATCGAATCATTATCTGTGCTCAAAGGCGCTGCAGCCTCTGCATTGTATGGCACCCGTGGTTCCAACGGTGTGATTGCCATCACCACCAAAAAATCCAAATCAGGTATTGCCAGCGGTATTGGCGTCACTTACAATTTTGGTGCACAGATGGAAAAAGTATACATCATGCCCAAATACCAGAATGAGTATGGTGGTGGTTATAATTTCACCAAACTATATGTAAATGAACATCCTGAAGGATTCAAAGATGGCAAGGCTACCTATGATGACCATGATGGTAAAGGGCCATATGATCTCGTTCCTGATTATGAACCCGATGTTTCATGGGGTCCTAAAATGGATGGTAAACTAGTTCGTCACTGGTGGTCATGGGATAAAGACAAACAAAACCCTGATTTCGGTGTAGCGGCGCCCTGGGAACCACATCCCAACAACAACCGCAGTTTCTTCGAAACCGGCCTGACACTCACCAACAGTGTAGCCGTTTCCGGTAGTAATGAAAAAGGTGCCTTCAGAATGGCTTATACCAACCTTGATCAGAAATTTGTTTTACCCAACTCCAAACTTAAACGCAATTCCCTCAGCTTCAACGGTAACTATGCCATATCCAGCCGGCTGGAAGCCTTTATAGGCGTCAACTACGTCGGCACCAATACATTGGGCAGACCCGGTACCGGCTATCACGGAAGGAATGTCATGCAGGGATTTACTGAGTTCGGGCACCGCGACTGGGACATGGAGAAGTTGAAAGATTACGCCTATGCATATGATGGTTCCCAACGTTCATGGAACCGCGGTGCATGGGACGATCAGCCTCCCAGGTATACCGACAACCCTTACTGGACAAGGTATAAGAACTATGAGACAGACCGGCGTGACCGCGTATTCGGAAATGCAGGCGTCAACTTCAAAATCACAGACTACCTTTCTGTGACCGGTAAATTTATGACTGACTTCTATACAGACAGCCGGCAGGAAAGAGTAGCAATCGGTTCACAGGGAATCTCCTCCTATATCGAAGCCACTCGTTTTGTAAAAGAGAACAACTACGAAGGACGTATCAATTTCAATAAGTCAATCGGCTCCCACTTCTCCCTGTCTGCCTTTGCTGGCCTCAACAGAAGAGAGAACTATCTGAAATTCACAGGTGGAGAGAGTAAAGACGGATTAAATATTGATGGCTGGTATAACCTCGCCAACTCCCGGCAGCCAGCACGGGTATACGACCAAGTGGAAAAACTGCGTGAGAATGCCATTTTCGGCAGTGCTTCGCTGGGATACCAGGGTATGCTTTACCTCGATGTAACCGGCAGGAATGAGTGGTCCAGCACATTACCTGCTGCCCACAATTCTTACTTCTTCCCATCAGTATCCGGGTCATTTGTATTCTCTGAAATAAAAAATCTGAAAAATGCCCCCTGGTTATCTTTTGGTAAACTCAGGCTGGGATGGGCACAGGTAGGTAAAGGTACTATTCCGTATAGCACAGCCCTGGCCTATATGGCAGAAGAAAATTTCGGTTCCACCGCCAATATTACCGTACCGGACCAGCTGAATAACGCGAATATCAGACCTGAGATCACCACAGAAGTAGAAGCAGGCCTTGAATTACGTTTCCTGCATAACAGACTGGGCGTAGATCTCAGCGTATACGACAAAAAATCAAAAGACCAGATCATACCGCTGACCATATCTGCTTCTTCCGGATATACCACTGCGATCATCAATGCAGGGCTGATCAGGAACAAAGGGTTTGAACTGGCACTAACAGGAACGCCCATACGTACAAAGAGTGGATTCACCTGGGACCTGGGTTTCAACATAGCCCGTAACAGGAATAAAATCGAAAAGTTGTACGATGATCCCGCCAAAGGCATCCAGGTCACCAATCTGCTGCTTGCCAATGCAGCCTTTTCTGTAACCGTGAATGCCCGCGAAGGAGAAACATACGGCTCTATCGTTGGTTATGCTATCAAACGGGACGCCAACGGCCACAAGCTCGTAGGTGCCGACGGTTTCTATATCCGGGCCGACAAACAGTCCGTGCTCGGCAATGCGCTACCTGACTATACCGGCGGATTCTCCTCTTTATTCAGTTATAAAGGTATCTCGCTGGGCGTCAACTTTGATTTCCAGATAGGTGGTAAATATTTCTCTACTACTACCATGTTCGGCCGCCAGTCAGGTATACTGGCTGAAACAGCAGAAAACGGTATCAGGGAAAAAGGTACAATAGCAGAAGGATATACAGAAGACGGAAAGGTAAACACCAAAGTAATATCTGCTTATGATCATTTCAATAACAACAACGGATATGTGGTGCAGGAACTCGATATGTGGGATGCAGGTTATCTTTACCTGAAAGAGGTCAACCTCGGCTACACTTTTGAAAAATCATTTGTATCCGCATTACGGATGCAACACCTGCGTCTCTCCTTCTCTGCCAGGAATGTATGGCTGATCAGTACTTCCAATCCTCATCTCGACCCTACCAACCTGGCTATATCCGCCGGCAACGTACAAGGAATTGAAGCTGCTGCCCTCCCATCCGTACGTTCCTTCGGTGTTAACTTATCCGTTTCCTTCTAAAAAATTACGCTATGAAAAAAACAGTATTTAAAGAACTCTGTTTCGCTTCGATACTGATACTCCTGTTAACAGGCTGTACTAAAAAGTTTGATGAGATCAACCAGGACCCGAATAATCCTAAGACTACCGATCCGGGCTACCTGCTGGTTTCTGCCGAGAAAAAAGCCATAGATAACATCTGGAACGAATGGAACAACGGACGTACCGGTATGCATTACGCCCAGTACTGGTCTGCCACCACTTACTCCAATGAAAGCCGCTACCAGATCCGTGAAAACCGGAACACTGAATTCTGGAACATTATGTATGCCGGCTCCATAAAAGATCTTAACGAAATCATTAAGATCAATACAGAAAAACCATTCGATTATTCTCCCAATCAGATAGCCATCGCTGAAATCATGAAAGCATGGACCTATCATATGCTGGTGGATGTATATGAAGACATTCCATACAAATTCTCACAGGGCGGCCTTGACCAGCCCAACAGCCCATACGATAGGGCCATTACCATCTACACCGATCTCCTGAAAGTACTGGGAGAACAGGTGGCCAAACTGGACCCTTCCAAAGGATCATTCCCTACCCAAACAGATATTATCTATAAAGGGGATGTCAATAAATGGAAACGTTTTGCCAATTCTCTCCGGCTTCGTATAGCGATCAGGGTTAGTGATGTTCCTTCTATGCAAACACTCGTCAACCAGGCGATCAACGATGCCGTAAACTCCGGGGTGTTTACTTCCAATGCAGACAATGCCATATTCAGATATGTGGAAGCTCCCCCGAACAATAATACACTGAATGAATCCTATAAATCACGTATCGATTTCTGCATGTGCAAAACAATAGTAGACTACATGCTCGATATCAATGATCCCCGACTGCCCATTTATGCAGCACCTGCAAAAGACAATGGCAGGTATATTGGCAAACCCTACGGATTAAACCAACAGAACGGAGAAATGATCCCCAACAGCGCCATCTCATTACCCGGCAGCGCCGTGCTGGACGCCAAAGCCCCCGGCGTTTATATGGACTATGCCGAAGTGGAATTTATCCTTGCTGAAGCTATAGAGAGAAACATCATTAGCGGCTCTGCCGAAGAGCACTACAAAAAAGGGATCAGGGCTTCCATGGAAGACCGCGGCGTTCCCAACGCCGGCATTGATCCTTACATCGCCGGCGTACCTTACAATGGCGGCCAGTGGAAGAATGTAATCGGCACACAAAAGTGGCTTGCCATGTACATGCAGGGACTGGAAGGCTGGTTTGAAAGACTGCGGCTCGACATCAAAAAACCTAATGGACAGGACCTGTTCGTAGCCCCCGTTGACGGCTCACTCGACCGTGACGTAACCGTAGTACCCACCCGCATGACATATCCCGTAGATGAACAACAGCTGAATAAAAGCAACTACGAAAAAGCTGTCCAGGCTATCGGCGGGAAAGACAGCAAAGCCGCAAAACATTTCTGGGATCTTTATTAATATATCATTGAGAATATAGAGACGGTCATAAAAAAGGGCCGGCCTTCGCAGGAAGGCCGGCCTTATTTTATGACCGGATTATTTTAGTCCATTTTTCTGCTTTATATTCGTTCCGTTCAATAATAGCAAGGCTTTATCCATAGAGGGAGGCATCCTTCATATTGTTAATTTCTGTAAAATTAAACTCGGACACGTGACTGACCCAAACACCTATTTTTCTGTAAACAAAGAACTGTGGAACAATAAGACAGAAGTCCACATGAAATCAGCATTTTATAATCTGGACAAATTCAAAGCCGGAAGCACCTCTTTAAACCCGATAGAAATCCGTGAACTGGGAGATGTATCAGGCAAAAAACTCCTTCACCTGCAATGTCATTTTGGAATGGATACCATCTCATGGGCCAGACTGGGAGCTATTACCACCGGCCTTGACTTCTCCGACAAAGCGATAACGGCAGCAAAAAACCTCGCATTGGAACTTGAGGCAAACAGCCAGTTTGTTTGTAGTAATGTCTATGATGCCGGTTTGCATATTACAGACAAATTTGACATTGTATTTACCTCCTATGGAACGATCGGCTGGTTACCTGACTTAGACAAATGGGCCGCAGTAATAGTAGAACGACTTAAGCCCGGAGGCGTTTTTTATATGGTCGATTTTCACCCCATACTATGGATGTTTGATGATGAATTTTCTTATATCAAATATTCATATTTTAATACCGGTGAGCCCATAGAAGAAGAAAAGTCTGGTACATATGCCGACAGGGAAGCAGATCTTAAGGATAAGGAATACGGATGGAATCATAGTCTCAGTGAGATTCTGAATGCATTAATCAAAGCGGGTCTGACCATCAGCTTTTTTAATGAACATACAGATTCTCCTTATGAATGTTTCAGTAACATGGTAAAAACAGGACCGGATTCCTATCAAATAGCATCTATGCAGAATAAAATTCCACTGCTGTATTCCATCAAAGCGGTGTATAATCAATAACTTCCATTAATAAGAAAGACAATTGGAAATATTGACCAGGACAACGAACGCAAAAAACCCATCGGTTCAAACTGTGTAGCGGTAACCAGCAAACATTTCACACCAGCACAGCAAGCCGTCTGACCAGCCTGACGATTGCTTTTTTATCATACCCATATAATTCATGAAGTTCTTGCTGGGTACCCTGTACAGCGAACGTATCTGGCAGCCCCAGTCGTTTTACGATAACATGGTAGCCCTGTTCCGCTATAAACTCTATCACAGCACTCCCTACACCTCCGGAAATGCAACCATCTTCGATAGTGATCACGCTGGAAAACTGGCGGCATACCTCATGTAATAACGTCTCATCAAGTGGCTTAAAGAACCGGAGATCATAGTGGGCTACGTTCAGTTGATGCTCCTTCAGTTCCTCACAGGCTTCTTTTACGTATTGTCCTACCGGGCCAAGGGAAAGAATGGCGATATCCTTTCCGGACCTGATCTTTCTGCCTTTTCCTATTTTCAGTTTTCTGAAACCGGAGGATGCTGGCGCTGACACTCCGGCTCCCCTGGGATAGCGAATAGCAAATGGCCCGTTCCCCTTGCTGGCCTGTGCTGTAAAGAGAAGATTTCTGAAATCTTCCAGGTCCATGGGTGATGCACCAATGATGTCAGGCACACATCTCAGAAAGGAAATATCAAATGCACCGTGATGTGTGGGTCCATCCGGACCTACAACACCCGCCCGGTCAATACACAATATGACGTCCAGCTTTTGCAGCGCTACGTCGTGGATGACCTGATCATAGGCACGCTGTAAAAAAGTGGAGTATATGGTGCAAAAAGGTGTCATTCCATCAGCGGCAAGGCCGGCCGAAAAAGTAACTGCATGTTGTTCGGTGATACCTACGTCAAAAACACGTTCAGGCATTTCCTTCTTCATTTTGGTTAGCGCACTTCCCGACAACATTGCAGGGGTTACCGCCATAATCCCCGGGTTTCTTTTTGCCAGTTCAATTAAGGTATCACCGAATACAGCCTGGAAAGTGACAGCCTTATTTGCAGTTGTTTCCGCATCCAGCGTTGCGCCTGTAAGTTTGTCGAATTTTTTTGGCGCATGCCATTTCTCCTTATCGGTCATAGCCGGTGCAAAACCTTTCCCTTTGGTTGTTACACAATGTAATAATTTAGGCCCGGGTATATGCTTCAGTTTTTCCAATACATGGATCAGCTTTTTAAGATCATGTCCGTCGACAGGACCAAAATACCGGATGTTCAGCGCTTCGAAAAGGTTGCTATAGCGCAACAGCCCACCTTTCACGGTTTTCTGGAGCTTCCGTACCACATCTACAGGCCACTTATCTGGTTGCCCGGGATGTGACAACAACTTCTTAATATGCAACTTTAATGCATTGTAATGTTTGCCGGTAGTGAGTTCCGTGAGATAGTGCTGTAAAGCACCGGTATTGGCGTCGATCGACATATTATTGTCGTTCAGTATCACCAGCATGTTGGGCTGTTCATAACCGGCATTATTTAATGCCTCAAAGGCCTGCCCTGCCGTCATGGCACCATCACCGATTACCGCGATATGCTGGCGTGTATTTTCACCTCTGTATTTGGCAGCGCAGGCCATGCCCAGTATCGCCGAAATCGAAGTAGAAGAATGGCCGGTTCCAAAGGCATCGAATTCGCTCTCCTCCCTGCTTGGGAAGCCACTGATCCCGCCCAGTAACCTGTTGGAATAAAACCGGCTCCTCCTTCCCGTCAATAATTTATGTGGATACGCCTGGTGACCTACATCCCAGACAAGTTTGTCTTCAGGCGTATTAAATACGTAATGCAGCGCAACCGTAAGTTCCACAACCCCGAGACTGGAACTGAAATGACCTCCGCTCGAGGCAACATGATCGATTAAATAAGACCGCAGTTCCTCACAAAGGCCATCCAGAGAAGAAATGGGGAGGTTTCGCAGATCATCTGGTGTATCAATATTATAATTTCCGGGCATTCAGCTTTCTTTCCTACAAATTTAAATCGCTTACATTTACAGTACAGACACAGAATATGTATAAATTACCAGTACAGATATGAAGGTGTATAAATTTGAAGCCTTTACCAACGCCATTGAAAAAAACATACGTGAGGGCGTTTTCAAACCCGGACATAAATTACCGTCTGTCCGTGACCTGAAGGAACAATATCAAACAAGCATCAGCACTATACAGCATGGATATGAGTATCTGGTTGCCAGCGGATTGGTGGAGAGCGTACCCAAATCCGGCTATTATGTCAGTAACAGACCAGACTTATCGAATCAGCTGAAGAAGGCCCAACATCGGCCGGTAGCAAGGGACGCCATTTTCAAACATCATCTTGGACTTACGACCTCGCTGAAAGCAGGCCGTAAATTCTCAGAATTTAATGTAGCGGCTCCAGGCGACCTGTTAATACCTCAAAAATTACTGCTCCGTACCATGCAACAGGTAATCAGGGAGCAGGGCGCCGCTTTGCTACGCTACTACCCTTCCAATGGATCAGCGGAATTAAAGGAGAATATCCTAAAAAAAGCGGCTGTTCATCAAACCATTATCAATCCCGACGAACTACTTATTACTGATGGCGCCTTACAGGCACTACACATCGCTTTAGCCGCTGTATGCAATGCAGGCGACGTGATAGCTGTTGAGAGCCCTTGTGTATTTTCCGTACTGGAAGTTATAAGGGTACTCCATCTCAGAGTTATCGAAGTTCCGGTTGACCCATACACCGGATTTGATGTTGACTTTTTGAGAAAGGCCTGCCGCAACAATACTATTAAAGCCGTCATCGTAACGCCCAACTTCCACAATCCTACCGGGATACTACTGACCGATGAACAAAAGCTGGCACTACTCTCAGTTGCACATCAATATAATGTTGCGCTTATCGAGAATGATGTTTATGGCGACCTGAATTTCCATGGCCACCGGCCTTCCATCATAAAAAGATTTGATGACAGCGGGCTGGTGTTATCTTACTCGTCTTATGCGAAAACACTGGCGCCAGGCATAAGGGTTGGGTGGCTGGCAGCGGGGAAATTTATGCAACGTGCAGAGCAGATCAAGTTTGCATTGGGTAGTACCGTCTCTCCATTGTACCAGGAAACTGTCAACCGCCTGTTGGCCGGCAACAGTTATGACCGGCATCTCCGTTCATTCAGAATGCAACTGGCAAAAAATGCGCACTTCGCCATTAATTTGTTGTCCGCCCATTTTCCGGAAAAGACTGCTATCCTCAAACCTTCGGGTGGATACAATATCTGGGTGAAGATGCCGGATGATACGGATATGGCTCATTTCTATGATCAATGCGAAAAAATCGGGGTAAGGTTTACACCAGGTTACACCTTCTCGTTTTCAGGAGCCTTCGACAAACATTTCAGGATAGTCTTTGCGGATAAATTTTCTCCCAAAAGGATAGAGGCCATCCGACTGGCCGGACAGCGGGCGCGCTAACATCTGTACTGCTTATAATTTCAAATTGTGTACAGTGTATGATTCGGGGAAGCGTGATAGATTTGCCTGTATAATTACGACAGGATATGAACATCATCACGAAATTTACAGTAGTTACGAAACAGGGAATGGAAGCGCTTTTGATGCTGACAAAAGAACTGGCCATAGAGAAGTATTCAACCCTCCTCGAACAAAAAACATTAGACAACTACATCTTCAAAAATTTTAATGAACGGGCCCTGGTTGCTGAAGTGAACAATATATCTAACCAGTGGCTGATAGTTTATGTTGATGACCAGCCTGCAGGATATGCATGTATCACTTCTAAGGGTAAACGGCCAGAGGCCCTGGAAGGTAAGCGGGCTGCCCGCATCGTGGATTTCGGTGTGCTAAAAAAATATCCGGCGCCTGCTGTCAAAGATGCCCTGCTTGAGAAATGCCTCACTGTCTGCAAACCATATGAAAGTGTATGGATAACTGAATATGCTGATAATCCCCTGATTGAACTTTTTGAAAACAAGGGATTCACCAGGCAACAGGCAACCGGTCAGCTTGATGAATTACCATTGGCCTCCGTATGTTTGATCTCAGAAAAATTATCAGTGCATTAACCACCCAACGGAATTCAAATGGAACTGAGTAAGGAAATGACAGCTACCAGGGTGGAGAACAGCGCACCAGGCAAAGCCTACAAGTTGCCCGTATTGGTTATTTCACTGGCTACTTTTGTCATATTTTTTCAGGGATTGATGGTAGCCCCTTTGTTGCCCGTGCTATCAGAATATTTCAAGACAACGGTCAGGCATGTGAGTTTTATAGAACCATCATACCTGCTGGGCTATGGCCTTTTCACACTATTTTATGGTCCCCTGAGTGACAGGCTGGGAAGATTTAAGGTCATCATTTTATCCCTGCTGTTGTTTACCATTCTGACGCTAGCCACTACAATTGCTGATAACATCAACCAGTCCGAAGAATATCCTGGCATCCTTCCGCACCATCCTCTCACAGAAACGGGCCAGGTGGGGTTATAGTTATGTAATGTTCAACGGAATGTTTCACAGCGGGGTCTTCGCATGGTTAGGATATTTTTTCTATAAAAACTATGGATTGAATGAAATGCAGATCGGCCTGGCTTTATTCGGTTATGGTATTCCCGGGTTATTGCTGGGGCCTTTTCTGGGGAAGCTGGCTGACCGCTATGGCAGGAGCAGGATCATACCGCTGGGCATTTTCGTTGGGTCGTTAGCGGTACTGCTGCTTAGTCAGCAATTCAGCCTGGCAGCTTCGTGTTTGCTGGTTACTCTTTTATCACTCGGCTTTGATCTTTCGCATCCGTTGTTTGCAGCGATCATTACTACTTATAGTACTAACAAGGGCGCTGCAACAGGGCTCTTTGCCTTTTTCCTGTTCCTTGGATATGGACTTGGCAGTCTGGTATTGAGCCTGATCGTCAACATCGGGCTGGAAAAAGCCTTTGAGCTATATGGCATGTGTGCACTTATTGCAGGCGCGGTGGCGGTATTTGTTTTCAGAAAAGAGAGGTGACAAAAATACTGGTTACAAAAACTTAATATACCGGTAATATTTAAACAGGCAATTTTGCAGCGGTCATTTTTTGTTTCTGATGGATTATAAACAAGCGTCTGACAGGGAGTTGTGGGATTGTTGTCGAAAAGATGACATGCAGGCTTATAATGAGATATTCAGCAGGTATTATCCCCGCATGTACCATCTTGCACGCCGTTATGTCCAGGATGCTATGAGAGCCGAGGAGCTGTGCATGGATCAATTGTTTCATCTCTGGGTAAAACGGGAAGAAATCCATATTATCAGCAGCTTTTCCAGCTATCTGTTCCGCTCCATCCGGAACCGCGTTATCACTGAAATGCGCCGCAATCTGCCGGTGATGACCGGCCTGGATGAAATAGCAGAAAATATACAGCTGGATAGATCTTCTGACTACGGGCTTTTGTTGGAAGAAGCCGAACATACCTACCGCGAAGTCCTGAATAAGTTAAGTCCGCAGCGGCGGCAGGTATTTATGCTGAGCCGCGAAGAAAACCTGACCTATCCTGAAATTGCCCGGCGGATGAACCTTTCGGTAAACACCGTGGAAAACTATATGGTGGCTGCGCTGAACAGTCTGCGTAAAAACCTGCATGAAAAGGTTCCTTCCGCTATTATCCCTCTTTTACTACTCAGCGATTTTTCCTCCTCTTATTTATAACCAACTGTTTCGATTTTTTTCTGTTCTCCCAGCCCATAGCAGGGTTGCCTCTTCATGCCTATATATTACTTCTTAAAAAAATATTTCCATCCCATAGGTGGTACCTGTTTTATTTTCTCGTCTATGAATACAGAGGGATGTATAGAATCTTCTCCCAACAAATAAACACAAGGCTTCAGGAAACCGTAAGACCCGCCAGTATTCCGGCTTCCCGTCAACATAAATTATAATAACATGGAAGAAGCAACCAACGACCTGTTGCAAAAGTTCCTCGATGGTCGGTGTACCACACAGGAGCTGCAACAGGTAGCCAAACTACTGGAAACGGCAGACGGCCAGGCATTGCTGGATAAGCTTATGCAACAGCAGGAAACCACTACCTGGCAGCATCCTCCGGAAGAAAATCCGGTTATGCTGGAACATGTACAACAAAAACAACAGGAAATGCAACAGCGCATAGCTGCCTGGGAAACCAGCCAGCAGCCGTACATTCCACATAAGGACAAACGCTCGCCCTACTGGATCAAACCTTTCAGGTATGCTGCTGCCAGTATCGGGTTTATATTACTATCGGGGCTCGCTGCCTGGCAGCTCAGTAAAAAACGTATATCCACCCCAACGGCTATACGATATATAAAGATGGTCAATCCTACGGGGGCGCCTAAACGACATTTATTACCCGACAGTACCGTGGTATACCTCGCAGCAGGCAGTACCCTCACCTATCCCGTTACCTACCCGGAAACCGGCAGAGACATTGCCTTACAGGGAGAAGCATTTTTTGATGTAAAGCAGGATGCATCCCATCCCTTCCTCATCCGGACAGGCACCATGCTCACCCGCGTGCTGGGGACCTCTTTCAGGATAACTTCCTATGCAGAACAGGAACAGGAAGTAGTCGTAGCCACAGGTAAGGTCAGCATCAGCGCCGTGAAAAACGCCACCACTACAGAACTCGCGCTGTTAACACCTGGCCGCAAAATTACCTACCAGCCATCAACCGGGAAAGCCATACTGGGAAAAGCTGATATCAGCAGCATAGAACAGTGGAAGGCCGGCGACCTGCTTTTTGCCGATATGCCCATGGGTAAAGTGGCGGCTATGCTGGAACGCAGGTACGGCGTCAGCTTCCGTTTTGAAAATGCCGGCACCGCCGGACATGTGGTGAGTGGTACATTCCCCGCCACCATTTCTCTTGCGGAAGTACTGGATATGCTGGGTTTCGTCGGTAAATTCAGTTACCACCTTGCGGCAGACGGAAAAACATACACTATCAGATAAATATTTATAACTAAACCCAAACGCCTATGCACAGCAGAATTACATGATCTCCCTTAATGAAAAAAGGCGTCCCTCCGTCAGAGAGACACCCTGTATCTGCAAAGCCGTTCGATTTGACGGTCCAAACGGCTTTACAGCAAAACCGGGAATTCCCGGGATCTACCTATCAATTTCTTTCAGCAATTAATCAGTAAATCACTTACAATAATATGCAAAAAAATATATCCTCATCAGGATTATCAGCATTTATTCTCCGAACGGGAAAACATAACCGGCTTTCCCTGTTGGTCATTATCTTTCTGGTAATGCCGCTGCTGGCTATCTGTCAGCAGCTGGAAAATCAGAAGATCAACCTGCAGCTGTCTAACCGCAGCATAAAAGAAGCCCTTGCCGAAATACAGAAGCTGAGTAATTTCAAATTTGTTTACGGCAGCGCCATCAACCAGTACAGTTCTGTAAAAATATCCGTACATGCCGGGAGTATTACCGTAAAAGATGCTATAGAACAGGTACTCAAAAATACCAACCTGCGCTATACCCAGCGAAACAATCATGTGCTGATCGATGAAAAGCCCGCTGGTAGCACCCCTGCAAGCCGTCAGGAACAACGTAAACCCGGCCGTATTGCCGGTAAGGTGATCAATGACCGCGGCGAACCACTTATCGGCGCATCTGTGCGCATCGAAGGCGGTCAGGCTACACAATCCGCTACCGACGGCACTTACAGCCTGATGCTTCCTCCCGGCATCTACACTTTAGAGATCAGCTATATCTCTTTCCAGTCCCAGCGCATAACAGATGTTATCGTAAAAGAAAACAACAGTACCCCGTTGACTATCGCCATGAAAACCAAAACCAGTACGCTGGACCAGGTGGTGATAACATCAGGATATAAAAAGGCCAGCATCTCTGGCCTGCTGGCCAAACAAAAAAATGCCGCGGAATTATCAGATGGAATTTCTGCAGAACAGATAGCCCGCAGTCCGGATAACAACGCGGCCGATGCGTTATCCCGCATTACCGGGCTCACTACCGTCGATAAAAAGTACGTCGTTGTACGCGGGATGGGCGAACGCTGGAACGAAACTTCAGTTGATGGTATCACCCAACCCAGCACCGAACCAATAAAAAAATCCTTTTCTTTTGACCTGATTCCGGCCAGTCTCATTGATAACATCGTTGTGAGTAAAACACCTACTCCTGATATGAATGCCAATTTCGCGGGGGGATATGTACAGGTAAATACCCGTGACATCCCCGACCAGGATTTTCTGACAGTTTCGCTGGGCACTTCCTATAACGATCTCAGTACCTTCAGACAGCAGCTGGGACGCCAGTCCGGAAAATACGACTACCTGGGTTTCGACGATGGCCGCAGAAATCTTCCTGCGCGGGATCAATTGAAAACATACCTGGAGTTATCCAATGAGATAAAGGGCGAAGCCACCCAAAACCCTTATCTGTATGAACAATCCAGGCTATTCACTCATGACAACTTCACCACCTATTCCTCCACAGCACCACTGGGACTGAACATGAAAATTGCCGGTGGTAAAGTATTCCGCTTAGGTAAGTCTACCACCAACAAGTTTGGGATCATAGGTTCCCTCTCCTTCAGAAATACGCAGGAAAGAGAGCAGATTGACTTCATCAGCAGGGGCGGCTGGCAGAATGCACTGGGACTGAATCTGGAATCCAATCACCCCAACAGCCAATACCTGAACACCGGCAATACCTATAATACCAATACCACCTGGGGAAGCTTATTAAATATGGGGCTGCAGCTGGGCAAGAGCAAACTTGCCTTCCGTAATATCTACTCGCATATTTTCAACCAGGACTTCACTCAGGTGAAAGGATGGAGTAAAGACCAGTCGAGCATGTCGACCGATATCCCTGGGATTGAAGAGGTAAACAGACCGCTGTTCACCGACTTTATGCAAAATAAACTGGAAGGCCGGCACCAGGCAGGCAGATTCAAATTCGACTGGGGTATTGCACATACCGAAATCCGCAGGCACCAGAAAGATGTGACCTATCTGGGATATTCCAATATCAGCATAAACGACGAGGTGATTAATTTCCCTGCTACCAATACAAAAAACAGTACCGGCCGCTTCCCTTTCAGCCGTGGTAACTACGCCTACAGAGGGAAAGACTGGAACTGGAACATCGCTGTTACCTATCCATTCAAAATTCTCGGCGCAGAGCAGATGTTTAAAACAGGTTATTTCGGTGCAAAAAGAAATGGTGTGCAGGATTATTTTGAAGCGGGGTTGTACAACCTGCCGAATAATCTTTCCAGAGAATATCAATACCTTTCTCCCGCAGAACTGCAGGACCCAAAGAATTTCAACAAGGATGGATTCGCCTGGCTGCCGACGATCGGCGGCAACTCAAAGTATGAAGGTAATGTAAACCAACATGCACCCTTTGTTATGTTTGATAACCATGCCGGCCCATTCCGGCTTGTATGGGGTGTACGCGCTGAATATTATAAGTATGAAGAGATCGAGAATCCGAATGATGGCCGCTACGGGCCGCCAGATGCGCCTCTTCCTGAAGAAAAAAAGTGGCAGTATTTACCATCTGTCAACTTTACGTATAGCCCATGGCGTGATTTCAACTTCCGTTTAGCCTATGCCAAAACGGTATCAAGACCACAGTTCGCTGAAAGAAACAGGTTCTCCTATTATGATCCTATGTACTCTGCGTACATCTGGAATTCCCCGGTAGTGTCTTCTGTGACAAACGGCTACGATTTTAAGGCAGAATGGTATCCAGAACCCGGAGATGTGTTGTCTGCCGGCGTATACTACCGTGACATAGCTGACCCTATAGAAATGTACAACGCATTCACAGCCACCAACAAAAGTGAATTCTCTTTAAGGAATTCAAAGAGAGCGCAGGTATATGGATTTGAAGCCGATATTCAGAAAGGCCTCGGTTTTATCAATAGTGCCTTACGCAACTTCCGCTTCACGGGTAACCTGTCTTTGAACAACAGTATGGTAGACACTTACGGCACAACTACCATCGATGAAGATGGTAATGTATTGGAAAGGAATGCCGAAGGGAAGCCTGTTTCCAAGGAGATTGTATACCGCGATAACCGTCCCTTATACGGACAATCTCCTTACAGCTACAATATCGGACTCGCCTATATTACTGATCGCTGGGGCGTCAATCTGCTGTATAATAAAACCGGTAGAAAATATACATTGGTTGGCTCTAACCTGCGCTATTCAGAACTGCAGAACCCATACGGCAAAATGGACGCGCAATTCAGCTACAAATGCCTGAAAAACCGTGCACTCGATATCGTACTCAATATTTCCAACCTGCTGGATGAAACCATCCTGTACTTTAATAACGATGCCAGCTACGAATATGATGGGGAAGTAAAAAATGGTAACAATCAGATGGATCCCCGGTTAGACAATCCGATTTTCTATACCCGGCATCTCATACTGAAATCAGGTAAATCCAAAAACTACGACAAAGGCGATCAGGTCACGTATAAATCGCATACAGGCCGCCGCTTTACTTTGAGTTTAAATTATACCTTCTGAAAAAAGCAGTAAAATCTTCTATAAAATTAATAGTATGAAGCTATTCAGGCAACCTGCCATCATTATTGCCAGCATATTCCTGTTCTCCTGTTCCAAATCCCAGGAGGAGTTGTATCCTATAAATAATATCATCGACATCAATATCAACGGTTACATAGCGGAAGATTCACTGCAGTTTAAACTGGGTAACACCATCATTAAACCGAATCCTGATGCACAGTCCATCTATTTTACAGGCGCAGTAAATACCACCCGCCCCTCCAACGGGCCCACCACCTTCACCGTTTTAAACGGAAAAGGAGAAATGCTGCTGGAGAGAAAGATTGATGGAAGCTCCATCTCAAACGCCATTAAGTTTTACTATGACGGCATTTCCATTATAGACAAACTACCGGGCATTCCAAAGCCTTCTCCCGGCAATGTAGGCATCATTTTAAATTTTCCGGAAAGGAGGTACAGTAAGACGCCCATCAAGGATATAGCGGTGGAAGTTTCTGTGGCTAAAAGAGGCCAACCGACCATTAAAAAACTCTACCCTTTTAATGATGACGCCACTATTCTGATAGACATGAACATTCCGTCCGTTTATCAATCTATGGCATTCCGGGTGGTGAACGCACAAAATCCATCCGCTCCTTATGCGCCGGATGCGATGTCTTCTTCATTCACACTCTCTCCTCTTAAAGCAGACAAAGGCTATCTGATGCTCGTAAAAGAATATACAGATGCAGCCGGCACCTTCAGCGGGGCCACGGGAATTGAGCTAACACAATACATCCAGTAGTTACAAATGATATGCTAAAAACTTAGCGGGTGTAAGATTTGAGAAGAGATCTCAAATCGTACACCCGCTTGTTTAAAACCCTGCTCCACTATACGGAGATATCCTGATTTATTTTAAAAAATCTTTGTCCTGGTATGCAGGATTGGGATATGTATAAAAACCCGCTCCTGTGGCTACACCCAGCTTATTCTTGTCAATGAACTGTGCTTTCAGGTACTCAACCGTTTTCAATTTCAAAGGATCCTGTGTTTTTTCAGCGATCATTTTATTGATGTTGTAGGCTGTTGTGATACCTACAACATCAAGGATTGCGAAGGGGCCCATCGGTGCACCGGTTGCGATCATCCAGGTTTTGTCCACGGTTTCAGCATCAGTAACACCATTTACCAATAAATCGGTAGCTGCACTCAACAGCGGAACCAATAGTGAATTTAAAATATATCCGGGCTGCTCTTTATGGAGCGGTAAAGCGACCATACCGATGGCTGTTGCAAACTGCAATAAATCATCGAAGACGGCCTTATCTGTTCCAGCGTGCCCCATTACCTCGGCCGTATTTTGTTTCCAGATATTATTGGCGAAATGAAGCGCCGCGAATTTTTCCGGACGCCCTGTTGCTTCTGCAAACTGGCTCGGCAACAATGTAGAGGAGTTAGTTGCAAACACCGTTTTCGCGGGAGCTACCTTAGATAGCTTTTGGTAGAAATCGATCTTGATTTGCGGATTTTCCGGCACAGCTTCAATTAATAAGTCTGCATCTTTTACCGCTTCCGCAAGGTTGGAACTATAGTGAAGATGCTGATAAGCTGCATCCAATTGATCCTGTAAAGCACCTAGATCTCTTTTGAATGCTTCACTCATAGTCACGAATTTGGCTTTCGCTTTTTCCAAAACTTCGTCGTTAATATCGTACACGGTTACATCAAATCCGTGAAATGCGGCCTGAAAAGCTATCTGGTAGCCTAAAACACCGCTTCCCGCTATGGTAATATTTTTGAAATTCATAAGACATATAATTTTTTATCCCAAAACACTTAGCTCTTAAAGCTTGCAACCCATTCTTTAAACTTGCCGAACTGCTCTGCCAGGAAAGATTCTTTTTCTTCTTCATGAGGGTGTGCATCAGCACCTACCGGCAGAATATGTTCGAAATAGGTGCCTTTCAATACTCTCCGCAACAGGCCCTCTCCCAGGAACGGCTGATTGTCATTCAGTGTTTTGGTGGCTTTCAACAAGTGGCGGATATCATATTGTAACGGATTTATGTCCGGAACCTGCTTGTTCAGGTTCAGCAGTGTATACACCGCAACACGTGCAGAGCGTACAGAACTTTCCATCGTAAACACAACATCGTTATTCGTTTCTACAAACTGTCCGATCAAACCAAGGTTTTTGCATCCTTCAGGAACGATCCGCGGGCGGTCCCCTTTAGCTCTGGGCATAAACATTGATGTGATGTAAGGCATGTAAGCAGTACGTACGATGGTGTTTTCTACTACATTATCGATCTGTTCCACAATCCCCAAGTGGTAACACAATTCAGTAAGGATCTCGTTGCCAGTACAAGCCGGCATGGTTTTCTTAATGTAATTTCCTTCCTTATCCATAAACAGGGAGTAGACCCACAATACAAGAATGTCATCCGGTTGTGTCGGGAAGTGTGGCTGGCGGTTACAGGTGAAACTCATCAGCCAGTTGGAATCTGTTATGGTGATAATACCACCCGTAACGGTTTTGCCGGAATACGGATCGTTTACGGCGTATGTTTTTAGTTTTTCTACCAGGGCAGAAGGCCTGCAGGTCAAGGTTACAGACTCCCAGGATGACTTTTCGATATTGGAACAGAATTTTTCCGGTTTACCGAAAGCAGGAGATTTTGCCGCCAGGTTCTTCCACAATTTCCATCCCGCACTCTGGCCGCTGGTGCTGTTGTCCACTGCCAATACCGGTGCGGTGGTATTATTACCGTAAGATGTATCCTCGGTCATTGAACCCGTAGTGACGATCACATAGTCATCCGCTGTAACCGGAATAACAACTTCTTTTCCGTCTTCCTCTGTAATGATCCCTTTAACCACTTTGCCTTCAGCATTGATATGAATATCCAGGTCCTTTACCAGAGCGTTGAACCGGATCTTTACACCCTTTTCCTTCAACCATCTTCCCAAAGGAGTAACAAAAGAGTCATACTGATTATATTTCGGGAAAATAAGGGAAGAAAGATCGTGCAGACCATCGATGGCATGCAGAAAACGGTGCATATACAACTTGAACTCAAGCAAACTATGCCAGTTTTCGAAAGCGAACATCGTACGCCAGAAGGTCCAGAAGTTACTTTCAAGGAAACTTTTACCGAAATAATCTTCAATGGTGATATCATCCAGTTCTTCCTTCTTCTTGAGCAGCAGTTTTATCAGTGTCAGCTGATCCTTTTTGTTCAATCCAAATTTGCTGAAGTCCTTCACTTTCCCCTGCTCATGGATCAATCTCGCAATTGAATAGTTGGAATCGTTATCGTTTACAAGGCGGTATTCATCCAGCACGCTATAGGGAGGCGGCATTTCCAGGGCCGGAATATCCTGAAAGAGGTCCCAGAGATTTTCATAGGTGCAGTCCATTTCACGGCCTCCGCGGATAATGTATCCGTCTTTAGCGTTTCCGGCCCCATCCAGTGAACCACCGTCAATCTGCAGCTGCTCTATGAACGTAATGTTTTCCGGTGTAAAATGTCCGTCACGGATAAAGTAATAAGCAGTGGACAGTCCTGCAATACCGCTACCCACGATATACACCTTGCTGTCTTTATAGGATTTGGCCGGGATACCCTTATTGCGTTGGTAGTTCCCTATCTGGTCAGAAAAAGGCATTGACTTTTCAGGGGTGTTTCTCGGCGTCTCTTTGCTGGCATCCGGCTGGTGGTCAACTTTTCCGTAGATGTCGGAAGTTTGGATTACATTCTCGAATTTTGAAGTAAGGTTGTTCATACTCGAATCATTTTTGATTAACAATACAAAGTTAGAATTATACCTAAATTCGCTTATATCCCCAAATTCGCCAATCCTATACAGAAAGTCACTTTCGCTATAACGAATGGTGCTTTCTATACTCCTGAGGAGAAATGGAAACATATTTCTTAAAGAAGCGTCCAAAAGAGGAAGTAGAACTAAATCCCGTGTCTAACGCAATCTGGGATATCGTTTTCTCCGGATTGCCCAATAATACACATACCTCTTTAAGCAGGGTTTCATCTATAATTTCATGGGGAGTTTTGCCCGTTGTCTTCTTTACAATGCTGATCAGGTATTTGTTCGAAATAAATAACTTGTCGGCATAAAACTGTACGTCTTTATTATGCCAGGCATTTTCCTGTACAAGTTTTGTGAATTTGAAGAAGAGGTTGTTTGTTTCCTGGATATCTTCAGCCATCTCCCCTCTTTCATCATCAACAAGTGTGGCTATCTCAAGCAGAAGCTGAATCATAATGGTCCTGATGATATCCTCAATAAACCTGCCTTTCCGGCCCGTTTGCTGCCCGAGATAATTCAGCTGTGCAAATAATCGCAAGGAATGCTCCTTACCAGGCGAGATTACACTAAACGTCGAATTCCTGAACAAAGCTAATTGCTCAATAAAAAAAGGATTAGCAATATGCCTCAGCAAAAAGATTTTATCAAAGAAAAGAAGTTTCATCCTGAAATCCTTGCTGAAACGGACAATGCGGATAATAGTAGATGGCGCTGAGATTAGAAAGCTGTTCGCCCCTATATGATAGGTATGGTTGTCTATTTCGACCTCCATTTTTCCCGATGCACAAATGCAAAATGCATAAAAATCAATCCTGAAAGCCTTTTTAGGGAATTCGAAAATCGGATTCCCGGAAGAAATGTAGTACGGCTCATTACACTGTACTCCGTAAAATGATAAAGTTTCTTTCAGACTCTCGTATGCTTTCATTATATATAATTTATTTCCTCTTTATTGGTCAGGTTATGCCGGGCGTTTCTAATGCTGATGCGGCATTTGCTGCCTGTCAGCATTTAAAGGTATGACGGATTGCCAAATCTACAGGTTTTGTAAAGATTTCAGATGGATAAGGGTATTTCGCTTATTAGGTTAACCTGTAAAAATATAGGAAAGAAATCGAGGTGATATCATGAATGATTTATACAATAATTCTATTTATTCAGCTACTTTTACATTTCCAGGACTTATGAAATTTAATTTCTTCAAATCATCAAAGCCTGTAATACCTGTGTTTGAGGCATTACAGACATCACCACATAAAGATTTTTACTTTTATCGGAAAGCCCGGTGGTACTGGCTCAACAACGATATGATAACGATCATTGATAGCCACTCTCCCCGAATGATTACTCTTGATCCCTGGCCTCAGATGGTCTTCCTCGGCGCTACAGGAAGGTTGATGGTCAGTGAGTATATAAATTTTGTCGCTAGCAAGTATAAACAGAAGATTCCAGCCGATCTTGATGTCACGATCTTGTTAATGATAGACAAACTGGTTGCAGAAAAATTAATAAGTCTGTCAGCGGTACAAACAGAACCTGATCCTCAGCATAACCTCCCACTCAAATAATACAATAGTTTTACCAGATAACATCATCTGCATATTCCCTATCTATATAATCAGGGAATGATCTCACCTTTTGCATATAAAAAGTGAGAACGTTTAGTTCCCAAATTGCGGACTCTTCACACCATGGATCAGTTAATATTTGAATAACTACGGGGCCGGTTTGCCGAAGTTTGAAAATCCCGCTAATTTCTATGTCAAATGTTGCTCCTTGTTTCCAAATGGTTAACCCACTATCCCCTCCCATTGCCGCCCATTGTTCGCATTGACTAATAATGGCACACGTAGGGTTCCCGTAGAACCAATTAATAAAAGTTACCTCCCGGGTATTTATATGGAACAAGTAGCCGTTCTCATACAAACTGCCAATTAAACGTAGCTCACTTTCGGCATATTTTACAAACGCATCATCATTTTGTATTTTCCATAAGTCTGTCATAACACAAAAAAACCTTTTATTATACCAAAGAATAAAAATTTCTCAGAATATTCCTATATTCTCACGCAAGTAATGGACACAAGGATAAATGATCTTGCCCCGAAACAAAAAGGCTCCAAAACATTAAGTTCTGAAGCCTTTTAATTTTCTTCGATTATCCCGTCGGTTATCAGGCATCCCCTCGCTTTATCGCCGCCTTCCCGGTAAAGAGGGCCAGTCCTGTTAACAAGCCACCTATGATTCCGGAGATAAGGATGACCACAGGTCCCGGTACTGACAACGTCAGCCCGATCCTGTTAAACACACTACCGCCCAGGGCTATATGAAAATATATATTCGCGGCCACCCATACCAGCATTCCGGCGAGGAACCCAGTACCAAAAGCGGCTACGCTCCATTTGCGGATGGAGATGAATGCACCGAAAAATCCCACGACTACTACGAAACTCCACCATGGGATGCTATCTGTCATCCTCACCAGCAGGATTAACGGAACCAGGCAGCAAAAGGCCTTTATACTATCAAGCGTCGTTTTGCTCATATTGTCAGTTGTTATCTGTTTATCAGTTTCCATGTGCTGGTTGCCTGTTTTTCTGCTTCCTGCACTGTCATGAAGAAAGTTAAAGGGTAGTATCTGCCTTTGTTCCAGTCATCCACAAAGTTATCGTAATACCGTCCTGCAGCGTTACCGGATTGCCCACCGGGAAGGATGCCATAGGCTCTGGGCCTGTCACCCAACTCTACTATCATCCTCCAGGACGGGCCCCAGTTGCGTGACACAGCGTTTGGCACTTCCTGCTGTCCTGCAGCAGGAATACCCATTTTACTGAAGGCCGGCAGGTTGGTGAGATGTATCAGGTTCACTTTATGAAAATCGCTCCACTGTATTTTTCCTTCCTTCCGGGCCTTATCCACATCCATAGCGGCGGCAATAAAAGCATCAGTAATGATATCAGCGGCATCTTCCTTCCGGACCGTTCCCTGCTTGTCGAAGAATGTATTGCCCGGGTCTGTCCTGATCAGCTTCAGCAGCACTTCATCTTCCGGCGGCCTCACATAGAACCTGTAATTCCTGAATTCATCCCAGGTAAAGTTCCGTGTGTTCCACCACCACAGGTCATACAGCTTGGCCGTTGTGCTGCCGTACTCGTAGCTGCCATTCCAGGTTTTCAGCGATGCCAGCTGCTGCTGCTGCGCGGCATTCAGCTCACTGCTTTTCACTTTCGACAGGAGTAACGGCAACGCCTCTACGGCGAATGCGTTGACATTGTCCAGCTGAATCTTCTCCATATAGGAAATGTCCAGCTGTTGCGTGGTCGACAACAGCTGTTCTATGCGGTTGGCCCGTGTTTCACTGTAATGCCCGTTGTAGTAGTAGGCGTAGTTGCCGTAGGTAGGCCGCTGGTTGGCCGACTGCACATAGTTGCAGGCCGGATTGAGCAGCTGCGGCAGACTGTCGGCCGGGATGTACCGGGTGTACAGATGTGTGCGGGAGGTGCCGTCCAGGATGAATCTCCCCTGCCCTGGCCACTTTACAGGCATACTTCCCTGGTGATTAATAGCAATGTTGTTGTCTTTACTGGCAAATGTGAAGTTCTGCAACGGACATTGGAAATGCCTGATAGCGTTTTTATAATCTTCATAGCCGGCGGCCTTGTTCAACTGGATAAAAGTGAGAAACTCGTTGGACGGACGATGCAGCTCCCATCTCAGCGCCATGTCCACCATATCGGAGTCTTTGCCGGGGAAGCTCTTATTATATACAATGGGACCATGCACAGAAGAATATACGGTATCATAAAACACCGGCAGCCCCCTGCGCCTGATCGCCTCCCTTCTTACCTGCAAGTCGGACCAGTTACTGTCCAGCTCATACTTTTTGTAATCAGGGCTTATCTTCAGCTTGTACCAGTCTTTCACATCATCGGCACCATTGGTGATGCCCCAGGCGATATTTTCATTGAACCCGATGATAACGGCCGGGGTCCCTGGCATAGACACCCCGTATACGTTCATGCCCGGCGCAGTGAGCTGCATTTCCATCCATACGTTGGGCAATGAAAGGTTCAGATGCGGGTCATTGGCGAGAATAGGAAACCCTGACTTTGTTTTTTTACCGGAAACAGCCCAGCTGTTGCTCCCCAGCCTTGGGTTCCAGGCGCTCTCCGTGATAACGGAATTGGCCGAAAGGAAAGCGTAATTCAGATAGGACGGCGTTTTCACTGCTGCTGCAGGTACGTTTTGCGGTCTGCTGATATTCATGACCGGCGTGCTTTGTGCATAATATTCAGGGAACAACTGGTTGAAGCGGTCTTCACCCAGCGCCAGTATCATTTTCGACATGTAGAGGTCTTCTTCATAACCGCTCATTTTATTGGCGATGTTTTTCATGATAAGGGCACTCTTCAGGTTGGTCCATGGTTCCGGCTCATAGCCCAGCAGCTTGTATTCCAGCGGCAGGTCGCGGTAATGAAGCTGTTGTATATAAGCGTTCACTCCTTTCGTATAGGCGTTAACTGCAGTACTGGTCTCGGGGTTGGCTTCGATCAGCTCCAGCGAGTGTTTCGCAGCTTCTGCAATGCCCAGCCTGCGCTGTGTGCGATCGTATTCCAGAAATTCCTTCTTGCTGAAAATTTCCGACAGGCGACCGGCAGCAGCATAACTACCGAAATCCATCTGCCACAGGCGGAAAAAGGCGGTGATATACCCTTGCGCAAAGTAGAGGTCTTCGGTGTTCTGTGCATGGATATGCGGCACTTTACGCTCATCGAAATACACCTGTACCGGTGCTTTCAGCTGATGAACGGGTATAGTCAGCTCCTTCGCGCCCAGCCGGCGTTCATCCTCATTCTGTACCGCGCCCACAAAGGGGTCCAGCAGTTTGCCCAGGGGAGGTGCTACAAACATTGGCTGCGACAACGCATATACCAGTATAACAAGCGCCAGGAGCGGGAATAAAAAACCTATATTGATCCGTTTCATTTTTGTCTTGGATTATGATTGAGGCATGGCATACATTCTGTGGTAAAAGGAACTTATGATACCTGCGATACGATGGGGATGACGTTGAATGAAGAAATGATCCCCTTCCAGCACCTCCGAGGCGAAGCGGCCCCGGGTATAGGCCATCCAGTTGTCGATCCGTTCTACGTTCTCTTCCATGCTGCCCATAACGGCATACAACGGTGATTGTATAGGAGGCTCACTAACCAGATTGTTTCTTTCAGCAATTTCAAAGTCGGCCCTCAGCACCGGCTCGAAGAAGCCGAACAGTTCTTCATTTTCGATGATCTCCGGAGGCAGCCCTCCCAGCAGTTCCAGCTCTTTTATAAACTCCGGCCTGTCCAGCAGGTACCGCATCCTGCTGCGCTCCAGCCCCGGACCGGCGTTGCCGCTCACAATAACAGCAACCGGGCGTTTGCCCGCATCTTCCAGCAGATTAGTTACTCTCAGCGCGAGGGAAGCGCCCATACTATGTCCGTAAATCAGGAATGGCGCATCTGTAATATCGCCTATAATCTGCCTGTACAGATCCTTGGCTGCTGCATCAAAATCATTCAGCAGCGGTTCATCCATCCTTCTGCCTCTTCCGGGCAGTTCAAGAGCGATTACTTCGAAGTCGTGCAGCAACGGTTTCATGAACTGAAAGGAGTAACAGTTCCCGCCTGCAAAATGCAATAAGAATAATTGAGGTTTCTTCATAATTCTGAACACTGTTGTCTATTGATACACCTGCACACCTTCCGGTATAAGCTTGCCATATTCCATTTTGTACAGTTTGTCGGCGCAATGGTAATAGCGGTCGTCGTGCGTGATGGCAATGATGGTAAGCCCTTCCTGCTTCAGGTGCGGGATAATCTCGGTATAAAATTTCTTCCTGAAATGCGGGTCCTGGTCGGCGGCCCATTCATCCATCACCAGCAGCGGCTTTTCTTCCAGCAAGGCCGCGATAAGTGCCAGCCTTTTACGTTGACCGGTGGAAAGCTCTGTGGTGGAAAAAACGCCGTTATCGCCCATGCTGACCTTATCTTCCAGTTCAAACATGCGGAGATAATAATGCCACTTGTCTGTATTGAAACTGTTATAGCCAAGCATTTCATTAAAGAGATAAAAATCGTTGAACACTACCGCAAACAGAGCCTTATACCCGGTATAGTGCTCATTTTCTACGATAGTATCATTAAAGCGGATCTCCCCTGCCGAAGGAATATGTAGTCCCAGCAAAGTATGTACGAATGTAGTTTTGCCGCTGCCGTTGCCGCCATAGATAAAGATCACATCACCTTTTTGTATATCGAAGTTTACGGGACCGATGCTGAAAGACCGGTCATCTTCCCCGTAATGGTATTCCAGGTTGCTGATGGCGATTTGTTCCAGTTTTTCGGTAAACATTACGGGAGACGCCGTTACTTCCTGACTGCCATCCTGTTCCAGCTTATCTTTCAGATCGAGCAGGCGGCCAGCGGCCACTTTGGCGCGCACCAGCACCGGCAGCAGCACCATGATGGTATTGATGGCGCCCAGCAGGTACAGGAGCGTGAAAACAAAGGTCAGCGTATGTTTCACTTCTATCTCCAGCGCCGTATTGAGATAAAGGAGTATCGCCGCTATGAGTGTATAGAAAAGGGTGTAGCCGGTGATTTGATTGTTGAGAAAACCAATGTAGGCTTTCGTGTTGTTCTCATAGGCTTCTGCAGATACAGGCACCACCTGCTGTTCAAAGATGGACTTACGTTTACGGCTATCCATGAAGAGCTCCTTGAAACCCTCGAGTATGGAGTTAAAGCTGTCCTGGAAATTATTCTCGAGGCTGCGGGCCGTCTGCAGATTCCGGATGTTGATGCCGGCTCTGAGGCGGTAGATGGCCACACCTGCCACCGCCACCAGCAGCGTGATAGCGAACAATGGCATCGACAATGTGGCGAGGTATATGAAACAGATTACCGTCAGCACCGTGGCGGTGAAAAAATCTATGATGCTTTGTGACGCCTGCGTCAGGATATTCACATCACTGACAACAGCTGCATGCACTTCCACCTTCCTGGATGATAATTGCCGGTAACCCGATTTCAGCACCAGCGCTACGATCTGTTTCCTGAGGTCCCAGAAAAGGGTCTGCGACAGCCGGATAACGGCCACAGACAACACCCTTCTTATCCATACGAACAACAGGATAATAGCCAGGAATATAAGCAGATACTCCCGGATATTTGAGAAGGTACCTGCAATGATCTGCCCCAGTACGCCGGTAACGGTGTTGATGAACAGGAAACTGCACAAACCCGATAGTATCCCCAGGCAAACATATTTAATAAACCCTGACCTGCCTGTCATCGGTATAATCAATTGCAGTATACGTTTCATGATAAATAATATGTGGTTAGTTGGCCCTGTTATTCTCTGCCTGTCCTGTTGATTTGATTTTGTAGTTGGATTTCTTCAGCTTACCGAAATTGTAAGTGCCTACAAATTTGAAGTAATTGGTATTGTAGGACCTGTCATAAAACACCGCCGTTTTTCCGACATCATAAAACCCTGTGGAATTGGTTTTATGAAAGATATCATTCGCAGTCAGGTTCAGTTTTAATGCATTCTTGAAGAATTCCTTTTCAAGGCCGACTGTTATAGTTGACTTCTGTTCTTCGAAACGTATCCCATATGATTTATTGCTCAGGTACCAGGCCAGCAGCTGTATCTTGAACAGGTTACGCACATTGAAAGTATTGTTGGAATAAAGATATACATACGGCTTCGGCTCAACAAACGCATACCTGCTGTCGATTGATTTACTGTAGCTCAGCGTTGCAGTATTCATGGAATTCCACCAACCAATGTTGATCGTCCTGGAAAGGGAGATAAAGAAGGTATGGTCCTTTTCCAGGTTTATAGCCTTTAATACATAACTGTTAGCGCTATCTCCCCTTATTGCAGCAGACATGATGGGATCAATCGTATAATTGTATCCTATCTTCAGGTCGAACTTTCTATAATTGGCGCCTATTTCAAAGGCATGTGTTTTTTCGGGTACAAGGTCCGGGCTTCCCTGTATGGAAGTAAAACGGTCCTGATAGATAATAAAAGGATTAAGCCCCTGGTACCTCGGCCTTAATATCCTGGATACATAAGAAACACGGAGCTTAACAGCATTGACCGTTGTGCTCAGCGACAGGTTAGGAAATACATTAAAGTAGTTTCTTTTGATAACTTCGCCGCCACCATAGCTTGTGTTCAGACTGAAATCAGTCCATTCTCCCCTCACCCCTGTACTGAAATCTATTTTTCTGGTGAGTGCGCCGCCATAGTTGATATATACAGCCGGAATCCGCTCCGAATAAAGAAAATTATTTGACATTCCTGAATCCAGTTTGAATAACTGTCCTTTCTCGCTCACCATAAAGTCTGTAGCAGATTTATCATGTACATAGCTAAACTTGGCCCCCAGTTCCAGTTTGCTCCTGGGACTATATATTTTGGTATAGTCCAACTGAGATGTGAAAATGGAAATCCTTGTATCCGTGAGATTTTTCAGAAACCTTTCGGCGGCTGAAATGTCAGTGGGGCTTTTTTCGTCAATAAAATCATTCGTGTTGCCATCAAAATAGGAATACTGTCCTCCAAAAAACAGGTTCGAGCCAAGGCTGTCAAATGTTGTACTATAATTGAAAGTACCTGTGTGGTTCCATCGCTGCTGGTCTACATTGAGATCGCTGACATAAAGGCTGCGTTCTGTGTTTGTAGTGATGACGTTTCTGCTGAACTGTCCACCACCCTGGTTTTCCACATATCCACTGTATCCCAGCGAAACATAACTGCGCTCATTGATATTGTACTGGGCACCCAGGCCAAAATTGGAATAGTTATTGAATTTACGTCTCCAGTCTATTGTCAGATCCGAGCTCATAAAATCGGCGCCCGCAGGTCTGCTTCGGGTCGTGTACAAAAACTCCCTGCTTTTTCCTACAAGCAGGCCGTAGTTTCCAACCAGCGAAAACTTGCCTTTCATATAGCTAAGGTCCAGAAACGTATTGGCATTGGTGCCCGCAAAATCGGAAACGGTAACATGCTGGCTTATTGAACCAATAAAACCTTCCTGCGTATTGACCTTTGTAATGATATTGATCACGGCTTTCCCCTCTGCATCATACCTGGCAGAAGGATTTGAAACTATTTCAATCCGCGAGATCTGGGAAGTGGGGATGGCAGACATCTGTTGTCTGGTAATGCGTTTCCCGTTGAGATATATAATAGCCTCTCCCTTGCCGAAAACAAAGAACAATCCTGATTCATCAACCGTAACGCTGGGAGCCCTTGATAATATCTCCGTTACTGAGCTGCTACTGGCCAATATGGTTTTTGCTACATTTATATCAACATTCCCGTTCCCGCTGTATCTTACCATCGGTACCTGACTTGTCACCTGCACCTCACTAAGCTGGAAACGCGTGTTTTTTATCAAAATGTTTCCCAGGTTAATATGCTCCTGTCCATTGTATTCAACTCTCAGTATCGTATCCGGGAACTGCAGCGAAGTAAGTTTCAACAATACCGCCTTCTGATTGATCTCAGGCAGTTCAAAACTTGCATCACGGTAGCTGACCCCTTTAATAAAAGAGGAATCAGCAACAGATAGCACCAATACATTTCCGGTAAGGGGTTCGTTTTTAGCATTTATTACTTTACCAGAAATCGATTTGATCTGCTGGGCATTTAGCGCTACAGATACAAAGAGCAACGCTTTAACAAGAATGGTTCTGATTAGGGTTGTATTCATAGTGCTTTATTGATTAATAAAATTTGGTGACAAACTGGTATCCGTATTTAAGAACCCTTCTTTAAGGCAATAACTCACAACATTTTTGAGGTATGTTAACCGGTCATAGGCTACGGGTTCCTTTATTTTTTCCAAGGTTAACCTGGTGGCGTCGGTCTTGATTTTATAGTTTCGTCCCCTTACTTTATCATAGATGCCGTATTTAATCAGTTTAACAGAATATTCTTCCGAATTCTCCTCCCATTTTCGCATGTACTCACGGAAGTCATTATTGTCCAATTTAGTTAATTTAATTCCATTTTTGATGAAGGCATCAATAATTTCAGGCATTGTAAATCCTTTTTCGAATGGCAGGTGGAAAGTACTGAGGTGTTTATGCTGATAGAATGATAATTCGCAGACTACCTTGATAAGCATATCCACCGGTACAATTCTGAAATTCAGGTTATGCTCCAGGAACTCATCGGAGTAACATCCTGCCTTGCATATCCTTCTTAGCTTCATGTACATTAAATTGGACTCCATGTGCAGCAGGGTGAAGCCATCGTCATACCGGCCGCCGGCATTGGGAATGCGGAAAATATTCACCCCCATATCAGGTGAACGGTGAGCGTTTATATACTCCTCGGCCATTAGTTTGGTCGCTGAATGCACATAATTTTCCACGTTCTGGCCCATGTTGAGGTCAGTTTCATAAAATGATTCTATATGCTCCGGCAAACCATTCCCGGTAATCCCGATAGTAGAGATATGATTGAAGCTTTTTATTTTATTTGACAACGCCCAGTCGAAAATCCGTTTGGTGCCTTTGAAGCTGATATGCTCTTGCAGGTTCGGATTTCCTACAAAGGCCGGCGATCCTGCAGCGTGATAAACAGTAGTCACGTTTTTCAGCAGCTCCCTTGACTCCTTGTCACTGAGCAGATTTTCATCCGTGATATCTGCGTTGACTACTCTGATTCTTTCATGGGCACTGATGCCAAAACTCTCATTGAATACTGACCAGAAACGCTCTTCGGCACGCTGTCCCTTTTTATCCCTTGCCATACAGATGATATTCGCATCGGTGGAATCCAGTATCCTTTTTACAAGGAATGAACCGATGAAACCTGTAGATCCAGTGATCAGGATGTCCCCATGTGTGATCCTTGCCAGTGCTCCGCTTTGCTGAATGGTATCCAGCAACGCTTTATACTTGTTTTCCCGGAAGGTTGCATCTTCTGACTCTTTTACTACGGCCACTGTTCCGGTCGCCTTTTCCGCAACGTTGGCCGATACAGGTGCCTGGAGTTTAGGCATCACCGTGATACCCGTCAGCCTATCATGTAATACACCGCATAGCCCACCGAACGTTGAATAAGAAAACATTTCCTCATAGATGATCAGATTTTTCTTAAACTCTTTATTCAGCTGACCAAGCAGATCAAGGCCTGCCAAAGAATCGCCTCCTTGTTCAAAGAAGTCATCATCAGCCGCTATATCACCTTCTATCTCCAGCAATTTCTTCCATATGGGCTTCAGGCGGGCTTCAATTTCCGCGAGGGTCAATACCCCCTTATCTATCTTTTCCACCGGCTCAGTCGCTTTCTGGCCAACATTAGCTGAGGGAACATTCTTCGGCCAGAACCGGCTGAGTTTATAGACAGGGAACTGGGCATCATATAAAAAAACCGGAACATTGGGAACTTTAAGCGGGCTTCTGCCAGATGCCAGCAGTTCACTATAAAGCAGGAAACGTTCCTTCCGCTCAAATCCACCGCTGATATTTATAACATTGTCAGCGTCCGGGAATTGCATCTGCCGTCCTTTTGAAAAATCAACAAGGATGACTCTCTGCTGCCTGAAATTCTTGAACAGGTAATACTCAAAATTCTGTCTATTGAAGCTGTTCTCATTATCTATGATCAATGAGGGGTCCTGAACAATATCCGCCGGCCTCACCTTATTGTTCAGAAGCTGCTGCAATATGCCTTCACCTTGCCTGGTGACCACCTGCATTTTACCTTCCGGGATGGACAGCAGGTATTTGTACAGCACATACTGAAATAAAACACTGGTAACCTTGTCATCTGAGATACGTTCAGGGAGATAGGCAGCACCAACCAGATCTTCCCAGCATTTTTTTATTAAACTGTTCTCATTGAATATCGTTCCAATCAGCTCCCGGTCGTACTCCTGTAAATCGAGATCCATCAAAAGGAATATAGTTTCCTTTTCGGGTACAGCCACCGGTTGCTGTAGTCCTTTCAGCAGGCTGGCACTGTCCGTAAAGGAGAGCCCTTCATTATACTTCCCGACGTTATAGAGCCTGTTGAGCTTCCGGCTAAGTGCATCCAGGTTTGTATGCCTGTTATTTTCCAACACATTGCTGATCTCCTGCTTTATGTCACTGAGTCTTTCCGGAGTGGGAGCTCCCAGTTGCAGAAAATAGAGATCACTGTCAGCCGCAAGTCGGCTTTCCTCTTCCTTGTGCGCAACAACCATATGCACATTCGTTCCGGTTAAACCAAAACTACTGACGCCCCCTATTCTAATTCCATTGCCGGCATCCCAGTATTCCGGCTCCCGCTGTACCTCAATTACGTTGTCCGTTTCTTCAATATGTTCATTGATGACAGCAAAATTTGCCTGAGGAGGGATTATCTTGTTGTTCAATGCCGCAATCACCCGTAACAATCCCGCCAGGCCGCACAATGTATCCAGGTGTCCGATCTGAGCTTTTACTGAACTGATCTTACAGGTAAGCCCGGTCACGCCTTTTTCTGTAAATGCTTCGCTGATCCCGCTGAACTCAATGGGATCGCCGAGTATAGTGCCTGTACCGTGTGCTTCTATAAACCTTATATCTTTCGGGTCAACCCTTGCATTTTCCCAGGCTTTCAATATCACCTCTTTCTGGGCTTCAATGCTCGGAGCTGTAAGACTGGATATCCTGGCACCTCCATGATTGACCGCACTCCCTTCGATGGTGGCATATATAGGATCTTCATCTCTGATAGCGTCCTCGAGACGTTTAAGCACCATACAAACAGCCCCCTCACCATTCATCGTTCCATCCGCATCTTTATCAAACGGCCGGCAGGCGCCTGTTCTGGACATGATAGCAAAATCCCCGGCCCTTTCTTTGGTGATGGTCCCTATTCTTACCCCTCCTGTCAGCACCATATCACATTCTCTCTGTTCAAGGCTCATACAGGCATTATGCAATGCTACGAGAGAGGATGAGCAGGTTGTGTTCACCGTTACGGCAGGCCCCCTGAGGTCCAGGAACTTTGCAAGACGAGTAGCCTCGATCCCTGTAAGGCCATTGAAAAAATCGTACTGACCATCTAAAAAGCTCAGGTACTGCGATTTCCCGGACGCGAGAAATATACCGGTACCCGAACCCTCCAGGTCTTTCTCCGTATAGCCGGCATCATAAAAGGCACGCAGTGCATGCAGCAGGAACAACCTGTGCTCCGGATACATCTTGACTGCTTCCCTTTCGGTCACATCGAAGTATTCATTGTCAAACAAGTCTACCCTGTCAATAAATCCACCAGTATCCATTTCCACCGGGCCATATTTGTCATAAATGTCCTGCAACCGTCCGGGAGACAACGTACCTATGTTCGTTCCCTTTGACTTCAGCGACCGGGATAATTCAGACCAGTTCCTGATTCCCGGCAATTCATATGATAATCCTATAATCGCGATTGATTTATACATACTGCATATTTTTTGGCGTTAAAACTTTAAGACCTCTACACTTTCTTTTACACTGTCGGCAGGCTGCCTTTCCTTGTTGATGATCCGGGCAATATCTTCGATGGTAGAATATTTGAACAGGTCAACGATACTGATGGAGACGTTCATGTTCTTCTTCAGCAGGCGTCTCAGCCTCACTACGTTCAGGGAGTTGCCTCCGATCTCGAAGAAATTGTCATTCACACCTACCTGTTTCCTGTTCAGGATCAGCTGCCAGATCTCAGCCAGTTGTTTTTCTGTCTCGTTTCTCGGGGCGGTATAGTCTACATTGGCCTGGGGGGTGAAATCGCCGGTAGTAGCCAGCGCCTTCCTGTTAATCTTGCCGTTGGCGGTGAGCGGCATCTCTGCTATCTGTATAAAGAAAGCGGGCACCATGATAGCCGGCAGCCTGCCTGCGAGGTAGCTGCGCAGCTCTGCGCTTTTCAATGGTTCTTTCGAACAGAAGTAAGCCACCAGTTCTTTTTGCCCTCCTGCGGTCTCTCTGTCGATAACTACGGCGGCGTCAATGCCCGGCATCTTTGCCAGGTGATGCTCTATCTCACCCAGCTCAATGCGGTGTCCGCGTATTTTCACTAGGCCGTCTTCTCTTCCGAAGAATTCAATGGTGCCGTCGGGCAGCCACCGGGCGAGGTCGCCGGTGTTATAGATCCTTTCGTTCTCACGGAAGGGAGAGGCAATAAATTTTTTGGCGGTGGCCTCCGGCTGTTTGTGATATCCGCGGGAAAGCCCGCTACCGCCGATGTATAATTGTCCCTTCACGCCTATAGGGCACAACTGATTGTCTTTATTGAGGATGTACACCTGCGTATTGGCGATGGGCCTCCCAATCGTATTCCCCTTCTCCGACAGCACCCTGCAGGAAGTGGACCAGATTGTTGTTTCCGTAGGGCCGTACATGTTATACACCCCTGCATCCGTCGTTTCCATCACTTTCTTCTTCAGCTTTTCCGGGAAATACTCCCCTCCCACGATCACATGTTTCAGGTCATGCAGGAACCTGGCCGAATCACTGTCTTCCGTTAGTGCGCCGAGGTAAGAAGGCGTAATCTGCATGGCAGTGATGGCAGGCCGCTGGCTGTCGGCGGACTTTTCTTTAAACTCGTTTTTCAGTTCGTTCAGGTATTGCAGGCCACGCATTACTTTTTCGTCTGCTATGCCGAAGTCGATCAGGCAACCAATCTCGGTAACGCCTATCCTGTAAAGTTTGTGTAATATCCGGGCGCAGCTCTCCTTCGTGCCGAACAACGCCGCCGTATTCCAGTAACGCTCAAAAACCATTTCCAGCAGCTCTTCCAGCTCATTATCCTCGATGTTGGTATCTTTCACACCGATACCGCTCAGCAGGTTCCTCAGTAACCCCACGCTAGCCCGCAGGTAGTTTTTAAACGGTTCTTTTACGGTCTGCTTCACACTCTCGATATCGTCGCCTATATACACGTGCAACATCAGGGTCACCTGCGCTTTTGATACATCATAGCCGTTTTGTGTGAGAGCTTCCTTATACACGCTGATGTTCTCTTCCAGCGTATGTATATCCTGCCCCAGCATATGCGTCAGCAGATTGGCACCGATCTCCCCTGCGCTCCTGAACGTATCTGCGCTCCCCGCAGAAGTGATCCAGATGGGGATATCAGGCTGAATGGGCCTGGGGTAAATATTCAGCTCCACTTCTTTGCCCGAACCGTTGATACGTTTTACCGCACCTCCTTTCCAGATATGTTTCAGTTCTTTTATCTGATTGTACATTACCTCGCGGCGGTCCTTATAGTTTTCAGGCTGCAGCACAAAGTCGTTCGCATGCCAGCCGGAAGCGATGGCCATCGCCGCTCTTCCTTTCGATAAGTTATCTATCACCGACCATTCTTCCGCTACTCTGATCGTATCATGCAAGGGCAGCACCACGCTTCCTGCACGGATCTTGATCTTTTTCGTGGCGGTGGCCATCGCTGCCGCCAGCAGGGAAGGATTGGGGAATATACCGCCGAACTCATGGAAGTGCCGCTCCGGAAGCCATACGGCGCTAAAATCATGTTCATCACCGAACTTCGCGGACTCCAGCAGCAGTTTGTATTTATCTTCCGCATCCAGGCTCTGGCTGGCGAAGTAAAACAGGCTGAAATCCATTTTCACTTCATTGTTTTCAATAAATCTGTCAAATCCATACAGGTCTGTATTGTCTTTCTCGATGGTGATGCCAACGCCATTGCTGAGCGTCCAGAACAATTCAAGGATGGATATATCGAAAGAGATGGTGGTCAGTGCCAGCAGATGATCGGTGCTATCCAATGGCAGCGCGTCATTCATGGCCAGCAGGAAATTGGCCAGGGCACCGTGTTCTATCATTACGCCCTTGGGTTGCCCTGTGGAGCCGGAGGTATAGATCATGTATGCCAGGCTGCGCTCATCCACAGGATACGCATCATATGCGGCAGCGTATTGATCTTTCTCTGCAATAAACTGCTCTATCATCCTTGCATCAATGATAAACCTGCATTCGCTATCTTCCTCCATGAAAGCGATACGGTTCTCCGGGTAGGTAGGATCGATGGGAACATAAGCCCCGCCAGACTTCCAGACGGCCAGTATGGCTATCACGATCCATTCGCTGCGCGGCACTTTCAGCCCGATCAGGTCATCCTTCCCTGTCTTACCAAAAACTTTCAGGTAGTTGGCAAACTGGCTGGAGATATTATCCAGCTCCCGGTAAGTATATATTTTATCTTTAACGACCAATGCGCATTTATCCGGATGTGCCTTCACCTGCTCCCCGAAGCGGGCCACAACAGAGCGGAAGCTACCCTCCTCTTTATCGGTACTGTTGAATTCAACCAGCAGTTTTTGTTTTTCTTCAGATGAGAGGATTTGGATGCTTCCAACAACAGCATTTTTATCCTGGAGATATTGCAGCAACACGTTCTCTACGTAACTATGCAACTGCTCCAGTGTAGCATCCGCCACCAGCCTACTTCCGAGATGATAGTTGAAATGCAGTTTATTTTTGTTGGCTGAAATGGTAAGATCGAGGAGTGTGTTGGTCTTTTCGTACGGCGTCAGCTTCAGTCTTGAATTGGAAGATGAGGATGTCCCGGAACCAGTCTCCTGGCGGTTTGTATCCATCTCGTTATAGACGTGAAAATCCACGTAATTGAATATGACATCAAAGAACGGGTTTTCCCTTCCCGCCTGTCCTTCCACTGTTTTCACGATCTCCAGTAAAGTTAGCGCACTACGGCTGTTGATGCCCATCAGCTTTTGTTCCATCTCCCGGAAGAAGCTGCCCCATGACTGCCCTTTGTATTGCTCGAAGTTCACCCGCGCCGGCAGTGTATTCAGGAAACAGCCGAGGATTTTGTCGCCATCTTCCATCAGCGGACGGTTGTTAGCTACCAGACCGAGTGTAACGTCATTTTCATACGACAGCAGATTCAATGCATAGGCATATGCACCAAACAACAGCGCTTTGATGCTGATCCTTTCATTTTTACAAACCTGCCGGAGCTGTTCCAACAGAGGGTTCTCAAGGGTTTTGCTAAACTTCGCCTCCCCCACGCCTGCTTCATTGGTAAAGATGTTCAGCCGTTTGTACTCATCCAGCTCTTTCTTCCAGAAGTCAACGTAAGACGCGTCCTTCTTGGCCAGCAGCTCCTGCAATACATGCTCCCTGTTATTGCACTTCAGCTTCTGAGGCCTGAAGTTTTCGTTTGTTTTCAGCTGGTTGTAGACCTGGAACAGTTCTGTATTGAAAGCCGCTACACTCCATCCATCCAGTATGGCGTGATGGAACTGGAACACGAACACGCTACGGTCCTCGCCCACATTAAAGATGGAAGAACGCCACAATGGGGCCTCTGTTAACACAAAAGGATTTTTCCTTTCCTTCACCATATACGACTGGATATATTCCTCCTGCTCTGTTGTGCTGAGCGTATAAAGATCTGTCTCCGAAGTAGGCAGTTTGATCTCTTTATAAACGATCTGCACCTCCTCACTATAATTATCCATGTCCAGCGAGGTCCTCAATGCTTCGTGCTTTTGCACCATCAGCAGCAGGGCTTTCTCAAACAGAGCAATGTCCACTTTTGATATCTGATACACAAATTGATCATGATACAAAGCTGCCTCAGGATTCACGAGGGATAAAGCGGTCATCCCCTTCTGAATATCACTCATGGGATATACACTCTCAATATTTTCTTTGTTTTGCATTTTTTTCTTTTTTGTATCAGAGAATATTTTAAAGCTTAGCGTTATTATCAAGCACTTCGTTCATCAGGCTTTGCATGAATGCATCGATCTCATTTGCCGGTGCGGCTGTTTCCTCCTGCAAGGCAGCTGTGCTCTTTATTTTATGCGACAGTGCCTCGATAGTCCTGGCATCATAGAGATCGGGCAGCGCGAGCTTGCATTTGAAGGTGTCGTTGATCCTGCTGAGGAGTCGTATAGACAGGATGGAATCGCCGCCGAGAAAGAAGAAGTCATCCGTGATACCCGGCTTCTCCACGCCCAGCACCTCTTCCCATATGGCCACCAGCGTGTGTTCAGTGTCATTGCCAGGAGCTACGTACTCACGATGAATAATATCTTCACCGCTGATGCCCGGAAGCTTCTTACGGTCGGCCTTCCCGCTTACTGTCAGCGGAATATGCTCCACTGCTACATAATAACCCGGCACCATGTACTCCGGTAATTTCTGTTGCAGGTATTGTTTCAGGATAGTTTTGTCGATGGTGGAAGATGAGGTGTAATAGGCTACCAGCACCTTTTCGTTGTGCAACGTTTTCACTGCGGCGATACCCTGTTCTATGCCGGCGAAAGATGATAGCACTTTCTCCACTTCTCCCAGCTCTATACGGTTGCCACGGATCTTCACCTGGTCGTCCATACGGCCAAGGTATTGGATAGTGCCGTCTGGCAGCCAGCGGGCCACATCACCGGTGCGGTATACGCGATTGCCGGGCGTGAAGGGATCAGCGATAAAACGGGAAGCTGTCAGCTCTTCCAGGTGAAGATAGCCCTGCGCCACCTGCACACCGGAGATCAGCAACTCTCCTGCCACGCCGGCGGGCTGCAGCTGCGGTGATTCATTCACGATATAGATCTTCGTATTCCATACCGGCGCACCTATGCTTACACCATATTGTTCTACGTCCGTATCTGTCAGATCGATAGCTGTAACGTCTATCGCTGCCTCCGTAGGGCCGTAAAGGTTATGAAGGCGTACATGCCCCAACCTGCTGCGCACGCCTGTCACCATCGATACAGGCAGCTCTTCGCCACTGCACACGATATGGCGCAGCGATGCACATTTATCAGCAGATACATCCAGCAGGAACACGCCCAGCATTGAGGGTACAAAGTGCGTAACCGTTATACCATGACTGCTGATAACATCCTGGAGATAAGCGGGATCTTTATGTTTTTCGGGAGCCGCCATCACCAGCGCGCTGCCGGAAATGAACGGCAGCAGCAGCTCCCATACTGATACATCGAAAGTGTAGGGTGTCTTCTGCAGGAAGACGTCACCAGGCGTTACGCCCAGGTAGTCTTTCATCCACAGCAGCCGGTTGCAGATACCGGCGTGGTTGTTCAGCACGCCCTTCGGTGTGCCCGTGGACCCGGAGGTATAGATGCAGTAGGCCGTATGCTCCGGTGTAATGCCGGCAGCGACGTTGGAGGTGCTGTAGTGATTACGCACGGTCAGGAACTGTTCCAGTTCGGCCGCATTGATGAACACTTTGCAGGCCCCGTCGCGCAGGATATAATCGATACGCTCCTGCGGATAATTGGTATCTATGGGAATATAAGCGCCACCGGCTTTCAGGATGCCGAGGATCACCACCGGCAGCCATTCGCTGCGCTCAAGGCCGATGCCTACCAGGTCGCCAGGTGCTATACTGTACTGCCCTTTCAGATAGCCTGCCAGCTGGTTGCCAAGTTCATGGTACTGGCGGTAGCTAAGTACCGTATTTTCATATACTACCGCAGGGCGGTCGGGCGTTTGCTGGTGCTGTGTTTCCAGCAGGTCCAGCAGCGTACCTGAGGGCAGGCTCACTGTTGTGTTATTCAGTTCTTCCAGCAGGTGATGCTTTTCTGGTGCTGTCAGGTAATCGATCGTTTTTATGGATTGATCTGCATAGTCCACCAGGCTTTGTGCCAGCTGTTTGTAATGCCGCATCAGTTGTTCTATCAGCGGCTGATCGTATACATCTGTATTATATTTGAGCCTGAACATGATATGCTCCTTTCTTTCATAGAAGCCGATCTCGATATCGAACTTGGTCAGACGCCGGCCCAGGTTTTCAATGATCGCGGTGCTTTCATCATCTATATCTGCCATCTCGATGGTAGATTCATAGTTCTGCAATACCATCATAATATCAAACAGTACATTGCTCCTGCTTACATCCCGTTTTACGCCCAGGTCTTTCACCAGCAGGTCGAACGGGTACATCTGATTATTGTAAGCCTCGAGGGTGGTATGTTTCACCCGTTTATAGAAAGCGGAAAAACTTTCATCCGGACTTACCTGGTTACGAAGTGTCAGCGTATTGATATAACAACCCACCTGATTTTCCAGATCAGGATGGTTCCTTCCTGCAATGGGCGCACCTATGACAATATCCTGCTGGCCGGTATAGCGCGACAACAGCACATTCCAAACAGACAGCAGGGTCATGAACAGACTTCCACCATGCTGCTGACTGAAAGCATACAGCTTTGCAGTAAGACCTGATGATAAATAAGTGTTCAGGTAGCGGCCATTGAATGTTTTCACACCCGGGCGTTTTTTCTGCGCGGGCAGGTCCAACAGAGGAATCTCGCCACTCAGCTGCTTCACCCAGTAATCCCGCTGATGCGTGTATTCCTGCCTCGCCAGCTGCTCCTGCTGCCATACGGCAAAGTCTTTATACTGTACGTTCAGTTCCGGCAGCACAGGTTCGCGTTGCGCGATATAGGCCTGGTAAAAGGCCCACAGGTCTTTCCTCGCCACCTGGTTGGATATACCGTCAGTGATGATGTGATGGATCAGGTAGTACACAAAATATCCCCTGTCGGTACGGAAAATTTTTATCCTGAAGAGCGGTCCCTCTTGCAGGTCGAATGGCCTGAACAGGTCATTGTGATAGATGTATTCTTTTATAAGCCCGTCCTGGTCAGCTTCTTCCCGGATATCAGCGTATCCGGTCCTGAAGTTGAACGCATCAGCCGGTAATACCCATTGCCTGATCTCCCCGCTTCCATCTTCCCTGAAAACAGTGCGTAGTATCTCGTGCCTGTCTGTCAGTGCTTTCACGGCCCTTTCAAAGCAGGACACATCAAAGCTATGGTCCATCTCGATGGCGGAAGGAATGTTGTAGGATACAAAGCCATCTTTCACCTGGCTCAGCGCCCATATCATGCGCTGTGCACTGGATATAGGATAACTCTCTGCCAGCGCGGCTTTAGGGATAGCGGTAAAGTTGTCTGTTCCGGCATGTTGTATCAGCTCCGCATGGTCAGCTACAGTAGTGCGGCTGAAGATATCCTGCAGTTTCAGCCTGACTTTGAAATCTTTAGCATAGCGGCTCAACAGGCGCGTTGCTTTCAGGCTATGGCCTCCCAGTTCAAAGAAGTCATCCGTCATCCCTACCTTTTCTACTCCCAGCACCTCTTCCCATATGGCTACCAGCGTGTGTTCGGTGTCATTGCCGGGAGCTACGTACTCACGATGGATGATGTCTTCACCGCTGATGCCCGGAAGCGCCTTGCGGTCGGCCTTACCGCTTACTGTCAGCGGAATATGCTCCACTGCTACATAATAACCCGGCACCATGTACTCCGGTAATTTCTGTTGCAGGTATTGTTTCAGGATGGTTTTGTCGATGGTGGAAGATGAGGTGTAATAGGCCACCAGCACCTTTTCGTTGTGCAACGTTTTCACTGCAACGATACCCTGTTCTATGCCGGCGAAAGATGATAGCACTTTCTCCACTTCTCCCAACTCTATGCGGTTGCCACGGATCTTCACCTGGTCGTCTATACGGCCGAGGTATTGGATAGTGCCGTCTGGCAGCCAGCGGGCCACATCACCGGTGCGGTACACGCGATTGCCAGGCGTGAAGGGATCAGCGATAAAACGGGAAGCTGTCAGCTCCTCCAGGTGAAGATAGCCCTGCGCCACCTGCACACCGGAGATCAACAGCTCTCCTGCCACGCCCGCGGGCTGCAGCTGCAGCGATTCGTTCACGATATAGATCTTCGTGTTCCATACCGGCACGCCTATGCTTACGCCGTATTGCGCTACGTCCGTATCTGTCAGATCGATAGCCGTAACGTCTATCGCCGCCTCCGTAGGGCCGTAAAGGTTATGAAGGTGTACATGCCCCAACCTGCTGCGCACGCCGGTCACCATCGATACAGGCAGCTCTTCGCCACTGCACACAATATGGCGCAGTGATGCACATTTATCAGTAGATACATCCGGCAGGAACGCGCCCAGCATCGAGGGTACGAAGTGCGTAACCGTTATACCATGATTGCTGATAACATCCTGGAGATAAGCAGGGTCTTTATGTTTTTCGGGGGCTGCCATCACCAGCGCGCTGCCGGAGATAAACGGCAGCAGCAGCTCCCACACCGATACATCGAAAGTGTAGGGTGTCTTCTGCAGAAAGACGTCACCAGGCGTTACGCCCAGGTAGTCTTTCATCCACAGCAGCCGGTTGCAGATACCGGCGTGGCTGTTCAGCACGCCCTTCGGTGTGCCCGTGGACCCGGAGGTATAGATGCAGTAGGCCGTATGCTCCGGTGTAATGCCGGCAGCTACGTTAGAGGTGCTGTAGTGATGACGCACGGTCAGGAACTGTTCCAGTTCGGCCGCATTGATGAACACTTTGCAGGCCCCGTCACGCAGAATATAATCGATACGCTCCTGCGGATAATTTATATCTATGGGAATATAAGCGCCGCCTGCTTTCAGGATGCCGAGGATCACCACTGGCAGCCACTCGCTGCGTTCAAGGCCGATGCCTACCAGGTCGCCAGGTGTTATGCTGTACTGGCCTTTCAGATAGCCTGCCAGCTGGTTACCAAGTTCATGGTACTGGCGGTAGCTAAGTACCGTATTTTCATACACCACCGCTGGGCGGTCAGGCGTTTGTTGGCGCTGTGCTTCCAGCAGGTCTAGCAGCGTACCTGAGGGCAGGCTCACTGTTGTGTTATTCAGTTCCTCCAGCAGATGATGCTTTTCTGATGCTGTCAGGAAAACAGCATCCCTGATAAGCTGGTCTGCATGGTCCATCAGGCTTTGCGCCAGCTGTTTGTAATGGCGCATCAGCTGTTCTATCAGCTGCTGTTCGTACACATCTGTATTGAAGTCTACGATCAGCGACAGACAGTCGCCCTGTTCCACGAAATTGATCTCCATATCAAACTTGGCGTAGCACGGGCCTAAGGAGGAGATGGTATCCGTATCTGTCACGATAACTGTAGCAGGTGTTTCCCTACTGGTGGTATTCTGCAATGCGATCATCACGTCAAACACGGCGCTCCTGGAAGTATCTCTTTTCAACGACAGTCCGTCCACCAGAAAATCAAATGGGAATGCCTGGTGATTAAAGGCCTGTAGCGTTTTTTCACGGATGCGCTGATAACAGGCGTTGAATGTATCCATAGGATTTAGCTGATCACGCAGCGAAAGCGTATTCACATAAAAACCTATCTGGTTCTCCAGGTCGGGGTGTTGGCGGCCGGCTGTCGGCGAACCGATGATGATATCCTGCTGACCGGAGTAACGATAAAAAAGCACTTTCCAGACAGCCAGCAGCGACATGAACAAACTTCCACCCTGCTGGCGGCTGAAGGTTTTCAGCTCCTGTGTAAGGCTGGCGGGCAGCCAGGCTTGCAGCCGATGCCCATTATATGTTTTTATTGCAGGACGTTTTTTATTGCCCGGCAGTTCGAATACGGGCAGCTCTCCTTTGAGTGCATCGAGCCACCATACCGCTGCGGCCTTTCCGGTAGCGGATTCCAGCTGTTGCTGTTGCCAGGCTGTATAATCTTTGTACTGTATTCCTAATGGCGTGAGCACCGGCGCAATGTTCTGCCGGTATGCTTCATAAAAGGCGATCACATCGCGGGCCAGCACGTCCATAGACCAGCCGTCGGTGATGATATGATGCAGGTTATAATAGAAAACATAATCGGTATCAGTTAGCTGCAACAACGCCACCCTCATGAGCGGGCCGTTCTCCAGATCGAACGTCTTTGCATTGTCTGCAACCATGTAAGCGTCGGCCTGCAACTGAGGTGAGGAATGCGCACGATAGTCCTGGTAATCTATCTGCAGGCTAACCTCTTCTTCGCTTAATATCCACTGCCGCACATCCCCCTGTTCATTCTCCCGGAATACCGTACGTAATATTTCATGGCGCCCGATAACCGCAGTGATGGCCCGCTTCAGGCTTTCGATATGGTAGCTGCCATTCAGCTTAACAGAGAACGGGATATTGTAGGCCAGCGTGCCTTTATCAAACTGGCTTAGTATCCACAACCTGCGCTGGGATGGAGATACGGGATAATCCGCTGCTATGTCCACCATAGGAACCGGTGTATACCCGGCCGGTGTATCATATTTCTTCAGGTAAGAAATGATCAGCGGCTTATGCGTTCTTATCAGGTCTATTATGGCTGAAGGAATTTCGTCCTGCTCAAAGCTCAGCTGTATATCATCTCCATCCAATGAGACATAAATACCGTTCGCTTCCAGTTCGGCTAATAATTGAAGGATATCCATATCTTATATTTTAATTTTATTGCGGTTCGCGCTTTCTTTTTTAATGCTGCTCAGCTTCAGGGCTATGTCTATCTCTGTGCTGATGTCTTTTATATTGGCGTTGGTATAAAAATCCTGGAGGTTCACCACCACGTTGAATTCTTTCTGTATCCTGCTCAACAGGGACATGGCCCTTAATGAATCGCCTCCCAGCTCAAAAAAGTTATCGTAGATACCGATCTGTCCAAATCCCAGGAATGATTGCCATATTTCGCAAAGCTTACGCTGCACTTCATTTTCCGGCGGCTGGTAGCTGACGCTTAGTTCGGGCCGTTCTGGCTGTTCGTCATACTCGCTCCCGGCCGGCTGCTGTATAGGGTTTTGGACTACCGGCAATGACGGCGTTCCATTCTTCAACTGTTTGAGCTGTTCAAATGGTTTCACTTTCAGCGGCAGCGCCGTGCGGTCGAAAGCATAGGTAAGCACCGGCACTTTTTTCCGGTTCTCCGATACATACAGTTGTTCCCAATCCACAGACAGACCATTCTTCCACAGATCGGCCAGCGTATTCAGGAAATATCCATAGTCATGGGCATGTTCTCTCGCTGGCCTTACGGTTGAAAAAACACGGCAGCCTGCATCATAATTTTCCTGCTGTTTTAAAAAACCGGTGAGCGTTTTACCAGGGCCCACCTCTACGAATATGGTACTATCTTTGGCCTCATGCAGCAACGATTGCAGACCTGCTGAAAACAATACAGCTTCGCGCAGGTGCGTCACCCAGTATGCAGGCGACACCGCTTCTTCAGCAGTGATGGCTTTGCCGCTCCGGTTGGAGATGAAAGGTATCTGTGGTGCCGAGAGACTTATGCCGGACAACAGCTGTTCAAATGCAGGCAGGATGCCGTCCATCATGCGGGAGTGAAATGCATGGGAAGTCCTGAGCCGGGTGCAGACGATTCCCTGCGCGGTTAGCTGCATGGCCAGTGCATCTATCTCTTCTGTGTTACCGGCCACCACACAGGTATCTTTGGTATTAATAACGGCAACGGATATATTATTTGTCAGCAGCGGACTGACTTCCTCCCGGCCGGCATTTACCGCCAGCATAGATCCGCCAGGGAGGCTGTTCATCAACCTTGCCCTTTCCCAGATGATCTTCAGACCGTCTTCAAAGGAGAACACACCGCTGAGGCATGCCGCCACATATTCGCCCAGGCTGTGACCTATCATACTGGCAGGCTTCACGCCCATATGGATCAGGGTCTGCGCCATAGCATATTCCACGAGGAACAGCAACGGTTGCGTATAAAGCGTGTTGTTGATCTGCTGCTGATCCGCATTATCACCGGGGGCATAGCCGATGATCTCCCGGAAGCTGATGCCGGACAACTCCTGAAGCGTCTGCAGCCCTTTATCCATCCAGGAGCTGAAGACTGGTTGATGTCGATACAGTTCCTGTGCCATCCCGAAATACTGCGAGCCCTGACCAGGGAACATGAACACCACATCCTTAGCGGGATACAGCGTTTTGTCTGACTGGCGGGAGGAATCATCCCGGGACAGTTTGCTGAGGATGTCTTCAACATCTGTTGCGATCACTGCATCACGGTATTTGTGATGCATTCTTTTTACGGCGCTGGTGTAACTCAGGTCTGGCAGGCCTTCCTGTTGCAGCGGTAAAAATTCCCGCAGTTTTTGTTTATAGTTTTTGAGAGATGTCTTTGTTTTTCCGGAATATAACAGCGGATAGAACGGCTTTGTATCTCCGCCAGAAACCAGGACTGGCGCTTCTTCCAGCACTACATGCACATTGGTACCGCCGATGCCGAAGCTGCTGACCCCTGCCCGCAATGGCGTACCATTCAGCGGCTCCCATTTTTTAAACTGGGTGTTCACATAAAAGGGGCCTGCCTGGAAACTAATCTCCGGGTTGGGTTTGGTAAAATGCAGCGAAGGCACGAGCGTCCTGTGTTTGAGCGAGAGGCTTGCTTTGATGAGCCCTGTTACTCCTGCCGCTGCGTCGAGATGCCCCATGTTCGTTTTCACCGAGCCGATCGCGCAGCTGTAAGTGGTATCAAAATTAAAGGCCTTGTTCAGCGCTTCAATTTCAATCGGATCTCCCAGACGGGTGCCGGTGCCATGTGCTTCCACATAGCCGATGGATGCGGGCGTCACATCCGCGATCCTGTGCGCGAGCCGGATACATTCTGCCTGCCCCTCTACACTGGGGGCCGTATAGCCTACTTTTCTTTTCCCGTCATTGTTGGTAGCGGAAGAGCGGATTACGGCATAGATATGATCACCATCGCGCACAGCGTCGTCGTAGCGTTTCAGCACTACTGCGGCCGCGCCCTCGCCCCAGATGGTTCCGGAGGCCTGTTCGTCAAAAGCCCGGCAATGCCCGTCTTTGGAGGCGATCATCCCTTCTTTATAAAAATATCCTCCGGTGTCCTGCGTATAGATACTGACACCTCCTGCTACAGACAAAGAACATTCTTTCAGCAACAGGCTTCTGCAAGCCAGATGCACGGCACTCAGTGCACCGGAACAGGCTGTGTCGATATGATAGGCCGGGCCTTTCAGTCCCAGCTTATAGGCAATCATCGTGCTGATGAAATCCCTGTTGGCCATCCTTGCTGCAATGAACGGAGTTACTTTTTCACTGGGGTTCATCATGGCGTAAGCCCGCCAGTTGAGATTATCGGATGCGGCCAGGAACAACCCGATGGTTTCGCGATCGATATGTTTCGTATAGCCGGCATCATCCAGCGCGGCCCATACCTGCTCATGCATAACCCTTATCTGGGGGTCCATCAGGGACGCTTCTTCAAGGGTATATCCAAAGAATGAATAATCAAAGCTTTCGGCATTGTCGAGCGAAGCACTGCAGGGAATAAAGCTTTTATCATCAATCACGCTTTTATCAATGCCTTTCTGTAACAGCTCTTCCGGTGTGAAAAACCGTACCAGCTCCTTCCCTTCTGTCAGGTTCTTCCAGAAAGCCTGTATATGTTCAGATTGCGGGAACCTGCCTGCCAGCCCGATGATGGCAATATCTTTTTTCCTCGCTGCCTGTTTTATTTCTGTGTTCATGAAAAAAAATTAAAATGATTCGATCATATCGTCCATCTCTGCTGAGATCTGAAGGTTCTCTTCTTCCGGCTCCTCATCAGGCGCTGCTGCAAATGCGTTCACCAGGTCTTGTATGTTGGTGTACTGGAAAAGCATGATGGGCTTTATATCCACTTTAAATTCATTCCTGATCTCATTCAGTATCCTGATCAGTTTTATGGAATTGGCGCCGAGGTCAAAGAAGTTGTCATTAATGCCTATCTCAGACGGTTCCCTGCCCAGCTCCCGGGCGAAAATTTCAATGAGCAATTGCTCTTTCTCATTGCGCGGAGCCACATAGGCCGTGTTGACGGTCAGGGTATTGGAGCCGGGGCCTGGCAATGCTTTTTCATCTATCTTCCCATTGGCCGATAGTGGCAGGGCTTCCAGCTGAACGAAGTATGCAGGGATCTCGTAATCAGGTACCTTACCGGCCAGGTATTTGCGTAATGTGGACGTATCCTGTGGCTCATCAGACACTACGTAAGCCACCAGCTCATGTTCGAGGTCTGCCTTCCTATGCACGCTGACAACGGCTTCCTTTATATCCGGCTTCAGCAACAGCTGCGCGGTAATAGCACCCAGCTCTATCCTATGGCCGCGTATCTTCACCTGTCCGTCTCTCCTGCCCAGATAAGCGATGCTGCCATCATTGTTCCATTTGGCGAGGTCGCCGGTCTTATATAAGCGTTCCCCTTTTTTGAACGGACTTTCAATAAATTTCTCACTGCTCAGCTCCGGCTTATTGAGGTATTTATAGGCCACCTGCACGCCTCCAATCAGCAATTCGCCGGCAATGCCTACAGGTTGCAGTGCCATAGCCTCGTTCACGATGTAAATGCTGCAGTTGGCGATGGGGTACCCTATAGATACACCCTGCAGGGTAGTATTCATCTCCGTCAGGTCGATCGCTGTCACGTCGATCGCTGCCTCCGTAGGGCCGTATAGGTTATGCAGGCGGCAATTGATTTTCTTTTTGAATGCGTTCACTACGGTCGCCGGCAGGGCTTCGCCGCTGCACACCACATGTTTCAGGCTGTTGCCGGCCGCGCCGGCTATGCTATGCAGGAATATCTGCAACATGGAAGGAACGAAATGAATGATGGTCACCTGCCTTTCATCGATGAGGCGTTGCAGGTAGAACGGATCTTTATGCCCCTCCGGCACTGCAAATATCAGCTGTGCGCCGCAGATAACAGGCAGCAGCAGTTCCCACACTGACACATCAAACGTGTAAGGCGTTTTCTGCAGTATCACAGAGCTGCTGTCTGCCTGCAGATAATGTTTCATCCAGAGCAGCCTGTTGCGCAATCCCGCATGGTGATTGAGAACACCCTTGGGCATGCCGGTGGAACCGGAGGTATAGATGGCGTAGGCATAGTCTTCCGGTGACAACGTTATCACAAAAGGCTTAGTATAATGATGCTGTGCAGCCCTGAAATCATCAAGCAGGTTCTGATCTATACATACTTTATAAGCGCTGTCGTTTCTGATGTAGTCCAGCCGCTCCTGCGGGTAGGCCGGATCAATGGGTACATATGCCCCTCCTGCCTTCAGGACGCCAAGTATTGCTATAAGCATCCATTCACTGCGATACAGCCTGATACCCACAAGATCATGCAATGTAATGTTGTGCTGTGCAGTAAGATAATGGGCCAGCTGGTCAGATACGGCGTTGAGCTGCCGGTATGTAAGCGCACTGTCTTCAAATACAACAGCTGTTGCATCGGGAGTAAGCGCAGCCTGTTGTCTGAACAGGTCTATCACAGTGCCGCTTTCCCCGTACACAATACTGGTGTTGTTAAATGCATCCAGTTTGCTGAACTCAGCAGGAGCCAGGAAACTGACTGATTGTAATGACCGGGAGGCATCTTCCATGACTGCCGCCGCCAGCCGCATGAAATGCTGCATCAGTGAGCCTACCATTTCCTGATCATACACGTCCGTGTTGAAATTAACATTGAATGACAAATGGTCGCCTATCTCGGTGAAGTTGATCTCCATATCAAACTTCGTCAGTTGCGGGCCTTTGTCGTATATGCGTTCGGGTATGATTTCGGCATTTATCGTTGTTATTTTCTTTCCGGTGTTCTGCAATGCCAGCATCATATCAAAGATGGCGCTCCTGCTCACATTGCGCCTGGGGTTCAGGTCTTCCAGCAGCCGGTCGAAAGGATACATCTGGTGTGAATAGGCTTCCAGCGCATTTGCTTTCACCTGTTGGAAATGATGCAGAAAATCTTCTCCCGGTTTCACCCTATTCCTGAACACTACTGTGTTCACGAAGAAGCCTATCTGGTTTTCCAGGTCCGCATGGTCCCTGCCTGCTACCGGAGAGCCGATGATCAGGTCTTCCTGGCCGGTATAACGGTATATAAGTACCTGCCACAGCGACAGCAGCGTGATGAACAGGCTGCCTTCGTGGTCTTTGGTGAATGTTTTCAGCTGTTGAGTCAGCGGTGCGGGCAGAAATGCTTCCAGCGTATGGCCGTGTTGTGTTTTCACCGGCGGGCGCTGTTTGCCGGAGGGCAGGTCTATCACCGGAAGTTCTCCTGATAATGCAGACAACCAGTATTCACGGTGAACAGCGTTGGCCGTGTTGCTCAGCTCCTGCAGCTGCCAGGCTGCATAGTCTTTGTACTGTATCGGTAAAGGTGTAAGGCTCACCGGCGTATCGGTCACAAAAGACTGATAGCTGGCCGCCACGTCGCTGTAGAGCACACCCATGGACCATCCATCACTAATGATGTGGTGCATATTGTAATAGAACACATACTGACCCGGAGCCGTTTGTAATAAGGCGGCTCTCAGCAGTGGCCCATTCTCCAGGTTGAAGAACTGTACCGCGTCCTTACGGATATAAGCAGTTACCGCCGCACGGGGATCTGCCACGGCGCTGAAATCCTGGTGGTCTATGGCAAAGTCCAGTTCGTCCATCGTCAGTATCCACTGGCGCACTTCACCCTCATTGTTCTTCCGGAATACTGTTCTCAATATTTCATGGCGTTCCAGCACCGTATACACTGCCATCTTGAAAAGCCTTATATCATAATCGCCGTTCAGCTCCACCTGGTGTGTGATATTATAAGACGCCAGCCCTTCTTCAAACTGGTTCAGTATCCATAGGCGTTGCTGGGAAGACGAAAGCGCATAACCGTTTTCAGAAAGAGCAATGGGAGGAATGGCCGATATACCGTCAACGGATATACGTTCTTCTTTTTTCTCTGCCACCAGCAGTGCAATCGTAGCTGGTGTCTTGGAGGTGAACAGCTCGGAAATAGTGATCTCGGCACCTGTCTCTTTCTTCATCCTGTTCACCAGCACCAGTGCTTTCAGTGAATCGCCACCCAGTTCGAAGAAATCATCATCTACACCTACACCCTGTATGCCAAACAGCGATTCAAACAGCTGCATGATCTGCTGCTCTGTTTCATTGCCGGCTCCTTTATAGGTAGTGGTGAGATTATTCCGGTTCATTTCCACATCTGCAACAGGCGCTTCCTCTGTTATGGCCGCGGCACGACCCGGCAGCTGTCCTTCCAGTGCTACTCTCGATGGTACTTTATACGGCTCAAAAGCATAACCAGGCACTGGTATCCTGCGTGGCCTGGCTGCTCCGTAAAACTGTTCCCAGTCTATATCTACACCATTGATCCAGATATTCCCGAGAAAGGAGGCGAGATAAGAACTATCATCTGCCTGCTCACGCGGATGACGGATAGTATTGACCACCGCATTATGCTGATCGGGACTTTTGCATTTACGGAAGAAAGAGGTTAGGGTATTTCCCGGCCCTACTTCTATGAACAGCGTATGATCATTTTCCATCAGCCTGCGGATGCCTTTTTCAAACAGTACTGTGGCCAGTATATGCTTTGCCCAGTAAGCCGGAGAAGAGGACTGCTCTGCAGTGATGTAATCGCCTGTAACATTGGAGATAAAAGGAATGGAGGGCTTACCAAATGCAACGCCACCCAACTCCTTTTCAAAGTCCGCAATGATCTGTTCCATCATAGTGGAATGAAAGGCGTGAGACGTTTTCAGTTCTGTAAAGGGAATATCGGCAGCCTTCAGTTGTTCTTTCACGCCAGCGATGGCTGGTTTAGTACCTGAGAGCACAAAGCTATCCGGTGCATTCACAGCCGCCACAGACACATCTCTGAGCAGTTTTTCGTCAATTTTATCAATGGGCAGCAATACACTGATCATATCACCTGCTTCCACGCCCGCCATCAGTTCAGCGCGCCTGCTTACCACTCTCAGGGCGTCTTCCAGTGTGAACACACCGCTGACAGTAGCAGCCACATATTCTCCCAGACTGTGCCCGATCATGTAATCAGGCTGTATACCCCAGGTCATCAGCAGCCGCGCCAGCGCATATTCGAACAGGAACAATACGGGCTGTGTGTACAGCGTATTGTATATTTCATCGCTTCCTTCTGTGAACAGGGCTTTGCGGTAATCGACGCCCCTTATCTGTTGAAGCCTTTCAAAACCTTCATCCAGTATGGTTTTGAAGGCCGGGAACGTTTCATAGAGATAACGGCCCATGTTTACATACTGGCTTCCCTGCCCGGAGAACATAAACGTGATATGCTGTTTGGGCCTGACAGGCTGTGTTTTCAGCCTACCGCCACGGAGCATATCGATCAGCTCTTCCCTGCTTGCCGCCACGATAAAACGACCACAATCAAAACGCTTTCTTCCCGCCTGTAAGGTGTAGGCCAGATCAGCGGGATCTATGTCTTTACTTTTTTCCAGGAAGTGCAGAAGCTTCGCTTCGTATCTCTCCAGTGCCGTTTCGGTGTTGGCCGAATACCGGATCAGATAATGCCTTGCAGCGACAGGCCTGTGTTGCAGAACAGGGGCTTCCTGAAGGATCATATGCACGTTGGTGCCGCCTATGCCCAGCGAGCTGACGCCGGCGGTGCGCAGCGCGCCTTCCGGATGCTCCCATGACCGGGTGGCATTGTTGACATAAAACGGTCCTTCCTGGAAAGGCACTGTTTTATTGGGTGTTTTATAATGCAGGCTTGCTGGGATGGTCTTATGTTTCAATGCCAGCGCCGTTTTGATCAACCCGGCTATACCGGCGGCTTCATCGGCATGGCCCATATTTGATTTGATGGAACCGATGGCGCAACGGTGTTGTGTATCGTTATTGAATGCTTTGTTTAATGCGGTTATCTCGATGGGATCGCCGATGATGGTGCCGGTGCCGTGCGTTTCCACGTAAGAGATATGTGCCGGCGCCACGCCTGCTATTTTATGTGCGATCCGGATGCACTCTGCCTGGCCTTCCACGCCGGGCATGGTGTAGCCGGCTTTGGCGTTGCCGTCGTTGTTCATCGCGGAACCTTTGATAACGGCATAGATATGATCTTTGTCGGCGATGGCCTCTTCCAGTCTTTTCAGTATCACAACACCAGCCCCGTCGCAATTGATGGTGCCGGAAGAGTTGTTATCGAAGCTCCGGTTATGCCCGTCGGCGGACATGATAGAGCCCTGCTGATAAAGGTAACCCGTGTTTTCCATCGACAGCAGCCGGATGCCGCCCACCACCGCGATGCCACATTCATTCAGCAGCAAACTTCTGCAGGCGAGATGTGCGGTACTCAACGATGTGGAACAGGCAGTGTCGAGGAAATAACAAGGTCCCCTGAAATTCAGCTTATACGCGATCTGTGAAGCCATGAAATTGGGGTTGGATAATTTGCTGCGTGTCAGCTCATCCACATGTTCGCTTTTATTTAGCAGGGAGTACATGCTCCAGTTCAGATCTTTGTTGGCTCCCACGAAGATGCCTACCTTCCGGTTATAGGTGTCTACATTGCAGGCGGCGTCTTCCAGGGCTTCCCATACCAGCTGGTGCATCATGCGGGTTTGCGGGTTCATTACCCTGGCCTCATGAATGGTGTATTTAAAAAAAGGATAGTCAAATTCATCTGTTGTCTGTATAAAAGAGGCTGCCTTCACGTAATTCGCACGCGCTATGTCTTTCCGGGCAATACCTTTTTCTTCCAGTTCCTCATCAGTGAAAAAATGGATCAGTTCTTTTTCCTCCACCAGGTTCTTCCACAACACTTCAATGTTGTCTGATTTCGGGAACTTACCTGCTAAGCCTATAATTGCAATGTCCTTCTTCATCAGTTTGACTTTGGTCTGCTTGATTGAATTCTGTTTTCGTTTAGTGCTCCATGTTACCCATGAAGTGTATGAGGTCGTCCACGTCTTCCATTTCATTTTCCTCCACCTGTATTTCCTTCCGGGTATTCTTCGGACTTAAATGTTCTGCCAGCGTTCTGACTGTCGGGTACTGGAAGAAAGCGATGATCTTCATATCGGTGTTCAGCGAAGTGTTGATGATGGAAAGCAGCTGGAACGCTCTCATGGAGTTGCCTCCAATCTCGAAGAAGTTGTCTTCTACGCTTACAGCCTCCACTTTCAGGAATTCGCTCCAGATCTTCGCCAGCTTCTTCTCCAGCTCTGTGGCGGGCGCCACAAATTTTGCAGCAACGATATGCTCGTCTCCGGGATGCGGCAGTTTCTTATGATCTATTTTTCCATTGGGCGTATAGGGGAAATCATCGACGATCATTACATGCTGCGGGATCATATAATGTGGCAATCTCAATCTCAGCCAGTCCTTGATGGCAGCGCCATCCACGGCATGATGTGCTTTTACGTAGGCCGTCAGCAGGGGCTGGTTGTTCTTCTGTATGGACGCCACCACACATTGCGTTACATCCGGGTTCGACGCTATCACGTTCTCTATTTCTTCCAGCTCTATACGGTATCCCCTGATTTTCACCTGTCTGTCCAGGCGTCCCAGGCATTCCAGCTCTCCATTGGGTAACCACCGTGCGAGATCGCCGGTTTTATATATCCTGAGATACTGATCAAACCGATGTTCAATGAACCTTACTGCGGTTAACGATTCTTCATGCAGGTAGCCTGTCGCCACGCCGTCGCCGCCAATACAAAGCTCTCCTGCCACGCCCACGGGGCACAGCTGATGAAGATGGTCCAGCACATAAATGCCGGTATTGGCAATGGGTGTGCCGATGGTGATATCCTGAGCGGAGATAACCGTTTTTACAGATGACCATATGGTAGTCTCCGTAGGCCCGTACATGTTATATATCTCTCTTTGCCTTGTTTCAAAGAGGTTTTCTGCCAGTGATCTTTTCAGTGGTTCTCCGCCTACCAGTAATGTCCTGATCTGTTGCAACGCGGCTTTTCCTCCCGGCTGCTGCAGCAGCTCTTCATAGAACGAAGGCGTGGATTGCATATGTGTCACACCGTGGCGCGCTATCAATGCACCAGTCTCTTCTTCCGCTGTAAGGCGCTCCATACGCGCGGTGATGAAACCGGCCTGCTCCCTGGCCCTTCTTACCATTTCCTTCAGTTTATGCAGGTCGGGAAGACTGGCAGCCACCAGGTCTTCATCCACTCCAAAATCAATGAGGCAGGCAACTTCATTGATGTCAGCTTCATAAATTCTATTGATGATTTCGAGGCATGACTCAGGCGTACCAAACAGACTGCCTGTATTGTAAAACCTTCTGAAACCCATTTCCAGCAGCGCATCCACATCTTTCTCCACATCCAGTCCTTTCTCCTCGGCCATTGGTTTCAGCAGGTTGAGAGACGTTTTCAGATAATTCTTAAAAGGAGCTTCCACTACTTTCCGTACCAGTTCCGGGTTATTATTCACAAAGGAATGCACCATCAGCGCCACTTTGCCCTGCTGCGGATCAAAACCGTGCTCCAGGAGCGTCTGCCGGTATATCTTCACTTTTTCGCCCAGCTCTTCGATACTCTGTCCCAGCAGGTGCGTCAATATATTTGCGCCGATGGATCCGGCATATTTGAAAGTATCAATGCTGCCTGCCGCTGTAATCCATAAGGGTAGCCTGCTTTGAACGGGCCGCGGGTGGATGGTGAACTCAAAGTCTTTACCGACACCGTTTTTACGGGTCAGCGATTTACCTTCCCAGAGGTCTTTCAGCGTAACGATCTTATCGCGCATAGATCGGTGGCGGTCCTGGTATTCACCGGGAGCCAGCACAAAATCATTTGGATGCCACCCGGAAGCGATAGACAGTTCCACCCTGCCGGAGGAAAGGTTGTCGATCATAGACCATTCTTCGGCTACACGTACAGGATCATGCAGTGGCAATACCACACTGCCTGAACGGATCTTTATGTTCTGTGTGATCGTTGACACGGCCGCTGCGGCTACAGAAGGATTCGGGAACTGGTCGCCGAAATGATGGAAGTGCCGCTCAGGTACCCAAATGGCCTTGAACCCGTGCTGATCAGCGAACTTCGCACCTTCCAGCAGAAGTCTGTACCTATTATCGGGAGATGATGTACCTGCAGGGAAGTAGAACAGGCTGAAATCCATTTCAGGCCTGGGCATAACGGGAACGGGCCTTTCGAGGTGTATCACCACCTTGTCGCCCCTTGTCAGCGTCCAGAGCAGTTCGAGTATGGAAATGTCAAAACTGATGCTCGTCATGGCCAGCCATACAGCCGCGTCGTTTGTTTTTGCAAACCGCTGGTTCATACCCTCCATAAAGTTAACGAGGTTACGATGCGAAACCTGTACGCCTTTGGGCTTGCCGGTAGATCCGGAGGTATAGATCACGTAAGCGGCGGTGTCACTGTTTACGACTGGCAGCGCAGCGGTTCCAGACGTCTGCCATGCTTCCGGGTGCTCTATGTTCACGTTAGTGAGTCCGGCGGCGATGATCGGGCTGGTCTGGTCGTTGGTAAGCACCAGCGCGGCCCTGCTGTGATGCAGAATATAATCAATACGGTCTAGTGGATAGAACGGATCTACCGGCAGGTATGCAGCCCCGCATTTGAAGATGGCAAGTATGCCTGTCATCATTTCTATGGAACGGCCGAGGCATACGCCGATCACTGCGCCCGGCCCCGCGCCGAGCGATTGCAGGTGCAGCGCGAGTTGCGTGGAACGTTCATCCAGCTCACGGTATGAGATCTGCCTGTCTTCACAAACAAAAGCCGTATTATCAGGCGTCAGTTTTACCTGCGTCCGGAACTGCGAAACGATCGTTGCAGTGGTATCATAAGCTGTACTGGTGTTATTAAAGCCATGCAGCAACTGCTGCACCTGTGCTTCATCCAGGTAAGCGATCCTTTGTATCTCCTGCTTCGGATCATGAAGACATTCCCTGATGAAGCGCTCCACGTTGCGTGCCAGATCGCTGATGAATGTTTCCAGAAACAGGTCTGTATTATATTCTATGGATAAGGTAAGCCGGTTTTCATCCTCAAAGAAAGCGAATGTAATATCATACTTGCTGACCGTACTTTTCCGGTTATTGAAGAAGGAGCATGTCAGACCTGAAAACCCTGTGCCTGCCGGCAGCTGCTCATCGTTTTTCCGCTGGTGGATCACCAGCACATCGAACAACGGCGAACGGCTTACATCCCTTGTCAGGTTAAGCTGATGCACCAGATCTCCGAAGGGATAGTCCGCATGGGCATATACAGCTTCCAGGTTTGTTTTCTGTAGTGAGAAAAGATTTGAAAAAGAATTTGAGCCGTCAAACTGCATACGTACCGGCAGCGTGTTGATATATAAACCTATCTGCCCCTGGAGGTCAGCATGGCTCCTGCCGGATATGGGCGTACCCAGGATGATGTCTGTCTGCCCGGTGTACCGGTGCAACAGGCCGTTGAGGCCGGCCATCAGCGCCATGAAAACAGTGCCTTTGTTTTCATGTGAAAATTCTTTCAGCTGTTTCAGCAGCTGTGGTTCCCAGGAATGCGTATATACGGCCCCGTTATACGTTTTGAGTGCCGGACGTGGCTGGTATGTAGGCAGGTTGATGACCGGAAGCTCGCCGGAGAAAGTCTCCGACCAATACGCGGCGTCATCGCCGGCCTGCTGCCTATTGTTCACCCATGCAGCATAGTCCTTAAACTGCACACGCAGCTCAGGCAAACGTACAGGCGTTGGCGTAGTCAGCGCATTGTATATATGCATCAGCTCTGTGAGCAATATTTCCAGGGAGCCGCCATCAGCGATGATATGATGAATATTGATGCAGAGGTAGTGTTCCTGTTCGTTCTTCCGGAGCAGCAGGGCTTTGAACAACAATGTATCTTTCAGCTCAAAGGGCGCCTGTATGAATGTAGCAATCGTATCTTCGATCTGCTGATCATCCTGAAGCTCGCGTATCTGCATCTCAAAACCTGCATCACGCGCACCCAGCACTTTCTGCCCGATAGCGCCATCTGCCGTAGCGGTGAAATGCGTTCTCAGGATCTCATGCCTGGCGATCAGCTGTTCAAATGTGGCCTGCAGCATAGTTGCGTCCAAAGCCCCCTCCAGCCTGAGCACAGCCGGCAGATTATAGGCCTTGTTGACGTCTTCCATCTGGCACAATATCCAGAAACGCAACTGCGAAGAAGTAACGGGATATATGTCCTGCACCGCTACCTGCGGGATCTGCTCCCACTTTGCGGTAGACATGATGGATCGCAGGTAGGCCACAATATCCTGTTTATGCGCCTTTATCTGCTCGATGACAGCATTGTCAACCGTCTCATTAACAAAGATCAGTTCAAGGTTCTCTCCGGATAACCTCATATCAATACCCTGTTCTCTGATATGCTTCACTAAGGATGCTGTTTTCATAGCTCAAATGATTATTTTCTGCTGATTGGCACGCGGGCCGGCAGTATTATTCAGTGATTGTAAATTCCCGATATGCAATGCCACCGATGCGATAGTTGGCTGGCCGAGAAACATCTCCAGTTTTATCTCAAAACCAAATTCCGTCTTAACACGGTTCAGCATGGTGATCATCTTTAAGCTCTGCCCTCCTATCTCGAAGAAATTATCTGTAGTCCCTACGCTGTCGAGCTTCAGCACTTCCTGCCAGATGAGCGCCAGTTTTTCTTCCACTTCACCTTCAGGCGCTACGTACGCAGTAGTCCTGACGTTGAACACTTCCAGCTGCAACAACGCTTTCTTGTCCACTTTCCCGTTGGGAGTGAGCGGCAGTTTGTCCAGCACCACGTAAGCGGCAGGGAGCATGTAATGGGGCAGGCGCTGCGAGAGATGCGCCTTCAGCTCGTCCACGCTGATCTGTGTGCCTTTCAGGTAAGCCACTATATATCTTTCCCCTTCCTGCGTTTTAGCCAGCACCACTGCATCAGTAACAGCCGGTGACGCCATCAGCGCATGTTCTATCTCTCCCAGTTCTATGCGGTAACCGCGAACCTTCACCTGGTCATCTTTACGGCCGGCAAAGCTGATATTCCCATCGGGCATCCACCGGCCGACGTCTCCGGTACGGTACATCAGCTGGCCTTCACGGTATGGGTTGGGAATAAATTTTTCAGCGGTGAGCTCACTGCGGTTCAGGTAACCTTTTGATAAACCATCACCGGAAATGTAGATCTCGCCAGCCACCAGCATAGGTTGCAGCGCCAGCGTGGACGACAGGATATAGAACTGTGTGTTGGCAATAGGCTTACCAATGGAAACAGACTGCTCCTGCGGTGTTTCGATACGGTAACAGCTGCTATACGTAGTGTCTTCAGAAGGGCCGTACAGGTTCCTGAGCGGAATGCCGTACTTCAGTAAACCGTTGCTCAACGCTACAGGAATGGGTTCTCCGGCCATATTGATACCGGCAATATGATCTGACAACACAGCATTGTTGTAAAGCTCATTCACCACTGCCGGCACAGTATTGATCAGCACCTTTTTATCTTCTGGCAGCCAGGAAGCAATGGCGGCGCCGTTCTCCACCACCCTTATCTTTTTTCCGATACTCAGGGGATAGAATATTTCAAAGACTGACAAGTCGAAGCAATGGGAGGTTACGGCATACATGATGTCGAAATCCGTATTCGTGAATTCCTCCTCGCTCCATTGCAGCAAGGTTACGGCACTGCTATGTGTGATCATTACTCCCTTGGGCTTCCCTGTGGAACCTGAAGTATAGATCACATAAGCCAGGTTGCCGGGATGCAGTTTCACCTGCGGCCGTTCTCCCGAAGAAATATGTTTGCTGAACTCAAGCAGGAACGCATCCGTGATAGTCAGTTTGCAATTGCTGTCCAACTCTATATAGGCAATGCGTTCTTCCGGGTAATTCATATCTATAGGCACATAAGCTGCGCCCGATTTTAATACAGCCAGCAGGGTGATCACCAGCCATTCATTACGCGGCAGCTTCACTCCCACCAGGTCTTCCGTGCTGATATGATGGTTGACCAGTAAATAGTTGGCCAACTGGTTGGATATCTCCTGCAGCTCACGGTAGGTGCAGGTTTTCTTACCGCTTACCAATGCTATTGCGTCGGGTGTTCTGGCAGCTTGTGCTTCGAAGAGATCAACTATTGTTTTTCCGGTGGGATAGATACGCGCAGTATCATTGAATGTTACTGACAACAATTGTTTTTCGTCAGCATTCAGGAAGTCGACCTGCTGAACAGGTTGATATGGTTGTTGCACAATGGCCTGTAGCAACTGTTCCAGGTGAAATGATAACTGCTCGATGGTACTACGGGAATAGATGCCGCTATTGTAGCTGATCTTTGTTTTTATACAATCTCCCTGTTCTATGAAATTAAACAGCAGATCAAACTTGCAGAATGTGGCTGATTCATCATTGAAGGCACTTACCTTCAGATCTTTCAGCTGCTGCAAAGCGCTGCTGTGGCCATCATCCTGCTGTACCACCACCATCACATCAAACAGCGGGTGGCGGCTCATATCGCGTTGAAGTGCCAGCTGGTCCACCAGTTCATCAAAGGGATAAAACTGATTCGCCTGCGCCTGCAGTGTAAGCTCTTTTATTTTTTCCAACACCTGGCAATAGTTTTCCGTACCCGAGAATTGTGTTCTCAGCGCCAGCGTGTTTACATAAAACCCTATCTGCTCTTCCAGGTCAATATGCTCACGGCCCGCCACCGGCATACCGATGATCATATCCTCCTGGCCGGTATAACGGTATAATAATGTTTTCACCAATGCCAGCAGCCCCGTAAACAGGGTAGCTTCACGACTGCGCAGCAATCCTTTGAAACCTGCTACAGTAGCAGCGTTTACAATTCCGTTCACTACGCCGCCCTGATATGTTTTGACCGCGGGCCTTGGGTGGTCCGCCGGGAATTCCAGTATCGGCAGCTCTCCTGACAAATGTTCCAGCCACCATTTTCTTTGCCCATTCAGCGATGGGCTGCTTAGCTGTTCCTGCTGCCATGTCGCATAGTCCTTGTACTGGATGCGCAGCGGCATCAATGAATGGGGCCGGCTTTCCGTGATAGCCTGATACAACGCCAGCAATTCCTTTATCAACACTTCCATAGACCAGCCGTCGCTGATGATGTGATGCATCACATATGCGAACACCCACTTATCTTCGCTCACGCGATACAGTTCTGCTCGCAGCAACGGACCTTCTTCCAGATCGAACGGGCGTAAAACGCACTCCTGCACAGCCTTCTGGATAACTGCTTCAGCTTCATCATGCAGATCATGTATAGCTACTCGAAAAGCCGGTGCAGATAAAATATATTGCCTCACATCTCCGTCTGCAGTTGCACGGAATATTGTGCGCAGGCTCTCATGACGGGCTATCAACATATCAAAGGATTGCGACAGCGCCACCGTGTTCAGTGTTCCTTCAAACATGAATACGCCAGGCATATTGTACGCCGCACTGCCGCCTTCGAACCGGCTCAGCACCCACAAACGGCGCTGGGCAGATGATAACACATAAGAAGATTGTTCTGGTACAACCGGTATATTGATCGCCACTGACTTCTGTGCCCCCGCGATCAGCCGGGCCAGGTCCTCCAGCACCGGGTGCGTGAATAGCTCCTTCAAAGTAACCTTCACCTCAAATGCTTTGTAGATACGGCTCGACAGGCGCGTGGCTTTCAGACTGTGGCCGCCCAATTCAAAGAAATTATCTTTCACACTTACCTGCTCCTGCCCCAGCAGTTCGCTCCATATATCCGCCAGCCTGGATTCCAGCTCATTGCGCGGAGCTTCGTATTCCCGGCCGCTGCTCAGCTGGTCCGCTTCCGGCGCCGGCAATGCTTTCTTGTTGATCTTGCCATTAGGCAGCAGGGGTAACGCTGACAGCTGTACGAAATAACCAGGCACCATATAATCCGGAAGCTGGCTTTTCAGATAAGATCTCAGCGAAACATTATCCAGCGGCTCTTTGCAGGCCACATAGGCCACCAACACCTTATCACCGTCTCCATGCGCCCTCGCTGTTACAACCACCGCTTCCACACCGGGGTAACGATGCAGCACTGTTTCTATCTCTCCCAGCTCTATGCGGTAACCGCGTACTTTCACCTGGTCGTCTTTACGGCCCAGGTATACGATGTTGCCGTCCGACTGCCACCGGCCTAGGTCTCCGGTGCGGTACAGCCGCTCTCCGGGAATAAAAGGATGTGATACAAATTTCTCTGCGGTCAGTGCAGGCTGGTTCAGATACCCGCGGGCGAGGCCTGCACCGGAGATACAGATCTCTCCCACTACACCCACGGGCTGCAGGTGATCATTATCTCCCAGTATATAAATCTTCGTATTCGATATGGGACGGCCGATCAATATATTATCGGCTGAATGAATGCGATAAATAGTGCTATACGTGGTATCTTCTGAAGGTCCGTACAGGTTCCGTACTTCCATGCGCTCACAATCTAGCTGACGGATCACATTTGCCGGGATCGGCTCTCCGGCCATGTTCAGCACGTTCACACGGCTCAGGTCTGCCCCTTCACTTAACAGATGTGCCACTACGCTCGGAACAGTATTTACCAATAAAGGCTCCTTACTGTTCAGATAACCAGATATAGCAAGACCACTTTCCAGTATGCGCAGTTGTTTGCCGCTGGTCAGTGTGAAGAAGACTTCAAATACAGACAGGTCAAAGCAGATGGAAGTTACGCCCAGCACTACTTCGTATGCTGATCCAGCAAATTCCTCCCGGCACCAGGCGATGAAAGCAGACACATTGCTGTGCGTGATCATCACTCCCTTGGGACGACCGGTGGAACCCGATGTGTAGATGATATAAGCCAGGTCCCCGCTGTTGATGGATACTCCTGGATTCTCTGTATCGTATTTTTCTTCCTGCAATAAAAACTTCTGCAACTCCCGGTCATCCAGCACTACCTTGCAACGGCTGTCGGCAATAATATATTCGATACGTTCCTGCGGATACGCCGGATCTATCGGAACATAAGCCCCGCCTGATTTTAACACGCCCAGCAGCGCAATCACCAGCCATTCATTACGTTCCAGTTGTATACCCACCAGGTCATCTGCTCCTATACCATACACATCCCGCAGATAGTGGGCCAGGCGGTTGGCCGTGGCGTTGATCTGGCTGTAGCTCAGCGAGCGGCCTTCGTACAGCAGACCGATATGATCGGGGGTAAGCGACACCTGCTCTTCAAACAGGTCTATAACGGTAACGGCTATATCATAAGCCGCTTCTGTGGCATTGAACGTTTCCAGCAGCAGCGTTTTTTCCTCCCTGCTCAGGTAGTTGATAGCGCCAATACCAGCCGATGGCGTAGCTATGATAGCTGTCAGCAGCTGTTCCAGGTGAGCAGACAGCCGTGATATAGTTGCAGGTTGATAGATGTCCGTATTATAAGCGATGTATAATTGCAGCTGATCGCCGGCTTCCAGAAAACTGAATTGCAGGTCGAATTTACTGCCTTGTTGCGTGCCTTCACCGGCGCGCACTTCCAGACCGGCAAAACCTTGCTCCACCAGGGAGGCGCTGGACTGATGCTGCAATACCACCATCACGTCGAACAGGGCGTTGCGGCTCATATCACGGTGCAGTGGCAATTCCTCCACCAGCTCATCAAACGGATAGGATTGATGTTGATAAGCGTCCAGCGTGGTTTGTCTTACCCGCGATAACAGGTCCAGGTAACTACCTGCACCACTGAACTGTGTTCTCAACGCCAGGGTATTTACATAAAAACCGATCTGACCTTCCAGGTCGCTGTGCTCCCGGCCTGCCACAGGGCTGCCGATGATTATATCTTCCTGAGCAGTGTAGCGGTACAACAATGCCTTCACAGCTGCCAGCAGCCCCATGAAGAGCGTACTGTCGGCCGACAGGCACAGGGCTTTCAAGCCCGCCGTTACAGCCGGTGAGATGGTGCGGCTGATGCTGGCTCCGTTGTAAGTCTTTATCGCAGGACGAGGCTTGTCTGCCGGCAGTTCCAGCACAGGCAGCTCACCACCCAGCTGCTGCAGCCAGTAGCTTTTATGCTCAATAAGAGATTCGCTTTGTAATTGTTGTTGCTGCCATACCGCATAATCTTTATAGTGTATGCGTAAGGGTGATAACGGGTTGACCTGCCCTTTCACATAAGCATGATACAGCTGCAGCAGCTCCCGGATCAGCACTTCCATTGACCAGCCATCGCTGATGATGTGATGCATCACATACACAAACACCCATTTATCTTCGTTTATGCGACACAGTTCTGCACGCAGCAACGGGCCTGCTGAAAGATCGAACGGGCGCGAAAGGCTTGCCCGTACGGCCGCCTGCAGCATCGTTTCCCCAGCATCACGGAAATCGTATTCATGCAAACGGAAGTTCAGTGCATCCGCTGTTAAAATGTGTTGCCTTACCTCTCCGTCTGCAGCCTCCCGGAAGATCGTGCGCAGGCTCTCATGACGCGCTATCAGCGTATCAAAGGAGCGCGACAGCGCCTCAATATCCAGCGCACCTGCAAATTCAAACACGCCCGGCATATTGTATGCGGTGCTACCTTCTTCAAACTGACTCAGCACCCACAAACGGCGCTGGGCAGACGACAAAGGATAGGAATCGCTCTCCACCGCCCGCGCGATGGCGGCATCAGTCTGATGCCTGTTGCCGGACAGGTACTCAATAAGGCCGTCCTTATGTAGTTTTATCCTGGGGATAACCGTATCCAGTATAACACCGTCAGGCGCGTCTATCTTGAGTTTTCCATCTTCCAGGAAAACATACACCTGTTGGTCTGCTAATTCGAGGATCAGTTTAATTATCTCTTGCATCTTTGTCAGTTTGGCATTTCATATTTCGGCGAGAATCCTGTTCCCTCTATTATTTTTTGATTGTTCCAGCCACATGTTCACCCGTATCATCTCTCCCAGCGTTTCGATGGTGGGGTTCAGGAAAATGTCTTTTATACTCAGCTTGATTCCGAACTCTTTCTGTAAAAGACTTAATAATCGTGTAGCCTTCAGGCTCTGTCCACCCAGCTCAAAAAAGTTGTGTTTGATTCCTATCTGTTCTTTGCCAAGCAGATCTTGCCAGATCTGCACCAGGCGTGCTTCCACCGGGTTGCCAGGAGCAACATATACAGTTCCTGATATTTCCGGTGTTGGCAGGGTTTTTCTATTCACTTTACCATTAGGTAACAGGGGTAGTGCTTCCAGCTGCATCAGGTGCGCCGGCTGCATGTAATGCGGTAGTTTTGATCCCAGCCATTTACGTATATCCAACAGGTTTAGTTCCGGCGTGCCCACCACATAAGCTGCCAGCGCTGGCTCTCCGTTGCGGTCTTTTACCGCCGTCACCACTGCTGCGCTGATGCCCTCATATCCTTCCAATACACCTGCAATCTCTCCTGGTTCTATACGATGGCCCCTCACCTTCACCTGGTCGTCCTTACGACCAAGGAACATAATACTGCCATCAGGAAGCCACTTACCCAGGTCGCCGGTACGGTACAATACATCTCCAGGATAATAGGGGTCTGCTATAAATTTCTCTGCTGTCAGCTCCGGCTGGTTTAAATAGCCGCGGGCCACACTGCTGCCTCCTATGCAGATCTCACCTGCTACTCCCAGCGGTTGCAACTGGGCCTGTTCATTCAGGATATATACCCGGCTGTTAGGAAGTGGATGACCAATAGGAAGGATATTGTAACGGTGACGTATATCTGTTGAGTGGTATAGCGTTGCGGAAATCGTGGCTTCAGTGGGACCGTATTTGTTGTAGAATGCAATACTGTCGCCCACCCGTTCCCGCAGTGATGCCGGGCAAGGTTCGCCCGCAGACACTACTCTCTTCAGCGTGCTGAAGCTGCTGTAATTCAGCTCTTGCAATAAGGTAGGCACGGTATGAAGATGAGTAATGCCCTGAGCAGCAATATAGGTTGATAATCCTGTTGTATCTGTAGTCAGCTCCCGGTTGATCACATGCAGGCTCGCGCCATGCAACAGGCTCACCATAATCTGCTCCACGGAGGCGTCGAACGCGAAGTTCGACAACTGCAATACACGTTCTTCCGATGTGATGCCATAGGCTTTACCGATGGTGGTGATATAACCATACAGCGAGCCATGGGAGATCATCACGCCTTTGGGACGGCCGGTGGAACCCGATGTGTAGATGATATAAGCCAGGTCTGATGGGGTGTTGACATCCTCCAACTGCTGATGGGTATTGCTATAGGAAGAAAGTAAATAGTTGTTCAGCTCCTGCTGATTGATCACTACGCGGCAACGGCTGTCTGCTGTGATATAATCGATACGCTCCTGCGGATACGCCGGATCTATCGGCACAAATGCCGCGCCGGCCTTCAGTATCCCCAGCAGTGCAATGATCATCCACTCGCTGCGCTCCAGCTGTATACCTACCAGATCATCAGCCTGAAGGCCGTATGTGGCGCGCAGATAGGCTCCCAGCCGCTCTGAGGCTTCGTTCAGCTCCTGGTAAGTCAGGCGGACCTGTTCAAACACCAACGCGGTATTATCCGGTGTTGCTGAGGCCTGGTGCCTGAAGGCCGCCACCAGTGTAGACGCCGGCAACGATGCTGTCGGGCTGTTGAAGGCCAGTAGCTGTTGCCGCCCGGGCTGGCCCAGGTAATCCAGTTTTCCCACCGGCGTGTCAGGATGTGCCAGCATAGCTGCCAGCAGCTGTTCCAGGTGATGCGCCAGCTGCACTATAGTGCCTGTTTCGTAGAGGTCTGTATTGTATGTAACTTTAACGGCTATACGTTCCTGCTCTGCAATGAAGCTGAATTGAAGATCAAACTTGCTCAACTCCCGGTTACCTTCCAGTACCCTTACACGCAGGTCTGATCCGGAGAAGCCGTGCTCTACCAGGGAAGCACCGGAGCCATGCTCCATAACCACCAGCACATCAAACAATGCGCTACGGCTCATATCACGTTGTAATGACAATTCATCTACCAGCTCATCAAACGGATAGGATTGGTGCTGGTAAGCATCCAGCATGGTTTGTTTTATTTGCGATAATAGCTCTTTATAGCTACCTGCCCCACTGAACTGCGTCCTTAATGCCAGGGTGTTCACATAAAAACCGATCTGGCCTTCCAGGTCGCTGTGCTCCCGGCCTGCCACAGGGCTGCCAACAATCATATCTTCCTGCCCGGTGTAACGATACAACAGCGCCTTCACAGCCCCCAGCAGTCCCATAAAAAGCGTGCTGCCGGTAGACTGGCACAAGGCTTTCAGGCTAGCCGCTACAGCGGATGGAATGGTAAGGCTGATACTGGCCCCGTTATAGGTCTTCACCGCAGGGCGAGGCTTGTCGGCTGGTAGTTCCAGCACAGGCAGTTCGCCACCCAGCTGTTGCAGCCAGTAGTTTTTATGTTCACGGTGCGATTCACTTTGCAGTTGTTGTTGCTGCCATACCGCATAATCTTTATAGTGTATGCGTAAGGGTGATAACGGATTGACCTGCCCTTCTGCATAGGCATGATACAGCTGCAGCAGCTCCCGGATCAGCACTTCCATAGACCAGCCATCGCTGATGATGTGATGCATCACATACACAAACACCCACTTATCTTCGTTTATGCGAAACAGTTCTGCACGCAGCAATGGACCTGCTGAAAGATCGAACGGACGCGAAATGCTTGCCTGAACGGTCGCCTGAATCATGGTCTCGTCTGCATTGCGCAGATCCTGTTGATCTATCTTAAAGGCTGGTGTTGATAAAATATGTTGTCTTACCTCGCCATCCTCAGTTCCGCGGAACACGGTGCGCAGGCTCTCATGACGCGCTATCAGTGTATCAAAGGATTGTGACAAGGCATCAATGTTCACTGTTCCCTCAAATTCAAATACACCCGGCATATTATAGGCAATGCTGCCTTCTTCAAACTGGCTCAGCACCCACAAACGGCGCTGAGCAGATGATAACACATAAGAAGATTGTTCCGGTACAACCGGTATGTTGATCACCACTGACTTCTGTGCCCCTGCGATCAGCCCGGCCAGGTCTTCCAGCACCGGGTGCGTGAATAGCTCCTTCAAAGTAACCTTCACCTCAAATGCTTTGTAGATACGGCTCGACAGGCGCGTGGCTTTCAGGCTGTGACCGCCCAATTCAAAGAAATTATCTTTCACACTTACCTGCTCCTGTCCCAACAGTTCGCTCCATATATCCGCCAGCCTGGATTCCAGCTCATTGCGCGGTGCTTCGTATTCCCGACCCCTGCTCAGCTGGTCCCCTTCCGGCGCCGGCAAGGCTTTTTTGTTGATCTTGCCATTAGGCAGCAGGGGTAACGCTGACAGCTGTACGAAATAACCAGGCACCATATAATCAGGAAGCTGGCTTTTCAGATAAGATCTCAGCGAAACATTGTCCAGCGGCTCTTTGCAGGCCACATAGGCCACCAGCACCTTATCGCCGTCTCCATGCGCCCTCGCTGTTACAACCACCGCTTCCACACCGGGGTAACGATGCAGCACCGTTTCTATCTCTCCCAGCTCTATCCGGTAACCACGTACTTTCACCTGGTCGTCTTTACGGCCCAGGTATACGATGTTGCCGTCCGGCTGCCACCGGCCTAGATCGCCCGTGCGGTACAGCCGCTCTCCGGGAATAAAAGGATGTGATACAAATTTCTCTGCGGTCAGTGCAGGCTGGTTCAGATACCCGCGGGCAAGGCCTGCACCGGAGATACAGATCTCTCCCACTACACCTACCGGTTGCAGGTGATCATTATCTCCCAATATATAAATCTTCGTATTCGATATAGGACGGCCGATCAATATATTATCGGCTGAATGAATGCGATAAATAGTGCTGTATGTGGTATCTTCTGAAGGACCGTACAGGTTCCGTACCGCTATGCGCTCACAATCCAGCTGACGGATCACATTTGCCGGAATCGGCTCTCCGGCCATGTTCAGCACGTTCACACGGCTCAGGTCTGCCCCTTCACTTAACAGATGCGCCACTACGCTCGGAACAGTATTTACCAATAAAGACTCCTTACTGTTCAGATAACCGGATATAGCAAGGCCACTTTCCAGTATGCGGAGTTGTTTGCCGCTGGTCAGTGTAAAGAAGATCTCAAATACAGACAAGTCAAAGCAGATGGAAGTTACAGCCAGCACTACTTCGTATGCTGATCCACCAAATTCCTCCCGGCACCAGGCGATGAAGGCAGACACATTACTGTGCGTGATCATCACTCCCTTCGGACGACCGGTGGAACCCGATGTGTAGATGATATAAGCCAGGTCGGCGCTGTTGATGGATACACCTGGATTCTCTGTATCGTATTTTTCTTCCTGCAATAAAAACTTCTGTAACTCCCGGTCATCCAGCACTACCTTGCAACGGCTGTCGGCAATAATATATTCGATACGTTCCTGCGGATACGCCGGATCTATCGGAACATAAGCCCCGCCTGATTTTAACACGCCCAGCAGCGCGATCACCAGCCATTCATTACGTTCCAGTTGTATGCCCACCAGGTCATCTGCTCCTATACCATACACATCTCGCAGATAGTGGGCCAGGCGATTGGCCGTGGAGTTGATCTGGCTGTAGCTCAGCGAGCGGCCTTCATACAACAGACCGATATGATCAGGTGTAAGCGACACCTGCTTTTCAAACAGGTCTATAACGGTGACGGCTATATCATAAGGTGCTTCTGTGTCATTGAACGTTTCCTGCAGCAGCGTTTTTTCCTCCCCGCTCAGGTAGTTGATAGCGCCAATACCTGCCGATGGCGCAGCTATGATAGCTGTCAGCAGCTGTTCCAGGTGAGCAGACAGCCGTGATATAGTTGCAGGTTGATAAATGTCTGTATTATAAGCGATGTGTAATTGCAGCTGATCGCCAGCTTCCACAAAGCTGAATTGCAAGTCGAACTTACTACCCTGCTGCGTGCCTTCACCCGCGCGCACTTCCAGGCCGGCAAAGCCTTGCTCCACCAGGGAGGCGCTGGACTGATGCTGCAATACCACCATCACGTCGAACAGGGCGTTGCGGCTCATATCACGGTGCAGTGGCAATTCCTCCACCAGCTCATCAAACGGATAGGATTGATGTTGATAAGCGTCCAGCGTGGTTTGTCTTACCCGCGATAACAGGTCCAGGTAACTACCTGCACCACTGAACTGTGTTCTCAACGCCAGGGTATTTACATAAAAACCGATCTGACCTTCCAGGTCGCTGTGCTCCCGGCCTGCCACAGGGCTGCCGATGATTATATCTTCCTGAGCAGTGTAGCGATACAACAATGCCTTCACAGCTGCCAGCAGCCCCATGAAGAGCGTACTGTCGGCCGACAGGCACAGAGCTTTCAGGCCCGCCGTTACAGCCGGTGAGATGGTGCGGCTGATGCTGGCCCCGTTGTAGGTCTTTACCGCAGGACGGGGCTTGTCTGCCGGCAGTTCCAGCACAGGCAGCTCACCACCCAGCTGCTGCAGCCAGTAGCTTTTATGCTCAACAAGAGATTCGTTTTGTAGCTGTTGTTGCTGCCATACCGCATAATCTTTATAGTGTATACGTAAGGGTGATAACGGGTTGATCTGCCCTTTCACATAAGCATGATACAACTGCAGCAGCTCCCGGACCAGCACTTCCATTGACCAGCCATCGCTGATGATGTGATGCATCACATACACAAACACCCATTTATCTTCGTTTATGCGACACAGTTCTGCACGCAGCAACGGGCCTGCTGAAAGATCGAACGGGCGCGAAAGGCTTGCCCGTACGGCCGCCTGCAGCATCGTTTCCCCAGCATCACGGAAATCGTATTCATGCAAACGGAAGTTCAGTGCATCCGCTGTTAAAATGTGTTGCCTTACCTCTCCGTCTGCAGCCTCCCGGAATATCGTGCGCAGGCTCTCATGACGCGTTATCAGCGTATCAAAAGAGCGCGACAGCGCTTCAGTATTCAGCGCACCTGCAAATTCAAACACGCCCGGCATATTGTATGCTGTGCTGCCTTCTTCAAACTGACTCAGCACCCACAAACGGCGCTGGGCAGACGACATCGGATAGGAATCGCTCTGCGCCGCCACCGGTAACGATGTATAAACGCTATGCTGCAGCTGCTCTATCAGAGCTGCCTGTGCTTCAATAGTGTAAGCGAAGAACAGTTCTTTCAGGCCGGGCCTGACATTAAATGTTTTATGCAATTGGCCGGCAAGCCTTGTAGCTTTGAGACTATGGCCGCCCAACTCAAAAAAGTTATGTTTTATACCAATATGCTCTCTTCCCAGTATATCCTGCCAGATCTGCACCAGCCGTATCTCCGTTTCGGTACGTGGAGCAGCATAGGCTACTCCGCCGGGCAATGCAATATCTTCCGGCGTTGGCAGGGCTTTTCTGTTCACTTTACCATTAGGCAACAGGGGCAGTGCTTCCAGCTGCATCAGGTGCGCCGGCTGCATATAATGCGGTAGTTTTGATCCCAGCCATTTACGTATATCCGACAGGTTTAGCTCCGGCGTGCCCACCACATAAGCCGCCAGCGCTGGCTCTCCGTTGCTGTCTTTTACCGCTGTCACCACCGCTGCGCTGATGCCCTCATATCCTTCCAATACACCTGCGATCTCTCCTGGTTCTATACGATGGCCCCTCACCTTCACCTGGTCGTCCTTACGGCCAAGGAACATAATACTGCCATCAGGAAGCCACTTACCCAGGTCGCCGGTACGGTACAATACATCACCAGGATAATAGGGGTCTGCTATAAACTTCTCTGCTGTCAACTCCGGCTGGTTTAAATAGCCGCGGGCCACACTGCTGCCTCCTATGCAGATCTCACCTGATACTCCCAGCGGTTGCAACTGGCTCTGTTCATTCAGGATATATACCCGGCTGTTAGGAAGTGGATGACCAATAGGAAGGATATTGTAACGGTGACGTATATCTGTTGAGTGGTATAGCGTTGCGGAAATCGTGGCTTCAGTGGGACCGTATTTGTTGTAGAATGCAATACTGTCGCCCACCCGTTCCCGCAGTGATGCCGGGCAAGGTTCGCCCGCAGACACTACTCTCTTCAGCGTGCTGAAGCTGCTGTAATTCAGCTCTTGCAATAAGGTAGGCACGGTATGAAGATGAGTAATGCCCTGAGCAGCAATATAGGTTGATAATCCTGTTGTATCTGTAGTCAGCTCCCGGTTGATCACATGCAGGCTCGCGCCGTGCAACAGGCTCACCATAATCTGCTCCACGGAGGCGTCGAAGGCAAAGTTCGACAACTGCAATACACGTTCTTCCGATGTGATGCCATAGGCTTTACCGATGGTGGTGATATAACCATATAGCGAGCCATGGGAGATCATCACGCCTTTGGGGCGGCCGGTAGAACCCGATGTGTAGATGATATAAGCCAGGTCAGATGAGGTGTTGACATCCTCCAATTGCTGATGGGTATTGCTATAGGAAGAAAGTAAATAGTTATTCAGCTCCTGCTGATTGATCACTACGCGGCAACGGCTGTCTGCTGTGATATAATCGATGCGCTCCTGCGGATACGCCGGATCTATCGGCACAAATGCCGCGCCGGCCTTCAGTATCCCCAGCAGTGCAATGATCATCCACTCGCTGCGCTCCAGCTGTATACCTACCAGATCATCAGCCTGAAGGCCGTATGTGGCGCGCAGATAGGCTCCCAGCCGCTCTGAGGCTTCGTTCAGCTCCTGGTAAGTCAGGCGGACCTGTTCAAACACCAACGCGGTATTATCCGGTGTTGCTGAGGCCTGGTGCCTGAAGGCCGCCACCAATGTAGACGCCGGCAACGATGCTGCCGGGCTGTTGAAGGCCAGTAACTGTTGCCGCCCGGGTTTGCCCAGGTAATCCAGTTTTCCCACCGGCGTGTCAGGATGTGCCAGCATAGCAGCCAGCAACCGTTCCAGGTGATGCGCCAGCTGCCCTATAGTGGCCGTTTCGTAGAGGTCTGTATTATAGGTAACTTTAACGACTATACGTTCCTGTTCTGCAATGAAGCTGAATTGAAGATCAAACTTGCTCAACTCCCGGTTACCTTCCAGTACCCTTACACGCAGGCCTGAGCCGGAGAAACCACGTTCTACCAGTGATGCGCCGGAGCCATGCTCCATGACCACCAACACATCAAACAATGCACTACGGCTCATATCACGTTGTAATGGCAATTCATCTACCAGCTCATCAAACGGATAGGATTGATGCTGGTAAGCGTCCAGCGTGGTTTGTTTTATTTGTGATAACAGCTCTTTATAGCTACCTGTCCCACTGAACTGCGTCCTTAATGCCAGGGTGTTCACATAAAAACCGATCTGGCCTTCCAGGTCGCTGTGCTCCCGGCCTGCCACAGGGCTGCCAACAATTATATCTTCCTGCCCGGTGTAACGATACAACAGCGCCTTCACAGCCCCCAGCAATCCCATAAAAAGCGTGCTGCCTGTAGACTGGCACAAGGCTTTCAGCCCAGCCGCTACAGCGGATGGAATGGTACGGCTGATACTGGCCCCATTGTAGGTCTTTACCGCTGGGCGAGGCTTGTCGGCTGGTAGTTCCAGCACAGGCAGTTCGCCACCCAGCTGTTGCAGCCAGTAGTTTTTATGTTCACGGTGCGATTCACTTTGCAGTTGTTGTTGCTGCCATACCGCATAATCTTTATAGTGTATGCGTAAGGGTGATAACGGATTGACCTGCCCTTCTGCATAGGCATGATACAGCTGCAGCAGCTCCCGGATCAGCACTTCCATAGACCAGCCATCGCTGATGATGTGATGCATCACATACACAAATACCCACTTATCTTCGTTTATGCGAAACAGTTCTGCACGCAGCAATGGACCTGCTGAAAGATCGAACGGACGCGAAACGCTTGCCTGCACGGCCGCCTGAATCCTGGTCTCGTCTGCATTGCGCAGATCCTGTTGATCTATCTTAAAAGCTGGTGTTGACAAAATATGTTGTCTTACCTCTCCATCCTCAGTTCCGCGGAACACGGTGCGCAGGCTCTCATGGCGCGCTATCAGCGTATCAAAGGATTGTGACAAGGCATCAATGTTCACTGTTCCCTCAAATTCAAATACACCCGGCATATTATAGGCAATGCTGCCTTCTTCAAACTGGCTCAGCACCCACAAACGGCGCTGAGCAGATGATAACACATAAGAAGATTGTTCCGGTACAACCGGTATGTTGATCACCACTGACTTCTGTGCCCCTGCGATCAGCCCGGCCAGGTCTTCCAGCACCGGGTGCGTGAATAGCTCCTTCAAAGTAACCTTCACCTCAAATGCTTTGTAGATACGGCTCGACAGGCGCGTGGCTTTCAGGCTGTGACCGCCCAATTCAAAGAAATTATCTTTCACACTTACCTGCTCCTGTCCCAGCAGTTCGCTCCATATATCCGCCAGCCTGGATTCCAGCTCATTGCGCGGCGCTTCGTATTCCCGGCCGTTACTCAGCTGGTCCGCTTCCGGCGCTGGCAATGCTTTCTTGTTGATCTTGCCATTAGGCAGCAGGGGTAACGCTGACAGCCGTACGAAATAACCAGGCACCATATAATCAGGAAGCTGGCTTTTCAGATAAGATCTCAGCGAAATATTGTCCAGCGGCTCTTTGCAGGCCACATAGGCCACCAACACCTTATCACCATCTCCCTGTGCCCTCGCTGTTACAACCACCGCTTCCACGCCGGGGTAACGATGCAGCACCGTTTCTATCTCTCCAAGCTCTATGCGGTAACCACGTACTTTCACCTGGTCGTCTTTACGGCCAAGGTATACGATGTTGCCGTCCGACTGCCACCGGCCTAGGTCTCCCGTGCGGTACAGCCGCTCTCCGGGAATAAAAGGATGGGATACAAATTTCTCTGCGGTCAGTGCAGGCTGGTTCAGATACCCGCGGGCAAGGCCTGCACCGGAGATACAGATCTCTCCCACTACACCTACTGGTTGCAGGTGATCATTATCTCCCAGTATATAAATCTTCGTATTCGATATGGGACGGCCGATCAATATGTTATCGGCCGAATGAATGCGATAAATAGTGCTGTATGTGGTATCTTCTGAAGGTCCGTACAGGTTCCGTACTGCTATGCGCTCACAATCCAGCTGACGGATCACATTTGCCGGGATCGGCTCTCCGGCCATGTTCAGCACGTTCACACGGCTCAGGTCTGCCCCTTCACTCAACAGATGCGCCACTACGCTCGGAACAGTATTTACCAATAAAGGCTCCTTACTGTTCAGATAACCGGATATAGCAAGACCACTTTCCAGTATGCGCAGTTGTTTGCCGCTGGTCAGTGTGAAGAAGATTTCAAATACAGACAGATCAAAGCAGATGGAAGTTACGCCCAGCACTACTTCGTATGCTGATCCACCAAATTCCTCCCGGCACCAGGCGATAAAGGCAGACACATTGCTGTGCGTGATCATCACTCCCTTGGGACGACCGGTGGAACCCGATGTATAGATGATATAAGCCAAGTCGGCGCTGTTGATGGATACACCCGGATTCTTTGTATCGTATTTTTCTTCCTGCAATAAAAACTTCTGCAACTCCCGGTCATCCAGCACCACCTTGCAACGGCTGTCGGCAATAATATATTCGATACGTTCCTGCGGATACGCCGGATCTATCGGAACATAAGCCCCGCCTGATTTTAACACGCCCAGCAGCGCAATCACCAGCCATTCATTACGTTCCAACTGTATGCCCACCAGGTCATCTGCGCCTATGCTATACACATCCCGCAGATAGTGGGCCAGGCGGTTGGCCGTGGCGTTGATCTGGCTGTAGCTCAGCGAGCGGCCTTCATACAGCAAACCGATATGATCGGGGGTAAGCGATACCTGCTCTTCAAACAGGTCTATAACGGTAACGGATATATCATAAGGTGCTTCTGTGGCATTGAACGTTTCCAGCAGACGGTGTTTCTCTTGTTCATCCGCTATTTCAATTTCTTTTACCTTCTTCCCGGGGTGGGCAAGTACCTGTGAAATGATATGCCGGTAAGCATTATAAAAGAGAACAATGTTGTCTTTTGTGAACAGCCTGGTGGAGTATTCAATCTCCACATAGAATTTATTGTCGGGATCATTGCCGAGGTTGAAAGTAAGATCGAACTTCGAAGGCGCGGCTTCGTGTATCACGGCGGTTTCTCCGTACAGATAGCGGTCAATCCTGTCCAGCTCAAAATCGTTTTGTCCGCCGAAGTTTATCCTTCCATCACCGAGAGCGGTGTCCTGTAACACCAGCATTACATCGAAGAGCGGGTTCCTTCCGCTCTCCCATCTGAAAGGCAGATCTTCTATTATCCTGGCAAATGGGTAGTCCTGGTATTCAAATGCTTTCAGTGTATTGGCTGCAACGGCTTTCAACATATCTTCAAACCGGTCTTCCACATTCACTTGTGTCGCCAGCGGCAGCGCATTGACGAACAGCCCTATCTGTTGTTGCAGGTCCTGATGTGTGCGGCCCGCCACAGGCGTGCCCACCACGATGCTATGCAGACCAGACAACTTGTGCAGCAACACCGCTAACGTTGTTTGAAAAAAAATAAATGGAGTGGTAGTATGCTGTTTACAATATTGAAGAATGTTGCCGTAAAACTCAGAACCGGCAAAGAACCTGGCGATGGCCCCATCAAATGTTCTGGTGTCGGGCCTTGCAAAGTTTGATAACGAAAGGGGTTCCGGCTCAGTTTCAAATTTTTTTTGCCAGAAATCCTTTGCCTGGATACTGGTATTGCCCTCCAGCTTTTCAGACAACCATGCTGCATAATCCTTGTACTGCACCTTTAAAGGAGCCAGGACCGGCACTTCCTGCCTGCGCCAGGATTCGTAGCAGTGCAGCACCTCCTGCAAAAGGACCCTGACAGACCAGCCATCACTTATTATATGATGTATAACGATTATCAGGGCATGCTCCTGCGCAGACAAACGTATCAGCTTTACTGCCAGTAGCGGGCCCACTGTCAGGTCAAAGCGCCGATAGGTAAGGTCCCGCACCTCCTGTCTGAGGCGATCGCGGCTATCTGCCAGCTCGCTGAAATCCGCCACAGTTATATCAAAAAAAATACTATCAGTTATCACTTGCCTCAGTTCCCCGTCCACTTCTCTAAACACTGTGCGCAGGCTCTCGTGACGGTTGATACAGGAATGAAAGGCTTTATTCATTGCATCAGCAGACACTGTACCTTTCAGGTATAAGGCGGTAACTATATTATACGCACCGTCTACCCCATCCAGCTGATCCAGCACCCACTGGCTTTTCTGTGCATCAGTAGCTGCATAGTCCTGCTGTCCGTCAACAGGCCGGATGGTAGCATAGGCTGCCTGGTCCATGGTAGACCTGAGCAGGCGCATCAGTTCTTCTTTAGCTCCCTTCACCTCATTCAGCAATACCTCCGGCAGGGCCACCGTTTCACCAACGAGCTTAAGCTGTCCGCCGGTTAACTGTGGAATTACTTTATGCGCCTTCAATGCCGCAATAATCTCTAAAGTATTCATATAGTAATTTCCTTTCCGAAATTTTGTGTTACGTCAGACTTAAGCCACAGCATGGCTTCTATGGCATTGCATAGTGTTGACAAGGTGTTATGCTCATATATTTTGGTTGCATCCAGGTTTAATTGGAGTTCCTGGTTGATGACATTGATAATTTCCATAGCCCGGAGAGAATCCACACCGAGCGTAGTAATATCAGTGTCGTCATTCCATCCGGCCGGCAAGGCGCCGCCAGTCTTTATTTCAATAATATCCGCCACATAAGCCCTGATGGTAGCATAGCTGGCTTGGTGGCGCACCTGCGTAAGCAGATCTGCATTCTTTTCTTTCCTGTGTGTGCTGTCAGACAATGCTGCTTTTGAAGCAATTATCTTAAAAATGTTATCGAGATAATATGTTTTACATCTTATGCGTTGAAGCTTTCCGCTTGTTGTTCTGGGTATACCTAAAGGTGTCGTCAGTACAATGTCATGCAGACTTATACCGAATTCGCCAGTTACCAGTTTTTCGATGGCGCGAACAACGGCTTCTCCGTCCACATTATTAACATGCGTTCTTTTGACTTCAGCCACAACGGCCACAGAGGATTCATCTATTGCAAAAACGGCTACACCATTGGTTTCTATAGCTTCATGGCAGCCCATTATGGTCTGTTCTATATCGTACGGATAAAAGTTTTTTCCGCGAACGATCAGCATTTCTTTTACCCTGCCATTCACAAATAGCTCACCCTGATAAAGAAAACCGAGGTCGCCTGTACGCAGGAATTTTCCTTCGTTAAATTCGTAAAAGATGTCACGGTTATCTTTATTCCAGTAACCACTGGTCACACTTTCTCCGGCAATACATATCTCACCTTCTTCGAGCTCACCGCATTCATGTTGGTCACTCAACGAAACGATCTTTACATACATGCCGTCTGCCGGCCGCCCGGAACTCACAACGGCCTTAGCGTCATCGCTTCCGCTATCCGTCAGCCGGATCTTTCCCTGTGCAGACATTTCTTTGCTGATATGCACGATCAAAGGCGTAGCACTACTCCTGGATCCCGACGTCAGCAACGTAGCTTCGGCCAGTCCATAACAGGGAGTAAAAGCATTGGGATTGAAGCCTGCGGAACTGAAATGCCGGGCAAATCGCGCTAGTGTAGCGGCATGCACAGGCTCCGATCCGTTGTAGGCCACTTTCCATGAAGAGAGATCCAAGCCCTTTGTTTCTTCTGCAGGTATCCTGTCTACACAAAAATCATAAGCAAAATTAGGTGCGCCACTATGAGTGACGCGATAAGTGGCAATGCCTTCCAGCCATGCCTTCGGCTTCTGCATGAAATGTAATGGAGACATAAGCACACAGGAACATCCTACGTAAATAGTATGCAGCAGATTGCCTATCAGCCCCATATCATGATGGAAAGGCAACCATGAAAAGATAACCGAATCTTTATCACATCCAAATGTCTGCTGTATCAGCTTCTCATTATGCAACAGATTATTTCCGGTCACCACTACACCTTTAGGAATCCCAACCGAACCAGATGTGTATTGTATAAAAGATATTTCAGTAAATGAAGGTGGAACATCTTCCAATGCATGATACGGATCATCTGTTGCGACAAACTCCAGCAAACCGTTGTCTGAAGCGGCACCCAGCTCCTTCTCAAGATGCGGTACACTATCGCTAGTGCAGAGAATGACGCCTGTTCCGGCATCGGCAATGATACCATTGATCCTGAGAAGTTGCTTTCCTCCTTTGGCATAAGGTACCGGCACAGGAATTACGCCGGCATATTCGCATGCCAGAAAAGAAATAATAAACGCCCGCATATCCTGATATACCAGCAATGCGGTCTTATCTTTCAATTGTTTCTCCTTCAACCTGGCGGCAAGCTGTTTCACGTGCATTTCCAGCTCCCTGTATGTAATGTCCTGCGGAGGAACTCCTTCGTTGCTCAGAATCGTAAATGCAATTTTCCGCGGGTGGTTATGTGCATGTGTAATGAGACAACTGATAATACTAATTTCCATGTTTTTTATGATGGGCATATCCATAGCATTGGCACTCCTGTTATTTTCGACAACAAGTTGGGCAGTCATTAAAAAATTAAATAAATAATAAAGCCTCCGAATGGTGGAATCCGGACTTTATACTCTATCTGTTACAAATAATAAAAGGCTTCGGCTCGGGTGAAAAAAGGTTTCTTATAACCGGTAATCCTTATTTTCATCCATTTGCATTTTAAACCTTGTGGCAGTCTCTGGTTATCTCTCTTATATACTAATTCTCACAGCAAAACCCCAAGTCAATGACATACTTAGGGACAAAAATTCGTAAATTATTCAGAATACTGTTAATACTCCAGTGCAGTTGGGTAGCAGTATTTGGATTATTATTTGCTCTAAAGAGAATGTTAGGGTATTACACTTAACAAACACTTATACACTTAACAAACACACATAGGACCAAGGGGCTTCCTTTTGATGAAATAAAAATAGCACTATTTTATTATTCAAAAAATATTTTGTCAAAATTTTTCACTGCTTGAATATTTTCTATCAGATCAGATGAAGTAAATATCCTTCTTAATTTATTCAAGAATATTATTCGAAAACACTGACACTCAGCATTCTTTAACAACTTTCCTGAAACCCCCAAGCCCACTGAATTCACACCGTTTCGTAAATATTTTTCCGTATTTGTACGTACAGCCGACACGCTTACTTTTCTAAGTAGTTGCACGTAGAAATTGTTCCCATTCGATTGCAATCCTCACAATCACACAAACAAAATTAGTCATCGATAAACCACTAATTAGAGAAGATTGTCAAACTGCATTTTTTTTGCACTATGCTCTATTATTTTCACGTTACTTATTGACGTGTCAAAAAAGCATAAGTTACAAACCTTGTTGATTCCCATGCACAGGTAGTTCCATACATGAAACTATGAGCATAATATGATTGCTGCAAGATGGATACTTTTTATAACATTATTTGATGATTATTAGGAGGTAGAGACTATCCCGGAATTGAAGCGACTAAGTAATTCCCAAAGACACGCTCCGATATGATCCCAATATCTTCCCTCCTCCGAAAGGCTAAATCTGATCATTGGGTAGTCATTCCTTTGAGAGCTGAGTCACCTCCTCTCCCTCCTCATGAAATTTTGAAATATTCTCTCTACATTCACTCAAACCTCTCTTTATGCGTTTAAAGTTGCTGACTTTATCGATCCTGTTATGCATAACCTCCGAAAAAGCACATCCTCAATCCCCCATTTCGCAAGCCAAAGAAAACGTCTTGCTGCAGATGGACTTCGACGATCCCGCTAATCCAATGGTGCCCAATATCATTCATGGTGACACTGCCACCGCCGTCGTGCAGAACGGGCACTATGTCCTGAATACCCAAAAGGCCAACCGCTTCTGGGCGCTGAGATTGGGTACACCTGCCGAGTATGTGCCCACCTGCAACATCCTTGAAATGAAAATGAAGGTAGTTACAGATTCTCCCCAGGCCAAATACGGGATCTTGTGGAATTCCGTCCAAAAGACACCCGGGACCTTCAATGAATTTGACTTTTGGGTTTATTCAACAGGTCAATATATCATATTCGCAAAAGCGAATGACTCCATCCATAAAATCTCTGAATTCACGGAATGCCCTTGCATAAATAAGGGAACTTCGGCATATAACACTTTACGCATCGAAGAAATACATAGCGGGGAATTTCGATTTTTCATCAATGGTCAAATGGTACACCAGGCAGTGTTAAGGGTACCTCAATTTACTACCTTTGGATTTTATTCAGATGCGCATACGGCATTGTATGTTGACTACATAAAATTTGCTGCGCGAGCCGATTAGAATAACTAAAACAACATTTACAGGGACAATCTATCCAACAATATTAATATTGCTATTTTTATTTTTTAAACAGGCAGTAAACAAATAAACTTTCAAATCGTCAAAGTTAGATCCAACAATATAACCCGACCTGAGTTTATCCGGTGGGCATAAAAATTACGAATGAAGAAAATAAGCATAAGCCTGTTGCCGTTATTGTTTGCTTTGAGTGCAGCCGCGCAGAAATCAGGCCTGGACCCTATTACAAGCAGGGTAAATATACAGGCAGATACTGCCGGTAAAGCAGAAATTGTAGATATGGAGTGGGTAGCTGTGGGTATCAACCGACTGTACTCCATTCAAAAGGATATCACACATGCTTTTAACGGAAAGCCTTCGTACCGGTTTGAACTGAAAGGAGAAGACAACTCACTGGAGGGATACGAGGAAGGCAGTACCAAGGGACGTGCAGAGCTTTCTTACTGTTACGCCACAGCAGATGATTTTAAAGGATTGCCGCCCGATACCTATACAACGGAGCAGGTATTGAAAATGGTATACGACAGAGGGAAGGGCCAGTGCAGGCAGGGTACTAAATGGACTTATACCTTTTCGGTATATGTTCCTTCAACGTTGGCCGCAGACGTAAATACTATATTTGCGCAATGGCATGGATCATTAATAAAAATTTTAACAACCCAATCCTGAAATGACGAACAAACAAGATTTCACTTTCATAAAAACTGACAGAAAATTAATCAAATTAAATTTTGACGACATTTTGTTTATAAAAGGATTAGGAAATTATGTTGAAATATTTGTCAGAAGTAATAAAAAGTATGTCTACTACAAGACTTTAAAAGACCTCATTGAGAAATTACCTGATGAATTTATGAGAGTCCATAATTCAAACATTGTGAACATGAAAAATGTGGACTATGTAGAAGATAATCATTTAGTCATTGGCGAACATAAAATTACAATTGCTAAAAGTTACAAGGACTGTTTATTAAATAGCATTGACAAATTGTTACTCTGAATAAGAAATCCGACAGATCACATAAAAACCTGAACAAACCGGATAACTTATTTTTTTGAAGATATCGATGTGAGTTGCTTTGTAAAAAAGATCATGAAAAAAGTTCTATTTTACTTAACAACCATGGCATTTATGACAGCGGGAAATTTAAACGCACAAAACAAAACACTTGAAAATGATGTAAGAACTATTGACGCATTAATGAAAGCAAGCTATGAAGTTGTTTCCGGTGAAAAAGGGGCAAAAAGACAATGGGAAAGAGATAACTATTTACATCATCCCAAAGCAGTATATTCTTATTTTGACAGGAAAAAGCAGGAACAGGCAACTATGACCTTAACGGAATTTCATAAAGAAACTGACGAAATGGTTTTTAGCACTGCATTTTATGAAAAGGAAGTCAACAGGGAAGTCAGAGTCTTTGGTAATATTGCACATGTCTGGAGTACCTACGAAACAACGTTGGAAAAAGACGGAAAAGTTGAAAGAAGAGGTATAAATAGTATCCAATTAATTTTTGAAAATAACCGGTGGTATATTATTTCCTGGACATTTTGCGGTGAAACAGACCAAAATATAATTCCTAAAACATTTGACAGAAATTAAAAAATAAAAAAGCTGCCACTCACGAAAGCTTGCATCAGCCGAGGTTGGTTAAAATAAATCTTTCCTCGAAAAGTTGCTTTAATTATACAAGATTTTTATATACTGATCGTTTTTTTTACAAAACACCTGATTGAATGAAGAAACTATACCTATTGTTGCTGGCTCTGTTTGTTACAAATGGAGTATTTGCCCAAGACTGTAATTGTGAGACCAATTTTCTTTGGATGAAGAAGACGTTTGAGGATAATGATGCAGGCTTTGCCTATATTCTGTCCAAAAAAGGAAAGGAAGCTTATGAAACGCACAACAGTGCCTACCTGGAAAAGGTAAAGAGGATAACCAATGATAAGGAATGTGCCATTGCACTGGACCAGTGGATGAGATTTTTTAGACAGGGCCATATTGGGGTTGATTTCAATGCAAAGGATATCGAGGTCGGGGCGATTATAAAGAAATTAGAGACGGTAAAGGTCGACACCAGGGAATTTGAAAAATACCTGAACACTAAAAAGGATCCCGGCTACGAGGGAATCTGGTTCGCCGAACCCTATAAAATAGGAATTAAAAAAATAGGCGATAGCTATGTTGGCTTTATTATAGAGACCACTGCCGAGAATTGGAAGGCTGGTGAGCTTAAAACGAAATTCGACGAAAATGGAGGCGTATACTACCTTAGGAACAAAACGGAAGTCAAATTTGGCAAATCGAAGCTTAAACTGGAAGGTAAGAATAACCTGGAGTTGGGCAATTTTTCACTAAAGAGAATCTATCCGCTACTAAAGAATGATCCTGATACAGAACTGGACCTAAAATTATTGAAGAGCTCCAGGCCTTTTCTTGAAAGGCTGAATGCAACCACTGTTATCCTGCGTGTGCCTTCATTTGAGATTACAGAGAAAAAATATATCGATAGCGTGATCAGGGTAAACAGGGCAACTATTTTAGCAACGCCCAGTCTGATCATAGATCTACGAAACAACGGGGGCGGCAGCGACGCCAGCTTTGAAGAGATACTTCCATTTCTCTATACTAACCCTGTGCGGACAGTTGGGGTAGAGTTTCTTTCTACAAAACTTAATAATCAGCGGATGTTGGACTTGTCGAACAACCTGGAGTTCGATGAGGCTTCGAGAAAGAAGTTCAAGGAATATTATGAAAAGCTGGAACAGTCTTTAGGAAAATTTGTCAGCCTTTCGGATCGAAAAGTTGACATTGAGAAAAGGGACAGTGTCTATACCTATCCACAGCAGGTCGGTATCCTGATCAATGAACGGAATGGCAGTACTACCGAACAATTTCTGCTTGCTGCAAAGCAGAGTAAGAAGGTGAAATTGTTTGGAGTGACGACCTTTGGTATGCTTGATATTTCCAATGTACATACACTGGCTTTTCCTTGTGCGAAGTTTGAGCTTTATTATGGGCTTTCCAAGAGCTATCGTATACCGGGGATGGCAGTGGACGACATTGGCCTCCAACCTGACTATTACATTGATGGTACTATAGAGCGCAATGGATGGATCAAATTAACCAATGAGGTACTGAACTATAAATAGCCTCAAGGGGGAGTTTCAAATGATCAGTAACGCGATTCAAGAAATCGGGATTATATAAAAAGAACGCGACTAAACACCCGAATCCCTCTTATCCATGCGCGAGATTTGAAAATTATCGGTGAGCCTGTTCGTGATTACCTGAATAACTCAGCCCCTTTTTCCCAAAAAAATAAGGTGTCTCAAAATTACTTTTGAGACACCCTCTCTTTGCTAATATGATTGCCTACTTAAATATTACCGAAAGGCAATCAAACCACCATACATCAGGCTGGTTCAATAGACCATTGTTGGCTCCAACCATTGTTCCTGGTATTTTGATTTGCCTGTATACCATTTTCTATAGAGCCTCCCGCTATATCCAGCACTTTACCACTATTCCCATTTTGTAACAGATAACGTCCATTTCCCAAAGAAATAAGTGCCCACTGTTGAACGATTCCATTATCCCAGGTCCATTGATGAACCCAGGCTCCATCATTCATTGAACTCCTGTTCACATCCATCACTTTATCACTGTAAACACTCTTGATCCGGTAATAACCATTACCCAGGTCACGGAATTCCCATTTCTGATAAGCGGCACCATAATCAGTCCATTGTTGTATAGGAGTACCATTGGTGCCTGGTCTTTCCGAAATTTCCAATACTTTACTGCTATTGTAGTTTCGTATTTTGTAAATACCATCAGGAATTGGTGGCGCAGGCAAAAGCTTTTGGGATTTACTAATGGCTGTAGTAGATGCTTTAATCTCCTCCTTTACAACCAGCTGATCATCTTTTTTACATGATTGAAATAACAGTATAGCGGCCAGGATAGCAAGGCACGATGTCCGTCTGATAAAATTTTTCATAATTGTTCTTGGGTTAAGGGTTATTATTTATGTTACAGTAAACTATATGTTGGCCACAGATCTTGAAATAATATAGATGGATGAACTCGAATAAAATTATAAATCCATGATGCAGTATAACCACAGTTAAAAAATTGTGAAGGAAACCTTCTGGTCACAACTATCGTCACTTGATATCTTGCATTTTTTCAATCGTGTCTTTCCTCACGCTATTTATTGATTAGCGACTTACTCCAGCTGGAGGAAAAAACAGGCAACACAAAATATTACTGATATAAATACTTTTCAGTTTTAGGGAAAGGCTATATATCAAACTTTCCATGTTCATTAACTGGTAGATATATGAGGAAACAATAAATAGATATTGCGAACATCATATATTTCGTTTGTATGGATTACTTACCTTATCTAAACTTCTGTGTGCACTATAACAAGCGCAGATTTTAGAAGCTATCTGTTATCCCGCTGAAACCCGAACCCAGGACCCATTAAAAGTGTATTGCTCTACCAACTGAGCTAAGGAATCATTCCCTTGAAGGAAGCGAGAAAGTAGGAAAGAGAAATACAATACAGCGAAAGAAGAAGCCAAACCACTGATTACGATAGTGGGAATTTCAGGGAATTACATACGCATTTTTTCTCACTTTTCTGCAATTATTAACAAAAATTAATATTGAATAAAATTCCGTATAATGCAAAAATCTTAGAATCTGGCAGGCACTATTATTACAGCAAAATCCTGAACCCTCTGGCACTGGCTACCCCATTATGATGATGAGATTTATCTGAACCTGAGTAAAATAAACTGTAAGCAGCACATACCCGCTATTCCCGCTTAACCTAAAAGTAGATAATGAAGAAAACGGCATCCAACAAATCCGGTTATAATGTTATTCTTGTTTGCTCCGACCGGTTACTGAGACAAAAAATCATACACGACATCAACCTTTCCGGCAAATACAATCTGCTTTCCTGTGCCGAAAATGGCTTTGCCCTGCTCCATCAATTTGGGAAATACGGAGATCAGGCAGACATAGTTATTTCTGATCTATTTCTGGAAGGTATCAATGGTATTGAAGCCTTGCAAGTTATCAGGCAGCATAGCGCCAACATTCAATTTATGGTCTATAGCGCCTTGTTTCAAAAGGACCTTTACCCTATCATGAAAAAAATAGATGTATCCATGTATTGCCCCAAAAATGAGTTATCTATTTGCAATGGACTGGAATCCTTAAGTCGGAATAGTGGCACAACAGATATACAGTTGTTTGATTGGGAAGAATACATGTACTTAGAACCCTTATATAAAAAGAACTCTCAGACGAATCTCTCCGGGCTGGAAATCAAAATAATTGAAGCAATCAGCAATGGCAGCAGTAATAAGGAAATCGCCACTGATCAGCATCTTAGCCTGAGGACAATCGAATCCAACATTTCACAGCTCTTGAAAAAGCTCTCTCTGCGACACCGGGTTGATATAGTCAGGTTTGCCTATGAAAATGGAGTCTGCGCTACTTCCTGTTCTATCTTCCGATCAGGGAAATGTGAAACTGACAGCCTCTTTCGCAGAAAAAATGACTAATTGCGGTTTCCCGCAGAAAAACCCTGTTTATACCCCACAAATACAGTAATTTCTACGTTGCATAATTCAATAATTATTCAAAAATTTGGTAGTAGGTCAATTGGTATAAAATTATTTGTTTGTCCACCATGTGTTCAACCTTTAATATACAGAAGACCCCAATAAGATGTTCGATATTACTCATCTTAAAAAAACTCTCAAACTATCCAACACATACTATCCCTCAGCCTATAAAACAACATCTGCATGAATAAAAAGGCATCACATTAACGCTGTAACTACCTCACAGGATTAGCATTTAAGTGATTAAGTCATAACAATTTAAAATCAAATATCATGAAACAAGCAATTTTCAATGCCAAAATTAGTAATGGAAATATCTCTGTTCCGGTTTTAGGAATCCATACCGGAGCAATTTTCAATAAAGAAGTTGAACTATCAGTAGGCAATCAAACACGCAGAGGTGTGTTACAGCCTGATGGTATTGCAACAGATAATGGTTTCTTTAGATTCTCTGAAATCGGAGACGCTGAAGCTGAATTATTAATCGGTGGAACTGCCACTACTACCGTTTCGTCTACACAGATCGACAACAGGGGCTACTTAGGACAGCAACCTGGCGATATGGACAAATAAATGTTAATCAGGTGAGGTAGTTTCTAAAAAACATAATAATGATCACCCAAATTAAGACATCCCATTCCAGCGCTGTAAAAAGAATCTATAATCATTACGTTAATAACAGTGCATTTACTTTTTCCGGACAGGAAATGTCTGATGAAGAAGCAGCAGAGCTGGTTGCATACGGAATAAAGTATGCAGGATTTATTATTAAAGATAAGAAAGCAATAGTTGGATTTGGCATTGCTTACCCCTTCAGGCATGAAATACTATTCAGACATACCATCAAACTAACTTACTTCCTTTCACCCGGATATACCGGCAAGGGTTATGGCAGCGAATTGTTTACGCGATTACACAACGAACTGCAGAAAAAAGGATACAAAAATATCCTGGTAAATATTTCCTCCCTGAACAAAGCAAGTATCAGATTTCATAAGAAACTGGGATTTAAAAAATGTGGTGATTTTAAAGATATAGGTTCAATTGATCAGCAAAAAATAAGTATGATATGGATGCAAAAAGAGATTTAGATGATATTCAACAACATGCTGATACCTTTATCAGTGGTTCAATATCTCTATATGAACAGACCCTGCTGCCCCTGCTGGCAGACTATGGTTATGATCTTGCATCACATATGAATGACGGAAAAATGGTGGAACTCGATAATGACTACTACCCCGTTGTTTATAATTACTACCGGTGGAGCTCAGACAAATACGGAACCTTTAACTGGTTCGTACTACAGGGTTCTTATAAATACGCCTCTAATATTGTTGCCTGTCTTGCTTTCCCACACAACCCTTTAGTGCCCGCCTTATCCATGAATCTCAACTTCAAACTGGATGCGCGCACTTTTAGTATCATTTTGGGATTCAGGGACAACGGGCATCTCACTACAGATACGCTTTCCCATATCAGGGAGATAAAGGAAAACGTAGATTCTCCAATATATACAGATACTAATTCCAACAATTTCCTGGGTATCAGGTCTTCCTTCGAAATCAGCGCCAGTATTATCAACAAATCGCTCGAAAATGCACAGCGGCATATACAATGGTGGTTTGACCTGCAAAACAACAGCGCTACGCTTCCAGAGGCCTCTTACGACCTATACATACAGCAATACAAATCAACACTTATTAACCTGCATGAAGAAGAAAACACGATATACGATGAACTTTTTGGTAATAAATGGTTGATAAATCTCTTCAAAAATCAGATCTTATGAACATTTTACTCATCTACCCTCCTCAGGTGAGAGCATTTATGCCGCACCTAGCCTTGCCACTTGTAAAACAAGAATTAACGAGAAGAGGCCATCACTGTAAAATCATCGATTTAAATCTAAAGTTTTATCTGCATGTGCTGAACCGGTCTACGCTGGAAAAGGCACAGTTAAAACTAAGAGAAGAAATTGATCTGTACAAGCAAAAAAACGAATTCACCAATGGAGAACTGGTACTGTTTGCACGAAAATCCTCTGCATTGATACGGTCCCAGTACATTATTGACAATATTGAACTCGCACTTAAAATATTCAATGGTGAACAGTTTTATGATTTCGGGAAGTACAAATTTGCATTGAAAATACTGGAAGAATCACTGGAACTGTTTTCATCCAACTACGGGTTTACCGACATTGGCATATCCAGATTCAGAATGAAGTATGGTGTCAGCAGAAGCGCTGAAATACTCGAAGCCTGTGAAGACAAGGCTGAAAACCCTTTCCTGGACATGTTTCCTGCGTGGATTGATGAGGAAATAAATTCATTTAAACCGGATGCTATTGCTATCACCTTCTCCATGGACGAACAGTTGATCCCTGGTTTTACCCTCGCCAACTACCTGCGTAAAACATGGAATGGCCTGATGGTTGCAGGAGGAGGAATGGTAACCCGTCTGAAACATGAACTCCCTAACCATCCTGTATTCTCAAAAATATTTGATTCCTATTTTCCATTCGCCAACGCCGCGAAATTCTGCGACATGCTGGATGCACTTGCAAACAAACCATTCACCATGCCAGACAAGTTCTCTGACCTATGTCCGGACTTCAGCGACCTTCCGCTCGATGACTATCTTGCGCCTGAAAGATTACTTCCTTTTGAATTAACGATCGGCTGTAGTTATGCCAAATGTTTTTATTGCAATCACTACAAAACATATGGAGATTACCGCTACGGCGATGCAACAGCCGCTGCTAACCACCTGAAAGTAATTTCCGAGAAATATGGCAGCAGGCACTTTTATTTTGTTGACGAAGACCTTGTCCCAAAATTTGGCGAAGAACTGGCTACTGCCCTGAAAGAAATGAAGGTGGATATCAACTGGATGATTTTTGGCAGACTACACAAGGCATGGAAACAGGAAACCTTTGAAAAGCTCAGTGCGGGTGGATGTAAACGACTTATCTGGGGACTCGACAGCGTTACCGACAGAATCCAGGCGGCCATGAACAAATTCACTGACCTGGATTATGCGGAAGACCTGCTCAAATGGTCGTCTATCAACGGGATCACCAATTCCCTGAACTTCATAGTAGGGTACCCTTCCGAAACCCGTGAAGAAGCCCTGACTATAGTAGACTTCCTGAAACGTAACAAACCCTCTATGGGCAATGTAGGATCGGCCATAGCAGTATCTAACTTCATGCTGGTAAAAGATGCCGCATGGGATAAAATGGAGCTGAAGCCCAGGATAAAAGAGGAAGAAGACTTTGCCATCTATTACGAATTTGATGTAGAAAGAGGATTAACCATGGACGAAACGCCTGCCTTTGCCCAGGAAATACAGGACATTGGCGTTGATCACCTGTCTGTCGGAAAATTTAACCCTGCACTGAGGGAACTGGCACTCCTGTATTGCTCCAGATACGGTTCTGCAGACGATATACCTATCACGGAAATTACCGGGGATACTTCGGGTGTGGAAATGCAGTTCTTTCCTGTAAACCTGGAATCAATATATGGAGAGATCCAGCAAAAGATGGCTGAACTATCCTTCACTTCCGAGCAATTTAAGTCCAACTGGTGGAGAGTAGTAACCGAAAAAGAGCCTACTACCGTGCCTATAGGTAACATATACGGCTACACGCTGAACTTCTCCTATAATGAAGTTTGCTTTCAATTACCGATATCTCTCGATTTAGTCATCGAACAATAAATTCCCAAAAAATGGAAAACAAATTCTTAGATACCTTATCTGCCAACATCGACGTCTATAAAAGACAGATCGTCAACCACGATGTATACAAACATATCAGGGATATTAACTGTATCAGGCTGTTTATGGAAAGTCACGTTTTTGCCGTTTGGGATTTTATGTCATTATTGAAAGCCCTCCAACGCAACCTTACCTGCGTAACAGTTCCTTGGATGGTAACCGGTGATGCCAACACCCGCTACTTAATCAACGAAATCGTGACTGGTGAAGAATCCGATATTGACATGCATGGCAAGCGGGCAAGCCACTTTGAGCTATACCTCGATGCTATGCAGCAAAGCAACGCAGACACCACCCCTGTACTACAGTTTCTGGATATACTGAAAACCACCGGAGATCTCGAAACAGCTTTCAGCAGGAGTAATGCACCAGCTGGAGCCAGAGACTTTGTCAGAAATACCTTTGCTACCATCAACACCAACAAACCACACATCCAGGCAGCTGTGTTCACCTTTGGCCGGGAAGACCTCATCCCTGACATGTTCCTCTCAATCGTGAATGACATCAGTAACGATTACAATACCCATGGCATCTCTGTTTTCAGATATTATCTGGAACGTCATATTGAAGTAGATGGTGGCCATCACTCCCATCTTGCAGTGGAAATGACCAGCTCCCTCTGTGGCAATGACCCCCAGAAATGGCAGGAAGCAGAGGAGGCCGTCATTAAATCGCTTCAAAGCAGGATACAACTCTGGAATGATGTCGCAGAACAAATCAAACAGTTGCAACCCGCATCCTTCAATAGTATTAACCAATAAGCCGCCATCACCGAAATAAAATGTTATGAAAAAAGGAAATTATTCCATCCTGATCATCATCAGCATAATTGCTATGCTATATAGAATTATTCCCTACCGGCTCCCCGGATTTGCTCCACAGATCGCCATGTTCCTGTTTCTTCCTGTAGTATTCCGGAACAAATTTCTCGCATATGGGGTGGCTGCTTTTTCTTTAATTGCTTCAGACCTCTTGTATCATGGGTTATATTATGCAGGATTGTCGGCAATTCCGGGCATTTATGAAGGACAGCTGCTGAACTACCTCCTGCTGGTACTCACTCCAGTACTAACCTCCACCCTGCTACAAGGAACAAAGCGCTTTTTTCCGACAGCTATAGCCGGATCAGTTATTTATTTCCTGCTGTCCAACTCCATGGTATGGATAATGTACCAGGGGCTACACCCGGAAAGAACCTTGACTGCATATACACTTACCCTTTATGAAGGACTACCTTTTTTCCTGAACAGCGTATTGGCCAACCTATTCTTCGGTGCCCTTATCTGTTCTTCCTCCATAATTGTCCAGGAAAAATCACAAATTTATAGTAGCTCCCATAGCTGAATGCTGTTTTCCACGTGTCGTGCATGAAAACAGGAAGGATCAACTCTTTCCATTATGAAAAAAACGCTGTTAATATTAGTAATCATCCTTTGTTCGCTGACCTCCTATAACCAGAACATAGTCAGATTGACTATCATTGGAAAAGTGAAGGAAGCATCCAACTTAAAAAGTCCGCCAGGCAATATTAATATTTTTGCGATCAGTACCAGAGATTCCACAGTCCGTCAGTTTGGGCTGACGGACTCTCTCGGCGGCTTTTCCTTAACAGTAAGCCAAACAGGCTCCTATTTTATCATTGCCGAATCAACAGACAGTTATGCCAGGTTTCCGGATATGGTCACGGTGGATCACAACGGCCAGCTGGATATTGGCACCCTGACACTCTCTCCCAAAACCAAAGAACTGGCAACCATCACCATTATTGGCGACAAGCCTGTGCTGGAAAGAAAGATAGACCGCCTGATCTTTAACCCACAGGCCAATATCTCCACCAAAAACCTTTCCGCACAGGAAATTCTCAACAGGCTTCCTTTTACAACGCTGAACCCAGAAGGGGAAATCAGTATTCGGGGAGTAGCAGGAGCACAACTATACATCAATGATAAACCGTTTAAACTTACAGGCGGAGAGCTGATGAATTATCTTCAAACGATTCCTGTATCCAGCATTCAGCATATTGAGATTATCACCACCCCGCCTGCCAGGTATGATGCCGAAGGAACAGCTGGCATCATCAATATCAAGTTAAAAAAAGATGAATCCATCGGCACTTTTTATAATGTAAAAATAGCCTATGACCAGACCCGATTACCTAAGTTCAACATCTCCGGAGATATGAACATCCGATCGAAATCTTCCTTTCTCTATATAAGTCTGAATACTAAAACCGGTAAATACTACCGAAAAGAAGAACTGGAGAATTATTACAATGTGAAAAACAAGATCATTTTCTGGGACCAGGAAATGATCCGGAACCGCACCACCAGCAACAACGCTTTTAAAGTTGTATATGACTATAATTTCAGCAAAAAGGTAATGGCTGGCATAACAGTCAATGGAACCCTTGTGACAGATGATATGATGCTAAAAAGTACCTCACTGGTTTCCAGACCTTCATCCCACATCGATTCCATCCTGTATACAGACAATGGGGTTTACTCCAAAAATCAGACATATAACATCAACCTATATACGAAAATACTGACCGGCAAAAAGTCGAATGAACTGACTTTTGATGTTGACTACACCACATTTCATGAAACACAGGATACAAAAACAGTTACGACCTATTTTGATGGATATGAAAAAGTATATAATAACAAGCAAGACTTTTTGAGCTTCACGCCACGCAACATTAATATCGGATCATTTAAAGCAGATTATCTGCTCAGGTTATCGCCCTCTTCCAGCCTTAGCTTCGGCAGCAAGTTCAGTACTATCCGCACTAACAATGATGTACTTTTCCTTAATTACGATGATACCAAATTGGATTATATTCCCGACACCAGGAGAAGCAATCATTTCAAATATACAGAAGACAACAGTGCCCTTTATCTCAATTACCAGCGAACATTTCGATCAGGGGTTGAAGCTCAACTGGGATTAAGGGGTGAAAATATTCATTATACCAGTGATACAAGTAATACCTATTTTAAACTGTTTCCTTCCGCTGCACTGTCTCTCCCGAAAAAAAATGTTGTATACCAGGCCTCTTATAGTTATAGGATCAAACGACCCAGCTTCTACGACATGAACCCATTCAGGTTCTACATCAACCCGTTTGTATATGCAGAAGGCAACCCCTCGCTCCAGCCCTCCTTTTCACATAATATGGAGCTAAGCTTTACCTATAAAAGAATGCTTTCATTGACGCTGTTTGGTATTTTAACAGAACATCCGTTTATGCAGATCCCCCACCAGGATGATACGTATCAACAATTTATCTACAACAGATTAAATCTTGATAAAGAACATACTTACGGAATCTCCTTATACTACAGGAAATCCCTGACTCCCTTCTGGGAATTATCCACTTCCAACAGTTTGTACAATCAGGTATTACAATCCGACATTTACGGGGTTGTTCTAAATAAACACCAGATTTCTTATCAGTTACAGTTGGTCAATGCCTTCGAAATTTCCAAAAAACACAACATCAATTGTGAGCTGTTTGTAAATTATCAATCTCCCGGTTTCCGTGGGCTGTACGACCTTCAGAAAACGTACAATATTGATTTTACGCTCTCAAAGCTCTTCGCCAGCAAAATATTGCTGACATTAAACTTCCTGGATATTACGAACGGAAAAATCTCTTCAACCAAAACACTTTTTGGAAATATAAATAGTTCATTCCTTCAAAACTTTGATACAAGGACCTTCCGGGTCAGTGCCAGTTACAAATTTGGTAAAACTACCCTCAAGGGGAGAAAAGATAGAAAAGGAAGTAATGCAGATGAGTTAAACCGCCTGTAATGTTTAATATATTGAAGAATAAATTCAGGACATACAGGCAACTGGACTCCAGCGACTGTGGAATTACCTGTATAAAGATGATAGCCAGTCATTTTGGCAAAAACTACCCATTATCTTATTTTCAGCAATATGTTTATAAGAATAAACTGGGTGTAAACTTCAATGCACTAAAGCAGAGTGCCGCGCACATCGGCTTATCTGCAAAAGCTGTCAGAATAAGCACTGATGACCTATTCCGGTCGGTTCCTTTACCTTGCATTCTGCATTGGAACCAGAACCACTTTGTGGTCCTGCCCCCGCAGGACCTGACAGTGCCGGCAAAAGGCATCACCATTGCAGACCCCGCGCGGGGCCTGATCAAAATTGACTATGAAAAATTCCTGGCCAACTGGATACAAAATGCTTCGGGGTCTGGGTATGCGATGATCTTTCAGCCGACAGAAACTTTTCATACTACCTCTCCTGTAGCTGAAAACAACAAATCATTGATAGAGCTGTTTAGGTATGTCAGCAATGAGAAGAAAAGAATATGGACTATCATGTTGTGCATCCTACTGGAAGCATCCGTTGCACTCAGCTTCCCTTTCCTAACAAGAAAACTTTTTGATGCAGGGGTTATTCCGAAAAATACGGCAGTGATCAATCTCGTGATCCTATCTCAGCTGGGCATCTTTATGGTCAGTCTTACCGCCCGTATCCTGAGAGGATGGCAACTGCTCTTCCTGAACACCAGAATTATACAGCGGCTGTTATCAGATTATCTTACAAGACTGATGAAACTACCGGTGTCCTTTTTCGACTCCCGTAAAATCGGGGATATCACACAAAGAATTGCAGATCATGACAAGATAGAAGCTTTTCTTACCTCCGGTTATTTCACAACGATGCTGTCAATTGTGTCGTTGCTCATTTACACCATTGTACTGGGACTCTTCAACCTTAAGATCCTCGGGATCTTTATGTTGGGTTCTTTCATAGCAATTATCTGGATCGTTTCTTTTTTAAAGAATAGAAAAAGATTGGATTACCAGCGTTTCGAAATGCTGAGTGAAAGTCAGACTTCCCTTGTTGAGTCTATCAATGGGATTTATGATGTGAAAGTGTTTGACAGCAATGTATTTCGGGTCAACTCCTGGAACAGACTACAGGTAGAATTATACAAAATAAATGTGAAAATTCTGAAAATTTCACAGTTCCAGCTGATGGGAAGCATTTTTTTTTCACAGACGAAAAACATTCTCATATCACTGCTCGCAGCCTATGCGGTGGTAAACGGGGAGCTGAGCATTGGCGGATTGATGAGTATCACATTTATTATTGCCCAGATGAACTCGCCCATCGAAAATTTATTGGATTTTCTGTTGTCTTCCCAAGAGGCAAAAATCAGCCTGGAAAGGCTTACTGACTCCCGGAAATTCAACACTGAAACAGAGGAATATGATAACAAGGTACTCTCCGCCCCCAATCTGAAAGAACATCTAAAAGGCAGCATTCAATTTTCAGATGTCTATTTTTCCTATACCGGGAATGCGTCCGGGTTTGCCCTATCGGGTATCTCCCTGGACATTGCTCCCGGGAGTCTCACAGCCATAGTAGGAGCCAGCGGCAGTGGTAAATCAACCCTGCTGAAGCTGCTGCTCAGGTTTTACAATCCGGGCAAAGGTGCGATCACTATCAACGATGCAAACCTATCTTCTTTTGATCCTGTGCAATGGCGTACCGCCTGCGGAGTAGTATTACAGGAAGGGTTCATTTTTTCCGACACCGTAGCCAGAAATATCACCATGTCTGATGAATCAGCCAATGAAGCCCAGCTAGCCCTGGCATTGAGACTATCTCTTTCTGAAGAATTCGTGGACCAATTGCCACTAAAACAACATACCAAAATTGGAGGTTCAGGGATAGCGCTAAGCAGTGGGCAAAAACAAAGAATACTGATCGCAAGAGCTATCTATAAAAATCCAGATTTTATCTTCTTTGATGAAGCCACCAGCGCCCTTGACTCCACGAATGAAAAACTGCTGATGCGGAATATCCTGGACTACTTCAAAGGTAAAACCATGATCATCATCGCTCACCGTTTAAGCACCGTCAGAGAGGCAGACCAGATCTATGTACTAAAGCACGGAACCGTAGTAGAAACCGGCAATCATGAAACCCTGATAGCCAATAAAGGCAGGTATTTTGAACTGGTAAAGAATCAGCTGGAACTGGATATATCATGACCGTACGGGCAGAGTTGTTTTTTGCAATCCTAAAATCCAACTCTCTATTTGCTCAACAACCGTTTATTAACCACCTGCATCAGTAATTCGCGCTGGCTACGGCTCACCGGTAGCGTATGTCCGCCAACCTGCACCATATTACTATCGAGTTTGCTTACCTGGTGAAGGTTGACAATATAGGATTTATGTATTCTCAGGAAACTATCTGCTGGCAGTTGTTGTTCCACATTTTTAAAGGTCAGGTATGCGACGATTTTAGTATGGATGGTTTGAATGAGCACATAGTTCTGCATACTTTCCACGAAAAGAATGTCGGACAGCATCACTTTTTCGTATACCTGTTTGTGTTTTACAAAGATGTAATCCAACACAGGGGGATTAAGCGCGGCTGCCGGCGGTTGCTGCAGGCAAAAATAGTCCTTTGCTTTCAGTATCGCCTGAGTGAACCGTTGCAGAGAAAGTGGCTTTAGCAGATAGTCCAGCACATTGAGCCGAAAACCATCCAGGGCATAGTCCGGGTAAGCGGTCACCAGAATCGTCATTGGCGGGTTGGATAATGTTTCCAGTAGATGCAGCCCGCTCACTTTGGGCATATTAATATCGAGAAACATCAGGTCTACCGGGGTGGTCTCCAGCGTTTCCCGTGCTGATGCCACATTATTGCAGGTTGCAATCAATGACAGGAAGTCAAATGTTTTGATATACTTTTTTATTCCTTCCCTTGCCAATGCTTCGTCATCAACGATGATACATTTAATTTCCATACAGCAGTTTTTTATTGGAGAACATTGATTTTAATTTCCAGGTAAACAACAAACAGGTCTGCTGTTTCTTCTATGGAGAGACAATGCTGGTCCGGGTAAAGGAGAGCCAGTCTTTTCTGCACATTGACCAATCCTATGCCTTTGTGGCGGGGCATCGCGTTGGGTGTATCCAAACTGGGTTCCTTGCTGTTTTTGACCACAAAAAACAGGGTATCCCCTTCCAGAAAAAGATCTATACGAATAAAGTTAGGCTGATCCGTAAACTGGGACACATGCTTGTAGGCATTCTCCACAAAAGGTGTCAGGATCAGCGGCGAAATATAACAGAGCGGCAACTGTGGTTCCCAGTTGCAGGTTACTTCCAGCTCATGGCAGCGTCGTTTATTTTCTACATTCACATAGTTCTGAAGGTAGGTAACCTCCTGCTGCAACGGTATGGCGGGTTTGGAAGCGTCATAAAGCTGATACCGCAATATATCGGAAAATTCCAGTACCATGTCTGCCGCCTGACTGGCATCTCTTTCTATCAGTACATGGATGCTGTTCATCATATTGAACATACTGTGCGGGTCCAGCTGTCCGCGCAGCAAGGTCAGTTCTGCCTCCAGGTGGGTGGTACGCAGCTGTTCGTGATCAATCAGGGTTTTTGCGTATTCCTGGTAAAAACGGATGCCACAAATGGTGCCACTGGTAAAAAGCAGTCCGATAAAGTGCCCGGGAAACATGGTTTGCAAGCCGCATAACTGCGGGTCTGCCATTACTTTTCTGGCACTGTTGCACAACGTCGGTAAACTCAAATACACGGTAATCAGACTGGTAATCAGACAGATCACAACGGCCAGCAATGCAAACAGGAACATTCTCCGATGCTTCATAAAGAATGGGAGCAGCCAGTAACAGAGTAAAATAGCGCACAATACACCCGGAAATGATTCCATCAGCCCCAACTGAAGCGCCTCCCCGTCCGGAAGCCCCTGCATACGGACCTGGAACGAGGTGAGTACCATATCCATTGCCCAGATAATGAGGATGACAGGCCAGGTTTTTGTCAAAAAGAATGGCTTAGGCATCAATCAATTTTAATGCAAAAAAATAAAAAAAAGCCAAATCAAACGCGATTCCGGCGATATACAGCCCCCTTTTTACTACAGATCATATAGCATTTTTGCACTTTAGTCATCAATTCTGGTAAGATGATCAAAATTCATATAGCCGGGTAACTATTCTCATTTTCTTTGCACCAGTAAACCGGAAACCAATAACAGCGGACAACACGCTCCCTGTTTTGTACTGTGCCATTGTCATATAACAAACCATTTGTCTTCAGTAAAAAACCTAAACAACAATTTTATGAAACATCGCAACACGGAGCGAAAAACGAATTCCTCCAGACTGTCTGTAGCCTTATTGGGCACAACCTTGTTGGCAGCATCGGCTTGCAATAAGGTATCTTTTCCTGATGGAGACGGCGGCACCGATGCCGGCAAAAAACCACCTGTTACGATACCTGCTCCCAAGCCAGGTCTGCTGACACGCATTAATACAGGCGGCACCGACGGCCTTATTCAGCTGATCAGTTACAACCAGCAACTGCAACCTGTTGTTATTACCCAATATGCCGGTAATCTGTTAACAGAAAAAGACTCCGTTATATACGACAACAACGGCAAACTGGAAAAAATGCTGAATTATTCTTCAGACATCCTGTCACCCGGCAAATTTAAGCTCTCTGGCAACACCAAATTTGAGTGGGACACCAAAGGAAATATCTCCCGAAAAACAAGCTACGAGCAGCTCACTGGTAAACTATTGAAAGATGAACAATACACCTACGACGTTAGCGGTAACCTGGCTACCATCACTACTACCACCGGCGGCGGTACCAATCTGAAGTTCATCGCTACCTATGCCTACGAACAAAAAAATATTCATCAGGAAACCGTTACCGACGGTTCCAAAGTAATTTCTCAATTGTCTGTAGCCGGTTTCGATCAGCATGCTACCTATATCACTCATCCACTGCTGCGTTATCTGCTGATGAGCGAGGTACATAAAGTATTCAGCGATCAAAATGTGCTGGAGACAAAAAAGGTGCAGTATGTGAACCTCAATGGCAAACAGGATTCTGTTGTTACGGTACAAAAAAATACCTATGAGTATAATACCGGTAACCGCCCGGTAAATGTAGCTTTCACGAGCACCATTTACGGCACCGGCAATCAACAACCGGTTAACAGCAATGGAAATATCACCTATGAGTATAGCAAATAAGCTCACTTTAAAATAAAGCGGGGCATCCGGGTTGTCCGGATGCCCCGCTTTGGTTAAGATGAACGTAGATATGCCAAAAGCGTTTTTTTTGCTCACTCCTGACTATGACTAGATAAGTTTTATTTGCTCATGCCAATCGGGTAAAAAGGCTCGGTCATTTTACAGGTGGTACTGGTTTTCGGTACCAGGAAAGAGCCGCCCCAGATAGTCTCCGGGTGATTCAATATCTGCATGGTGGTAGTCTTGATCGCATCTACGGCCTGCGTTTCCGGTAATGACATTAGCTTTTCTGCTTCTTTCCGTGATACCCATTTTGCTTCTGCTATATCTTCCGGCAATTTCAGCTTGCCGGCGGAGATATGCGCAGCATAATGCGTACGAACGGAAACAACAGGTTTGAAGTCGAACAGGAATGTCACCATGGCACGCAGTTGCGGAGCAGCAATTTCATAGCCGAATTCCCTGGCCAGACTGTCCAATGCTCCTTTGATGCTTTGGTTTTCATTGTAGCGTAAAGAAGGGGTGAGCCAGCCGGTTTTGTATTTAGCGAGTAAAATTTCGTTCTGCTGGTTGATCATCAGCAGACGCAGAATGGTATAGTTATCCGCTTTAGCAGCCTTGTCAGGTATTGATTGGGCCATTAACATAGCTGGTAATAGGAACAAAACAACAAAAAATAGTGTCTTCATAAGGCAAATTTTTAGCGTGATACTGGGGCTTTATTCATGCCGGGTTTTAATTTTTTCAAGATAGTGTCTGTCATAGATAAATGGGTTTACTGGGTATTAAAATGAATAATTCATTAAAACTAAAGCATAGGCTTAACGCTCAACTAAAAAACAAAACCCCGCGGAGGTACGCCCTCTATTTTGAAAAGCAGCTATATTTAGCCTACTAAACCATATTTTAAATTCTTTAATTACTTCTTGTACCTTCTTTTCCGCTGAAAAGTAATATATTTTCTACTTGTGCCTAATTAACTCCTATATGTGAAATTACCAATAAAATCCAAAGGGGGCTTAATTTTTGCTATTTCGATCGACCAAACATATTCAAAGTTGTACAATGCTACAATACAATTATATTTTTCAATAGGTACTGATTCAAATTTATGCACAAATGTTTCAGAGTATGATAATGACGTAATTAAATTTTGAATAGTACCAGAGGATTGGTCTAAAAAAATCACCTCTTGAAATTGATTGTCAATAAAATCAATATTAAATGACTTCCCGAAATGGGAAGTCATATCTCCATCTTCATTATATTCTTCTGCAAGAAATTTTTCAAATTCAATTTGACTATCAAACTTGCCCAACCATATAGAAACTATATTTTCCTTTTCCATAGCATTAATATATTCATTTATTAATTAAAGGTCGTTCGGTAAAGCAAATACGGATTTTTTTACCAGCTTCTGTACTAAACTGAGGCTTATCTTATCGACCTTTTCTTTGAATTTTCCATTGTGAAAGTCTGTGCATTTATTCATGGTGCAACAGTTGCTCCGTGCTTCTTTAATAGGTTGTAATGTCGAAGCAACTCATTTTCGACGTGACGTTCTTATGAACTGATTGTGTCGCAAGTCGCCTGAAGAATGTTCCTTTCAGAAATAAAAAAATGATACAACAGAAATAATAGCATCCATTACTGCAAAACTTATGTTGTGAGGATTCTATCAGCCATATACACTATTTTAAATCTAAATACCAACGCTTGTATTAATAAATAGAACCCTCTGCAAAGTTAATGCAGTGAATAATTTAAAGGATTTAAAAAATTATTTATTCATTCAAAAAAGTTATCTTCATAAAGGATATTAGTTCATTAACCATCAAACTCATTGTAGCCGTAAGGATAACCCAACCCCATTGATCGGATTTACTATTAATGATTTTTTACGTTAAAAACAAGTCTCGTTTCACATGCAACCCAACAATTCTTCTATCCTATCAGCCGTTAACCATCAGCCATCTGCAAGAATTTTACAGGCCTGAGAGGCTAATCATGAAAATTACTGTAAGTATTTTCTCTTATGACCCTGTTATTAATGATATGCTGTAGAAATCAATACAGGACGACATTGGGTCCTGAGATGCACTCAAAATCTGTATCATTATAATTAAACCAAAATCAAAATGAAAAAATTACTCTTTGCCTGCGCACTGGCGCTGGCCACGCTATCCTCATGCCAGAAGAAAGCAGCAGAACAGGATGTAGCCTCCAAAATTGTTTCTGCTTCGCAACAGCGTGTTGCTGCTGTTATAGATGACGCTGCCAATCCTGCCAATCCCTATGACAAAATCGGTTACATCCACAACCAAAGCCTGCTCGCAACAAAGGATATATCATGGAACAGTAAAGATCAAACCTTTCCGCGTTTGTACGTTGCCTATGTAAGCTTTGCGAACAGGAACTATCCTGGTACTGTTATTCCTGATCAGCAGAGTGCCAACATTACTTCGGATGAACTAAAAGCAGATGCTGCAAATAATTTGATCAACACGATTGCACAAGCAAAGTTGTCCGTTGAAGGAAAAGCTTACATGACGAAGCTGGTGGCTACTGTTAACCAGCATGACACCACCGATACCTGGGATACTTACAAACAGCGTATTGTAACCTTTGAGAAAGATGTGTTGTCAGATCCCCGTCTGCCAAAGGTGGATGCACAGTATGTCCTGGAAGCGGCATCTGTAGGCCGTTACTCCGTATTATTCTGGACCAATCAATATTATGATGGCAATCCAGCTGGCAGCAACCCTAACGAAGCACGCTTCATGGTCGCCGTGAACAACCCCGCAGCAAGAGGCTTTTGGGGCTGGTTAAAGGCCAACTGGCAACCACTCGTGAGAGTAGCACTTGCTGATCTCGGTGGTGCTTCAGGTGGCTGGATCGGTGCAGGCATAGCTAGTGGCGGATCTGCACTGGGACAAACCTGGAACTAAGGTCGCATACGATCATCTGTTCAGGTCGGAGGCGGGCCAAAAAATATATTTTTCCCGCAAAGTAAAAAAGCCCCCCGCAGTTAAGATCGTTTTGCTCAATAGCTTCAGATACCGTCGCAAAGTATGATTCCTATTGTTTCTTTCGTTTTTTATTGGGTCATAAGAAGCCTCATAATAGCGTAACATATCTCAGCAACTGCAAAACCTGCATACAGGTTTTGCAGTTTTTTTATATCAGATCAGGATTTTCCTGCCAACAAAATATCGGTCCGCGCCGCTGTTGTGAACCTTATGGTGCTTAACCTGTACAAAGTATGGGAAAGAAATCGGGGTTATACAAAAGGAACTCAACTAAAAAACAAAACCCCGCGACTAGCGCGAGGTTTGTAAAACTTCTGTGATCCCGCGGGGACTCGAATTATTATGCACTTTTTTATAAACATCAACTAGTTACAAATTCCCAAATAAAACTAGCCCCCGAATCAGACCCCGATTATTTGAAGTGATTTGATAAGCGTTGAATTGCTTTGAGAAGATAAGATCTTAAACAGAAATTATCAAACGAATCAATAAATAGTCAAAAATCAAGTTTGTTATTTACTACCCCACTATTCAGTTTCAATGAATAAATGATAAATATGGCGAAATAATAAATATCTCCCTACCAGGGTTTACCTATCCATTACCCGACTATCATCTGCATCAAATTACACTTATAAAAACCACAGGTGCATATGAGAGTACATCCAACGCAACCCCATCCTCTGCAACGACAACCAGTACATTCCAACCAGATCCTCACACTGGCCGATGCCATCTGTTATGAAGAAAAAAGCTCCTACCCGACGGATACAGAAAGATTGTAGCTATGAAATGCCCCAATCAGTTGAATGGCGACGTCGCCGGTGCTAAATGAAAAAGTTGGAGAGAGCGCATTGTCCGCTCTTATGGCCACGGACAACTGCGGACTCATCTGACATACCAATCAGTGGAACCTCTATAAAATCTCCCGATATTTTTCTATTACTTCATCCATAATAATTTATTTACTTTGAATATTCCTCATTAAAATATTCCACCAGGCGGTTAATTGTCCATGATCCTTTCTTGATAAAGGTATTTTATTTTAGTGGAGGAATGGGGCAACCATCAGCATCTACGATAACATTTCTTGGTGTATCAGGACATTTATCCCTATCGTCAGTTACACCATCGCCATCAGAGTCAATAGTGGAAATATTTAGTGGAGGAATGGGGCAACCATCAGCATCTACGATAATATTTCTTGGTGTATCAGGACATTTATCCCTATCATCAGTAACTCCATCACCGTCAGAGTCAATAGCCAAAATGTTTTCTAAAAGAATAGGGCAACCGTGAGAATCTACGATGGTACCTATTGGTGTATAAGGACAATCATCTTTATCATCCGGTATACCATCATTATCAGAGTCAATAATCGAAATATTGCTATTTTTTACATTAGCGGAACTTTTCGAGTGAAGAAAGCCTAATGAAATTGTCAATGTTACCATTACAGGTAGCACGGTGAGTTTTGTTTTCATATTCAAATTGGATAGTTTAGTCAAAAATAATTGACACTTCTGCAACTATTTTGCATTCGTTTAGTATGTAGTAATCGATATGGCTGGATTTTGAAATTGAAATATTATTTTCTACATGGGCAGATAAGAGGCCTTCTGTTTTGTTAAATGTTGATTGTGTACGATGTTGGCAAACAAGTTCAAAAGCCACCCAAAAGCAGGGATCAATGTTTTGTAAGTTCAAATATCATTAACTGATTTATACCAATACAAAAATAACTATCTGGCATTCTCTATAACTTATAGCGCTGTAATTCCGATTCAAATGCTTTCAAGAGTTTATTATAGGCATACTGATAATTATCAAATGCATTAACGTTAAGAACTTTACTCAATAAAAGGTTTTTAATCTTTTGAAATCTCTCAGAACAAGGTGAATGTGATACATGTACCAAGTATTTATACCTCACTTGCTTTATATAAGCAAGAAAGAAATTGAAAACAGGTTTATTCAATCATAGGAAAATAGGATGTATATACAGAGATGACAGGTGCTGAGATCTCTGTACATACATCCTATTCCTATGCTTGTTGTTATGGATACTTTTTATGTACCAGTGCATCAGCAAGTTCCATAGCCTTTTTCATATCTGCTACCCCGAAGCCAAATGGCAGTTCGGGCTTATCCGCGCGATCGCCTGATTGGCGGATGACAGCAATGATTTCCTTGTTGGTCAGTTGTGGGTAGGCTTGCCACAGGCAGGCGGCGAGGCCGCAGATGATAGGGCTGGCATAGGAGGTGCCACTACGGTCTTCTGCATTGCCTTGTGCATTGATTACGCCTGCTCCGGCGCCCATCGCCATTACATCCGGCTTAAATCTGCCATCGGCGGTCACGCCCCAGGAGGTGTGCTGGGCCAGAGTTTTGTTGGATTCAACAGAACCGATAGTCAATACGTCCGGAGAATCTGCGGGTGTACCAACCCAGGTGCGATCATTGCCAGCGCAGTTAACGATGAGGATACCTTTCCTGGCGGCTAGATTGGCGCCACGGGTAGCAAATGCTGTTTTGCCATCCATGTCTTCCTGCTTATAGCTGTCTGCAGGCCGATAGTAGCCGGTAGCATAGGTTAAGGAGGAGTTGATGATGTCTACACCTACGCTATCTGCAAATTCGGCAGCGGCTACCCAATAGTCTTCTTCAATGGGGTGTTCGCTGCTTTGGTCTTCTGTTCTGAGGAACCAGTAGTTGGCTTCTGGTGCGGAGCCTACGTACTTACCAGGAATATTCACTGCCATGCAGGAACTAACCCAAACACCGTGATCATCAGTAGCATATGGGTTGTCGTCTTCATAGATGAAGGATCTGGCTCCTTTGATATTTACACGGCTGAATGCTGCATTGGCTTTCAGATTTACAAAGCCGGCATCTATGACTGCAATGTCTATATTGGCACCTTTAAACCCAGCCTGGTGCAATGCCTGCCCGTTGCTGATGTGGATATTGTTTGATGCCGCGCCATAGTCAAATGAAGTCTGACTGCTGTGATTGAACACGCTTTGCGGAGCATCTGTATACTGACGGGAAGGAGTTTGCCTTCTTCCCTCCCATACTATCACCACATCTTGTACAAATGGCAGCGCCTTAAACTTGTCCACCAGCAAAACGTCGGAAGTGGCTATGCTTACTGTATTGAGCCATTTACTTTTGGACACGATTTTTCCACCTGCTTCTTCAATCGCTTTCAGGTAGGCAGTGGAAATAGGAAGATCCGTGGCGTCAATGGCAATGTTACGTTTTTTGCGGCGTTCAATCGCTTTGGTGGAGAGGTAGGCAGATGGATCTGCCAGCGTATAGCCGGAGCTGCCTTTATCTTTCAGGATCAGCCGAAACTTATAGTCGTTGACATCTGTTACGATTATCTTGCATCGGGCAGTACCTTTGTTATGCACAAGTGTGGCCACAATGTACGTTTCGCCGGCAGCTTCGGCCCATACGGTGCCGTCTGGCTTTACACTGGCTATACGTGGGTTTTCGGAAGTCCAGGTGACTTCCTGTGGTTCGCCGGACTGGGCGTTTTTGATTTCTGCAAGTAGACGTATACCCATCGATTGTTCCTTACGGAGCGTAAATTCCGATTGGTTTAGGGTGATGGATATAGGTGGTGATATGGGTGTTTCAGACTTCTTACAGTTAACCAACAGGCAACTGATAATAAACATGGTAACATACACGGCAAGGGATCTTATCATGATCTACAGTATTTACGGGTTAGGTTGCGGGAGCAGTAGCCATTTTTATGCCAGAATTCGGTCGTATGGGGGAATACCTGGACTTGTGCACGCATGAATTTGTTGTAACGGTAAGGAATATACGTTTTTACTTCAGGAGGCAGTGCACACTTGTAGCAAATCAGGATTTTGCCAAAACTACATTTGACTTCTCCCATTTGGACAAGTCTAAATTAAAAGAACTCGAAAGTTGTCAAACGAATACCCTTGATTGGTTAAAGAATGCCGGTTTAGACGACGAACTAGTTACTACCCTGGTCAAGCATGTAACGATGTCAGTACTTTCAGATCTCGTTAACTTCTTATATGAGTCAATTAGTAATGCTCAGAAAGGTAAGATGTCAGTTGCTTATGCCCTATTAAGAAAACCTCTTACAGACGAACTTTTAATATTTCTGATTGAATCTCTGCAAAAAAAACGGGCTGCCCCAAAGCTTCTTTCGCTTTAAGGTCAGCCCACATTTGTTTTTGTTGTGGCAACGCCTGCGTTAGCAGGCCTGCAGCACGCAGTTATGACCATCCAGGATAGTCACAAAACTCTGTTGCACCTTAAACCGCCGGCAACACGGGACTTCTGGCTGTCGCTCCGGCAATCTCGCTATTGCGGTGGCATCCATCTCTAAAATGCCGGGAGGTCAAAATGCTGCGTAGAATCTGCGGCTTTAATTGAGTAAAAAAGAGCGTAAATGAATAAAGCCTGCGCTGGTCGCAGGCTTTGAAATTTCTAGTGATCCGACTGAGATTACAGAAGTCAGGAAAAGCCTTCCCGGGGAATTCATTTTCCGGCTAAATTTTCCATGAACACTCTTTTCGCATTAATGGCCCTCACTATAGCAAAACAGGTTCAAAAAAATATAACGCACCGGTCTCCTTCTCCTCCTTTGAATACCTTCTGCATAATTTTTTTGTTATCCACATTTTTTCATCCAAAATTCTTATTTTAAAAAACTACTGAACTAGTAACTTAGAATATCTATCAGGTTTTTAGGACCCACCGGTTTTTTTGATAAAAAACACCTGATTAGATACTTATTTTTAGCCTATTTATCATGATTCCATGCCTCTGGTTTCTCATTCTTAGGTTTAGGAGGAGGAGTCACTACTGTATCGGAAACAGGAGTATCATTCTTAACCTTATCAGAAGTCTCTCTGGCTTTACCCATCACTCCTGCACCAGGATCAACTACCGTCGAAGGATTAGCCATCGATGTTTCTACGCTGTTACTACATTGGTTAATATCAGCCGTCACTGATTTGATGAAGTTGAATACTATATTGGATTGTGGAGAAGTTTCTCTCACGATTTTCGGATCTTGTTGAACTGGTTGTTCAGGTTTAAACGGATCGTGAGGCGCGACACTGACTGATTCATTTTCTTTTTTTGGTATGAATCCCGAAAGTTGCTCTTCTGCTGTACTTCCCCCACCAGATAAACTGCGGGCAAAATTGAAAATATCTTGAAATGCCATATTGTTGTATTTAGATAAGTTATATTAATTTTACAAATTATGAGGACGCTCTGTTCCAAATTTTTGATTAGTATCTCTATAAAGCGGCTTAGTGTCAAAAATAGCATGGATTACATCCAGAGCTGATACTGTTTCTGCCATTCCTTTTGCTCTGTATAATTTACCTGACTCTACGAGCTGCAAATAAGATATATTAACAGGAATTACTTTAGACGGAGTTAAATAATTAGTACTGGCAAGTGGCGGTCCATTCCCATCCGCAATAGGAAGAACTAAGTCGTCATAATTCAATGCAATATATCCACTAAACGTAATGGGTATTTCATAGGTAAATTGCTTCACCTGACGCCTTTGTGTTGCTGTGGTTTCAACGCGGGAGTTGGGAGAAATACTACCTGAAACATTAGAACTTGAATTCCATGATGTTGTTACTGTACCAGAAATTGTGCCCGTCAAAGAAAGCCCTAGTTCTGCATGTAACTCTCCACGACCGATAGCAGTACCTGTTCCTGTGAAACTTACCATGTTTGAATTGGTGGAAGCAATATCCGTTTTTGTAGTAACTTCCGATTTACTTTCAGCACCAGATTCATCTTCAGTACCTATATCGTCTTTATGATTATGATCATGATGGTTTTGTTTGGTAGTATTGCCGGTAAGATTTTGTAGGCTATTAGTCAAACTCTCTGTCAAAATCGTCTGTATAGTCTGTGACATTTGTCCTTGTAGTTCCCCGGCAACCAATCCGCCAAAAGTAGCACTTCCCGTAGTTGATAAAGTCCAGGAGATGGTATTTTCTATAGTAAATTCAATAGTGTCGGAAAACTGACGTACCTCAGCAGATCTATTGTCATAGGTCCTGGTAGATATTACATCCGCAACGGGTGGAATGATATTCGACCTTTCTTCAAATAAGGGGGCTCCAATTTCGAAAAATCCGATCCATCCTCTTTGTGCAGCGTTCGGATCAGGGAAATTACCAAATTTTTGATCGTTTATAGAAACTCCTACTGGCCATAACGGGATTTGTTGATTTTTACTATCCAGCACAGGTACTCCTTTTTGATCTACTTTAACCCTTTTTAATTCAGGCACTTTTTTATTCAAAAAATCCTGAATTAAGTTAGGTGTTATCCCTAACTCTTCCATGTTTTCAACTGTGATGATGCGACGTTTCGCGGCATCCACAGTGTAAGTGGTGATTTGTGGCATATTTTGAGATTATATTTGATGTTATTATGTTGCTTTCTTACAACAATAGTCCGGTGGTTTTTTAAACTAAGAATTTGGGATGAAAAGATGTGGGTAACAAAAAAGTTATACAAAATATATTCAAAGAAGGAGAAAAAGCATGAAAAAGGGGCATGATTTGGTATGAAACAAAAGAGAACCGCCTTTAATAAATCGATAGGATTTATCAGCACAAGTATGGATTAAATAATTGGAATGACCAAACCTCAGAAGACATTTATTACATGGCTTTTTGAAAAATGAGGAATGCTTCGGGCGGGTCATCATTTATTAAAGCTGTTCCGCTGTAGTGAGGGTCATTATTGCGAAAAGAATATTCGTGGGCAATTTAGCCGGAAAATAAACTTTCCAGGATTGTTTGATAGCGCGTTTCTTAGTCTGGTGCATGATAAACCAGCAAACGGCGTCATGACTAATGACATTTTAAATCTTTTCATAAGGATTAACATTTTAGGAACTAAAGAATGAAAAATTTAATCAATGCTACTGGATTAAATCGATGTTGAAAGTATTCTTATCTGGTATTCATCCGTATAACTTTTTTAAGGCATAACAGGTTTACATTAAGTATTAACGGCGCTAAAAGCCGGATCAATATGAAAAAGATCATAATGACTTCCGGTTGTTCTTTGGAGATTATCACTGTTAATAATTGAAGTATCAATATACAGTACTCTTACGTTTTGATGTAATGAGAGTCTGCCTCCCAGGGCTTAACAGGTATTACAAACCAGTCTTAACAACAATTATATTATTTTTGATTTAACTGCTCAATGAGGTTCTTTGGGGATCTCAATTGATGCTGTGTCTCCTGATTTTATTTCTTATTTCAGATACAATCTATATGAACCGTTATATGGAGTAAACCTCAATAGCCGTAACTCAGTACATTTCTTAGATACGACAATTGGATTTCTTTAATGGACTTATTGAATGGTTAATACAAACTGGTTACAAACTAAAAGAAACTGAGCTATAAAAAACTTTTTTGTCCAATCAAATGAAGCTGCTTTTCCAGGTTATTTCAAGTTAACTGATATGAATATAGGATTTATTTATTGAAGTTGGCATTTTTTTTGCCAAAGATTTTTTAAAAAATATAGCAATATAAAATATTCCGATTTTCAAAAAACAAACTTAAAATAGTGTGATTTAGAGGTCATCTAGGATGATGTAATGATATAGAATTAAAGACACGGAACATTCAATGGAGAAGATTATACGGCAGAAGATTGATCATGATAAATATGATATTACACGCAGCAATTATAAAGAAGTAGCGACTGATCTAATCAGACTTCGTACTGTATATTTATTCAAAGAAAATTGGGAACTTGAACTTGAATGTATAAATAGAAAATGGTCTCTAAAAGAAAAAACCATTGCAAATAGCAGAAAAGGAGACTTGGAGGAATTAACAATTCTTTTAAGCAAAAGGGCAGTGAGATTTCCGATCTCGAAGAAAAAATTAGTAACATCAAAATTCCAAATGAAATTTTACAAAGAGTTAAAGAGAATTGAGAAAACTGAAAAGCTACCTCAACCAACGACATTACCAGCGAACCTAAATAACCTACTGAATACATCGAAGAAATATTCTGGCAACCGGGGTTAACGTCGGGGATGTACTTAAACACACCTCATTCTTTCAAATTGCTGCTGCTTCGGCTGGCATGAGAAGCGCTATTGACCCTATTTTCCAAGCAGCCGCCACATCAACCATTACCACCGATCCTTTTCTTCAAACTGCAAACAAATGCAGTACGAAAATTGATGACAATCCATTTCTTCAAGCCGCAAACAAAGATGCCGTGAAGCACGGCACCGCCCCCTGATATTGCTAAAAAGAAAGCAACCGAGAAAAACTGCCTGTTAAAAATAACAGACAAAAAAACACCAAAAAATAAAGGAAAATTAGAACGAGAGTTTAAAACTCAGGCCCTCTAAGGATTATGTAACAAATAATATGCTTTAGTAAAAGCTAATTAACCTGAATAAAGTACGGGAAAGAAATCGGAGTTATATAAAAGGAACTCAACTAAACACTCAACTAAAAAACAAAACCCCGCGCATAGCGCGAGGTTTATAAGTTGTCTGTGATCCCGCTGGGACTCGAACCCAGGACCCATACATTAAAAGTGTATTGCTCTACCAACTGAGCTACGGAATCATTCCCTGTTTTTGTAAGGGAGTGCAAAGGTATAAATTATTTTCATTCTGCAAAATTTTTCTCATATAAAATTTAAAAAGGCTGCTTACCACCGAGGCCCGTATCGGTAGTAAGCAGCCTGAAAGATTAGTGTTCATCTGCACTTGGACCATAACTACCAGGGATGGGAATGTCCAGCAGTCGCAGGTATACGCCCAGTTGTGCTCTGTGGTGTACGATCTGGGAATAAGTAATACGTAGGAAAACAGCTTTGGATGTTTCGCTGAAGATCTGGTCTCCGCGGCGGAGTATCCAGGTTTCTTCCAACTGTGCAGGTGTAGCTGCTGCCAGCTCTTTACGTCCGTCTGCCAGTGAAGTTTCAAAGTAGTTCATCAGCTCTTCTCCGTTTTTAATAGATACCGGAGTATATGGCTGTTTCTCAAAGTCCAGTTCGGGATTATTCAGCGTCATGCCTATCCAGTTGGGCATTTCCGCCACATGAGTAGCAAGCTGCCCCAGCGTCATGCTTTTAGGGTGTGGTTGCCAGTCGTATTTATCTTCCGGCACACGTGACAACATTTTCCGGGTAGTGAGCGACTCTTGCTCCATCTCCTGCAGTAGTGATTGAATTACAGACATTGTAGTTACATTTTATTTGTGATAACAAAGTAAGAATGATGATGTGACAACCCTATGTCAGTAGCAACAAAATTTTTTTTATAATAGTTCGATATCGAGGTTAAACTGACGGGCCAACTGTAATACGGTGGATACATTTTCCTGTCTGACTACAAAAAAACAATAGCTGTCTGCCGTGGTGTCCATGTTCATCAGCTGCCAGCCGGTGGTGGTCAGCTGTTGCTGTACAAAAGGAAACAGCTGGCGGCCCTGTGGCTCTTCTTCCGGAAGAGCCAGTACAAAGTCTTCGCCGGTTAGTTCTGTGATATAATATTCTATGTCTGCTGCATCAAATTCAGGGGCGCTGTAAACGGTCGGCACAAACTTCTGCAACACATAACGGAACAGGCCCTCTCCTTCTTCGTCTGTTTCTATCATTTCCTCTTCTTCAAAAAAATCGGGATGGAAGGCAGCAAAAGAAGACGGAGCCGAAAAAGCGTGGTAGAGAGCATGTGCAATAATATCGAGATCACTCTCTTCTTCATATACGTCCTGAGCCAACAAGGTGATCAGCTTTTTTAAGGCGGCCATTTCTTCTTCCGGAGCGCGGGGCTGTAAAATATCCGGGATCACTACTGCCCGGGCGATGGCGATATGAAACTCACGCAACAAAGCTATCATGGATATTTCCAGGTGTTCTAATATATGAGCACGCACCTCCTCGTTCAGTGTATTGACAGGCACTGCTGTGCTCAACTGCCGGACCATATCCTGTGGCTGATATACCGGCAGATAATAAACAACAGGACCGTTGCTCGTAGAAAACACCACCAATGTTTCAAATTTGTTTGCTGGTACATCTGCAGGATAATAGATCACCAGCACATCGTCACCCTTCATAACAGCATCACCTGGCATTTGCCGTACCTTGGCCAGAAAAGCCTCCGGACTGCTGAAGCCATTCGCTTCAAACACCTGCTCTTCCATCGTTTTAAATGCTGGCAACTGTACCAGCGAAGCGATGATGTCTGCCCTCAGGCCTTTTACCGGAAGATGATAATGATGACTTTCTTCTTCCTGCAAAACACGGAACAGTTTTTCAAGATATCTCGTTTGTATGATGCGTTCGGTCATGAAAAGATTGTTGTTGATATGCCGCAAAAATAGGAGTAATTACACCGCTTCCCTGAAAAAATTCTGCAGTAAAGTTTTCAAATATCAATTTTTAAATATACTTTTGCGCCCTAATATTTTTGTTAACCTTAAATCAATCCAAACATCAACATGGAACGTAAACTGGCGTCTACCGTTGTGATAGACGACCTGCAGCCCATTGAAGGCGCTGATCTTATCGAAGTAGCCACCGTAAAAGGGTGGAAATTAGTTGTTAAAAAAAATGAATACCAGGTAGGCGACCACGCAATCTATTGCGAGATCGACTCATTCCTGCCTGAGAAAGAAGAGTTTGAATTCCTGCGTAAAACCTCTTTTAGAAAAATGGCAGGTATACCCGGCTTCCGGCTGAAGACCATCAGACTGCGTGGGCAGATATCCCAGGGCCTGCTCCTGCCGGTATCTGTGCTCTCCGGATATGCGTATACGTTAGGAGAAGATGTGTCCGCCATGCTGGGCATCGTTAAATACGAACCTCCGGTACCTGCTTCCCTGGCGGGTGTTGCAAGAGGCAACTTCCCTTCTTTTATTCCTAAAACAGATGAAGAAAGGGTGCAGAACCTGAGTAAGGTATACGAAAAGTACCGGCAGCATACATTTTATGTGACTGAAAAGCTGGACGGCTCTTCTGCCACTTATTACTACCGTGATGGTGTTTTTGGTGTGTGCTCCCGTAACTATGACCTGGAAGAAACACCTGATAACTCTTTCTGGAAAGTAGCCAGAGAACTGGACCTTCCCGCCAAACTGGCCGCCCTGGGCAAAAACATCGCCCTTCAGGGAGAACTGATCGGAGAAGGTGTACAGAAAAATCCTTACTGTATATTGGCGCAGACCGTTCGTTTCTTCAACGTTTTTGATATCGACACGTCTACTTATCTGTCGCTGGAAACTTTTAAGGAGATAATACAACAGCTGGAACTGCAGCATGTTCCTATACTGGACGAAGCCTTCACGCTGCCTGAAACCGTAGACCAGCTGTTGCTGACTGCGGAAGGCGCCTCTGTGCTGAGCCCTGCAGGCAAACACGTAGAAAGGGAAGGACTGGTGATACGTTCTACAGACAGACGTATATCCTTCAAAGCGATATCCAACAAATTTCTGCTCAACGAAAACTAAAGGCTGTGGCGCTGTATTTTACAGCGCCACACTTATACCGCCAAAATACGTACGTCCTGGTGCAGGGTTGTAATACCGCTCCCCTACTGCATTCAGATCATTACCCAGACTATACGACTGGTTCAGCAGATTGTCTGCTCCTGCCTGCAATGTCAGCTGATATTTATGAGAGAAAGGAAGATGCCAGCCAGCTTTGCATTGCAACAGCTGATACGCACGCGCATAAGCACTGTTGGCATCATTCAGGGGAATAGTGGCGGTATAATTATGTGACATATACAAAAACACAGCCTTCGGCAAATACAGCGTCAGCCCTGTCACCACTACGTTTCGGGGTACACCAGTCAACCTGTTGCCGGAAAAATCCTTGCCCCCGCTTATATAATCCCGGAAATAAAAATCACTCCATGTATAACTGCTACGCAGTTCCAGCCCTCTTATTACTCCATGGGAACGCGGCGTTATCAACTGTAACATACCTTCTACTTCCACACCCGTCTGATTAACACCACCGGCATTCACAAAAAAATCCGTACCGTTGTCATGCAGCTTTCGCACGATGGCATCTGTCATGCGGTAATGGAAGCCGGTCAGGTCCAGCATATAACGCCGGGATGCGGGCAGCAGCCGTAGCCCTGCTTCATAGTTCCAGCCTGTTTCCGGAGCCAGCGATGTATTGATGATATTATCGGAAGCCCTTACTTCAGCAGTAGCTGGCGGTGAATAGCCGCGGCTCACACTCAGGCGGCCTGTCAGCTGATCATTGAAAAGATAAGACAGAGAAATGCGCGGCATCAGCTGTGGCGTAAAGGCTACTTTCGTATACCCGTTTCTGTTATAAGTGTAATGATAATAGTTAATGCTGGCAGCTGCCTCCATCGTCCAGCGATACAGCTGGGCATGAAAGCGGGTGAAATAGAAGTACTGTCCTGCAGTCAGTTTATCTGCTGCCTGTATGGTATCCCGTTTGCCTTGCCGGTTGCCGTAGTTGATGATGTCATACCGGGTTTGTTCCCATTCCACACCGGCCTGCCATCGCCAGTGCAGCGGCGCACTGGTGGCGGGATCATTGGTCCACGACAGATAAGTACGGAAGCCCGCTGTATTTTCATCCCGCGCTTCGTAGTTGGTGATAAAAGGATTTTCGAAATGGGTGTTGGCTCCGAAAACGGTCAGTACATGCTGCCAGCGGGAGCTCAACTGCGCTTCATGAATCAGCCCACCCTGAACGGTACGGTTATAGATACCAGCCTTCTGTGTTACAGCGCCCGGTAATGTGTTGGTGGCGGGTCTTGCGGCTCTGGAATCCTGCCCCAGCTGTGCCAGCGTAAGGCCTCCGGGAGTACGGTAGCCCAGGTCGGAATAGAAACCCAGCATCTTCAATACATAACCCGGCTTATACTCCCAACGCTGGCCGATCTGCGAGTAAGAGCGGCGTAAAGCGGTATTCTGCCGGTATCCGTCTGCCTGCTGATAACCCTGGAAAAGCTGCAGTCCATAATTACCCAGCTGCTGATGATAAGCGGCCGTAGCATGTAAAAGGCCATAGCTCCCTCCCTGCACACCTGCCTGCAAGCGGCTACTGTCGCCGGGCAGAGGTAATACATCCAGCCGCACTACTCCGCCTGAATTAGCGCCAAACAAGCTTCCATCCGGACCTTTTAATATCTCGGCACGACTTAGCACTGAAGGGTCGAGCAGGTTCAGGTAAGTGTTACCGCCTGCATCGGTAAGCGGAATTTCGTCCATGTATATCTTCACATTACGAACGCCAAAAGGAGAACGTAACAGACTACCGCGGATGGATAAACGATAACTGCCGGGCGAACGTTCCTCCATACGCACACCGGCAATACTGTTGAATGCCGGCACCAGGGAAGCACCCTGCTGCAACTGCAGTTGTTGTGGCGACAATACACTAACGGCAGTGGGTACACGTAATAACGTCTCTTTTGAAAGATAGGATTTTACCACTACCTCCTGCAACTCATGCAGGGTATCCTGCTGGGCGGCCAGTGGCAGGGCAAATAACAGTGATACAGTGGTCAGCAAAGGGAATTTCATTCGGTCGGTTTATCTGTTTGCAGCAGGTATAAATTATAATAACAGGATATCTACCCGGTGCGCCTGCACCATCTGTTTGGTCGGTGACCATGAGAAAATGGTAAAATAACCGTCCTGGGAAGCTACCAGCGCGATAGCATCGTGCTGATCATGCACAAACTGTGCGGCTGATAGATGGCGGGTACCGCCAATACTGGAAGGATGTACGTACGAAGGACTGCCGCCCATTACCGGTTCCATCATCAGCACTTTTTCTACGGGAGAAGAATTCCCTGCGCGGGTGATTTTGGCGCCAAAAGCCAGCAGTTCATGATGTCTGTTGATGATAGTAGCGCCATCTACGGCGGTGAGGCCACTGATATTTTCCACCTCCCGGCGTAATGCGTTCTGCCAGTATATTTCGCTGACGGAGGAACTGTCCTGTCTGACGAGATCGGCCACTCCGGCAAATGCCGGTGATACCGGATATTGTAATGGTTGTACGATGGATTCTCTCCAGGAAGAGCTGTTGTCGGGCACTACCAGCAAAATGCCGCCACGCTTATGTGCCCGCATAGACACCGCTATCTGAATTAATACATTTTCAGGATTGCTCCAGAGAGTGGAAGTCTCCAGCCCCAGCAGGGACTTGAGCAATCCGGGACTACAGGTATTCATCCCTGATGTTTCATCTACCACTTTCACCTGGTCACCTTTCAGCATGGCCACATTGGTAAACTTGCCCAAACCCAGTACACGCCGGTGTTTCACCACCAGCAGCCCTGGCTCGGACACATCCAGTACAAAACAGTAGTTAGGTAATTTGATAGTGGTGCCCCATATATAAAGTTCATCTCCGTCGTGCCAGATACCTACATGCACACCGGCTCTTTCCACTCCTGGCGCCAGTTTGGTCAGCACCTGCGGATTCAGCGGAAGCGGTTGTTCAAACAACAACGGTTTGCCCGCCTGTGCCGGGTCGACAAATGCCAGCGACATCCGGGTGGCATTACCTTCTTCCCGCCGCAGGCTCGCCCAGAAAGCCACATCGATGATTTTCTCCACTATCCTGGCAGACGGTATCGTAGCCAGGTTATCTGTCCCTTCTTCTTTCGCGGCCTCCAGATGTTTTATAAAATGTGCTTCTATAATTCCGGCTACTGTAGATGCTGCCTGATATGTCGATTCTGTTGTCAGTGCCATATGCCCAATTGATTTCAGGCATAAATATACGAAAGCTCCCTATTCTGTACGGAGGCTCTTTACCGGATTGGCCACTGCGGCCCTGATAGCCTGGAAACTAATCGTACACAGCGTGATCAGCAGCGCCATCACCGCCGCCACCAGAAATACGCCCGGACCAATGTTAATACGGTATTCATACTGTGCCAGCCAATGCTGCAGGAAATATAAGGCCAGCGGGGACGCAATCAGACAACTGATCAGTACCAATACGATAAAATCCCGCGACAGCAGGAACCATACCTGCACAATGGAAGCCCCCAGCACCTTACGCACCCCTATCTCCTTGGTTCGTTGTTCAGCCATGTAAGCAGCCAGCCCCAACAGTCCCAGACAGGAAATGGCAATGGCCAGTATGGCAAAAATCCCTGAAAGCCTTCCTGTCAGCATTTCCTGATGAAATTTACTATTGTACACCTTATCTACAAACTCATAAACATAGGGATAAGCAGGATTGTATTTGCCGAAAATAGTCTCCAGCCCTGCTAAAGCTTTATGAGGCTCTACGCCCGGCGCCAGCCGGTACAACAGATACTCCCCTTCGTTATTAGTACGGGTAAACATGGTAGGATCAGCCTGCTGAAACGGAGACAACATCAACGCATTACGCACCACTCCTATCACCCGGTACCGCTCGCTCTCACCACGCGTGATCTCCGCATTCAGCGGATCTTTCAGCCGGAGCCGCTTCACGGCCGCCTCATTCAGGATTACACTGTTGCTGTCAGCCTGGCCCTGTGTGTAGTCCCGGCCACTCAGCAATTTCATACCCATCGTGGTAAAGTAATCATTGGAAATAACGATCATCCCCATTTCCACCGTCTCCCCAGGCAGCTTGCCCGGGAAATATTTCAGATCGCTATGCCAGCTGATAGTGGTAGGCGCGCTGGATGACCTCGCTACCTGAGAAACCAGTCCGCTTTGCAACAACTCACTTTTTAATGCGTCATAATGTTTGTTCAGATCATCAGACATCTGTGACATCACCAACCTGTCGGCATCATAACCGGTAGGCCGCTCTTTGGCATACTGCATCTGCCGGTAAATCACCAGTGTACTGATCACCAGTGCTATAGAGCAGGTAAACTGAACCACGACCAGCGCTCTGCGGGAGAATACGGCAGACCGCCCTGTTTTCACGGCTCCCTTTAGCGTTCGCACCGGATTGAATGAAGACAGGTAAAACGCAGGTTTAAGCCCCGCAGCAATACCGGTCAACACCACACATAACAGTGTTATGCCCCAAAAGCCCACATTACCCGCCGGCATCTGCACTGCCGTACCGGTAATGCTGTTGAAGGCAGGCAATAGTAGCCATACCATCAGCAAAGAACATATTAAGGCCATAAAGGAGAGCAATAATGACTCCGCCAGAAACTGCATCACCAGCTGTGAGCGTTGTGATCCAATGGCCTTGCGGATGCCCACTTCCTTTCCCCGTTTCGCCGACCTGGCCGTGGTAAGGTTTACAAAGTTGATACAGGCGATGATCAGCACCAATATGCCTATAACACTGAAGATGCGGACATAATCTATAAATCCGCCTGTATTCTTTCCGTTTTTATATTCCCCAAACAAATGCCAGCGGTTCAATGCCTGCAGGATCACAATCGACTTCTCCGCATTGGTATTACCCTTCTCCCGCTTTTCCAGCATAGCAATCTTGGAAGCCAGCCGGTCTGAATTGATACCTGCCTTCAACTTGACGAATATCTGAAAGGCATTGTTAGCAAAACCCCCACTGCGACTGTTCTTAACAAAAGGAACCGTTTGATCGTAGTAACTGAACGGAAAGAGATACTTAAACTGAAAAGTAGAATTGGCCGGTAAATCCCGCAGAATACCGGTTACCCTGAAATTATCACGGTTATCAAGGCGGACTATCTTCCCCATCGGATCTTCTTTACCGAATAAGGTTGCTGCAGCGGATTTTGTCAATACTATAGAAGAAGGGTCCTGAAACACCGTTTCGGCCTTACCCTGCAGCAAAGGAAACTGAAAAGCTTTCAGGAAATCCTGCTGTACCGCACCACCGTCCATCACCACTTTACGGTCGCCTGCCATGAGCCCATGTGTGCCCAACCAGTCGGCTTCACATACATACTCCATCTCCGGTATCTCATTGCGCAATACGTCCGACAATTTTAAGGAAACCGTATTAAAAGTAAGGGTGTCCCCGTTACTTTCGAAGTTGCGCATCACCCTGTACAACCGGTTATTGTCAGGCAGAAAACGGTCATAGGCATACTCGTTGACTACCCACAATGCAATCAGCATGGCCACCGCCATGCCGGCAGACAGGCCCAGAATATTGATGGCGCTGTACCCTTTATTGTTAGTAATGTTGCGCCAGGCAACCTTAAAGTAATTTCTGATCATGCCAAAGGTTAACTAAGAAAAATGCCAAACTAATATTGCTTCAGATCAATGATCTTTTATATTAAACAATATAAAATATGTTCGGTTTTGATACAATCGTTGTTCACTTCTGTAAGATATAAAAAGAAAGACGCAAAGGATATCCTTTGCGTCCTGGCATTCTATTCCGGGATTGATCAGTAAGTAAAGAAATACTGTTGCAATGTCTTTTTGTCTTTGGTTTGTGTTAGTCCCAGCATCAGGAGGATACGGGCTTTCTGGGGACTGAGGTCATCGCTTACGATGGTACCCAGTTTGGCGTCGTCCGTTTCATCGTACAGCGTTACCCGGCCGGTAAGCACCCGGGAAGAGCGGCACACGGTGATATTTTTGCCTACGGCACGTGTTACCGCTTCCATATTGACCTTGTTCAGGTTGCCATTGCCCAGGCCGGCAGTCACGATACCATCCACACCTTTGTCAACATAGGCATCAATGGTAGTGGAAGGCGCGTCGGCAAAGAGTTCGGCGACCACTACGTTAGGCAGTTTATCCATGCCCGTTATATCGAAGGGTGTATTTTTATTACCCTTACGCTGATCGTGCATATAATACACCACCCTGCCGTCGTACACCTGTCCTATGGGTCCGGTATTGGGGGCTTTAAAAGCATCTACGTGGGTAGTGCTGATTTTTTCAGCCTCGCGGCCGGCAAAGATATTTTCACTAAACACCACCATCACGCCTTTGCCTCTGGAATTGGCGCTGGCCGCTACTGTAACGGCGTCATACAGGTTCTTAGGGCCGTCGGCGCTCATAGCGGTAGCCGGGCGCATAGAACCGGTAAGCACTACCGGCAGATCGTACCTAACGGTGAGGCTGAGGAAGTAGGCTGTTTCTTCCTGGGTATCTGTACCGTGAGTGATCACAATGCCATCCGCTTCATTGTTTTTAAATATCTCGTTGATACGTTTGTTTAGCTTGATCCAGATATCTACTGTCATATCCTGGCTACCTACGTTGGAGATCTGTTCTCCGGAGATCTCCGCTACTTTATCGATGCCTGGCACGGCCTCAATGAGATCTTTGATAGGCAAGGATCCCGCCTTGTAGGCTGCACGGTCGGCAGACGCCCCTTTACCAGCAATAGTACCGCCGGTGGCCAGTATTTTGATACGGGGAAGTTTTTGCGCAGATACCGTAAAACATACAGTCAGGATACAAATGATACTTAACAGTTTTTTCATACAACCACTTTTTGATGAATAGAGATTTATTTTTTCAAGGTTCCGTTGCTTTTCCATACGCCTGCATAGGCTCGCATGATCTCAGTAATATGTTTGCCGATTACAGCATACGACTCTGTAGCCAGATTGGCCAGCGACACACGCACTGACCATTCCGGGCCATCAAAGCCGCCACCGTTCAGTAGCACCACTCCGGTCCTTTCTGCCAGCCGGAACACGATATCTACCGGTTCGAAGTTTTGTTTCAGCCATATGAAAAATTTCTCTCCATACACTTTCTCACTCCATACCTGTATATCTATTTCAGAATAATAACCGGCATTCAATGCATCTTTTACCAACGGTATTTCCAGCTCGTCCCACAACAGTTTGAGACGTTTCTGTACCAATACCTGCGTTAGTTTTTTGTACTTATTTTTAGTATCCAGCAGAGCAAAGGCAGCAAAGAGCATCATCTGCGTCTGTTGCGGCAAAGAGAGTCCGGCCGTATGGTTGAGTGCCACCATGCGGCTGTCGGCCACCATTCTGTCAATAAATTTGATATGCTCCGGGTCAAGCGTGATGCTACCGTAACGTTTTGTCAATGCTTTGGTGCTGGCCGCGGGTAAGCGGCTGATACTATCGTCGAACATATTTTTCCTGTGAACAGCAATCACTCCCAGGCGCCATCCGGTACAGCCAAAGTATTTGGAAAAAGAATATACCCCAATGGTATTGTAGGGTATGGCAGCCATGAGTGAACGAAATCCGGGCACAAAGGTACCATATACATCATCTGTCACCACCATCAAACCAGGATTATCTTTTTTTACAATCTTGATAATCTTGCTAAGCCCACCTTCATCAATGGCTGTGGAAGGCGGATTGCTGGGATTAACGGTAAACAATATACGAATAGATGGGTCCTTTAACTGATTCAATTCACTATCCGGATACTGCCAGGTATGACGCCCATCTTTATTCATCGTACTGGCCTTTATATGCACCACCTCAAAACCGAAACGCTCCAGCTGGGGTATCTCAATGTAAGGTGTAAACACAGGTATCATCAGCGCTATCTTATCTCCTTTTTTGATCAGAAAATTCTGCATCAGTGAATCAAAGATGTAGCACATGGCAGCCGTGCCGCCTTCTACAGCAAAGAGATCATATTTACCGGAAGGAGGTTCATCATCGCACATCTCCTTCATAAGATAGTCGTGCACGATAGGCTCCATATGCGACAACATCCTGTCTGGTACGGGGTACTGGTCTCCTATCACACTCTCCGCCAGTTCATGCACCCATGCATCCGGATCGTAGTCATGTTGTTTGATACCGTATTTATATACTTTCTGCAACAGCTCTATGCCAGGCGCTGTTTTGTTGGCGGCCAGAAATTTTTCAAAACGTTTGGCAATACCCTTTTTTCCCGGGATACCGGCCAACCCTTCAGTACTGTCCATTGCCCGTCTGCATTCTTCCAGTCCGAAGAGGCCCAGCGTAAAAAAGGCTTCGCGTGGTGTGGTAGCTATCCAGTTGGGATTACCCCGGCCGGCGTTCAACATCACGGTAGTGCTTTGACGACTCTCCTCCTGCGCCAGTTTGATCAGATTATCCTTCAACTGAAAAGGGCTCAGGCTTTCCAGCATATGCTCTCTTTTTTTACTGGTTTTAAGTTTTGAAAGGGCCATAGCATAATTTTTTTGGGAGATGACTAACAAATATTTCAGCTATTGCATGAGCAGCACAATCACGACGCCCCAGATGATCAGCAGGGTATTACCCACAGCATAAGTAACAGTGTAGCCCAGAGCCGGTGTCTTACTATCTACCGCATCCTGAATGGCGCCCAGTGCTGCAGTGGTGGTACGTGCACCGGCGGTACAACCTAGTATCATTGCAGGGTGGAACTTAAAAAGATATTTGCCCATCAGTACGCCGGATAGCAGTGGCAGCGCTGTGGCAACGGCTCCTACCAGAAAAAGGCTTATGCCAACCTGTTTAAATCCATCGACAAAGCCGGGGCCTGCAGAGATGCCCACTACAGCTATAAACATATTCAGCCCCACATTGTTCATCACCCATAAGGCTGGTGCAGGAATACGGCCGAAGGTGGGATGCTGGGAACGAAGCCAGCCAAATACCAGCCCGATGATCAGCGCACCACCACTGGCACTCAGGCTGATAGGCACTCCCCCTATCCTTATAGTTAACACTCCTATCAATCCTCCTATTACAATGCCCAGTCCAACAAAAGTCATATCGGTCTTTTCCGTAGGTCTGTCAGCGTAACCTATCTGCTGCGCGGCCTGGTCTACTTCTTTTTTGAGGCCTACCAGCTCTATCATGTCTCCCCGTTCAATCACGGTATTCGGCATCACAGGCACTTCAATATCAGCAGCTTTAATACTACGTATAAAAATGCCGTGCATAAACTGTTTTGCCCGCAGCTCATCGGCCGTCAGGCCTGCAATCTCCTTTTTGGCCACCAGCACCTGCAACGCCTCTGCCGGAAAATGCAATAACTCACCATCTTGTATCTCAGGGCCTACCAGCCCGTATTCTCCTACCAGATTGGAGCGACGTCCACTGATCACAATGCTGTCTCCTTTATGAATCACCACATCCGGCGCCACCTCCACCACTTTGTTCTGCTGACGTACCTTTTCTACAAACAAACGAAGATCATGCGCTGCCAGCCGCTCCTCCAGTGCTTTTACGGTTTGGCCTTTATCAAACCAGTCGCTAGTAACTTTATAGGCGCGGAAACTAACCACCCTGTCTGCTGCAATCATACCAGGCTGATCACTTTCATCACCGGCTCCCATAGAGGCTTCCAGCTCTTTACATGCTTTCCTCACTTTCTCCAGCCCTCCCAGCATAGCGGGGGCCACACTGGCCAGTAGCCAGGCAGATCCTGCTGTGCCGAAGATATAAGTCACGGCATAACATACCGGAATCGCATTGATAAAATCCTGCTTTTGCTGAGCAGATAATGGTAGCCCGTTGATAGTATCACCAGCTACACCTATCACGGCTGATATAGTTTGTGAACCAGCCAGCATTCCTGCTGCCTGCCCCATGTTATAACCCATCACCCGGGCACAAAGCCAGGGAAAAATAAGACAGGTGATCAACATCAGCACAGCAAATCCCATCTGCGGCAAACCCGTTTTTTTCAGGCCACGAAAAAACTGTGGCCCTACACTATATCCTACTGCAAACAGAAACATCAGGAAAAACACCGACTTCACCGTGGGAGATATATCAATCTTCAGTTGCCCTACCAGTACGCCTACCAGCAGCACGGCTGTTACAGTTCCCAGACTGAATGTTTTGATTTTTAAAGGGCCGATAGCGAAACCCAGCGCGATAGTGAGGAAAATAGCCAGTTCAGGATACTGCTGAAGGACATGAGTGATCCATTGCATATATGGTCATTTTCGTTATAGAATAGGTCGGTCTAAGCTCTTAAACAAGAGCCATTTACGTTTTGTTCAATAACGAAGAGAATGCAGGTCAGCAGTATTCTTGAGGCAATAGCTGCTTCAGATCAGGCCAATCATAGTTATCTAATATTTCGATGCTTTGTGCTTCCTGCATCAGCGGTTCAAATGCCGTAGGTACCCAGCAATACAGAATATAATTGTTATAACCATTCCCTGATAAATAAAACCAGGTATCAATCGGTGGTAGATCATCCAGGTCTGCATAATCATTGCTAGCTGCAGCTGGCCCACCATCACGCAAAGAAATTTCGGTTTCCATCGCCAGCACTTTACCCATGCTTAGCACTTCCTGCAAAGATGGCAATGCCTTTACCTGCCGGGCTGCCATCGCATCTACCAACAATCCGCCTATGTTTACCTTATCCGGCTCGACATTCCACCTCACACCATGCTCACCAAAATAAAATGCAGGCACTCCGTTTACCTGTGGTATTGTTTGCCTGAACACCTTGCTGTAATCTCCATGCTCATGGTCAAAATCCTTTTCCAGATGAGCTGTCCAGGCGGCCACCTCCAACAGCTGCCTGATAAATACAGCCTGTTGTTTTTCTCCCAACGGCGGATGCTTACGAACTAAAGGCTCCCACTCTGTTGGCGATTGCCATGTTACTGGCACACTATCCTCGAAAGAAGTGCGAAAAAAGTGACGCCATAAAACATAGACGATCATCACAAAAGCCATTATGGGCAAACCATATGCATGCAGGTCAAAAGGAGGCAACATAGGGAAACAAGATGTTACTTAAAAAATCAGAAAAAACTGTCGGGTTATCTAAAAAAGATAGCCAAAGTTACTATCGTTAAACATAAATCCAAAAGTTTGACAATTCGTTTTCACAACATATCATTACTATCGTGCACCACTATACGAGATTTTCTTTATAAGAACCATGTATCCCACTAAATCAATAAAATAATTCAGTTTCCATTATTATCTAATTGCTAAGTTATCCTGAAAGTATAGTTTTTGTTAACAAAAAATTTCTATCTTCGGAAGGAATTGACCAGAGATGTGCTGTCCGTCGTTATCTTATATTCTGGTGTAGGTGAACAATAGAGAAAAAGTATAGTTTTCGTAAACTTTTAAATTTTGTATTCCCGTAGTCTCTAATCCTATTTTTATAAACCCAAACCCACCCTAACAATGAAAAAAAATCTGAAAGGATTCTCCCTCCCCTTAGTGGCGATGGTCCTGGCCACCGGTTGTGCTAAAAACATGCAGGACAATCTCCGTGATGCACCTGGCAAACTGGACGCAAAGGCCGGTATTGCTGCTGCTGCCATCAGTCTGGACACCGCTACCATCACGCTCAACTGGGGCACCACCTACCAACGTTTAGAAGGATTCGGCGCTTTTGCAGGACGTGCCACTCCATTTTTTGAATCTCCCAAAAGGGACAGCATCATGAAGCAGCTGTGGGGAACAGACGGTCTGCAATTAAACATGATCCGCGGGGAAGTAATGTATAACTATCCTTTTGACAAAACCACCGGTACCGTTACCATCCAGCCTGCAGGAACAAGCATTGACATGGATGTCACCAGTGCAGGATACCAGGCACTTACCACTGCGCAGAAAGCCCAGCTGGCGCAGCTGTGGATCCTGAAAAAAGTTAAAGAGCGCTACCAGACACCAATTATGTTTGCCAGCACCTGGACACCACCACTGTCTATGAAAACAAACACCAGCAGCGAAAGCGGCAAAAACTTCAATGGTCTCAACTACAGCTGCTGCTCTACAGACTTTGCCAATTACCTGGCAGGATTCACCAAAGCCTATCAGAACGAGGGTATCTATTTCTATGGCATCTCCCCCAGCAACGAGCCAGAGAACGTATTCTCCGACTGGCCTGCATCTTACTGGACAGCCGGTCATCTGGGCGAGTTCATCACCAACAACCTTCGCCCGGCTTTAAACGCCAAAGGACTGAACTCCGTTAAAATTATCTCCTCCGAAAATGCAGCCTGGGGTACCGCCAACAGCTTCCTGTCTGGTATGGACAAAAGCAATGTGGATGTACTGGCAGGCCATGGTTACGTGGAAATCGGTGACCTGATCTTAGGCAAAAGAGGTTTAAACCCTAACCCTGCTACCTGGAACTATGCTACCGGCAACAGACCTGTATGGATGACCGAAGCATGCGACGATTCCGGAGTATACGATAACACCATGGTTGGTGGTCTTAAACTGGCGATCAACATGCATAAGTTCCTGGCAGAATGTAACGTCAACGCCTATGTGTACTGGCTGGGTATGCTCGCCATCCGCAACAACGAATCACTGATCTGCACCAATGGAGATGGTTCACTGGACTATCCTAAAACATATGACGTAATGGGACAGTACTCCAGATTTGTACATGCTGGTTATTACCGCTTCAACTCCGCCCTGGCCAACAACTCCACCTTAAAGGTATCTGCCTGGAAAGATCCGGCTACCGGTAAATTCAGTGTGGTGATTGTTAACCCAGGCGGTTCAGAAACACATTGCAGACTGAATTTGTCCGGATTTGGTTCCAGCCAGCTGACGAGCTACCTGACTGCTGACAACTCCAGCGCACACTGGCAGCAAAGCGCTCCTGTTTCACCAGCAGCTAATGGCAGCTTTGTGGTAGTGGTACCGCCTTCCAGCGTGATCACCTTTACAGGCAATGCCATCTAAAGGTTGATTAAATAAAAACAGCCCGGTGTTTTGCAGAACAAAACACCGGGCTGCTTTTATTGTGCAGTAGTTATTTCTGCTGAATAATCTTATCGAGATAGATAGTAAAATGCCCAGTTACTTTTACTTTTTTGGCGCCGCAAATGTCAGGGTTATACGCCGGAATACGGCCACTGTTCTTAACACCATCCAACACACAATCCTGAGACTCCGGTGTTGGGGCATACGCGGCGTTATAATGGAATTCTCCGCTCAACTTCAGCAAATTAGCTGTATCCTGTACAGTATTGAGTGTGATATAGGATTTACTGTTTTTCTGTCCGGGGTCTGTGTCATAATACAAATAATACAACATGCCGGAAAAGTCTTTTTTGCCTGCATTATCCTCCACAGTTACCGATCCACCGACTCCGCTCTGTTCGACACCTGTATTCAGTTGTAAAGCCATCAGCCCTGTGGAGGTAGACAACACCGGTTTGCCGGCACTGTTCAGGACAGTACCACCTACACCAAAACCTTCCACTGATGTTTTGGTAAACTTCAGCAGCCCAACACTCACGTCTTTTCCCCGCTGGTTGATGCTTTGGGTCACCTCCCCTTCTACGACAACGGAAACACTGTTCAGCGAAGCGGGGTCAGTATCATTCGCTTTTTCTTTGTCTGATTTGCTGCAGGCAGCCATGGCACAGGCCATTAACGGTAGATAGATTTTTTTGTAACGCATGGTAGTACGAAAATAAAAAAATTTCTAACACAAAGAAGCCGGGTATCGTCCCCGGCTTCCTGTTTTTATCTAAAAACCAACTAATACATTATTTATATCCCGGGTTCTGCTCCAGGTTGGGATTGGCGTCCAGCTGGGCCTGCGGGATGGGAAACAGCTTTCGGAAATCAGGATCGGCAGGATGGAACTGCCATGCGCTGTTCCATTTACCAAAGCGCACTAGATCCTGTCTGCGGCAGCCTTCCCAGATAAATTCACGGCCCCTTTCGGCCAGCAGATCATCCAGTGTAAGCGTTACCAGCGGCTTTGGTGGGGAGCTGTATCAAAGAACCATCCAGCTTTTGCAGGATGGCATTAACAGGATTTACCCCATCACGGTAAATGCTGTTCCACATATCATTGATGTATTATTTCTTTTTCAATGAATGTAAAGGCCTGCGCCCGAAGGCAAAGGTCCTGCTGCCGCCGGTTCTTCAATCTCTTCCAGTGCCAGCCACCGGTGTTGCTGATGGTCCCGTATATAATTATAGCTGCGGTTACGGACAGCTGTATACAAATAGGTCTTTAATCGTATAACCCCTACCGTTTGTTTACGGTTTTTCCATAACTGCACAAACACATCAGACACGATCTCTTCTGCCGCCTCCCTGGTACCTGCCAGATCGGTCGCAAAACGTACCAATCTGTTATAAAAATAATCGAACAACGCACGAAACGCCGGCTGATCATCATCACCAATAACAGACTGCCACAGCGTGTTTATTTCAGCGTCTTCCATACAATAGTTTTAAAAAATACGTGCACCCGGGTAAACTAATCATTTTTTCCCGCAAAGCAGCTATCCCCGCCGGTGAAAGTGTCAGCATATTTTCTTCGGTAATTAAGCAGTATGCTCCGGCACTGCAATGCTTATTGGCCCAGCCTGGCTTAATTTTCCGGTACCGAATACACACAACCGGAGACGAGCAATTTTATAGTATATGAGAAAAACCGTACTGCTATTGTTACTATGCCTGTGCAGTTTCAGCGACATCGCTGCACAAACACCTGTCAAATGCTGCGATGATGCCAGTTGCAGGGCAAAAGCAATCACCTATGCCACTTCCCTTTCTGCCCTTACCAAAATACTGGGCCGATGCCAGCAACAGGATAGCAGCAACGTACAACTGCTGGACAATCTGAAAAAGCGGGACCTTAAAAGCTATCAGTCTTTTATAAGCCTGAGTAAACAAACAGCCACCTTTATACATGACACTCTCAACGGCACCTGTTTTGCAGATGCCCTCCCCGATGATGAAGCCAACAACGTATTTCAGTGGCTGTTATACATGAACCGCGCAACTGTTTCCAGTCCTCAGTTTCCATCATCCGAATTCTGCGGCGGGCTGGAAAGAAGGCTGGAGTTAGGTCAGGGTGCTGCTGATATTTTCAGTAGTCAGGTGGCTTATACCGGCACCCTCAGGGGATACCTGAGTTATACGTTTGCGCCTGCAGGCCAATGCGGTGGGCATCTGCGGCTGATGGCCGGACCGGCTGTTTTCCTTCGCGGCAATACCTTCTATACTACCCTCAGCAGCAGGCTGGCGGTAAGGATCACAGACATCTCCGTCAAAAAAATACCGGTGGGGGTGGGTAACCTCAACGTATATACGGAATATAACACCAGCTTCGTTCATTTCAACCAGGTGGCTGTTGGTGCAGAAGTGCAGCTGGGCCCTTTCGGCCTCAATGCCTCCCTGAATAATGAACTGAAATCTGCCCGTATAGGCTTTGCCGTGGGCATTGTATTATTTCATCAGCCTTTCAATAAAAAACCATGAACATACTCATTACCAGCGGTGGCGGCGCCAAAGGCGCCTTCAGCGTGGGCGCATTGCGGCAGCTGCTGGCCAGCACCGGCATAAAGTCTTTTGACCTCATCAGCGGCACCAGCACAGGTGCATTGATAGCCGCCATGGTGGCCGCCGGAAAAATACCTGAAGTAACAGACATCTACCTCAGCAATAGCAACGCAGACATCCTCAACAAACAAAATGTCATCAACAATATACTCAATAACAGAGCATATCTCTACGATACTGCACCCCTCGAAAACCAGATCCGGCAACAGATGAACGATACCACCTGGCAAACCATCCGGCAGTCTCCTACCCTGCTTTGCCTGAACACCGTATGCCTGCAAACCGGAAGACTCAGTATTTTCTCCTCCCGCGCGCTAGCACCAGACCCACATTACGACAATATTGTGATCGACTCTACCGAAATACTGGTAAGATCGCTGCTGGGCAGCAGCAATCAGGCTGTTTTTATGCCGCCTGTTACCATCAATGACCGGCAATATGCAGACGGCGGCAACCGTGAGGTAATCCCTACCCGGGCTGTCATCAGCAACCTCTCCCACCAGGAAGCACACCGCATCTTTATCCTCAGCAATAACCCCGATACTCAGCTCACTACCGGCAACGCCTATACGGCCCTATTGGATGTACTGATGCGTGCCATCACCATCTTCATACAGGAAGTACGGGAAAACGATCTGGAAGTATTACGCAACTTCAAACACACCACTACCACCCCGGTAAAGATCTATTATATATGCCCGGAGGCAGAACTGGACCCGGATTTCCCTACCGGCCTGCGTTTCGATAAACTACTGATGCAGTCCTGGATGAAACAGGGCCAGCTACGGGCTAAAATAGTATTACAACAGTTCCCGGATGGGAATATGTAGTGTAGAACAAATTATGACAGCCTAAGAGCCGAGTAAATACAACAACTGATCAGCTTCGCCATGTTTGCCCGGCAGGAAATGCAGATGCACTTCCTGTCCGGTGCTGATAGCTTGTTCCAGCGGGCGCAAGGGCTTCAGCAGATAAAGGGTATCACCTAAACGGATATACGTATCCTGCGCTCTTTTTCCTCTTTTGATAGGATGCAGGATCTCTGTAACCCGGCCAATAACAATTATTTTTTCCTTGCCGCGGTGTTCCCAGACCAGCTGCTTGTCTGTTTCCGTTAATGCTGCAGCTGCTTTAACCGCCGGCTGGTTAGGATAAGATACCTGCAGTAATACGCCGGTGGCGCTAATATGTAACAATACTTTCTCTCCTGGTAAACCCTCCGCCTGCTCTATAACACCCGGATAAAAGTCAGCCTGCTGTTTACCCAATATCGATATACCTGGCAGCGGTACCGCTACCCGGTACACTTCCCCATTAGCGGCCCCATAGTCCAAACCACCTTTACCATTGGGTTTCAACGTTTTCAGCTGTAGCTCCACAATACCTTTGCGGCCATCCTGTATGCCCCGCTGACTACGGCGCGACATCAGCCACATCCCCCGCCACATAAAAAAACAAAGGGCTGTCAACAGTAAAAAGGCAATCGCTACCGGAATCGAAATTCCAGTATCACTCATCCGGGATGAAGCCAGCAACACTATTCCCAGGTCCAGCGCAACAAACGTCAGCAGCACCAGCATCCTCAACCGGCGCCCTTTCACACGCCCCAGGCTTTTCAGCAATCGTATGTCCTCCGTCGTAAGACGGGTCTCTTCCTTAATCATACAACGAAGTTACTAAAATGAAACTGCTATGACACGCTCTGCCGGTATCTTCCATCTATGAAACGGTAAAGGGTATACGTCCGAATTAAAGTATCTTTGCAAAAACCGGAACCCATGGAGCATATAGACATCATCACCGCCACCAACGATCAGATCACTCTCCTGCAGCAACTGGCTTCTCAAACCTTCCTCGAAACCTATGCTGCTCACAATACCGCCAGTGATATGGAGACCTATCTTTCCAAACACTTCAATCCGGAACAGCTGGCTCTCGAGATCAATTCACCAGACAGCAATTATTATATCGCCTTTCATCAGCATACACCTATCGGCTACATCAAACTCAACACTGGCGAAGCGCAAACCGACATTAAAAAGCCGGATACACTCGAAATAGAACGCATATACGTATTGCAGGATTACCAGGGACTGAAAGCAGGCCGCCAACTGCTGAAACACGCCATCACTGTTGCCAGACAGCTACAAGTAACTTACATCTGGCTGGGCGTTTGGGAGAAAAATGAAAAGGCACTCGGCTTCTACCATAAACACGGCTTCACTCCCTTCGGCACCCATATCTTCCTCCTTGGCGCTGATGAACAGACAGACATCCTCATGAAACTGGAGCCCGGAAATACCCTGTAATACTTTACAGTTTCACCTGTGGAAGCACCGGCAATACTACCCCCGAAGGATGGGCAGCATCATGATATATGCGGATAGTGGCTTTGCGGAAATCGTTCTCTGTAGCTTCATAAATATTGACGAACTGCTGGGGATTTCTGTCAGCCAGCGGGAACCAGCTGCTTTGTATCTGCACCATAATACGATGCCCTTTTAAAAAGGTGTGTGCAATGTCCGGCAGGTTAAAACGGACCTTTTCTATTTTCCCTGGCACAAATGGTTCGGGGTCAGCAAAACTATGCCGGTAGCGGCCTCTGAAAATATCACCCCGTACGAGCATCTGATAACCACCCATCTGGTAAGGACCACCTGCATCGCGGGTTTTGTTGGGCGGAGGAGCTCCCGGATACTGGAAATCATCCGGAAACACGTCAATGATTTTCACGACAAAATCTGCATCCGTTCCGGAAATACTCACGTTCAGATCGGCTGTCACCGTGCCTCCTAAGGTTACCGGCGCCGTCAGCACCCCGGTTTCAAATGTCAGCACATCACAGCGGCGTGAGGCAAAACGCTGATCATCGGTCATATAATCCCGGGTACGGATATAATGCACATCTGCCGTATAAGGCACCGGACGCGCCGGATCACTGATGTATTCTGTGTATACCGGGGCCTGCACCTTAGGAGGTGCCCATGCCAGCGCAGCATCAGGTTGCAGGTATAACGTTGCCGGCTGTACGTAGGAAGCCGGCCATTCCGTAAACTGCCGCCATTGGTTTTCTCCGGTAAAAAACACCGTCGCTTCCGGCAAGGCGTCCAGCGAACCTTTGTTTTTCAGGTAATAATTAAAGAAAGGTACTTCGATATTATCCTGGTACCAGGCTGCCGTATTGCTGCTGAAGCGGATATTGCCCAGCCGGGAACCATCTGCAGCAGCCCATTGTCCGTGATACCAGGGGCCCATCACCAGTTTATTGAAATGCGTGGCGGGCCTTTTCTTTTCAATAGCCTTATAAAGATTCCAGGCGCCAAAACAATCTTCCGCATCAAAGAGGCCCCCCACTACCAGCGAAGCCGGCTGCAGATGCTGTACGTAGTTGCGCGGGTCGCGGGCTTTCCACCAGTCATCATAGTTGGGATGTGCCATGATCTCTTTCCAAAAAGCCAGACTGTCGCCGGTAAGACGGGTGAAATTTTGAATGGTACCTATTTTCAGAAAAGTATTGTAATTATCCGCACAGGGTAGTTTAAGTGCCTGTACCGGCGCTACAGATACCGGATGCGGATGGGGATACCCGAAACCTTTGGTATAAAAACCAAAACAATCCATGAGGAAAAAGGCGCCGTTATGATGAAAATCATCACCGTGGAACCAGTCGGTCACAGGGGCCTGGGGACTAACAGCCTTCAACGCCGGATGTCCGCTCAAAGCGCCCATGGTAGTATAAAATCCGGGATACGATATACCGAAAAGACCTACACGCCCGTTGTTATGCGGTACGTTCTGCAACAACCAGTCGATGGTGTCATAGGTATCGCTGGCTTCATCGATATCGGATGCTTTTTTATCGGGGTTAAATGGCCGGATGTCAACAAAGCTGCCTTCGCTCATCCACCGGCCCCGCACGTCCTGCAACACAATGATATAACGTTCACGCACATACTGTTTCCAGTAGGTGTTCCACAGATTGGGGCTGAATGCTTCTCCATAAGGTGCACTGGAATAGGGTGTACGGGTCATCAGCACCGGATGTTTTTCACTGCTGTCTTTGGGCTGATAGATAACGGTGAACAGCTGTACGCCATCACGCATACGGATATACTGTTCCCGTTTAATATAGTTGGCTTTCACCCAGATGGAGTCGGAAGCCGGCTGCGCGGCTGCTGTCAGAGACAACAGCGCGCATACCAACACTATTAAAACATATCTCATGGTTCCCGTTTTATCCGCCGTTAGTACCCTTTATTCTGGGGGAAGCTGGCGGGATCATTATGTATATTGATTTCGCTTTGCGGAATGGGAAACAGCAAGCGGTCGGTGTTCAGTACCGGTGTGGTCAGCCCGTATTCCTGCTGCAGATGGGCCTGCATAACAGATACCCCTTTGCTGTTGCGGGCGAGGTCAAACCAACGATCGTTTTCGAAAGCCAGTTCTACCCTCCGCTCCCGGAATACTGCATCCCGGAAGCTGGCCTGATCAGGAAGATCGACCGCTGTTTTTTCCGGCAAGCCGGCCCTTCTGCGGACCGCATTCAGGTATCCAAAAGCAGTACCATCGCCGGTTCCCCCATTATATCCCTGTTCATTGAGTGCTTCTGCCTGTAACAATAATATATCGGCATAACGCAATACCGGGAAGCTGCTGCCACCATCGTTGGTAGCACCGGGTACGTCCAGGTATTTTTTCACATAATTGCCTTTCATCAGGTTGGTGGCTGAATTGTAATAAACTGTGTCCAGCGAAATACCGAGCCGCTTGTCTCCTGCTTCGTAAGCCGCCACCAGGTTGCGCGTAGGACGGTTGTTGTTGGAACCGCCGTATAATATGCCGTTATAAAAGAAGGAAACCGGCACCATATCAGCGAAATAGTTGTTGCCTTCGGAAGGGCTCAATCCTTTTTTAAAGCGCACGGCAAACAACATCTCTGTGTTGATGATATTGGCAGGTTTGTACAGGTCGGCATAATCGCTGACCAGACTATAAGTATTGCCTACATTTTTAAGGGCAGTCAAAGCATTGGGCCATTTCTTTTCCGTGACCAGCACTTTACCCAGCAGACCGTATGCACTACCAGCGGTAGCACGGCCATAGTCGTTGACGTTAGTATACACAGCAGGTAACAGGGAGGCGGCAGTTTGCAGATCATTTTCAATCTGTGCATATACTTCAGCTGCCGCATTCCTTTTATGGTTCAGGGCCTGGCTGGTGGTTTCCGTTTTAATAACCAGCGGCACAGGACCGTATAGCCGTACCAGGTTGAAATAAGAAAGCGCACGCAGGAAGAGGGCTTCTCCTTTGAATTGTTTTTTGGATGAATCCGGAATAGCTGCTGCATCAATCTGATCCAGCACCGCGTTGGCCCGGGTAATGATCACATAGGCGCCGGCATAACCATCGCTGATAAAAGGATTGGTCGTCACTTCTGTGAAGAAGTCTATCTGCGAAGCCACGCCTGCCAGCGCTCCCCTGTCCCAGATATCGGAGTTGTCGCTTCGTACTTCCATCAGGTAATAATAGGCCTTACCGTAGGTCTGGGTACTTTGCAGCCCGTCATAGATAGCGTTGACACCTTGCTGGAAATCCGAGGCTGTTTTAAAAAAGGTGGCTGTCGTTTGATTGGACTGTGGAGTGAGATTGATAAAATCCTTGCTGCATGCAGTCAGCAACAGGCAACTGACAATGACTGCTCCGCAGGCTTTGAAAAAAGGAAGAGGGTATATAACTGATAGTTTCATGAGTGCCTGGTTTTAGAATGAAAGATTTAAGCCGGCAATAAAGGTTTTAGGCAGCGGGTAGGTACCATAGTCTTCCCCCTGTGAAAGCGGATTATCCGGTCTGGCGTTGACTTCCGGGTTGTAGCCGGTATAGCGGGTCCAGGTGTAAATGTTTTGTCCGGACAAGTACAGGCGCAGGGAACGGACATGATTGCCCAGCTGTTTGCTGTTGAAAGTATACCCTACAGTCAGGTTACGTAAACGGACAAACGAACCGTCTTCCACATGGAAGGAACTGATCTGGGCGCTGTTGGCATTGGTAACCCTGTTGGGCCGCATCACGTTGCCATCGCCGGGGTCTTGTGGTGATTTCCAGGACAATGCTGCATCGGCCATCTGGTTGGCATTACCTTCCATATTAAAGATGAAGCGACGCTGCAGGTTGAGGATTTCATTGCCCTGTACTCCCTGCAGGGATACAGACAGGTCAAAGCCCCTGAAGCGGAGTTCGTTGGTCAGGCCCCAGATGTAGTCCGGGAAATAGCTGCCGATGGCGGTACGGTCGTTGGCATCAATCTTTTTATCACCATTTACATCCACGAAGCGGCGGTCGCCGGGTTTGGCTGTCGCATAATGCGGATAAGCATTGATTTCATCCTGGTCTTTAAACACCCCGCCATTTACATAACCATAGTAACTGCCGATCGGCTGTCCTACTGCCGTAATAAAGAGCTGGGAGATCGTACCATTGCCACCATCAGAGAGGATGGGCGCATTACCGGGGCCCAGCTGCAACACTTTGTTTTTGTTGGCGGATATATTAAAGCTGGTATTCCAGGAGAAGGCGCCGGTTAGGTTGTGGGTGGTAACTCCGAATTCCACCCCGCTGTTCTGTACCTTCCCTACGTTACGGAGGGCTGTGGCAAAACCGGAGCTGAAAGGTACCGGCACATTCAGCAGCAGATCAGAGGTAGTGGTTTTATAATAGTCGGCGTTGAGATAGATCCGGTTGGAGAACAGGCCCAGATCTAGTCCGGCATTGAATTGTACGGTTTTCTCCCAGGTCAGGTCCGGATTGGCCGGCTGTGCCAGTCCTGCACCATTCACCACGGTACCACTGCCATTACCCAGGATGTAGTTGTTGGACGCCAGCAGATCGTAAGAGGCGTAGTTGGCAATCTGGAAGTTACCGGAAGTACCGTAACTAACCCTTGCCTTCAGCTCAGAAATCACGGGCACTTTAAAGAAGGCTTCGTTGCTGATCAGCCACCCACCTGAAATGGAAGGGAAATAGCCCCATTTGTTGTTGGCGCCGAAGCGGGAAGACCCGTCACTACGCAGGCTGGCACTGACGAAATATTTATCGTTGTAATTGTAGTTGATCCTACCCAGATAAGACAACAAAGACCATTGGGAGGTATTGGAAGTACCACTGGTAATAGTGGCCGCATTTATCGTATGTACGGCATCGTTAGGGAAGCCGGTACCAACTGTTTCATTGGCTTTGGTAGTGTTTTTCTGGGAGGTATAACCCGCCAGCACATCGAAGTGGTGTTTGGACACTTCAAAATGATAGTTGAGGGTGTTTTCCCAAAGCCAGTTCACCGACTGGGCCGTTTGAGCGGAGCCTTTGGGTATGGTGGGTGCGCCCTGCTGAATGGGTTTGTAGCTGCCCAATGTGGAAGGCCGGTAATAATTACGGTTGAAATAGTTGATATCAGTACCGAAGAAGGTTTTGAAAGTGAGGCCTTTTATAATGGTATATTCTCCGTAAATATTTCCCAGGTTACGGATATGATCCAGTTTGTCTTCTATCTGAGTGGCCAGTGCCACGGGGTTTTCACCGCCTGAATATCCGTAGGCCCATACGTTTTGTTTGTTGGTGGCCAGCGATCCGTCGGGGTTATAGACTGGGAAGATGGGAGCAGCTTTGAGGGCGTTGCTCAGGATACCATCGAATGTCCAGGGGCCTTCACTGTTGATGAGATCATAATGGTCGAAGGTAGGATTAAGGGAGATGCCCACCTTGAGCCGGGGGGTAAGGTTGGCGGTCATATTGGCGCGGACACCATATCTCTTATATCCTGAACCGATCACGATTCCTTTCTGGTCGAGATAATTGCCGGAGATATAATACTGAAATTTATCATTGCCGCCGGAGGCTGAGAGGGTATGGTTCTGGACAGGCGCGGTACGGAATACGGCATCCTGCCAGTCGGTATTAACCAGGCCCGGCTCTCCTTTGAGATAGGGTAATATTTCCGGTGCTATCTGGAAGTTGGAGTTACCCCGGGTAGCGTTGTCATCGTTGATACTACCGGTGGGTTTTGCGTCGAGATATGCATTGTTTTTGGCATCATACGACAGTTTGGCCCATTGGTAGGCATCCAGCATTTTTATTTTTTTGCTGACCTGCTGAAATCCACCATAGGCATTATAGCTGAAAGAGGGCGGGCCTTCCCTTTTTCCTTTTTTGGTGGAGATGAGCACCACGCCGTTGGAGGCCCGGGAGCCGTAGATAGAAGCAGCAGAAGCATCTTTCAGTATTTCGATGGACTCGATATCATCGCTGTTGAGTGTACTAAGTGGATCGGGGGATTTCTGGAAGGACGCCTGACCGGTGATATTGACCACATCGGTGGTGCCTTGCAGGTTTTTGAGATCGTTCGATAACGGGAACCCATCTACGACGTACAGTGGATCGATTCCGGCGGAGATGGAGTTGAGGCCTCTTATACGTACGCTGATACTTCCGCCGGGGGCGCCGGTGTTCTGAATCACCTGTACGCCGGCCACTTTACCAGCGATGGCCTGCTGGAAGCTGGATACTGGCTGGTCTTTCAGTTGCGCTGCGCGGATGGAAGATACGGCGCCGGTTACTTCCCGGCGTTTTTGAACGCCATAGCCTACCACAACAACCTGGTTGAGGGAAGATGTCGTTTCTTTAAGGGTGGCCGGTAGATGCAGCGGACTGTTGTCTTTGAGGGTGTACCCCGACAGTACGAGTGGTTCCAGTCCTACAAAGGTAAAGCGGAAATTATAAGGCCCTCCGGCGGGCAGGTTGGTAAACTGAAATACGCCGGCGGCGTTGGTTTGTGCCGAGCTAACGGCGCCGGTGGAGGTGTTGGTAGCCGTTACAGAAACGCCTGGCAGCGTTTCGTTCCGGTCGTTGCGTACAGTACCGGTTACGCTTACACGTTGTTGCGCCAGCAATAACAAAGGGGAAAATAAAGCCAGGACCAACAGGATGGTCCACCGTTCCCACTTACGTGCATTAAAGTAAAACAAGTCCATAGGTAACTTTTGGTTTAAACAAATAAATATCCGTTACCAGGTTTGGCCTGGTAATTTATTCCGGGTAGAAAAAGGTTGACAATCTTTTTTGAGATGAGTCTGCGCTTTGATCGCGTATTAAAAACGATCGATTTCGGTTGTTGCGCTGTTGCCTTTTGCAGGCAGCGAACAATTTATGTTATTCGATAAAAGTATAAACAAGTTTTTAGTCCACCAAATTTATAGACTATTAACTTTCCCAGTACCTGTCTAAAGGAGTTTTTTCCGGATGAATGGCATGTCTACATATAATACGCAATCATCACATTAAATATTTATCAGGTCTGTTTTAAATTATTGTTTTTCAATATATCAGTGTTCTGTGCCAGTTATTTTCAGCTGCTCTTACAAATAAGCTATTATCATTATATTAAATAGATATACTATTCAACTCATCAATTCCGGCAATTCATTTTCGGCACTTCACCAGTTTTAATAAATAGTAATATCATACAAATTAAGCATTCAACAATTAATCTATCTATGTTCAGGGATCAATGGGTTCAAACAATGATAGGTGTCAAAATAATTAATATGGACTCAAATTTAATTGTAACAGAATTGTATACCTTTCTTGTTTCATATTGATTAGTAATATAAATAATATTATACAATTTATAAATATTAATACTCAAATGACAACACGCTCCTTCCATTCAAAAATTAGTCAATAAAATATGATAATATTATACTAATTTAACATTTTACAAATAACGCAGTACACCCTTTTTTACGAGTCAATTCAGTTTAACAATATCTATTATATTAGTTAAAATACACATAAAAAATGACCGCAATCAGTCACGAAAAATTACTGGAGTTAGGGTTCACTTTTCAGCAGGCCAAAAGGTCCTATAAAATCGAAATAGACGGGGCAGGTTTTGGGGTAGTACAGAATGGTCCGCGCTGGTTATTCTCTCCGTTACCGATGGAACATGTATCCCTGGTAACCGTTAATTCTGTGGAAGAGCTGGAAGAACTGGTTTATACCGAAACCGGCAAACGACTGATCACCGGTCAAACTGCCTGATTGTAATTTATGATATCTATTTAAAGTTTTACTTTACTTCAATCAATATCATTAAAACAATTATAAATCAAATAGTTACAATACACATATTAAACATAAAATAAAATAAAAAAATGCAGGTAGTGATACCTGCATTTTTATTAAATACTACATATTAAATAGCGCTATTTCAGCCATTTCTTGAGATCATTGATAAAAATAGCCTGCTGATCCGTGAACACATTATGGGATGCACCGGTCAGATAATCCATATGGTCTGAACCAATAATACCTGCCAGATCACTCACCTGTTTTTCAGAGAATAACCCATCCTCCTTTCCATAAATCCCATACACTTTTACCTTCCTGGCCACCACATTTTTGATGTTGGGCAACACGTTCAGTGTAGTATAATGTTCATTCTTCCAGAAGCCATTGGGTGCCTGTCTGGTCATCTGGCTGCCGTACTTTTTGAGCAGGCTGTCTTTAGCTGCTTCGCGGTAAATGGCCTTCGCTTCTTCTGAAGGATGTTTGGGTGAATAGAAGCCGTTGAGCATGGCATGACCCAGTGTATAGGAACTATACATCAAACTCGCGGTATCCATTCCTTCTATCAATGAAATATATTGCAAACTGGCACTGTCATGTTTTTCACGATAGATGTCTTTTACCCTCCGGAGAATGGTGCGGAAGTTTTCCTGCGCTTCCACCAGGGCACTGGCCAACACCACAGCACCTACCGCCGCGGGATGTTTCTCTGCATACAGGGTAGCCAGTACGCCACCGAAACTATGTCCCAGTAAAACCGCCTTCTTTAGATGATATGTTTTGTAAAGACCATCGATATCAGTCAGTGCTTCATCGAAGGTAAACCGGGCAGCCGTGTCCGGTGAACGACCTTCTCCCCTCCGGTCATATACGATCACAAAAAAACCATTCCCCGCCAGTTGAGCTGCCGTTGTCACTTCAAAATTTACGGCATTATAACCCGGACCTCCATGCAGAAAAATGACCGGTTTGTCTTTAGGATTGCCATAGGTTTTTACATATAATGTCTGGGCGTTGGCATAAAGTGTGGTAAAAAATAAGAGGGCAGTGAGGATTTTTTTCATGAAGTTATAAGGATTTTTATTGATCTAATGTAGGAAAAAAGCATCACTGTCAACCTGGCTCCTTACATTTGCGCTTCAATATTTTTTATGAAAACAACGATTCGTATAACCTCCCTTTTCCTATTGGCGGTTATTTTCAACTCCTTCCGTATCCCGCCCCGAAAGTATTGTAATTCCCGATTTCAGTTTTGCATGGAATACCCACAGGATTTTAAAGGCGAAGGAGAGTCTACCAGCGGTGATGGTCAAAGGTTTCTTGCACGCCAGGGCAGCGCTAAAATCTGGGCCTTTGGTCACCTCGTAATGGATCCAAGAGACCTGGATGAAAACGCGGACCCCGATCCTATGAAATATGAGCTCAAATCAGCTACCAGCGACTATAAAGTGGCGTATAAAGTTGTCAAGCCCAACTTCTTCATCTTCTCCGGCACCGATGATAAAGGCAATATTGTATACTGTAAAACTGTCAAACGTAAAATTGATTACCTCGGCGACCCCGCCACTGAAGTTTTCCAGACCGTGATGATTCTTTATCCCGCTGCAGAACAGGAAAAATATAAAGACTATTGTACTTATATCGCAGGAAGCCTCAAATAACGAGAGGCTTCCACCTACCCTTTCATATTCTCCGTTAATTATTATACCTTCCGGATTTAAAGCTAACAACCAAAGTCAACAACTACTACCACGTGAACATGAACTGTCCACCTGCACCCGGCAGCAAGACAATGATAAGACCATAATAATTCCTCGTGATGAGTAACGATCAGCCAACCGCATTCCGCGATCAGTCTACTGCGGAGTATCCGCAGGAAACCGCCAACACGTTGTTATGGGAACAGGTACGCCAGAACAACCAGGAGGCACTGGTAGCCCTATACGAAAAAATGTACCTGCACCTGGTCAACTACGGCATCCGCAGCTGCAGCGACGCCGAGCTCACCAAAGATGCTATTAATGATGTATTCCTGGAAATATGGGACAAACGTCACCAGCTGCATACTGTACGTAACGTAAAGTCCTATCTCTTTACCTACCTGCGCCGCAAGATATTTGCCGGTATCCGTAAACAACAACAAACCGGTGCAGCTGCCGACGCTTTCGCGGCTGCAGCCCCCTATGAGCTGTCGTATGAAGCCCGTATCGTGGCCGTACAAACCACCGAAGAAACCAGGCAAAAAGTACGCAGGGCCATGTCACAGCTTACTCCCCGGCAAAAACAACTGGTGGAACTGCGGTACTTCGACGGCCTTCCCATGGAGGAAGTAGCCCGCCGCGCAGGCATCACCACCAAAACCGCCTACAATACCCTGGGCTTCGCCCTCAAAGTGTTATCGGCCGTTTTCTCCCTACTCACCGCACTGATGCTGACCAAAGTACCCGGTAAATAAAACAGCCCGGTTGTCTTCAAAAAAAAATTCCGGATTTCTTTGGGAATATCCGGGCATTCCCCACACTATATCATAGCAATACAATCATGGACCATTCTTTTACTTCTGCGGAAGACTTTTTACATAATGATTCATTCCTCCGGTACTGTATGGGCCTGGATGAAAAAGAAGTCCTGTGGTGGGACAACTGGATCCAGGAACATCCTGAGCACCGGGCGCATGTTGATCAGGCCAGGGAAATATTCCATGCCATCAACGGGCAGCAGGGGCAACTTCATGCTGCAGTGGGTCATTTCAGGGTATTGCTCAAAGAACATGCTGCCCAGACAGCCACACAGGAGCCTGCAACCCAGACTCCTCCTGTACCGGGCCAGCAGCGCCGCCTGCACTGGTGGCATGCTGCAGCTGCGGCGGCTCTTTTAATCACCGCCGCAGGTGGCTGGTATCAGTATAGCCGTTACCGTAGTCAGCAGCAGATCGCCGCCGGAACACACTTGTCTGAAATACAACCCGGCTCCTCCCGGGCGATGCTCACCCTGGCCGATGGTACCAGCGTGCCGCTGGACTCCACCGGCGCCGGCAGGTTCCAGGAAAAAGACGGTACCCGTATTAATAAAGGTCAGGGTACTCTTACCTACGACAACGACAACAACAACCACGGAGAAGAAACGGTCCTGTTCAATACCCTGAGCACTCCCCGCGGGGGTGAGTACCAGCTAGTGCTCCCGGATGGTAGCAAGGTATGGCTCAATGCCGCCTCCTCTCTCCGCTTCCCTACCCGCTTTACCGGAAAAGACCGTACGGTTTATCTTACCGGTGAAGCCTACTTTGAGATCGCACCTAACGCCGGCCAGGCCTTTTATGTGCAGCTGAACAATGGTCAGCAGATAGCGGTACTGGGTACCAGCTTCAATATCATGGATTATGAAGATGAAAATGCCACCCAAACCACGCTGGTCACCGGGAAAGTGAAAGTAACACTGCCCGGCGGACAACAAACACTGCTTGCTCCGGCCCAGCAGGCTACCATCACCAAAGGAAGTGATCGTATAGCCGTTACCGATGCCGACATCGACAAAACCATCGCCTGGAAAACGGGGACGTTTGAATTTGAAGAAGATGAGCTGCCTGCTATCATGCGGCAACTGGCCAGGTGGTATGATGTCCGGGTGGTATATGCAGGTACCATCCCCACACAGCATTATTCCGGATCTATCCGCAAACAGGCTACCCTGTCACAGGCACTGCGCATCCTGCAAACAGCCGGTATCCACTATTCCGTCACCAATAAAACAATTACTATACAAACAAGCAGCAACTGATGTAACTAACCAATGCTAAGCGGAGATCTTTCGCCAAAGACCATCCTCTTTCCACGTGTAATTCCAACTGTCAAACAATTAAATCGTTCAGTAACAGCAACCAGATCTAACAAAAAACCGGAGAAGTCGCCACTTCCCCGGTCATAAAATGTTCCGGTAAACAAAAAACAAATATTGTCGTAAAGGCTTATTGCTCACCAAAAACCTATCAAAGTTATGCCATTTAGAAATGCCGTCAAACACCGGTGGTCGCCGGTGTGCGCGCAAATGCTGAAAGTTATGAAGCTAACCGCTTTACTGCTCCTGGTGCTTGCACTGCAGGTCAGTGCCACCGGCTACTCTCAGAAGCTGACCCTCGACATGCGGCATGTGCCGCTGAGCAGGGTGTTCAGGGAGATCAGGAAACAAACCGGCCTAACCTTTTTCTACAACTCGGAAATGCTCAAAAAAGCAGACAAGGTATCCGTTTCTGTAGAAAAAGCCGACCTGGCAGAAGTCATGCGCCAATGTCTTGCCGACAACCAGCTCAACTACAGTATTGTAGACAATACAATTATCCTCTCTGTCAAAAATGACCTGACAGCAGTGAAACCCGTTGCCAATATATCTGTATACGGCCGTATCACCGACGCCCTTACAGGAGAGGCACTCAGCGGTGCTTCCATCAAACTCAAAGGCACCAGCAAAGGCACCAGCACCGACGTCAATGGTAACTTCACCCTGGAGCTGCCCGACGGTGGTGGTACCCTGGTTATATCCTATCTGGGTTATGAAGCGGTGGAGAAACAGGTATCCCAGGCTGGCTCCCTCAATATTCAACTGCGTCAGAAAGCCGTACAAACGGAAGAAATGGTGATCGTGGGTTATGGCAGCCAGAAAAGAAAAGATGTTACCGGCTCCGTATCTTCTGTAAGAGTAAACACCATCAGTGCCAATGTTTCCAAAAATATCAGCAGTGCCATCCAGGGAAGAGTACCCGGCGTTTCCATAGAATCCGCCAGCGGCGCACCCGGCTCCGGCCTCAACATTACCATCCGCGGGCTAAGTACCCTGGGCAACAATGCCCCGCTGTATATTGTGGATGGTGTGTTTGTCAACAATATCGACGGAGTAAGCCCCAACGATGTAGAGTCCATTGAAGTACTGAAAGACGCTGCCACCGCCAGCATATACGGTTCCCGCGCTGCTAACGGCGTGGTGATCGTCACCACCAAAGGAGGACTTAAGGAAACCACACCCCGACTGGAAATAGACAGCTGGGTAGGTGTACAGTCCATACCCAAAAGAATGAGCCTCCTCAATGGTGAACAGTGGACCAAACTAATGCAGGCCAACCTGCCCGGTATCCCTGATTATGCGGGTGTCAACAGCAACTGGCAGGACGCTATCTTCCGTCAGGCTACCGTTACCCGTACCAACGTTAATTTCAGCGGTGGCTCCAAAAACTTCACCTACAACCTCTCCGGTGGTTATCTCAAGGAAAACGGCACCATGATCCATACGGATTACTCTGCTGTCAATTTCCGTGTGAAAACACAGTTCGAAAAAGGGCGGTTCCGGATAGGCGAGACCGTTATGATCAAAAGAGGTGGCGGCCGTCAGGCTCCCAGTGGTGGCGACCAGACCCACAGCCTGGTGGGTAGTGCGCTCGTAATGCCGTCCACTGTCCCTGTATACGACCCTACGCAAGACCTGGGTGGTTATGGCAGAAGGCCCATCTATATGAAAAACCTGTCCAACCCTGTAGCCCTGCTGGAAAACGTCAATAAAAGCGCCAAAGAGCTGAACCTGCTGGCTAATGCCTTTGTAGAAGTGAAACTGATAGATGGCCTGCGTTACAAATTTAACCTGGGGCTTACCGAAATACAGGGCTACAACCGCACCTATACGGGCGTCTATCACGACGGTAACACGGCCAATCCGCTGCCGGACCTGTCTGAAGGCTCTTCCATCACCAATTCCTGGCTGGCGGAAAATACCCTGAGCTATACCAAAAAACTGGGCAAACATAATATAGATGCGGTGGTGGGTTATTCTGCTCAGAAAAATATTTATTCCGGCTTCAGCGCCTCCCGCAACGACCTGCCGGTAGGCACTTCCGTGATGGGCGCCGGTACTGCCGCTTCTCAGAAAAATGATGGTAGCGCCAATGTAAGCGCGATGCTCTCCAGTTTTGGTCGTGTCATGTATTCCTATGATTCCAGATACTTGTTTACGGCCTCCATCAGAAGAGATGGCTCTTCGCGGTTTGCCTCCGACTACCAGTTTGGTGCTTTCCCATCTTTCTCTGCCGGCTGGAATATGCATAACGAGAACTTTTTCTCCGGTCTGCGTAATGTAGTCAGCAACCTGAAACTGCGCGGCAGCTGGGGTGTACTGGGTAACCAGGAAATAGGTAACTACCTCACCCAGTCAGCCATTACCAGCGGTATCAACTTTGTACAGGGTAATGTGCTCTGGCCCGGTGCTACCGCCAGCTCCTATGCCTCCCCCACTGACCTGTCCTGGGAAGAAACCAAAATCATCAACGGTGGTGTAGACGCGGGTTTCCTCGACAACAAATTGTTTTTCATCTTTGACGTGTTCCATAAAAAAACCAATGGAGTATTGCTGGGTGTACCTTTCCCACTGTCTGTTGGTAAAACCGGTACTCCTACCCTTAACGCCGGCGTTATCGAAAACAAAGGTTACGAAGCCTCTGTGGAATATACCAGCGAAACCCGCAGCGGCCTGAAATACAGAGTGATGCTGAATATGTCCCATACCGCCAATGAAATGACCGCTATCACCATCGGTTCCGGCCGTCAGGAATTTGGCGATATCTCCAGGGCTAAAGTAGGTGCTCCTATTGGCTCCTTCTTCCTCATTAAAACCGACGGTATCTTTAATTCAGAAGAAGAAATAAAGGCCTACAACAAAGGCGGTACCCCTATACAACCGGATGCTAAACCCGGTGATATCCGTTTTGTAGACTACAACGGCGATGGTAAAATCGATAACCAGGACGTACAGAACCTCGGCAGCCCCTTCCCTAAATTCACTATGGGCCTGGCCGCCAACCTGTCTTACAAAGGTTTTGATATGAGCCTCTTCTTCGAAGGTGTTTCTGGCAACAAAATTTATAACGGCAGAAGACAATGGATGGAGAAAATGAGTGAAGTAACCAACCTGTCTACTGCCGTGCTGGACGCCTGGACACCGGAACATCATTCCAACTTCCCCCGGTTTACCATATCTGATCCCAACAACAATAAAAGAGAGAACAGCGACAGATGGCTGGAAGATGGTTCCTACCTGCGTTTCAAAAGACTGGAGTTAGGTTACAGCATACCTAAAACCCTGACTAACAGATGGGGTATCGACAGGATACGGGTATTTGGTTCTGCAGAAAACATTTTCACTGCTACCAAATACAAGGGCTTCAATCCGGATCTGGGCGTTGCTCCTGGTAGCGGCGTACTCTCCAGAGGTATGGATAATTCCTGGGATGCTTATCCGCTGTCCCGCACCTTCCTCCTGGGTCTTAACCTCTCCTTCTAACCATCCAAAAACAATGTTGCACAATGAAAAAATCATTTAAATATATCGGGGCGCTTACCTTGCTGATGGCGCTCGCCGGCAGTTGCAATGAACGCGACTTCCTCACACAAAACGATCCCAATAAAATCACAGAAACCAATTTCTGGAAAGATGAAAACAGTCTGAGTATGGCACTGGCAGCCACTTACAGTCCGCTACGGCTGCCGCTGTACGGCTACTGGGGCGCTTTTACCGGCATACAGGACATCAATGCCATGGGCGATGATGTGTTTACCATCCCCGGTGAAGAAGCGCCTACCTGGGCGATCGCATCCTATACCAATGATGAAAACAATGCTGATGCGGCAGACATCTTCGACAAAACCTATCAGTGTATTCACCGTGCCAACCTTATACTGGCCCGGATAGACCAGGTACCTATAGATGCAGCCAAAAAGGATATCTATATTGCAGAAGCCAGGTTCCTGCGTGGTATCTCCTACTTTATTCTGGCCTCCAACTGGGGTGCTGTGCCCATCAGAACCGCACCGGTAGAAACTACCAGCACCTATGCAGCTCCCTGCAGCTCTAAGGAAGAAGTATGGCAGCAGGTGATCAGTGATCTCTCTGTTGCTAAAGACAAGCTGCCGGTGATCCGTACACCCAAGGAAATGGGAAGAGCCACCAGCGGAGCCGCCATCGCCTTTCTGGGCAAGAGTTACCTGTTCATGGAAAACTACCCGCTGGCAGAAAGCACACTCTCTCTGCTGACCAAAGCTCCCTTTAACTATGGACTGGTAGATAACTACGAAGACAACTTCACCGACCTTAATGAGTTCAACAAGGAATCCATCTTTGAATGGGTATGTGCACCGCTGGGCGATCCTTACGGGCCATGGGGCGCAGAAACTACCAACTCACCGATGTACAACTACCTGCCTCAGTTCATCGGCCCTCCGGCCGGCGGCGGATGGTTTAAATATGTTCCTTCCAATTACCTCGTGACACAGTTTCTCCAGGAACCACGCCCCGCGGGATCTGACACCAAATTCGACAAAAGAATGTATGCTTCCCTGATGTGGCAGCATAGCAGACTTGGTGAAACAGATACCACCTTCTATAACGGCAAAACGTTTGATGAGCTCTGGAAATCAGCACAGAAGAAAATAGACAGACTCGGTTCCGATACTAAGCTGGATACTGCGACTAATGGCCGTTTCCTGATAAAAAAATACACCGGCGCCTGGCGTAATGTGGCCGATGCCGACAACTACTGGGGCGCTACCCCTTCTACCGCCAACTACCGGGTAATACGTTTTGCAGAAGTACTGCTGATGCGTGCCGAAGCGGCTGCCCGTAATGGCCATCCGGATGTGGCATTGGTAGATATCAACCAGATACGTACCCGTGCGGGCCTCTCCGCCAAAACTGCTGCAGACCTGCCCGGCACCGACCAGCTGATGGCTGAGATAGACCACCAGAAACTGCTGGAACTGTTTTTCGAACAAAACAGGATATACGATCTCAGAAGATGGAATAAGTCTGCCGCACAGTTGGGAGCACTCTTCCAGACCAGAGGCAAACAGGGAGCCAACACCTTTAAGGCCAGACACTACGTGTTTCCGATACCGGCCAGGGAGCTGAATTCCAATCCCAAAGCCACACAGAACGACCTCTGGAAATAATATGCCCACCTTCAAAGTATGGAGCCTGGTGCTCCATACTTTGCATTAATATTCCATCGATGCAAAGACTACTGCTATTCCTGCTGCTGATCGTCAGCGGATGTACTGCCCACACCATACAGATTAAAATGGATGTCCCGCCTGCGTTGCAGGACCAGCTGAAAGCAAGTAATCAGGCCGGTGAACTGCCAGCCAGCTTCCGCAATGGGTACCTGCTACTTAACCAGCGTGATGAACCCGGCATGATATACCTTGTCAACAGTGATGGCAAAATAGTATGGTACCATCAGGTAAAAGGTACCGGATTTAAAACAGCTCATTTCACTGCACAGCAAACCATCCTTTGTATACTTGGCGGCAAGGAATATCCTACCAGCTATGGTAACGAGATCCTGGAAATAGGCCTCCGTGGCGATACGCTGCTGCATCTACAGAAAGGGCAGCAGGATTTTACCAGTGATGTACATCATGAAGTATTACGGACCGCCGGCGGCAATATCGTAGCCTTGACCAGCGTAGAGAAAATCATGGACCTTTCTTTACAGGGAGGCAGTGAACAGGATACCGTAAAAAGTGATGGCATTGTGGTGATGGACCGCCAGGGGCACCAGCTCTGGCAGTGGACTGTATTTGACGAGCTGGAACCTACCGCCGATACAGCTATCCTTCGCACCCGGCGCGACTGGATGCATGCCAACAGTCTGAGTTTTGATAAAGATAGCAACTACCTTATCTCTTTTTACAACAATGGTCAGATATGGAAGCTGAATGCCAGCACCGGTAAGGTGATGTGGAAATTTGGTAAAGGCGGAGACTTTACGATTCCCGCTACTGCTGCTTTTGATATGGGGCATGCTGTGCATGTCAACTCCGAGAATGACCTGATGTTGTTTGACAACGGCCCTTCCCACCAGCAATCACAAGCACTGGCTTTCCGGCTCAATGATAGCAGCAGACAGGCCAGTGTTACGATGCAGGCCGTTCTTCCCGCGTACCTTTTTAATGAACGCATGGGCAGTGCTTATCTGGTAGATCATGACCATGTGCTTCATTGCTGCTCCCGGCGCAATACCGTGATACTTACGGACCGTAAGGGTCAGCCGCTGTGGACTTTGCGCTGCACTTTCATTCCTTATCGCGCGGAGTTTATTTCCGCATCAGCCTTACTTCCCTACACCTTCCGTAATTGATTGTCAACACGACACTTTAAAATGCCACTTATGATCAAAACAAACGCTCTCCGTATAGGCGCTTTTCTCATAGCAGCTGCCGCTGTCATTATCTGGTCGTGCAACAACGGCAGCAATGCCAGTGTACTCGCGCCCATGCCGGCAGACAAGCCATTGTTACCCCGGGCAGATACCAATGCGATCCCGGCCGGCAAATATGGAGAGATGGTGCGTTATGGCCGGGCGCTGATGATGAACACCGCTTATTACATAGGTCCGGAAGGCGTTAGCGGCAAATACCTGGGCAACCGGATGAACTGTACCAACTGTCACCAGGACGCCGGTACGAAACCCTTTTCATTTAACCTGATGTTATCACATGCGCAGTACCCTCAGTACCGTGCCAGGGAAGGCAAGGTGCTAACACTGGCGGAGCGGGTGAACAACTGCGTTACCAGGCCACATAACGGCAAACCGCTGCCGCTGGACAGTAGAGAGATGGTGGCTTTCCTGTCTTACTTCAGGTGGATCAACAGTTTTGTAACACAGGATCGTTCCTATAAGGGAGGACATAACCTGGACATCACATTTCCTGCTGTGGCCGCCAGTCCGGAGAGAGGTAAAGCGTTGTACCAGCAGCATTGTGCACGCTGTCATGGTCCGGAAGGAGCAGGACAAGCCTCGGGGCTGACTTACGTTTACCCGCCACTGTGGGGCCCGTACGGTTATCAGCCAGGGTCCAGTATGCACCGGGTGATCAAACAAGCACAATGGCTGAAAGCCAATATGCCCTATGATAAAGCAACATGGGAAAAACCATTCCTGACAGATGAAGAAGCACTTGATATCGCGGCCTATGTGAATGATGACAGCATCCACCCACGCCCCGATGTTAAAAACTACGATTATCCGTACAAGGAAGAAAAGGCGATCGACTATGACAAAGGTCCTTTTGCGGACACCTTTTCTGCCCGGCAACACAAGTATGGCCCATTCCAGCCCATCATCAGCTACTGGGAAAACAAATGTTTAAAAGCCGTATACTGATTCGGATTCCTGACACTATTCTATGCCCACGATAAAAAAGCTTCCCCGGTTTGTGGGAAGCTTTTTGCTTTGTTGTATCACAAAATTAATTTGGCTGTAAGTAAATTAATGTCTACCTTAATTGCAGGATTTTAACCACACATTTTGCCCGGTAGTTTTATTATCAGCATCTCTAAGATTAGTGAATACCCCCAACAAACCAGAAGAGAGACATATTTTCACACAACATTTATGTAAACCATATCATTGTTATACATCTATAAGACATTGTTTTTGTGACAAAACATCACCATATCATTATTGCAACCAGCATCGATAGGAGTATTGAAACGATTGACCAAACCATATCGCAGACAAACGATAGGAACATTGTTTTGTAACGACAAAGTACATGCTGTGGATACAGGTATCAATAAAAATATGCTGACAACAATGTTACATACTATCTGGCACAGGTTTGTTCGCCAGGTTGCAGCAACGTTTTTCCCCCAGCCACCGGGGAAGACTACTGTTGCCAGCACATATTCAAAACAGGTTTGTCGTCTCAGCTATACAAACGTCAGGGTAGGGCTTACATTTCTTTCTAACGTCGAAGCACCTACGAAATCTCACAGCAGCTTCCTGGTAATTGCTCACAATGGAAGACTTGTATTTGGCAACCTGCTGACCATGATCAGCAGCAGCACCTATCCTGATATTTTCAGACAGGCGGTTATCAAAGCCTCTCCTCCTGTCGCCCGGTTTCACAGATTCATACAGAGACCATGACGCAGTTGTGTTCGAACCTAATCATGCCAATACAGGAGTATTATTATCAGCCGGGTAATCACGGCACCAGGAAAACCAATAAAAGCGCAACTATATCACCTGTTATTTTATCGTATGATGACCTCTTTTCACATACCACTGCACTACCTCCGGGCATTCATTAACGCCCGCTTGTCTGTCCACTTCGGCCATGCCAGCAACCTCATAACAGGCGATGCTCCTGTGCTGCAGGATGGCTCTCCCTTTGCTACCTGGATAGATGAAGTCCAGCCAGGCAAAGAAGAACAGATCGGTCTGTTGCTGGCACTGGTACCGCATCTGCAACCCGGTTTTCTGGAAGACATCCTCGGGGAATATATCCCGGAAGGCAGCGACTTTATCCCCATTGGCGGCGTAAAAAACCTTTACCACAGAGGCTTAGTGCCTACCGGGGAGACACTGTTGTTTATCCTCGCCGGCAATGATACAGATGCCAGAATAGCCATTCAAAACAAGCTACTACAAGGCAGCATCTTCCGACAGGGTATTCTCCGTATAGAAGCCGTTCCTCCCGGAGCACCGGCCATGTCCGGACGGCTGCTGCTGTCGGAAGAAACCATTATTCACTGGCTGACCGGCAATAAACAACGCTCCGGGCTTCCCACGGGAATGGCTGAACGTATTTCCACCGGCCAGGAATGGAATGACCTCGTTCTGAATAACAACACCATGCAGCAGGTGCGGGAAATAACACAGTGGCTAAAATATGCCAGTACCATGCAATCCGAATGGCAGCTGAAATCCGGAAACAGAGCGGGCTACCGCGCCCTGTTCCACGGCCCTGCAGGCACCGGCAAAACCATGGCTGCCGCCCTCCTCGGCCGAAACACCGAACGGGAAGTATTCCGGATAGACCTCTCCAGGGTCGTTTCCAGGTACATTGATGAAACAGAAAAGAATCTAAACTATCTCTTCGATAAGGCAGAACAAAAAGACTGGGTCCTGTTTTTTGATGAAGCCGACACCCTATTAGGCAAAAAGACAGCGATAAAAGATGCACATGACCGATACGCCACCGTTGAAACCAGCTATCTGCTTCAACGTATGGAAGCCTATAAAGGCCTCATCATCCTGTCTTCCCGTTATAAAGAGAACATAGATGAAACTTTACTCCACCGGCTACAAAATATCCTACACTTCCCTGTTCCAGCGCCCTCCGAAAGATACCTCCTCTGGAGCCGCGCCTTTCCCGACAAAATAAAACTGGCGGAATCCATCTCCCTGGAACATATCTCCCGGCATCACGAACTAACCGGCGCCAATATCAACAGCATTGCTTTCCGCTGCTGCCTGAAACTCTTTGGCGACCAGCGTCTTGAACTTTCAGAAGATGACCTGCAGGAAGCCATCCACCTTGAACTCGTAAAAGCAGGTAAAGTCTGACCGATAACATTTCCCTCAAAATAGCCCGCCAATACCCCGCTCACCCCAACGGGGAATATTACTATTGCCAAATTTTATAAGTGTTTATCATAATTGTATAACGCTTCCCTCCCGCTGATCAGTCACCTTTGTTATCTATCCAAATACTGATTTTAGCATGCAACATACTACGCCCACACCTGAAGCCATTGCCCTGGCCATCAAACAACAGGCAGAAACAATATATGCCGGTGATTTTTCCTTTCCGAAAGATTTCAGTCTGGCCCAACAGCTGACACAAGCGCTGCAGCTCGACTATTCCATTCTCTGCCAGACCTTCCTGGCAAAGGAAAACATTACATTGGAAAAGTATATAGAAAACCTGCGAATTGAGAAAATAAAGGAATTACTGGTATATAGTAATGATACCCTGCCACAAATAGCCACCAAACTGGGCTTTCTGCATGCCCGGCAGATGGCGGCCCATTTTAAGGCCCATACAGGCCTCAATACGGGCTATTTCAAGGAAATCCGGAAGTCCAGATTGTCTATTAAAGATATGCCAGGCAAACCATCTTAAAATTATATACAACTCAACCTTAATCATATAACACTCCCCCGGTATGTAACCGGTAGCTTTGTAAAAAATTAGCCACTATGAACACTTTAACACTCGATCATACATCCAGGGCCACCGGCCAGCAACATAAAAAAGGACTGATCAAAGAAACCTTTCCTGTACTTGAAATGACCTGCGCCGCCTGTGCCATCAGCGTGGAGTCAACACTCGGCTCCGTAGAAGGCGTACAAGCCGCCGGCGTAAACTTCGCCAACCAGAGCGCCTGGGTAGAATACAACCCCGCCGCTGTTACACCCGAACAGTTACGCGATGCAGTAAGATCTATCGGTTATGATATCGTCATTGAAAAAGAAAACCAGGACGAAATAAAAGAAGCAGCTCAGCAGAAACATTACCACGAAGTAAAACAACGGACCATCTGGGCTTCTGCGCTCTCCCTCCCTATCGTGATCATCGGTATGTTTTTTATGGACATGCCTTATGGTAACTGGATCATGATGGCACTCGCCACACCAGTGGTGTTTTACCTGGGTCGCAGTTTCTTTGTCAACGCCTGGAAACAGGCCCGTCATGGTAAAGCCAACATGGACACGCTGGTAGCCCTGAGTACCGGTATCGCCTGGGTTTTCAGTGCCTTCAACACATTGTATCCGGAATTCTGGCACCAGCGCGGACTGCATGCCCACGTTTATTTTGAAGCAGCCGCTGTAGTCATCGCTTTTATCTCTCTTGGCAAACTGCTGGAAGAAAGAGCGAAATCCAATACTTCTTCTGCTATAAAAAAATTAATAGGTCTGCAACCTAAAACCGTACTGCTGGTAGACGCTTCCGGCAACACCCGGGAAGTACCCATCTCTACTGTAAAAGTAAATGATATCCTGCTGGTGAAACCCGGTGAAAAAATACCTGTAGATGGTACTGTTACTGCCGGCGACTCTTATGTAGATGAAAGCATGATCACCGGTGAACCCGTACCTGTACTGAAAAAAGAAGGGGAAGGCGTTTTTGCCGGCACCATCAATCAGAAAGGTAGCTTCCGCTTCAAAGCAGACAAAGTAGGTGCTGATACCCTGCTCGCACATATCATCAAAATGGTACAGGAAGCACAAGGCAGTAAAGCACCCGTACAAAAACTGGTCGACAAAATTGCCGGTATATTCGTTCCCGTAGTCATCGGTATCTCCATCCTTACGTTCCTTACCTGGATCATTGCCGGTGGTGAAAACGCCTTCACACATGCGCTGCTGACCTCAGTGACTGTACTCGTAATCGCCTGCCCCTGTGCACTCGGACTCGCCACTCCTACCGCCATCATGGTGGGCGTAGGTAAAGGAGCCGAAAACAATATTCTGATTAAAGACGCTGAAAGCCTCGAACTGGCACATAAAGTAAACGCCATCATCCTCGACAAAACCGGTACCATCACTGAAGGTAAACCAGTAGTGACCGACCTCTTGTACAACGACAATCATTCTGACTACAACCTCGTCCAGTCTGTTTTATTCTCTCTGGAACAACAGTCAGAACACCCGCTGGCAGCCGCTATTGCTCAGCATCTGCAACAGGAAGGCGTTCAGCCGGTTAACCTGACTTCTTTCGAAAGCGTTACCGGTCAGGGTGTAAAAGGTGTGTTTGAAGGCCAGACTTATCTGGCAGGTAATAAAAAACTGCTGGAAGAAAACGGTGTAGTACTGGACAGCCAGTCTATGGCCAGCGCCAGCAACCTGCAGGCAGCCGCTAAAACCGTGATCTTTTACGCCAGAGGCAAACAGATACTTGCCGTAGTAGCCATCGCCGACAGGATCAAAGAAAGTTCTGCTACCGCCATCGCTGCATTACAACGCCAGGGCATCGCAGTATACATGCTCACCGGCGACAACCAGCAAACCGCAGCAGCTGTGGCCAAACAGGTAGGCATCACCCACTATACCGCTGAAGTAATGCCTTCTTTTAAAGCTACCTTTGTAAAACAGTTGCAGCAAGAAGGTAAAACAGTAGCCATGGTTGGTGATGGTATCAACGACTCCCAGGCACTGGCACAGGCAGACGTCAGCATCGCCATGGGCAAAGGCTCCGACATCGCCATGGACGTGGCTAAAATGACGCTGATCACTTCCGATCTGAACAGCATTCCCAAAGCGCTGAAACTGTCTTCCAAAACAGTCAGCACTATCAAACAGAACCTGTTCTGGGCCTTCATCTACAACATCATCGGTATACCGGTGGCAGCAGGTATCCTGTTTCCAGCCTACGGTTTCCTCCTGGACCCGATGATTGCAGGTGCCGCCATGGCCTTAAGTTCTGTAAGCGTTGTTTCCAACAGCCTCCGGCTGAAAACAGCTAAACTCTGATCCATCCGTATCATTAAAACAACAACATGCCTTTAACATATACCTGGTACACGCAAAAAGTCATCCGGGAAACAACAGACACAGTCACTATTATTTTCGATACCCGTGGGGAAACCTTCCATTACCAGGCCGGCCAGTTCATCAATCTCACTCTGACGATTGATGGACGGCCGGTAACACGGTCTTACTCCCTGAGCTCCGCCCCCGAAACAGATCTTCGTCCAGCCATTACCGTTAAAAAAGTAGATGGAGGTCTCATGAGCAGCTATATTACCGCACAGGCCGAAACCATCTACAGCTGGGAGATAGACGGACCTTATGGCTCCTTTACACCAGCAGCGGACATTACGCCTTACAAACATGTGGTATTGCTGGCCGGTGGCAGCGGAATCACTCCCTTATATTCCATCGCAAGATCTATCGCCAGCCGGCAGCCCGAAACCAGGATCACCCTGCTCTACGCCAGCCGCACAGTAGCAGAAACGATCTTCAAACCATCACTCGACACCTGGCAATCACAGCACAACAATATCCAGGTCCGGTATGTTTTATCCAGACATACGGCTACTGACAACGATCCGCAGGATATCCTCTCCGGCAGGCTTAACAGGATCATCATCAAAAAACTGGTGAAACAGGCCATGGGCAGCGAGGAAACATCTCCTCACTTTTTCATCTGCGGTCCTTCTGAGCTGATGAACCTGCACCAGGAAGCACTGACTGCACTGGGGATACCGGAAACGCATATACTAAAAGAATGGTTTGCGCCGGAAGCGACCACTTCTACCGTTGTGCTGCCCGACAGTAACCAGGAAGTACTGTTGCACTATTTCGAACAAAGTAACCTGCTGGATGTACAACCCGGACAAACCATCCTGGCGGCCGCCCTGGAAGAAAGGATACCACTGCCCTACTCCTGTAAAGCCGGCACCTGTGGCAGATGTACCGCAAAACTTACCAAAGGCAGCGTACATATGCAACACAACTACACCCTGCGGAAAGAAGAACTGGAGGCCGGCTATATCCTGCTCTGCCAGAGCTTTCCGCTCAACAACGAGGTTACAGTAGAGATCGGGGAATAACAACATAATTATGTAAAACGATTACTCAATTGTATAACAGTATAGCCCTGACCCCGGCGTAATTTTACATCATCAACAATAACAAAACACTTCAACTACTTTAAAAAATAAAAAGATGAAAACAATACAATTCAAAACCAATATCAAATGTTCAGGTTGTATAGAAAAAGTGACTCCGGGATTAAACGCCACTGCTGGCGCAGATAACTGGGAAGTAGACCTGCAGTCACCCAACAAGGTACTGACTATTTCTGCTGACGAAGTAGATGCAACGGCTATACGCCAGGCCATCGAAAGTGCAGGTTACAAAGCTGAAAACATCGCCTAAAAAATCGCCTAAAAGTATTTGCCATGAAAAAACTCATCCTCCTTACTTCCATGTTCACCGCCTTATTTCAATTCAAAAGCCAGGCACAGGACAAACAACTGTCACCATTGTTAACAGACTACTATAACATTAAAGATGCACTGGTGAGCGGTAATACCGCTAGTGCAGCCACTGCAGCCACTACCTTCGTTCAGGCCGCCAAAGGCGCAGATATGAAAGCCATGAGCCCTGCTGCACATACTGCCTATATGGCCCTGCAGGAGAAGCTGATCACTGACGCATCCAATATCTCCGGTTCCAAAGACCTGGCCAAACAACGGGAATATTTCAAAACATTGTCTGATAATATCTACCTGCTGGCCAAAGACGTAAAACTGTCCGCCCAACCGGTATACCAGGACTACTGCCCGATGAAAAAAGCCTCCTGGCTCAGCAGCAGCACCGCCATCAAAAATCCTTACTACGGAAACCAGATGCTTACCTGTGGTAAAATAAACGATACCATCAAGTAACTTTTTCTCACAAGGGAGCGCAGCAATGTCTGCTCTCCCTTGTTACTCCTCTGTTTTGCGCTCCCGCGCGATAATCACTTCTTATGAAACATTTCTTCGCACTCGTCCTTCTCTTCATCACCTACAATACCGTTTCCGCGCAATCCGGTGACAAACCAAAAATCATCCGCTACGATCTCTATGTAGGCGACACCATGGTCAACTATTCCGGTAAAACCAGACATGCACTCGCCATCAATGGCACCATTCCCGGTCCTACCCTGCATTTCACAGAAGGAGACACTGCTGAGATATATGTACACAACACCCTGCATCACGAAACTTCCATCCACTGGCATGGCCTCATCCTTCCTAACCAGGAAGACGGCGTCCCCTACCTTACTACCCAGCCTATCAAAGGCATGCAAACACATAAGTTCCGTTTCCCGGTGGTACAACACGGCACCTACTGGTATCACAGTCACACTATGTTCCAGGAACAAAGCGGCATGTACGGCTCCATCGTTTTTCACAAAAGAAATGCATCCCCTGAGAACGAACAGGTAGTACTGCTCAGCGACTGGACCGATATACATCCACACCAGGTAAACCGTATGCTGCACAATGCCAGCGACTGGTTTGCCATCAAAAAAGGTTCTACCCAGAGTTATGCAGAAGCCGTTAAAAAAGGATATTTCGGCACTAAAATCAATAATGAATGGAAACGTATGAACGCCATGGACGTCAGCGACGTCTACTACGAACGTTTCCTGACCAACGGTCAACCTACCGCCTCCAACACCACCTATAAAGCCGGCGATAAAGTGAGGCTACGCGTGATCAACGGCAGCTCATCCACCTATTTCTGGCTAGGTTATGGCGGCGGCAAACTCACCGTAGTAGCCAATGACGGCGCCGACGTAGAACCCGTGGAAGTAGACCGTCTCCTTGTAGGCGTATCCGAAACATACGATGTGATCGTTACGATTCCCGACAATAAAAGTTATGAATTTCTGGCTACCGCAGAAGACAGGACCAACAGCACCTCCTTCTGGCTTGGATCCGGAGAGAAAGTAGCAGCCCGCCATCTGCCCAAACTCAAATATTTCGAAGGCATGAAAATGATGAACGGCATGATGCTCATGAATGGTAACCTCGACACCAGCGGTGGCATGATGATGACCAACCAGATGATGGACATGAACACCGTAATGTATCCGGAGATCACAGAACCCGATTCTACCGCCGGCGATATCGTGACACTCAACTACGGCATGCTCAAAGCACCGGAAAAAACCACGCTGCCCGAAGGTCCCACCAAAGTGCTGAACTTTGAACTGACCGGTAATATGAACCGTTACGTATGGACCATCAACAACAAAACCGTGTCTGAAGCGGATAAGATCCTCATCAAAAAAGGCGAGAACGTCCGCATCATTCTCTATAACAACACCATGATGCGTCACCCGATGCACCTGCACGGACACTTCTTCAGAGTATTGAACGGCCAGGGCGAATATTCCCCGCTCAAAACCGTACTGGACATCATGCCCATGGAGACAGACACCATTGAATTTGCCGCCACCGAAAGCGGAGACTGGTTTTTCCACTGCCATATCCTCTACCACATGATGAGCGGCATGGGCCGGGTATTCAGTTATGAAGACTCCCCTCCCAATCCGCAGGTACCAGATCCCGCAATGGCATACCGTATGCTCAAAAAAGATGACCGTATGCTGCATCTGATGGGTCAGGTAGGGCTGGAAAGCAACGGCAGCGATGGTGAGATCATGCTGGCCAATACCCGCTACCGTCTCTCCGCCGAATGGCGTATAGGCCTCAACGATAGACATGGCTATGAAAATGAAACTCACTTCGGACGTTACTTCGGCAAAATGCAGTGGCTATTCGGCTACGTAGGCTGGGATGTACGCTACCGCAAAATGGAAGAAGATGAAAAAAACCTCTTCGGACAAAGCAACACCAAAGACTCCAGACAGGTATTCCACCTGGGTCTTCAATATACATTACCGATGCTCATCGTCGCCGATGCCTCCATCGACACCGACGGCCGCCTGCGTGTACAGCTGATGCGCGACGACGTACCCATCACGAGAAGATTACGGTTCAATTTTATGGTCAATACCGACCGGGAATATATGGCCGGCTTCCGTTATATCTTCACACGTCATTTCGCCCTCTCCACCCACTACGATAGCGACATGGGCCTTGGCGCGGGGATTACGCTCTCTTATTAAAAATCCCAGGGCTGAAGCCCTGGGCTATTTTTGTTGTGGGATAAGACGATGGTTTTAAAAATAGGGAGGTTCGTTTTGGGATGTTATAAGATAAATTGGCCGATAATAATTTAACACTGGGAAATAAGGACGTATTGGTTAGTATGATATGAATTAACTACAAAGTCTTCCCAAACAAAAATTTCCCAGGGCTGAAGCCCTGGGAAATAAAATATTAGCCTAGGGAATAAGGATGTATTGGTTAGTATAGTATAAATTAACTACAAAGCCTTCCCAAACAATTTTAGCCCAGGGCTTCAGCCCTGGGATTTTTATTTTTTATATATTCGGCTATGAAAATCGCGATAACCGGTGCGACAGGTTATATAGGATCGGTGCTGACCCCTATACTGCTGGCCGAAGGACACGAACTACGGATACATACCCGCTCTGCGCAGCCGGAAGTTACCGGTATTACTTACGTATATGGTTCGCTGTTAGACCCTGAATTTACAACGACTTTCACTTCCGGTATGGATGCTGTGATACATATGGCGGCTATTATCTCTGTGAGTGACCAGCCTGATAAAGAGGCTTTCCGATTTAATACGGAATCCACGCGTTTGCTGGCGGCAGCAGCACAGCAAAGCGGTGCCAAACGTTTTCTGCTGGTGAGCTCCATCACCGCTTACGATCAATATCCTTATGAAGAAAAGATGGACGAAACCCGTCCTTTTACACAGGGGATGCGCTATGGCTACGATCATTCCAAGGCGGTATCCCAGCAGATTGCCATGACTTATAACCGTGATGGACTGGAGGTGATCGTATTGGCGCCAACGGCGGTGGTAGGCCCCTTTGATAAGCGTCCTTCCCTGATAGGAGATGCGGTGATCCGGATTTACAAAGGAAATATTCCCGCACTGTTTCCCGGCGGCGTTGATTTTGTAGATGTGCGGCATGTGGCTATAGCTATTGTACGGGCACTGACAGCCGGTCTTCCCGGGGAAGCATATATCCTGAGCGGACAATGGACTACCCTCAAAACACTTGCTACCCATATCGGAGAGATCCGGGGAAAACGTGTATTCCTCCCCGTATTACCCGTATGGCTGGTGATGGGACTCCTTCCGCTGGTACGGTACTATGCACGACTCAGTGGCGGCGCCCCCTACTACACCCGGCAATCGGTATACAACCTCACCCGTAGCAACCGCAGCATAGACAGCAGCAAAGCCAGGCGGGATCTCGGTTTCGGGACAGCGGATCTGGCTACTACATTAAAAGACACCGTTCAATGGTTTAAGGAAAATAAGATGTTGTCATGAGCCAATACCTTTCACTTCAACAATACTACCTCTTTATCACCTGCTGGTCGGCCATCGGCATTATCACCGCACTTTATCTGCTGAAAAGGGAGGCTCCCTATGGCCGTTACACCTCCGATAAATGGGGCCCTATGGTCAGTAACAAACTGGGCTGGATACTCATGGAAACTACCGTGCTGGTATCTTTCTTTGCCTGGCAACCTATTACCGCCGTCCAGTGGACTTCACCTGCCGGGGTGATGACCGGAATGTTTCTGGTACATTACCTGCATCGCAGTTTCGTGTATCCGTTGATGATACGTACCCGTGGTAAAAAGATGCCGCTGGTAATTATGCTGTCTGCCATACTGTTTAATACGATCAACGGCTCCCTGCTGGGCGCCTGGTTTGCTGATTATGCGAAGTACCCCGACAACTGGTTGACCAGCTTTCCTTTTATAGCCGGGGCTTTGCTGTTTGTGACAGGCATGGCGGTGAACTGGTACGCTGACTACCGGTTAATACATCTGCGCAAGAAGAGGGAAACCGGCTACAAGCTTCCACAGGGAGGCATCTTCGAATATGTTACTTCTCCCAACCTGATGGGCGAAATTCTTGAATGGGGTGGTTATGCCCTGCTGACCTGGAGCGCACCAGCGCTGGCTTTTTTCATCTGGACCTGTGCCAATCTGGTGCCCAGAGCCGTGGCCAACCAACGCTGGTACCGGCAACAGTTTCCGGCCTATCCTGCACAACGCCGGATACTACTGCCTTTTATCTGGTAACGTTAAAGGGCATACGCTTTTATCTGTAAACAGGAAGGAGCCGGTATCTTCAGTTCGTTACCGGTCTTTTTCAACAGGCCGGTAACGGTATTCCGTTCAAACACCACTACATTATTGCTCATCTGGTTGGCCACCAGCAGGTATTTTCCGGTTGGGTCTATTACAAAATTACGGGGATGGTTGCCAGCGGTCTTTTGACGGGCAATCCTGGTAAGTGTTCCTTTTTGCTGATCTATCTTATAAATTACGATGATATTTTCTGCCGCTCTGGTAGAGGCATACAAAAAGCTGCCATCCGGAGAGATATGTATGTCTGCGCCACTATAGTCGATGTCTGCGCGGCGTTTATAATGCGCTGCAATACGCTGCAGGCTATCCAACCGCCCATGCCGGTAATGGTAGACCGACACCATGCCTGAAAGCTCTTCTATACAATAAGCATATGGCAGGTTGGGGTGGAAGGTGAAATGTCGGGGACCACTCCCTGGTATAGTAGCAGTATAAGGTATTTCGGGCTGCTGCAATGGATGGGATGATGTGCTGTCAAAGGCAAAACAGCGGATTTTATCGGCACCTAAATCTGGCAGCAACAGGAAATGATTGTCCGGATCAAACACACAGGAATGAATATGTGAGCTCCGTTGGCGATCGGTGAGGCTGCTGTCGTTAAAAGGAATTACCTGTGTCGCCGTTCCGATACGGCCATCTTCTGACAACGGGAATACCGCTGTGCTGCCACCGGTGTAGTTGGCCACTGCCAGCCATTGGCGGCTGTTGTGTTCTGTCAGATAAACCGGATTCTCCCCTCCGCTGGGCTGACTGCTGATGAACGTAGCCTTACCATTAACAGGGTCGAAGGCAAAGCTGCTGACACTCCCCGCCCCTGGTGTTTGTGCTTCCGTACAGGCATATACATGGTTGCCGCTGGCCGAAGGTACCAGGTAGGCCGGATTCAGCACCTGGCTGATGCTACTCATTTGTTGTAAGGAGCCGTTGCCCGGATTAAACCGGTAAATGTAAATGCCATCTTTGTTTTTATCACGGTTATACGATCCTATAAACAGATAATACTGCTGCGCTCTTGCAGAGAGCGTATATAGTACCAGTAGGCACAACAGGTAATATTTCCTGGACAAGACAAATGATTTAGTATGTGTGCACAAAGCTATCAAAGCGACCGCACAAAACATAATGCCCTCCCCGTTAATCATCTCCCCAAAAAATATTATACAACCAAAAGGTTGCATATATTTACACCTTCAAAAGTGTCGCATATTTTATGAGGCGAGATATGTTGCGGGCAATAGCCGATCCAACCAGAAGAGAGAGGGTATTGGAATGATTGCCTCTTAATTATTAAATATCAGTGCGATGGCAAGACGACTTTGACATAAGCAGGAACTTCAAGCAAAAAATAAAAAGTATGGCAGCAAAAAACGACAGCGTTACCGCTTCGCGGGAACTGGTGATCCACCGCACCTTCGACGCTCCAAGAGAGCTTGTTTTTAAAGCATGGACAGAACCCGAACTCCTGATCAAATGGTGGGGGCCCAAAGGATTTACCAATACTTTTCATGAGATTGATGTACGCCCCGGCGGCGTATGGCGGTATACCATGCATTCCGCAGAGGGACAACATTTTGAAAACAGGATTACCTATTCTGCAGTAGAACCTCCCTATCGGCTGGCCTATCTGCATGATTCCGGAATTGACAATGATCCCGATCGTTTTGAGGTAGATATCAACTTTGAAGAACAGCATGGGAAAACCCATCTCACGATGCGTAGCACCTTCCTGTCTGCAGAAATACTTGAGAAAATAGTAAAAGAGTATGGTGCCGTGGAAGGAGCCCATCAAACACTCGACAAGCTGGAAGCCGCATTGGCAACCATGCAGTAAAGCAGCGTATATCTCATAAACACCCATCGCAAGGAAAATTCCTTGCGATGAGTATATTGAAGTCAGCTTATATCACCCAGCAGCTCATTAAAGTCTACATATAATCCGGGTTTGTGCATAATTAGAGCTATAGTAATTTGAACTGTTATTTTAGCTTCTTATCTGCCAGTATTCATCTCCCCAGTTTTTGTAGAGCTGATCGTAGGAGGTAATGCCGTGTGGCGGATCGTTTGGATCGTATACCAATGTAAGTCCGCGCACCAGTTCGAAAATATTATCACAGATTTCATCATAAGGCTCATCCCAGTCCCATACTATCCGGAATATCTTGTCTTTATTTTCATCGCGGGTACCTACATACAGCCCTCCTCCCATTCCAATATCAGTGATCTTGAAGAAACCATAGTCCATCCATTCGGGTTCCCGCTGATAGTTGTTCTGCCACATGATTAAGTTGAATTCCAGGTCATACATGAGAGAGATATCCAACACTTTTTCAGGATCATTTAGCAATGGATAATAGGCTACCATCGCTGCTTCCCGGTAATTTTGTATAGTTGTGTCGAAATATCTTTCACCAGCCAATACCTTTCTGTCTAAATGGAAGGTAGATACAAAAAGTTTATACAACGGTGGCAACTGAATACCATATTGTTGTTCTAGTGTTGCTATATCTATACTTTCTTCCTGTTTGCGTGTTTTAAACAACTCAAATCCTGATCTCATATAATCCGATTTCTTATTGAAGATGATACAAATGTCGTCAAATCTAAAAATTCCACAAGTTTCTAGCGGATAAAAATTCCCTGCAAGCCTCGTTTGATCACGGCCTGACCTCCATTATGCCTGAAAGCGCCATGTACTGATGTTCTGACAGGTACCATAGTAACACCGTCTTCGAGATGGTGCCAGGTATGTACTACCCATTCGCCATCGATCAGGATTAAACACTGTGTGCCAGGCCTTGGCTCAAATCGGGGATTGGGTCTAAATAAAGCATTTGCTCTGGTCATGTCACTGGCATCCGCTACCAGAGGCGCTCCACCTGTTAATGTTGGGTTGTACTCAAACTCCCAGGCAGCATAACCAGAGAGATCAGGGAAGCCCTGCCGGTTGTAGTGGATCGTTACCGATTCCCAGGAACCTGGTGATAACTCAAGTTGTTTAGTCGCACTGAAAGGCGGTTCTGCAAAAGCCGGCGTTCTATCCGCACTACCCACCATTTTGAATTTTTTATACATGTCATTCAACCTTTCCAGCATCTGATCTGACAGGGCGTTGATCCTGCCAATCACTGCCGCATCAGCAACCGGATCATAACGTTGTAAGAATGTCCTCAGGGAAGGAAGTTGTTCTGCTCTTGCCAGCAAAGCTACATGTACAGCTTCTGCACTCATCGCTTCAGCAGCCGCGTTCAACAGCACATATTTTCCGGAGGGAGCTCCTTTTGCACCTACTTGTACTTCGGGTGCAGTATTAACATTACCATCCGGTGTAAGCCGACGGAAGCTATGTTCATATTCAATTACACCATTCTCGTAAACCTTCACCCAGCCATGGTTGGAGGCCAACTCCGTTTTCAGCAGACGGCTTACAGACTGGGCTGTTTCCAGATCTGCGCAAGAAAGCAAGACCAGTTTTTTACCAACCAGGTCATCCTGTGTACGTATCCATTTGGCCAGAGAACGATGACTAAGTGCTACCTGTTGTCCATTGTGGATGACCGAATAAGCACCTCCCTTACCATGAACCGTAATATATACATTACCATCATCCACTTTACTCATCCACGTCATCACCTGCTGTACATCACCGGAACCTAGTGTTACGGATCTTCTGCCAATTTCCAGCGCATCCGCCTCTTCTTTCTGTAACACTAATGCATAATCTGCCTGAAGGTTGTCCAACTGACGGATACCATCCTTGCCAAAAGATTCCAGTTTGGCCGCCAGACCAGGATTGGTTTCCCGCAAAGTTTTCAGATCGGTCAGTTCATATTCCTTAAATATCGCTTTCAGCTCCTTCAGGGCAATTGTATATTCAAGGTAGTGTTTAGCCAGGCCGTAATAAAGGCGCCCCCCCTGTCCAATCGCCAAATAGGTATTCACCTCTCCCCATGCGGCAACGAACTTTCTACCACTTTCCGACTTCGCTAGTTCCTCCTCATTCTGGGCAATATAGAGGTTACCATTAGCAACCACCATATCTACAGTTGCCCATAAAAATGCTCCCGCTGTAATTCCCCGTATCAGCATCTGTTGTGTGGCAGTCAACACAGCGAGCTTATTAACCAGAATATTGACATCCAGGTTTTCATATTTATTAGCGAGATAAGTCAGGCTCAGTGCTGGCATATAGCCAACTATTCCGGTATCGAGCTTTTCTTTGGTATTGGAATACAGCCTAACAAGTTCGAAAGGTCGCAGGGTAAACGTTTGGTGGAACATACCGGCATCATCACACCTCATTCCAACTGAAATTGTTCCGTCACCTGTAAAGAACCGGGCATCAATTGGCTTCTTATAGTGAATCGTATTCCGTAGTATACCATCCTCTCTCCAATAACAGTATCCAGGGAAAGTATTTACATTTCTAGCCAGCTCATATTTATAATTCGCATCACTTGAGCTATGAGTCTTAGCAAATTCAGCGAAGGTATCGTCCATTTGTGCATATGCCTTCTGCCACTCACTAGCTGACTTGGAGCGGAAGTACAATTGAGACATTACAGCATAATATTCCTCCAGCTCTGCACCATCAATGGCATGGAACAAGGAGCCCAGCAAAAAGCTATCATCCTTATCAAATAAATTTATCAGTGCTGCAGCATCTTTATCCGGAGTACTTCTAATCAGCTTAATAATGGACATTTCATCTGTCTTACCAACCACCCAGCCATTGGCAATATTTTTTATTATGGCAAAACGGTCTTCCACACAAATAAAATTCTTCATATCATCCTCACTGATATCCTCTATAAAACTGTCCAGTAAGGAGCTCTCTGGATTCAGCAACAGCTCGGATAACAGTTTTTGCACAGCTTTCGGCTTCTTCTCCAATGGCAGGGTACAGTCAACGCATTGCTCACCAGTCACCTCTTTTACACCGATCATTTTTTTCTCATCGTCCACAAATTTGACTTCAGTGGCAACCGCATATTCCATTTTTTGCGCAGTATACCTTCCGGCATAAAACACCATCTTACAAGGCGAGAATTCCACACCTGTTACCACCAACCGAGTCTCCGTAGATTCCAATTGTTCATATCTACCAACATCAGTATTGTAGTAGCCAACAAATTTGCCGTCTGAGAAAATTGCCGTCCAGTACTTACTATCCTGGAAGAAACCTGTAACTACTCCAATCGCATCTTTTGACAAAGGTGACTTTTCTCCCGTGGCTCTTACTTCCATGTAACCGGCAAAAGATACCTTTGCCGCTTTGTCCAATCGGATAATCTGTCCATTAGGAGCTACATACCCGATTTTTCCATCTTCGATATAATCCTTGCCTGTTATATCTTTCAGCAGATAATCGGATACAAGTATATAGTCCCCGCTGAAGAGCTGACTCTCTTTATCATCTTCCAAAATGCCCCATACATGGCCCGGGTCATGGACTACATCCCACTGGTATTTCAGGAGGTTGTAGCCACTGCTGTAATCCATGAGGTTGTCGGTACTACCTTTATCGAGTCCGATACCTGCGCTGAACGTATGTTCCAGCGTAAAGGCACCATGACCGGTTTCGTGTGCTACCGTGCGGATGATTTTTTCAGCAGCGCCATTTTTTATGAAGACGAAACCGAACTGGCTCTGACGTGGCATTTTACCCAACTCGTCACCATCTTTCAACGCAACTTCGTTGACAACAAAGAGGTAAGTGGCATCCTTATCTATGTTGTGGTTTTTGCGATAAGCCTTGCGCATGGCTTTCTCCTCACCGGTGAAACCATTGCCCAGGACAGCGCTTTTGCTGTCCTGCAGTATGGTATCCTTGTTCAGATCCCAGTCTTTGTTAGCGCGGAAGCTTGCATCCGTTTCTACGGTAAAGGTGATACCAATCTTTTCATAAGCATCTTTCAGGGCTTTGCTGATGGCATCTTCAGACACGTTTGTGTTGTAACCTACCGGCACCAGTATCACCCGTTTTTGTTTGGGCGCGTAGCTGGCTACCAGCAGTTTACCCACACTGATGTATTTGCCACCTTTGGTGTATACGGCATATACTTCCTGCGCATCGCTGGCAGGACCGCCGGTCAGCGTGATAACAAAACCATCTTTAGTGGAATCAGCCGGATAAGTAATACCCTTGCCGCTCACAAATTTGATCTTGCTTCTGTCGATGTCTTTTGTATTGACCAATGTAGCGATTACCTGGTCCTGCTCACCCGGAACGATGGCCTTGGCACTTACACGATAACGGCCATCGGCCAGTTTCTCATAACTACTGTCGAGCACTGGTTTGCCGTAGTAGCTGTCTTTCCAGCTATCGAAGGCATACTTGCTGTCTTTCACTGAGAAGGTGATCATACCGTTACTCAGATCCAGTTTATTCAAAGCTGCCAGTGCCGCAGGGTTGCCTGCGAGTGCTTTATCACGTGTACCCGCTGACGTTACCTTACCACTTTTATCGACATTATAGAGGTTACCATCAGTATCTTCTATTACCAGCGGTAAGACCTTTCCTTTCTCTTTATAGTTGATCACCTCTTCCTGTCCGCTATTGGAATCTTTCAGGGTGATGGTGCCTTTATCGGTATCTATTACGATGCTTTCTTTGGTGAACAGATGCAGTTTGGTAGTGATATCCGGAATGAGGTCGCCGGTTTTTACCTGTCCTACTTCATCACCGCCACGCTGGTGTTTTACGGCGTCACTCACAAATTTGTCGATACCGTCTGTTACGGCCTGCATCTCACCACGGGTCACTACCAGGTCTGTATTTACAGATATCCTGTTGAACTGCAGCAGCATGCCGGTGCCAAAGCCTGGTGTAATCACTTTACCACGGCCGCTGAAAACGCCGTCGGCACCGGTCACTTCAGTAAGCATTACGTCGAAGTGGCCGATACGGAAGATACTACCGGCCATGGCTGTAGGCAGTGGCGTACTATTCTGTGGTGTCTGCAACAATGCCGGATCACCGCAGGTGAAAGTGCGGGAGGGTTTAGTCGTTACCGTTACTATGTCGCTGAAGGGGCCATACACACCGGCTACGAGCCACTGCAGTCGTGCTTCGTAGCTGCGGCCCGGTTCGAGGCTGTTTACATTCAGGACGGTATCACGCGGAGATTCGGCTGTACGCCAGTCATATTCCACACCATCTTTTTTGGCGGCGCGGTATTGTACGCGGTAGGCATCCACCTTATAACTCACGTTATCAGGAGCCAGCTGCCAGGAGAGCTTGATTGTTCTTTCACCGGTAGCCTGGCCGGAGAGAGCAGGCTTGCCGATTTTGTTAGTTTCAAAAGGATTGTTGCCCAGGTAGGTAAACCGGCAGCTCTGGCTCAGTCCCTGATTACTGAACATATCACGGCCGCTCTTGTCGCGGGCCTGTACGATCCATACGTACTCCATGCTGTCTATCAGCGCCGGTTCACCAGGGCCGTAGGCGATGGTATTCTGTTCGGTGGTGATGGTATAGATCGCGCGGGTGCTGCGGACGATATAATCAGGATTGCTGTTTTTGGGTTTTATTTCATAGAGAGAGAAGATGTATTCTGTGCCTCCTCCTTCCAGTGGATTGGGCGTATTACGACTGCTCCAGCTGAATGTCAGGAACTGCGGATCTCTTTTTTCCACACGACTGCCACAGATAGGCATATTCAGCAGCGGTGGGTCATTTTTCTGGAAGAAAAAGATATTAGCGCCGATGTTACTTACCTGCACTTGCGGACGGCGATAGTCAAAGGCCGTGAAAGTAATGCGGTAAGAGCCTTCCGGCAGGGAGCGGGTGCGCTCATAGCTGTCCCGGCTAAAACCACCGCTGAACTCAATATTATTGGTACTCAGATAATCTGCCAGGTCGGCGCCGCTGATAATAGTGGGCACGCCGGCACTGAGCGTCAGCGGACGTGGATTAAAGGCCGGTGCTGTTCGCATGATCAGCGTACCGTTGCGCTCCACCGTCATCTGCAGCCGCACATCATAAGAGGGCTTGGTCAGGTCATTCTGTACGAGTATTACCCGTAGCTTGTCACTGCCCGGCACTGTATAGTCCGGAAGATATACACTATAGGGCGGAATAATCTGCGTGCTGGCAGTAACAGGATATTGCTGGGCTACAACAGTTTCTTCAGCTGTAAATAAACACAGCAGCAAGCATAGGATACGGATAATACGATACATCTTATTACTAACTCTCTCTCTTAAAAAAATATATGGATTAACGGCTGATAATAAATCTGACGTCTTTACTTTCATTTTCGGCGACTACCCTCAGGATAAAAATGCCGTTATTGGCATTACCCAAAGCAAAGCGGTCATCTATCAGGAGTGCCGGGCTATACTGTTGTTTAGCCAGCACGCGGCCATTCAGATCAAATATGGATACGATCACCTGTTGCTTGCGGCTCATCTTAATCTGGAACCGGAAGTTACCATCATTAGGATTGGGTGACAGTGTAACGGTATCGATTACACGTACCGGCAGGCTGTTGGATGGCCCTGCCAGCGGGTCGTAGTCGCTGATCTGAAGGTCTTTGCGCACTTTGTAGTTACATTCACCGAAAGTGCCCTGCATTTCTACCCAGTAGGTACCCGGACGGGTGAACTTTATCAGTGGGGTACCGTGGTCATAGCCCAGCAGGATAGCCTGCGGGTCGAAGGTCCAGCTGACAAAGTCGGGTGCCGGGAGGCTGATTTCCTTGATCACCAGCGTATCATAGGCGTTTTTGCGGGAGGCTACCAGGAAGTTGGCATCCGGCTTAACATTACGTTTGGTGATGGAAGTCTGCTGACTGTTGCCGCAGCCATTCGCATCCTGAACTTTCACGGTATAGTCGCCGGAAGTGAGGTTGCTGAAGGTATTGTCGCTGCCCCAGATGCTGCTGCCCAGTGCATATTGATAAGGAGTGGTGCCACCTTGTACGGTAGTCGTGATGGTACCATCATCGATACCATCGCATATCTGCGAGCCTGTCACAGCCAGCGCCAGCACCGGCGGTTGGGTTACTTCATAACTATAGGACTGGCTGCAGCCTTTGCCGTCAGTGACTTTTACGCTGTAACGGCCAGCTTTGAGCTGTGGTGCCTGAGCCCCATTCAGTCCGGCGCTGCTCCACTGGTAATTGTAACTTCCATCTCCGCCTGCCGCTTGCAATACCACCGCACCATTGGATTCACCATTACAGCGTACATTCGTAACCGTAGCGGTAGCTGTTACCGGTGGGAACATGGCTGTTACTGCCGTGGTGGCTGATGCGGCACAACCGTTGACATCTTTTACCAGGAGGGCATAGTCACCGGCAGGCAATGTTGCAAATACGCCATCCGGCTGTGGAGCTCCATTGTTGAGTGTATATTGATAGGGCAATGTACCACCGGCAGCCTGCAGGGTGATTTTTCCGGTAGGGTTACCACCACAGGGCAGGTGTGCAATGTCTGAGATCACCAGCGACACTGGCGCTGATGGCTGTTGTAGAACAATGTTTTTAGTGATTTCACAACCGCGTCCATCCCGGACTTTGATGGTATAGTTGCCGGCACCTATGTTTTTGTATTGAGCATTATTCGTGTAGGCACCACCGTTAACACTGTATTGATACCCCTGATAGCTGCCGCCGTTGCCACCACTGGTAGTCAGGTTAATTTCCCCATCGGACAGGCCATAGCAGGACACCTGCATACCATGATAATCGGAAGTACTTACTAAAGAGGTCAACGCTGCTGCCGGTGCGGTGATGCTTACCGCCCCACTTTCAGAAGAATAACATCCTGCAGCATCTTTTACGCGAACTGTATAATTGCCCGCTCCCAGCGGGGTATTGTTATTAAATGACGTATAGGCGGCACCGTTCAGGGCGTATTCATTGACAAAACTACCACTGCCGCCATGAGCTTGCACCCCAATGGTTCCCGCCGTACCAAAACAAACGATATCCTGACGGGTGATATTATCAATCACAATAGGTGGATTTAAAGTAGCCACCTTCACCGGCAAAGTGATACCGCAGGTATTAGCGTCTCTGACAGTAACGATGTAATCTCCGTTTGTTAATCCGGTGAATACAGGGCTGCTTTGCCAGTTGGTACCGTCGAGACTGTACTGCAGACTGCCGGTGCCACCGTTACCTGCCACTGTGATACTGCCTGTAAGCACCGCTGCGCAGGGGACATCCTGCTTGCTCACCAGCTGTACACCCAGTGCCTGAGCGGATTCTGTAAAGGTATAGTTCTGTGATACCATGCAACCGCGGCCATCCTGTACCTTCAGGATATGCTGACCGGCTTTGATACCGGAGAGCAATGGATTATTGCCAAAAGCACCATTGTCCACCGCATAGGTGTAACCGCTGTATGCAGCACCGTTACCACCGGTAGCAATTATCTGCGCAGTACCGTTGTTACCTCCTGCACAGGATATATTATGACCATTATAATCTGAAAGTGTGGCGGAGAAGCTGATGGCAGCAGGTGGAGCTGTCAGCGTAAGTTTGTTATTATAGGTAAGACTACAACCATGCCCATCGGCTACCTTCAGTGCATACACACCGGCATCAAGACCCGCACCACTGCTATAGGATTGGGACGTAGCCCAGTTGTCATTACTCAGACTGTACTGGTAAACACCATCACCTCCTGTTGTGTTGAGTGTGATGCTACCCAGAGTACCAAAACAGCGTATATCCGTCACCGTAGCAGTGGTGATATTTATTGCCGGGTACAGGTAGTTAACCACAATCGTAGTGTCTTTGGAACAGCCGTTGGCATCTGTTACATGCAACGCATAACTGCCCTGCGACAGGTTACTGATTGCTGGTGCCGCTCCCAGTGTACCGTTGATATATAATTTATACGGAGCAGCCCCTCCTTGTATGTTAGTCGCAATGCTACCGGTAGCAAGGCCGTAACAGTCAATATCCTGATGCGTAGCATTGATACGCAGGGAAGGCTCTACCAGCGTTACGCTACCGGACACCACACAACCACGGGCATCTTTCACACTGATGCTGTAAGTTCCGGGGCCCAGATTCGAAAATACATTCGCGGATTGATAAATACCATTATCAAGTTTATATTGATATCCCGTATAGGCTCCGCCGTTACCGCCTGTTGCCAGTACAGTGATTTTACCATCAGCCGCACCGTTACAGGAGATATTAAAACCGTTGAAGGAAGACAGCTGTGTTGTAAACGCCAGTGCCGTGGCGGGCAAGGTAATAGTATATGCATCCGGCAGCTCCAGCGTACAACCTTTACCATCTTTGATTCTGAAATAATAAGAACCGGAAGTATGCAGGGCTGTGCCCGATGTAAACGAAGTATAATTGGTGCCGTCCAGTGTCCAGGCGTAGGTATAGCTGTTGTCACCGCCGGTAGCGGAGATGGTAACGGTAGCACCATCGGCCAGGCAGACAGCGTCTTTGATGGTCACCCCGCCGGACTGCAGGGCCGGCAGCTCGGTGATCGCAACAATATTTGAAAGTACGGAGCAGTTGGTGGACTTACTATCGGAAACGGCTACACGATAAGTACCCGGAGCAAGTGCATCGATCTTGGTATCGGTATCAAACCAGAAAGGGTCTGTCACCCATACGCCGCCTTTCAGCTTTTCCCATTTATATTGATAGAAGCCGGAACCACCGGAAACAGTGGCTTTCACGATACCATCCTGAGCGCCGTTGCAGGAGATATCCGTTTTTTGCAGACTTACCTGCAGAGGCGTTGGCTCTGTGATAGTGATATTTTGCGTAACGGCATCATTACAGCCGGATACATTTCTTTGTACTTTGATGCTATAGCTGCCGGCAGTCAACGCGCTGAAAACTCCGCTGCTATTGCTTACGGGGCTACCACCGGATTTGGTGAGGGTGAAAATATAACCCGTGGATCCGGTAGCTGAATATTTCAGATAACCATCATTGCCGCCGGAACAGGTCACCATACTACGGTCATCCAAAGAAAGTGTCAGTGGTGCAACCGCATTCAGGCTGGTTGGAATACTCCATCCACTGCAGGAAGGGAAATCGCTGTTGAATATCTGTACGATATAGTTACCATCACTCAAACCACTGAAAGTATAGTTACGCGAAGCCACTGCCCCGCTTTGCTGTATCAATGAACCATCTTTATACAGTTTGAACTGATAGCTGGCAACAGCCGGGCTGCCTGCATCGGCCACCACGGCAATAGAACCATTGCCCGGACTTGCACAGGAAGGATCAGCAGGGAATACCTCTCCTTTTATCTGCTGTGGTTCATTCAGGTGTATGGGTAATATTACGCTGGGTGAACAGGCGTTATCTTCCACGGTCACCGTGTAGTCGCCACCGGATAGGTTGTTCCAGGTCAAGGAACTACCAGGGGCTTGTTGCTTTGCAGACACAGTAGTACCACCTTTTGCCAGTGTAAAGAAATAGCCGTTGGTAGCGCCATTACCAGCTGCCGCCGTAACAGTGATTTTACCATCACTGGCACCAAAACAGGATACATTCGCAGAGCCGGACATATCTTGTGTAGCTGTAAGCGGGTCCATATCTTCTACTTCCACGGGAATAGGACTGTAGCAGTTACCAGCCGTTCCGGAAGGGTTGATCACCCATAGTGTATATTTTCCTTTGGATACATTATTAACCGTAATACCGCCGGATACAGGAATGTTTTGCTCGCTCCATTGAATAATATCACCACAGGCAGATCCTCCGCCAGACAGATCGGGATTACAGGGAGTGGAAACATTACCTGGCCGCAGGATCCATCGTATGTTCAGAAACCTGCTGGTGATGGCAGCTGAAGGGATGATAATCTTACCGGTGGCCCTGCCGACACAGGAAGAAACTTTCTGTATGCGGTTTATATCTACCTGAGGTCCTCCGGGTAGGAAAGTATAATCAGCCGTTGTGGCGGAATAGTCGGAATACATGGTGCTGCTGGAATAGGACGCTCTTACCCGGCACCTGAAATGGACATTAACCTGACCACTCTGCACCTCGGGGATACTAGTCCCATAAAAGGAATAGGAATATGTATCTCCGTAGTTATTGGAATTCGTCCCTAACGTCTTCCATGGATTGGCGCCAATCTGGTATTCCCATACAACAGCTGTTTGTACGATACCATCAGAAAAAAGAGGCCAATTTTGGGAAGAGGTAAGAGTCACCTGCTCGGTAGCACAGGTTTGCGAGGATGCGCCAACAGATACACTAATAGCTTTAGGCATCTGCATATCATACAACCATCTGCCTGTAAAACTGCCATAACCATTATAGCTGCCATAAAAGGTACTACTAGCTTTTGTTGGATAGATATCAGAAATGGATACACTACCGGCGGGCATTCCATCTTTGAACAACACATAAGGAGGCGTTGCGCTTACTCTTGCACCAAGAACAATACTACCAATATCCCAACCGGGATCAGACATGCCCCAGAGACCACCGGAAGAGTTGGTCCCCAACCTCAACGTTCCATACTTACCGGCATATTCGGTCGGAATATTGATATAAACAGAAATATTTTGGGCCAGCAGACAATTACAGGTTATCAACGACAGGACCAGTACACACAGAATACGGGAAAAAAAAGACATCGCGCGATTTCAGATTTTAGTATTTCAGGGAAATCTCCCTGCTCATCACTGCTTTAGCATCTCCTTTAAGCACAGCAGTTATTTTATATTTATAAATATTACCCAATATAATTTCGTCATCTACCGACTGCCTAGCATTACCATCTATCGTACGGTAAAGGATATACGGCGAATCATTTTTGGCACGATAAATACGGTATTGTTTTACATCCGGCTGATCATATTCCCATGAGAGCAGTACCTGTTTTTTCTCCATATCCACTATGCCTTTCCAGTTCTTCACGGCAGGACGTTTGCCGGTTTCAAACCAAACATCACCGCTGATATCTTTCGACTTGTTGCCACTGTCGTCCCATACCATCAGCTCATAGAAATAAGTGTTGCCCAACACGACTGCTGTATCCAGGAAAGACTCCCGGAGATGCGCAGTATCCCAGGCCCCTACTTCCCGGCGACTGCTGTCTTTGGCATTGATACGGTACAGTGTATATTTCACTACATCTTCACTGGTACTGTTGTTCCATTGCAACACCACACCGTTTAAACTATCAGCGCGTACAGCCCTGGTAAACACTGGTGTAGAAGGGGCAATGGTATCCGGCCTTTTGAGTGCCAATACCGCCGTATAGGCGGAGGTGTTATAGTTTTTATCGAGTGCGATTATTTTATAGAATACTTTCGAAGTGAGGGTATGCAGCGTGATCGTATCCTTGAAAGCAGGCTCAGTAAGGATTTCCTGTGTTGCCTCCGTAAACTCTTCCTTAGCACTGTTACCTCTAAACACACGATAACCTTTGAGGTCTTTTTCAGTATTACTGTCCCACTTCAGCGTTACTATTCCGGTGGAGTCTACGGTACCGGCCAATCCGGTAGGTACTGCCGGTGGAATGGTATCAATCAACTGGGCAAAGTAAGGAAAGGAATAGATCGCCTTTCCTCTTTTAGTGATTCCTTTTATCTTGTAATAGTTGGATGCCAGTGGTTTTGGATCGGTAAAACTGTATACCGGTGTTTTGTCGGTCTTAAAAGTGGCTATTGGTAAAAAAGGACCACTACCCTTTTCAGAACGGGTGACAATGATGGAAGACAGATTTTTGGCGAGATCACCGGGTAATAACCAGCGAAGTTCAATTTTTTTATTATCGATAACGATGATGGTGTCCATGATGGGCCTTTCAGACACGGCAGGCACGCCCATGCCCATTACTACCTGGGAGTAAGGACCATATTCACCAAAAGGAGTGATCCCTTTTACGCGGTAATAATATTTCACATCATTATCGGGCAGTGAATCCTGGTAATAGGAAAACCCGGCTGCATCGGGAGCAGTGGGCACTACGGGCAGATCTGTCACCGGCTGGAATGTTTTGCCGTCTGTACCTCTTTCTACTACATAAGCGGAATACATCCCTCTGTTGAAGTTGGTAAGCCAGCCTAATGTAGCGGTGCTGTCTGCACAAACGATGGCCAGTTCCGGCGGGCGGCCCAGCAGTATAGGTTCGTTGAGGGCTGTTACCACAATGGCTGTATCGATGATCAGGTTTTTAGGTTGTTGTCCTACACTGATGCGGTAAGCATAACGTTCACCCGGGCGTACGGTAGTATCTTCCAAAAACAGGGCAGCACTTCTGGCGGCGGCCACCGACATATCGCAGGCCAGCAGGGCCATGCTCATACGCCAGTCGTTCTGGCTCTGGTTTTCAAACCAGGAACCGATCCCTTCTTCAGGCTTTACTTTTTTAGCTCCTTCTCCATAAATCAGTTCCGCTACCATCGCAATGCGGTCATCCTTCTGCGCAGCTGTCTCCATCTGTTTCAGCGAATAAGGCTTCAACGGCTGCGGTGTCAGCAGTACAGGCTGCGGATGTGGTACGAGTACCCCGTTGACAGAGGTAGTAAAACGTTCTACCGTATAGCCGTACTTGTTACCTATCTCCCAGGCAATATATCCTGCCGGCGACCAGCGTAGCTGGATCTTTCCGGGCTTGGGATTTGCCAGGCCCACAATACGGTGCTCACTTTGCTGTTGCTGCGCACTGGCGGTGTGCCGGCCCATCAGCAACAACCCCACAGATAACAACCCGGTAAATAGTATACGGTACATTGATATTATAATTTATAGTAAATGCTTCGTGTAATCGATGATGTTATATTGTTTTTTCCAGGCAGTCTGTATTGCAGTTCAACCGGATAGAACTGGTTGCCCTGCAGATCCGGGAAGAGCGACGTCATCAGACGGCTGATGGCCGGTGTTGCCTGTCCGCCGCTGAGGTAATAACGATTGGCTTTGTTGAGCAACTCATGATAATCATCATTGGCCACAAAGGAAACGTAATACATAAAGCGGCAGCGGCCTGGTCTGGCTGGTGCATATCCATCGTTGATAGCACCATCTTCCAGTTTATAGCTGGCAATATCATTGTTGTACAGCCGTACAGCATCCAGCGGCGGGATGCCACCGGTGACAGTAAGGTCTCTGGTGATATTGATAGACGGATGGAACGGATAATTGTTATACAACAGCGGCATCAGCTGGTTTTGCAACCATCCGTTGTTGGTACCGGCTCTCAGCGTGATCATCGGTTTTGTAGAGAAAGTGGCATCCCCTTCAATCTCAAATTTGTCAAAGGTTTCTTCTGTATCAAAACGTTGTCCGATAACACTGATGTAATTAGTGGCGATATCAAACATATCCCGCGGATCGGAAGTGGCGTTCATTTTCTCTGCAAAAGTGCCGAAGCGGCTGGTGCGGAAATTATACGCGATCACTTCTTTGGTAGCGGAAGAGGTGGCGTTACCTTTCAGTGCTTTCTGCGAGAAAGTGGTGGTATCACCTTCTTCACTAATGGTCGTAGTATTTTTGGTCACCACGTTGTTGGCCGCTTTTTCACCGTCCAGTGATGCACGGGTGATACTGAATCCGTAGATGGTTTCTCCGGACAGATTGGCCGGGATATCGAAACCTACTTCTGCAACATTTTCACTATAAGACACCGGTATATCTATTGCCTGGCCTTGTGCAGCCGTCATAGCGGCGGTCACTTTCCATTTTTTACCGGAGCCGTCTACCGGTGCAAAGAGGTCGGGCTGACCACGTTTTAATTTGATGTATCCTTTATTGTATTCTCTTGGCAGCAGGTTATACTGACGACGAACAGGATAAGCATAAGCTACGTTCTCCCATGGAATATAGTCAGGTGCCTCACCGGTAGTGAAAGTGGCGGACTTGGTTTCATAATCGATGTTATTGCCATTTTTCAGCGCTTCCCAGCTGCTACCGTTCTGACGATCGATATGCACTTTGGCAGAAGCGGTCAGTTTACTCAGCGGAGGCAGGATATCACGGAGTGTGAGTGACGCAGAAGAGCCGTCAGTAGCCAGTTCTACGTTACCTTTGATCTCGTTTTGATCTTTCATCAGTTTCAGTTCATCGAGCTGAATGCGGTAGGTAGCCACTTCATCAAACTCATTCATCATGCTGAAAGATTTTCCTACGGCCATATTGAAGGCCACCTGCGGCGTGGCAAACACACTTACATCATTATTCTGATCATCTGGTTTGATATCAGAGATCACTACCACGTTGAGTTCTTTTGCGCCTACTATTTCACATTGGGAACCTAATTCAATTTTGATATTGGCGGTTCCTTTGATCAGTCCACCCAGCACGGCATATTTTACGCCCACCATACCACGGAACCAGCTGGGATTGGGCAGTTTAGCCTGTAACAATACCGCGGCTGAGAGTTTGGCGATAGAGAATCCTCTTTTCTTACCGAATACTTTCACCCGGATACCTACATCTCCTTTAACAAATACATAAGCCTGACCAGAAGCGTACCAGCCGTTGAATCCGATTACGCTGTTGCTGCCTTTACACCTGGCCTCTCCGTAGTTGCGCAACAGGATGTCTGTTCCGGCACCCAGTGCAAAATCGCCATACACACCGAAGTCGAATGAGAAGCCCGCACGGAAGTGTGCACCGAAACCGAAGCCACCACCTTTACTCATGGCGTTTTCCATGGCCATGAAGTTGGTGTTGACACCATCAAATACTTCTTTGACTTCCTGTGGCACGTCTGGCATATCTTCTACCTTGCTGCCCATCATGAAATAGGTCTTTATCTCTGCCAGTCCGAGCACATTGAGGCCAAACATCTGGGAAGGACGGCCGATATAGAACCACCATTCGTTGGGAGCCATGTGGAAGGCTGCTTCTCCAACCAGGCCGTTTTCGTTGATACCGCGGAGTACTCCGGCTATATTAATATATGTTTTAAAGCTGGCGTCGTAGGTGCTGTTGACATTATCATATCTCATTTTAAACTTCACCCATACCGGAGCTGACACATCTTCTTTAGCATCTTGTTTGTTGGCCGCTTTTAAAGCTTTGTGTACCACATACCCAGCCCCATCAAACTGGGCATAGCGGAAACCGCCGTCTGTACCAAACTGTACTTCCAGGGCTACGTTGGCATTGACCACCATTTCCTGTGCAAAGGCCAGGGATACGCCACCGATGAAGCCCAGCCCTGCATCACGGGTAGGCACATACTGAAATATTTCAGACACATCTTTCAGTCCGCCTTTTTTGTCCACTGCATCACGGGATTCATAAGGGTCAAAAGAGGCAGGTCTTTCCATATGATAAGACATACCGCCCATCAGGCCTGTGATCTGCAACATGCCTATCGGGATATTTACACCGATATAGGCGTCCACGTGCCAGTAGCGGTAATCATCCTTGGAGCCGAAATAAGCCGTAGCCTTGGCTTTGGGGATAGGTCCGGGAATGGAGAAATCCAGCATGCCCCTGAAACCATTGCCATACACCGGATGGTTGTCAAAGATGGTGAGTATGCCATGCATGGAAAAGGCCATTACTTTTACGGTAAGGTCAATATCATTCACCGACACCTTATCCAGTTTCCAGTGGGTCCTTGTTTTTTGTATTACAGTACCATCTACGGTCACAGATTGTATTTCATCCTGTTGCTCGGCGGTCACTACAAAAGATGTTTTACCACTGAACCCCTTATCACTGGAGTTCATGAAGTTGAGCTTAACGGTGCCGCCTATACCGATTTTGCCTTCGGAGATACCGATGTTGAGGTTTTCAAATCCGATGGGGAAACCTCCCATTTTGGAATTATCGGAGTTGGAGATATCGAAGGTACCGCTGTGCACATAAGGCTTCTGGGTAGACAGGGTCAGTTCCTGGAAGGCGATATTGTTGACATTGAGGAAACTCTGATTAAGGGTCACTTTACCGTTCAGCACCGCCATTGGCACAAAATCCTTTTCAGTTTTGGTGATCTGTACACGGCTGTTTTTATCAAGTGTGATTTCTCCTGCGAAGAATTTATATTTCTTTTCAGCGGTAGTTTTCACAGCAAATGAATAATAGGTATCACCGCCACGCATACTAATGGAAGCATCGTAGCCAAGTGGATCTTTCCCGAGGAAGTCCAGCTGCAGCAGACCTGCCAGCTGACCACCATTGAGTTTATTTTTGCTGAAAGAGATGCCTATCTTATCTACTGACAACGGCCAGCCACCAGCGCTGGCATCTCCCAGCGGGAGAATATTTTCTGCGGTGATGGCTCCGCTCACACCCTGATCGTCCAGTATAAAATTGGTGACTGATACTTTAGGTCTGCCTTTCTGTGTAGCCAGTTGCTGTGGCAGCCCTACTTCCAGTTCCTGCAGGAAGAAGCCCCGCCATAACAGCGGGCTGCCCGGATCTGCCAGCATATCACTGGTTACATTCAGGCCGGCAGGGTTAGCGATGTCGCTCATGTCTACCGTAGCATTCTTCACTTTAAAGCTGAAGTCTTTGAGGCCGTTGATATGGAACGCAGGGATGTCTACACTGGCCATGATGTTATTCAGGTCGTGTACATTAACCTGCATGGCTGCACGTAGTTTTTCTGTTTTAGCATCTTCCGGCTGCAACCAAGCTTTATCGAATTCAAAAATCCCGCTCAGGTTGGCCGCCCGGAAACCATTACAATCCCACTCTACGTAGTTGGTACCGTCGCCGGGAAATATCAGGTCGAGGTGATCGTTGATAGGAATATTTTTTTCACTGAGCAGCACCAGTTTGGTAGATCCTGATGCGGAAATGCCTCCTGGTGTGAAAGCCACATTTTTGGCACCAAATATCAGTTCACTGTTGGTGCCCGGAAAAGTAAAGCGGAAGTAGGCGTTGAAATAAGCACCGGTAGGCGTCATATGAGCGCTATCGATCGCTATCACATAAATTTTTCCATTGATTTCTCTTACCAGCCCAATGGGGAGGTTACCCATTTCTTCGCTGCTGAGTGCATTGACATAACGTCCTTTTTCTTTGATACTTTTGAAGACACCAGTCACATGATCAATCAGATCGCCCTTTTGGGCGGTATCTGCCACCGGTGACGTGTACAGGGAGTCTGTAGCGTAACACGGCTGCAGGCAAAAAAATACAAATGCCAGCAACAATGCAGACATTGCATGGAAAGGGTTAGGGATATATTTGAACATCGGTCAACAGGATAGGCCCTTAAAAATTATATTTCATGGTATTAGTTTCAAATATATATATAATTATATAATTAACTAATTTTTTAATCCGTAAATAACGCCTTGATAATATTATCATATCTTTATCTCTAACGGAAAAGGATATATGATGAGTGCGATAGACTATATAAAAGGAGACGCTACCCAGCCGGTGGGCACTGGCAACAAGATCATTGTTCATATCTGCAATGACATCGGGCGTTGGGGTAAAGGCTTTGTGCTGGCTGTTTCCGCCCGGTGGCCCGAACCGGAAAAACAATACCGGACATGGTACGCCGATGCCACCAACTTCGCATTGGGGCAGGCTCAATTTGTAAAAGTAACATCCAACATATGGGTGGCCAATGTGATTGGTCAGCATAAAATTGTGAAAGGCAAAGGCGGCATCCCTCCTATCCGCTATGAGGCCGTGCAGGAAGGACTAAGGATGGTCAGCAGCTTTGCCCTGGAAAACAATGCTACCGTGCATATGCCCCGCATCGGCTGCGGACTGGCAGGTGGCACCTGGGATAAAATAGAGCCTATCATTATAGAGGAGCTGCTGAATAAAGGCGTAGCGGTAACAGTATATGACTTTGCTTAAAGAAAGGACTGTTCTGTTAACTCGATTTTTCTGCCATCGGGGTCCTGCACTATGGCATGGTATCCCCACTCCGTCATAATGGGCCTTGCAATTACCGGCATACCCCGACCTTCCAGGTGCTCTACCATCTTATCCAGCTCCCTTACTTTAAATCCCAGTCGCGTAGTTTTATCCGGCTGTGATACCTGTTGCGGCAACGGATAAATTTCCAGCAATGGAGTACTTTTACTGGCATAATGGAAAGGACCTTTTCCATGCTGATGATATTCAAACTCAAAACCAAGAAGTGTGTAAAAGGCAGCGACTTCCAGCATCTGGTTGGTTTTGATAACGAGGAGGTTTAAACTAATCATGTCTTAGTTCAGCTCATAATGGTTAAGGTATGTACTATCCACTGGTATCCATTTATTTTCCTTGTGGAGAAACAGTACTTCAAAAGAGGTAACAGACTCCGGTTGGGGTATGGAATCATCCGGATTAACTTCTTCCAGTTTATACCGCATCAGTAAAGAATCTCCGCGGATTGCAGGCTGGCTGGTGATATACCTTGTACATTCCCATCCTCCGAAAGAGGCCCTATATCCCCCCAAAATGCCGGACAGACTATCTTGTGGCTGTACATTTTTAAAGATATAAACGTGGGTACCGCAATAACCACTCCCTGTCTCGCAAATCTTCAGACAATAATAATCTCCGCACTTTACAAATCCCTCATAACGATTATTCCAGCAGCAGAGATAGTTCCAGTGTATAAATCGTTCAGCCTTGATAATACTGTCATTCGGGCGAACCTCCATCAACAGATGGGTTTCGAAAGACTCACTTCCCGCATCCAGTAAACAGGCGATGAAGTTACCATCCGGTTGGCGATAGTATCTGCCCAGCGTATCACTATCCGGATAGAACCTCCATCCGCTCGCAGTAGTATCTGTAAGATGATTGTATTTCAGAAAATTCAATACATCCTTTTTCCGGATAAATCCGGAATCCTGTGTAAACAAGCCTGATCGCGGTTCTACGGGGGCACTACAGGCGACCAATAGCAAAACAAAAAGGCAGATATATCTCATAGGTATTATCTAAAGCTGGAAGAGCTTCAGCTCTTTCCTGTCAGTTTTTTAATCAGTCCGGTAAAGCTGTCTGCGTACTGTTCAAATTTCCATGATCCCTCACCATGTTGGGCGGTATATACCGGTGCGTCTCCGTCTTTTATATCGGAGAGGTCGAGGCAGAAAGGATCTGCAGCATCGTCACCGATCACCAGCAGCTGTGCGGGCCAGTCTTCCGATGTTTCACCGGTGACGGCATTAAAAGCGTAACCACCCTGACGTTCCCGCAGTTCATGTGCTCCATACAGGTGAAGACCTTCTATAAAATCATCCCCGGGCAGTGTGACCTTCAATGGAGAATAGTATTGCAGAAAGGTGGCATATACAGCCGGGAGTGTCCATTGGACACTAATTTGCGTGATGTCTTTCTCTGCGGCTATCACCAGCCAGTCCTGCGGATTGGAAGGGTCTTTGTGTTTGCGGCGTCTTTTTTCCAGCTGCTTATCCAGTTTCGCCATCAGTTTTTCAAAGGCGGTACCGGGATGTAACAGTGACGGATGTACGGCGGGAGGTGCATATCCTTCACCATCGGGATAACCCTGCTCCTGCCATTGCAACAGCTCAGTAAGCCGCAGCTGTTCCGGTTTCCAGTAGCCAGGATCTGAAGGCAGCTCACGATCAAATGGCTGCCGGCTGTACAACGCAATACTTTTGATGGCTTTGGCTCTTTCGCTTACTGGCTGAGCGTCATGGGTGGCCAGGGCTATCAACACCGGATAAGCTTCTCGGCCGGCGGTTTTAAGCAGCCCATCTATCCCCCAGTAAGTGAGAGCCGGTATGGTAATGCTCCATTCGAAAAAAGGACGCCAGGCCATTTCTCCGGGTGCTACCAGTCCGATAATATCGGTCATCAGAAAAGCCCGCCAGTGCAGGAGTTGCCCTTCCCGGGCATATTGTGTCAGGCTGCGGATTACCGCTTCGCGGTCTTTGCCAGCAAAGGTCTTAATCAGTTTGTCTTTCAGCGTTGAAAAACGACTGCCATCTTTCTCTTCATATAAGGCTGCCACAGCAGCATCAAAAGTCACGCTCATACTGCAATTTAGGACAAACACAAAAATAACGGGAAGGGCTGTATTAAATCTAGTGTTTCTCCAGCAGTTGCTGTACTTTTTTTTCGAGAGAAGCCTGCCGGTTTTTAAGCTCTGTCACTTGTTTTTCCTGCAGTTGTTGTACTTTTTGTTCCAGAGACACTTGCCGGTTTTTAAGCTCTATCACTTGTTTTTCCTGCAGTTGTTGTACTTTTTGTTCCAGAGACACTTGCCGGTTTTTAAGCTCTATCACTTGTTTTTCCTGCAGTTGTTGTACTTTTTGTTCCAGAGACACTTGCCGGTTTTTAAGCTCTATCACTTGTTTTTCCTGCAGTTGTTGTACTTTTTGTTCCAGAGACACTTGCCGGTTTTTAAGCTCTATCACTTGTTTTTCCAGCACTTTGTTATTATCGTTTTCTTCCATCAGGTATAAGGTGAGTTCTTCCACCTTTTTCAACAGGGCTTTATTCATCTCGCCCAGGTCCTGTCCTTCTTTTACAATGGTTGCTGCGGAAGGTATTTCGGGGAGATGACCATGTTCATCGATAAAGGTACGTACCTCCTGTAATGCAGGCAGGTGGTAGTTTTTATCAAATACATAATCGGGCCAGCCGATAGCGGTCACTTTCACTTTCTGAGCGGAGAGTGTACCGGCTACAGCCAATTTGGACTGAGGAGTACGGGTACCGATACCTACATTGCCGTCCATCGTTGCGGTAATGGCCACAGCAGCGGAAGCAGCCGTAAACGGATTCCCTACAAACAGATTCCATTCGTTGGTCATCGGCATCAACCCCAGCGGAGCAGTACTATTTCCTCTTACATCCATCGCTGCCCAGCTATCTGTCGAGTTGATAGACCTTACCTTAACATCCACCCCTATAGGAGATTCCGGCACGCCATAGGTATTGATGGCCCTCAAACGGAAACGGACATATCCATACTGAGAATTAACATCTACCACAAAATTTTCAACAGCACTTGTGGTGTACCCCGCTTTACTGATACGGCCGGCTTCCCTCCATATATCCGGATTAGAATGGGTAACATTCACGAGAAAAGTAGCCCCCGCCGCAATATTACCACGGGTATACGAAATAGAGATCTCATAATTGCCGGAAGCGCCTGCATTGGACGGACTTGTCCTCAGAAATTCAACATAATCGCCTACTGCAAAACCAGCAGGGAAAGTAACAGAACCAACATATAGCTCCGGTCCGCTGGCAAAAACAAATGGCATAGCACTACATAGGAATACAATTGTTAAACAACAATACAGGGATAGCTTTTTCATTTTTTTTGGGTTGTGACAGCAAATTAATGAAAAAGCCGGGCCCTCATTCACAAAATAAGATCTAGATTACTTGCTGCAAACAGCCAGTTATACAGGCATTCATCGTTTGGTGGCTTCAGCTTTTGCCTTCCAGCCAGCTCTTGAATTCCGCCACCCTCTCACGGCTAATAATAACATCAGTATCAACATAAGGTGCTAATTGAAGTATTAATCTGCTATTATAATAAGTGGTGATTTTTTTGATGGCATCGATGTGTATGATAAACTGCCGGTTGATCCGGAAAAAGACATTCCGGTCCAGCATCTTCTCAATCTGATCCAATGAATAGTCCAGCGGTAAACGTTGATTCGTTACCGTAGTAGCTACCGTCATACCTTTGGTAAAATGCAGATAAGCAATATCCTGTGCTTTCACATATACCAGCTGATTGTTGATCTTACCGATAAAACGGGTACTGTTGCGGCGCATAAACTCTTCCGCAATCTTTTCAATACTAATGGCACTCGCTGCCGCTGGCCGGAAATGTTCATATTTCTGCAAGGCCCGTTTTAACTCGTCGGGGTCAATAGGCTTCATCAGGTAATCGATACTGTTTACCTTAAAAGCCTGTAAGGCAAAACCATCATAAGCCGTCGTGAAGATGACCGGCGTAGACACCTTCATTTTACTGAATATCTCAAAACAGTTCCCATCAGACAATTGTATGTCCATCATCATCAAATCTGCACCAATGCCCTGTTCCAGCCATTTCAGTCCTTCTGCTACCGACTCAATAACAGCCACTACTTCTATGCCCGGATCATACTTATGCAGCAACTGTTTCAGGCGTTCGGCATTATGCATTTCATCTTCAAATATGACAATCTTCATGTGACAGTAATAATGGGTATTTTTACAATAAACATTTCATCAGACTGTTGTATCTCAATTCCACGGTCGCTGATCAGCGCATATCTCTTCTGAATATTCTCGAGCCCTATCCCGGATGACAACTCAGCACCCGTTTTCCTGCGGACAGGATTGGATACTACCAGGCAACCATCTTCATTCTTTACACTGATAATCAGCGGATCGTTGGCAGAAAAACGGTTATGTTTGATGGCATTCTCTATCAGCAATTGCAGGGATACCGGCGGGATCATCCCTTTGCTGCGTATCTTCTCCTCTACTTCAACTTCAAACTGTATGCTCTGCTGATGACGTATGTGCATCAGAAACAGATATGACTCCAGAAAGTCCAGCTCTGTTTGTACCGTCACCAGGTTTTCGAACTTCTTATCTAAGATGTAACGATAGGTTTTGGCCAGCTGTGTAATATAATCTGCCGACAGGTCAGGGCTTTTGTACACCAGGTTGGTGAGCACACTCAGCGAGTTAAAAAAGAAATGCGGATCTATCTGGTTGCGCAGGGCATCATACCTGGCCTGTATATTCTCCCGCATCAGCCTTTCCGCCTGCACCTGATATTCCTTCCATGCTGAATAATAATAGATGATACCATTGAAAGTCAGTATCAGCAGGTAAAACATAAATATGCCGAAGTTGAGATCATAACTCAGTGCCTTAAAGCTCTGCCAGGCTTCATAACGATGAAACAGCACGATGTCTGACACAGCATACAAAAAACCAAAACCAAAAGCCGCCACTATCCCATACAATACCAGCACACAACATAACACAGCCAGTCTGCGGGATGCTGCCACCCCTCCTATCCTCGCCTCAATCATACGGGTGAGCCATACCGCTCCTTCCCATACCAGCAGCCCAAAAGCCACATAAAAAAGGCTGAACATCCAGCCCCTCAAATCCATCACCCTCAGGTCATTCACAAAGGTGTGATCAAAAGATTTGAAGATAATGCTGAAAGTGAACAGCACCAGTATCCTGGAGAGATACAGAAATACTTTGCTGGAGAATAAAGGTTCGTTTTCCTGGAAGTTCATAGTTTACCCCTAATCCTAAAAATAGTTATTTTCCCTGAACCAGTGGAATGCACTACTGATCGCATCTTCCACCGGTGTATACTTAATATGCAGCTCCCGTTCAGACTTCTTCCCGGTATAATAATTATCCATACACAACATATAGGCAGCCGTATGATTCAACCGGCCTTTTATACGAGCGAAACGCTGTAGCAGCGAACCTGTTGTACCGGCTATTCTCAGCATCGTTTTAGGTATCCTTACCATTAGTTTTTTCTCGCCGGTGATGTTATTGAGGATAGTATAGAACTCGCGGTAACTCAGATTCTGGCCGGCCAACAGGTAACAGTTGCCGTTTTTGCCGTAGTGGATTGCGTTGATAATACCTCTGCACACATCCTGTATATGGACAAAATTTTTTCCTCCCGGCGGATAAAAGAGCACTTTCTTCTTCAGTCCGTACAACAGCAGTTTACCAGAACTGGGCTTTACATCACAGGGCCCTACCATAAAAGTGGGGTTCACCACTATAGCCTCCAGCCGGCTGGCGGCCACCTGTTCCAGCACATACTGTTGTGCCAGGTATTTGGTATTGATATAACCGGAGCGGGCACTGAAAAGGGTGAACCCATTCAGTTCACTACCAGGATAAAGCCGGCTACCCGGCCCGATAGTATTGGCCGTGCTCACATAGATCAATCGTTCTACCCCTTGATGAATACAGGCCTCTGTAATGTATTGTGTACTGGTGTAGTTGATCCGTTCGTATTCTTTGAAAGTAATATTCCACTGATCAGTGATACAGGCCGTATGAATTACAATATCACAGCCGGCCACGGCCGCATCTACATCATTTTTATTATCGATATGGCCAAAGAATACCTCACAGGGAATATCGGCCATTCCTTTCAGATCGGCCGTAGGCCGTATCATCGCTTTGACATCATATCCCAGGCGATATAGCTCCCGTGTAAGATTGGAACCCAGAAACCCGTTGGCTCCTGTTACTAATACTGTTTTCATGCTCAGACAAATTGTATTTCCTTCTTTACTTCCCGCGACACCAGTCTCAACCTGAATGCCAATGGCAACAGCTGCATCAGCCGATGATTGATACGGTTCATCAGCCCCGGAATAATCACCCGGCACTTGCTGAAAGTGCCTCTAAGCGCAATGGCTGCAATCTGAGAGGTATTGAGCAAGCCCATTCTCCCTTTAAAGCCCTGGCCAATGATACGCCGGGATGTGTGGGAGTTGGTCATGATAGGCCCCGGATATACCACACTCACAAATACACCCGTACCCGACAGCTCTTCCCGCAGTCCCAGGAAAAAGGAAGAGATAAAAGCCTTGGAGGCCGGGTATACCGTTTTGTAGGCAATAGGGGTAAAAGCCGCCATACTGGCGATGTTCAGGATATAACTCTCCTGGTGCTGCAGCAAATGTGGTATCAGCAGCCGTGTAACGATCACGGTACTACGTATATTCAATTGTATGATACTGTCTATTCTCTCCAGTGAAGTATCAGTGATGAAAGATGTTCCCCCGATGCCTGCATTATTGATCAGGAAGTCTACCTGGTACTGGGACAAGACCTCAGCCAGCACCTGTTGTAATAGGCTGGTATTCGTCATATCAAATTCAAAGAAACGGACGTCCACCTTATATTCCAGCTCCAGGTTCTCGGCCAGGGAAAACATGTTTCCTCCCGGCAGGGCTATCAGGATAAGATTACGGCCCATGGCAGCACATTGCCGGGCCAGTTCCTTTCCCAATCCAGAGCTGGCGCCTGTGATCATGGTGTACTTTGTATGTTGCATGTTGCGGTTTAGGTTAGTACACACAAAAATGCAGTAGCGCGAAGCTACTGCAAACGATTTTTTGATGAATTGACGAAAACTGTCCCCGACCCGTAACGATGATAAGTTGTGATGTTTTATGATAGACCTGATAATGATGCAGGATTTTTTCCGAAAACATCTTTTGGCACGCAATATTGCCAATCTGTTAGACATCCACTAATCGCATCAAGTCCATCATAAAACATCATAAGCCATCACAGTTAGTTTTCGGGGGGTGTTAAACGTTGTCCCAGACCACCATCTACGAGTATTTCCTCGCCGGTGGTAAAAGTGGCGTCAAATGCCATAAAAAGGACAGCTTTGGCCACTTCTTCGGGAGAGCCGTGCCGTTTCATTGGAGTAATGGCATCGCCTATCTGCCGGAACGCTTCTCTTTCTGCTTCTGTGGCGTCTGTCACGCCCATGGTAGGAGTGTCTGTAAAACCGGGGCTGACAGCATTTACCCGGATGCCCAGTGGCAGCAGTTCAGCGGCAAAACTTTTTGTAAAGGAATACAATGCGGCCTTGGTACCTGCATAAACGCTCATGCCGGTAATACCTCCCCCATTAGCCACTGAAGTGGTGAATACAACGGAACCACCCGGATTAATCAGGGATGACAGCTGTTGTACTGTAAAAAAGCTACCCCTGGTATTGATGGCAAACATCTCATCGTATATTTCGGGTGTTACATTATCAAAGGTGGTGAGGGAAGAGATCCCCACGTTAATGTACAGCAGATCGATGGTACCCAGCTGCTCTTTTACGGTCTGCCCCAGTTTTTTGATATCAGCGATGCTGGCCGCATCGGAAACAACGGCATGTGCCTGGCTGCCCAGTGATTGGGCGGCTTTCTCAACATTGGCGGGATTACGGCCGGTGAGTAATACAGTGGCGCCTTCTGCCAGCAGCATTTTCACCACTGCCAGTCCGATCCCGTGTGTACCGCCTGTTACCACGGCTTTTTTTCCTGCGTACTTTCCTGTGTTCATCTTAATTTGTTTTTAGTGAAAAAAATGATGCTGCAAAGTGACGCAGATAACACCAGAGAGTCAATTAAGGCAATTACTTTCTGATACGGATAATATTTTCCGTATGTTCCGTTTAGGGAAATAGGGATAAATTTGTCAGGGTTAAAAAATGAAACGATGTACGAAAAGAAAATACCTAAAGAATTCACCTGTGGCATGGCTGTATTGATGGAAATCATTGGTGGCAAGTGGAAATCGTATCTGATATATCTGATCAAAAACGGGGTTAGAAGGCCCGCAGAACTCCAGCGGGCAATGCCTTCCGCCAGCCGCCGTGTGCTGGACCTGCAGCTGCGTGAACTGGAGTTTCATGGCATTATCAGGAGGGTGATCTATCCGGAAATGCCGCCCAAAGTAGAATATTACCTGACTTCATTCGGTGAGTCTATGTTGCCGGTGGTGGCCTCTATGGAGGAATGGGGACTGAAGTATATGGATACTTTCAAAACGCTGATGGAAGAAAAGAAGGAGGCTTTGCCTGAAACAGGAAAAGGGGTGATCAAACAAATAAAAACAGGTAAAGTGTTCGATTTACCGACAGCTGCCAACCAGTAAAAGTAGCGGGCGATGGTCAGTCGTCCTCAGTGAAATCGGGCTTGCCCATGGGTAGAAATACGGTAAAGCGGGTCCCTTTATCGACGTGGCTTTCCACGGTGATTTCGCCGCCATTTTGCTGGGCAAACTCCTTACACAGTATCAGCCCCAGCCCGGTACCCCGCTCTCCATCTGTACCGTAGCCGGGGCTCTGACGATAGGAAAAGAGGTTTAACACCTGCGTAGGCAACATGCCCGTGCCATGGTCGGTAATACTGATGGCCACCTGTGTACCGGCTGCAATGGCTTTCACTTCTATCTGACCTCCTGTATAACTGAATTTGAGCGCGTTGCTCAGGAAATTGCGCAGGATAACGGACACCTGGTCCCTATCGGCGTACAACAAGAGATCTGAAGGGATAGCCGTGTCTACTGTGATTTTTTTTTGCTGGATGATCATCTCGAAGAAATAAAGCACTTCGGTGGCCAGCGGCCCCAGAAAAAAGTTCACGGGCTGCGCGTGAATACCTTTCATACTGCGGGAACTCCAGCGCAGGACATTATCCAATGACCCTCCCAGCTGCGCTATCTTTTTATGCAACATGCCCGCCGCTTCTTCCATTTCCAATTCCGGATATTCTCCTTTGCGGAACATGTCCAGTAGTACTTCCAGCGTGGCCAACGGACTACGGATATCATGTGCCACAATAGAAAAAAGTTTCTCTTTGTCCTTGTTCATGGCTGCCAGCGCCTCCCGCTGTTTTTCAATCTCCCGCTGGTAATCACCCTGGATATACTTAAAAAAGCTCAGCGCCACCACAATAAAGAAAAGCGAAGTGGCCACATTGGCCCATACCCTGCTTTGCGGGACAGGCTCCGCCAGCTGCCAATATTGCGGCATAAAAATAATCAGCAGGAAGGCTGTGATGACCAGTGTGCTGAGTCCTGCTACCACCCATTTGTTGTCATACACCAGTATACAACAGATCAGGATATTGAGCAGGAAGTATTCTGCGCCATTATGAAAAAACAGGCCGGTGAAAGCGTACAACAGAATGCTGCATACAATAGCTACCAGCCGGGCGCTGAGATAACGTCGTTTCCAGTGCAGCCATAATACAAAAACATTAATCCCGCTGGTGGTCAAATTAAGGGCCGCAAGAAGATACCGGCCCTGACTGGCATTCAGGACGGCAAAGAACAACATAAACGGGATACACGGAATAGCCAGCAGGTTGAGTAACCTGGTACGTCTTGATTCTATAAAAGGCATCAGCGGGCTTGTTCCTACATTCACTATGTAGCTCCAGGTACGTTGTGTTATTCGGTAAAGATAGTCAGTCGGACCCTTATGCATAGGACTGCAAATATACCGTGAAAATCGGGTTGTCAAGCATACCCTGCCGGTCGGGGAAGCGGATCTTTTTACCCTTCCTGTCCCCTGCCCCACAGGGTGAGGTCCAGCAGCACAAAGGCCGCCAGGAGCAGGATAAACACGATCACCCTGAAGACCAGTGCCATTCCACGGATATCCCCTTCCTGATATTGATGAAAAATTTCCAGCACCTTCCCTCCGTATTTTACAAGGAGCGCTGCTTCGATAACCAGGAAAACCACTATTACTGTCCACTCAGAGTAAGGATGCATAGGTTTAAGGCTTAAAGTCACACAGGGCCGGCCTGGTGTTTTGCCGGCCCTGAAAAAATATTTTACAAAAAGAAAGAAGGTGTCTCATCGGCCGATGAGGCACCCTCTTTGTGTAGTTCGCTTTCAAAGTTAATAAAAAGGTTACAATGCCTGCCGTTTCAGTTCCTTTACAGCATGATCTGCAGCCCTGGCGGTAAGCGCCATATATGTCAGGCTGGGATTCTGACAGGCGGAAGAGGTCATACAGGCCCCATCTGTCACGAACACATTTTTGACAGCATGTACCTGGTTCCATTCATTAAGTACAGACGTTTTAGGATCGCGGCCCATTCTGGCAGTGCCCATTTCATGGATAGCCATACCCGGATAGGATTCCCTGTCGAAGGAACGTACATTCTTCAGTCCTGCCGCTTCCAGCATAGCTACTGCTTCGCTGGCCATATCCTTGCGCATCTGCATTTCGTTGTCTTTGAACTCACAGTTTATTTTCAGCACAGGCTGGCCCCAGGCGTCTTTTACGCTGTGGTCGAGGCTCACGGTATTTTCTTTATAAGGCAGGCATTCCCCGAAGCCCATCAGTCCCATCTGCCAGGGACCGGGTTCTGTCAGGTAGTCTTTAAAGCCGCCGCCTACGCCCAGTTCGGCGATACCCCTGGCCCATCCGGTACGGCTGCTGTAGCCGGTATAGCCGAAGCCGCGCAGGTAAGCGCGTTTGTCTTTTTCTACGTTGGCAAAGCGGGGAATATAAAAACCAGCGGGGCGCTGGCCGTAGTAGTATTTATCGGCGAAGTCTTCTGAGGTACCGCTGGCGCCTACATGGAAATGGTGATCCATCAGGTACTGGCCCAATACACCGCTGTCGTTGCCCAGCCCCTGCGGAAAACGGCCGGAGGTGGAATTGAGTAATACGAAGGTGCTGGCCAGTGCAGACGCGTTGAGGAAGATGACTTTGGCGTAATATTCCGTCATCGCTTTGCTATGTTTGTCGATCACCCTTACGCCGGTAGCTTTGCCTTTGTCTTCGTCATAGATGATACTATTGACAACGGAATCTGTGAGCAGGGTAAGGTTGCCTGTTTTGACAGCTGCCGGCAATGTAGAAGACTGTGTGCTGAAATACGCTCCGAAAGGGCATCCCCGGCTGCAGCGGTCACGGTACTGGCATTTGTTCCGGTCACCGATAGCCTGCGTGAGATTGGCGGTGCGGAAGATGGTCATGCGCCTCTCCGGGAAAGCGGCTTCCAGCCTGCCTTTCACCTGTTTTTCAAAACAGTTCATTTCCATGGGCGGCTGAAAAACGCCGTCTGGCAGATGAGGCAGCCCTTCCGCCTGCCCGCTGATGCCGGCAAAAGCCTCTACATGGCTGTACCAGGGCGCCAGGTCTTTATAACGTATAGGCCAGTCGATACCGATGCCTTCTTTTATATTGGCTTCAAAATCCAGGTCACTCCAGCGAAGGGAGCCCCTGCCCCACATGATGGAACGGCCACCTACGATATCCGCCCGTTGCCAGTCAAAACGTTTTTCTTCTGTATAGGGATTTTCCGCGTCGTTCATCCAGTAGCTCTGGTTAAACTCTGTATATACCTTTTCGCGGACCAGGTACTGGTGTCCTTTTTTCTGTTCGTTGGTCAGCACACCCCGGTGCTGTACCTCCCAGGGTGCAGCCGTGGCCGTTGTATAATCCTTGACATGTTCCAGCTGCCGCCCTCTTTCTATCATCAGCACTTTGAGTCCTTTTTCACAGAGTTCTTTGGCAGCCCAGCCACCAGTGATACCGGAACCTACTACTATCGCGTCATACGTATTGGCCGTCTGGGCCTTCAGATTCAGATTGATCATACCACGGAATTTACAGGTGTGCCGAAAAATAATAAAATATTGATACAAACACAGCAGATTTGGTATGACCGGAAAACAGACGTGCCGACGGCTTTTATTTTTCGATGTGGACGATCACCCCGTATTTTTTCCCCTTTACACCGTATTGTTGGATCAGCATAGCTCTATCAATCACTTTCAGCTCTTTGAACGTATGGATGTTGACCTCCGACAGCTCCGCTTCCGGCTTGTCTTTCAGTACCTTGTCGTTGAGGATATAGACCACCTGTGCATCTGCTCCCGGTTCTGGTACGATGCTCCGGTAGCCCGCATCCTGACTAAAGATGAGCCAGTATCTGTTACGGACAAATTGTTTGGTTTCTAAATAAACCGCGTTGTTGTGACTAATGGCAAGTTGGCCGGTATATTTCATGACGGTAGCCCGGGCAATGTCTGTAGGCAGTATCTCTGAGAGGGCCGTATAAGGAACAGGCATACTGTCTATAAAATACGTCGTGTTTTTGGTGTCTCCCGGAGGGGGTATCTGCGCAAACAAGTCTGCAAAGCAAAATAATAACAACAAGATAAGCAGTATTTTCATGGTAAGCGGGATCTGGTTTACTAAAGATAAGCATCTTTTATGTGGTGTGCCGCCACCAAAAAAGCCGCACCAATCCGTTGATTGATGCGGCTTTTTCACTTCTAAACCACTACGGCTATATAACAAGTCCGGGATTTCCGGTACTTCTCTCATTGTTTGGGGGAAACACAAACAATGTGAGTTGATCAGCAAACCACAATATTCCTACATGGCGGAAGGAAAGGCGGCAATTTACTGTCCGATAAAACCAGGTTGCTGATCGAGTAATACAGTGTATGTGGCATAGCGGCACAGGGAAATAGGACATGTCATCATTATGCGTAACCGTTATGTCAAATGTCCTAACACATATGGTTGCGAAAGACAAAGTTATCCAGATTAGATACTACTGAATAGTACAAATACGACATCTTTCCGCTTTTATGACGATTCTGATGTCGTATAGATAAAAAAGATTTATCAGGTAATCATGCTATGCAGGCGCACTGTACGGCTCAGGGCTTCGTCATCAATAAAGGAAGGCGTGATACCGGCAAACTCTTTAAAGTCACGGATAAAGTGCATCTGATCGTAATAGCCACTGAGATGGGCGATACGGGTCCAGGTGGCGTCAGGATTTATCTCCTTCAGGTGATAGGCTTTACAAAACCGGATCAGGCGGGCATAGCGTTTGGGAGACATACCGGTACGCTCCACACATTTCCGTTCAAACTGACGGACGCTTACACAGGCATCGGAGGCCAGTTGCTCTATCGTGACATTGCCAGCCTGGGCCACCAGATTATCCATTACAATATCTACCGGCAGGGAGGGTTTCAAACGGTATAGTTTCTTCAGCAGGTAAGACTCCACGATACGCACCATCAGGTCCCAGTCATGGGTATTTTCCTGCAGCTGCTCATTGATCTCGTCCACTTCATTGCCCAGCAGCAAACGGGTATCAAAATCCTGTTCATGCATCTCCGGCATAGGGATATTCAGCAGCCGGAACAGGCCACCCGGCTTAAAAGCTACGCCCAGAGCCATATGACGCTGCCCCAGATCCAGCGTTACTGACTGTTCGAGCGGCCCCACGGTCAGCGAAACCGACTTGGTCTGGAATTCATTGTCGTATGCCCGTAGTACCCGGATGGGATCTTTGATATAAAACATAATGTATCGCTGGTACGTAGGCACAAACCTGTACATATTGGAAAGTCCGGGTGACTGGGTAAAGTCAGCTTCATAGATCGTAATGTTGCTCAAAAAATCCTGCAATGCAGGGTGCGGCTTATAAGCTTTCACAGTTGGCCTCATGTCTCGGTATTAAGGTTAAACAAGCGCATACATCAGAACACTTACTAAGAGGTTCCCGGACAAATGTAAACATTAGCGACCATAAAATAAACCGGGTTTCTCTGGTTGTTTCAAAATCATACAAAGTGTCCGGAATCGGACACTTTGTATTTGCAAATTCACAGCAAATACTCCATGGAAGCGGGTTTCACTTTGGCACCCAAGTTGGAACCGAAACGGCAAAATCATTTCCATGGATAAAGTAATTGATGCCGAAGTATTATCCCACAAAAGAAAAAAATTGATCCGCATAGTATCCTTCCTCATTGTAGCGATCATTATTATTATCTTGTTGCTCCGGTCCTTCCTGGCGCAGTCTGTAAACAAATCAGCCATTACCACCGCCGTTGTGGAACGCGGGGATATTTCCAACGCCCTGAATGCCAGCGGTGAAGTGTTACCCGAATTTGAGGAAGTCATCACCAGCCCTATTAACGCCTCCATCCAGAACGTGTTGCTCGACGCCGGTTCTCCTGTGGCAAGTGGCCAGCCTATCCTGAGCCTGGACAAATCAGTATCCCAGTCAGAATACGAAAAACTGAAATTCCAGCTGGAATCCAAGCAGAATGATATTACAAAACTGAAGCTTGAACTGGATAAAAGTTTTTACGACATCAAATCCAACAACAACATCAAACAGCTGCGGATCAACAGTCTGGAAGCCGACCTCGAAAACACCAGACGCCTGTACAAAGCCGGAGGCGCCACCCGCGAAGACGTGGAGAAAATAGAGACCGATCTGAAAGTAGCCAGACTGGAAAAACAACAACTTGAAAACGAAGTAAAAAGCAAGCAGCAAACCATGCAGGTGCAGATGCGGGAAGCTACCATTGCCGCTGCCATACAGCAGAATGACCTCAGTGCACTCGAGCGTAAGCTGCGCCTGGCCAGTATCGTAGCCAACAGAAACGGTGTAATCACCTGGATCAACAAAAACATTGGCACCGCTGTCAAAGAAGGAGAACAGCTCGTACGCATTGCAAATCTCAGCAGCTTTAAAGTCCAGGGAAGTATCTCCGACAACCATATCAATCAGCTCAACAGCGGTATGCCTGTCATCATCCGTATCAATGATAAACAGATCAGAGGTACCGTGAGCGGTATACAACCCACTATCCAGAACGGTATTATTACGTTCAACATACAACTGGAAGAGCGTAATAGTCCACTGTTACGGCCCAACCTTAAAGTAGACGTATTTGTGGTGACCTCCGCTAAAAAAGATGTACTGCGCGTAGCCAACGGCCCTGCCTTCAAAGGCGCCTCCACACAAGACATCTTTGTACTCAACAACGGAAAAGCAGAGAGAAGGACCGTTCATATAGGCCTGAGCAACTTTGATTATGTAGAGATCAAAGACAACGTCAAACCCGGCGATGTAGTAATCACTTCCGACATGAGCTCTTATATCAACTCCAAAGTTATAACCGTTACCAACTGATCATGAAAAAGAAAACAAGCCTTTTCTGTGTCATTCTGTTGCCCCTCACGCTTGCAAAAGGATATGGCCAGTCAGCCGGCGACACCCTCAGACTTACCCTTCAGCAGGTTGTGGAAATGGCCAAAGAGCGTTCCATCGCCTCCCGGCAGGCCGTTACCACCAAAGAAACGAAGTACTGGCAATACAGAACCTTCAGGTCCAACTATCAGCCCCAACTCTCACTTGAGGGTACACTGCCCAACTATAACAAAAACTCAACGCCGGTAGTACAACCGGATGGTACCATCATTTTCCAGTCGGTACATAACAACAACTCAGCCCTGAACCTGTCTTTCAGCCAGACCATTGCCGCCACGGGAGGCACCATCTTCGGCACCACCCAACTGCAGCGCTTTGATGATTTTGACAGGAAAAACACATTGTATAACGGCGTTCCCTTCGGAATAGGCATCAACCAGCCACTGTTCCAGTTCAACAGCCTTAGATGGGATAAAAAAATCGAGCCGCTGAAATACAAGGAGAGCAGGCAGGCATATATCGAATCAATGGAACAGATCTCGATACAGGCAAACACTTATTTCTTTGATCTGCTGCAGGCTCAGGTAAACCTCCAGATTGCCGAAACAAACCTGGTCAACACTGAAAACATATTACGGATTGCCAACCAAAAGTTTGATATGGGCAAAGTGTCGAGGAATGAGATTCTTCAACTGAAACTGGAACAGCTGAAGAATGAGAAAGCTGTAGGTGTCGCCAGGCGTGACATGGAAATAGCCGGCTTAAACCTGCGCTCCTTCATAGGTTGGCAGGACACCCAGTATATCAGCCTCCTGCTACCTGTTACCGTGAGCAATGCAAAGATATCCAGTGATAAGGTACTGAAAGAAGCCTATGACAACAGAAGCGATGCCATTGCTTTTGTAAGGCGTATCACCGAAGCCTTGCGGGACGTAGCCAAAGCAAAAGGTGACAACGGGCTGAATGCCAGTCTGACCGCGCAGCTGGGCTTTACCAAAAGCGGCACCACCATCCCTAAAGTATACCAGTCTCCCAATGAGCAGCAACTGGTATATCTCTCTTTTACCATCCCTATCCTCGACTGGGGCAGGTCCAAATCAAGAACTAAAACAGCGGAGGCTAATCTGCAGTTTGCCACCTACGCAGTGGAGCAGGACAAACAAACCTTTACACAAGCTATTGTTACGCAGGTCACTTTGTTTGAAATGATGAAAAACCAGCTGGTACTGACGGCCAACGCCGACAGTATCGCTACTGAAAAATTCCAGATCGCCAAAGAGCGGTATGTGTTGGGCAACCTGAGTATCACCGACCTTAGTATCGCCTTCCAGGAAAAAGATCAGGCCAAAAGAGATTACATTGGCGCCCTGCGTGATTCCTGGGCTTCCTACTATCAGCTGAGATTCCTCAGCCTGTATGATTTTGATAAAAATGAAAAAATAAAGTATCTGTAATCCATAAAAATCCGGATATTTTACTATCGTTTAAAATATAAAGAAATGATCAGCCTGAAGAATATAGAAAAAGTATATCGCACTGATACCATTGAGACGCTGGCCCTGAACCGTATCAATCTGGATGTCCCCAAAGGCGAGTTTCTATCCATCATGGGCCCTTCCGGATGTGGCAAAAGCACCCTGATGAATATCATGGGATTACTGGATGCTCCTTCACGCGGTGAGATATGGATCGATAGTCAGCAGACCATACATCTTTCCGACGAACAGCTGGCCAGGTTCAGAAACATAAAACTGGGCTTCATCTTCCAGAGCTATCATCTTATCAATGACCTTAAAGTACTGGACAATGTGGAGCTTCCATTGTTGTACCGCAAGTGCAGCGCCAAAGAACGGAAGGCCCTCGCTACCGAAGCACTGGGTAAAGTAGGATTAAGCAACCGCCTGCAGCATTTCCCCACACAACTGTCAGGTGGACAGCGGCAGCGCGTGGCCATCGCCAGAGCTATTGTAGGCAGACCTGAGATCATACTCGCCGATGAGCCTACCGGTAACCTCGACAGTATCATGGGCAATGAAGTAATGGATATCCTCCTGAACATCAACCGTAACGATGGCACCACCATTGTGATGGTCACCCATGATGAAAGCATGGCCAGGAAAACACACCGTCTCTTCCGCCTCTTCGATGGCACCCAGGTATTATAATTTATAGCTAACTGATTTCACATGCTAAGTAACTATTTTAAAATAGCCATCGCCGTACTGAAGAGAAGGAAATTCTTCACTTTCATCAGCCTGTTCGGTATCAGTTTCACCCTGATGATCATCATTGTGCTCACCGCCCTACTGGACCATGTGCTCAGCCCCTCCTATCCCGACGTCAACAGGGACAGGGAACTGTATATCACCGAGGTAAAAATGACTTCCCAGGGCTCTATGAGCCAAAGCCCGCTGAGTTATTACTACTTCAGGCAATACATTTCCAAACTGAAAATACCTGTCAGCATAGCACTCGCTTCAGAGCCACAGGCTACCAATACCTATGTGAGCAACAAAAAGATCGTCATCAATATCAAATATACCAACGACCAGTTCTGGGACGTATTTCAGTATAAGTTTACAGAAGGGAAACCATATACGCAGCAACAGATCGACAACGGTGAAAAAGTGATTGTTATCTCCGAAGATACCCGGAGAAATTATTTTGGTGATGACCAGCATGTAACCGGTAAATACATAGAAACGGACAATGTACAATACCGCGTTATCGGTGTAGTTAAAAATGTGCCGGTAACGCTGCGTTATAACTACGGAGACGCTTTTCTTCCCTATACGGAATCCAAGAGCAACCTGTCTTCTCATGCATATGAAGGTATTTTTATAGCCACGTTGCTGGCCCGCAATAAATCGGACCTGCCCAGGATACAGGAAGAATATCAGCAGATCGTGTCTAAAGTCCAGCTGAACGGACAATACGACAAAGTACAATCCTATGCTGATCCTTACCTCGTGGTCTTTACCCGTCAATCTGTAGCAGCCGATGATGACAGTCAGGATGCAGGCGTGGTGAAAACCTTTTCCGGGGCTGGCGCGCTGCTCTTCCTGTTTTTACTACTACCTACGCTAAACCTGGTCAATATCAATATCAGCCGTATCTCTGAGCGGTCTTCCGAAATCGGTATCCGTAAATCGTTTGGAGCCTCGTCGAAAGTGCTGATCCTGCAGTTTATCGTGGAGAACATCATTCTCACTGTTATCGGCGGTATCCTTGGCGTAGTGCTGGCGGTGGTGGTCATTCAGATATTCAACTACAGCCAGTTTGTAGATAACCTGCATCTCGCTGTCAATTTTACGGTGCTGTTTTACAGCTTTCTCGTATCCCTGATCTTCGGGCTGTTGTCGGGTGTATACCCTGCGTGGCGTATGTCTAAAATGAATGTGGTCACCGCCCTGAAAGCATCCTGAACAAAAAAACTCCCATTATGCTACAACATCTGTTCAAACTTATCTGGAATAAAAAAAAGCATAACTTCCTGATCATGCTGGAATTGTTTTTTTCCTTCCTCGTAATGTTTGCGGTTTTTACACTTGTCATCAACTACTACAAGGCCTACCGTGAACCCAGAGGCTTCGAATATAAGAACGTATGGAACATCACAAGGAATACATCCGGGAGTGAAGACAAGCAGCCGCTTTCGCGGGACTCCGCCATGCTGCTGGAACAGATGGTAAAACAACAAATCCGGTCCATGCCGGAAGTGGAACAAGTAAGTTATACCAGCAATAATACGCCCTACGCCCGCACAAGGATATTTGTGAACAATCTGACCTACGGTAAAGTAAAGACCGTCGCCGACATCTATACAGTGGAAGACAATTATGCAACACTGATGAACATGAAGTTGTTGTCCGGCCGTTGGTTCAACAGAGATGATAACGCTGCAGGCTATACGCCGATTGTCATCAACACAAAACTAAAAGACAAACTGTTCAGGGATGAAGATCCGATCAATAAGGTAATAACGCTTCTTGACAGAAGTTACCGGGTGATCGGTGTAGTGAACGATATGAAGAACAAAGGAGATTATGTGATGCCGGAAAGTGGTTTTTATACCCGCCCCGACTCTACTTTTTATGGTAATAGCAACACGATCCAGGTCAGCGTAAAACCCGGAACCGGCGCCTCTTTTGAAGCACAGCTGTTCAAAACGCTATCGAGTCTGGCAAGGAATGCCAGTATAGAAATTGAGCATCTGGAGAAAAGAAGAGCGGCCAAAAATAAAGAGCAGCTGGTACCGCTGGTTATTATACTGATTGTCACCTTGTTTTTTATCATCAACGTGGCGCTGGGTTTGTTTGGCGTGTTATGGCACAATATCAACAAACGAAGAGGTGAGATCGGGCTGAGAAGGGCCATAGGAGCTACCAAAAAAGATATTGCCTGGCAGCTGATCGGAGAAACGATGGTGCTGTCTACCCTGTCGATGCTGACTGGTTGTTTTTTTGCTATTCAGTTTCCATTGATGAACATCTTTGACCTGAGTACCAGCACTTATTTGCTGGCACTGGTACTATCCATCGTATTTATTTATGTGCTGGTTATCATATGCGCATTGTATCCCGGAAAACAGGCTGCAGATATCTATCCGGCCATCGCGCTGCACGAGAATTAGCGCCGCTGGCAGAAGAATAAAAATGTGTTATCTTTAATTCCATGATATTAATTATCGATGATGATCTTGCAGTAAGGACTTCCTTGCTGCTTCTTTTTCAGCATGAGGGCTACGAAGTGGTGGCTGCATCGCTGCCTGAAGAAGCATTATCCATACTTCATAAGCGTGACATTGCCCTGATTGTGCTGGACCTGAATTTTTCCATCGAAACATCCGGAAAGGAAGGCATGGCACTGCTGCATCGTATCAGGGCGGCGTATCCTTCCATCCCCGTTATGCTGCTCACCGGATGGGGAACCATAGAACTGGCTGTACAGGGGATGAAAGCCGGCGCCAGTGATTTTATCACCAAACCCTGGAGCAATGACCACATGCTGCAATCGGCCAGAACACTGTTGCAACTGCAGCAGGCCAGCACCGAACACCATACCCGCAAACAACTCGATAGTCTGTATAACTTCAATAATATCATCGGAGAAGATCCGCAGATGATATCGTTGCTGGAAACAACCGGCAGGGTGGCGCCTACGGATGCAGCCGTACTGATAACCGGAGAAAGCGGCACAGGCAAAGAACTGATTGCAGAAGCCATTCATCAGAACAGCCTTCGTCATAACAAATCATTCATCAAAGTAAACCTGGGTGGTATTTCCGCATCACTCTTTGAAAGCGAAATGTTTGGCCATGTGCGGGGCGCCTTTACAGATGCCCGCACCGACCGGGCAGGGCGCTTCGAGCTGAGCAATAAAGGAACTATTTTCCTTGATGAAATCGGTGATCTCGATCCGGGTAGCCAGGTGAAACTGCTGCGTGTATTACAGGACCGCACCTACGAAGTGCTGGGCAGCAGCCGCTCCCGTACAGCAGATGTAAGAGTGATATGCGCCACCAATAAAAATCTGCATGAAATGGTGGCCAACGGATCTTTCCGTGAAGACCTCCTGTACAGGATCAACCTGATCAGCCTTCATCTTCCTTCCCTGCGGGAACGCCCCAGAGATATCCCGCTGCTGGCCAACTTCTTCCTCAACAATCTCAGAGAACTCTATAACCGTCCGTCCCTCGCCATGACAGCAGAAGCCCTGAAATGGCTGCAACAGCTGCCACTACCCGGTAATATCAGACAGCTCAAAAACCTGGTAGAACGCTCCGTACTGGTGAGCCGCAAAGATCTGCTGGACATAGAAGATTTCCGTTCCCAGCTGGAACAGTCTCCTGCCAAAAAAGGTTATCTGCAGCTCCCCGAAGTAGGCACGCTTACCCTCGACGAAGTGGAAGTACTGATGATCAAACGCTCACTGGAATTTCACAGGAACAAAATATCCAAAGCCGCAGCCTCACTTGGTCTTACCCGTGGTTCATTATATCGCCGGTTACAAAAATATAACATCCCATATGATGAAACTTCGGACTAAATTCATCCTGTTTGTAGTCATACTTCTTTCCAACATACTGGTATTATCCTACTTCATCCTGAAACAAAACAAACTGCTGTTTCTGGCGTCAGAAGGCTTTGTGCTGATACTGGTACTGATTGCATGGCAGTTATATAAACAGCTGATACGCCCGCTGCAGCTGCTGATGCACGGTACCGAAGCTATCAAAAGCAAAGACTTCAGCATCAAATTCAACCTCACCGGACAATACGAGATGGACGAACTGATAAAAGTCTATAACCAGATGACCGATGAACTGAGGGCAGAGCGAACCAAACAGGAACAACAACATTTATTCCTTGAAAAACTTATCTACACCTCTCCCACGGGAATCCTAATACTGGATTACGATGAAAACATACAACAGGTAAATCCCAGGGCACTCAAGCTGCTTAACGCCGACGCCTCTACGCTGACAGACAAACCGGTAGACAGCCTCTCCCACCCTTTGATGCAGGAGATCAAAACACTGAGATCAGGAGAAACAAGAACCGTTACCCTCAATGGTTCCAGCACCTTCAAATTGCAGAAGTCCCATTTTATTGACAGGGGATTTACCCGTCATTTTATTATGATAGAAGAACTGACCACAGAGATACTGGCCGCAGAGAAAAAGGCCTATGGGAAAGTGATACGTATGATGGCCCACGAAGTGAACAATACGATAGGGCCGGTCAACTCTATTATTCAGACCACCTTAATGTCGGACGGGATCAAAAAAAGTTCTCAGGCAGCGCCTCTGGAACATGCGCTGCAGGTGGCCTTTGAGCGCAATAATAACCTGAGCATATTCATGCGGAATTTTGCAGATGTGGTACGGTTACCGGAGCCACAGCGGGCAGACCTGGACCTGCACGGACTTATCCATTCCCTGTCTGGTTTCCTGGTCACCATGGCCCGGGACAAACACATCGATTTCCGTTATGAGCTGGAAGCCGGTGCTTTTATGATATTAGCCGACAAACGCCAGATGGAGCAGGTACTGATTAATGTGGTAAAAAATTCGATAGAAGCTATCGCAGAAGCAGGGATTATCACCTTTATCACCCATCCCGTCAGCAGACAGCTGATCATCGCGGACAATGGCAAGGGCATCACAGCACAGGACAACGATCAGCTTTTCAGTCCGTTTTACAGCACAAAAAGAGATGGGCAAGGTATTGGCCTTACCCTTGTAAAAGAAGTACTTATCAACCACGGTTTCGAGTTTTCCCTGCAAACACTTCGTCCTGGCCATACGGCCTTTACATTCCGCTTCAGGGAATAGTTATTTTACCGCGCCCATTACTTTTTCAGCGATCATCGGGGAAGTGATGGTACCGGCCACTTTTCTGAAGGCCTCCTTCACCGTTGGCTCGTCAGCGGGTAATTTAGTAGCAATCTGCTCCAGTACTTTTGCTCTCTCCAGCTCGGAAGACAGTTGACCTGTTGCATTAATCAGCGCTATCCAGTGTTCTGATGGCTGATGCTCTTTCTTTGCAAGGAAATACAGGACATCCATCTTACCCAGATCACCACTGATCGTGTTGTTGATCTTTAATGCCCGCACCACCTCATCTGTCATAATCGGCTGAGCCAGTATCAGTTCAAGTGCCTTTGTTTTCTCCAGCCCGGAATGAATGCTTTCCGCAATAGAAAGGGCTGCATTGGCTGTCTGTATGTCACTCATATAACCAGTACGGAACAACTGCAACAGTTTTACTTTTTCCACGTCACCATTGATTTTACCGGCCACCATCTGCGCGATGAGTGTAAGGTCGCTTTGCTGGAGCGAATCTATTTTCAGCAGAAATTCCAGATAGCTGCTTCTCAGTTCATCCGTTCTTGCCGCTGCGGCCTCCCGTAATACAGCAGCACTGCCTCCTTTTTTATAAAGTGCCGGCAGCCTGTTCTTCGCATTAAAGCCATAGACGACCATTTCCCGGAGTGCATCCGCAATAAACGTATTGCGTGCCGCATCGCCCTCCGGACTGTTGCCGGCATCAGACAGTTCATAAGTAATATTCCCCTGTTTGTCGCTGACAGCGGAGAACTTTTTATTGTTCTTTTTATATTTCAGGAAACCTTCCGGAGATATTGTTTTCACAGCTGTTCCCTCTTCATTCAGCTGAATATCGCCCGAATAGGATATCTCCAATGAAACACTGTCGTTGCTGAGGCTGATCGATCCGGAAGCAATGCCATTTTTTTCGGTAGAGGAATAAGAGGTATAGGTATCTCTCTCATCACAGGCAAACAGCAGGGTGAGACCACTCAACGCTATCGCCATTGATATTGATTTTCTCATTAACATGGATTTTATACTAAAATAACTTTTCCGGCATTAATATTACCATCCGGATCATAAAAAAATTGCCATGCAGCAACATTTCCGCCACATGGCAATTTCGGCTACATTACGCCAGCGTTCTGTCCTACGCGTACCGATGTCAGGTACTCGTATTGCGACGGCAGGGTCCTGATTAATTCGTTGGTGCGTTCCCGTATTCTACGGAATGCTTCCAGCGCCCTGGTGCTGTCCATATGCTGCAGAACAGGCAGGCAGTTTTCCGGACTGTAACCCAGCCCCTGCAGCATCACCGCATAGGAGTAGGATTCAAAGCCGTGATAGTTGGGATTGATGTTCCTTGGGTTAGGCAGGCGTACCTTCCACTCTGCCTGACGCTCCTTCAGGTCATCAGATAATTTGAGGTCATGTTTGGTAGCCTTCCAGAAAGGAGTATCATACCGGCTGCTGGCACAGTAGTGCAATGTCAGGAAGTCCCGTACTCCATCGATGCATTCACCGATCGTTTTGTTGTAACGTTTCTGCAATTCAGGAGAGCATTGTTTGTCCGGGAAGTTGGCCACCAGCTCTTCGATACCCTGCTGGATGAAAAAGATACCAGTAGATTCGAGCGGCTCCACAAAGGCGTTGGCCAATCCGATGGCCACGCAGTTTTTCACCCATGCGTTGTGGTTACGGCCTATCCTCATTTTGATCAGGGAGGCGTTGCAGTTATCGGATGCTTTACCTACATGTTTACGGAATTCTTTCTCTGCTTCTTCCGGCGTAATAAATGCGCTGGAGAAAACATAACCGGTACCATCACGGCCGTATAAGGGAATATTCCATACCCATCCTGAGCTCAGTGCGGTAGCACTGGTGAAAGGATTCATACCATCCTTCTCGATATCGCGTGGTACCTGCATCGCCAGCGCAGTATCACAAAGCAGGGATTCTGCAAAAGGAATGAACTGTTCGTTCAGTACCTTGTTGATCAGCATTCCCTTAAATCCGGTACAGTCGATGAACAGATCACCTTCTATTTCACCATGCTCTTTAGTGGTAATGCCAGATATAAAGCCATTTTCGGCCTGTGATACACCTACTACGTCATCGGCTATATGACGTACGCCCTTGCCAATGGCCAGCTCTCTCAGGAAGTTGGCCAGCAGCGCTGCATTAAAATGGTATGCATAAGGATACTGTATCTTCAGGTCGGCCAGCATGTTTTTTTTGAAAGCCCTGTCGGGGGTGAACAGGTCCTGTACTTTTGTGTCAAACACCCTGCCGTCCAGGAATCTGGGGGCGCGTTTGTTGTCGCACAGGGCAGACACCATAAAACTGGAGTAGTCAAAAGCGTCCAGCTGGTCTTTGTGTTTCAGCCACCACTCACCAATATGAAATCCGTCTACGATCTCATACCGTTGGAAAGGATGATAAAAATGTTTTTTTTCTGCGTTCCAATCGACAAATTTGATTGCCATTTTGTAGCTACCGTTGCAATGTGGCATCCAGTCATGTTCTTCCAGCTCCAGGAAGTCGAAGAATAGTTTGATGGTACTGAATGTGGCTTCACCAACACCTACTGTAGAAATATTGGGGGACTCTACAAGTGTTATATCAACATTCTGCCCAAAAACTTTATTCAGATAGGAAGCCGTCATCCATCCGGCAGTCCCACCGCCCACGATGGTAATGTTACTGACTTTGTTACTCATAAGAAGTGATGATTAAAAGAGTTAAGGGGATTGAAAGAAGTAATGAGATGGGTTTTCGTTTATAGTTGATGGTTTACGTTTTATCTGCTATTTCGTGAACAGCGAGTTTTCCGCTCACAAAGGTGATAAGCATCGCTGCAGCATAGCCGCCGCAGTGGGAATTCATTGTAAGTACTTTTTCTTACGGGCTCAGATCATTCAGCAACAACATGGCAGACTTGCCTGAGCACCGGTATAAAAAATCAACAAAGGACGTACAGCAACAGGGCACGGTAACGCTCGTACGCTGATCATCTCCTTATAAATTCTCTGGAAAAAAAGAAAAAAAATGAAGATCTTGTCCGGGATCATCAACTTGCAACATATGTCTACACGAAGAAACTTTTTGCTGCAGGCCTCTCTGGGCCTGGCAGCCACCTCCTTTTCACCCTTAATGGCTGCTGCCGGCAGGAAATCCGACACCACTCCCGCCAAAGACAGGCTCTCTGTAGGCGTAGCGGGATATACCTTTGCCCAATTCAGCCTGGACCAGGCCATCAGCATGATGCAACGGACCAACATCCGGCATATTTCCGTCAAGGACATTCATCTTCCTCTTAACAGCAGCCCGGAAAAAATACAAGAGGTATTAGGTAAATTCAAGGATGCAGGCATTAACGTGTATGCTGTAGGCGTTATCTATATGAAAACCCGGCAGGCAGTAGATGAAGCCTTCGCTTATGCCCAAAGAGTTGGCGTACCCATGATTGTAGGGGTTCCCACACCGGAACTGCTGGACTATACAGAAGAAAAAGTAAAGGCCACCAACATCCGCATCGCCATCCACAACCACGGTCCGGAAGATGCCCTGTATCCCGGTCCTGAAAATGCCTGGAAACATATCCGGAACCGCGACGCGCGCATGGGCTTGTGCATCGACATCGGCCATGCTACCCGTGCGGGCGAAGATCCAGCCAAAGCTGTACTGGCTTACAAAGACCGGGTATTCGACCTCCATCTCAAAGATGTAACACAGGCATCCAAAGATGGTAAGGCCACCGAAATAGGCAGAGGCGTCATCCGCTTCGATCAGCTGGCAAGCGCATTGGAAAAAATAAAATATAAAGGCATCTGCAGCATAGAGTATGAGAAAGACATGGCAGATCCACTGCCCGGTATCGCAGAATCTGTTGGCTATTTCAAAGGGGTCGTTAACACAGTAAAATAATCATTCCGGCAATGCCGGTATCGACAACAAAGGCACCTGCGAATTATAAGCAAGCTCCTTCGATATACTCTTGTGAAAAATGGAAGAGATAAAAGAATGTTTCTTCGGAACCGTCACAATCAGGGATGCATGATGCTCCCGTGAAAACTCGAGCACGCCTTCCACTACATTGTTACCGTTCATATAATGGAAAGTGGGATTGTATTGCTCCAGCAAGTCATGCAGCTGGGAAATCTGCTCTTTTGTTTCCGGGGAATACTTTTCTTCGGAAACAGGTTCCACATTTACTACATGCACTTCCGGCTTAAACAGGTCCAGGAAATGATACAGCTGTTGGGCAGAGGATTTTGATATGTTCCGCAGGTCCGTAGAAAAGATGATGCTTTTGATATCTTTACCTACGATAGCGTCTTTAGGCACTACCAGTACCGGGTATTCGCTCGTTTTCATCACCTGGGAAGTATTACTGCCCATAAAAAAATGTTCCAGGTTCGATTTCCCTGAAATACCCATCACTACCAGGTCTACCTCCTTCTCTTTACAGAGTTTGTTGAGATGATCGGGCAGATAGGTTTCTTCCGCCAGCAGGTCATACTTGATATCTGCATCTATCATAAGGCGCAGCTGGTCCTGGATAGCGGCCAGTGACTCCATGTTCTCCACGTAAACGAGATTATCCATTTTGGGTGTCGGCACAGGAAATTCGGAACCAGCTATAATGGTCCTGTATGCGTGGTAAAGGATGATCCGCTCTACTTGCAGCTTGTTCGCCAGGTTGCTGGCGTATTCTGCCGCCCGGAAGGCAGCGTCCGAAAAATCGGTCAGTATCAGCATCGATTTCATAATAGCTTCATTCAATGTGGCGGAAATAGGGATTGAACAATTGGCCGGCCCAATCCCTGTTTATGTGTCAATGATGGTCCACTCTGAAAGACACTTTACAGATCAGTCCATAGGTGGAGATCTTCCCGTCTTTTACATGCACTTTCAGATCTTTTATAAAAACGGAGTCTACATTGTGCACCGTTTTGGACACTTCCTTCACCGCGTTCTGAATAGCATCATCAAAACTTTTTTCGGAGGAAGCAATAACCTCAATCACTTTTACGATACCCATAACAAAGATTTTAAGGTGAAACAATACAGCATTTGTACATGGAACAAACAATCTAACTGTTTGTTCAACTGCTTTCCTGTGAAGGGTTTGAGGCTTTAAGCGGACAGGCAAAACCTGATACAGAATGTGCAATCCACGCTACAGTAAAAGGCTGTGTCAGCAATTGGTTTTATTGTGAATCAATCGCTTGCCCAAACAGCAGATACGGCATGGTTCTTTTACCTCATTTAATAGCGTTTCTGAAAAGGGGTGGTTTGGAATGAAAACAAATCTGAGATGAAACCCTAATAACCTGAACTGGATAATACCAGCGTAGGGAAGCAGGAAACACGAAGGAGGCACTGGAGAAACCGGCGCCTTCTTTTTTTGTCCTGATTTAATACCTATCTTACGGGTTTGATTTTTTTAATCTAAACCCTGTACTCATGAAAAAACTGTGGATGGCCTGTGCCCTGTTGTTGCCCGCTTCTCTCTATGCCCAAACCGCAACACTCGTTCCTCCCGCTAATATCAGTTATGCCGGATTGGAAAAAAACCTGTTCTTTTACGCCAATACTCGTTGTAAAGTAACACAGACAGGCAGCAACCAGCTGGACCTCAACAAACTTTTTGACGGAAGATATGACCCTTCCTATACGAGTGCTCCTTCTGAGAGTGACCCTACTGTCATCACGATAGAAGGCTTTCAGGCACAACATACCCAGCGACTCGCCTACATCGGATGGACTACCCGCTACTGGGCTCCTGTCCATTTTAAAATTGAAGGTTATGATATGAGCGGCCCCGGCTGGGTAACACTCGCGGAGGTGACTAACCACGCTGCCGGTGAATTCATCAAGGATATTGCTTCCATCCCGGGTTTATACGGCCTGTTCCGGTTTACTTTTTATACTGGTAGCGGTCCCCAGGGGCAACTGGGTATTTCAGAATTATTTTATCTGAACGGAGAGGCTGCACAGGCCTATGATGGGCTGATGGTCCGGTATGATGCGGCCAACAATGTGACGATGGGCAGTAAGCTCCGCCCTTCCAATCTGAATGTGAATGGACAGGTCAATACCAACAGAGTAAAAGTCACCCAGGATAGCTGGGCCGATTTTGTGTTTGACCCCGCCTACACGCTGCCATCATTACCAACCGTGGAAAAGTTCATTCAGGACAACCAGCACCTGCCCAACATTCCCTCCGCAAAAGAAGTAACTGATAAAGGGCTGGACCTGGGCGATATCAGTGCCCGGCTGCTGCAGAAAATAGAAGAACTGACCCTCTACATGATCGAACAGCATAAAAAAATCGAAACCCTGACAAAAGAAAATCAAGCCATGGGCGAAAAGATCCAACAACTGCAAAATGAGCGCAGCACTAGATAATTTCAAGTCGTTTTGACAGAAATCGTTTATTATCAATACCTTAATCCTGAAAATATTTCATTTTCGTGTAGGATTAAGTGTTATATTAGTTCGATAAAATATTACCGGCAGACTTTTTGATACTAACCCGGCTCATAGACCAATGATCAGCTTATAACTTATGAATGCTATGTTACCAACAAAATAGGTTTAACCCTGATTCAAACGCTGTTCCATGACCGCCATTACTTATGCCATCAATAACAGATGAACAACTATTACCATTATTCCTTTGACCTCTGGTTAACACTGATCAGATCAAACCCTTTCTTTAAACGGGAAAGAACAAAGTTTTTTTTTGATCATTTTAACCAACAGCATAAATCACTGGAAGAAACAGACCGGATCTTCCGCAGGATTGACCTTATGACGAATGCCATCAACGAAAAAACCGGTGGTAATCTCGAAGCGGAAGAACTGTATCTGATGGTGATCAGTGAGATGAATGACCACCGGTATGATTTTGAGAAGATAGACCTGCAGGCGCTTTACGGAGAAATGGAATCACTGGTAATGAAATATCTGCCGACGGTATATTGTTCTGCTACCATTAACGTATTGCGTACACTCAAAGCAAGACAGGGCTGTACTCTCAGCCTGCTGAGCAACACCGCCTTCATCAAAGGCCGTACGCTGAGACGGGTGCTGCAGGAACTGGAACTGGACCGTTACCTCGATTTTCAGTTGTATTCAGATGAAAAGGGGATGTCTAAACCGAATAAGCAGTTTTTCCGCATGATGCTGGATCATATTGCCAGCGCCAGAAACGGGGAATTACTGGCTCCCGGGCATATAATTCATATAGGCGACAACGTGAAAGCAGACATTCAGGGAGCCAGTGCCATAGGTATCCATACCTTATTGGTCAACTCCAACAATCAATGTATTTCAAGTTTACTGAACTGATGAAACAGACCTATTCATTGCACAAAATCACCGATGCCAGCGATTTCGGATTCTGTCCGGATGACTATAGCCGTTTTAAATTCGGAGACGACGCGGTAGCTGCAAAATTCGGTATCAGTCTGGCAGATGGGTTTATAGCACATCACCTGTCAGGACGCTCCATCCCGCAACTGGTGGTGGTATCCAGCCCCTATGCCTTTATCCCTACCGCCACCTTTGCCATGAAAAACCATTTCGTTTTCCGGCTCAACAGGTGGCTGGCAACCAACGGCCATCCGGTACTGCAGGAAACCAAAGTACACCGTACCATCACCTACAAGGAAGATTACGGTGAACTGGATGCGGAGCAACGATTGAAACTGATCGGTAACGATTCTTTTCATATAGACCGGGAATTCCTGGCCGGCAAAACGATCCTGTTCCTCGATGATATCCGTATCACCGGCGGACACGAAAGAATGATCCTCAAAATGGTGGAAGCCTATCAGCTGACCAACGAGATGTATATGCTCTATTTCGCTGAATTGCAGAACCATAACATACATCCCAACATTGAGAACTATCTCAACTACCATTATGTGAAGTCTGTCTTCCACCTGGAAAAAATCATTCAGGACGAACATTTCTGTATCAATACCAGAATTGTAAAATATATTCTCAATTACGATTTCGATTCATTTTGTATTTTCCTGCAGAATCAATCGGACAAGTTCATTCATCTTTTGTATGATATGGCGCTAGGCAATGGTTATCATACTATTGAAGCCTATCAACGGAATCTTCATTATATTAACAGCTATATATTTCATAGAAAACATAAAAGCATAGAACATGGCAATTAATTTGCAAAAAGGACAACGGCAGGCAATTAATGCTCCCAAATTTACGATTGGACTCGGCTGGGACACCAACGCCTCTTCTACCGGCACCAGCTTCGACCTGGACGCTTCCATCTTTGTGATGGGCGAAAACAAAAAGATCCTGTCCGACCAGCACTTTATCTTTTACAACAACCTCGTTTCCCCTGATGGTGCAGTAGAACATACCGGCGATAACCTCACCGGTGAAGGCAGCGGCGACGACGAACAGATTAAAATAGACTTGTCTAAAGTAGATCCCCGTGTTACCGAAATATGTGTGGTAGTAACCATCCACGAAGCGGAGAACAGAAGGCAGAACTTCGGCCAGGTAAGAAACTCCTATGTGCGTGTATTCGACTCCGTTACCAACGAAGTGATACTGAAGTATGAGCTGGAAGAAGACTTCTCCATCGAAACAGCCGTGGAGTTTGGCCGTATCTACAAACGCAACGATGAATGGAAATTCGAAGCCGTTGGCGTAGGCATGAAAGGCGGATTGCAGGACTATCTGAACAAATACAACTAATCATTAACACAACGAATAACACAACGATATAATGGCTATTAATCTTCAAAAAGGACAGCGCATCAGCCTCGAAAAAAGCAACGGCGCCAAACTGCAGCATATCTGTGTAGGCATCAACTGGGGCGCCATTGAAAAGAAAGGTCTTTTTGGCCTGTCCAAATCTAAGGAAGCCGTAGACCTCGACGGCAGCTGCGCATTGTTCAATGAACAAAAACAGCTCCTGGACGTGGTATATTTCGGCAACCTCCGTTCTAAAGACGGGGCCGTACAACACAGCGGCGACGACCTGACCGGCGACATGAATGGCAACGACGGCCTGGATAACGAAGTGATCACCCTCGACTTCTCCCGCCTCGACAGTACCACCAACTACGTTGCTTTTGTGCTCAACAGCTTCAGAGGTCACGATTTCGGCACCATCCCGTTCGCTTCCATCCGCATCTATGAAGGCTCACCTTCCCGCGTAAACGAAGTATTTGCCACCTACGACATCGCCAGCGGCCCCGGTTTCGCCGGTCACGTGTCTATGGTAATGGGCGTTTTCTACAAAAAGAACGGTGAATGGAAATTCAACGCCATCGGTGAACCTACCCGCGACAAAAAACTGCCGGAAACAGTAGATACTGTTGCAAGGCAATACCTGTAGTCCTTACCTTTGTAATGCTATTACTTTTTAATCTGATACCTTATGGAAGCAAATCCTAATGTTACCGATCAGGCACTCACCCCCGTAAGACTGGACAAAGACGGCAATGCCAACCTGTCCAACATTACCCCGGCAGAGACCCAGAAGTACAACGAGCTGAATAAATCACTGGTTACCACCGATGTGAACTCTGTCCTGAACTACGGGGCCGAAGCACAGAACTCCATGGAACGTTACAGCAACGAATTCCTGACTTCTGTACGCACCTACAATTCAGGTGAAGTAGGCGGTTTGATCAACGAACTGCTCTCTGAACTGAATTACATCGACGTGGATGAGCTGAACCAAAGCGGCTTTAAAAGCTTCATCTCCAAAATGCCTTTCCTGAAAAAACTGGTCGTCGACGCCCAGAAACTCTTTCAGAAATATGATACCGTTATCAATAATATTGATAAAATCACCAATAAAATCAAGGCCGGACGTATCAACTCCCTGAAAGACAACAGCTCCCTGCAAACCATGTTCGACAGCAATGTCAACTACATCAAGCAGATGGAAGACCTGATCATTTCAGGACAGCTGAAACTCAATGAGCTGAGTGAAAAACTCGCTCAGATGGAACTGAACGCCGCCAACTACAACGACTACGAAATCGCCGACCTGAGAGATTTCATCAGCCGCCTCGATAAAAGGCTGGCCGATATGAAAATAGTGCGCTTCATCATGTTGCAGTCACTCGCTCAGATCAGACTGGTACAGAATAACAATACCTCTATCGCAGAAAAAGCGCAGTCCATCATCTCTACCACCATCCCTGTCTGGAAAAACCAGCTTACCATCGCGGTAGCGCTGCAAAGACAGAAAGCTAACGTAGAGATGCAACGCAAAATCTCCGATACCACCAATACCATCCTGCAAAAAAATGCAGACCTGCTCAAACAGAACAGTATTGAGGTTGCAAAAGAAAACGAGAAGACAGTGGTGTCTATCGAAACACTGAAAAGGACCACCCAGTCACTCATCGAAACGTTGCATGAGGTGAAGAAAATCCACGACCAGGGCGCTGAAAGCCGTAAAGTGCTGAATAGCGAACTGCAAAACCTGGAAACAGAGCTGAAGAAAAATGTAACTAACGTTAGCTAATCGTGTAAAAGTAATGGAGGATAACCTGGCAATTATTTTAAATGAATCAAATAAAACTATCAGCAAACTACAATTGCTGTCCGCTTTTTTTGAAGAGGAGATTATTTACAAAATATATCTCCGAAGCCAGGTTGTCCATAAATTATTTGAAACCAATCCCGAGCTGGACATCAATAAGCTCGAACTGTTCCACCTGCAGTATACCGCTTCTGCCATCGAACTGCTGAAGAAAATCAAATCCGCTAACGAAAGGAATGTAAGCCTTATCTACGACGAGATACAGCTCAACAGGGAAATGATGGAGAAACTCAACAGCTCCGTCTTTTCTGAAAAAAACTATACGCTCGACAAACAGAAACAAGCACTGAAAATCAATCTGTCGCTGCGGAGACTGTACCAAACACTCTCCGACAACACCGATGAATATCCTTTCTCCAAAAATATCAACGCCTTCAGCAGCCGGTTCTCGCAGGACTTCTATTATGATATCACGGCCGACCAAATGTCGGCCCTTATCACCTACGAACCCGACGACGTCTATAAAAACAGTCATGCCACCATCCAGAAAAAACTAATGGGGCTGCTGTGTAAAACAGATTTCAAAACCGAATTTTTCTGCGGACTCAAGTCCGGCAATATGATCGCGGAAGTATACCGCTTCCTGACACTGGACCGCCAGTTTCTTTTTCTTCCTTCCAGAAATCTTTTCCTGCTCTGCGACCTTTCCGCTATCACCGATATCGACTGGTCCAATACCTTATCTAAAAAAGCAAAGCTCACACAGGAAATGGCCGACAAAAACGATCAGCTGGAAAGTAAGGCCAATCTTATCAAAACGGCCCTCCCCGATCACGTGAAGGCACTTCTCCACGAGTACTACGACAAAATCTCTGATGTTGATTTCCTACAGAAAATCGGCAGCTTCGATGTACAAACCAACATCCTCCGGACTATGCTCAATACCGACGGCCTGTAATCTCCCTTAAAAAAAATTGCATCAGCCCGAAGACTGATGCAATACTGTTTTATTAAAGTTAATTATAAATCTGAATCAACTTTCGCTTAAATCTCCACTCATCAGGAGCATCATCCACATCACATGTATCACCGTTACTTTTTGTCCAGTTCAGCGGTGTTACCTCTCTTAGGCACATTCAGCAGAGCAGAAGTAATGATCGGAATAACGAACACGCTCACTGTCAGGATGGAAGTCCATACGTCTGCGATGTGGCTTTCCAGGAACTCTGTCAGCGGAGAATGCGGGTTGTAGTGTTCGTACAGAGACAGAGACAGTTTCACACCCAGGATAGCGATCACGATATAGGCCGCTGTTTCCAGGAAAGTGAATTTGGTCATCAATCTTACAAAAGCCTGCGCTACAAAACGCATGGCCAGGATACCGATAAATACACCCAGGCAAACCAGCAGGATATTATCAGTAAAAGCTACTGCAGCAAAAATATTATCGATAGAGAAAGCCATGTCCATCAGCTCCACCAGCGCCACAGTGGCCCAAAAGGGACCAATAGCACCTACAGTAACCTTGTACAGCCAGTTCTTTTCCTTGTCAATGGATTCCTGTTCTTCTTCTTCCCCATTTTCTTTTTTACGTTTGGCTCTCTGGTCTTTCACCCAGCTGAATACCAGATACAGCAGGTATAATCCGCCCAGTGCTTTCAGCCACCAGAACTGGATCAGGAAAGAGGCAAACAACATAGCGAGTCCGCGGAACAGATAAGCACCAATAATACCGTATTTAAGAGCACGGTCACGTTGTTTCTCGGGCAGGTCCATTACCATAGTAGCCAGTACTGCGGCATTGTCTACCGAAAGCAGGCTTTCAATAATAATCAGGTTCCCGACCACGATCAGGGAAGGGATAGGATTGTCGATAATTTGTTGCAGTAAATCAGCAAAATTCATTTCAGTGTGTTTTTATAGGTTCTTATTTGTTCGCCATTGTAATGATCACTACCCTGCCACCTTCTTCTCTGGACAACAGGAGCTTTTTACCATCTGTCAGTTCCACCATCGTGCCAGGTGGTATTTCCTTGTCTTCTGTCAGGTCTTTCAGGGAGTTTAGTTTTTGGTTGACCAGCACCCATTTGCCCTGGTAAAAAGTGAAATATCCTACCGGTACTTTTTGTTCCGCAGCGAGTCTTTCATTGCGGATGATGTTCCGGTTGACATGCCATGGAAACAGGTATTGGTTATGATACACCATCAGCCGGTGGTTTTCCGGCTTCCATACGGTAGGTTTAAATTCGTAGTATAAGTCGAGCACCGGCAGTGTTCCCTGATGCGGGGTACCGCAGAAAGGGCATTTGGGAGAAAAGGTATTATCGAAAACATACCATTTCTGTTCGCAAGCCGCATTGCTGCAGGGCTGCATCAGGTCGGTGGTTTTCAGCAGTGCCTGTTCCCACATTTCGGCCGGTGGCCGATTGTTGGGCTGATGCAGGCCGGTTATAAAAGCCTGATCAAACAGCTCTTTCAGATACGGGCCGGTAGTGGTATACGGCAATTTGCTGACATCGGCCCAGGGCAGTTCTTTTGGATTCAGCTGGTTAAGCTTAGGTCTGTTGGACGTGTCCTGCGGATGCTCCACAAACAGGGCTTTTTCGCCCATAGACAACAGATCATCTTTTTCTGTATCGAGATCATGCACCTTGCCACCTTTCAGCGGATGCCGGTACAACAGATACATATAGATCATAACGGCCAGCGCATGCAGATCTGTGAGCCTGTTAGGCAGTTTCCTGTTGGGATCTTTTACATCCAGGTGTTTGGTGGCCAGTACTTCCGGCGCAATAAAATCGGCAGTGCCAATCACATCAGGCGGAAAAAGACCAGGTACCACCAGTCCGTCTATATCAATGATGGCAGCCGATTTGCTCACCGGATCTACCAATACGTTTTTATAAGAGAGGTCGGAATGGGCCAGCCCTGCGGCATGCAGACGCTTTACACCTCTGGCGATGTTTACGCAGACCTGGAAATAACTTAACCAGTTGCCCAGCTCCGTTTCATCGAGTCGCAGTGCAAACTGTTTATTTCTGAATTTAGGAGAAGCAAACCATTTACCTTCTTTCTCTTTACCCCTGATCAGATCGCTGGTAGCATATCCTTTTTTGAAAAAGAAATTCTTGTTGTAACTAGGCACAATGAGGCCTACCTTTTTGTCCAGCTCCACCATATCGGTAGGCCAGCAGTAAAGGTCTTTGTAATAGTCGCCGCCTTCACGGTTGAAGAAACTGTTGTAGTATTCTGTTACTATTTTTCTTAATCTTTCTTTGGAGCTGAAGTCCTGTTCATCTCTGTAGAACGCCACTACATAAGACTTATCGGGGCTGAAGTACACATCTTTCATTCCACCACGCATAGGTTCTCCATTATCAATATACTGATATGATTTACCGGGATGTATGACAGAATGGACCGTTTTTGTGTTCATGTTCGTTGTACGTTACCTAATGAATATGCAGTTAGCTGACGATCATCAAAGTTCTGTCGTCGTGATTGCCCGGGCTCCAGAAGTCGAGCCAGGCAGACAGACTTCTGGCGGCTTCAGGACTGGCGATACCTGTTGGCACCACTGTGTTCTCCGGATTTTTTCCGCCCAGGTCGGCCAGGAATTCTTTCCAGGTGTCGATTTTCTCCAGGTTGGCTTCCACCACGAATTTAGGATCGTAGATACCGTCTGTCATCAGCATCAGATAAGAGAAGTCTGGTACCAGTTTAAAACCGAAGCGCGTGGGAAATTTATCGCTGGTAAAGATTTCCGGCATAGTAATGAACCGGGTACCGCCGCCAAATTCTCCTACGTCGAGCCGGTTCATCAGCGTGATCTCTGAACAGTCCCTGTTAAGCAGCCCGATAGGGCAGTCTCCAACTCCAAAGCTCATAATGACATAGCCAAAAGCATATTTCTTCAGCAGCACAAATATAAGGGTGGAATGAAGATCTTTTATGGAAACCTGTTGATTGGCAGCAAATTCTTCCAGTTTTTTATGAACGGTAAAAGCGGCTTTGCCCAGGTTATCGTATACAAAACGGGTAATTTTTTTCTGTGTATCAGTGCCGGTACCCGCCACATGTTCTTGTAACAGCGCATCAAAATCGCCAGAGGGGACGGTATTAAAATACTGTTCAAAATACTGCACAATACCGGTACAAGCCAGGCGGGCGCCTTCTCTCGACAGTTTGGCACTACCGGCTCCGTCGGCCACTGCCAGCACACTCCAGCCCGAAGGTTCAAAATACCGGAAGGCATAATCATCATCCCGGAAAGAGCCCACATTCGCATGACTGCGACCGCGTTTGGAGGCCACCGTCACAAAACGATCGCCCAACAGGGCTGATTCAGCCACACTGTCCGGTTTCCAGAAAGGGGCTGCCTGATCGCCTGGAATATCCTTCCATAACGACTTGGGATCGGGATTGATCACCAGCGGGATCAGTTTTTCATTGGGCGCGGTGCCCTCTCCTGCTGTTGCCAGGCGGAACTTCAGTTTCAGGCGGATATCACCACTTTTTACTGGCGTCCCCTGAATTTCACCGGTCTGCGGATTGTATTGCAGCCCGTATTCCTCCAGCCCTTCCATGGCCGACCAGGAGATGTCTGTCCAGTTGAGCTGCCGGAAGTCCAGCCGGGCCTGATAAGGCTTGCCGGCCGTGGCATTCGGGATGACCACCTGTTGCTGCTGTATATCTACCAGCCTGGATTTATATTGCCATGTATCCATGAGTTTTTGTTGATTTTCCAGTATCTGTTGGGCCAGACGCTGGTTCTGTTCATCATTCACAAATGTCTCGAACAATTGGTCCTTGCTGCTGGTAATGATAATGTTTTTGGCAGCAAACAATTCGCGGATATATTTTTTTCCCATTTATTATTGCTTTTTAGCCCTGGGCGCGGTTCACATCGAAACCACCTTCACCGATGCCATAGGTACCTTTGTTGCCACACCAGGGACAGGTACTGATATGTTCTTCCCCGATGCAGTGGATCTGGCCGCAAACGCACATGGCAAAAGCTATCTGATTGCCGCAGCAGGGGCAGGTGGGGCTGCCAATCAGTTCATCACTGTTGATCCGGGAAGGGCCTGCTGTTTCATCAGACAGCTCCTTGTAAGAATTGTCTACCTGAAAAGCGCCTACCAGCCGGTATGACAGCCGGTTGAAGTCCATGCCATAAATTTTCGCTTCTTCTTCCGATCGCCGGTATTTCATGAGGTAATGCCGGTTCATATTCTGGCATTTACCTACCAGCACGGCGTAATTGCTGTCGGTATACTGTTGTGGTGGTATCGGTTTGGAAAGGTCTATTTTACTCAGGGTATCGTTGTCATATATTTTAGACAGCTCAAATCCGGAGCTGTTTTTCTCCACACTTTCGCTGCTGGTTTTAATGGAATCCGTTACCCATTTGAAGAATTGTTTGTATGCGGCAACATTACTGTTTTTAAAATGAAGAATATTTTCTGTCAGTTCTTTCAGCACATGAATATCTGCTTCGTTACCGAAAGAAATGGCCACCATATTGGCCGTCCGCTGCCACTGCTGCTTCCATTCCGCGATGGCGGGCCGGGTATCATCTGTAGGCACGCCGTCGGTGAAGAGGAATACGATGGGCTTCCAGTCTCCTTTCTGTTCGTAGGTAGTTTTCACCTGGTTCTTTCTCAGTTCATACATGAGGTGTCCCAGCCCTTTGCTCAGGGAAGTGCCGCCACCAACGGGGAAACGGGGTGGGTAAAAATTTATGATCTCCTGCAGGGGCACCAGGGTTTTAGCCTGTCCTGCGAAAACGATGATGGAAACCCAAACGGTTTCAATAGCGTAGGGGTCTGCTTTCAGCGCCTGAATGATCTGTGACAGACCTTCTTCTACCTGCTGTATGGGCTCTCCGACCATAGATTCGGAGACATCTATCAGAAAATAAATGGGCAGTCTTCTCATTATCGGAAGTTTACGGAGGTGACATATACCGTACCAGGCCCTGTGATTTTGAGCATGGTAAGGCCTTCCCCTCCCAGCATATTGCTACCGGAGAAGTGGGAAGACATTCTGTTCTGCATATCGGCATTCATGCAGATAAAACTTTTTTCATCCACAAAAACAGTTTGTCCGGCTACCAGGTCCAGCGTTACAACGGTACCTATCACATCGAGGAAGACAGTGCAGTAACCGGTTATTTTCTGCATGATCAAACCGGTTCCGCCGATCAGCGAGGTGAGGTTCATTTTCACGTCTATATCTATCTTATCTGAAGACGCTACATAGTAGCCGGCTTTACAGATAATACCGCCGGGCACGTTTTTGAGGTTGACCGGCAGCATGCCTACCCTGCCGGCAACCATGAGTTTTTTCGGATTAACGTTGGTGTTGCACAACTCTACCTGAAAGATGCTTTCACCTGTCAGTTTTCTTTTGAGCATACCGGCCACACCTTTGTCAAAAACATTGATGGAGGAATTGATACCTTCCTCATAATAGATCAGGGCTCCTTTCTCACAATAGAATTTTTCGTTGTGAAACAGTTCTACCTGCAGGCTTTTAAAATCGTGCCCTATAAGTTTTACGTTCATATTCCAATCAGATAACTAAGTTCACTTCCTGGGGCGGTGGCGGCAGGGTAACCTGTTCCGTTGTGCCCATACTTTTGTTTCCTTGCTCGATGGTGTCTGACACCCATTTAAAGAACTGGCGCAACGTGGCGCTGTCGGCGGTATCCAGGTGGACGACCGTATCCGTCAGTTCCTTGAGCATATCGTTGTCGGCGGCCTTACCTGCGGCGCATCCTACGATAGCGCCGAAGTTGAGGCCTTTTATTTTAGGGATCATTTCCCGGTACAGCTGCTGATCAGATGGTTTTCCATCTGTAAAAATGAACAACAGCGGGCGCCAGTCTCCTTTCTGGGTGGGCGTTCCACGTTGTACATCTTTTACTACTCTGTGGTAGAGAAAATCGAGTCCTGCACCGGTATGTGTGGGGCCGCTCTGAGGGCAGGTTATTTCCGGCAGCTGAAAACTGACCAGTTCTGTGAGAGGCATCAGCTCCTTCACATCTCTGTCAAAAGTGATGATACTGAGCCACAGAGAGTCCAGTGCATGGGCATCCATACGCAGGTTGCTGACCATTCCGCTCAGGGCATTGTTTAATGCCTGTATGGGTTCTCCATACATGGAACCGGAAGTGTCCAGCAGGAAATATACCGGTAGTCGTCGCATATAACTAACTGTGATGAATGATGATAAATGATGATGAATCCTTACACTACAATATTCAGTTCGGAAGGCGGTGGTGGCAGTTCATGCAGGCCGGTCACTTCTTTTCCGGAGTCTTCTACACGGGTAGAACTGACGCCGATGGAAGCAGTCACCCAGGTGAAGAAGCGGGAAATACTGTGACTGTCGGCAGTATCGAGGCTCACTACATTTTCCGTGATTTGTTTCAGCACGGAAGTATCGGCACTGTGACCTGCGGCGCAGGCTACAGTATAAGCTGTCTTACGCTGACGGAAAGCAGACAGGCCACTTTGCCAGTTATCAGTTGGTACACCATCTGTCATGATAAACACCAGTGGTTTCCAATCGCCTTTCTGTTCTGCAGTAGTTTTGGCCACCTCTCTGTCGATGCAGGAGCTGACCAGCTGCAAAGCCTCTCCCAGCACAGTAGTGCCGGTAGCGCGGATATCTACCATCTGAAACGAAGCCAGATCTGTCAAGGGTACTACCTGTTTGGCAGTACTATCAAAAGTGATGATGCTGATAAACGCGGTTTCGATGGCCTGTGGGTTTTGTCGTAATGCACTGATCATTACCTGCACACCATTTTTTACAGCCTCGATGGGCTCTCCGCTCATAGAGCCGGAAGTGTCCAGCAAAAGGTAAACGGGTAGTCTTCTCATACAATATCGGTTAAATGAACATAAAAGTGCATTGCGCACGGGTCAACGTGTCATCATCTTTTATGCTACAGTAAATTCAATAATTCTCTAAATCAATCAATTCCTGAATCAGGAATAGGTCAGCTTCTTCAGTTCATCGATGAAACTATCGGACTGGTGCGGGTTACCAAGGGCCCTGAATTTCCAGGCGCCATCTTTACGATAAATTTCCGCAAAAGTCATGGAGCACATGCCATTGTAGGTGCTGTCGCCGGAAAGGCTGAAGCGCGCGATTTCTTTACCATTGCGGTCTACCGCACGGATAAACGCATTTTCGATCATCCCGAAATGCTGGTTGTTCGTACGTCCCTGATAGATAGTCACCATGAACAGTATTTTATCGTAACGCTGGTCCAGCTGGTCCAGTTTGATGATGATCTGTTCGTCGTCGCCATCGCCTGCGCCGGTTCTGTTGTCGCCGGTCAGCCAGATATGGCCGGAAGGATGTTTCATGGAGTTAAAGAACACCACATCACTTTCGTATAGTCCCATGGCTCTGCCATCTCTGGTTTGTACGGTGCGGCCCAGGTTGGCTACTTTTCCGTTGCTGTCCAGCAGCATGGCCACAGCATCCAGATCATACTCCTCTTCTTTTTTATCACCGCCAAAGAGTTTGCCGAAGAAACCGCCTTCATTCTTCTTTTGTCTTACATCCCAGCCCAATCCTACCGTCACGGTAGAAAGATCAAATTCTTCTCCTTTATCGTTTTTGCGAAGGTCAATCGTTTGACCTTTAACTAAGTTGATAGCCATATGGATAGGTTTAAGTATGAAGGATATTATTTGATGATCTGTCCTTTAAAGTATTTGGAGAGGAAAAATGCGAGGTCTTCTTTGTAACCTTTACCGGAGGCTTCAAATTTCCACTTCCCTTCTTTTACATAAAGGCGGCCAAACTCCACGCCTGTTTCGATGGAGAAGTCTTCGCCCAGTTCATATTTGGCGATCTCCTGAGAAGTGGCATTATCAACGATACGGATATACGAATCCCTTACCTGTCCGAAGTTCTGTCTTCTGGAGATGGCGTCGTGGATAGTTACCACAAACAGGATTTCCTTTACGCGGGGGTCTACTTTGGTGAGGTCTACCATGATGGTTTCATCATCACCACCGTCGCTGTTGCCACCGGTAGGGTCATCGCCGGTATGATGCAGTGCAGTATCCGGAGAATCCTGGTTGCCATAAAACACAAAAAAACCTTCTTCGGGAATCAACCTGTTATCATCGATCATAAAGGCAGAAGCATCCAGATCGAAGGCCGCACTGGTTCCATCATTCGGTTCCCATCCCAGTCCGACACTGATATTGGACAGACCAATATCAATCCTTTGTCCTTTTTGTAAGTTAATAGCCATTGTTCGGAAATTTTAAACGTAGGTAAGATAATGTTTTTAATTTATAAGTGTTCCGGATGTGCCAAGCCTGTTCCTGCCCGTACAGGAACTGTACGGACAAGATCAGGCATACAAATACATAAATCCTTTTCATCAGGCAAGGGCTAAATACTATCGTTTCGGTATCTCTCTCAGGATATGCAGCAGGTAATCATAAAACCGGCCTACAGAAGATATCTGTACACATTCATTGGGAGAGTGTGCGCCGCGGATGATAGGTCCGAAAGAAACCATATCAGGGCCATTCATCAGGGAGCCCAGGATACCGCATTCCAGGCCGGCGTGGAGGGCACCTACTTTGGGTACATGATCGAAATGGTCGTTATACAGGGAGCGTACCAGTTTCAGGATAGCAGAATCCGGATTGGGTTTCCAGCCGGGATAACCGCCAGTCTGTGATACTTCACAGCCCATATTTTCGAAAGCAGCTCTAACGGCCAGGGCTACATCTTCTTTGGTGCTTTGCACGCTGCTGCGTTGCAGGGACTGTGTAGTAAACACTCCGTCTTTTACGATCACTCTGGCGAGGTTGGTGGAAGTTTCCACGAGGTCTTTGATATCGGGGCTCATCCGGAATACGCCATTGGGCACTGCATAGAGGGTATTCAGCAGTTTGCTGAAATAAGCTGGCTCCATGATGGCCGCAGGTGTGGCTGTTGGGATAGCCTCTACCGTTAGACCGGCTTCAATGGTTTTATATTCTTCATTGAGCACGGCAGTGATTGTACGGATAAACGTTTCAAAAGCGGCTTTGTCGGCACCAGGTATCACCACGGTAGCGCGGGATTCGCGGGGGATGGCATTACGCAGGCTGCCGCCATCGAGGGTGGCCAGGCCCAGGTCGAAAGACTGCTTAGCTTTATACAGCAGGCGGTTCATCAGTTTGTTGGCATTGCCTCTGCCTCTGTGTATATCTATGCCGGAATGGCCTCCCAGCAAACCTTTGATGGTGATGGCATAAGCGATATGACCTGCCGGTACGCCTACCTCCTGATAACTGCCACGGGTATTGGTATCCAGTCCGCCGGCACAACCGATGGTCAGTTCATCTTCCTCTTCTGTATCGAGGTTCAGCAGGATACGGCCGCTGAAATTGGTGGGGTCCAGCTGCATAGCGCCGGTCATACCTGTTTCTTCATCAATGGTGAACATGGCTTCGAGAGCCGGATGCTGTAAGTCTTTAGCCGACAGGATCGCCATGATAGCAGCTACGCCGATGCCGTTGTCTGCGCCTAAGGTAGTGCCGCGGGCCCTTACCCAGTCGCCGTCTATATACATATCGATGCCCTGGGTATCAAAGTCAAATACAGTATCACCGTTTTTCTGATGTACCATATCCACGTGTGATTGCAGGATGACAGTCTGCCGGTCTTCCATGCCGGGGGTAGCCGGTTTTTTAATGACCACGTTCCCGACAGCATCTTTCTTCGTTTCCAGTCCCAGTTGTTGTCCGAATTCCATCATAAAGGCGACCACCCTTTCTTCCTTTTTGGAAGCCCTGGGTATAGCATTCAGGTTGCTGAAATGCTGCCATAAAGCCTGCGGGGCAAGTTTTGTTAGTTCCATGTAAAGCTGTTATAAGAAAATTATTGCGGCATAAATATCCGGCTGGCAATGTATATAAATCCTGTGAAACACACAAAAGGCTATAGATAACGCAGATAGGAACCAGGGTTACTCAGAAAGGAATGGGTAATCCGGTAATGTTCCGTTTCCTGGTATTCAACAGGTTGTATTCCCTCCTCCTGTATCTCATAAAGCTGTGCTTCCGGAATGCCCATCAGGATGGGAGAATGAGTGGCTATGATAAACTGTGTGTTGCGACGCTTCACCATCTCCAGTATATAGGAGATAAGGGCAAGCTGCTTTTGCGGCGACAAGGCGGCTTCTGGCTCGTCCAGCAGGTAGATGCCGTTGTCGGAGATCTTTTCTTCTATTATTTTCAGATAGGCTTCTCCGTGGGAAAAGGCCAGGAGGTTCTCTCCGTAGTCGCGGCGCATCTCACGCAGGGCCATGTTCATTCCATCATTGAGTTCATTGATTACTGCATCGGCCACCTCTCCGCGTAAGGGTTCCAGGTACATATTGTTCCTGTCGCGCTGACGTTTCAGACTATAGATAAAATCGCTGAAATCTTCTGCGCGGAAAAAAAATCCTTGCAATGGTTTTCTGACCTGTTGTATACTCAGATAGGGCTGCAAGGTCCTTGCGGCCTCAAAGCCTTCCCGCATACCGATGTCCCCTCCCATCAGCGGGAGGTCGAGATGAAGTGCGATACTCTCCAGCAAAGTGGATTTACCACTACCATTGTCTCCTACCAGAATAGTGATCTGTTTATCAAGTGCAATGTCTTTGGCAAACCTGACAGCCGGCACGTTATACGGAAAAGGTTGTTGTCTTGTGGCATTAATGGAAAAAGAGCGAAGGAAAGGCATAACAAGCAATATTAAACGATGCTACAAGATAAAACAAAAAGGGTGTATCAAAAGTCACTTTTTTCATTTTTAGATTTCTATTAACAACACAACGAGAGAGCGCTGCCGGATGATACGTAATAACCCTCAAACAAATACATGAACGCCTGGAAGACGCAGGCTATGCCTTTAAATACATATATTTTTTTATAATATTTTATAAAAAAAGTGACTTTGGAATAGTACGTTTTACCTCTGCATTCCACTTTATATTGACAGAGACAGAAGTGCAATGGAGCTTGAACGGTTTCAACTTTTATTGGAGCGAGATAAAAAGCAGCAGCTCTCCGGAGCCTTATAATTTTTAAAAAACAAAGGAAAATGAAAGTAATTTTTTTTCTATCAGGAATGATGGTACCAGGTGTAATGTTTGCCCAGCAAGGGAAATTCACCGTGAATGGAAGTCTTAAAAAAGAAATAACAAAACCAGCAATGGCTTATCTGAATTATCGTACAGCTGATCAAAACATAACAGATTCCTGCATGATAACACAAGGTAAATTTGTATTCAAAGGAAACATTGATGAACCAAAGCGGGCGACCCTTATTGTCAATTACCTGGGATCGGGCATGAAGGGCAATGGTGTAGATCAAAGAACAATTTACCTGGAGCCAGGTAATATAAAAATCAACGGTAAGGATTCGTTACCTGATGCCAGTATAACAGGATCGGCTATCAACAGGGAGCAGGAGGAACTACTGGCGGCATTAAAAGCTCCAGCCGATCAGATGAAGACCTTTATGGCAGATTATTATGCACTGCCCAAAGACAAACAAAATGACTCTTCTGTGCGGGCGGTGTTGGATAAAAAGTATTTTGCCATTAAAGAAGAGGAAAAAACAGCTTATATAAATTTTATAAAAACGCATCCCCAATCCGTTGCAGGACTTGATGCATTGAAAAAATTAGGTACCTCCATCGAGGATTATAAGGTTTTAACGCCTTTGTATGAATCATTCTCCAATAATGTAAAAAACAGTATGGCTGGAAAAGATTATGCAAAAGAACTGGCTATCATGAAAGCAACGGCTATTGGTGCATCTGCACCTGAGTTTACGCAAAATGATACAGCGGGACAACCTGTCGCACTGACCAGTTTCAGAGGTAAATATGTGCTGATTGATTTCTGGGCTTCCTGGTGCAGTCCTTGCCGCGCTGAGAATCCAAATGTGGTAGCGGCTTACTCAAAGTACCATGATAAAGGCTTCGAGGTGCTGGGCGTTTCAGTAGATGACGAAAAATCCCGTAACAACTGGCTGAATGCCATCAAACATGACGGATTAACCTGGCAGCAAGTCTCTGATCTGAAAGGCTGGAATAACGCAGTTAGCCGGATGTATGGTATCAGATATATACCTCAGAACTTTCTGGTAGACCCAAATGGTAAAATAATCGCCAAAAACCTGAAAGGCAAAGACCTCGAGAAAAAACTGGCTGAGTTGTTGAAGTCTTAAATATTCCGGCGTAACCTACAAAGAGGACGTCTCAAATAATTGAGACGTCCTCTCTTTAAAAATGTTTCGTTACCTTATCTCCTCCCCTTTCTTCATCTTATCCAGTAGTTTCTGCTGGTATTCAATCTGATATTTGTTTTCCATTTTGTCTTCGATCCTGCTGATGGCTTCTTCCTGCAAACGGATGGCCTGATCGGTGTCTCCCAGCCGGTATAACAGAAACGCTTTTGTGCCGATAAATTGCGGATCCGGCTTTTCTTTTACGGCACGTTCACACCAGTCCAGCGCTTGCCGTACCAATGCAGTATCGCGGGTATTACGGCCCAGGCTGCGGGCGAAGCTGTTCAGCTCTGAAGCATCTACCTGATGGGCATATTGTTTCATAAACTGCTGTACACCCTGTTCAAAAAGATCATAGGATTTACTACGCTGATACCATTGCAATCTGAATTTTTCGGTGATCAATGTGGCCACTTCCGGGTATTTTTGCTGCTAACGGGTTTGTAAGGCTTTAAAATCATTGGCCCTGGCTTTTATTTGTTGCCAGCTGAGTGCGTGTTCAAAATGGATTCCTTTGTCCTGAGCGGCCGCAGGAAAGGCTATCAGAAGAAGACTATAAAGGAATAATTTCCGGGGAGATGATTTTAGCGGTTTGTACATGCGATCATTTTTAATCAGATCGTTGGTAGCGAACGCCATTTACTATGGGTTCGCCACCTTTTTTATTGGTTGGTTTACTTTCTTTCATTAGGCTCCTATTCGGGATTGAGCTGCATCAGCTTGGGTGCCGCCAGAACTTATCTGTAGCGGCATCGGGAAATTTTACCCAGCGGATAAAATATTCATCCGCCAGAAAATCCTCCATGAGATAATCATTAAAATCTTTATTCATCACATCCATGAACCTTTTCCTTCAGCTGTAACCATACAGACACAAATGGATATCCGGATTATCCCATTTTTCTAAAAAAAATGAAAAAAAATTTTTTTAACGGCGTTGCTGCAGCAGATATAGCAGAACGAGAAGGGAAAAATCGCCGAATTGTTCTCTCAGGCGCTCCAATGCGCGATATACAAGTTTGTAGGTGCCTCCTAGGTTGATATGCATAATCTCTGCTATCTCCTCATACGACAGGTCTTCGTAATACTTCAGGAAGATGGCTTCCCGCTGCCGGTTGGTAAGTGTATCCAGCAGTGCATCTACTTTCCGCTTCAGATCCTGCGCACGCTCAGCTCTGATCAACGGGTGTTCATAAGACAGTTCCAGATTAAAAGGAATATGTTCCCCGGAAAACGCATCCTCCAGCCGGGAAGGGCTGTATTCCAGTTTACGCAGTAATATACGACGGAAAGAAAGCAGCAGGTATTGTTTTACCGCCAGCGGTGTAACAATCGCATCCCTGTTCCTCCATAACTTGAGGAACAGGTCCTGAATACTTTCTTCTATAAAGAATTTATCAGGGGTAAACTTAAATCCATAATTGGTCAATGGCGCGTAATAGCTGTTATAAAGCCCTTCCAGTCCACTGATTTCTCCGGATTTGTACCAAGACCATAATTCTTTGTCGTGCATGTTAAACTAGGAAAAACATGAAGCTGCAATATTACAGGAAAATTCCTTTCAAGACAATTCAGCGGGATAAACCTAACAGGTGCTCACAGCGCAGCAGCGCCCAGTCCAGATCATCTGTTGCACCATCTATAGCTGTCTGATACACCTGTTCCAGTCCGATACGCATCTGATAACAGGCCAGCCTGGCCTTGTCCAGCGGAAACGCTTCAAAATAACGGGCCTGGTATTCCATACAGTCCAACCAGGTACGCCAGAAAAAAATATTAGCCATATCATAAAGGCTGTCGCCTATCATAGCCTCTGACCAGTCTATTACACCCGTCACCAGATGTCCGTCTGTCAACACATTATTGGAACCAAAATCACCATGTACCAGCTGTCGTTTTTCAGGACAGGCTGCAATAGACTGCAGCAACTGCTCCTGTAATGGCACCACCCGTTTCATCGCCACACGCTTACCAGCTTCCTGCCAGTTGTACAACGGATCGTTGACAATGCTTTCCAGATAGGCTTTCCAGCTGGTATAACGGCCATGCCCCTGCGCATTAAAAGGCCCGAAACCACTCATCCCATCCAGCGGCGCCGCTGCCATGGCTTTCATGACACCATCCACTGCTCCGGTAACAGACGGCAACGCCGCCACCGGTAAGTCCTGTAGAGTAACACCCGGTACCAGCACCGACAAACACCAGGCTACACCGTTATCCAATACACCTATCGCCTCTATCTCCGGTATAGGCAAGGCCGGACCGGCAAACCGACGGCATACAAAATCATCTTTCTCAAAACCGTGAATATGGTGATTAGCCCTCAGCACATATTTTTTTCCGGAGATGATCACCCTGAATGCAAAGGACTCTTCCCCATCCTGCACTGGTTCTATATGGGTTATTTCCCCACCCAGTGTAGCGATGGCCGTGATCATTTCCTGTATGTCAACAATTGGTTTTCTCATCTTGTTTCCGGATTATCATATAACATAAAAATAGCCATCTGGTTCTCTCTTAAACATAAATACATTTTCACATATGGAGTATCCAATGGTTAATAGCGCCTTTTGTTTACATTTACCCTGCACTCAAAACCCTGAAAGTATGAGAAAAATAATCTTCAGCGCAGCCATCAGTATAGATGGCTATATGGAAGGCCCCAACGGAGAAACAGACTGGTGCATAATGGATGAGGACATGCAGTTCAATGTCTTTCTGGATGAAACAGATACCATCCTCTTCGGCAGAAAATGTTACGATAAATACCTCAAAAACGGGCCACCCTCAACTTCCAAAATGGACAAAGAATTATGGGACACCATCTTCAGTAAGCAGCTGATTGTCTTTTCCCGGACATTGACTTCGGTCAACAACAGTATTCACCTGGTCAGGGAAAACATGATCACAGCAATGACTTCCCTCAAAGCACAGCCTGGCCGGAACATATGGCTGTTCGGGGGTGCCAGCCTTGCCTCTTCCATGCTGAATGCCGGGCTTATAGATGAAATACAACTGGGCGTGATCCCTATCATCCTGGGCGCCGGCAACCCGCTGTTCACCGGCATCGAACAGCGTATTCTACTGAAGACCAGCCACAGTAAACTGTTTAAGTCCGGAGTACAACAACTTTACCTCGAACCTGTTAAGTAATTTTTACTTGGGCAGCACAATCCTGATATTTCACCATTTTCTCATTTTGACATGGTTTTATCATTCTGATACGGTAGTCCTACTCCTTCCCCATCATCCCTCTCCAAACAATATCTCCCCAAAACCTTTACCATCAAATATTTCACGCGCATAGCCCAAAAGTCTGTTACCCGGGGCACATCTTTGGATATCAGGAAGCCGTTCAATTCACCAATTTCTGTTTCAAGATGAAAAATGTTATTTCCTGCTTTGTCCTGATGTTGATATTATCAAAAGGATTTGCCCAACAAGACACTATGCGTAAAATGCCTCCTGTAGCTGTAGACAGTTCCAACGGAAGAAGTTTACCTTCTCCACTTTCAGCTCCTCCCTTTCCCAGCGGGGAATGGGTAGGTGGCCCATTGGTGGGCATTCCGGCGGACGCACCGGATTATCCGCTGACCCGTGCACTGGGATTGGCCGGCAACAAAAGCCGTATTAAAATTTACGGTTGGGTAGACGTAGGCGGCAACTTCAGCACCAGCCGTAGTTCCAATGCTCCCACTTCCTATAACCTGGTACCCAACAGTGTGGTGCTGGATCAGCTGATTTTGCGGATAGAGCGGCAGCCCAACACCGTACAGCGCGAACATGCCGACTGGGGCTTTGTGGTAGACAATATTTACGGCACAGATTACCGGTATACGCTGGCAAAAGGTATTTTCAGCGACCAGCTGCTGCAAAAAAATAACCTGTATGGTTATGATCCTACCCAGGTATATGCCATGCTTTATCTGCCCCGCGTGGCGGAAGGGCTCCTGATCAAGGTGGGCCGCTTTATCTCACCTGCTGACATTGAAGCACAATGGGCGCCTGACAACTATCTTTATTCCCACTCCCTGATGTTTACCGTAGACCCCTACACGTTTACCGGCGTACATGCCGCGCTGCGCCTCAACGCGCACTGGCAGCTCTTTGCGGGCGTACATGCCGGTAATGATATGGCGCCCTGGAGCAATTCTGCCAGTCCCAACGGACTGCTGATGGCCAGGTGGGTTTCCAGTGATAACAATAATGCACTTTACGGCGGTATCAATTCCATGGGAAAAGGTTACTACAAAAATGCACACGACAATTTACAAATGGTGGTCGCTACATGGGGACACCGCTTCAGCAGCAGGGTACATATGCATACTGAAGCCTATTATATCTGGCAGCACGAAGCAGCCGTAGGAGGCACCGCTATAGAAGGGCCCGGAGAAAAATGGTACATGGGCACCGGACTGGGCGCCACTATCCCCGGCATTGCTTCAGCAGTAGGGCTGGTCAACTATTTCCAGATACAGCTGTCTCACAAAAGGGATTACCTTTCTATCCGCAACGATATGCTAAACGATCCGCAGGGTAACCGTACCGGCTATACGACGGTGTATACCAGCCATACCATCGGATGGGTACATCATTTCAATGATCTGGTGAGGATAAGGCCTGAAGTCCGTTACGAACGTGCCTGGAAAAGCGATGCCACCCCATATGACAACGGGCTGCGCAAAGACCAGTTTACAACGGCCATGGACCTGATTGTACGATTCTGATAAAGTTATAAAGGGGTGGTCTCCCACAGCTAACTGTGCGCATCAAAAGAGAGGCCGCCCTTTTTATGAACATGCCCGGGGTTTTAAAAAGACAGGCTGTATTCTTCCATTTTCCGGTAGAGGGTAGACAACCCAATATTCAATAGCCTGGCTGCTTTGGACTTGTTGCCCGCCGCATACCGCACCACCCACTGGATATGTTGTTTTTCCATAGTAGCCAGATCAAAAGCGCCAGGTTGATGTACCGGGCTCCTGTGGAGACGGATGTCAAGCGGCAGTGTATCTGGTGTCAGTTCTGTGCCGGAAGCCACAATCACGGCGCGTTCTATTACATTTTTTAACTCACGGATATTACCGCGCCAATCGTGCATAGTCAGCTGGGTAATAAATTCACTGTTCATACTGTTCACCTGTCTTCCACTTTTTCCGGCAAACAAATGCATAAAATAAGCAGCAAACAGCGGTATGTCTTCTTTCCGCTCCCGTAAGGCCGGCAGGGTAATGGCAAACACATTCAGCCGGTAATAAAGATCCTCCCGGAAACGGCCGGCTGCTATTTCCTTTACCAGGTCTCTGTTGGTGGCTGCTATAATACGGATATCCACTTTTGTTTCGCGGGTATCCCCTACTTTGATAAACGAAGATGTTTCCAAAACCCGCAGCAGCTTGGCCTGCAGGTCCAGTGGCATCTCCCCGATCTCGTCGAGGAACAGCGTGCCCTGATCGGCTTCTTCCATCAGGCCCCTTTTGTTTCTGGAAGCACCTGTAAAAGCGCCTGCCTTATAACCAAACAATTCACTTTCCAGGATATCCTTCCCGATGGCACTGCAGTTGATGGCAATAAATTCTTTCTCCGACCGGGTGCTGGCATGATGGATAGCCTGTGCAAACATTTCCTTTCCGGTGCCCGTTTCACCGAGTAACAACACCGGAATCCCGCTGGGAGCAGCCTGCGCGGCCAGTTGTTTAGCTTCGCGGATACCGGCAGCAGCACCCAGGATATCATTAAAAGCGGCATAGCGGTTGCCCACACGGGCTTCCAGCTGCAGCACCCTTCGTTGCAATGCTACCTTTTCGAGAGCACGGTACAGCAAGGGAATAATCCTTGCATTGTCGTTGCCTTTGGTGATATAATCAAAAGCACCCTGTTTAATAGCCCGCACACTATCCGGAATATTACCATAGGCCGTCAGCAGGATGGTAGCGGCCTGCAGGCCCCGTTCCTGTACATGGGATACCAGGTCTATACCATTGCCATCCGGCAACATTACATCGCTGAGGATAACATCCACCGGTGTTGTTTCGAGGATACGCCGGGCTGTTTTCATACTGCTGCATTCGTGTACAGCAAAGCCTTCCAGTACGATAATACGTTTTAACAGATGACGAAGTTTCTCTTCATCCTCCACTACTAAGATTGTTCCGGTTGTCATATTTTGGGTGATTTGACAATGCGTCAGATAGCCTGTAACTGTTCATCGGTAATATCCAATATACCTGTGCTGATCTTCAATATCCTTTCCACGTCTTCACTGATGCTGTTCACCAGTTCCTGCTGCGCGGGCAGCAGTGGGCCTGTCCGGCTGTCAGCGAGCAGATTAAGACTCATCTGCATGGAAGCGATGGGTGTTTTCAGCTCATGGGAAGCCGTTGCTATAAATTTTGTTTTGGCGGCAGCCAGTTCCTGTATGGCACTCATATCGCGCAGCACAATCACTTCACCGATCACATCATTATTATTGCTTACACTGATCACCTCTTTGATGAAGGTCGCCGTTTGTTCGCCATTGTTGATTTTCAGCTCCTGATTGGCAGGATGTCTGGTGATCATGTCCAGCACCGGATGGTTCGATGTTTTAACGGGGCCGCATATACGTTTGGCCACCGTGTTCATAAACAGGATATTTTTTTTATCATCGAATACGATAATAGCATCCTTCATCAGGTTGATGATGGTTTCTATCCTTGTTTTTTCGGAGCGTATTTTTTCGAGGTTGCTGGTTTCATAGGTGCGCAGTTTCTCTGCCATCGTATTGATTCCAGCTGCCAGTTCCCCGAATTCATCACCGGGTTGCAGATCTATACGCGCATTGTAATTTCTGGCTGCGATCTGCCCGATACCGGCTTCCAGCAGATTGATAGGACGGGTGATGATCTGCGGAAAGCTGAAAATAAAGATGAGGAAAACGCTGAGCAGGATGAGGCTAATGACAGATAAAGTCAGAATCGTTCTGGAAGCCGAGGCGGAAGCCGCATTGTTTTTATGGACAATGGCTTCCTGGTTGATCACCGCTATCTGCATGACCGTTAGCCGCAATGACTTGATCAGGGCTTCATTCCGGGGATCTGTCTGCAGCTGTTTCATCTGTGCTGCCACCTTGGTGGTGAGGGCTTCTTCCCCATGTTCCGTAACGTTGCGCTGTTGCAGGTCCAGGTTCTGCTGCAACATATCAAAATCTACGGGCCCTTTTTCCAGTGCCTGCAGCATATTGTTACAATAAACGATGGAATGCAGATTCTGTTGGAGAATCAACCGGGCATCACGGTCCAGCTGGTATATACGGTAAATACCCTGCATACTGATCGCTAGTGTCACGGCAAACAGGAATATGAGACCCAGGGTCAGCTTTGTTCTTAACCGTAGCATGATAGTAAAAATTATAAGTTTTCAACCAACATGCCACCAAACAGATGCCATTCCATTATAAATAGCAGCCTCTAAAAACAAAAAACTGATTTTCAATACATTAAAAAAAGTACCTTCTCTCTTTCCATTTGCCGGGTATACCAAAATGGTAGGGTATTTATCAAAATGGTAAGGTATTTACCCGTTTTTTTATTAACGGTTGCAACCGCTGAAAATACTTATATTTACCGCCATCCGGAAACAACATAAAAAAATGTTAACCATATGTCCAATTTGAATGTATTCATTGTCATGCTCGAGAGTAGCAAAACAGAGCAGTTGCCCGTCCGTATCTTCCTGGCCCATCACACACTCAGCGGTATTGTAACCCATGTTGATGTTGATTATGTAGAGATCAGGACCGAAGAAGGTAAACGCGGACTGATATCCCTGGAAAAAATTGAAGCCATCACCGGCCATTGATTCATTTGAAAAAACGATAGCATGGACCAGAACTCCCAACGCCCTGAGCAGGCTTTGCCCGGGCTTATCCGTAAAGTATTGGGCAGCCCGCATTCCGAACAGGTTATTAAAGCACAGATTATTCAGATGGCTTCCCGCAACCTGCATGTGCCTGAAGTGACCACCGCCCTGCTGGAAGTATTGCCCCTGACCAAAGACAAAGAAACCAGAACACAGCTGCTGCAGTTTCTCGCCGGGTTAAACACCTCCCGTTTTACCGATACCGGCGCGCTCTTTCAGGCTTTGCTGGATGTATACCGCCAGGAAAAAGACCGCGATACCCGCACTGCCCTGTTATACCGCCTTCAGGAAAGTATCCACCAGGACCCGCGCCTGGCAGCCTTCTTTGTAGCGTTATCCGGACAGGACTCCCTGAGTGAAGCAGAACGTATAGCCGTTCAGGATACCTTGTCTTCCCTGCCCTCCATCTCAGAAGATACAGCCCTTGCCGCCCTGCAGCAAAACGTGAACGCCCCTACGGTGATGCAGCTGCAGGCCCTCGATATAGCAGAAAAATGCCCTTCCTGGAGTCAGCTGCTGGTCGCCGGTTTACAACCTTACCTCGATGTAAAAAATGACCGCGAAGTACGCTTCCGCATCCTGCGCAGGCTAGCAGGAGCCCGCCTCCTGGAACCGGCATATGCAGACGTCATCATACCCGTGCTGCGCACCGATCCGGAAACATATGCCCGGGCAGAAGCCCTTAACGCCCTCTCCCGGATAAAACCATGGAAAGAAGAAATCATCCTGCAGCTTTTCTGGTCGGCCACCAATGACAGCGATGAAAGTATCCGTAGCCAGGCGCTACGTATGCAATCCGAACTACCCGAACGCACCAACGAACAACTGATCGCCATGGCCGCCCTGCTGGGCTCCGACCGTTCGGAAGGCGTACGTGCTACCCTGTTACAACAGCTCAAACCAGTGATGCGCATCCCGGAAATAAGAACACAGGTAGCAACAGCTTTCTCAGGCCATCCCGGTGTATTTGCCAGCCATGAATTTGATCTGCTCACAGATATGCTGGCTCCCTATGCCGGCCGTGATGAACAGATCAGTCAGCTGCTCCTTCAGAGTATACAGGGACTTCCCAACACCAGCCAGCGCCAGCGGGTATTACAACTGCTGATCGGTAAGATCAGCATGGAAAAAGTGCTGGAGCCTGTGATAGCGCTGTTCCGCCGGGAACACAACGAAACACTGCGGGAAGTACTGTTCAATCAGATCAAAGCCTTGTCTGTAGCGCGTCATCCTCAGCTGGTGGATGTTTTCTGTGCCGAGCTCACAGAACCCGGCTCTCCTTTCCGTATCACCTGCGCCGGCATTCTGGCCAATGCTGCGGAAATATATGCCCAGATACCACCCGCACTGGAGGACGTACTGCTGTACGACAACGACCGCGAACTGGTACGCCTCTGCCTCGACGGCTATCTGCGCCCGGGTGTAGACAAGAAGTTTGATATCCTGATCAACGTTGTCAAAAATGAACTGGCAGACACCCTGTCCAGACAGAAAGCACTGGACGCTACAATGAAACTTCCTTTAGACGATTCACAACAGGAGATGCTGGCTGACGCCCTCTCAGGCCTGAAACCAGGTACTTTAAAAACCTCCTGATAAACTACTGAAAATATGGACCTCAGTAATACTATTACAGCCATCAGAGCAAGGAGAAATGCCGGCAGCGAACAGGCGCTCCTGATGCTCGACATGGTGCCATTCTCCGATACAGACAATAAATACTCCCTGCTATCATCGGCAGCCCACTATCTCAATGATCCGGCCATCATCTCCCGCTGGATCAGCCTTATCGCTGATGAAACAGACACACAGCTGAAAGCCGATATGCTGCAACGTCTTGTTGCCAACGGCTTACAGCAGATACCCGACAAGGAAGGCTTCATCACCCTCCTGTCGGCATCCCTTCAACAGGATGAATCCCGCGATATCATCCTACCCTTACTGGGCAGGCTTTCACTGGCCCATCCTGCTGCACGCCGCCAGCTGATTGACTTTTACCGGCAACAGGATAATGCAGATGTACAACGCCAAATACTCTCCTGGCTGCTCATACCCGCCCATATCAGTGATGAGGACCTGGCCTTCTATCTCGATATCCTGTATACGATAGATACTACCGACAAGCTGGTTCTGCTCAACCGTCTCCTGCTGCGCGACAAGCTGGAACCCGCAGTACTGGTGCAACAGCTGCAACCGGCTACACCCGACGTGATCAAGGAAATGGTACTGCGCTATTGTGTAGACCGCTCCATCGTTCCTGAAGAAGCCCTGTGTACCCTCATCCAATCCGATAAAAACGCATCGCTCCGCAAATGGAGCATACAGCTGCTGGCAGTACACGGTATCGGCCATACGAAGGTGACAGCCATCCTGCTGCAAGCACTCCGGGAAGATCCCGATCCTGCCGTAAGACAGGCCGCCATGCAGGTATTTGCGTATAGTCTCACGCTTACCCCTGATAATATCGCCTACCTGGGTAACTGCCTGCTCACGGAAAAAAATATACAGGTAGCACAGCAACTACTCTACCTGCTGGCACCCTACACCAGCCGCAACGAAACATTGTCTGATACACTCTGGCAACTGCTGGACCAGGACATTCAGACAACAGTCGCCATAAGCATCTATGACATACTCGGCAAACAGGTCGCTGAAAAAATCGCCCTGCTCGACAAATTTATGGCCGCCTATGAAAAAGAACAGCACGACGACTGCAAAGCCGTGATCCTGAAAGCCATCACCAGCGCCATGAACACCGGCGAAGCATGGAACCGTTTTTACCTCCGTGCCCTGGAAGCTCCTTCTACCGCCATCCGGTCCTGGGCTGTACAAGGTTTATTGCTGGTACCGTTGACACCAGACAATACCACGGCTATCGCAGCAGCAGCTCCTGCACTACTGCAACAGGACCTTCCCTATCAGCAACGCCTGCTGCTCGCACGGAAAATCAGCTGTATCCCGCAACTGCCACAGGCAGCCGTGGAAGTCTTCAGCCGGCTCGCAGACCATGAAACAGCCCAGGACCTGCTGCACATCTGCACGCAGGTACAGGAGAAAGCCATTGCCCACAACGGCGCGGCTCAGATCAACTGGGAACAATGGCTGCATAAAGCCGACGTAACCCACGACCTGAATGGTATCTTCCCGCATATATGGCTCTTCTATAATGATAATCCTGAAATGGCCGGCAAAGTATTGTTGGCAGCCCTCCACCCTGCCAACAGCAATGTACTGTACCAGGAAGGTGTTTCCGATGTGGAGATACTCCGTTTCCTTTCTGTGAAAGCAGGCATCAACGAACACCTGAGTCGCTATGCCATGAACCAGCTCCTTCATACAGACCTGGGCAATGAATCCAAATTCAAATGGTACCTGCTGATACTGAAGAGCAACCCTTCTGCTGAGATTCTCCGGGAAGGGCTATGGCAGCTGCTGGAAAAGAGAGGTCGTTATATCAATATGATACAGCTGGATGAATTATTGCACATGGTATGGCATGACCAGCTGGAAGCAGTATTTACACAACGGATGCTGCAACAGACCACTGCCGAAGGTATACTTCCCTTCCTGCAATATCTCTCTGCCAACAATACCTGGGAACCGGTGCCAAAGCTGTTGACAGCCGCAGCTAAATTGCCAGGCATGTTAGCAGATAACATATTCAAAGATCAGCTTAGTACGGCCTGCCGCAACTGCGGTGTAGACATGGAAGCGCTGCAACGCAGCGTAGCCCCGGCTCCCAACCCGGCAGCTGAAGGTCCTGGTTTTGCCGATTAGCACCGGCTGGTACATTATTCATCATCTCCATTGAAAAGGAATATGGCGGAAGAAATTCTTTTATTCGATATACTATTATCTACAGAACGCAGCACGGAAGAGCGTCTGGCCGCACTGAGCGACCTGCGCCCCTTCCTCGAAACAGCAGAAGGCATCACCCGCTTATGCGATGCCCTGCAAAAAGAAGAGACCATTTCAGTCAAAACAGCTATACTTACGCTGCTTTGTGACATAGACCCTGCGCGTGTACAGGAGCATCAACATTATATCCATACGCTGTCGCTTACCGCCTGCCTCGATCCGGAACGCCAGCTGCGTTATATGGCCGTCAGCAGGCTGGCAACACTGGCATCACATATCAGCGGGATACAGGAGATACTGGCAGAAACGATGGCCAACGATCTGGACACCGACATACAACTGGCCAGCATCGAAGGATTACAGCACAGTGTCAGCAAAACGGAAGATACCATCGCTAAAATCACCGATTATCTTCCACTGGCTCCGGAAGCTTGTCGTGGCCCGTTGCTAACACTGGTACAACAACTACCTCAGCCCCATGCCGCGCGGATGACGGTGCACTTCCTCGACCCGTTGGAACCCACTGCACTCCGGCATACCGCCCTGCAACAGCTTGCGGCAATGCCCGTATTGCCTTCCGATGTTTTATCACAACTCACCAGGATGATACCGGTAGAAACTGTTCTATCGGTAAGAACAACGATCATCGAATTGTTGTCGGCGATGCGACAGGTAGATGAAAGTTTTTTCCGGGACCTGTTTGCCGCACTGCAACAAATGCCCGACCAGCCGGAACTGCTGGAATTAGTCAGGGGCAGACTGGCAGCACATCCGGAGCTGCAGCCGCTGTTTGTTGATTTGTTTACACAAACCACCTCCGCTGGCCTCAAAATCCGCCTGCTGCAATTATTACAACAGGCCGACCTGCCTCAGCTGATCATCGGCGGACTACAGGATGCCAGTCCCTATGTACGGGAAGCCACGCTGCCGTTGCTCACGGCCAAGTTTGCGCAGTGGCAGGAACAGCTGGAACCCGCACTGGCTAAAGCTATCCGTGAAGAGCCACTGGTAGCCCTCCGTAGCGCCCTCGTGCAGGTTTTTCTGCACACCGGCCGCAAATCCGTGCAAACAGAAGCCCTGCTGGTTACATTAGCCAATGCAGAAACAGATCATCACCTGAAATCACTCCTGGCTGCCGCTGCCTGCGAAGTGGCTGTCGATGAGCAAAACAGACAGCCCTTACTGCAACTGTTCTGCGATGTGCTCGAAGGACACTGGTACCCTCCTGCACTCAAACAACAAGTCATCACCAGGCTTCAGACATTTTCCTACAGCGATGATCCCAACCTCAAAAGAAGTATGGGTCTGCTGCTCGACCAGGCAAAAGATATTCAGGAACTGGACCGCGTATACCGCGTACTCAAAACACTGGAAGCAGATTTCAGCCAACTGGCACCGTCCCTGTTACAAGCCCTCTACCGGCATATTGCCTGGTATCCGCAACAGCCCCTGCATGAATGGGTGCAACTAATCGGACAACTGGCAGAACAACATCCGGCATTAAGAGCAGAACTGCCCTACATGATAGCCGTTACCGGTGCCACCTGGCTGCTCAAAGGCGCTGACAAAGCCGAACAAACAGGTGCTTTCCTCTCTACTCTCAAAGATGCTATGCTGAAAAAGAACGGCATGCAGAGTTTTATGGAAGCCCAGCGTTTGGTAAATGATGCCTGGAACAACCGGACCATCAAAAAAAGTGAGATCATCGAATTATACCGCCTGCTGTTACAGCTGCCACCCTCCAGCGGTCTGCTGCAACAAGTAGTCACCATCCTGCAGCAAGGCAAACTGGTCACTCCGGAACTGGTAAGCCTCAGCCTCGACTACATCCTGGTTTCACAAGACAAGGATGGTGTATATATCATTCGCAAATATCTCGAGCAAGCGGGCTTCATCGACCTGGAATACCGGGAAAGACTGCTCCGCCTCTTTACCCAGGAAAATTACCGGCAGTACATGCAGTACAACATGCCGGAGATCCATTCCAAAAGAAGTATCCATACACTCAACGACTGGGAATTCAGTGGATGGACCTGTCCGTATACACAGTGGCCGGTGGCCGCCCTCGTATTTGCCATCGAACCCGCCGACCTGATTGATCGTATCTTCAGCGAACTACCCTCCGGCAACAACACCAACGCCACCCTGCCTTACCTGGTACTCGAACACCTGTTCAGAAACACCAACAGCGTATGGGGCAAATATCTCCATCAGGATGCTGATAAGCTGGAACAGTTTCTCACCCTGCTTTTCAAAGGGTATCAGCAGCTCACCGCCAACAACCCACTCGGCGACCGCATGCTGTATACCTTCTGGAAAAAATGGAATGACTACGTAACAAAACTGAACGGCAAACCCGTTCCTTCCGCATTAGCGGATGCAGCTGCTATCGTATACGGCGGCATTTGTAAAGTAGTACACCGGCTGGAACCCAACTTCAACGGTAAACAGTTTCCACAGGTGCTCAAAGGCATGAATAAAGATGTACTGCAACAACACTGGCCCTGGGATACAACGCTATGGGAAACATTTACCTATAAATACTTCCCGGTGTATGACCCCGATCAGGAATCAGCAGTACAATTATTTCAGCGTGCCGCAAAAACCCTCCAGTCGGGCAACCTGGCCGAAGGACACCAGCTGCTGAAAGAACTGCTGGCACAATATCCGCATACCCGGCAGGTAAAAGAACAACTGGCAGTCATCAACAGTGCCATACAACAACTGGAAGAGAAACTGGGATAAATACTTTAAAGCCCACAGGATGGTTATAGTTGACCATTCTGTGGGTTGCTCAGTACATGATTATGGAAATCACCCTTGTCTGCATCTCTCAAAAAAGACAACGGCGAAGCGCATGAGAAAAAAAGACCCGTCAACGAGAGAGATTATACCACTCAAACATTTTCAGTTGTTCAGGACTGACTTCATGATTCAGTCTATGATGTTATGCATGACAACGCACCAGGATTGGCTGTACAATGCCTTGCGCCCGGATGCCTACCTGATCCTGTGGTTCAACAACGAGTCCAGCAGAATCATGGTGGATTTTGAGGAAGTATCTATTACACGGGATACCATATTATTTATCAGAAAAGACAGGGTGCATATATTGATGGATGATCGCTATGACGGTATCACCATCAGCTTCACAGAAAATTTCTTCTGTAAATCAGCGGAAGATGCTGTTTTCCTCAATAACCACATTCTGTTCACGGACAGCCACCAGCCACGGTATATAAAGGTAGAGGAAGAAGACCGGGTACTGCGGTTGCTGGCAACACTATTGATGGAAGAAAACGCCACCACTGCTCCTTCCGAAACGGTGAACAGAAACCTTATTCAGCACTTCATGATTGCAGCGGCGCGCAAACTGGAGCCAGCTGAAATACCAGTGAGCGTAGATAGAGACCGTAGTTATGTGACCGCCTTTCAGCAGTTACTCGCCCACGACTTCCGATCTGTGAAAATGGTAAATACCTATGCCACAGCCCTGCACATTACAGAAAAGCGGTTAAACGCAGCCACCACGCACATTACAGGCAAATCACCCAAACAGCTCATTGATGAAAAAATAATGCTGGAAGCCCGAAGAATGCTGACACATACCAGCCAGACAACCAGTGAAATTGCATTTGAACTGGGATTCTTCGAGGTGTCCAACTTCATCAAGTACTTTCGCAAACATGAAGGGATCACCCCTGCGATCTATAGGAAGGCGTCTGTAAGCAAGGCGTAAAAGTATCATAAAACGGAGCAAACATACCTTTCTCCCCTGCGTTATTTGAGAGATTTTTGACAGGAAGATTATTCCTAAACGCTTAATGATAACTTATGCCCAGGTCGAAAGTTACCCGTAAAAGTACCCTCGTTGATATGACTGCCATGACCGATATGGTATTCCTGCTGCTCACCTTTTTTATGCTGGCTACGCGGTTCAAGCCGGTCGAACCTGTTGCTGTCATCACACCCTCTTCCATCAATACACAGGTACTTCCCGATTCCGATGTGATCCTGTTTACCATGGATAAAAAAGGAAGGATCTTTTTTGATATGGACGGACAGCCCAAAAGAAAACAACTTATCGGAGACCTCGATAAACAGTTCCAGCTGGGCCTTACAGAGGCTGAAAAGCACAATTTCATTGTTGGCACCAGTATCGGTACGGAGTTAAAACATCTGAAAGCCTACCTGGCCATGCGTCCGGAACAACGGAAAGAGCATGCGATAGAATCAGGTATACCCACCGATTCGGCCTCCAATGAGGTGAAGATATGGCTGCAATACGCTACTGCCTCACAACAGGGAAATGCCCGTACGCTGAAATACTGTGTCAGAGCGGATAATGATGCACCTTATCTGCAGGTTAAAAAATTACTGGCTTCCTTCAAGGAAAGAAATATCCAGCATATCAACCTGGTCACTAATCTTAAAGCCAACCCGCTTACGAAGTCATCATATTAAGCGCCTGCTCTTTTTTATTCAGCAGGAGTACGCGATACATCACCAATGCGCTGGCCAGGATCAGGACGATGTAACTGAGAGACAGGTTCCGTCCGTCCTGTACCGGCAACACATAGATGATACCTGCACTGAGTATGGAAACGATCACATAACAAAGGCCACCCGTAAGTCCTCCGGCGATGCCCGCATTTTTGGGGAATTTCTGCAGACAGAAGGTAAAGTAGTTGTTATAGGTAAAACCAGCTCCTACGTGTACCAGGAAAGCAAAAGCCAGGATGGTCCATAACTGGCTAAAGAGGCCAAAGGTCAGTAACAATGCGCAGGCTGCAACAAACTGTAGCAACACGTTGATGTTCATCTTGCGGACAAAGGGTTTATTGATCAGTCCCTTACCAAGGAAACCGCCTGCCATCCAGGCAAACCCGAGGAACAGAGAACAGTATCCCGTAACCACCGGCGACAGATTAAAATAGTGTTCGATGATAAACGGACCCGACATATTGTATACCATCACCATGGAATAGGCCAGTCCGAGCATACCGATGCCCAGTGTGAAACTGCCGGTACGCACCATGCCCATATAAATAGAGAAGATTTTTGCCGGATGGAAAGGTGTAGTCTCATGAATAGTTTCACCACCGAAGATGGCTTCAAGCACAAACAGTACCGCCGCAAAGCCACCCAGAAAATAAAAGTTGGATTCCCAACCAAAGCTCACTTCAAGGTATCCTCCTATAAAAGGCGCTACAATGGGTCCGGTAGACCATATAATGGTAAAGAAACTGAGGTAGTGTTTGAGTTTTTCGCCGGAGTAGAGGTCCACAAAAAATGCGCGCTTGCTCACCACCATGGCTGCAATGGTGATCCCGTGCAATATCCGCATCGCATATACGACATACAGATTATGTGTATTGGCAATGATCACACAGGAGAGACAGAAAAGCAACATGGAAACCATGCTTATTCTGTAACGGCCGTAGCTGTCGAGCAGGCCACCCACAAAAAGCTGAGAAAGGCCATAGCTGATCAGAAACAAACTCAGCGTCAGCTGTGCCTGGCCGTTGGAAATGCCAAGTGCGCTGGTCATGCCCGGCAGGGAAGGAATATAGATGTCTGTTGCAAATCCCGACATCGGTATCATAGCAAAGGCAAGCAGTGTGGCAATACCAATATTACTTTCCTTTATACGTTTCAGTTTAACAGTGCTGGTAGTCATTTTATAGCGGCTATTGATTCATTCGCCCGCAAAATTAGGAATTGATGTTTTATGAAATGACATGGTTTTCTCATAAAATTCTGAATTCGTACAGCATACCACGTTATAAAAAATACTATGCAAACAATCTCACGACACCCTCTCCTATAAAAAAGTTGCCAGTGTGAAGAATCACACTGGCAATCGTTCATCGTTTCTTCATCTTAAACTAAAAAAGGTCAGGAATTCAACTTGGACAGGCCCTTTTGCAAATCTTCAGCATTCATTACAGGTTGAAATATTACCTCTGCATTCAGTTCCTGAAAGAAGGGTTCTGCAATACCGGGTATTTCTGAAGGCTCTTTTAAATCAAATATCATCAGACAAGTCCTGCGCCCACCATCCGTAAAGAAATAACTGGCTTCAGGTTTTAGCTTGTCCATGGTAGATTTGACGATTTCAGGAAGCTTCCCGCTTTTGAGGGCATTATTGGAGGCAATTACCTCACATGAAACTTTGAGTAAAGTACGCATAACTTTTGGGGGTTTAAGTATACTGAATATCGTCCTTTTTTTGCTTAAAAAATGTTATCAGGAAGTTATAATAATAGCGGCTATGCTTGAGCTGCAAAGCGTCAATCCCTGTTTACATATACATAAAGATAGAGTACGTCTTATAAATTAGATATGACCATCGTCATCGGCCCGATAATTTTAAGCGTAATTTTAATATTATGACGAGAGCGCTCGCAAAGGGGGAGTCAATCAGGGGCAATGCGCAGCACCACCGGGGCTCATATTCCGGCGGTGCTTTATTTTCAGAAGAGGGTCATCTGCGAAGGTTGAGCTGTTAATCCGAACACAGCCTGTACTTCTTTATAAAAATCAGCCTCAAACCGGCCATCATGTACATGCAGGAAAAAGTAGATCGTTTCCAGGCCCTGCTGCTTCCACACCTCCAAACGCTCCTTCCATTGCAGCAAACGGACACTATCCAGCGGATGCCCGCCCTTGGTAACAAAACGAAGAAACAGATGAGGTACGGTTAGGCCCATATGCAAACAATCGCGACGGCCCGGCGTATCCGTGATCACCACTCCTATTCCCAATTGATGCAGTGTATGAAAAAACTCATGGCGCTCTGTTTCGCTGCCAAACCAGTCAGGATGCCGTACCTCTACAAAAAACTGCAGGTCGCGCGGAAGTTGCTCCAGATATTTATAGAGATTTAATTTACGGACAGGTGAAAAGTATTCACTTACCTGCAGAAAAACAGGCCCCAGCTGTTTGTCAAATGCACGCACCCCTTCCAGGAAGGCAGCCGTTTCTGTAGCCGCATTCAGCAAAGTACTATGATGACTGATCACCTGCGGCACCTTAGGACAAAACATAAAATCACGTCCTTTCACTTTATCCATCCATTTGCGGATATCGTCAGGACTGTATATTTTATAATGGGTAGCGTTGAGTTCCACACAATTGAATATCCGGCTGTATTCCGGCAGCAATGCCGTTTCCCGGATCCCTCTGGGATACAGCGTGCCGGCATATTCCTTTCTGCTCCAGCCGGAAGTACCGATCCTTAAAGTATTGTTTACCGGTGTACCTTTCAGCACCTGTGCGGTTACCCACTCATCAGCAGGCAACGACAACTCCAGTTGATCATATATAGGCCAGTTAGCGCCAAAGTCCATGCAGTCGTATTTTGATCTATGATGCAAAATACAAAAGAGTGCATTAAAAATGTTCTACTTTAGAAGTAAAGCAGACTATGATTAAATGGCTTACAACTGTAACTAATAAAAATTCTTATCGACGGAAAACAGATTTACTGAAGCTGCTTCTTCGTTTTCTGTGTATTGAACAATTCACTTTTAAACAATCGGTCAAAACGACGGGAGGCAGTTAAATTCCCTGAGACTGCGATACAGGGCCAGGTTTCAGGGGCCAGCATTTCAGACAATTGTGCATTTCTCAATCTGGCTTTGCTACGGAGGAATAATTTAAACATGACTTAAATTTTGTCTCATTGAAGAGACAAACAAGTCATCTTACAATGAGGGGTTAATAATGATAATGGCAACTCGGAGGTTGTACGTCCATGGAGCATTTTTTAATTGAGCCACAAAGGTAGATCAGCTTCTGCAACTAACCAATGATTTACAAACAAAATTTTATTAGAAATTTATTAGAGTAGAAGAACATCAATAAGAAAGCCTCCTGTATCCAATGATATAGGAGGCTTATTCTTATGTATACATGTATCAGAAGTAACGTGGGTTCTGTGTAGTATATTGTTTTGAGGGGAATAGGAATCCGATGGAGATTTCATGTGACCCACCCTGATAGCCAGCCATTTTATTGACATTCAGGTCGTAGGCGTAACCGATACGTAGCTGTTCGGTAGCATAAAATTCTACCATGGCACTGGCCGCATTAACCTGTTGCAAGCGAGGGTCCAGGTTGTTTTTGTTCCACAATTTCAGGGAGGTTCTGTATGAGCCGCCTACCCAAAGCCTTTCGCTGAGCAGCAGAAAAGCATTTACATCGAGGCTGGTAGGTCCTTTGAAGTCTTCCTTGATCATGAGGGATGGTTTCAGCTTCAGCGTTTCCCCCAGGCCCAATACCGTACCGGCAGTAAGATACACATGCTGTGTTTTGCGGATCACATCATAAGTATACCCTTTCCAGGAATACCTGGTAGCGGAGGTATATAGTGAAAAGAGATCCATCACAGATGCGCCTATATAAAAGGATGGCGTATAATAATAGATGCCGAAGCGTGCATCCGGAACCCATTTGCTGATCTTGCCGGTAGGGATGGTTTCATCGTTGTTATCTACATATGACATCGCAGTACCATCAATTGAATATTGGGTAACGCCCCCTCCGATACCCAGGCAAAGGCGGCGTGTATTTTCATCGTCCAGCGGAATACGATAGGCATAGGAGCCGTACAGTGAAACAGCCTGCTGTGGCCCCAGCTGGTCGAACAACAATTGCATCCCCACCCCTACCTTATTGTCGCGGGCATTGGTCAGACCATCCAGAGAGACGCCACCGGTACGTGGAGCACCTGGAAACCCTGCCCACTGGTGCCTGTAGGCTGCATTCAGGTACCAGTTCTCCTTATATCCGGCATAGGCAGGATTTACCGTTAATCCGTTGAAAGCGTACTGACTGAACTGTACATTCTGTTGTGCCCTGGAGCAGACACCTGTTATCATCAGCAGACCCAGGAAATATATTTTTAAATTAATGCGCATAGTTTTATGATTTCTGACCTGTGATACCGGGTACCGGATGCCTGCAGTTTCAGGCATCCGGTTTTTCCGTGTTATCTTAATATCTGTACCCATCCTTTAAGACGTTTGGTCTCTTGTGGTTTTCTTACCTCGAGGATATAGTAGTAGGTTCCTTCATTCAATCCGGAGCCATTCCAGTCATTTTTATAATCTTTAGACTGATATACCATACTGCCCCATCTGTTGTAGATGTAGAGAGCAGAGCCGGGATATTTTTCCAGGCCGCCGATGATGAATTTTTCATTCTTACCATCTCCATTTGGTGTGAAAACATTCGGGAATGAGAGATCTTGTCCTTCTACCTGGATAACAGCTTCCGCAAGGTCATTGGTCAGGTTGATCTGTGGCTCATTAGCGGTTACCCTGGCCTGGTTGACAACCTGGCCGCCATCAATGACGCGGCATACCAGCGTCATCTGCAGTGTTTCCCCTGCCATCAACTGTCCGATATCCCACAGCATCCGTTTTCCGGCTTGATCGGTCTGTACCTTTCCTTTGTCGGCGGTGGTTGATGTAGGTGCTTCCAGTCCAGCCGGTAGCAGATCTTCTACCGCTACATTGGTAAACGTCTGGTCCCATGCATTGTGGACGGTAATGCGATAAGTAACCTGCTGTCCCATGCGGTAAGGCGCCTGTGGTGTCACCACTTCTTTGGTAATAGACAGATCTCCACCTCCTGTTTCGATATTAGTGCCTGGAGTATTGATATCACAGCCCGGTACTGCTGGGTCACAACCTGCGGTAGGCTTGGTTATATAACCATCACTTACAGTGGCCGTGTTGCTGATGCCGGATATGCCGGTAAGGTTATCGTCCGCTTTTACCACAAAAGTCACACTGGTAGTGGCTCCTGGAGCCAGGTCTTTAATACTGAAGTTCACAATATTGCCTTTCAGGGCGCCACCGCTTACATAACTGGTATGCGCCGGTACCGGGTCTGTAATGGTTACATCCGGCAGTGGAACCTTACCATTGTTACGCACATAAATGGTATAGGTCAGTTTTTCGCCTGCGTGTATCTGTCCTGTACCGTATTCCGTTGTTACCGTTTTCCATGTTTCAAAGCTTGGTGGTGGCGTGATACCGGTTGTAACAGATGCGGTATTATTGGAATTGTCCGGATCTGTGATACCTGCGGCGATGGCAACATTATTGGTAATGCTGCTACCAGTATACGCTGCATCTATGGTTCCGCTCACGTTCAATTGTATGGTACCGCCAACAGGCAATACACTGGTAAGCTGGAAAGCTCCTGTTGATGCATTATAATTACCACCTGTAGCCGCGAAGCCTACATTGGTCAGCGCTGCAGGCAGTGCTTCTGTAATGGTGATCGTTTCACCATTGTTCATCGTTGCCGGACCGTGGTTGGTAACGGTTATCGTATAGTTCAGCGGTCTTCCGACAGCCACTTCGGGTTTATCGGCTGATTTGTTTACAGCGAGGTCTGCAACCCTTGAAACGTTGGTTGTAACGGTTGCTTCGTTGTTGGCCGTTACCGGATCGGAAATACCTGCCGGAGTGGCAATGGCTACTTTATTGGTAACAGCACTGCCAGTGAAATCAGCAGCAATGGTACCGCTGATCTTCAGGGTGACCGCACCGCCGGATGCCATAGGCCCTGTCAGTGTATAGGCGCGCGTGGCCGTATTATAGGTACCGCCATTTGCGAGGTAGCTGATGTTGGTCAGCCCTGCCGGCAGTGTTTCAGTGATCGTGATCACCTCCCCGGTGTTGAGGGTACTGAGACCTTTGTTACCGACAGTAATGGTGTAGTTTAATACATCGCCTGTCACCGCGCTGGTTTTATCCACCTGCTTCGTTACTTCCAGGTCGCTTTCACGAATGATCGTTGTTGTTTCGCTGGTAGTGGTGTTATTGCTTTGGTCTGTATCCGTTATACCATTGGGTACCGTCACGGATACTTTGTTGATCATGCTTGTAGCTGTTGCCGCAGGGTCCACTTCGCCATTGATTAAGAGCGTTACAGCCCCATCTTTAGCCAAATCGCTGGTCAGCGTAAAAGTATGTGCGTTGGCATCATAAGATCCGCCGGTAGCTGTATAGCCGTTCACGATCAGGGCTGCCGGAAGGGTTTCCGAGATACCGATGGCTTCACCACTTTTCAGCGTGCTGAGACCTTTGTTTTGAATAGTGATGGTATAGTTGATCGCTTCTCCTGCTACTACGCTGGTTTTGTCAACATGTTTGGTCACTGCGAGATCGCTTTCACGACGGATAGCAGTGGTATTGCTGGTTGCTGTGTTATTGGAAGGATCACTTTCCGTGATACCGGATGGAAGGGTCACAGAAACTTTATTCATCATACTGGTGCTGGTAGTGGCAGCATTCACATTGCCTTTGATCACCAGCGTTACTGCACCGTTCTTCAACAGATCACTGGTCAATGTGAAGGTGCCGGCATTGGCATCATAGGTGCCACCGGTAGCATCATAACTGCTCACGATCAGTTCTGCCGGGAGGGTTTCGGTAATACTGATCACTTCACCACTTCTGAGAGTACTGATACCTTTGTTCTGAATAGTAATGGTATAGTTGATGGCCTCTCCTGCCATAGCACTGGTCTTGTCTACCTGCTTCGTTACAGCCAGGTCGCTTTCACGACGAATAGTGGTAGTGTTGCTGGTGGCGGTGTTATTGGAAGGATCTGTTTCTGTCACACCTGCCGGAATAGTCACAGATACTTTATTGAACATACTGGTACTGCGTGTGGCCGCATCTACATTGCCTTTGATCACCAGGGTCACTGTTTCATTTTGCGCCAGGTCCATGCTCAGTGTAAAGGTACCGGCATTGGCATCATAAGCGCCTCCGGTAGCATCATAACTGTCAATGATCAGTTCTGTCGGGAGGGTTTCTGTAATGCCGATCACTTCTCCGCTTTTCAGGGTACTGATACCTTTGTTTTGAACAGTGATGGTATAGCTAATGGCCTCTCCTGCCACAGCGCTGGTCTTATCGACTGTCTTCGTTACTGCCAGATCACTTTCACGACGGATCGTGGTAGGGTTGCTGGTAACAGTATTATTGGAAAGATCAGTATCCGTCACACCGGAAGGGACTGTCACCGCTACTTTGTTGACCATGCTGGTGCTCAGGGTACCAGGATCTGCGTTTCCGCTGATGGTCAGTGATATCACACCATTTTGAGCCATATCGCTACTCAGTGTGAAGGTTCCTGTATTGGCATTATAGGTACCTCCCGTAGCTGTATAGCCGCTAACGATCAGTTCTGCCGGGAGCGTTTCAGCAATGCCGATCACTTCACCACTTTTCAGGGTACTGGTTCCTTTGTTCAGAACAGTAACCGTATAGGTGATCGCTTCTCCTGCCACGGCGCTCGTCTTATCAACCGTCTTCGTCACCGCCAGATCACTTTCACGACGGATAGCAGTAGTGTTGCTGGTAGCGGCATTATTGGAAGGATCGGTATCGGTCACACCGGTGGGGGCAGTCACAGCCACTTTATTGACCATGCTGGTGCTCGACGTAGCAGCATCCACATTGCCTTTAACAATCAGCGTTACGATGCCGTCTTTGGCCAGATCGCTGGTCAACGTGAAGGTGCCTGCACTGGCATCATAAGTGCCCCCTGTTGCCACATAACTGGCTACTATCAGTTCTGCCGGAAGTGTTTCTGTGATGCCTATTTTTTCACCACTCTTCAGCGTACTGATACCTTTGTTCTGAATAGTGATGGTATAAGTGATGGCTTCTCCTGCCACGGCACTGGTTTTATCAACCGTTTTTGTTACCGCCAGGTCGCTTTCACGACGAATAGTGGTGGCATTGCTGGTGGCGGTATTGTTGGACGGATCGATATCGGTTACGCCTGATGGAACCGTTACAGTCACTTTATTAACCATGCTGGCACTTAAAGTGCCGGCATCTATATTGCCCCTGATTACCAGTGTCACTACGCCATCTTTGGCCAGGTCGCCAGTCAGGGTAAAGGTGTTGGTACTGGCATCATAAATACCTCCGGTAGCTGTATAACTGCCAACGATCAGTTCTGCAGGAAGTGTTTCTGTAAGACCCAGCTTCTCCCCGCTCTTCAGAGTACTAATGCCGTTATTCTGAACGGTGATGGTATAGGTGATGGCTTCGCCCGCCACTGCGCTGGTCTTGTCTACCGACTTCGTTATCATCAGGTCCGTTTCACGGCGGATGGCCGTAGCAGGACTGGTAGCGGTATTATTGGTAAGATCGGAATCCGTGATACCGGCAGGTACGGACACAGACACTTTATTGATCATGCTGGTGCTTAAAGTGGTGGCACTCACATTTCCTTTGATCACCAGGGTTACCACAGCATTCTGTGAAAGGTCGCTGGTCAGGGTCAGGGTTCCGGCATTAGCATCATAGATGCCACCCGTAACATCATAACCGTTCACGATCAGCTCTGCAGGAAGTGTTTCCGTTATCCTGAGCACTTCACCACTCTTCAGTGTGCTCACGCCTTTGTTCTTGATGGTAATGGTGTAGTTGATCGCCTCTCCTGCTACTACGCTGGTTTTGTCTACTGTCTTCGTTACTGCCAGGTCTGCTTTCCTTTCCACAGCAACCGTTGCGTTGCTGGTATTGTTGCCCGGTACGGGGTCTGTCACCATTCCCTGCGGGGCTACTGATACTGTGTTGGTAATACCTGTTCCGATGAAGTCGGCTGCCACGGTACCGCTCACCACCAGTTGCACGCTGCTACCTGCATTCAGGCCGCCTGTGAGCGTAAATGAATGCGTGTTGCTGTCATAAACGCCACCTGTAGCGTTATAGGTTACGTTCTGCAGTTCCGCTGGCAGCGATTCTGTTATTTTGAGAATATCTCCGCTGTTGAATGCACCTGGTCCGTAGTTTTTAACGGTAATGGTATATGTCAGCGGATCACCTGCAACGACAATGTTTTTATCAGACACTTTCGTTATTCCAAGGTCTGCCTCCAGTCTGGTAGCGGCTACTGCATCCGCCTGGTTGTTGGTGAGATCAGGATCTGATACCCCAGCCGGAGCTGCTACCTCTACATGGTTGGTAATGCTGGTACCGGTATAATTAGGTACTACGATACCACTTACCACGAGCTTGACGGTGCTGCCAGCAACCATATCGCTGGTCAGCGTATAGGCGCCTGTTACAGGATTATATACGATTCCTGAAGGTATCAAACTTACATTGCCCAAACCTGCCGGCAGATTTTCCGTCAGCTGCAATTCTTCACCGGCCTTCAGTGTACCGGGACCTATATTCGTTACCGTTATTGTAAAATCCAGTGCTTCACCGGCGTTCACGGTTGTTTTGCTGGCGGATTTGGCCACCGCAATATCTACCTGGCGCGAAATGCTGGTCACCACATTGTTTGAAGATACCGTTGCTGCCATCATCGGTGCAGAAGCGGTTGCCACGTTCGTGATAGTGCCTGCAAAAGCAGGATCAACAGTACCGGTGATTGTAATGTTGATTTTATTACCTGCACCGGCAGGGATATTACTTTTAACATTCACCTGCTGCGCCGCGCCGGTGTTGCCAGAAATCAGGGTGGCATTGCCGGTTGCTGTTGCTACCCATTTTACATTGGATACTGCAGCAGGAACCAGGTCTGCGATATTAAGATTGATGACATCACTGGGGCCATCATTATTTACCTCAATGCTGTAGGTGATGCCAGTACCACCGATAGCAGTGGCCGGCCCTACTTTAACCAGTCTTACGCCCGGCTCCAGGGTAACATTGGTGGTCGCTGTTGCTGTATTGTTGGAAAGATCATAATCTATAACGCCGCCGGATGGAAGGGTTACCGTAGCCGTATTTTGAATGTTTGGCACCATCACGTCTGACTTCACTCTCCCGGTAATATGGATGGTAATGGCATTGGCGTCACCGGTCTTAATATCTCCGGTCAGGCTGATGTTACCTGTGCCGCTGCCGGCCGAAACAGTGGAGGTTCCTGCCGCGGTAGCTGTCCATTTTATATTTTCAATTTGCACCGGTACATTGTCGGTGATATTGATATTATTGGCATCAAGCGGACCGGCGTTGGTCACCGTCAATGTATAAGCGATATCCTGTCCGGCTGCAATGGTTACCGGACCGGCCTTCTGTATTTTCACATCGGTAGACTGATTTACCGCTGTGGTGATCTTACTGAATTTAGTGTTTCCGCCTGCGTCTACTTGTGCCTGGTTGGTAAAGCTGGCGCCTGCTGAACTGTTAACAGTGCCATTTACCACGATGCTCACCTTACTGTTGGTATTACCCGGCATATTGGCGGTCAGATGGATGGGAGACGTAGTGCCTGTTGCGGTCCCTACGCCTCCTATGTCCGCTCCATTGGAGGCGGTAGCTGTCCAGTTAAGTACTGTAACAGCAGCGGGGATCACATCATCGATCAATGCGGCCGGCACATCGCCTGTACCCAGGTTAGACACATCAATAACATAAGTAATAGGATCACCGATGTTCACTCTCTGCGGACCTGATTTGGAGACTAACAGATCTGCCGTATTGGTCAGGGTAGTGCTACGTCTGCTCGTATTGTTTCCGGTATCAGGATCTGTTGTGCCACCGGCAACATTAACAGTGGCCGTATTGGTAATACCCATCGTAGCTCCTACCGGAACTGCGCCTGTTACCGTACCATTGATCACAATATTCACTTCACCACCCACCGGAATATCTACTGTAGCGTATACATTATTGGTAGCACCGGTTGGATTTGTCAATATGGCCGCACCACCGGTAACGGTGGCCGTCCAGTTAACATTCTTTATTTCTGCCGGCACATTATCAAAAATCTGTGCTGCCCGGGCAATACTCGGACCGGCATTGGTCACTTTCAGCTTGTACTGGATATCCTGACCGGCATTCCTGTCTGCGGGACCCGATTTTACAATGCCCACGTTGGCTACGCGGGAAACAGTGGTACTAACACTGCTGTTCCAGCTTTTTCCTGCTTCTGCAGAAGTTACGGTAGCCTCATTGAGCAAAGAACCGATCGGCAATGCAGGATCTACTATGCCTGTCACCTGTACACTTATATTGGCATTAACGCCTGCGGGTATATTACCTTTTACAGCCACAGTGTTACCAGTACCGGTGGCGCCGGCAGTGACGGCAGCACCGCCGGTAGCGGTGGCTGTCCAGCTCACATTGGTAATACCGGCAGGTAAATCGTCGGTGATGTCCACCCCGTCTGCATTGGCTTTGCCGGGGTTGGTTACAAACAGGGTATAACTGATCGTTTCACCGGCAACAACAGTGGCCGGTCCATTTTTGCTGATGGCCAGCTGCGGTGTTTTGTTGACCGTTGTGGAGGCTATCGCATTGAGTAATGGTACATTGGCTTCAGTAGGTGTCAGGGATACGGTGTTATCGATATTACCAGTCGCAGCTGGAGATACGGTGCCCGTAACGGTTACTGTCACTTTATTGGCAGCACCAGCGGGAATATCTGCATAAACATTCACCGAATTACCAGTGCCGGTAGCACCGGAATTAATATGTGCAGCGCCTTCTACGGCAGTTGTCCAGCTCACATTGCTGATATTGGCGGGTACCATATCAAAGATATTGGCATTTACCGCATTACTCAATCCACTATTGGCAACAGTGATAACATAAGTAATATCAGCTCCTGATACAATTGTGGCAGGACCATTTTTGCTGATCAGCAATATGGGTTTCCTGATAATATCTGTTTTATCGGTAGCAGAAACAGGTGCTCCATCCGGCGATGTGGCCGTGGCCGTATTGGTCAGGGCGCCGCTGAAGGAAGGATCAATTGTACCTGTAATCTCTATCGCAACATAATTAGTGGGGCCCGGTGGGATGTTAGCAATCACATCTACATTGCTGCCAGCAGTATTATTGGCGGTAATGGTGGCAGCTCCTGCTACGGAAGGCACAACACCACTTATCGCAACGTTGGCTGGCACCTGGTCCTGTATTCTTACACCGGTAGCAGTAGCAGGTCCGTTATTACCCACTGTGATACGGTAAGTAACAGGACTACCTGCCACCTTGGTACTGGTTGCATTCACCTTGGTGATAATAACACTTGTTTTCTTTTCAACAGCAGTGCTGATGGTGCTGACATTATCCACAGGATCCGTATCTGTGATACCAGCCGGAGGAGTTACGGAAGCTGTATTGCTGAGGGTAGCTCCGGTATAATCGGGGCTCAGCACACCTTTTACAAGAATCGTCACAGTACCGTTATTACTACCCGGAACTGTAGCCACCGCGCTTACATTACCTGTACCACTTGCCGGGCTAACAGTAGCGCCGGTACCGGTGGCTGTCGCCGTCCAGGTGACATTGCTGATACCTGCCGGTATCATATCCGTAATAGTAGCTCCGGCCACATCACTTTTACCGGCATTGGTAACTGTAATCGTATAGTCGATAGCGTTACCTGCCGATGCCGGGTCCGGCGTAGCCGTTTTGATGATATGCAGGTTTACTTCCGGTTGGTATGTGTCTGTATCTGTTGCAGTATTGTTGACCGGGTCAATATCAACATAACCAGTAGCTGGAACGGCCACCGTGGCTGTATTCACAAGATCTCCCGTATAAGCCGAAGGAACTGAGATGGTGACCGTATAGGTAATAGTAGCACCACCAGGCAGATCAATCTGTTGATTCAGTGCACCGGTACCATTGAGGACCGCTACATTACCCCCGCCTGTGGTAGCGCTCACCTGCCAGTTCATATTGGCAGATGGAATACCAACAGGGAGCTTATCCTGTATAGTAGCACCAGTCACAGCATCGGTAGCCAGGTTGCTGACCACTACTGTGTACACTACATCAGTACCAGGCGTATAGGTAGTTTTCCCATCATCTTTGGTAATAGCGAGATCTGTGTATACTACATCGCTGGTAGTTTCTCCCCCGAAAGTGGAGAGCTGCTGAATACCCTGGAAGTCAACATAGTCCACGCCATCCACCTGGCCGGAAGCGGCAGGTGTGAGCGTTGTGATGTTTTTTAATCCCCGGGCATCAAGGTCTGTAAGCGTTGGATCGATATTATTGTCGTGTTTGAACCAGATCCATTTTTGCGGACGGGTAACGCCTCTGGTAGAGGAAAGATAGTTCTCCGCCGCTGTTTTTTCAGCGGGGTTCCAGAACAAACGCAGGGTAACGCCGCCATTGGTGGTGAGTGGCACACCCGTATACGTAATTTGCAGGAATCGGTTCATCAGCTGGGTACCGTAGTCAGTACCTGCATTTTTACCGATAGCTGTCATATTACGGTTTGCATCAATCACAGCGGAGAGTTTGGAAACATCAATGGTATTTCCATTCAGCTGTATAGCTGCGATATATTTATTGATATCATCCGGATGTCTGAAATATACCCAGTCGCCATCCACGCAGATGTTAGCGGCTGTTTTCACCTGACCGGCCGGTACCAGGCTGGCGGTACGTACAGGATAACGGGTAGCCAGTGTGAATACCGCTCCGTTGGTAAGCTCCATTACATTGTCGAAACCTACTACGCCCGCGTTGTAGTCCGTAGCCGGAATTTGCGTGATCGTACCGGTAGCAAAGTTGCCATCACCGTCCTGATCTATCAGCAGCACAAAATCACTCAGGGTGCTGCCGGTGGCGTTTACGCCGGCAAGATCAAACTGCAGGCGCAATGGCTGAGTAGCAGCATCAAAATTGGTCAGCTGTGCTTTCCATTGCTGGGTAAGTCTTTCAGTGATACAGGAAGCCACTGGCAGATTGGCGCTCTGCACAGTTTTAGCCACACTATTGGAACCCAGCATAAGATAGCTTTTATCGCTGTTAATGCTGTTGGTATTGCCTGCATTGGTGGTAGCAATATTCCCTGATCCGATGGTTAATATTGCCCCATCATTGACGCTGCGGGATTGTTTCTGATAAAGTTTTTCTGTATCGTCGCGGCCAATGCCGAATATATTGTTCTTATAGACGCTGTTGGCAGTAGCATCCCACACCTTAGTGGTACCATCAGCAGCGAGATAATGCTGCGCGGTGCTCTGGTCGAGGGTTACACCATATTTGATGGCCAGGTAGGATTCTATCTGTTGCGCCTGGGCAGGGGTCAGAGCAGCTTTGTATACTATAACTTCCGCTAGGTGTCCATTATAAATGCGTCCTTTCAACCCGTCTGGTGTACGACCACCTACTTCAAAGTAGCTATTATCAGCCCCAGTCCCACAACTACCTGCAGTGGTCTCCAGCTTGCCATTGAGCCAGGTAGAACCACCCTGCGCATTAGCGGCAGAAATATACATTCCTCTGCCTACATGCGGCTTTGCCAGCGATGAAGAAGTAAGAGCGGGCGTACAGCCATTACCATCCAGCACGTAGCCAGTTCCGGTACTATTGATTAGGACTCCCCTTCCCGAAGTATTGGTGGAGAAGATGCCCCCCAAATCAGATCCAGGGGCGCCTTTAGGCAGGGCTACAAAAAACATGGCCAAAGGGTCACTGTTTTTCCAGGAAGATGCTGCATTTCCTTTCAGCGATTTATTGATGGCACCGGTAAAGGTAACCGCCGGGTTAAAGTTGATAGCACCTTGCGTTTGTATGATATCTGCAGATGGAGTAATCACATCATTACTGGTGGGCGCTGATGCCCGCAGCTCGGTAGTAGCATTACCACTTCCTCCCTGATCAAACCATTGCTGTACCTGGTTGCCCGCATTCACCTGCACTCCCATATCTGCTCTCACCCACAAAGTATTGCCGGATACACCACCCGGCATAGCACCCATTGCGGCGAAAGTGAAATACTGGCCATCCATCAGATTGGCGGTGGTGGTATAGCAGGTAACGCCGTTAATATTGGTTTCTGTTAACTGGATAAACTGGTCTGTGCCGTCAATCACTGCATCTGGACTGATGGCCAGGTATACTTTGCTAAAGACAGCCGGCAGCGAATCCTTGGGGATCGCAATCTGTACCGTTCCCACGGTGCCCGTTTGCTGCACTTTCCATAATCTTGCCATCCGGCTTTTCACATCCGGCCTGCCGGTAACTGTAACTGAAAACGTTGTAGCGCCTCCATCATCTCCCCAAACCAGGTAAGACAAGTCCGTCGGGAAAGCATTGGCGTTAGCGGTGTTGGTAGCTGCGATATTACCCAGACCTATGATGGGATGTAATCCCGGATTAATGCTGCGGGATTGTTTCTGCATCAGGTCTTCCGTATCATCACGACCAATACCGGTGATATTTTTATTATAAACAGTATTGACGGACGCCGTCCATACTTTGGTGGTTCCGTCTGTAGCTATATAATTTGTTGGAGTAGTCTGATCCAGCGTATAGCCGTACTTGATAGCCAGGTAGGTATAAATACGCTGCCGGTCATTAGGTACTACAACGTTATTATAAACTATTATATCACCTATAGGACCATTCCAGTATTCATTAGTTCCCCAAGGGGTACCACCAATACCAGCACCGGTGCCGGCAGTTGTATTCCACATTTTGGCAGTGTTGGCCAACCCCACACCTTTACTGAAAATACTGGCACTATTACCAGCCCACAACGCCGTAAATTCATTAAACTGCCCCGGCTGCCAAAAAGGATTTACGGGAGTGCCCAGATAGTCATTAAATCCTACAAAAGCACCAATTCCACCCACACTGGCCAGTCCCATTCCTAGCCCGGTACCTCTACCTCCATAAGCTAAAATATACTTGTTACCATTACCCCCTGTATTTATAAATCCGGTTCCTATAAAAGTTCTTGGGCTTGTTGCCAGGGGAAGCTTGTTAGCATCCAGACTCAAATAATTGACCCCATCAAACTTTACTACCGGGTTATAGTTGACATTATCGGCAGGGTTATTCATGTACTTAGGCTGAAGCGTGGCAGTTGTCTGCGTGGCATTATTGTTATACGCATAATCTGCCCAGGTACTAACAGGGGTATTATCGACGTTGGAAATACCTATGTCTGGTCGCAGCCACAGTAAAGCGCCCGGTACACCACCCGGATATTTCACAAAAGTAGCAAACGTAACATAGGCCCCATCCGGAATGAGGCTGCTATTGAGCGTAATGGTTTTATCGGGATTCAGCAGCAGTTCCTGATCAATGGTACCAAAATTAGGGTCTGTACGGCTGATCAGCAGGTATACGCTGTTACCTGGTACATCTGCCTTTAAGGTAACAGACTGATCACTCCAGTTGGTTTTATTCACCTTCCAGATTCTGGGCATGCGGTAGGTAACTTTTTTACCAGGCACCGCATAGTTATAAATCGATGTAGCCTGTCCATTATCTGCCAGTACCAGGAATGATTTATCATTGGAAATCACATTGGTATTCTGACTGTTCGTAGGGGCGATACCGTTACCCAGCGACATAGTCACCATGCCCGTATCTATATTGAGGGATTGTTTGGTATTTAAACCATTAACATCATCCCGGCCGATGCCGGTAATCCTGTTTTTATAGGTAGCATCAGCCCTCCAGAAGGTGGAACCGTCAGAAGCCAGGTAGTTCTGAGCTCCCTTGTTCATGGTAACACCATATTTAAGTGACAGATAGGAATATACCCGTTGCTGTTCTGCGGCATTTAACGCATGGTCATACACAATGATCTCTGCGGTTTTACCTTGCCAGTAACTTGGATTAGTCTGATTCATAATAGAACCACGGCCTATAACAGCATCCTGGGTATTTTTGGTTTTCCAGACAGCCCCTGTAATACTACCAATCATGGTTGCATTCAGGTCCAGGAAAGAATTGGAACCATCATAGCGGCCACCCATAATATAGGTACCATTTGTTAGCATAGTTCCCGCAGGCATAATAATATTATAGTTTCCCCCGGCGCTATACCCTCCAAAGCTGGCACGCCCATCACCGCCTGCTACCATACCAATATAGGTACCAGTACCATCACCTGTTTCGCCATAGGCAAACATCATCGCATGGTCACCGCTGAGCAATGTCTTTGAAGGCGCTCCTACTGCAATGATCGTACGGGGAGCATTGGCAAACGGGAAAGAAGCTTTAATTGAATTCAGGGGTATCTGCAAATAGCTGGTACCATTGAACACATACGCATAGTTGAAGTTTAATGCGCCATCATTCACCACTGGTTTTAACGCCGCATTGGCCTGTGTCCCGGCAACGCCATTGCCGGTATAATCCTTCCAGGACCCTCCGTTACTGGCGGCATCATCTGCCCGTAACCATAATAACGAACCCGTTACGCCTCCCGGCACCGGCGGAGTAGCAGCCCGCATCCTGCTGGCACTACTGCTGGCAGATAAGTGGTCCGTCATCGCTTTCCTCCAGGCTCCCTTAATATCGGGCAGCAATCTTCCGACAGCTATCTGTTGTACCAACAGCGCCATCAGCAGCAGGGAAACAGCATATACTGCCCGGAGCCGGTAGCTACCAGTTTTTTGCCGTATATGGCCCACCATAGTCCTGTAAATCTTGAATAATAATTGCATAAACATTCTCGGATATGACTTCTTGCTATAAACTAAAATATTATTGCCCCGCTCCAGTGGTCTTTAGTTGACCTGGTAAGCAGCACAAACGTATCATTGGATAAAAAATGGCTAACAGAAGATAACTGTAAGGGCTAAACGATTTTTGGAGTCAAACATTAAAAGAAGCGGCTTTCGCAAATAACTTTTGTAAAATTTTACCATAAATCAGGAGTTATAATTATTAGTAAAAACAGGTCTATCCCGGGAATATAGTGATCCGGATATGGCCAACGGATGGTTTTGCCTTATTCAAGGGTCTTCATTATATTACATGGATAATTCAATTGGCAAGGTAGATCAATGGCCGTGTCCAGCGTGTAGGAAATATTCTAAATACATGTAGAAATTTTACTACATGAACCTATTTGGGTTAATCTTCCTTCTTTCCTTTTTCTTCTTCATTTTGTTGGCGGGCAGAGGCTATTTCATATTCCAGTACGGGGTCTATATTCTGTTCTTCTATTTTGCGGGCTTTCTCCATCAGTTCCTCGTGATGCGCTTCCAGCCAGGCCAATTCCTTTTTACCATATGACCACCGGGTAAACAACACAAACAATACCGGCACAATAAAGATCGCCATTGAGGTAGAAGCGATCATACCGCCCAACACGGTAAAACCAATCGTGTTGCGTGATACGGCTCCTGCTCCGGTAGCTAACGCCAACGGCAATACGCCCAGGATAAATGCCATAGAAGTCATGATAATCGGGCGCAGACGCAGTTTTACCGCCTGCAGGGTGGACCGTATCAGCCCTTCTCCCCTGTCTACCCGCTCTTTGGCAAACTCCACGATCAAAATGGCATTCTTCGATGAAAGACCAATTAATGTTATCAGACCTATCTGCGCATATACGTTGTTAGACAACAACGGAATAAAAGTAAGTGTCAGAATAGCGCCGAAGGCACTGATCGGTACGGCCAGCAACACGGAAAACGGTACCGACCAGCTTTCATACAAGGCAGCCAGAAACAGGAATACAAAGATGATAGAGAAAGTAAAAATATAAACGGTCGTAGAACCGGCCCTGATTTCTTCATAACTAAGCCCTGAAAATTCGTAGGTATATCCCCGTGGCAATACTTTGGCAGCGACTTCCTTCAGTGCTGCTATACCCTGACCTGTACTATATCCCGGCGGTGTATTACCATCTACTTCTGCGGAGCGGAAAATGTTAAAATGTGTGATCAGCGGAGCCGTTTCTGTAGGCATGTAGCTGATCATAGTGCTGATGGGCACCATAGTACCTGCCTGATTACGCACATAATAATTGTTCATATCCGAGATCAGCGCCCTGAAGACCGTATCTGCCTGCACCACCACGTGGAAGGTGCGGTTGTACAGGGTGAAGTTATTGATCAGCAGACTGCCCATATTGGCCTGCATCGCATTATACACATCGGCGATGTTGACACCCAGCTTCTGACATTTTTCCCGGTCTACCGTAAGGCGATAGTTAGGCGTATGTGCCGAATAATAACAATAAGCGGTTGCGATGGCCGGGTATTTTTTACATTCCGCCAGGAACCGCTGCACTACGGCTTCAAACTGATGCAGGTCGTCGTTGGTATTGCCCTGTTGTATCTGCATGGAAAAACCGGAAGCCTGTCCGATGCCCCGGATGGGCGGAGGCTGTGTCACCACTACATTGGCATTGATGATGCCGGCCTGGGCAATCCGTTTTTTGATGACATTGATAATACCAGGAAAACGGGTCTCTGGTGTGGTCCGCTCATCCCAGGGTTTCAGCATACAAAAGATACTGCCATTGTTGGAGTTGGAGCCGCCGTTGAGGATATTCAGTCCGGAGAGTGCCGAGTAATGGGCTACTCCCGGCACCTCTCCTATGATCTTCATGATTTTTTTGATCGTTTCCACAGAATGGGTAGTAGCTGTTCCTTCGGGCAACTGATAGGTAATATACAAGCGGCCTCCATCTTCCGGCGGAATAAAGCCGGAGGGTTTTACTTTAAAAAGATATACCGTCGCGATACAAAGGATGATCAGGAAGATGATCACATACCTTCCATGCTGGATACATTTTTTAACGCCTTTGGAATAACTATTGGTAACCCGCTCAAACCATTTGTTGTAACGCTCGAAGATACGACCAATGAAGCCCGGCTTTTTGTTGGCATGGGAAGGTTTCAGGAGAATAGAGCACAAAGCCGGAGTGAGTGATAACGCCACAAAAGCAGACAGGATAACGGAAATGGCGATAGTGATAGCAAACTGCTGATACAGCCGCCCCACAATGCCGGGGATAAATCCTACCGGCACAAATACGGATGCCAGTATCAGAGCGATGGCCACCACCGGCGCAGAAATCTCCTTCATAGCATGATAGGTGGCTTCTTTCGGCGACATGCCCTGGTGATCAATATAATGCTGTACTGCTTCTACCACAATAATGGCATCATCCACCACAATACCAATGGCCAGCACAAAGCCAAACATGGAAAGGGTATTAATGGTAAAACCCAGCGGGATGAAGAAAATAAAGGTGGCCAGAATAGAAACAGGGATCGCGAAAACAGGAATAAGCGTGGAACGGAGATTTTGCAGGAAGAGGAACACCACCACTGCCACCAGCCCCAGCGCCTGCAGCAGTGTTTTCACGACTTCAGACATAGACACCCTGATAATAGTCACGGATTCAAAAGGGACCTCGTAATCCAGATCGTTGGGAAAAGTCTTTTTCAGTTCCTCCATCGTCTTGTACACATTATCCGCTGTTTGCAGGGCGTTACTACCTGGCGCCTGGTATACCATCACATAAGCCGAGGGCTTGCCATCCATAAAGGAGTTGGCAGAAAAGGTGAACTTGCCCAGTTCTACCCGGGCAATATCTTTCAGATATACCAGTTCGCCGGTTCCCGGTATGTTTTTTACGATTACTTTCTCAAACTGTTCAGGCTTATTAAGCTGCCCGTTAACGATGATCGTTCTTTCAAACACCTGATCGGACTGCTGGGGAGGCTCGCCCACAGCGCCGGCAGCGAGATAGGCGTTCTGCTCACTGAGTGCTGTTCTCACATCACCGGTGGTGATACCATAGGCGGCCATTTTTTGCGGGTCCATCCAGATACGCATACTGAAAGGATCGGCACGTACGGTTACATCACCTACGCCCGGCACACGCAGCAACGCGTCCTGCAGATAAGAATAGGCGTAGTTGTTGACAAAGTTGATATTATGGGATTGATGAGGGGAATAGATGGCCACCATCATCAGCATATCCGGATTACTGGCGCGCACAGTCAGCCCCAGCTGGCTTACTACCGAAGGCAGCAGTGGTTTGGCAATGCCTACCCTGTTCTGTACGTTCAGCGCTGCAATACGCACATTGGTACCGATGTCAAAAGTCACCCTGATACTAACCGAGCCTGTATTGGTGCTGGTGCTCTGCATATAACGCATGCCCGGCACGCCGTTCACCTGTTCTTCTATGGGGATGGCCACCGTTTGTTCTACTGTTTCCGCATCAGCACCGGTGTACGAGCCGGAAACAGACACGGAAGGTGGCGATATGTTGGGGTACTGATCTACAGCCAGATTAAAAATACATACGATACCCGAGATCATTAATACTAATGAAATGACAATGGCCGTTACCGGCCTTTTTATGAAAGTATTAGCGATCATGTTTACCTTATGCTATAGCCGTTCAGGTATTACCGTTTTGTGAACGCATCTCTTCATCATGTTGTTCTCTGGCTTTGGCGATCTCATATTCCAGTTGTGCGTCGATATCCTGCTGTTCTACTTTCTGTGCCTTTACCATCAGTTCTTCATGATGTGCTTTTAACCAGGCCAGCTTATCTTTTCCATAAGACAAACGGGTGATGACCACAAATAAAACAGGCACCACAAATATGGCGATGGTGGTGGCTGCGGTCATGCCTCCCAGTACCGTAAAACCGATTGTCCGGCGGGAGACGGCTCCAGCGCCGGTGGCCAGCACCAAAGGCATCACCCCTAAAATAAATGCCATGGAGGTCATCACGATAGGGCGTAAACGTAAACGCACTGCCTCCAGCGTGGACTCCAGCAGGTCTTCCCCACGATCTACCCTCACCTTAGCAAATTCCACAATCAGAATGGCGTTTTTAGCGGCCAGGCCAATGAGTGTGACCAGCCCTATCTGTGCATATACGTTGTTTGTCAGGCCCGGCACCAGCACCAGGGTAAGAATAGCGCCAAATGCACCAATGGGTACCGACAACAATACCGAAAAGGGCACCGACCAGCTTTCGTACAATGCTGCCAGAAACAGAAATACAAAAGTGATAGAGAACAGGAAAATATAGATGGTAGTAGATCCTGCCCGGATCTCTTCATAACTCAGACCGGAAAACTCCAGGGCATAACCCTGCGGGAGCACTTGGGCAGCAATATCCTGTAAGGCATTAAGGGCATCGGTGCTGCTATGTCCTTCTGTTGTAGCGCCATCCACCTCGGCGGAGCGGAATACATTAAAATGAGAGATCAGCGGCGCTGCTTCCGCAGGCTGGTAGTTGACCAGGGTCCCCAGCGGCAGCATGGTACCGGCCTGGTTGCGCACGTAATATTTATTCATATCGGAGATCATGCTCCGGAAGGTGGTATCTGCCTGCACCACCACATGGAAGGTACGGTTATAGGCAGTAAAATCGTTGATGTACAAACTTCCCATAAAAGCCTGGATGGTGGTAAACACATCTCCGATGTTCACGCCCAGCTTCTCACATTTCTCTCTGTCTACTGTCAGGTTGTAGCTGGGTGTTTGGGCAGCAAAATAAGTATTGGCATTGGTGATAGCCGGATGCTGATTGGCAGCCGCTACAAACTTCTTCACTACATTTTCAAACTGGTGAATGTCATCATTAGTACTGCGCTGTTCTATCTGTGCACTAAAACCTACTGTGGCCCCTACTCCCGGGATGGGAGAAGGCTGTATCACCTGTACTGTAGCGCCTTTGATGCCCGCTTCTGCAATCCTTTCCCTCATCACGCGCATAATACCTGGTACCCGTACTTTACTGGTCTTCCGCGCTTCCCATGGACGAAGCTGTATGTAAATAGTACCGCAGTTGGAATTGGTGGCATTGGTCACCACATTCAGTCCTGACAGCGCCGCATAGTGCGCCACACCCGGCGTTTCAGCCACCACCTTCATCAGCTGTGCCATGATGCTCACCGACTGTGCCGTAGAAGCCCCGGCGGGCAATTGAAACGTCACATACAGGTTGCCATCATCTTCCGAAGGAATAAAACCGGATGGCTTCACCTTAAAAAGTAAATATGCGCCTATACAAATACAAACGAGTATAATGACTACCAACCGGGACAGCTGTATACTGCGTTTCACGCCGGCAGAATAATGTTCCGTCAATTGATCGAACCAGTTATTGAAGCGGAAGAATATTTTATTCAGCCCGGTAGCTTCTTTCCTGATAACGGTAGGTTTCAGCAACAGTGTACATAGTGCCGGGGTGAGCGACAACGCTATGAAGGCAGAGATGATTACCGATATGGCAATGGTAATGGCAAACTGCTGATAAAGGCGGCCTACAATACCCGGAATAAAGCCTACCGGCACAAATACCGACGCTAGTATCAGTGCAATGGCCACCACCGGTGCAGAGATATCTTTCATCGCGTGATAGGTAGCTTCCTTAGCAGACATACCTTCCTGGTCCATGTAATGCTGTACTGCTTCCACCACAATGATGGCATCATCTACCACAATACCAATGGCCAGCACAAAACCGAACATGGTCAGTGTATTGATCGTAAATCCCAGTGGTATAAAAAAGCAGAACGTTCCGAAAATAGAAACAGGAATGGCTAGCACGGGAATCAGCGTAGCGCGCCAGTTCTGCAGGAATACAAACACTACTATCGCTACCAGTATCAGTGTCATGATCAGCGTGAGCACCACGTCTTTCATAGACACTTTTACCACAGTCACTGATTCAAAGGGGACACTGTATTCCACATCTGCCGGGAAATTTTTTCTGAGCAGCGCCAGCTCCTTATAGATGGCAGTGGCTGTTTCCAGGGCATTACTGCCCGGAGCCTGATAAATACGCAGATAAGAAGCACGGTGTCCGTCTACAAACGAATTGCTGGAGAAGGTGAACTTGCCCAGTTCCACCCTGGCCACATCTTTCAAATATACCAGCTCTCCGGTCTGGGGATTTGTTTTAACAATGATCTGCTCAAATTCAGACACCTTGCTGAGACGGCCGTTGACCAGTATCCCGATCTCGAAGGTCTGTGTAGGCAGCTGTGGCGGCACGCCGGCCGATCCTGCTGCCACCTGTACGTTCTGTGCATTCAGTGCCGTGATGATATCCTGGGGTGTGAGGCCGTATGAAGCCATTTTCTCCGGGTTGAGCCAGATACGCATACTGAAGTCATCAGTAAAGCGGTTGATGCTCCCTACGCCTTTAATACGCAGCAGTGCATCCTGTACAAAGATATTCGTATAGTTGTCCAGGAAGGTAATATCGTGTGTGCCTCTGGGTGAGTACAAGGCCACCATCATCAGCATGCTCGGGTTTACGGCGCGGACAGTGATACCCAGACGGCTGGCCACCGAAGGCAACAATGGATTGGCGATGCTTACCCTGTTCTGCACATCCAGGGTAGCGATGTCGATATCGGTACCGATACCGAAGGTCACATTGAGAGTCATTAAACCATTGTTGGTACTGTTGCTCTGCATATATTCCATGCCGGGCGTACCGTTTACCTGCTCCTCTATGGGCGTGGCCACGGTTTGTTCTACGGTTTGTGCGTCTGCTCCGGTAAACTGCGCATTGACCTGCACAATGGGAGGTGTAATGTCCGGATACTGGTCTACAGGAAGATTGAGGATACTAAGCGCCCCTGATACCACCAGTACAATAGATGTAACGATGGCTGTCACGGGTCTTTTTATGAATGTATTTGCAATCATAACCTGTACAAAAGGACGTTCACTTTTTTTTGCCGTTATTGTTGTTGTTTTCCTGAGGGATGCCATTGCCCAGCGTGACGCGGGCTCCGTCATGCAGCGACTGTACGCCGTCTATTACTATCCGGTCTCCCTCCGCGATGCCTTCTTTGATAATCACTTTATCGAGTACTGTCTGTCCCAGTTTTACCTTCTTCTGGAAAGCCCTCAGCTGCGGGCCTTTATCATGGCTGGTTGCTGTGGTCTTTCCCTTGGGAGCCATCACCGTATCCTTTACCACGTATACAAAATATTCCCCCATCTGTTCTACAATGGCTTTGTTGGGGATGACCAGCTGCAGGCCCTCATCCTGGTTATGTACTCTCACCACACAACTCATTCCTACCTTCAGATCATTGACGGGGTTGGGAAACACCAGTCGTACCCGGATAGCGCCCGTCTGCTGGTCTACTGCCCGGTCGATGGTATATATCTTCCCTAAGCGTGAATACAATGTTCCATTAGGCAGTAGTATGGTGAACAGGGAATCGGGCTCCGGCAGCCTGCCTTTGAGCAGATCTTCATAATGCTGCAATTGTTTTTCATTGACCACAAAATCTACTGCCATGGGATTGTTGGTAGAGATAGTATTGAGGATGGTAGAGCCAACGCTGACCATATCACCGATTTTCACCAGGCTGAAGCCGACGGTGCCATCGAATGGAGCCAGGATAGTGGCGTAGGTGAGATTGGTGCCTGCTGTTTTCACAGCTTGCTCAGAAGCCTTCACCGAGCCCTGGGCGTTTTCGAGGGTGATGAGTGCGTGATCATAGAGCTGTTTGGCTACCGCATTGTATTTGTTGAGATATACGTAACGGTCAGCATCCTGTTGTGCCTGCTTCAGGTTGCCTTGTGCAACCAACAGGTTGGCCTGTGCAGTTTTAAGCGACTGCTGATACAGCCGCTGATCGATCTCATACAGCTTCTGCCCTTTTTTTACCACAGCGCCTTCCTTAAAAAAGATACCGGTGATATAGCCCTGCACCTGCGGCCGCATGTCTACCTGGCTCAGGGCCTGTGTGGTAGCAGGATATTTATCATAATACCATACCTTCTGACCTGTCACGGTAAATACATTCACCGGCATAGGGGGATTGGGCGGCGTTTTCCTGGGAGTGCAGGAAAACAGAAAAATAATGCCTATCAGACCGGTACTCAACAATACCCTCATCATAAGTATTGAATTTTCATAATTGATCAGTAAGAGATATTACCCATGGCCTTCTGCAGGTCTACCTTGCTGGACAGTAACTGCAGCAGGGCATTCAGATAACCTGTTTCAGCTGTTATTAAATTGGATTCCGCAGTAATCACATTCAGATAAGGAACGATGCCTTGTTTGTACTGCAGGTTTACAACGAAATATACCCTTTGGGCCATCTGGAGATTGTCCTGCATGAGTTGCAGACTATACCGGTAACCTTTGTAGCCTGCCAGTGCAGTGGTATATTCCGTATAGATCTGCGACTTCAGGTCTGTTGTCTGGCTTTCCAGCACCTGTTCCATCAGCCTTGATTTTTTTATGTTCTGTAACCGCGCAAACCCGGTAAACACCGGGATGGTCAACGACACACCCAGAAAGGAATTGGTGTAAGCCGTATTATAAAGCTTGGAAAATGACTTGTTGTAAAAATCTGCGTTGTAATTGTAGAATGCTGAAACGACCGGCAGGGCTTCGAGTTGATAAGACCGGGTTACCTGGCGTTGTAAATCCATGGAAGTGGATAGCAGCTGGTACTCGATCCGTTTTTCGAACTGTAGCTGTGCTGTGGTATCGATGTTGATGTTCTGCATCAGCTCTGTAGTATCAAAAACGATATGAAAATTTTCGCGGGGCGGGTATCCCATCAGTTGTTTCAGGGTAGCATATTGTGGCCGTACATTCTCTACGGCCAGCCGTAGTTGTGCAGTGGAATTATTCAGGGAGATGAAGGCCTGTTTGTAATCCGTTTCATCTACGATGCCTCCGATGTACTGGTGATAAGCATCCCGGGTACTTTGTCCGAGTCGGATGGTATCTCCTTTGAGCACTTCAATCTGTTCCAGGGTCAGCAGCAGGTTGTAGAAGGCTTTGGTAACGTTTACTACCAGTCCTATTTTGGTACTGTCTGTTACCTGCCTTGCCTGCCGGGTGAAGAGGGGTGCGCTTTTCACAGCTGTCAGCAGTGTGGGGCTGAATAAGGCCTGTGTAACTGCCAGGCCCTCAGCGGAGGAATTAATAACGCCGGTTGTTTGTGCCACGGGAACGTTGCCGGTAGAGGCATTGTTAACGAAACTGGTAGGCAGCTTCAGATAGTGGGTGATGCCACCACTAACAGCTACCTGCGGATACCAGCCTGCTACGTTGATGGCATTGGAGGCTTTGGCAATATCCATTTTCAGATATGCCTGATGTAACACCGGCTGGTGTTTCATGGCATATGCTATACAATTGCCCAGTGTAAGATAGCTGCTGCTGTCCTGCACCGTTTGCCCGGAAACCCCTATAGATATGCTGGTCAGGAAGATAATCCATAACAACGGACCTGAACGTACCAGCTTACTGCTATATCTGACCGTAGCCCCTGAAATATGGCGATAAAGCAACACCGTATTGCGCTTTTGAGTTCAATAAATGTATGAACTATAACACGAAATAATCGTATAGTGTTTGGGGTTACAATCATAAAGTTTGTATCACCGCTTTAACAAATAATAGATAAAGATTATTCGTTTTATTTCATATACATAAAGTGAGTATTAACTTTTCAGTTCACTCGGCAGGTACCCAAAATGTTTTTTGAAGGCAGCCGTAAAGTGTTGCGGGTTTTTATAGCCCACTGTAAACGAGATATCCGCAATACTGTGTTTTCCTTCCAGCAGCAGCAGTTTAGCCTTCTCCATGCGTACCTGGTTCATATAGCCGAACACGGTATTCCCAAACATCTCCTTAAACCCCTTCTTCAGCTTAAAATCATTCAAACCGGCTCTGCCAGCAAGTTCTATCAGCGAACAAGGTTCCTGGATATTATCTTCAATCAGTTCCTTTACATACAGGATACGTTCGGCATCTCCCTTTCTCAGCACCGACCCGGGCACATCCTCTTTATACGCTTCCAGTTGTACCAGCTGCATCAGCAACAGTTCCGTTACTTTGGCTTCCAGGTATACCTTTCTCAACATCGCTGTATAAGGACAGTTCAGGATCTCATGAATAACGCTGCGCATCGCTGGCAAAATCGGCAGGCTCCGGCCTCCTGTTAATACCGGCTGGTTGTCCTGCAGCCCTTTGGCGAATATGCCCAAGGGACCCAGTTCCGGCCCCATCATCTTCTCCAGGAAAGGCCGCGTGAGTTTGATTTCCAGTGTATACCGCTGCCTGGCTTCATATGCCAGTTTTCCTTTTACTTCCGGGAAATAAAACAGCTGATGACAACCTTCATAGATGGCCACATCCCTGCTCCCTTTGTTTTTACTCGCATAGTCAGAAAATCCTTTTAATTCAAAATGCATTTTGAAGAAAGGAAAATCATGAGATACCTCCAGCGCTAAAGCCCTGTCATGATGAATATTACGATGCTCAATACAAACGCCGCTCAACAGGATTTCCCGGGTATCTCCCGTATAGCCTTCCAGGTTAGTCTGATATATAGTATCCCTCAATCCGCCGGCAGCAGCGAAGTTATCAGGAAACTCTCTGATGAATGTTAAATCCCTGAACTCACTACTTCTTAATACTGTCTTCATTTGTTCGTTTTCCTTTTGTCATGGTCCGGTCAACTCCGTATGGCGGCAGTAAATACTCCGGCTGGCGTTATACCTCCGTTTGCAGTCATTGTAACTTTGCCGACCATCATACAATTTTTACCAAACTTATTGCGGGTGGCAGATACAGCACGCTCAAAAAGGAAAAATTTCTTTTCAATAAAGGAATATTTCCTGCCGTGCTGCTATCACCTATGCTTCCATTGACTACTAACTGTTATAAGATGAAGATCAGATTGAACCTTTTATTATGTAGCTGCTTATTATTACTGACCCATCTCTTTTCCGACGCCTATGGACAGATCAGGCCCAAAGGCAGTATCTCCGGGATAGTGAAATCAAGTGACAACAAACCGGCTGAAAATATTATTGTAATACTCAAAGGCACGCATCGCGGCACCGTAACAGATCCGGAAGGGCATTATGCCTTCGACAACCTGGCTGCCGGCGACTATATGCTGGAAGTGTCCTTTGCCGGCTTAAAGCCTCAACAGGTACAGGTGACACTGCGTACAGGCGAAGACGTTATAATGGCTCCTGTTGTTCTGGAGGAAAACACCAAAAAACTTCAGGAAGTAGTGGTGGTAGGTGCTGTAGCGAAATTTGCCAAAAAACAAAGTGATGATGTAGCCCGTATGCCCCTGAAAAACCTGGAGAACCCGCAGGTATATACGGTAGTGCCCAAAGAACTGCTGCAGGAACAGATGGCTGTTGATTTCAGGAGTGCCCTGGCCACAGCGCCCGGTATCAGCAACGTCACCCTGGGCGTAGGTTCCGGCGGTGTAGGTCTGGGTATGCGTATGCGTGGTTTCAGCGGTTCCAATGCCGCCGGCGCCATCCGCAACGGCATGTCCACCAACTGGGTATCTATGAGCGATCCCGTTAACCTTGAAAGCATTGAAGTCATCAAAGGCCCTTCTGCTACACTGTTCGGCTCTACGCTGGTAACCTATGGAGGTCTTGTCAACAGAGTGACCAAAAAACCATTCGACTACTTCGGTGGCAACATCAGCTACACCACCGGCAGCTGGGGCCTGAGCCGTGCCACCATAGATATCAATACTCCGCTCAATGCAGAGAAAGGCATGTTGCTCAGAGTGAATGCCGCAGTAGATGTACAACGTACCTTCCAGGACTATGGCCGTAACAACACCCAGGTGATAGCTCCCGCCTTCACTTACAAGATCAATGACAGGCTGACACTGGACGTGGATTTCGAATACTTCCGTACCAAACGGAACTCCACCTATATCGGCCTCGGCAACCCCGGCCCGCTGAAAGCCAAAAGCCTGGATGATCTTAACTTCGACTTCAACTATTCCTATACCAATAACGAATTGCAGAGCGAAGCCAAAACCTTCAACGCATTTGCGAAAGCGACCTATCGCCTGTCGGACCAGTGGGTATCACAAACCCTCTTTTCCTATGCCAATACAGACAACAATACCAACTATCTGTTCCTGCTCATCAATACCGATTCCACCATGCAGCGCAGGCTCATGTATATACCCAGTATCTTCGGTGTAAACCATGTACAACAAAACTTCACCGGAGACTTCCACATCGGTAATATGCGGAACCGCCTGCTGGTAGGACTCGATTATTCGCAGTTCACCATCACAGACAACAGATGGCTTATTAACTTTTACGATACCGTAAAAATCAACAGGGCTCCCGCTTTCATCAACATGGAAAAATACCATCAGCGTATTGCCAACATGCCCGCACCCAGCACCGTCGCCAAAAAAAATCAGAAAACCTATAGCGTATATGCTTCCGATGTACTCAACATCACCTCCCGCCTGATTGCGATGGCCAGTGTACGGGTAGACCGCTTTGAAAGCGAATATGATGACTACCAGCAGACAGCAGTGTCTCCTAAGTTTGGCCTCATCTATCAGATCGTAAAGGATAAAGTCTCTCTGTTCGGAAACTATATGAATGGCTTCAGTAACGTACCTCCGGGAACCACTGCGGAAAAGCCACAGGAAAAAACCAGCTTCAAACCGGAACATGCCAACCAGCTTGAAGGTGGTATCAAAGTAGAACTGCTTAACGGTAAATTATCCGGTACTGCCAGTTACTATAACATCAAAGTGAAAGACAAACTGCGGCAGGACCCCAACAATCCCACTTACTCCATACAGGATGGAACCCAGGAGAGCAAAGGGTTTGAAGCAGACCTGATTGCCAATCCCCTAAAAGGACTACATATCATTTTCGGATATGGTTACAATGAAAGCCGGTTTACCAATGCTACCGCCAACATCAACGGCAAACGCCCGGCCTCCACACCTGCCAGCGTGGCCAATCTCTGGATCAGCTATACCGTTCCTTCCGGCCCGATGAAAGGATTGGGTGCTGGTTTCGGCGGTAACACACAAAGCGACTGTTTCCTCAACGATACCAATACCTTTACAGCCAATGGTTTCACCAAACTGGACGCCACCCTCTACTACGACCAGCCCAAATACAGACTGGGACTAAAGCTCAACAATATCACCAATCAAAAATACTGGACTACAGACTTCTGGGCCAATCAGCAACCTACCAGACATCTGCTGGCCAATGCAGTTTTCAAGTTCTGATTATTCCTTCATCCGGCATTGGGAGGTTTGTTGTGGTAAACAAACCTCCCAATGCAACCATCTTTTTAAAATAGTATGAACACACATCCCGGCAAAACAAAACGGCAATCATGGCTCTCCAGGCTGAACAGCTGGCTGCATCTATGGCTGGGCATCTCCTCAGGCATTGTTGTGATAGTGGTAGCCCTGACAGGAACACTGTTCGTATACTGTGATGATATCATTGATGCAATGGCCGGCAAAGCACGGTATATAACGGTAAAGAATGAACGAAAACTATCTCCGGAAGAACTGATCGCGGCTTTTAACCGGGAACATCCACAGCTGAAAGCCTTCAGCTTCCAGACCTATAAAGATCCTTCCCGGTCAGCCCGCATCGGGGCTGCCGACAAGGCAGGGCATTTCAGTTTCACCTGGATGGACCCCTACAGCGGCCAGTCACTCACTACCAGTGGCGCCTATTACTTTTTTTATGTGGTAGCTCACGTGCACAGCGGAGAAATGCCTTTCGGCAAAACGGGCAACCTCATTGTACAGATAGCCACCTGGATATTTCTGATAGAACTGATCACCGGTCTGATATTGTGGTGGCCCTCCAGATGGACACCTGCCACCCGTAAACAAAGTTTCAGGATCAAATGGAACGCCAGCTTCAAAAGAGTCAATTACGATCTGCATAATGTGCCTGGCTTCTATAGCCTGCTACCAGCCCTGATGCTAACCATCACCGGCCTGATTATTATCAACGATACCGTAAAATCGGCTACCCATCAGCTGCTGGGCAGTAAGCCCGATGCCTTTAAAACCATGCGCAGCAAAACACCTCCCTATGATAGTAGTAAACAGTTTGTGCCGCTCGTCAATATTGTAGATGATTTGCTCAAAGACCCTGCTACCAGGCAGGTACGTCTGTCCATCCCTAAAGACAGCGCCACCGCTGTACTGGCCATGGCAGGGCGGGAACTGGGCCTCAAAGCAATGGATGGCCGCATGCTGATGGTCAACCGCTACGACGGCCGTGAAATACCATTTCCCGAAACCATCCACCGCAGCCTGCGTATAGACGGTATGAACATGAATATTCATATAGGCTTCTGGGGTGGCTGGGTTGGAAAAATCATTACTACCATCGCGGGGCTTATCTGCGCAACCTTGCCCATCACCGGATTTCTGATATGGTGGGGCAGAAAAAAAAGTAAAAAGAACCAACGTACTGCTACATCTTCTTTCATCACTCATACAGCAAGTGTATCATGAAAAAAATATTTTTCTTTATGCTGTACCTGTGTACAGCCCTCTCCTGCCTTGCTCAGGAGCCTATCACCATCGGTAAAAAATATACACTGTCCTCTTCCATCCTTCAGGAGAAAAGGGAGTTTTGGGTATATCTCCCGCCGGATTATAATCATCCTGACTTTGCACCGGCCCGTTATCCGGTGGTATATCTGTTGGATGGTGACGCCAACTTCCATTCCTTCACAGGCCTGCAGGAGATACTGAGCAAAGGCCCTTATGCCAGTATTCCGCAAATGATTATCGTAGGTATTCTGAACACCGACCGTACCCGCGACCTCACTCCAACTGCCAGTGGGAGAAAAGCCTACTATGATAAAAAAAGCACGCTCTACCAGCAAAGTGGCGGCAACAGCCAGTTTATCGCTTTTCTGCAACAGGAGCTGCGTCCTTACATCGATTCGGCATACCGCACTTCCGGCTACAACATCCTGAATGGCCATTCCTTTGGCGGACTCACAGCAGCGAATATATTACTTCATCACACCCGTCTTTTTAATGCTTATATCATTATTGATCCCAGTCTCTGGTGGGATGAGCAGCTGATGCTGCGGCAAGGCGACAGTATTTTGCCGAAGAAAAATTTCTCCGGCACCAGCATTTATGTGGCCATGGCCCATAAAGAAATAGTGTCACAGGATACTGCCACCGACCATCCTACGGCCATTCGTGCATTCGAGCAACAGTTACAGCGAATTCAGCCTCCGGGACTGCGCTGGAAGTTCAGATATTATCCGGAAGATGATCACGGCACAGTTCCTCTCCCTGCTGAGTTTGATGGTTTGAAATTTATCTACAGCGGTCATCAGGTACATGTAAAACAGGCTACAGCAGATCCTTCCCTGATCACCAGACACTATGATACACTCTCAGCCAGGCTGGGGTTTCCCTGCAAACCGGCTGAGCATTACCTGAACTGGCTGGGCAACTACTGTATACGCATCGGCAAAATTGACAATGCTATCACGATTTTTGAAATGGCGGTCCGGTATTATCCGCAAAGCGGCCATGCCCGTTCAAGTCTGTCAGCGGCCATCAGTAAAAGGAAGGGAGGCTAATCGTTTCACAGGTATCTAAATTTTAATGCCTTTTCAGCAAAAAGGGTCATGATTATAGTAACTTGAGGAATATATAACCCTATAATCATAACCCTATGCGGATTTATACGATCCCTCGTCTTTACTGTCCATTTACGCAGTACCTCAAAACGTACTCCGACGAAATGACCATTGCCGAACATCAGATCCGGGAACACACCAGCACATGGCTTTTGCGCTGTGGTCTCGTGAATACCCCGGAAGAGCTGAACCACTACGAAGCACAACAGTTTGCAAGAATGATCGCTATCAGTTACCCCAATCGTGGGGTAGAAGATCTCAAGATCTGGTGTGATTTCAACACGCTGCTTTTTATTGTAGATGATATCCTGGATGAAGAGAAAAACACCCTGGATAAGCGGCAACAGGTGATCAGCTTTATTACTGATTTTATTACAGTGCTGGAGAACAACTCTTCCTCTTCCATAGAAGACAGTGCTATCTTCCGAGCTCTGAGCGATGTATGGCGAAGAATGCGGAAACGCACTACCTATGCCTTTCAGCAGATGTTCATACAATCCATCAGAGACATGTTTGCCGGAGGGATATGGGCTTATGACCATATCGCCAACGGCCGTAAACCCCAGCTGGCCGAATATCTGGAGAACCGGCAGTTTCTGGGTGCCGCCAACTTTGCCACTGATTCATTGCCCTTCAGCGCAGGAGTTTATGTTCCGGCAAACATTTACAAGTACCCTCCCATACAGCAGTTGACCATACACTGCCGCAATGCCATCTGTTTAGCCAACGACCTTTTCAGCCTTGGAAAAGAAAAAGAGTTTAATGCAGATTTTAATATTGTATCGATTCTGGAAAACACACGCGGGCTAACGGTGAATGAAGCGATCAAAGAAGCGGCCGTGATACACAACGCCGTTGTACGGGATTTTGTCAGGATCGCAAAATCAGTGTTGATCTTTGATACCGACACCAATAAAATGATCAGGAAATATATTGACGCTTTATGTTGTTTGATGGCGGGCAACATAGTATGGAGTACTGAAAACACAACGCGCTACCCACATCACTACGGTTACAGGACAAAAGTATATTGACAATCGGGGTTATCCGGAGAACCCGCTATTCCATCGCCCCTATTCTTGTATTCATCGCCTTTGCGGATATTGTCAGGACTGGATTGCGGTTCTTTGTCGGGATAAAATCATCCTGCCATGAAAAGAAACCGTAAGAAAGTCTTCGCATTATTGACCGGCTGTTTGTTCGCTACGACCAGTACAAGTGCGCAAAGATTCAGTAATACCGACAAATATCTGCAAGGGTACTACATTGACACCACAGGCTGCAGGATAGAAGGCTTCATTGCCATGGACGAAATAAGTCTGGAATCCTTTAATTTCAAAAAACAACTCGGAGGGAAAAAAGAACCGGTTAGTGTATCGCAATGCCGGTCCTTTTCCTTTGAGCAGCATGTATTTTGTACGATTACAGATATTACCATCAGGACCAGGTTATGGAGTTATCACTTTAACCGCGTATTTGCCGAACAGATGGCTGATGGCCCTATTCAGTTGTTCCGGCTTTATTTTAAACCGGGCAAGGTAGGATATATGCGTTATGTTTCCCTTGCCAGCCGGTTTGCTTCCGGCGATGCCGCCCAGGGTGCCGGCATGTTTCTGAATCAGAAGTATGTGAACTACTTCCTTAAAAAAACAAATGATACGAGTGGATATTGTTTTGTTGGTAAAAAACCGAAGCAGTTCAAAAAGGTACTGTCCGCTTATCTTAAAGACGATGACCAGCTGGTCCATAAAATCAATACCATCAGAGATTACAGCTTTAACAACATTGAATCGGTGATCCGGGAGTACAATCAGGACATCCGTAATAAATAGTTACTTTTACGGATCCGATCAAATAAGGCATTCAGGCAATGAAAAAAGTGATGCAGCATATCAGGTCATACGGAATCATATTGGTGATCGTTACCATGATTAATATCGTGTATAATTTCCCGGACTACAGCAGTGGCAGAACTGATTGGATCACAGAACTCGTCATGATTTTTATTATGACCAGCATAGGTTTCATCGGATTTAAGGGATTGAATCATTTTTTCCTACAGCATGTATTGAACTGGAATACCCGCACTGAAAAAAGTTTTCTGGTATTCATCCTGGTATCAGCATGTTTTGGTGCTCTGCTGGTATTCATTTTTATGAAACTGCAGGTAGCTATTTTTCATACCCCTCAGCCTTCTATCGACGCGTATATCAAAAACATGATATATTCGGCCCTGTTATTTCTTTTATTCACGCTCGGCGCTACATTTGGCAAATTTATCAATCACTGGAAACAGGGGATTGAAGCCGCTGCCAACGTGGAACAACTACTGGCCAGAAGCCAGCTGGAGTCTCTGAAAAATCAGGTCAATCCTCATTTTTTATTCAACGCGCTGAATACGCTTACGTCCCTGATACGGGAAGATGAAGACCAGGCGGTGAGTTTTGTTGGGCAGCTCTCCCGGATACTACGTTATGCACTCTCGCAGGAAACAAACGACACCGTATTAGTTCAAACTGAACTGAAGATAGCCGATGCATATATGAAAATCTGCCAGCAGCGCTTCAAGCAGAAGCTGGTTTTTGAGGTGACGATTTCTGATATGGTCATGCAACAATACATCCTCTCTCACAGTATACTGATGCTGCTGGAAAATGCGCTTAAACACAATGAGATCTCCCGCCAGCGGCCATTGGTCATTCTGATGTATGACAAAGAAGGTTATCTTTTTGTAGAGAACAATTATCAGCCCCGGCAATCAGCGGCGCCGTCCAATGGTATCGGGCTTAGCAACATTACCGGCCGCTATCGGTTACTCACCCATTTGCCGGTGCTCATTAGTTCGGACGAAGCCAGCTGGCGGGTAGGTATACCGGTGATGAATACACGTAATACATCAGATCTTTTGCCTGATAAAAAAGCAACCACATGGTAGTTTTAATTGTAGAAGACGAAACAGCCGCAGCCAGGCAATTGGGAAACATGCTCAGCAAACTGCGCCCCCGGTGGCAGATTGCCGGCATGACAGAAAGTATCTCCGAAACCGTACAATGGCTTACTAACAATCCTTTACCGGATATCATCCTGATGGATATTCAGCTTTCCGACGGTGAGTGCTTTGCCATCTTCGAACAGATTGAAATACACACACCGGTGATCTTCACAACGGCCTTCGATGAATATGCCATCAGGGCCTTTAAAGTGAACAGCATCGATTATCTGCTTAAACCAATCGAAGAAGAAGAGCTGGCCCAGGCGCTGGTCAAATATGAATCACTGCACCATATGCCATCCATGAATGCTCAGCTGACAAAACTGATGCAGCATTTAGCCAGCCCGGTAAATACCCGGGAGCGTATGCTGTTTCGCACACATAACGGAATCAAAAGCATTGAATGCAGTGACATCGCTTATATCAAAGCCCAGGACAAACATTTGTATGTTTATACTTTTAACGGAGAAATGAATATCACTGACCAGTCGCTGGATGAACTGGCGCAAAGTCTGTCTGCCCGCCTGTTTTTCAGGATCAACAGAAAATATCTTTGCCATATTAAAGCGCTGCAACAAATACGTATCCTTTCCAATAGCCGTGTGCATGTTATGCTCACACATTGCAAAGATGAAGATATATTTGTGAGCCAGTCCCGGATCAGTGATTTCCGCCAGTGGCTGGACACATAGGATTTTATCAGGCCATCACACAACCCGGTTCAATACCGCATCCCTTGCGGTCTTCATTGAACTTCATTTTCATAGTGCCCACCATGACACCATTGGAGCCAGCCTGGCTGAGGTATACTTCATGATTATTAACATTACGGAACACTTCAGTAGTTGAAATAATTTTCTGCTGATGTCCGCCGATTACAAAATCGATATGGGTAGATTCCATGGCTACATCGCGGTTGTCCGCGGTATTACCTGGCTGGCGGTATCCCAGATGCGAGAGACAGATGACGATCTGGCAACCTTGTTCCTTTTTAAGGCGTATGGCCATTTCGTTGGCCGCCTGTACCGGAGGAAGGCAGGTAACACCGCTGCTGGCAGGCAATGCATGGCCTACGCCGGTGATACCGATTTTTAACGATCCCGCATATACGATTTTATAAGGAGCTACCTGACGGGCCAGTGACTTATCTGAAAAATGGTAATTACAGTTGACTAAATTAAACTGCATATGGGGTATCAGTGCAGCCAGGGCAGCCTGTCCGTTGGCCAGTTCCTTGTTGCCGATGGTAGCGGCATGATAGCCGGCTTTGTTCATAGCGGCGATCATTTTCATATGTGCATCCACGTTAGCAGTATCATCCAGGAAGTCGCCGGCATCCAGGAATACGCCCTGTGCGTTTGCCGGGCGCAGGTCTGTTATTTGTCCGTGCAGGTCATTGGTATGCCATATCATAATTTCTCTGTTATCACCGGGAAGCCAGGTGGCATTACTGTTGATAGTGGCCAGAGAGCGGAAGGGGTTTTGCAATAACAACAAGCCTGTTGCCAGGGAAGTATTGCGCAGAAAGGAGCGACGATCTTTGTTCATAAGTTATAGGGGAGTGAAGAGTATCGGGGGTAAAGATAATTTTTTTTATGAATTTAATACAAGACTTGATAAAATTATAATACTTTTGCCCAAGTTCATCCCATGTGCGCGTTTACCTACTACTGTCCCGTTTATACACTAATGATTTTAATAAATAGATGTCAACTCCCTTTATAACAGAGATTTCTATTGTTGCATTTAATTTTGCCCCGAAAGGGTATGCATTATGCAATGGACAACTACTCCCCATTAACCAGAATCAGGCTTTGTTTTCTTTATTAGGCACCACTTATGGTGGTAATGGCCAAACAACTTTCGGTTTACCTAATCTGCAAGGCCGGATAGCCATGCATATGGGGAATGGCCATACACTGGGAGAAGTCTCAGGCAGTGCCTATAATACGCTCACGCCCAATCAGATTATGGCGCATTCACACGCCATAACAGCCGATATGCAGATACAAACCGGCACCACTGCAGACACTCCTTCTCCTGCCAATGCCTTTGCCGCACCTGCTGCCAATGGCAGCCCGCGGTACAGCAATCAGGCAGATGATAAAATGTCGGCTATACCTATTAATCAGCTGCAGGTTGACCCTTCGGTCCCTTTCATGACTGAAAACAATGTCACACAGGGCTTTCCCGTTGAAAACAGGATGCCATACCTCTGCCTGAATTTTATTATCGCGCTTCAGGGTGTTTTCCCTTCACAGACTTAATTTATCCCTATATGTCAGCAGACGATTCCTTTGTCGCACAAATCATCATAGTGCCATTTAACTTCCCACCTATAGGTTTTGCCATGTGTGATGGCCAGATCATGCCGATTTCGGGGAATACAGCCCTCTTTTCACTGCTAGGAACCACCTACGGTGGCAACGGGCTAACCAATTTCGGATTGCCCAACCTTCAGGGAAGAATACCGATCGGTGCCGGCGCGGGGCCAGGCATAACGAACCGGGACCTGGGAGAAACGGGAGGCGTGGAACAAGTTACTTTAACGGCTAATGAAATTCCTCCGCACACGCACCTTGTCAAAGAGGTTCCGCTATCATTGCCTGCCGGCGATGCTGTTAACACCTACAATCCGGTAGGGAGCTATCATGGTGCAGCTGCATCAGACAAGTTGTATAGTACCACAGCCGGGACTAACGTAACGGCAAAGCTGCAGCATAATCTGAATGCAGCCCCGGGGCCAACGGCTCCGGTCAATAACCTGCAGCCGTATATGACCATCAACTATGCGATCGCATTACGAGGAGTATTTCCTCCCCGCACCTGATAACTGATAAAATACAGACAATGCAGCCTTTTATAGGAGAAATAAGAATATTTGCCGGCAACTTTGAGCCGGCAGGATGGGCGTTCTGCTGGGGACAACTCCTCAACATTTCGGATAATGATCCGCTGTTTCGGCTAATTGGTAACACTTATGGTGGTGACGGTATCTCAACATTTGCACTACCAGACCTGCGGGGCCGGGTTCCCCTGCACATGGGCACACTAGGCAACGAAACCTATACCATCGGAGATTCCGGAGGACTGGAAAAGGTAACGATTACAACCAACCAGCTTCCTGCTCATAAACATACTATTGCAGGCAATGTATACATGCCTACCCTGGGTGAAAATCCAGGTAAGCTGTTGTCTCCTGATAATAACTACACCGCCATTACCAGCGGGCAACAGGTATACAGCACCAACCCGCACCCCACCAACCATATGGCCCCCTTAAAGGTCAGCCCGCGGGTAGCCAATACTGCTCCAACACCTAATACCTTCATGCAGGTAGAATATGGTGGTGGTGGCCAGCCCAAAGAGAATATGCAGCCTTATACCGCGGTTAATTATATCATCTCGCTGTACGGCATCTTTCCTTACCCATTCTGATTTTGCAGCCATGAAGATAGGAGCACTATTACCAAGATCAACCTTTCACTTGTTGTTACAGCACGATTTCCTGGCTGGCACAGAAGCTTACCTCCAATACCGGCAAACAGGCGCGGAGCTGGTCAGCGGGCAGATTAAATATGGTACCGATGCGAATGTGGTGATGCTGGAAGCAGAACGGCTGTTGCTGGAACAACAGGTAGATATACTGCTGGTATATGCAGACCAGGACTCGTTGAAACAAATTGCCGATCTGGCCAAAGCGCTCAACAAACTGGTGATACTGGTACACAACGGTGCCAAGTATATGCACGAATGGGAACCGCATCCCGCCGTGCTTTCCCATACCCTGAACAATACCGTTCATTGCAGACTTACCGGCGAATACGCTGCCACAAAGGCTGCCAGTGCTGCCGTCTGCACTTCGTTTTATGATGGGGGATACTCACACTGTCACGCTATGACACAAACGTATGCCGACAAAGGAGGCAGCGTAGCCTACAATTTTATCAGCCAATATAAAGTCAGCGAGTTTAACAGCGCACCATTACAGGAATTTCTGAGATCTAACGCCGACGTACAAACGTTGCTCGCATTATTCAACGGCGATCTGGCACATTGTTTCCTGCAACAGTTGCAACACGCCGGCATCAGCCCCCTTCGTATCTTCGGAAGCCCTATGTTACTGGACGAAACACTCCCGTTAACACATGGCCCGCTGCAGCTGCCTTTCCAGCTCTGTGGTTATGTTCCCTGGACACCAGTGATTGATAGTGAAGCCAATACCTTGTTTAAAACACAATACCTTCAGCATACCGGCCGCGAAGCCAACATCCCTGCCCTGCACGGCTGGGACACCGGTATCATCCTGGAACATATCCTGCGCACCGCAGACACCCATCACTTCAAGGCCAGAAATATACTGGAAATGATGAAAGAGGTAACACTGGACAGTCCGCGGGGCTCGTTACAGATGGACACAGCTACTCATCACATGATAGGACCATCCTGGCTGATACAGATGAATGAACAGTTTGAACCTCAGATTATAGGGAGCATTGATAATACCCTGCATACCTGGCAGGAAATAGTGAATACGAAACTTCAGGGCGCATCTTCCGGCTGGATCAACACCTATCTCTGCGCCTGATACAGGGCAGAGAGGGTTTTCAAATAAACACCGCATCCTGATACAGGATGTAATAATGATATATTCCTTATACCAAAGACTTCCGTCTATGAAGTTAACTTTACTCAGGACAGTAATATGCCTACTATTGTTTATTGGTATGGCCCCATTTGCCAATGCGCAGAGCATAGGCCCTGGCGACCTACTATTTACCGGTATCAATATTTTTGACGATGACAATAACGGCAGCGTACAAAACGATGTTTTTTCGTTTATGCTTTTACGTGATTGTCCTGCCAACACCAGTATTTATTTTACCGATCTTGGCTGGACCGGGAGTGGTTTTCAGTCGCTCTCCTGCGGTGCCAACGCTGGTTCACAAACAGATGGTGTGATCATGTGGTCTTCCGGCGGCAGTATTATCAAGGCAGGGCAACAGGTGGTCATCTCCTGTAAATTTTCCCCCTCCGCCTCCATCGGCACCATCACAGCTGTAAATGCTACCCAGGCCACCGCAGCGGCACCTGCCGGCTCCAGGAAATACATCAGCCTGGGACTCGCCGGCGATGAGCTGTTCGCCTTTACCGGCAACCTGGGCTCTCCTACCATTATAGCCGGTATCAATGTAAACCGGAAAACCTGGGAATCATCACTGGATATCTGTGAATTTACCTCTTCCCGTTCCGTTCAGCCGGGGACTACCGCTACACTGGCATTTCCCAGCGTCAACGCAGTGAACGCAAGATACAACTGCAGTTACCTCGCAGGTACCCCTAACAGGTTACGGACACTTTTGCAGGACACTACCAACTGGAATAAAGACTACTCCCTGGCAGCACCATCACCAGTACCTTTTGACCTTAAAAAAACAGCCCCCTGTAATCTGACCATCGTCAATCCCAGTGCGGCAGGCGTAGTGTATGTCAACAACCAGTCGGTCACTCCCGGTGATGGCAGCAGCTGGAGCGCTCCCCTGCAGGAACTGCGCGATGCGCTCAATGCAGCCGCCGATCCCGCAAGCAATATCACGCAGATATGGGTAGCCAAAGGCACCTACAAACCCACTGCCGGCACAGATCGCAGTATCTCATTTGTAATACCGTCCAATGTAGCGGTATATGGTGGCTTCGCAGGTACCGAAACAAATCCTTCCCAACGTAATATCCCAAACAATCCTGTTATACTTAGCGGCGACATCGACAATAACGATATACTCACCGGAGGCATCACACTCAACGCTACTGATATCCGGGGCAACAATAGCTACCATGTGCTACAAGTCAATAACACAGATGTATCTACCCTTCTTGACGGTGTAATTATCACTGGCGGCAATGCTTCTGGTGCCTTTATAGATATATATGGGGGAGGCATTTATACCAGCAACGGCAATATCACGATCAGGAATACACGTTTTAACGGGAATCAGGCCAGTGCGAACGGTGGAGCCATGTATAACAACAGCGCCAATAATAGTACTGTACAGCTGATAAACTGTGCGTTTTCCGGCAATGCTGCCTCCAGCACCGGAGGCGCTATTACCGCCAATTACAGTATCCTGAAACTCACCAATGTCACCATTGCCGGCAACAATGCTCCTACCGGTTCCGGTCTTTTTCTCGTTAAGACCGCAATGAACACCTATAATACTATTATCAACAGTAGTAACGGCAGCCCGGCAATAGGTTTCGCGGCCGGTAGTTTTACCACCTACAACTATAGTATAATAGACAATGACTATTATACCAACAACACTCCTTCACAGAGTACGCCAGCCGTACAATTCGTCAACCTGAACGGTGGCGATCTCCGTCTGCAGGTAAGTAATTTTGCTATCAATAAAGGAGATCCGCAAACTAACAACAACGGCTATACGGTACAGGCAGGTACTACAGACCTGGCCGGAGCACCCCGTATCAACAACAAAACCATCGACCTTGGTGCCTATGAATACCAGGCAGTAGCACAAACTGTTACCTTCCTGGCATTCGCTACTGTTACCTACGGCGATAACAACATCGATCCGCTGGCAACGACTTCCGGTGACGGTGCTATTCTGTACACATCCAGCAATATCAGCGTTGCAGATATTGTGTCCGGCAAAATCAAAATCACCGGTGCCGGTACAGCACAAATTGCCGCCAATGCTGCTGCCACCAATGGCTACCTGGCTACCAGTCCCGGCGTTACGCAGTCGCTGACGGTCCTTAAAAAACCGCTCCTCATCACCGCCAACAATGTTTCCAGAGTATACGGCACAGCGAATCCAGCATTCCCGCTCACCTATACCGGATTTGTTTATAATGAGGATGTCTCTGTTGTTCGCGGAACAGTAACCGGTTCTACAGCGGCCACACAAAGCAGCCCGGTAGGTACCTATCCTATCACCATAGATGTAAGCGGTGCCAGTACCGATAACTATAGTTTCACTGTTGCCTACGGTACATTAACTATTACCCAGGCGCCACAAACCATCACCTTCAATGCGCCATCCGGTGTAGTATACGGAAGCGTACCTATTCAGCTGCCACTGAACTCAGACGCAGGTCTGCCTATTAAGTACACAGTGGTTTCCGGCCCCGCTACCGTTAGTGGTAACACACTCACCATCACCGGTGCAGGCGATGTAACCGTAACAGCCGCACAACCTGGAGACGCCAACCACCTGGCAGCAACATCCGTTACTCAAACATTCACCGTCAGCAAAGCTACACTTACAGTAACCGCCCTTAACAAAACAAGGGCTTATAACCAGACTAATCCCACACTAGATTATAACATCACTGGCTTTGTAAATGGAGAAAACAACAGCGTGGTTAGTGGCAGCGCGGTTATCAGCACAACCGCCGATATCACCAGCAGCCCCGGCTCTTATCCTATTACTATACAAAATGGTTCACTGAGCGCCGTCAACTACCAGTTTACCTTTGCCAATGCAACCTTAACTATTACCAAGGCAGGCCAGACTATCACTTTCCCGACCATCAGCAACCAAACCTATGGCGCAGCACCTATCACGCTGAATGCTACCAGTGACGCAGGTCTTAGCGTAAGCTACAGCGTCAGCGGACCCGCCACTATCAGTGGTAATATGCTGACGATCACAGGTAGCGGTATAGTAACGGTAACGGCTACACAGAGCGGTGATATTAACTACAATGCGGCTCTTCCGGTTCCGAAAAGCTTCTCTGTTGGCAAAGCATCGCTGATCATAAAGCCAGACGACAAAACCAGACCATATGGACAAAACAATCCGGCACTGACCTACAGTTACAGCGGTTTTGTAAATGGAGATGACCAGAGCGTTGTGAGTGGCATACCAGCGCTTAGCTCCACTGCAAGCCTGTACAGCACACCAGGCAACTATCTTATCACTGTCACCAATGCAGCCTCTCTGAGTGCAGCCAACTATACAATAGTACCTAATGTCGGATCATTGTCCATAATGATTGCTACGCAGTCGATCAATTTCCCCGCTATCAGCAGCAAAACATATGGTGACGGCAGCTTTACCCTGAACGCCACAAGTACCGGTAGTTTACCCGTCGGCTATTCAGTTGCCAGCGGCCCAGCCACCATCAGTGGCAACACCGTGACGATCACCGGCACAGGCACTGTCACTATCAACGCAAATCAGGCGGGTGATGGTAATTACAACCCTGCGCAACAGGAGACACAAACCTTTACTATCAACAAAGCAGTACTAACTGTTACCGCCAACAATAAAACAAAAGCCTACAACCTGGCCAACCCGTCGCTGGACTACGTGATAACAGGTTATGTAAACGGTGAAAACAGCAGTGTGATAAGTGGTGCCGCTGACATCAACACCAGCGCCAATACCAACAGCACACCGGGTACCTATCCGATCAGTGTAACAGCCGGCAACCTCAATGCTGCCAACTATAGTTTCAATTTCACCGATGGTACCTTAACCATAGTAAAAGCTGCACAGGCTATCAGCTTCGCGGGCATAACAGATAAAACATACGGAGATGCGGCATTTGCACTCAACGCCACCTCCGATGCAGGTTTACCGGTTAGCTTTACCGTGACTTCCGGTCCTGCTACTATCAGTGGCAATACCCTCACCATTACCGGAGCAGGCACTGTAACGGTAACGGCTACACAGAGCGGCGATGCCAACTACAATGCAGCCAGCCCTGTCAGCAAGACTTTCGCAATAGCACCAGCAGCACTCAGTGTTAAAGCTGATGACAAACAGCGGAACTATGGCGTCAATAATCCGATCTTAACCTATACCTTCACCGGCTTTGTTTATGCGGATGATAACAGCGTAATAAGCGGGGTACCGGCACTCAGCACCACCGCCAACGTTGGTAGTGCAGTGGGTACCTATCCTATCAGTATCACCGCCGGCAACCTGGGCAGCAACAACTATATCTTTACCCTGACAGGTGGCACCCTAACCGTAGTACCTGCCGATCAGACGATCAGCTTCCCTGTCATCAGTGACAAAACCTACGGCGATGGTTCTTTCACTCTCAGTGCTTCCAGCAGCAGTGGTTTACCGGTAAGTTATTCCGTTGCCAGCGGACCGGCCACCATCAGCGGTAATACCGTATCGATTACCGGCGCAGGTACGGTGACCATCAACGCCAATCAGGCGGGTGATGGCAATCATAATCCTGCCCAACAGGTGTCTGCAACCTTTACCATCAATAAAGCAGTACTGACCGTTACTGCCAACAATAAAACAAAAGCCTACAACCTGGCCAACCCGTCGCTCGACTATGTGATAACAGGTTACGTAAACAGTGAAAACAGCAGCGTGATAAGCGGTACTCCGGATATCAGCACCAGCGCTAATACCACCAGCTCCCCGGGCGCCTACCCCATCACTGTAACAACCGGCAGCCTCAGTGCAGCCAACTACAGCTTCAGTTTTACTGCAGGCATCTTAACCGTAGTAAAAGCTGCACAAGCTATCAGCTTCACAGCGATAACCGATAAAACATACGGTGACGCAGCGTTTACGCTCAACGCTACTTCCAATGCAGGTATCCCCGTTAGTCTTGCTGTGACTTCCGGCCCAGCTACCATCAGTGGCAATACCCTCACCATTACCGGCGCAGGTACTGTAACGGTAACGGCTACACAGAGTGGTGACGCCAATTACAATGCGGCCGGCCCTGTCAGCAGGACTTTCTCGGTAGCGCCAGCAGTTCTCAGTGTTAAAGCTGATGACAAACAACGGAACTACGGTATCAATAATCCGGCACTCACCTATACCATCATCGGTTTTGTTTATGCAGATGACATCAGTGTAGTAAGCGGTGCACCGGCACTCAGCACCACTGCCAATACCGGCAGTGTAGCGGGTGCCTATCCTATCGATATCACTGCAGGCAACCTTAGCGCCGCCAATTATACCTTTACCCTGATAGGTGGTACTTTAACTGTAGGGCCCACCAATCAGATGATCAGCTTCCCCGCTATCAGCAACAAAACCTATGGTGATGGCTCCTTCACGATCAGTGCCTCCAGCAGCAGTGGTTTACCGGTAAGTTATGCTGTAGCCAGCGGGCCTGCCGCTATCAGTGGCAACACCGTAACCATCACCGGCGCAGGTACAGTAACCATCGTTGCAGACCAGGCCGGCAACAGCAACTACAACGCTGCTCCGCAGGCCTCCCAGACTTTCAACGTCGGTAAGGCTGCACTGACCGTTACCGCTAAAAACGATACCCGCATTTATAACGGCAACGCCTATATCGGTGGTAACGGTGCGGACTATACGGGATGGATAAACAACGACAACGCTTCCATGCTGCAGGGACAGCTGAGCTACAGCGGTACCTCACAAGGAGCTGTGAATGCAGGTTCTTATGTAATCAGCCCTGCAGGCCTCAGCAGCAGAAACTATTCTATATCTTATGTAAGCAGTACGCTCACCATCAACCGTGCTACACAACAGATAACCTTTACTGCTCCCGGCTACAAAAACCAGGGCGATCCTGATTTTGCGTTCACTGCAACGGCCAGCTCCGGTTTGCCTGTTAGCTTTGCCAGCGATAACAATGCAGTCATCAGTATCAATGGCAACACCGCTGTGGTAGGCGATGCCGGCACCGCCATCATCACCGCCACCCAAGCTGGCAATAACAATTACGAAGCAGCCCAGGCGGTTATACAGGTCATCAATGTAACAGCCTACAAACCGCCTGTTGTTACTGCCAGCGGCAACACCACCTTCTGCGAAGGTAGCAACGTAACCTTGCAGTCTACCACCGCCCCTGCCTACGAATGGTACCGTAACAATGTGCTGATACCTGGCGCCACCAACAGTTCGCTGTTAGTGCGTCAAAGCGGCAACTATACCGTAAAAGCCATTTATGCGCATACCGAGTTAACATCTGCGGGCAGCACTGTTACAGTAAACCCGATGCCCAACGGTAGTGTACACGCAAATGGCAATACCACCATCAGCAAAGGCGAAAGTATTGTGCTCGCTGCCTCCGGTGGTGATACCTACACCTGGGACCCGACAGCAGGGCTTAACAACCCCGCTATTGCAGCACCGGTAGCAAGGCCGGCGCAGACCACCACTTACCAGGTGACCATTACCAGCGCAGCCGGTTGCAGTGTTACCAAAGAAATCACCATCACGGTAAAAGAAGATTATAAACTGGAAGCGACCAATATCCTCACGCCCAACGGCGATGGCAAAAACGATCTCTGGATCGTCAGAAACATCGATATGTACCCGCAGAATGAAGTGAAAATATTTGACCGCACCGGCCGGATGGTATACCACCAGCGGGGTTATACCAACAACTGGAACGCCACCGTGAATGGCCAGCGCCTGGCAGAAGGTACTTATTACTATATCATCGACCTGGGCAGCAACAAACCACAATTCAAAGGATTTATTACCATCATTCATGAAAATTAAGGAACCGATCATGAAGCAGTTTGCCAGATATATACTGTTGCTGGGCGCAGTTGCGCTCAGCAACAGCAGCGCCAGTGCACAAAGCGCCGGCAATCCCTCCCAACTCTATGAGCCGATGGCCGCCCAATACTTTTTAAACCAGTACATGGCCAATGCCGCCATGGCCGGCATAGATACAGGGTTGCACGTATATCTCGCCTACCAGCGGCAATCATCGGATATGCCCGGCGCCCCTCAGGCCAAAGCCCTGACGGCCGACTACAAGCTGTTTAAACGCGTCGGAATAGGGATGAACATCTTCAATGATAAAGCAGGGCTGTTGAACAACACCAAAGTAGCCTTTACCTATTCCTATCATCTGCCCCTCAGCGCCAGTGAGCTAAGCATGTTGCACTTTGGCCTGTCCGGCGCATTCATCAACAGACGCCTGGACACCAAATCCATCAATGGTGATATCACAGACCCGAATATCAATGCATTTAACCGGCGTGACAATTATTTCGAAGCGGATTTTGGTATGGCTTTCACCCGTAAAGGACTAAACCTGCAGGCTTCATTACCTAATCTCGTCAGCCTGTTAAAAGATAAGTCCAATGATTTTGGTGTCAACCGTTCCCTCTTTTATTCAGCGGCCTCCTATCGGTTTGATATCGACGAACAACTGACTTCTATAGAGCCTAAGGTTTGCCTCCGCGGTATAAAAGGGTATGATAACATCATAGATGCAGGAGCCAACTTTGTTTTCTTCGAAGACCTCTTCAACGTGATGGCCATGTACCATTCCACCAGGAGTTTCAGTGCCGGCGCTGGTATCAATTACAAATCAGTAGCGGGGTTCCAGCTGGTATATAACTCCCAGACCTCCGGGCTGGCCAACTATACCAATGGTACTTTTGAGTTGAACCTTGTTGTTCATTTGTTTAAATAGTCTCAGCAACTATTCATAATGAAGGAAGGGCAGCCTGTTGGCCCTTCCTTTTTTTATTTAACGATGGATGTGCCTGTTAAATACTTTTTGAGATAAAACTGGACCATCATTTTAGCTAAAAACTGGACCACGCCACCGACCCTGATACTACCTACTTTTACATTGCGATAGCGCAAAAACATTTAAAAAAATCTACAATGTCAAAAGCAGTATTTTATCACGCAGGATGTCCTGTATGCGTGAGTGCAGAGCAGGATATATTGAACCTCATTCCTCAAAACCAGGTGGAAGTCGTACATTTAGGCACTGATAAAGCCCAGATCGGAGTGGCTGAAAGAGCAGGTGTAAAATCCGTTCCTGCCCTGGTTTTATCTAATGGTAATGTGCTGCATATCAATTTCGGCGCATCCATGGAGGATTTGAAATAACGTATACACACTCCTGAATGTCTGTCGGCTTCAGGAGTGTTGTTTTATAACACAAACAATCAATGACTGTTTACGACCTTATCATTAAAGACAAAGAGCAAACCAAACTGGATGACGTTTTTCTGCAGGAAGATAACCGCAACGCGATCATACAGCTGATCAAGGAAAACAACTATGCTGAAGAACTACAGCAGTACGGACTTCCTGTCAACAACAAACTATTGCTCCACGGGAGTTCCGGATGCGGTAAAACAACCACCGCCAAAGCCATTGCCAATGCATTGGGCAAAAACCTGTTTATACTCAACCTCAGCAATGTGGTATGTTCACGTATTGGCGAAACATCTCAAAATATAAAGGCTGTTTTTGATAAAGCAGGGCGTGAAAAAGCGGTGCTGTTTCTCGATGAATTTGACCAGATAGGTAAAGCCCGGGGCGATGATGATAAAGATGTAGGAGAAATGAGACGACTGGTAAACTCACTGATTCAACTGATCGATTATTATCCTCAGCAATCGCTGCTTATTTGCGCCACCAATCACGCGGAAATAATAGACAAGGCACTGATAAGGCGTTTTCAGCTGAGAATATCATTTGAGATGCCCAGCGCTGCTGAACTGAATGTTTATTACGATAAAATCCTGGCCGCTTTCCCTGAGCGTTTGCAGAAAATCAAACGCCGCTACGATATTTCATTTGCAGAAGCTAAAGATGACGCCTTTACACAGATAAAAGCTGCACTGATAGCGGACCTGGAGCTAAAAAACCAAAGTGCACCGGTATGAGTGAAACCATAGAAGACAATCTGCATATTATCCGGAATAGAATACAGCAAGCCTGCCAGAAGAGCCATCGCAGCACCAGCGAGGTAAAACTATTGCTGGCTACTAAAACCATTCCTGCCGAACGCATTAAGATCGCGTTACAGGCAGGACAGACGCTGATTGCGGAGAATAAAATACAAGAGCTGAAAGAAAAATACGAAGCGCTGAAAAACAGCCCTCACGAAAATCATTTCATCGGCCATCTGCAAACCAACAAGATCAAGGACCTCCTCAAATATGAAGTCACCTGCCTTCAATCCCTTGACCGCCTGGATTTAGCAGAGAAACTTCATCAGCGTTTATGCTTTGAAAACAAAAAACTGGATGTGCTGATTCAGGTAAATACTTCCGGAGAGGAAAGCAAATTTGGGGTACGCCCGGATGAAGCCCTGGACCTGGTACAAAAGGTGGCCCGGCTGGAAACCCTGCAAATACAAGGTTTAATGACTATCGGATTGCTGAGTGCGGAAACGGAAAAAGTGCGCCGGTGTTTTCAGTTACTTAAAAACATACAACAGCAGATTATTGCTGCCAACATCCCCCGTGTAACCATGAAAGAACTTTCGATGGGCATGAGCGGTGATATGGAAACAGCCATTGAAGAAGGCGCCACCATAATCCGTGTAGGTACGGCCGTTTTTGGTCAAAGGCCCACGCCCGACAGCTACTACTGGAACGAGTCCGTCACTGTACAATAACTATCGCCAACATGCATATACATTTTGTTATACACGAAGTATTTGAGGCTCCGGGCGCTTATCTGGAGTGGGTTCAAAAAAGAAACCACACGGCAAGCTTTTCGAGAGTATATGAAAACCAACCGCTTCCTGAAGCCATTGATCCCATTGATATGCTCATTGTGATGGGTGGTCCTCAGAGCCCTGATACTACCCTCACCCAATGCGCTCATTTCGATGCATACGCAGAAATCAATCTGATAAAAAAATGTATAACCGCAGGTAAAGCCGTGATTGGTATTTGCCTGGGTGCGCAGTTAACAGGCGAAGCCCTGGGTTCAAAATATGAACACAGCCCGGAAAAGGAAATTGGCGTATATCCGATACAGTTAACTGAAACCGGTTTGCAACATCCTGCATTCAAACATTTCGGCGTCTCCCTGCCGGTAGGGCACTGGCATAATGATATGCCCGGCCTCACTCCTGCCAGCAAAATAATCGCTACCAGTGAGGGCTGCCCCAGACAAATCGTGGAATACACTGATTTAGTCTATGGATTTCAGTGCCATATGGAATTTAATGCGGAAGTGATAGAAGCACTGATTGCCAGTGAAGAAGCACTACCCGCCCTTAGCACCACACACCGTTTTGTTCAGCAACCCGACGAAATCCGCAGTTATGATTTCAGTGAGATGAATGAAAAATTGTTTCAGTTTCTTGATACACTCTCGACTGAATATATGCGTTCACGTAGTCATTTGTAGCGGGTAGCCATTTATCAACTTCCTCAGATACGTTTCAGGTTTCAGATCATCGCTCTCTGCCCTGCGGTAGCGGTACCATCTTCAGCACATCCCTCTTTTAACCGTTGTAAAACTTCCTTCAACAGGATAAAAGGTACTTCCTGCCAAAAAAGCGCTATTTTTCACCCTTATTCAAGAAGACCGAACAGTTGAACAAATGAAAAAAATGCTGAAGGCATTGCTATTTGCTGCCACTACCTTTACAGCCTGCAAAGTCAGTACCCCATCCGGAGCGGGGAACCACCTATACGTTCAAAAAGAAGGACGTGAGGAGAAATCATGGAAACTGGTATGGAAGGATGATTTTAATGGCAAGGCGCTGGATACCACCAAATGGACACGCATCCCACCGGGAAAATCAGACTGGAACAAACATATGAGCAGCCATGATGACTGCTACCGGCTGGACAACGGCCTGCTCTATCTCCGTGGTATCATCAACCCGGATACTTCCGTGGATAAACGGCCTTTTATTACAGGCGGGATCTGGAGTAAAGGTAAATTCGCTTTCCAGTATGGAAGAATTGAAATACGGGCAAAGCTGGAATGCGCCAGGGGAGCATGGCCTGCCATGTGGATGCTGGCAGAACAGGACAAATACGGCACCTATCCTCGGAATGGAGAAATCGATATCATGGAGCACCTCAACCATGACAGTATTATCTATCAGACTACTCACTCCTACTATACACTTAATCTGAAACAAACCGGGAAGCCACCTCATTTTGGCACGGCCAGACTGAACCTGCTTGAGTTCAATACGTTTGGCATCAGCTGGTATCCCGACAGGATTGTTTTTCAGCTCAATGGTCAGGATACTTTTACCTATCCGAGAGTAAAAGATGTGGACCCGTCTCAATGGCCATATGATCAGCCTTTTTACATTCTGATCGATCAGCAGCTGGGTGGCAACTGGGTAGGGAAAGTCAACCCTACAGACCTTCCTGTGCAGATGATTGTTGACTGGGTAAAAATATATCAATAACATCTACTCATAAAAAAGCGACACCTGTGAATGATCACAGGTGTCGCTTTTTTATGACGCTTGCAAATGAATTTCATTGCAATTCAAGCAGGATACCACAGTGGTCTGAAAGACCTCTCATACGTAAGGTATTGGTTGCAATATAAGGCTTGGGCGCACTAGCGGAGTTTTTCGCAATATTGCTAAACCAATAGTCATATAAACGTCCGCTTAACAATGTACCACCGCCTGTAAACTTCTTTTCATCATTCCCGCTTGGTTTGCCGACCATCGGTTTGGAATAATGATAATACTTTTTTCTGCGGGCGGAGCCAATATCTCTAGCCTTTACATTAAAATCTCCACCTACATAAATGTTATCGTCTCCCTGGGCAGCCGCCATCATGGTTGGTAACATCTGCATAAAACTCATTCTGTTATTGTCAAGCGTATACATGTTATGTACAAACCCAATCACTTCAATTTTATCTCCAAGCTCAAGCGCGGCATAAACAATCACACGATAATCGGCCAGCGCGTCTGTAGACATGGTCTTTGCCCAGTCTTTAAACTTTCTGCCATTAACGTCTACCTGCGGAGAAACACCCGTAGTCACAGGCGCCTCATCCACCACCACTTTTGAGCCGGTTTGAACATAGATTCGTCCGAACCCCCTGATAGTGATATTCCTTTTTACGGCATATCCAACATACTCCGTTCTGCCTAATGCAGTCCTGCCACAGTTTACCACAGCAAGCTGATGAAGCCCGCCGCCAGCACGGATTTTTCCAAACAGCCCTTCCACCAACTTTCTCAACCCGGTAGTTGCTGAAGAGTTATTGGTGATTTCTGTGAATCCTGCAACTTTTATTTCATCAAAGCTACTTCTGATGCGCCTGAATGCAGTGTAAAATATGGCCGTCCTATCTACTTTACCACCGCTACCTCCATAATTTTTCATGTTCTGATGAAAAATATATATCATGGCTAATACGATTAGATGATTGTATTCATTTTTCTTTCTGCTGAGACATCCACCATTTCAAGGTTTCAGTGGATAAGGCAGGGGGCTCCTCTGCTTTGACCAGTTTTTGAAGGTTATAGGATTTAACGATTGAAGGAGGCACTCGCGAAATAACTGACGCTGCTGCTTCTGCAGACTTTACCAGATCGAAAATAGTCACTGTATCGCAAAGCTGCCATCTGACATTCATCACCGGGAAATCATTGGTGTTGGTCACTTCAGATGATTCGTAGCTGGTTTCCTCCTGATTAATGGTATAACTCTGCATGCTGGTAGAAGTTGTATTCAGGCTCATGGAAATATTGGAAGAGATAGGCCCCCATCCGAGAGAGGTATCTATACTCAAAGCCTTGCTGACAGATTCTTCCGTGGAGCTGGTTTGTGTCATACCACTGGTGAAGGTACTGCCTACGGTACGGGTTTCACGGGGGGCCAATGTATAGGAATCAGCCATTTTCTGCCACGACTGTTCTCTTATAAACGAACGGTTCCCCCATACGCCGTAACCCACCACCACCGGCTGAGAGTCTTTAGGTACTATACATTCTGTTGTAGGCTCCGGAATTTGCCCGATGTCCTGAGGATTACTTAACATAGCCGGCATAATGTAATACTCCTTAATGGCGGTATCCAGGGCGAATACGCCTATGAATCCTCCGGTTGACAGACTCTTCACTACCAGGTATGAGCCTGTAACAAATGGTGCACGAAATATTCCGGTACCGGACGGCACGATTTTATTGGATGGAACATCCAGCAACAGCCCTGTATCAGATACATAAAAGAAAATGACATGCACTTTCAGAAAGTTTTGGATTTTCACCTCTAAGGTGGTGCTGCCCATCGGTTTGGATTTTAAAGTACCAGCAATGGCTTCTGCATAATAGGGTTTCATGTTACGTGGGGTTTTACTTCGTTGTTAATATTGTTTCTGAGGAAAAGCACACCAAACTGAGGCACAGCGAGCCTTTTCGAATGATGGCCTAACAAACCTAACAAATAAAGAAAAACAAACAAACACACTATCTGTTCGATATTTCCGTTAGAATCAGCAGCATAAAAATTATCCGACTGTACCATCACTCCTCTGCCATCAGCCATTGCATATCCGCAATTTTTTTATTTACTTTAGAAGAAATACTTCGTATGAAGCTCCCATACCTGATATTCGTTTGCCTATTCCTCTTCTGTAGCCGCGCGTATAGTCAGAACATAGATATACTGAGGAAATCCGAAACATTCGAGCGCAAAGGAAAACACCGCTCATTCATTTACTGGAACAATCCCGCCGACACGGCCGGATTGGAATATGTAGCTACGCTGTCATCAAAGGCATCGGCCATGGGTGGCAGGTCGCTATGGGAGCTGTGGATCCATGCCGGCAACCGTTCCAATAAACTGGGTTCCAACGTATTCATATTCCGGTCCTTTACCGATACGGATTCCAGCAAACCCGAACTGATCCTCGACCTGTACCTGGCCTCCGACGAAGCCCTGCAGCGAAATACAGACCGGGAAGAAAAAAATGTGGTATATCTCTTCGGTAACAAAGGCAAAGCCATGCCTGTAAAGGTAAATAGTGAAGAGGTGGAGATTCCTGCCAGCCGTTTTCTACGATATGAAACGCCGACAGGTACTGAACTGAAACTCAACAAGGGTGGTGTCACCGGTGCATGGTGGACCATCAAAGGGGAAGATGGTAAGGCTGCTTTGTATTTTTCCGTTTCCGGTATGGGCCTGGGCGGAGCTGTGCCTCCACCAGGATCTATAGGGCTTTCATTCAACACCGGCCGCATTACAGAAATGAATCCGCATTTTGCCCGAATGATGATGGAATCGCAGAAGAAGTAGTATTACCTTCTGGTTACAGCATGCAGAAGGGTTTCTCTCCTGCATGCTGTAAATATCCATATCAGCGGCGGAACCAGTTAAAGTCGGCATAGCCACCTTTTTCTGAAGTGGTATTAAAATTAAACAGGGCAAACCGATTGGCTGTCCAATCCAGGCCCAGTCCCATCTTCAGCGTATTACCAAACGGAATAAAGTGAGTACCATCTGTACTGTAGGCAAAAGTGGCGGTAAAGTCTTTTTCATATACCTGCGCTTTTAACCACACCTTACCGGTATGAAGGCCCACCACCGCTATCGTACTATCGTTGTTGACCATTACCAGTTCTCTTCCCTTATCTTTCTGACGTACTCCCACATAAGCATAGGGAAACTGAAACACACCCAATCCTGCTACATCACCGGGTTTCAGCCCGGCAGCATCCAGCTCCACCCTGCCTTCCGAATAAGGACCTTCTACCCGCTGCGTAAGCGTATTACGGGCTTCGGCGAGGTTAGCGGCCATTCCCGCTTTCAGGCGGAGATGGCCAGGCCGCGCTGTCAATGACCAATTGGCATTGTCGGGATTATGATTCCATTGCCATTGCAAACCCAACCGGGATGAATTAAATTCATCCGCAGAAGCCGGCACACGGATCGGGGAAACCTTGTCTACTTTGGGTTTGGGGAAGGTATCCACCCCTTTGCCATTAACGCCGATCATAGGCCATCCATCTACCCAGGAAACCGGCTCCAGGTTAGGTACACGTCCTATAGGACCACGGTCCTGCATAATGATAAACCACCAGTCTCCATTCTTCAACTGCACCATCCCTCCCTGGTGTAAACCATTACCCGGATAACTATGATCGTCCTGTATCACCACCTTTGATTCATAAGGTCCGTAAATACTGTCGGCACGCAAACATACCTGTCGTCCACGGGTACCGCCGGTAGATCCCAGAATATAATATTTACCATTTACTTTATACATGTGAGATCCCTCCAGATAAGGGAAAGAGCGGTTGTCATAAATTTTTCGCTGTGGCGTTTTTACCGATAAGGCATCACTGTTTAGTTCTGTGATATAAATTGTCTGCTGACCATGCACCACATATACTTTCCCATCATCATCAAAAAACAATCCGGGGTCATAAAGATATTCAGGAAAGATAGTCCGGGTCCAGGGCCCTTCTATCTTCTTCGCCGTACACATAGAGAAATGTCCTTTCTCACCATTCATTTCCGGCGTACAGAAACCTGCATAAAACAACCCTTTATGGTGGCGGATTGTAGCGGCCCATGACCCATTCAGATATTTGTTGCCTCCCTTCAGATCATACCGGGGATCTTCATTATAACGTTCCAAAGCATATCCGGCCATGGTCCAGTTTACCAGATCATTGGAAACAGCAACAGGACAACCAGGTACATAATGCATACTGGTAGAGATAAAATAAAATTTATCCTCTACACGGATAATATCGGGGTCCGGCCAATCTCCCCACATCAGCGGATTTTTGAAAGTGCCATTTCCATTGTCCGGTGTCCAGGACCCGGTGGAGACAGCTGTTTGGGCAGATACGCCGGTACTCAACAGCAAAAAGAGCCAGATAACCGGCTTCATCATAATAGTGTGGAATTTTTTCATGTTCACTTTATATACGCAGACTTATAAAAATAACGATTTGATCAGTTCTACCTTTTTGGTAGTCGTTTTAGCCTTATCATAAGCCAGATAGAGGACGTTGGTGGTTGGTATTGTTCCTTTCCATATTTCTGCAATCCGGCCTTCTTTTTTGGCTTCATTAACCAAATAATCAGCGGCAATGGTAAGGCCTCCGTTCTGGCTAATGGCCAACAAAATAGTATTCATATCCGGAATAACGAAACGTGGTTGGATGGGCGGTCTTTTTTTGAAGTTAGTGAGCCAGAATCTGCGTATAATGGCCAGATCGGTGCTATAGGCATACCAATCCTGCTGCTGCAGCCATTCTTCCGCTTTTAGCAGGTCTTTCTTTTTTATCAGCGCCCGGAACTGCTTTGTATCCAACGACGGATTACCGGCTATCACAAAGGATTCTGTCAGGATCGGTTCAAAAAAAATATCCTTTTTATCTGTCCGTTGAGTGGCTACTACAAAATCGAGGTCTCCGTTACTCAGCTTAACAAGCAGGTCCTGGGTTAGTCCGAATGAGGTGACTATATCCGCAGGGAATGCCGCCAGCTTTGACAGGGCTACTGTATGAAACACCTCTTTTACCGTACCCAAACGGATAGTTGGAAATGGCTGTCCTTTGCTCATTGCAGAAAAAGAAACTTCCAGGTGTTCCAGTTTTTCCAGCGGTCCTACCAGTTGCGTGTAAAACAGTTTGCCATCATCTGTGGGGACCAGTTTAGGTTTTCGTTCAAAAAGCTGTTTCCCCATATACGCCTCCAATGCAGACAAATGCTGGCTTACATTCGGCTGCGATATAAAAAGCGCTTTGGATGCCGCTGTCAGTGATCCTGTTTGGTACACCGCTTTAAATGTTCTATACCATTCCAGATTTACCATACCATGAAGGTATAAATAATTTTATGAGGATGATAAATCATACTATTTTATTTTATGACCCCTTTCATCGCATTTTTGCATAAAAAACAGATGAACGATCAACTGATATTATCGCCCGAAGTCGTTTCCGCATTGGAATATATTCAATCCATCCCTATGCCGGAAATGGAAGATGCAGTGCTGGCAGGCAGGAAGTTTTATGAAGGTTTTATCCCTATGGCCGGAGAGCCGGAAACACTGTTTAACATTGAAACCGTCTACATACCATCGGCTAGCGGAGATATCCATGTTCGTATTTACAGGCCGTCTGATCAGCCGCAGCTTCCGGCCGTAGTGTATTTCCATGGTGGATGGTTTAATGCAGGGAATCTTGAAACACATGACCGGCCTGTACGTACTTTAGCCCGGTTGTCAAACGCCGTGTTTATTGCCGTCGATTACCGGCTGGCGCCTGAATTTCCGTTTCCTCATGGATTAAATGATTGTTACGAGACTTTAAAATGGGTCATTGAAAATGCTACCGCCCTGGGTATAGATCCAGGCCGGATCGCTTTGGCCGGAGACAGCGCCGGTGGCGCGCTTGCAGCTACCGTCACCAGACAGGCTGTAAAAACACTGGGAATAAATATCCCTTGTCAGGTATTGATCTATCCTGTTACAGATTCTTCACTGAGCACGCTATCATGGGAATTGTTTGCAGACGGACCTAATCTCACACTGGATGGCGCCAAAATAGCCTGGGACCTGTACACCCCCTCTCCTTCTCAGAGGAATGATCCGGATGCAGCTCCCCTGCTGGCCAGCGATCTTACAGGACTTCCGCCTACCCTGATTATTACTGCGGAATATGATCCTTTAAGAGATGAAGCTGTACAATATGCACAAAAACTGCAATCTGCCGGAGTAACCGTAAGATTGACTGAATATCCCGGAATGATCCATGGTTTCTTTCAGATGGGAGGCATCATCAGCGATGCGAAACAGGCCATAGCAGAGGCAGCGGATTTCCTGAGCGATCATTTTTCAATACAATAATGTTAGGTGATGATGAAAAAGATTGCATACATAGGATGTTTGGGAATGTTGGGCGTTATTACAACAGAATTTGGTGTCATCGGTATCCTGCCGCAGGTAGCACAGTATTATGCCATCAGTATAGATAAAGCCGGGTTGCTGCTAAGTGCCTTTGCCATGGTGATTGCGCTTGCAGGACCATTTATGACACTGTTTATGTCCGGATTCAACCGCAAAAAAATAATGGCGCTCAGCCTTGGCCTCTTCCTGATTTCGGGAATCATCTCTCTGCTATCGCCACCATTCTGGCTGTTGCTGGTTGCCAGAATGCTGCCTGCTTTTCTGCAGCCGGTTTATATCTCTACCGCTATCGCTGCTGCCACCGGTGCTGCGGATAAAAAAGACGAGCATAAAATGATGGCCATTGTATTGGGAGGAATCGGTATTGCCACCGTGACAACAGTACCCTTTGCCACTTATATAGCAGACCTGTTCGGGAACTGGCAGGCATCGTTTGTGGTACAGAGTATAGTTAGTCTGTCAGCCCTGACCTGTATACTGACTATGCTGCCTTCCATGCCTGTAGCGGAAAGGAAGCCGCTGGGCAATCAATTGCTGATTCTTCAGAAGCCGGCGTTCATCATCAGTGCGGTGATGGTATTCCTGATGAATGCGGCCATGTTCACCACCTATTCCTATTTCGCCGATTACCTTGGTAAAGTAAATGGTATGAGTGCCGGCACCATCAGCGGCATGCTGTTATTGTTTGGCGTGATGGGCGTGTTGGGTAATTTTACTGCAGGTAAGACAATGGGTAAAAGCCTTACCGGAACAACGGTTGTTTTTCTGGGAGGACTAACGCTAACGGCTATAGGTATCTATTATTCCGGTCCTCTATCTTTTAGCACGGTACTGCTGATAGCGCTGTGGGGCTTCCTGCATACGCCTTGTTTTCTCACCGGGCAGGCCTATATGATTGCTTTTGCCCGGGAAGCACCGGAGTTTGCCAATAGCCTTTCCATTTCATTTGGTAACCTGGGTATATCATCCGGTACATTAGCGGGTGGATGGGTCATCAGCCGATATGGCGTGAGCAGTACGCCCTGGGCCATGTGTGTGTTTGGTGTGGCCGCTTTGGTACTGATATTACTCCAAACCTTTTATGAAAAAAGCAGAAAACCAGTAGCATGCCCGGACTGATATCTTCTGCCTTAATCGTTGAAAAGCCGCATGAGTCACTGTATTCATGCGGCTTATTATCGGTTGTGTTGATGCTGACGATAGGCCAGAACCTGCTCTTCAAATTTCAGCAATGCAGTATCCAGTTTGCGGAGCTGCTGCTCCTTGCTGGCGGCCGGTTGTATAAAACTATAGATGATGCTGTTTCTGATCATCTCCTTTATATCTGTATAACGTAATGAAGGGTATCTGGCGGCCAGCAGCACATATTGCCGGGTGAGATCAGTGCGGAGCACGCCGGCATCATCTGTACCGATAACGATGGGGACTTTATGCGAATGATACAGCAGCACAGGGTGCTCTTCATTTTTGACTTTTAAAATAAATTCATTGCTGCTCAGGTTGATTTCTACAGGGATCTTCTGAGCCGACATCCTGTGCAGCACCATTTTCCAATCAGATTCATATGCGATAGTAACGCCGTGGCCTATACGTTTAGCTCCGGCTGTCATCACGGCCTCCGTAATGTGAGAACGCAACTGCTCCGGCCTCACCATGCCCATCGCCAGCTCACCGGCATGCAAGGCATACTTCACTCCGGGATAACGCCGGCTAAGGTCCGCAAACATCAGCATATGCAGACTATAATCCCGCATGGACACATCCCCATCCTCCCTTGTCACCAGATTAACGCCCACCACCAATGTATCCTGGCTGGCTACCTGAAAAGCCAGCAATAACCGCCGGTATACCTGAAGGGGGGACAACGACCGCCGGATGCTGAGCTGATAGCGTATCATGAAGGAACTATCATCAGGATGGGCTTTGTTATGCATTTCGGCCAGCCGGTGACAATAGCCCTTTGCGGCAGTGGCCACCCCTGCCGAAATCAGCGCCGTATGTAATTTGTTGAGCGTATTAAATACTGCCAGGCTGTCCTTCAACGAAGCCGCAGTCAGTGATTTTTCCCAGTTGGCGCCATCAGGCAGGCTCACAACGGTGTCAACCTGCCCCAGCATCGTTTCAATATATTGAACATTTTCCTTCAACGCCCTTTGCTTCAGCTCCCGTAATCCCACTTCCATCCTGAATGAGGCCACAGTACCCATTTTCCCGAATGTGGCGAAAAAGTGCTGGTCCGGTGGACCTATAGAAGGGTCATAATCCTTGATAGACACCTTTCTCAAAAAGGCCTGTTTAACGGAGTCCAGCCTGCTGTCATTCTGCAGTTCTGCCAACCGTTTCCATGGGGCCTGGTGAACAGCGCCAGGGGTATCTGTTTCAAGGCTGGTCGTATTTATCCAACCATTATTATCTGAAAGTATCTCCCAATAGGTTTCTCCATACACTGATCCCGAATAATGATGGTGAAGATCTCCGCCTTTGGGCATAGCGGTAAAAAATGCAGTCAGTAGCTGTGGGTTGCGCCGGATCTGCTCAAAATAGTCGTTGACCTGCCGGGTTACAGGATTTTTTTGGGGAACGGCTGTAAAAGCCATGATGGCCAGCAGGCAGGCAGTGACTAACAGTCCTGCCCGTACGTAGTTATATTGAAAGATCATCTTTGCCATATTAGGTTATTATTACCGGTGCTGACAGACTGTTCTTTGTACTACATAAAAACAACAAAGGGCATACTTAGATGCCCTTTGTTTTATTAACCAGTAAGCGCTAATACAATGGATAAATAATTACTCTTTTATTTCCACAGGCGGATGACTGCATCCACATATGGAATTGCGTAATAACCTTATAATGGCGGAAGGAGTTACGGCAACCTTATCCATTGACCAGCGCATTTTTATCACCCCGATTACTTTATAATATCAGGTGATTTCCTTCCGGAAGTGTTTTCCAATGTATTTACAAGGGTAAACGCACTCCCGTTAGATGACTTTAAATAATTAGCTACACTACTAGGTATAGGTATAGGAATAGCTTAGCTATAACATTCAATCTTCCTGATATGTAATAAACGGCTTTCACCTGCAGGAGTATGGGTCGTTTTATACATTGGTCAAGTAGTTAAATGCTTACAGGCAGCAAGATATATGGACTTTTCCAATGAAAAAACCTCCATTTTACATCTGCGTCAAAAACTAGATAAACTGCATTCAAAATGGCAATTTTCGACATATGTCCATTCATTTATATGTTTATTCGTATATTTATCCGATAATACTGGTGTCCCGATCGCATAAAAGTAGCACGACGGGCCGTATTATTAGCTAATCTATGCGCCTATATCACCATTTAAATACTTGTTTGCTGACTATACGACTAACGCTGATCTTACTATTCCTTACCGCGGCCAGAGCGCATTGTCAGGACCCATCCTATACGCAGTATACTGTTAAGGACGGCTTGCCGGGCCCTATTGTATACCAGGCTCTCCAGGATAAAAACGGCTTTATATGGTTTGCCACCAACCAGGGGGTAAGCCGGTTTGACGGCAAATCATTTAAAAACTTCAGCAAAGCAGATGGCCTGCCCGACAATGAAATACTGAAATTATACATAGATAAACATAATAATATGTGGTTTATCTCCGGAGCTGGTATCCCTGCTTTATACCGTGAGGGGAAGATCTGGAGTATGAAACATTGTAAAGGTGTTTTTTCCATTACGGAAGACTTTACCGGGGACTCCATTTACCTTCATAGCAGTTATTCTGAAGGGACGCAACTGGTTAAAGGCTATTATGTATCGTCTAATAAAACGGATCAATGGAAATTTACCCATCATACTTTTTTCCCCGATGATGATTTTCTTCGATCGACCTTATTAAAAGGGTCTACCGAAAAAAAAGTCAATTTTTACTTCTCACTGGCAGGTGACTCTACCTATAAACTGGCGATAAAAAGTAAAACCAAAACCCGTAGTTATACCTTTCCTTATCTCCATCTCGATGGCTTTTTCCCCTTTAACATTAAATTTCTGCATACATATAATACCAGGAAGGGCTCACTCCTGTTTGTCACGGAGGTCTTATATGAAGCAGACAGCTCAGGGTTAAAAGTCATCTGTCCGATTCAATCTCTTCAGTTAAACTACCGCAACACCAATTCCATTTTCTGCGAGAATGACTCTATTTTATGGTGCTGCTCGAGAGACAAAGGGCTGATCCGGGTAACCAACTACGCCTCCTCCCACCGGATAGTCCAGACCTTTTTCCCGAAAACCTACTGTACATCGATTATAAAAGACCATGAAGGCGGATATTGGGTGACCACTCATAATGACGGGGTTTATTACCTTCCCAATCTGAATGCGTACTATCTGTCAGGCCTAAACGATCTGGCCTCCAAAGACGTAAAAACCATTAAAACGATTGATAAAAACCGTATGGTGGCAGGTTTTGCCAACGGAAACATCCTGGAAATACATCTTCCTGATATAAAAAGCAAGGCATACACCCAATGGAACAGCAGCAACCTCAATAACAGGATCATGGACATCAAGCCCTATGGCCAGCGTCAGCTGATGGTGGCCAGTGATTACGGGCTTCATTCCCTTAACGCTGACAATACCAGTACAACCATTTTCCATGGTATCAGTATTAAAGGAATACACCTGATATCCGATACTACTATAGCCGTTGCCACCAGTGCTGGCATTCTTATTATGACACCCCATGAAAGAGAACCCCGGCCAGTGTTAAAACATAAAGCCACCTGCATCAATGGTCTGGGCAAAAACTACTACTGGGGCTCTATGAATGGCGTATACGCCTTGCTCAATGATTCCATTCACTACCTGGGCACACAATACCCGCAGCTAAGCGGTATTATCAACCGCATCAATATTGCGCCGGATTCGGCCATCTGGATATCAACACCGGAGGGCCTCCACATACTGAAAAACGGTCAGCTAAGCACCATCGGAAAAAAACAGGGATTACTGAGTGATATTTGTAAGGATGTATTTTTTGATGGCAATATAGCCTGGGTATCCACTGATCAGGGTATCTCCCGCATCATCTATCGCTGGAATCACAATACCCCCATCTATTCCATTTCCGGGATCACAGAAAACGACGGACTTATTTCATCTGATGTGAATCAGACCACTGTCAGCGATAATTACATCTGGGCCGCCACCGCCAGGGGAATTTGTTTTATGTCTAAAAACGATACTCCCCGTGCCATGCTTAACCCGCTTATCAATATCAATACAGTTATCAGAGATAACGATGAAATTGTTCCCCGCGATACGGTGGCGATAGACTATAGAAAAAATAAACTCCGCATCGAATTATCCGGTATTTCTTTCCGGAGTGGCAAACAAACCACTTATCAGTACCGGTTCAAAAACCTGGACAGTAACTGGACCAGTACCGCTACCGATGTACTGGAATTTTCCACCTTGCCCTTCGGCATTCATACCTTTGAAGTAAGGGCCGTAGATCGCTGGGGCAATAAAAGCGATCCTGTAAAAAGAATCACCATCACCGTTATCCCTCCCTTCTGGAAAACATCCTGGTTTATATTTTTTACTTATCTCTTTACGGGCGCCCTGATCGGGTATTCCGTTTATGTTTATTTCAAGATACAACAACGTAAAAAAGACAAGATCTATCAGGCTAAAAAGGAAATGGCAGAACTGGAGATGAAAGTGCTGAGAGGACAAATGAACCCACATTTTATCTTTAACTGCCTGGGGTCCATACAGCATCATATCCTACGGGCAGATATTACAAATGCCAACTTATATCTGTACAAATTTTCGAAGCTGATACGGAATATCCTGCAATACAGCATTGCTGCCACCATTACACTGGAAGAAGAAGTAGAAGTACTGGAGCTTTATCTGGAACTGGAAAAAGTACGCCTGGGAGAGCGCATGAACTATGTGGTAGAGGTCACCCCTGACATCGATCCTACCTTTATCAATATCCCCTCTATGATTATTCAACCCTATGTAGAGAATGCCATTAAACATGGTATCACTCCGCTGGTGGACAGAGCGGGGAATATCAGAATCAGTTTCAACCGGGAAAACAACTACCTGGTATGTATTATTGATGATGATGGCATCGGTATACGGGCATCGTTAACCGCTCAAAAAGCCAATTTCTCCGGATATATATCCATGGGTACCGGCATCACCAAAAGCCGGATCGATGTCATTAATGCCATCCAAAAGAATAAAATATTGCTGGAAATAATCGATAAAGAAGCATCCAATCTATCCGGTAAGGGCACCATTGTCCGCGTATCTTTTCCCATATTAAATGACTAGCTATGACTATAACCACTGTTATTATTGAAGATGATGAAAAAAACATGCATGTAATCTGCGACCTGATCCGGCAATTTGCGCCGGACCTGGAGGTAGTTGGCACCGCCAGCCATATCTCAGAAAGCATAGAGCTGATTGAGAACAGAGCACCACAGCTGGTATTCATGGATATCCAGATAGCTGACGGAACAGGATTTGATGTACTGCGTAAACTATCTGCAAAGAACTTTGAACTGGTTTTTATAACTGCATATGATAATTATGCCCTCAAGGCATTCAAGTTTGCGGCGATAGACTATTTGCTGAAACCCGTTGGCCTCAATGAGTTCAGAGAGGCTGTTGACCGGGCACGTACACGGATAAACGAAAAAACCAGACATCAGCATGTGGACACCCTGTTACACAACCTGGCCCAGCAAAGCAGCCAGGACAGGAAAATAAGCGTGGCTACCGTCAACGGGTTTGAGTTTCTCGACCTCAAGGATATTATCTGGTGTCATTCAGAAGGCAGCTATACTACTTTTCACCTGGCGAACAATATGAAGGTCACCTCCTCCCGTGGCCTCGGATTTTATGAGAATCTCCTCGGTGCAAATAACTTTTGCCGCATCCATCAATCTACGATCATCAACTTACGTTTCATAAAGAGTTATATCAAAGGAAAAAACGGCTATGTGACCATGACAAACGGTGTCAAGCTGGAGATTTCACAACGGCGTAAAAATGATTTCCTGAATACGCTGTGATGATATAGTTTTCCGAAAATGACAGGTCATTTTCTGCCGCCGGAACGATTTATTATTAATTGTTTATTTCACAATTATTCCGATAAGGGATAATATCTGCCGGCGGCCGGACAATGACCTGTAATCTGCTCTTTATATTTTTTTAGTCAGATAAACTTTGGGGGCTTCCTGCAATTTGTCCTGCGCCAAAGCAACAAATGCCTGGATATAAGGCTGCTGGTTGTGGCTGTCAAGTCCTTCCCTACTCTTCCATATTTCATAGAAAACAAACAGGTTTTCATCTTCGGTTCCCTGATGAAGGTCATACTGAATGCAGGCTTCTTCCTTTCTGGTTTCCTTTACCATATTCTGTAATACTGCTACGACCTCATCGCGATGTTCGGTCTTTGTTTTGATAATCGCGGTCAAATAAATGCTCATGATAATTGTTTTTCAAAAGTGAATACTCCTTCCAGATGTTTGAGATAGCTATGACGATAGTTGTCAACCCGCTCCTGTGTAGCATTTTTTTCCAGGTCATGAAAATGAAACCCTTCTATTCTGTCCATCCCTACAAACTGGTTCATTTTGTGAAACCCGAACATAACGCCATCATCGACTGATTTTTGGTCGAAAAATTCACCAGGCAAGGTAAAAGCTGTATCCGGCGCGTTCCAGGAAGTAGTGACCATATATTTTTTGCCCTGCATCAGTCCGCCGGTGCCATAATTGATAGCAGGATTTTTACGGCTTCTTCCATCGCTGGTATACATCCCGTTTTGATGGCCCGCGGTGAACACTTCATCGATATACGTTTTTAAACGGTTAGGCACCTGGAACCACCATATGGGGGTGTGATAGATGACGATATCTGCCCATTTAAAGTTTTCCACTTCAGCCATGGGATCAAAGTCGTCGCTGATATTGGTAACTCTGTATTCGAATCTTTTGTGACCCAGGAATCCTGTTGTCCAGTCCGTTAGAGAGTCGTTGAACTTCCCGCCGGAATGCGCGAAAACCTGTCCACCATTGATAATGAATATCTTCATTTGTATCATTTTAATTATTGATAGTGCAAATTTCCATCATAATTATTAATCATTAAAATAATTTAAATTAGGCATCTACATCAGAAAAATGATAGCTATGAGAAAGAAAAATGGACCAGCACGATAGCAGTTACCGGTTGTTGCATTACAGGTTTGCCTCTACAAAGGATCTGGTATAATCTTCAATCAGCAGTCTTACGGCTCTGAACTGCTTCGGTGTCTTCTGTACTATAATTATTTTAGTTGCATGACTATTTTTAGTATGATACATTTGCAATATCTATCCAAACAGATAGATTAAAACGAATGACAAATGAAAACAGAGTGTATTGGAGATTATGTAAAATTTAACGGGAAAGCCTACCCTTGTACAGTTAGTTTAACCATGAATCTGATCGGAGGAAAATGGAAAGCCGTAATTCTTTATCATCTCAAAGATGGGGAGAAAAGATATAATGAACTCCGTAAAGAGATACCTTCCATTACGGAAATGACGCTAAGTCTGCAATTGAAACAATTAGAAAAAGACGGATTGATAACAAGAAAGGTATTTGGTAAAAAACCTC